>CAVTNK010000010.1:0-126365 GCA_963736045.1 uncultured Actinomycetes bacterium | reverse complement strand
TAAACGCGAGCGAAGCCCGCGAATACCCGAGGAGCGGGCGAACCGCCACGGGAACCGCACCTGCTTTGTTCGATTGCAAGTCCAACAAGTGGACGCGAGGCCGTCTCCGAGACGGGCCATGGAGGTAGTGCAACCGCCGCGCAACCTGTGGGCCGGCGAAAACACCGTTCGCGGGGTCATGAAGGAAGGACTTGAAAGCTCACAGCCGACCTGCCGCATCTCTAGTGGAGGTGGCGCTATTTCAGGGCGCCGTCCGAGTGGGTGACGATGTATCGGAGCATGCGGCGCATGTTGGCGCGGTCGACGTGGGTTGGCATTTGTCCAGTCGTAGTCGGTGCCGCCCCATGCGTGGATGTCCCGGCAGTTGACGACGACGAAGTCGTACCGGGCCTGGAGGCTGTGGAGGTAGTCGAGCGAGATGGTCGAGAGCGGCGAGCCGTACTTCTCGAGCTCGGCCAGGACGGTCGGGTAGACGGGGTTGAAGACGATCACGGGACGCTCGCCGCGCCCGTTCATGTACGCGAGCAGGTGCTCGAACAGTTGGACGCGCGTGGGGTCGAAGGGCGGCGCCGCGGGCGGCGGGTGTCGGCGCAGCTGCGCGGCTATCTGGGCTGCATCCGCCTTGACCTGCTTCGCCTGCGCGGGGGAGGGCGGGGACTGTTCGCCAGGGAGGGATCCGTCCGGGCGATAGTGGGTGTCGGTGTTCCATGCGACGGTGACCGTCTGGGTGCTCAGGAAGGGGGTGACTTCCTGCAGGTAGCGGCGGCCGCGCGGGTCGGCTGTCAGCCACGGGGTGACGATGTTTGTCGTCAGCCCGGCGCTGACGAACCAGAGGTAGCGGCGCTTCTGGCCGGGGAACCGGTCGGCCGTGTAGCGGGTGAACACCCAGGCGTCGGGGGCAGAGCCGCCGGTGACGGCCGCGTTGAAGCCGGTGTGCCCGGTCAGCCGTTGGAGGAGAGACGGCTCGGCCTGTCGGCCGCGCGAGTCGCCGAGGATCAGGATCTCCGGCCCGTGCTCGAGCTTCGCGATCAGGTCGAGCTTGACCGAGCGATCGGTTGGCGCGGGTGGAGCACTCCGCGCCTGCAGCAGCGCCGAGCAGTCCGACTGCAACGACCAAGGTAGCTGCGACAGATCGCGCACGATTCATGGATCTCACCTCAGAACTGGAAGTAGATGAACGGGTGTGGCTGGGAAATCGTCATCACCGCGGCCGCGGCTCCGAATCCGGTTGCTATGCCGTACCAGACGCGGGGTTTGATGCGGATCTGCCAGGTGTTCGGGGCGATGTTCACGAAGACGAGCAACGCGGCGAGGAAGAGCACGAAGCGCAGCGGGAGTAGCACACTCAGCTCTGTCGAAGAGTCGAGCCCGTTCAGACCGGCCATCGACGAAAGGACGTCGCCGGCCACGCCGAGGCTGGGCGAGCGGAAGATGACGAACAGGGCGCAGACGAGGAGGAACGTGAGCGTGCGGTTGAGCCAGATCCACGGCGGTGTCAGCCCGGCTTTACGCAGGACGGCGTGGGCGGCGAGGAAGACGCCGTGCGATAGCCCCCAGATCACGAACGTCCAGGCGGCTCCGTGCCAAAGGCCGGCAAGGAACATCGTGATCACCAGGTTGCGCACGGTCTTCAGCGCGCCGTGCCGCGACCCGCCGAGCGGGATGAACAGGTAGTCGCGGAACCAGCTGGAAAGGCTCATGTGCCAGCGGCGCCAGAAGTCGGAGATGTTCTCTGCCTTGAAGGGCGAGTTGAAGTTCTGCGGGAAGCGGAAGCCGAGCAGCCACGCAAGCCCGACGGCCATGTCGGAGTAGCCGGAGAAGTCGAAATAGAGCTGCAGCGAGTAGCCAATCGCGGCCGCCCAGCCGGTGAGGAAGCCGAGCTGGGCATGATCGGAGTACAGGCGGCTGACGTAGGAATGCAGCTGGTCGGCGATCAGCAGCTTCTTGACCAGGCCGCAGGAGAGGAAGAAGACGCCGAGCGCCGCGTGGCGTGAGGTCAGCCGCGGGGTCAGCCGCCGCAGCTGGCCGGCGAGGTCGGTGAAGCGGACGATCGGTCCTGCGATCAGATGCGGGAAGAGCGCAACGAAGGTCGAGTACTCGAGCACGCTGCGGGTCGGCTCGATCCGCCGGCGGAAGATGTCGATCGTGTACGACATCGAGTTGAACGTGTAGAAGCTGATCCCGATCGGCAGGACGATGTGCAGCGTCGCGATGTCGGGCGGCAGGCCCAGGCCGCTGCCGATCCCGTTCAGGGTGTCGACGAAGAAGCCGGCGTACTTGAAGTAGGCGAGGATCCCGACGTTCGTCGTCAGGGAGACGGTGAGCAGGAGCCGCCGCCGGCGCTCGTCCTCCGTGCGCGAGATCCAGAGGCCGGCGACGTAGTCGACGGAGGTGGCCAGGATCAGCACAGGGAGGTAGCGCCAGTCCCACCAGGCGTAGAAGAACCACGAGGCGCCGGTCAGGAACGCGAGCCGGAGCGGCTTCCAGCGGCTCAGGCCCCACCAGCCGGCGAGCACGCAGGGGAGGAAGCCGAACAGGAAGCTGTAGCTGTTGAACAGCACGCGCGACCTACCGCAGGGCGCCGTCCGAGTGGGCGACGATATAGCGGAGCATGCGGCGCATGTTCGACCGGTTCACGTGCGTCGCGTTCGTCCAGTCGTAGTCGTTACCGCCCCAGGTGCGGATGTCCTGGCAGTCGACGAACACGAACCGGAAGCGTTTGTGCAGCTCGGCGACCTTCTCCAGCGTCGCCCGCCGACCCGCGTACCCGTATTTGTTCAGCTCGGTGAGGATGGTCGGATAGACGGGGTTGAGTACGATCACCGGCACCTCGCCGCGCTCGTTCATGAACGCGAGCGCCCGCTCGAAATAGAAGAACCGCCCGGGCGCGGCCAGGTCGGCGCGCGCCTGTGCCAACGTCTTGTGGTGTGGACGCACGCCGGCGATCTCCTGCGCAACCGAAGCGCGCAGCGATTTCGCGTGCTCGGGCAGATAGTGGAGCGACTGGTTGGTCAGCGACCCGTCCGGGTTGTAGCGGATGTGTGACCGGCAGCTCGCGAGCTCGCACTTGCGGAACACGCGGAAGGACGCCTTGGTGGCGTCCGTGCTCAGGTAGGTGCCGACGTCGCCGAGCCCGAAGCCGGAACCGCCGGCCAGATACCTGCGAGCGCGCGGGTCGTTGGAGAGCTGCGGCAGCACACCGCCGCCGGCCAGGCCGACGTCGGTGAACCAGATGTAGCGGTGCTTCTGGTGCCGAAACAGGTCGGCGGCGAAGCGGACGAAGACGTACTCGTCCGCGGAGGTGCCGCCGGTGACGCCGGCGTTGAAGCCCGTGTGGCCGGTGAGCCTCCGCAGCTGCGCGGGCTCGGCCTGCCGCGAGCGGGAGCTGCCGAGGATCAGCGTCTCCGGTCCCTGCTTCAGGTGCTGGAGCAGGTCGAGCTTGATCGACCGGTCCGACTCGACGGCCGTCGGCACGATGCCTGTCCCGGCGATCGCGAACGGATCGATCACGATGTTGAACGCGAGCACGCTTGCCAGCACTGCGAAGCACGAGGCGAGAAAGCCGACGATGAAGCGCCGCTGGTTCGAGGCAGAGGCCAGCTTCTCCGCGTCGCGAAGGACCGGCGAGGGAGAGGAAAGGACAGCCTCTCTCTCCCTCTCGATCGTCAGCTGCGAGGACATCGGAAGCACTCACTTGCCCGCGTACTTGCCGAGGTTGGCCTTGGTGATCGTGAGCGGTTGCCCGAGTGGCAGATCCTGGCTCTTTGCGTCGTAAGTGACGGTGCCGACGGGTCCGCCGACGTTGTACTGTCCGGACGCGAACGTGTGCCCGCTCGCGAGGTAGTCGGCCGCCCACACGACGAGGTAGCCGAGCTTGACCGGATCGCCGGCGCAGACGATCTCCTCGGCCCCAAGCCGTACGTACCGCCCGAAGTAACCCATGTCGACCGGTGGACAGAGGGCCGCCGTTGCCGGCGGAGAAGACCTTGCCGACCTTGTGCGCCTGGATCACCTGTTGCGGCAGGATGACGGCCTCGCCTGGGCAGACGTTGATCAGCCCGCGCAGCTGCGGGTGGCGCTTGATCAGCTTCCCAACCAGGTTCGTGTCGGCGTCGCCGTTGCCCGTGTCGCCGTAGACGACCGCGACTCGTTTCATCCGGGGGTAGCGCTGGGGGACGTACGCCTCGATCGCCTTCGTCCACGTCTGGACGATCGACTCCCCCGGCCTGCACGGGACGATCGCGTACTGGCCTCTGCCTTTCATCTGCGAGGCGAGCGCGTCGGCGAGCGCCTGCGCGTACTGGTCCGGGGTCGACTGAGTGACCCAGACGCTGCCGGGCCACTGCTGCTCGTACGACAGCGTCGGAATCCCGGCCGCCCGTGCTTGCGCGAGGACCGGGAGGACAGCGTTTACGGTGCCCCGCCCCTGGTCGGTGTTGACGACGATCGCGGCCGCGTGCTGTGCGATCAGCGACTTGACCGCGCTGGTGATTGCCTCTGGGCCGTCGGCCGGGATGACGACGAGGTGATCCCCGAGCGCCGCCGCTGCAGACTGGCCGCCGGGCTCGACCATGCGCGAGAGCGGCGCACCCGTATTGGGGTCCGGGAGCACGAGGCCGATCGTCCGCTGAGCGTTCGCGGCGCCGCTCGAACCGGCGGCGAGCACGCCCGCTGCGACGACGGCGACGGCGAGCATCAGTGCGACTGTTCTGCTCATTTCGACTCCTCCTTTCGCTGGCTGATCCGCCAGGCGACCTTCACGTGCGGCTCGTCGGTGGCGATCGTGAAACGGCCCTCACTCAGCCCGGCGACGACTCGCACCCCGCTCTCGCCGTCGATCGCGTGCAGCGCGTACGCGAGTTCCGCCCGGGGCGGGTATGCATCCTGCGGCAGGCTGACGGTCGCCTGGCCGCGCGCGTCCGTCCACACCTCGCCGCGGAAGGTGACGTCCTCGAGGGGCTGCGTCTCGGGTCGGCCGTGCATGGCCGCGAGCGTGCGGGCAGCCGGTAAGACTTCGACCAGGACCCGATAAGGACCGACCCGCTCGAGTGCGTTCGGGAGCTTTCTTTTCCGCTGTTCATGCGGTAAAACGCACGGGGTGGAGTACCGGATGCTCGGTCCGCTCGAGGTGGCTGATGAGCGCGGGCTGGTTGCGCTCGGGACGGTCAAGGAGCGTCTCGTTCTCGCCGTTCTGCTCCTTCATGCCAACGAGGTCGTCTCGCGTGACCGGCTGATCGACGAGCTGTGGGGCGAGTCGCCGCCACCGACGGCGAAGAAGGCCGTCAACGTCTACGTGTCCAAGCTGCGCAGGACGCTCACCCAGGACGGTGCCGACCCGATCGAGACGGTGGCGGGGGGCTACAGGCTCTCCATCGACGCCGGTCGGCTCGACTCCACGCACGTGCAGCAGCTGCTCACAGGTGCACGCGAGAGCGCTTCCGGTGGGGAGCTCGACGCTGCGGCCGAGCTGTTTCGGCAGGCGCTGGCGCTGTGGCGCGGGCGTACGCTCGCTGGGCTGGAGCTGGAGTCGGTCGGCCGCCACGAGATCGAGCAGCTGGAAGAGCTACGCCTGACCGCGCTCATGGACCGGATCGACTGCGACCTCGCACTCGGCCGTCACGAGCAACTGATCGGCGAGCTCAACCGGCTCGTCAGCGAGTACCCGCTCCGAGAACGCCTCCGCGCCCAGCAGATGCTCGCCCTCTATCGCGCCGACCGGCAGGCCGAAGCCCTCGACGCCTACCAGCACGCACGCCAAACACTCGTCGACGAACTCGGGATCGAACCCAGCGAAGCCCTGCAACGACTCCAGCGAGGCATCCTCGCCCACGACCCCGCACTCGAGATACCAACCGGCGTCGGCGCCCGCAACGGGCCGGCCGCTCAGCCACTACCGGTTGTCGAGTCTTCTCAGCCGCTTGCCAGGACTGAGCCGCCGACTACGCCCGGACAAGCGGCGCGATTCCACCCGAGACGCCGGCACATTGTCCTGGCCACGCTACTGGCGCTCGCGCTTGCCGGCGGACTGACGGCATTCGCAGCCCGACCGAGCGGACATCGGGCGCTGCCGCCACCCGTTCAGCCCAACAGCCTCGTTCAGCTCGACCCCACCACCGGCAAGGTGGTGGCCGTCACGCCGGTCGGGGTGGAGCCTGGACCGATCGCATTTACACCGACCGCGATCTGGACCGTGAACCACGGCGATCGCACCGTCTCCCGCTACGACCTCCGCACGCATCGAGTGCAGACGCGAGGCGGTTTCCCGCATCAGCCCTACGACGTCGTCGCCGACATGGCCGGGAACGTCTGGGTCTCGAGCAAGACGCCGATCGTGACGCGGCTCGCAGCCGGCGTTGGCGGGACGTCGGCAGGGCCGCTGTACCCGTCGAAGACGGCGACGATCCGTGTCCCCGGTCCGGGCGTCGGCCACGAAGCGCTCGGAGCCGGTTATGTATGGGCGATCGTCGGTCCCTTGACGTACCCCGCACCCGGTCTGCCTCACCGCGAGGACGACCGGCTCTCACTGATCGACATGCGGAGCGATCGTGTTGCTTCGTCGATGCGGCTTCGCCGAAGCACGACGTCGATCGCCTTCGGGTACGGGTCAGCCTGGATTGGAGCGTACGACGCCGGCGGCAGCTGGCTGGCGATCATCAGCGCGGGTTCGATCAAACCCGAGTGGATCCGTCTCGTGCGAGGTGAGAGCTGCGGCCCGCCGTACGATCCGGGGCCTTACGGGGCGCCATTGGTCGCTACCGGAGCCGGAAGCGTCTGGGTTCTCACCTGCGGTCAGAGCAACCAGCAACAGCTCATCAAAGTCGATCCCGAGACGCATCGCATCGTCAAGCGGACCTCCGTTTCGAACGTGGATCCAGCGAGCTTCCTGGCCGTCGGCGCCGGCTCGGTCTGGCTCGCCGGGGACTCGGTCTCGGAGTTCGACCCGGTGACCAACAAGCTCGTGCGCACGATTCCGGTGGGCGGCAGAACGAAGACACCGTGCGGAATCGCCGCCACACGAGACGCCGTCTGGGTCGCCATCGGCGACAGTTTCTGCGACACCATCGGGCTGTAAATCAGCGGTATGGAACTAATCGGACTCGAACCCATGTACAGCCCTTGGCGAGCTAGGACTCTTCGGTCGCCCGTCTGAGCGTTGGCCAATGTCGCTCATGAGTGACAGCCCGGTTGCTTTGACAAGCCGGATGAGCGGCACGTCCTGGATCAATGGGAGGATCTCGTCTTGGAAGGCCTTGAGGCCGACGAGCTTGCCGTTCTGCCGTTCCCAGTCTCGGAGCTTCCTAAACCGCGTGCGCATGTTCGATTCATGCTGGGGGCATCTCCTTCCGCGGAGCGACGAAACGGGTTTGCGGGTGAGATCGTGGCGCAGCGGCTAAGGGAAGCCCGTTTTCGTTGACGCAGAGCCACCTCCTGTCGACGCCGAATGGACACCACCCGGTCACGGCCTGTTCACCTCGCCGGGAGTAGGCTCGACGCCGTGGCGACGGTCGAGGAGTCCGCGCGCGGCGACGCAAGTGCACGCCCCGATGCTCTGGAAGGTGTCATCGGCCGTCACAGCTCTGACTACCTTCTTCGCAACGTCCATCAGCAGCTCGTCCAGCTGAGTGCCCAGGCCGACATGAAGGCCAATATCATCCTCACTGCGTCGGTGCTCGTGCTGAGCGTGGGCATCGCACGTGTCGACTCGAACTCGCATCGCTGGACACTCGTCGTGCTCGGTGTCGGAGTGTTCGCGGCGCTGCTGTTCTCGATCGCCGCCGTCATACCGAACATCCCGATCCCGGGCAGGTACCCCCCGGAACCCGAGAGTCCGGATCTCCTGTTCTTCGCCCATTTCGCGCACATGAGCGAGGAGTCGTTCGAGTACGAGTTGGGCTCGGCGCTCCACGACGACGCTGACGTGTACCGGCTGCTGATCCATAACCTCCACGGCCAGGCCCGTTACCTCGTCGACAAGAAGTATCGCTTCATCCGCTACAGCTACGTCAGCTTCGTGCTCGCCATCGTGGCGGGCGCGCTCGCCGAGCTGATCCGGTTCGCTTGACGTTCACCAGTCGCGGCTGGGTTGCTCTCTTGTCCGCTGGGCGTATTCACCAACCTGCAACCGGTTTGATGCGAGCTCGTCGCCCATCGGCAGCCGTACGCCATGGAGGGTTGGGCTACGCCGATGAGCGTGTACCTCGATCAGGATGCGGCAATCGAACGCGCGGAGGCTCGAGCGGCGCTGCTTGCCGAAAAGGTCGGCGCGGCGATCGAGTTGCGGAGCCAGCGTTTCGCGCGCGTCATGCTGGCGCGGGCCGCGGCCAGTCAGCGAGCCGCCGGTTCGAGGAATCGAAGCGTAGAGCGCAAGGGGCTGGATGGCTCGCCGCAAGCAGATCGTCCTGATCGCGCACGACAACCGTAAGGCCGATCTGCTCGAGTGGGCTCGGTTCAACCAGGAGACGCTCGCCGAGCATGAACTGCATGCGACCGGTACGACGGGGGCGCTGCTAGCTCGTGACCTCGGCTTACCGGTGAACCGGTTCCTGAGCGGACCGCTCGGCGGCGACCAGCAGGTCGGTGCCGCGATCGCCGAGGGCAGAATCGACCTCGTGATCTTCTTCTGGGATCCGCTCGAGCCCCACCCACACGATGTCGACGTGAAAGCGCTGCTGCGGATCGCGGTCGTCTACAACGTGCCGATCGCTTGCAACCGCGCGACCGCCGACTTCGTGCTCTCGAGCCCTCTGATCGGTGACGACTACCAGCGCATCGTCGCGACCGCGTAGCCGGGACGGGTCGGAAGTCTCGAAAAAGGCCCTCCGGAATCGGGATCCGTGGCGGTGTGCCGGTTCGAATGCCGTATCACGCACCTCCCTTGTAGCCACGCCGACACCACACCGAAACCGCGGGCCGAGGCAGAATGAGGGCCGATCGAACGACCCGATCGAGATGGGCCTCGCCCTCCTCCTGATCACGAGGCCACCCGTGCTCGAAGGGGCCGCCTGACCGGCGGCCCCTTCGCTTCGGCAGTTCGCAGGTTCGAGTCGCCGGACCGCTACGCGATCTTCACCGACTTGCAACCGCGGCGGCCGCGACAAGCGGGTATCACGTCGGGAGAGAATGCTGGCTCCAGACCCCCGTGACTCATGCACCGATCGTTTGCTCGAACGAGTCGGCGGGGAGGTCGCCACAGCACCCGCTGACCAGGAGCTCGAGTATGAGCTGACGGTTGCGGCCGCTATGGCCGGAGAGCGCCACGTCGTGCTCCAGACCGATCACCACATTGCAGAGGCTCTCGAAAGCCTTCTGGAGGAGTTCCGCGAGCACCACGATCATGGGACGGTGGCGCGGGTGATGGAAGACTCATTGTCCCGCCTCGCCGATTCGCCGCTCGAAGACGCCGTTCCCGCGCTCGCGCACCGGCTGGCGCGCGAACGACTGAAAGCGCTTGCGCGCGCGGCCGGGAGGATCCCGCGCGACCGGCCGGAGATCCTCTTCGTTGGACTCGGGGGGCGCGGTCGCAGTCAGATGGCGGCGGCGCTCGCGTCTCTCCGCTCCGGCGGCAGGGTGTTTGCCCATCCGGTCGGCACCAACCCCGGGATCGAGCTCGACACGAACGTCGTCCAGGCGATGGGCGAGCTCGGCGTAGACCTCGCCAACGCCTACCCGGTTCCTCTCACCGAGGAGGTTCTCGCCGCCGCTGACGTGATCGTCACGCTCGGACGCAGCGTCGGAGCGGTCGAGATACCAGCCGGTGTGCGGCGCAAGGACTGGCGGGTGGGCGACCCTGTCGGCGCACCACTACCAGAGGTAAGGCGCATCCGCGAGGACCTCGACCGGCGGATCCAGGAACTCCTGGCCGAGCTTCTCGACCAACCGGAGGAGCGCGAGACGCGTTACGACCACAGTCCGATGAACTGAACACACAAGAGGAACGAAACGGCTGGAGAGATCACGTGGTGCACACTGTCGCGGTGCCCCGCGTCGAGGCTCGCGGTTACGCGACCTACTACGAGATCGATGACTTCACGCCCGCGTGGCGGCCAGGCGAGACCGTCTTGATCCAACACGGGCTCGGTCGAAGCGGGGCATTCTGGCGCCACTGGGTGCCGCTGCTCGCCGCCGACTACCGGCTGATTCGGCGCGACCTGCGCGGTCATGGACAGTCAGAGGACCCGGGTCCGGACTACCGGTGGTCACTCGAGGACCTGATGCTCGACCTCGAAGACTTCCTCGACACGCTCGAGCTCGAGCAGGTGCACCTGCTCGGCGAGTCGACCGGCGGGATGCTCGCAGTCGCCTTCGCAGTGCGCGCGCCGACGCGTATCAAGTCGTTGACGTTGTGCGCGACGCCGCAGACGATCGCGCCGGCCGCGCAGCAGTTCTTCGCGTTCGGCCATGCCGACTGGCAGACGGCGATCCGAACGCTCGGTTCGGAGGGATGGGCGAGGAAGCTCGCCGAACAGGCGGGCACCGTTCCTCGAGGTGAGGCGGCATACCGCGACTGGGCGATTCGCGAGATGGGACGAACGCCCGCGCACGTGCTCGTGGGATACAGCAAGGTCGTTTCGGAACTCGACATCACCCCGCTCCTGCCGCAAGTCTCGGTGCCGACCCTGATCCTCGCACCCACCCACAGCGCCGCCACCTCGCTTTCCGAACAGGTTCAGATACGCGACGCCCTGCCCGGCGCTCGCTTCGCCGCGATCGACGCGCCAAGCCACGAGATCTACGCCGAGGAGCCGGCCGAGTGCACCCGTGCACTGCAGCGCTTCCTGCAAGCACTCTGACCCCTGCTGCGAAAATGGTGGTTACCCGTTGGCCGGGCACGGCGCGCGCGTTCGTCGTAAGGTGACGGTGTGGAGACCTGGGACGCGCTGAGGTCGCGCCGTAACGTGCGGGAGTTCTCACCGGCGCCGGTGAGCGAGGATGACCTGGCGAAGATCCTCGAGGCGGGCCGGCTCGCGCCGTCGGCGAAGAACTGGCAGCCGTGGGACTTCGTACTGGTGACCGACCGCGATCAGCTCCGCGAACTCACCGGGGTCTGGCAGGGCGCGTGGCACGTCGGCGGCGCCGCGGCTGCGATCGCAATCGTTGCACCGAATCCTCAGGACGATCGCTGGGCCGGGCTCCTGCAGTACGACCTCGGGCACGCGACGATGCTGATGATGCTCGCCGCGGCCGACCTCGGGATCGGCACGTGCCACTCGTCCGTGCAGGATCAGGAGCTCGGTCGGAAGATCCTCGGCTTCCCGGAGGACCACTTCCTCGCATACCTCCTCTCGCTCGGCTACCCGGCGGATGGGCCACTCCGGCCGCTCAAACGGCTCAACCGGCGACCGTTCGACGAGGTCGTGCATCGCGGCCGCTGGTAGCGCTCCCATCGCGGGCGCCGGTACGGGGACGGTTAGCGTGCCGCCCTGGACAGAGTCCAGTTGCGGAACGCCCGGCCCATGACGGTCGGCGTGCCGTCGTAGCTGCGGATCAAGAGCGGACCGCCTTCCCCGTACTGGCCCGTGGGGCAGTGCCAGCCGTCGGGTCCCTGCACCGCGTTCCACGCCCACTCCAGAACGCCCATCACGTTCCCCTTGCGCTTCTCGGCGTCGATGAGCGCCAGGACGTGCCGCGTGTACGCGGCCGAGCCCGAGTCGCACCTTCGCTCGCCGAGCTCACCGAGGATCACCGGCATCCGCTTCGCGATCGGCTCGAGCTGGTCGTGGAAGAACGCGTCGACGTCCTTCCCCTGCACGAAGTCGTAGATGTGCCCGGACGCCACGAGTTGGCGAGCCGGATCGCTCGGCAGGTACTGGAGGAGCTGGCTCAGATCGGCGTTGTAGTCGATGCCACCGAGGACGATCGGTTGCTTGGCGCCGGTCGAGCGGATCGTGCTCACGAGCGACTGGAGCCCTGCGGCAGCGAAGCGAGGCGCGCCGTCGTAGATGGAGTCGATAGTGCAGCCGCGCAGCCAGCAGTTCCACTGTCCCGAGGGATCGGGGTGAGGGTCGTTCCAGTCGGCCATAGCCACCTCGGTCACCGGATCGAAGACGATCCCCCTGTCTCCCTTGAGCGCCGAAGCGAGGCTGCGCCAGAAGGCCGGCATGTGGCTCTTGGCCGGCATGTAGTCGATCTGCGTCGACTTCTGCGCGTCGGGGCCGAACACTTCGACCACGGGCATCACGTAGAGGCCGTTCTTTCGCAGGAGCTGGATGTAGGTGAGGACGGCGCTGCGGTAGCCGGCCGCGTTGCCGCCGGCCGGCAAGCCGTTGACGCCGAGCCAGCACTGATCGTTGAGCGTCACCCGGACCGCGTTCATCTTCCAGCTCTTCATCGCCGTCACCGACGCCTGGTCCACCGGCCCGTCGTTGAAACCAGTGTCGTCATAGGTGCAGCGGCTCTCGAACACAGCGCGGTTGACGCCGCGGAGCTGCACGGCGCGTCCGCTCCCGTCCACGAGCTGGCGGCCCTGCACCCTGATCGTCGGCGGCCCGGAGGCGGCCGTCGAAACCCCTGCCAGAGCGACTGCGGCTGCGGCCATCGCGACCGCCGCACATCCTGCACTCGCGAACCTCTTCATCATCCTCCTCAAGCGACCATGGCGGAACACGACAGGCTGAACGAGAACACTCTTCCCACGCGCAAAGAGGGTCTCATCGACCAACTAGGACGTCAAGACCCCGTCCGCGCCGGAGTGTCGCCTCTGACGGCGAGGCAGTAAGGTCCGCCCATGAGGTCTGGGCGATTTCTCGCCTTCGTTGCGGTCCTGCTCGTGCTCACGATCGCACCTGCCGCCTCGGCGGGTACGCCCACGGCCTCCGAGATGCAGACGTACCTGCGCGCCGTCCATCCGATCTACTCGTCGTTCCATGGCGAGACGACTCGGATTTCGGCGGCGGCCGACAACGTCGACTTCACCAAGACTGGATCGGCCAAGGCGTTGGCGGCGAAGCTCGACCGGTCCGCGGCGGTGCTCACAGCGCTGGCGGGGAGGATGTCGAAGGTGAACCCGCCGGCCGCGCTGTCCGCGGCGCACCGGTCGTTTCGGTCGGCGTTCCTTCAATACGCGTCGGGTGAGCGGATCTTCGCCGCCGGGTTGCGAGGCGCGGATTTCGAGAAGGCAACCGCCCGGATGGAGACGGTCGCCGATGCGATCGGCTCGAAGCTCGAGCATTGGCAAACGGCGACGGTGGCGGTCCTGCGGCGCTTGCATTCGACGGTGCCGCTCTGGGTGAAGCAAGTCGTCTAGCCGACTCGGTGGCTCAGCGTCGAAACGGGGTCACTGGAACTCGATGACCGTGCGGATCCCCTCCTGGCGCTCCATCGCCTCGAACGCGGCGTTCACGTCATCGAGCGCAACCCGGCTGGTGACGAGCGAGTCCACGTCGATCTCCCCGGCCAGCCAGCGCTCGACGAGCCCGGGTACCTGTGAGCGACCCTTTACACCGCCAAAGGACGTGCCGGCAACGCGCCTGCCGGTAATCAGCAGCCGGGGCAGGATGTCGAGCATCTCGCCCTTTCCGGCGACACCGCACATCGTGGCGAGGCCCCACGCCTCTCGCGCCGCCTCGGCCGCCTGGCGCATCACGCCGACGTTTCCTGTCGCCTCGAAGGTGTAGTCGGCGCCGAAGCCACCCGTCTCGGTGCGGATCCAATCGACGTTGTCGCTCGCAGCCAGACGAGTGTCCGTAGCGCCGTGGCGCCGTGCCTCGGCCAGTCGCTGCTCGGAGAGGTCGACAGCGATGATCCGGTCGGCGCCGCCGAGACGGCAGCCGATCACACAACCGAGGCCGACCAGGCCACAGCCGAAGACGGCGCAGGTCGAGCCCGGCTCGACGCGGGCAGTGTAGAGCGCCGCTCCGATCCCGGTCGACAGGCCACATGCGAACGGCGCACAGCCGGCGAGCGGCGCGTCCCGGTTCACCTTTGCGAGCGCGATCTCGGGGATGACGGCGTATTCCGCGAACGTGGACGTGCCCATGAAGTGGCGAAGCGGTTCCCCGTTCCGGTGGAGGCGCGTTGTCCCGTCGGGAAGGAGCCCGAGCCCCTGCTGATCGCGAATCGCGACGCACCGGTTCGTGCGCGGACTCGAGCAGTGGACGCACTCGCCGCACTCGGGCGCGAACAACGTCACGACGTGATCGCCGGGAGCGACCAGGCCCGGCCCGCCGTTCCCCACCCGCTCGACGACGCCCGCACCCTCGTGACCCAGCACGCAAGGGGCGTAGCCGGTCGGATCCGCCCCCGAGGCCGAATACAGGTCGGTGTGACAGACACCACACGCCGCCAGCCGAACGAGCGCCTCACCCGCCTTCGGCTCGGCCAACTCGACCTCTTGCACCACGAGCGGTTGCCCGAACTCCTCCAACACGGCGGCCCTGACTCTCATGGGCGCGATCGTACTCTCGTGCTCGACTCACGAGCACCGGAACCACAAGGCTGCCCCGGCGTGCCGGCCCGGCACCGTCTGGCCGAACGTCGCACGCATCGCATCAGGATGCCTCCAGCTCATGTACACGGCCGCGAACTCGACAGAGAACGTGTCTGATCCGGCGAGCAGGGCGTGAACGGTGTACTGCTCGGTGTAGCCCCGTTCGCGGTAGTCCTCGCGGTAGTCGAACGGAATGAAAATGTCGTGGGCGTGCACGAGCGTCCCGCCGGGCAGGCTCGGCACCAGCCTGTTGTAGAGATGCGGGACGTCGCCGCCGGCCGCCGTCACGTGGCTCGAGTCGACGAAGAGGAGCATCGAGTCTTGCAGGAGCGCATCGAGCGGCACGTCCTGCACGCGGGCGGAGACGACTTCGTCGGCGGCCGCTCCGACATCGATCCGCGGCGAGGGATCGACGACGACCAGTCGGGTCGACGCGAGTCCGAGCTCGTCGATCGTTCTGCGAGCGATCAGCGTGCTGAATCCTCCGCCGACCTCGACGATCAGCTCCGGCTCGCCGTCCGCGATCATCGCTGCGTAGATCTCGGCGTCCGGTGTGTGATACCAGCCGTTCTCGACGTACCCGCTGCCCGGCGCATGACGGTTGATCGACGAGTCGAGGCGGATCGCGTCGAAGAGGGCGCCGTACGCCTGCCAGCGGCGCAATCGACCGAGCTGCACCTCGTCGTGCATCTCGATCCCGTCGTGACCGAGCCATTCACCAGCGAGCGACTCTCCCATCTTGCGTGGCGGTTCCTTGCCTCGGTCGACCTGCGGCACGTCGTAGAAGATATGCCGATGCGGCGAGAGACCGATCGATGAAGGAGCTTCGCGGCCGCATCGCGGTGGTCACCGGAGCGGCAAGCGGGATCGGCCGCGGGCTCGCCGAGCGGTTCGCAGCCGAGGGGATGAAGGTCGCGCTCGCGGACGTGGACGAGACCGGGCTCGACCTCGCAGTGCGCGAGCTGACCAAGGCCGGGGCGGAGGCGATCGGAGTGCTCGCCAACGTCGCGCGCGTCGAGGAGGTGGAGGCGCTGGCCGAGCGCACGCTCGAGGCGTTCGGCGCCGTCCACGTCCTGTGCAACAACGCGGGGGTCGAGGGGGGCGCACCGTTTGCGGACATCCCGCTCGAGCTCTGGGACTGGGTGCTTGGCGTCGACTTCTGGGGCGTCGTCCACGGCTGCCGGACGTTTCTTCCGCTGCTCGCCGAGCAGGAGGAGGGCCACATCGTCAACACCGCGTCGCTCGCAGCGCTCAGCGGGTGGCTACCAACCGGTACCCCCTACGTCGCGTCGAAGTTCGCCGTCCTCGGCCTCAGTGAGAACCTCTACCACGAGCTCGCGGCCGCCGGCAGCAGTGTCCACATCTCCGTGTTCTGCCCGGGCCTCGTCGTAAGCCGGCTGCCCTGGGCCGAGCGCAATCGGCCGCCAGAGATCCAGGTCGACGACGACCATCCGGCCCGTCGCGCCGTGATCGAGAGTTTGCGCTCGCTCCTCGAGGCGGGGGGCGGAATGTCTGCGGAAGACGCCGCCGGCATCGTGGTCAGCGCCATCCGTGAGAATCGCTTCTTCGTGCTCACCCACCCCGGGGAAGCCGAGGCGGCAGTCGAGGCTCGACTGCAGTGGATGCGCACGAGCGAGCCGTCGGAGATGTCGAGGCTTCGGCCGTGGGGCGAGGCCGCGACGAGGACGACGCGAGGCTGAAGGACCTCCCTCAGCCGACTGGCGCGACGGCACCGGCAGTGACGATGCTGCGAGCCGCGCCTGGCGTCGGCGAGTAAACCTCGATCTGCGTGTCGCCACTCCGGTAGGCCACGTAGACGCTCGACGGATGAGCCGGGTCGAAGACTGCGATGCCGCCTCCCTTCAGCTTCGTCTTGGTCGCGCCGTGAGTCGCGAGTGCTTCGGTCGCGGCGTAGGCATTGGCGACGGGATACGTCCCGACCGTGAGATACCTGCCGCTCGCTCCCGCCTTGACGCCGTCCGGGAGATAACGCACGTACGTCCGCCTGTCCGGAGTGCGGCTGAGCTCGTAGGAGACTCCGGCACGAGGGCCGACCCAGTACACCTCGCGACCGAGCTGTCGCGCGCGGCCTCCGAGCTCGTTTGCCGAGAGCAAGACGGGCTCGAGCTTCCCGTTCACCGACTCACCGGCCACGGCTGTGAGCTGCCCGGTGCCGATGAGGCCAAGCGCCCTCCCCGGGTCAGGGTCGTACACCTCGATCTGGTAGCCGACCTTCGGAAACGCTGCGTAGACGCTCGTCGACTTCGCCGACTCGGCGAACGCGACGGCGCCGCCCGGTATCAGGACTCGCACGTTCCCTGATCGCAACGAGAGCCGGCGCGTCACGGCGAACGCATTCGTCATCGGGTATGTCCCAACCGTCAGGTAGCCGGCCTTCGCACCGGTCCTGACACCGCTCGGGAGATAGCGGACGTAGACGCGGTTCGACGACTGCGAGAACTCGTAGGACGTCCCCGACCGCTCCCCCAGCCAGTAGATGGGCTGACCCAGCGCACCGGACAGCGACTTCAGCCCACTCGCAGAAACCTTGACGGGCTCGGCGCTCGGCTTCTTCGTCGATTCCGACCCGCAGCCCGAGACGAGAACGAGACCGAGCGCAGCGACCGCTCCGATACAGGCGGAACGGAGCCTGGTCGCGCGGTCCGGTGAGTCTGGTCTGGGGTCTCGCAGATCGCTCATTCGCTTCGATCCCGCCGCGAGCCGCACTACCCTAGCAGCGCTCGCAGAAGACGCGATCGAACCGGAAAAGCATCGAGCCGGGTGGGCTTGCGGCCCACCCGGCTCGAACGAGAGCGTTTCGTGTCTTCGGTGGTTCTAGGTGCCGGTGAGTGCGTTCGCGCAGAGAACGTACGTCTCGACCTGCTGCCCGCTGCCGACGCTCATCGTCGCGCGCCATCCATTCGCGGTCTCACCGTCGGTCGAGATGTGCCACGGCGATCTCGTCAGCGGCACGCTCTGGTTCACCGTCGGGACATTCGGACCGCTCACTCCACCAGGTGAGTTGAACGCTCGCGAACCACCGCCGGTCGCAGTCTCGCCCTCGTTGCAGTGGACGTCGACCGTGCTGGTTCCCGGCGAGCCGGTGTTGGTGCGCACCACGATGCTCGTGAAGCCTCCGGGCAGACCCTGCGGACCGCTCGGGCCAGACACGCCGGACGGGCCGGAAGGACCGGACGGGCCGGACGGGCCGGACACGCCGCTCGGGCCAGTCGCACCGGACGCGCCGGACGGGCCGGACGGGCCGGACGGGCCAGACACGCCGGACGGGCCAGAAGGACCGGACGGGCCGGAAGGACCGGACGGGCCGGACACGCCGCTCGGGCCAGTCGCACCGGACGCGCCGGACGGGCCGGACGGGCCAGACGGGCCAGACACGCCGCTCGGGCCAGTCACCCCGGACGGGCCAGAAGGACCGGACGGGCCAGACACGCCGCTCGGGCCGGTCACCCCGGACGGGCCAGAAGGACCGGACGGGCCGGACGGGCCGGACACGCCGCTCGGGCCGGTCGCGCCGGACGCGCCGGACGGGCCAGACGGGCCAGACGGGCCGCTAGGGCCGCTCGGACCGTTGAATCCCGTGTAGTCGGGCGTGACGAGCGAAACGAGCAGCTGATTCGGGAACGGGCAGGACGACGACGACGGGTTCACGACGAACACCGAACCGGTCAGCGTCACGCAAACTTTGAGGATCCCGCCCGAAGGACCCGGCGGGGTTACTGCAGCGGCGCTGCCTGCCAAAGCGCCTGCGCCCAATAGGGCTGCCCCTATCGCGCTTGCGAAGGCCTTTCTCATAACGAAACGCTCCTCTCTCGTTCTCGACCCCTCTAGAGTCGGAGGCTACAGAGCAAGACTTTAGGCTGTCAAGCGAAAAATCCTTCTCTTTGGGGACACTCTACGACAACACTCGGACGCATGCTCGGGTGCTTATCAGACGATTTCAGGGGGTTTCGAGAGCCCGCCGCGCGGCCTCGCGGCAAGCCGCTCGACCCGCCGAAACCAGCATTTTCCAGGGATACCGACGAAAGAGAATGCTCGAAAAGCACGGCCGCGGATCGATCGCACGCGCTCGTCTAGCCTCGGAGCCCCAGGGCTCCCAGTCGCCGGATCTGCCCCCGAACCTCGCCGCCGGGGTTCTGAACCGTCTGGATCTCGACGTACGCCCCGCCGTTGCTCAAAGCCAGTGCCTGGTCGGCCGTCACCGCCGTGGTCCCTCCTGAGACACCCTGGCAGGGCGCGCACAGCTGGATCGCGGCCGGCCCCGCGACTCCCGGTTGACCGAGGTGAATGGCCGCGTGAGTCGCTGCGCTGCTCAGCCCCGTGAAGAAGAGCCGCCACCCGAGCCTCCATTGGACGCTCGGCGTGGGTGGCACCCCGACCTTCTTCTTGCAGACCATCGGCGCCGGCTTCGTTCCTGGATGGACGACGCCGTGGCAGCCCGGGCCAGCGAAGCGGCCCGGCAGGCCCGATCTCACCCGCAGTCCTGAGCTCACCAGCAATGCGTCGAACTCGGCCCTCGCGGCCGTCGGCGCCTGCACGGCTGGAACGGTCTGGCTCGCCGTGAGCCCGGCGCTGATCCGGTAGAGCACCGGCGGAACCCGTGGCGCGGTGGCACTTGCCGTACCCGTGGAGGCCACGCAGGCGACCACGGCGATTGCGAGCGCCGCCCCAATCGGGACGAGTGCTCTCGACCGCCTCGCTCTTCTCGTCATGTCAAGCCTCCTCCAATGCGCTTACGCGCTCCCGAGCGGCGCTCTTGCTTTGTACCGCGTCCGGAGGCGGAATCATCGTCGTGAATGTAAGAGGAGTGAAAAACGTCGGCTCGGTGGCCTAGGCGTCTCGTGGCTGGAGGCGGTCTACCTCTCGCGAGGCAGCCCCTTCCTCGGCCTCCTCGAACGCGCGGCGTAACTCCTTCACGCTCGGAAGCACGGCGAGCGCAGGCACGATCGGGAGCCAGAAGTTGAACAGGCGGTACAGCAGGACGCCTGCGAGCGCAGGCGCGAGCGGGACGCCCACCCAGACGAGCGCGAAGGTCATCAGCACCTCGACGATCCCGGCGCCCCCGGCGGGGAGCGAGCGCCGGCTCGCGACGTACCCCGTGGCGTAGGCGAGGATCAGAGCGCGGCGCCGAGACTTCGACCGAGAACGTGCGCAGCGCCGCCCACAAGCAGGCGATGTCGCCGAACCAGTAGAAGACGACGCCGAGCAGCCCCGGAAGATGCTGCACCGGCCTGCATGCAGAGCGAGCGCAGCGTGACGAGACCGGCGACGGCGTGAGCGAGTGCGCTGCGGAGCCTTCCGCCCGTGCCGGGATCGGCCAGGCGCGACGAGCGGCTCGGCGAGCTGATCCAGAACGCCGCCCCGAAGCCCGGGATGACGAGGAGCCAGGGGATCGTCATCGACATCCCGACGTGATGTCCGCCTCCGAGGAGCAGAGCGAGCGCAGCGCCGAGCGCGACCGGGTGCGAGCACGACGTACTCCATCGCCCCGAGGCCGGCGACGCGAGCGATTGCCTCGTCGCGGCGCAGGCCCGCGCGGCGAAGCGCCCAGTAGTCGACCGCGAAGCCGCCGGCGGCATGGGCCGCCGCGTAGACGCCGAAGCCGCCGAGCACGGTGCGAGCGGTGAGCGCGAACGAGAGCCGAGGGCCGCCGTCCACACGCGCGACGTTGCGGAGAGCGAGCACGTAGCCGATGTAACCGATCACCTCGGCACCGAGGCAGATCGACGAGCCAGCGGGCGTCGAACTGCGAGGACACGTGTGCGAGACGATCGAGCCCGGCGACGTCCGCGACGACCGCCGCCGCGAGCACCGCCAAGGCCGAGGCGACGACGAACAGGATCAGGTGCGGCTGGCGAGAGCCGTCATGCCCCGTCCCCTTCGATTGGTGCCACATCTCGGTCGACAGCTCGTTCCCCGATCTGGTCCATGCATGACAGGAAGGCCGGTGGCGACGACGCGCTTGCCGGCCGACGTCGTAGACGACATCGACACTATCGTTCTGCCGGTAGGTGCCTGCGATACCGAGAAAGAGGGATGCCCAGCGCCAGAAGCCGAGGCGACCCTCCTGGGCGAGCGGCTGCCCGAAGACGAGCTCGTCTGCCCTCGACGAACGAAGTCGGCGCCCTCCTGCTGGCGGACGCCGTTGACGTAAACCTCGAACGACTGGACGACTCCCCGCGGCAGCGTCACGCGCGATCCCGACGACATCGCCATAGCATGCCGAAGCGCGGCGCACTGCCCGGGATGGCTCAATCGCCTTCGTCCCTGCCTTCCTCGTAGAATCCGCCTCCGATGCGCAGGAAGCTGCGAGAGCCCTCTTCGTGGTGATCGTGCTCGCGCTTCTTGTCGCCGCCCCGACCCTCGCCGGCAACGGCGGCATCGCGCCCCGTCCAGCCTCAGTCCCCGAATGCCGGCTCGATCAGCGACACCTACTGGCTGATCCTCGCGATCACGGGCGCGGTCTTCATCCTCGTCGAGACTGCGCTTGTTCGTGTTCATCGTCCGCTTCCGCCGCGGGCGGCCGTGGCCGAACCGACGGAGGGCGCCGCAGATCCGCGGCAACACCAACCTCGAGATCGCCTGGACGATCGTGCCCGTGCTGATCGTCGCCGTGATCGTCGGCTACGTCTTCGTCGACAGCTGCCCGACATCAAGAACGTCCCGCGCGGCGAGCGCGGGGAACACGATCGACATCCGGGTCGAAGGACACCAGTACTACTGGCTGTTCGAGTACCCGGGCGGCCAGGTCTCGATCGACGAGATGGTCGTGCCCGGTCGGGCCGTGTGGTCACACTGACGGTCGTCTCGACGCGACGTCATCCACAGCTGGTGGATCCCGGCGCTCGGCGGCAAGATCGACGCGATCCCGGGGCGTGTCAACCACACCTGGTTCCAGGCCGACGAGGTCGGCTCGTACGACGGCCAGTGCGCCGAGCTCTGCGGGATCCTGCCACGCGGAGATGAACGCCACGGTCAAGGTCGTCAGGACGGCCGCAGTACGCGGCCTTCCTGGCCAGCCCACGCGCCGTCGAGCCGCGCCGTCGCGGCCGAGACGTTCGTCGGCGTCTGCTCGAAGTGCCACGGCATCCAGGGCCAGGGCGACTACGGCCCGCCGCTGCAGAACCGTACGTTCGAGACCGCCGGACATCACGACCGTGCTCCTGCACGGGCGCGGAACCAGATGCCGGCCGTCGGCGCCTCCTGGAGCCATGGCCCAGATCGCGGCGATGATCGCACTACCTGAAGCGGACGAAGGGAGGCGCACAGAGTGGCGATTAGAGTCGAGAGCACCGCAGGCGCGCGGTCGACTGGAAGCACGGGCGCGTCACCTCGCTGGGTGACGACGACCGACCACAAGCGGATCGGGATCCTCTACATCGTCACGAGCCTCGTCTTCTTCGGGGCCGGCGGGATCCTCGCGCTGCTGATGCGGGCCCAGCTCGCGACGCCGAACGAGCACTTCGTCACGGCAGACACCTACAACCAGCTGTTCACGATCCACGGCACGACGATGGTCTTCCTCGTCGTCGTCCCGATCCTGGCCGGCTTCGGCAACTACCTCGTGCCGCTGATGATCGGCGCCCGGGACATGGCCTTCCCGAGGCTGAACGCCCTCTCGTACTGGCTGTTCCTGTTCGGCGGCGATCGTCCTCTACATGCAGCTTCCTGGCCAAGGGCGGCGCCGCGTCCTGCGGCTGGACGATGCTACCCGCCGCTGTCCGAGAAGGAGTTCAGCCCCGGCAACGGCGTCGACCTCTGGATCCTCTCGCTGCACCTGCTGTCGATCGCGTCGCTCATCGGGGCGATCAACTTCGTCGTCACGATCGCGAACATGCGCGCGGCGGGCATGACCTGGATGCGCATGCCGCTCTTCGTCTGGTCGATGCATGACCTACGGCGATCCATGCTGATCCTCGTGCTGCCCGTCGCTCTCGGGCGGGCTGACGCTCCTGCTGCTCGACCGTCACTTCGACGGCTCGCACTTCTTCAAGCCGGACCAGGGCGGCAACGTCCTGCTCTGGCAGAACGTCTTCTGGTTCTTCGGGCACCCCGAGGTCTACATCATGATCCTGCCGGCGATGGGGATCGTCTCCGAGATCATCCCCGTCTTCTCGCGCAAGCCGATCTTCGGCTACAAGGCGATCGCCTTCTCGACGATCGGCATCGCCTTCGTCTCGATGCTCGTCTGGGCCCACCACCTGTTCACGGTCGGCTACGGGTACGGGGCTGAACGGCTACTTCATGGTCGCCTCGATGATCGTCGCCATCCCGACCGGCGTGAAGATCCTCAACTGGGTCGCGACGACCTGGCGCGGGAACATCAGCTTCGACACGCCGATGCTGTTCGCGCTCGGCTTCATCGCCCTGTTCGTCATCGGCGGCCTGACCGGGATCTTCCTCGCCGCCTATCCCGTCGACTGGCAGGTGCACGACACCTACTTCGTCGTCGCGCACTTCCACTACACGCTCTTCGGCGGCGCCGCTGTTCGCGATCTTCGCGGGCCTCTACTACTGGTGGCCGAAGATGTTCGGCCGGCGACTCGACGAGCGGCTCGGCAAGACTCAACTTCTGGCTGATCTTCATCGGCTTCAACCTGACCTTCATGCCCGCAGCACCTCGCTCGGCCTGCTGGGGATGCCGCGCCGGATCTACACCTACGACCAGGGCGGGCTCTGGCAGAGCGTACAACCTGATCTCGACGATCGGCTCGGGAATCATGGCGCTCGGCATACTCGTCTTCGTGTGGAACGTGATCCACTCGCGCAAGGCTGCGCGCGTCGGCAACGACCCGTGGGTCGGCGAACACGCTCGAGTGGTACGCGACCTCGCCGCCGCCGGAGCACAACTTCGACGAGCGTCCCGTACGTGACGAGCGCGCGGCCGCTCCGCGACCTGCGCATGAAGCTCGAGGATCAGCCGGTGACCGAGCGACACCGGCGCCCGGGCCCTGGCTGCGGCTGACCGCGCTCGCCGCGGCCGCGGCGACGCTGCTCGCCGTCGTCTCCGGCGCGGCTCGCGCTCGGCACGGCGCATCGCTCCTCGCCGCGCTCGCGCTGCCGCCGTTCGCCGCGCTGCTCGTCGCGACGTGGACTCTCGCACCGGAGGCTGTTCCCGGCCACCGTGGTCGCCACGGCGCTGTTCGGCGTCGCCGCGCTCGTGACCATGCCCGGTGCCCACCTCGCGCTCGCCGCCGTCGCGTTCGCGGCCGCGCTCGTCGTCACCGCGCTCGTCCACCGACCGGTCGGTCGTCCCGTTCGGATCGCTCGCGCGACTACCTCGCGCTGACGAAGCCACGGATCATGACGCTCCTGCTCCTGACCGGCTTCTGCGGGATGGTCGCGGGCGCGCACGGGTTCCCGCGCGTGGGACGTCGCCGTCGGCGCGATGGTCGGCCTCGCGCTGGCCTGCGGCGGCGCGAGCGCGATCAACCACGTGCTCGACCGCGACATCGACAGGCTGATGGGCGAGCGGACACGGAGCCGGCCGGTCGCCGCCGATCGCGTGCCGCCGCGAGCTACGCGCTCGAGTTCGGCCTGGCGCTCTCGGCGTTCTCGTTCGCGCTGCTCGCGAGCACGGTCAACACTGCTGACCGCGGCGCTCGCGCTCGTCGGCAACCTCTTCTACGTGGTCGTCTACACGCGGTGGCTGAAGCGCACGACGCCGCAGAACATCGTCATCGGCGGCGCGGCAGGCGCGGTGCCGCCGCTCGTCGGCTGGGCGGCCGCGACGGGCTACGCTCACCCTTGCCCGCCTCTTCCTCTTCCTGATCGTCTTCTTCTGGACGCCGCCGCACTTCTGGGCGCTCGCGCTCCTGATCAAGCGCGACTACGAGGCGGCGCGGATCCCGATGCTGCCGGTCGTGCGCGGCGACCGCGAGACGACGAAGCAGATCGTCCTCTACTCGGTCGCCCTCCTCGCCTTCACCGTCGTGCCGTTCGCGGCAGGCTGGTTCGGCGCCGTCTACCTCGCCGCCGCCCTCGTCGCTCGGCGGCGGTGTTCCTGTGGCTCGCCCTGCGCTGCGGCGCGACGCTGACGCCGCCGCCGCGCGTCGACGCTCTTCCACTACTCGCTCCTCTACCTGGCGCTGCTCTTCGTGGCGGTTGCCATCGATCCGGTGATCTAGAGATGCCGATGGTCGACCCGCACGATCCCGAGCTCCAGCGGAAGAACATCGTCCTCGGTCTGTGGCTGTTCGCGATCGCGCTGATCCTCGTCGCGGGCACGGTCGCGGTCGCGTTCATCTACCTCGCAGCCGACTAGCACCCGAGCCGCGGTCGTAGCCGGAGTCGTCGTGCTCGTCGCGGCGGCCGGGTGCGGCGGTTCGTCGCAGAGCCCGGAACGCGAGAAGGCGTCGCTCTTCGCCTATGACGCACACCAGCCGCTCGTCTACAGGGATCGAGGCCGTGTCAACGACGGCTACCCGATCGCGATCCACGACGTTTCATACCGTGGCCGAGGCGGACGTGTGAACGCACTTCTTGCCCTGCCTCCGGGCCGCGGACGGCTACCCGCCGTCATCTACGTGCACGGCACCGGCGGAGACCGGAGCGAGTTGATCTACCAGGCGTCGTGGCTCGCTGCACGCGGGGCCGTCACGCTCGCGATCACGGCCCCGTCGGAGACTGCAGCGCTGGTGAAGGGCCAGGCCCCGATCGACTTCCTCCGCCGACAGCGGGAGCTGACCGTCCGCGACGTCGTCGCCGTTCGGCGTGCTGTCGATCTGCTCCAGAGCCTGCCGCGCGTCGATCCGGGGCGAATCGGCTACACCGGCTTCAGCGCGGGAGGCGCGACTCGGCGCCATCGTCGCAGCCGTCGAGCCGCGTCTACGCGCGCTCGTGCTGATCTCGGCCGGCTCTCTTCCTGTTTCCGACTACGTAGCGCAAGCGCCGAAGAGCCTGAAGCCGGACGTCGAGCGCATCCTCGGCCAGATCGATCCGCTCCGCTACGTCAGAGAGGCGCAACGGGGCACCCTGTTGCTGCTCGACGGCCGCCACGACGGGATCGTGCCTCGAGCCGCGCTCCTCGCGATCGTCCGTGCAGCACCGAAGGGAACGGTTGTCCGCTGGTTCGACTCCGGCCACGCACCCGGCCCGGCGGCGTGGCGCACCCAGCTCGCCTGGATCTCGACGAAGCTGGGTGTCGACGGCCCTCGCGTCCCTGGCGCCAGAGCGGGGCCCTGACCGCGTCAGCGGGCGAGCAGATGCTCCTCGGATCGGCGCTGCATCGATCGCCGGCCAAACCAGAGCAGGGCCGCCAGGGCGACGAACGGTGCCCCGATCAGGAACACGTAGATCAGGATCTCGGCCTCCCGGACGAGCACACGGCCGATGTTGTGAAGCGCCTCGCCGATCCGGCCCGGCTTGCTCGGCACGACGACCTCCGCCTTCTTCGTCCGGAGATCGAGCGAGACGGTCGCGAAGCTCGCCCTCGTGACCGCCTGCTGCTGCACCAGCTCGAGTGCCGAGAGCCGCCCTTGTGTTCGGGTCAGCGTCAGCTCGAGCGCCGCCTTCTGCTCCTCCGTCAGGCCCGGCGCAGCGAGCTTGACCTCGAGCCCGGCGACCTGCTCTCGGAGTGCCTGCAGCGCGCGGAAGCGCGCGTCGACCTGCGGCTGGACGTCCTGGATCGAGACGTGCTGGTCGACGATCGTGCCGAGCGCCGACAGCTTCACGACTGCGCTCTGCACCTTGCCGACCGGGACGCGGAGCACGAGATACGCGGTTCCGGCCTCCTGGCCCGATCCGTACTGCACCGAGCGGATATAGCCGCCGAACGACCGCGTCACGTTGAGCGCTCGCTTCGTGGTCTCCGAAAGGTCGCCGACCCGGAGCTGCATCTCGACCGCGTAGAGCTGAAGACGCGAGCCGCTCGGTGGCAGCGTCCGCGTCGCCGCCTTGGTCGAGAGCCGGCTCGACTTCGGGCCGGACCGTCTGAGTCCTCAGCCGAGAACGCTCTTGGTCAGGAGCGCGCTTCTCGAGTGCCGTACGGCGCGACTGTCTGCTTGCCGCCGCCACCGGAGGTGAGCACGCCGACGCCCGACGGCCACCGCGCCGAACGCGGCGACAGGCGCCAGCACGAGCCAGGTACGCCGCGACCTGAACCTGCTCACGCGAGGCCGGAGCCACCCTGCGTGAGCCGGCGGCTCCGGCTCCCGCGTCGCGATCGCGCGGACACGCTCGCGAAGCTCCGGGCTTACTCCGAGCCCGCTTGCGCGGAGCTCTTGCACGAGATGGTCGAAACGCTCGTCGATGACGTCAGGCGAGGACATCGCCCCTCACTTTCTCCTCGAGCTTCTGGAGCGCCCGATGCAGGCGCGTCGAGCATGCGCTCGGGCTGATCCCGAGTAGCCGTGCGGCGGTCTCCCCGTCGAGGTCGAGGAGCACGCGGAGGGCGACGACCTCTCGCTCGCCCGCGGAGAGGCTGCGCAGAGCGGCCTCGAGCGACGGTGAGAGGCCGTGGCCGAAACGTCGCCCTCGTCGACCTCGGGCTCGAGCAGGGCGTACGTCCCCTCACGCCGCCTGCGCCGTGCCTCCGATCGGAAGTGGTCGAGGGCGGTCGATCGCGCGAGCTGGCAGAGCCACGTCAACGCCCGCCCGCGGCGCGGGTCGAACTGCTTCCAGCGCCGCAGAGCACCGCTCGAACGTCTCAGCAGTGACGTCTTCCGCGACGTTCCTGTTGCCGACCAGATAGAGCAGGTAGGCGAAGACGTCGTCGAGGTGATCCTCGCAGACGGCGGCGAAGCTGGTGTCCGTCTCGCGGCTCAGAGCTGCACGCACGCCCCTTCTACGGCGCCGGTCGCCCCGGCGTCACATCAGGCCTCGTGCTGCAGGACCTTCACAGGGGTCGACTTCGACTTCGCGTCGAAGTGCACCACAAAGGCGATCTTGTCGGTGATGCCCACGCCGTACGTGTTGGGCAGCGCGTTCCCTTTCGCAGGGCTGAAAGGAAAGCACGACGTCGCCGTGCCGCCCGATGACTTGTTGACCGAGCAGGTGATATTCGTACCGGTGAACAACACCACGTCGTTCACCTTGACCGTGTACAGCTTCGCCGGGCCGCCTGCCACCGAGGGCTTCCGGCGGTAGACGACACCAGCCGACCCGTCCGTCTTCACCCTCGCCGCAACCACCTCGCCGTCAGCCGCCAGCGCCACGGTGTACGTTCCGACGAGAGGGCCCTTGCTATTCGAGAAGGCGCAGCCGATCAGCCGCTTGCCGGGGAGCAGGGTCTTGCTCACCTGCGCCGCGCAGACGATGTGCGTGCCCGACACGGTGAAGCCGTCGCCGATCTTGAGCTTGAAGACCTGTCCAGCCGTGTCCGCAGCGGCCGGAACCGCGAGAGCGAGACTCGCCGCGACGCCGGCGACCGCTCCGCACCCGATCCGTCCGAGCGTCACTCCTCACCCTCGACGAGCTTGACGGCATGTCCGCCGAACTGGTTGCGGAGAGCCGCGTTGACCTTAGCCGCGAACGACTCGTCCTGCCGCGAGGCGAAGCGCGCGAAGAGCGAGAGCGTGATCACCGGCGCCGGCACGTCCTCGCTCGATCGCGCTCATGCACCGTCCAGCGACCCTCGCCCGAGTCCTGGACGTAGCCGCGGATGCTCTCGAGCCGGGGTCGTCGGCGAGCGCGCGCTCGAGCAGGTCGAGCAGCCAGCTACGAACGACCGAACCGTGCTGCCAGAGCGCCGCGAGCTGCCGGAGGTCGAGCCCGAACTCGGAGGCGTTCGATGATCTCGAAGCCCTCCGCGAACGACTGCATCATCCCGTACTCGATGCCGTTGTGGACCATCTTCACGAAGTGCCCGGCACCGGCCCGCGCCCACGTGCGCATGGCCACCTTCCTCGGTCAGGTCGCGGCAGAGCGGCTCGATGCGGCGAAGGCCTCGGCTCGCCGCCGACCATGACGCAGTAACCCTCCTCGAGGCCCCAGATCCCGCCCGAGACGCCAGCGTCGAGGAAGCGGACACCCTTCTCGGCGGCGCCCGCCGGCCCGGCGCTGCGAGTCCCGGAAGTTCGAGTTGCCGCCGTCGACGAGCACGTCGCCCGGCGCGAGCAACCCGAGCAGCGTCTCGTACGCGTCCGCTCGGTCGCGTCGCCGGCGGGCACCATCAGCCAGACGACGCGCGGCGCGTCGAGCTTCGAGACGAGCTCGTCGAGCGACGTCACCGTGCGTGCCGGGTCCGTGCGCGCGTAGGTCTCGACCTCGTGCCCGTGGCGACGCAGGCGCTCGGCCATGTTGCCGCCCATCCGGCCGAGGCCGACCATTCCGAGCTTCATGCGGAGACCAGCTCGCCGCGCTTGGCGCGGATCCCGTCGAGCAGCTCGCTGGAACGAGTCGTCGAACTTCTGCACGCCCTCGGCCTCGAGCGTCTCGGTGACGTCGTCGACGTCGACGCCGATGTCGGTCGAGCTCGCGCAGGAGCGACTCCGCCTCGTCGAGCCCCTGCTCGAGCGTGAGCGCGACCTCGCCGTGGTCCTGGAACGCCTCGACCGTCTCGAGCGGCATCGTGTTCACCGTCTCCGGGCCGATCAGGCTCTCGACGTAGAGCATGTCGCGGTAGTCCGGGTTCTTCGTCGAGGTCGACGCCCAGAGGCACCACTGCTTCGACGCGCCCTTCGACGCGAGGAACTCCCAGCGCTCGCCCGAGAACACCTCCTGCCAGTTCTGGTAGGCGAGGCGTGCGTTCGCGATCGGCGAGCTTGCCGCGAAGCGCCAGGGCGGCGATCGGTGCCGATCGCCTCGAGCCGCATGTCGGCCTCGGTGTCGACGCGCGAGACGAAGAAGCTGGCGACCGACGAGACCTTGCGCGGATCGCCGCCGGCCGCGACGAGCCGCTCGAGCCCGCGGATGTAGGCCTCCATGACCTCGATGTGGCGCTGCAGCGAGAAGATCAGCGTGACGTTGATCGACTTGCCCGCGGCGATCATGTCCTCGATCGCGGGCAGGCCGGGCTTCGTGGCCGGGATCTTCACGTACAGGTTCGGCTTGTCGATCAGCCGTGGAGCCGCTTCGCCTGGTCGTACGTGGCCTCGGTGTCGTAGGCGAGCGTCGGGTCGACCTCGATCGAGACGTAGCCGCGCAGGCCGGCGCCGTCGTCCCAGACGTCCCGCATCAGGTCGCACGCGTTCGAGACGTCGTGCGCGGCGAGCTGGATGAAGATCTCGCTTCGGATCGTCCTCGGACGCGACGCAGCTCCTGCAGCTGCGCGTCGTAGCGCGTCGCCCTCGGCGAGCGCCTTCTGGAAGATCGTCGGGTTGGAGGTGACGCCGGTGACGGCGTCGTCTGCCATCAGCCCCGCGAGCTGGCCGCTCTCGAGCATCTCGCGCGAGAGCGAGTCGATCCAGACGCGACTGGCCGAGGCCGGAGAGCTCGTGCAACGGTTGGACTCGGTCCTAGACATGCTGCTTCATCCTTTCCAGAAGCGTGGTCGCGCGGGCGACCACGTGCGTCGACGGTGTAGCCGAGCTCGGCGAGAACCGTTCGCGCCGGGCGCGGAGGCGCCGAAGCGGTCGAGCGCGAGCGAGTCGCCCTCGTCGCCGACCCAGCGCTCCCAGCCCTGCGCGACGCCGGCCTCGACGGAGAGCCGCGCCTTCACGTCTGGCGGCAGCACCTCGTCGCGGTACGATCTGCGGCTGCTGCTCGAAGAGCTCCCAGCACGGCATCGAGACGACGCGGACGCCGGTGCCGTTCTCGGCGGCGATCCGCTTCGCCGGCGTCGAGCGCGAGCGAGACCTCGGAGCCGGTCGCGATCAGGATCAGATCAGGCTCGCCGGACTCCCAGAGCACGTAGGCGCCCCGCTCGAGCCCGGCCGCGGGCGCGAGCTCCGAGCGATCGAGCGTCGGCACCTTCTGCCGCGTGAGCGAGAGCGCCGACCGGGCCGTCCTCGCGCTCGAGCGCGACCTTCCAGGCGACGGCGGTCTCGTTCGCGTCAGCCGGGCCGGATGAACCAGAGGTGCGGGATCGCGCGCAGGGCCGCGTAGTGCTCGACCGGCTGGTGCGTCGGACCGTCCTCGCCGAGGCCGATCGAGTCGTGCGTCCAGACCCACACGACCGGCAGCTCCATCAGCGCCGAGAGCCGCACGCGCCGGCCGCATGTAGTCGGAGAAGACGAGGAAGGTCGAGCCGTACGGCTTGACGATGCCGCCGTGCAGCGCGAGCCCGTTGACGATCGACCCCATCCCGTGCTCGCGGATGCCGAAGGCGATGTTGCGGCCGGCGTGCGTCGCCGAGAAGACGCCGGCCCCTTCGAACTCGGTCTTCGTCGACTCGACGAGGTCGGCCGCGCCGCCGATCATCGTCGGCACGTACGGCTTGAACGGCCTGCATCACGGCCTTGCCCGCGTCGCGCGTGGCCATGTCCTCGCCGGCCGGGAACTCGGGCAGCGCCTGCGTCGAGCCCGGGCCGCGGCCGGCCGGTGTGCACCTGGTCCCAGTCCGGCGCGCGCGTCGGGGAAGCTCGGCGCTCCACGCGTCGAACCGCTGCTGCCACTCGCGCCTCGAGCTCCGCGCCGCGCTTCACCTGGCTCATGTGCTCGTAGACGCCGTCCGGAACGACGAAGTGTCTCGTCCGGATCCCAGCCGAGCACCTCCTTCGTCGCGCGCACCTCGTCCTCGCCGAGCGGCGAGCCGTGCGCCTTCGACGTGTCGATCGCGTGCGGCGCCGGGTAGGCGATGTGCGTGTGGCACGACGATCAGGCTCGGGCGCTCGATCTCGTCGCGTGCGGCCGTGAAGGCGGCTCGCAGCTCGTCGAGGTCGTTCACGTCGTGCGACGTGCTGCACGTGCCAGCCGTACGCCTCGAAGCGCTTGCCCTTGTCCTCGCGTCGAGAACGAGACGGCCGTCGTGCCGTCGATCGTGATCCTGTTGTCGTCGTAGAGGTAGATCAGCTTGCCGAGCGCCGAGGTGGCCGGCGATCGAGCGCCGCCTCCGAGGTCGACGCCCTCCATCAGGTCGCCGTCGGAGCAGATCGCGTAGACGCGGTGGTCGACGATCTCGTGGTGCGGCCGGTTGTACCGCTGGGCCAGGAAGCGCTCGGCGAGCGCCGAAGCCGACGCCGTTCGCGAAGCCCTGCCCGAGCGGGCCGGTGGTCGTCTCGACGCCCGGCGTGAGGACGTGCTCGGGATGGCCCGGGCGTCCGCGAGCCCCACTGGCGAAACTGCTCGCAGGTCGTCGAGCGAGCAGGTCGTAGCCGGTCAGGTGGAGCGTCGCGTACTGGAGGATGCAGGCGTGACCGGCAGAGAGCACGAAGCGGTCGCGGTCGGGCCACGCGGGGTTGGCCGGGTTGTGGCGCAGGAACTCCGTGTAGATCAGGTAGGCGACCGGCGCGAGCGCCATCGCCGTGCCCGGATGGCCGGCGTTCGCCTTCTGCACGCGCGTCCATCGCCAGGACGCGGATCGTGTCGATCGAACGCCGTTCGAGGTCGTCCCGGGCCACTGTCGAACGATACTCACACCGGCGGCGGCGCTCCACGATCCCGCCTCTAGGCTGTGAGTCATGGCGGTCGTGATCGCAAACAACCTGCGCAAGGAGCTCGGCAGGCTCCGTGCTCTTCGACGGCGTCTCGTTCAAGGTCGAGCGAGGCGAGCGTCTGGCGCTCTCCGGACCGAACGGCGCCGGCAAGACAACGCTCCTGCGGATCCTCGCGGGCCAGACCGAGCTGCACGGGGGCGAGCTCGCTTTCTCGAAGGGGACCCGTATCGCTCTCCATGACCAGCGCCCGCCGCTCCACCTCGACCTGTCGCTGCGCGACTACGTGCTCGGCGGCGCCTCCGACCTCGTCGCACTCGAGACGGAGCTACGTCGGCTCGAGACAGCCATGGAGGAGGGCAGCCACGACCAGGCGACGATGCGCCGCTACTCGGAGGCCGTCGCGCGACTCGAGCACGCGGGCGGCTGGGACTGGCGAGCGCGCACGACAGCGGTGCTGCGCGGGCTCGGCTTCTCCGACGACGACCTCGACCGGAGCCTGAGTACGTTCTCGGGAGGCGAGCTGACCCGGGCATCGCTCGGCCGCGCCCTCGCGGGCGACCCTGACCTGCTCCTCCTCGACGAGCCGACGAACCATCTCGACGTCGCGAATCTCGAGTGGCTCGAGACGACCCTCTCCTCGCTCGATGCAGGCGTGATCCTCGTTGCGCACGACCGCTGGTTCCTCGAGGCGGTCACGACCGCCGTGCTGGAGCTCGAGGGCGGACGCTCGCTCTACTTCGCCGGGCCGTGGCACGAGTGGCGACGCGAGAAGGCTTCGCGCGCGCTCGCGGCCGACAAGGCGATCCAGCGCTACGACGCCGACATCGCCCGGCTCGAGCGCTTCGTCGAACGCTTTCGCGACAAGAAGAACCTCGCCAAGCGAGCCCAGGCCAAGCTGACGCACATCGGGCGGCTCGAGAAGGACCGGGCGAGAGCCTCGACGGAGCTGAGCTCCCTCACGTTGCGACGGCGTACGCTCGGCTTCGAGTTCATCGATCCACCTCGAAGCGGCCGCGTCGTGCTGGATCGCTCGAGGCTCGACGTGACGGCCGGGACGAAGCGCTTGCTGTCGGACGTCTCGCTCGCACCTCGACCGCAGCGAGCACGTCGCCCTCGTCGGGCCGAACGGATCCGGGAAGACGACTCTCGTCGAGACGCTGCTTGCCGGGCAGTTCGGCCACGGCGTCGTCCCTGCATATTTCTCACAGCAGGAGGCCGAACTGGACGAGAGAGGGAGCGTGCTCGACTGCGTCATGTCGATGACGGGGCTCTCGCGACCGTCTGCGCAGAACCTCCTCGGCCGGTTCCTGTTCTCGGGCTGGGACGAGCACCAGAAGGCCGTCTCGGTGCTCTCCGGCGGCGAGCGCCGACGGCTCGCGCTGGCCGTCGTCGTCGCCTCCGGTGCGAACTTCCTGGTGCTCGACGAGCCGACGAACCACCTCGACCTCGAGAGCCGCGAGGCGCTCGAGGATGCGCTGCGAGCGTTCCCCGCGACGGTGCTCCTCGTTTCGCACGACCGCGCCCTCCTCGACGCAGTCGCCGAGCGGACGCTTGCGATCGAGGACGGGGAGCTTCGCTCCTACGACGGCGGCTGGGCCGACTACATCCGCCGTCGGGACGAGCGGGCCATGGCCGAACGCGCCACGTCCGAGGGACAGTCCCTCGGACCGGTCCAAAGAGACAGGCAAGGCAGAACCAGAAGCCGCCGCCCGAACGACCGAAGACGCGCCCGCGCGAGCTCGATCAGATCGAGGCCGAGATCGCGGCGAAGGAGGAGCTGATCGCCGACCTCGAGCGACGGCTCGCCGACGACTGGAACGACTTCGACCTCGTTGCCGCCCACCAGCGCGAGCGCGAGGAGCTGAAGCTCCTCCTCGCCCGGTGGGAGCAGCTGTTCGACACAGCGGACACGTAGAGTCGCGGCGGTGGAACTCGCAACGGTCTCACTCCTCCGCGACCTCGTCGAGATCGAGTCGCCGACGTACTCACACGGGGTGCAGCTCGTGGCCGCGCGGATGGCCGAGGAGCTGACCGCTCTCGGCGCCGATGCGCGAATCCTCGAGGGCGACCACGTCCTGGCCGAGCTCGACGGCGAGGGCGAGCCGGTGCTCGTCCTCGGTCACACCGACACCGTGTGGGACGAGGGCACGCTTGCGACCATGCCTTTCCGCGTGGAAGGAGGCGCCGCCTTCGGCCCGGGCGTCTACGACATGAAGGGCGCGCTCGTTCTCGCGCTCGAAGCGATTCGCGAAGCCGGCTCTCGCCACCGCGCCCTCCGGGTGTTCCTCACCGCTGACGAGGAGCAGGGAAGCCGGACGGCACGCACGGCGATGAGGGAGGCGGCAGAGGGCGTCGTGGCGGCACTCGTGGTGGAGCCGCCGACGGCACGTGGCAATCTCAAGACGTCGCGCAAGGGTCTCGGGCGGTTCCGTGTCTCGATCGTAGGCCGGCCTGCCCACGCCGGGACGAGCCTGATCGACGGGGCGAGCGCCGTCGAGGAGCTCGCCCACCAGATCCTCCGGCTACACGGTCTCACCGACCACGAGCGCGGCGTCTCGGTCAACGTCGGGGTCGTGAGCGGCGGCACACGGGAGAACGTCGTCGCGGCGCATGCCGAGGCGCGTCTCGACGTCCGCGTCTCGAAGAGCGCCGACGTCGAGTTCCTGGAAGGCGTCTTGCGCAGCCTCTCACCGACAATCGACGGCACGAAGGTCGAGGTCGACGGCGAATGGACGCGCCCGCCGCTCGAGCGCTCGCCGTCCGGTGCCAAGCTGTTCGCCCGAGCACAAGAGGTCGGCCGTGGGCTCGGCCTCGACCTGGAGGAGGCGACGTCCGGCGGCGGCTCGGACGGGAACCTGGTCGGCGCGCTCGGCGTCCCCGTGCTCGACGGGCTCGGCGTCGAGGGCAGGGGTGCCCACGCGCACGACGAGCAGATCTCACCTCGACTCGCTGCCGGTCCGGGCAAAGCTGCTCGCGGGCCTGCTCGAGGATCCGGGCCTCTGATGAGCAAGACCCGTGACTTCCTGCGCTCGATCGGGCTTCCACCGGGAGACCTGAACGAGCTCCCCGACTCGGAGAAGCGCTTCCCGGACGGCGCTCAGTACCGCGTCGAGATCCCGAGCACGGAAGGGCCACGCTGCCTCGAAGCCGTCCTCGAGGAGGCAGAGCGGCTCGGCGTCCGCGTCCATCGCGTGTCGCAGGGAAGCGGCGTCTTCATGCACACGGACGTGGAGCTCGACGAGATGGCGCAGACCGCGGCCCGCGCGCGGGTCGAGGTGTCGCTGTTCACGCGGCCGAACGCGGGCTGGGGCGTCTCGGCGATGGCGCGCTCCCCGGCCGGCGTGATCGCGGCACCGACAGCGCACGGGCAGGAGCAGGTCGTCGCGTGTCTCGACGACGCCGGGCGGGCGGCGAAGCACGGGTTCCGGAGCGTGCTGATCGCCGATCTCGGTGTCCTCTCGGCGTTCACGGCGATGAAGAAGGCCGGCGAGCTTCCCGCTGACATGCAGGCGAAGATCTCGGTGATGCTGCCCGCCGCCAATCCGGCCGCGGCACGTGTGCTCGAACAGCTCGGCGCCTCGACGATCAACCTGCCAACCGACCTCTCGCTCGCGCAGATCGCCGCCATCCGCTCGGCGGTCGACTGCCCGCTCGACCTGTACGTCGAGGCGCCGGACAACGTCGGCGGCTTCGTGCGGATGCACGAGATCCCGGAGCTGATCCGGGTCGCATCGCCCGTGTACGTCAAGTTCGGCCTCCGGAACGCGCCCGACGTGTATCCCGCCGGCTCGCACCTCGAGGCGACCACGGTCGCGCTGTCGCGCGAGCGTGTGCGTCGCGCACGGCTCGGTCTCGACCTGCTGGCTCGCTCGGGATACGAGCCCGAGACATCGGAGCTCGGCGCAGCAGGGCTCGCCGTCCCGGTCGCCGCTCCCTAGCCGGTCTCGAGCGTCGCGACGACCGCTTCGGCAATCACCTTCAGCGGGCGTCCAGAGACCTGGCTCGCACGGCGCAGACGGTCGAACGCTTCCTTCTCGGTCAAGCTCTCCTTCACCATCAGCAATCCCTTGGCGCGCTCGATCGACTTGCGTGCCGCAAGTGCGTCGGCGAGCGACTCGGCCTCCTCACGAAGCGCAGTCAGCTCCTCGTGTCGTGCCCGAGCGGCAGCGATCGCAGGCAAGAGATCGGCTTCCCGGAACGGCTTGACGAGGTAGCCGAACACCCCGGCCTCGACCGCCCGCGAGACCAGCTCCTCCTGGCCGTACGCCGTGAGCATGACGATCGGGATCGGGCGTTCCTCCAGGATCTGACGGGCGGCGTCGATGCCATCGACGCGGGGCATCTTCACGTCCATGATCGCGAGATCGGGCTGTTCGGACCGAGCGAGTGAGACCGCTTCGGCGCCGTCCTTGGCCTCGGCGCACACCTCGAACCCCGCCTTCTCGAGCAGGGCCCGTAGGTCGAGGCGGATGATCGTCTCGTCCTCGGCGATCAGGATCCTCATGCCGAGACCTTGATGACCAGCTCGCGCGGTTCGGGCCAGTGGAGAAGCTCGACGGCTTCCGTCGGGCTGCACCAGCGATAGTCGTCGTGCTCCGAGTCGATGGTGGGCTCCCAGTCAGGCATCGCCTCGGCGAGGAAACACTCGACCGTGACACGCTCGGCGCCCTCGGTGTAGTGGCTCTCCCAGGGCTCGATGTCATAGTCGTAGCGCCGCCGCAGGTCGACGAGTTCGGCGTCGAGACCGGTCTCCTCCCGCAGCTCGCGCGCCGCTGCCTCGGCGAACGACTCCCCCTGCTCGAGAGCACCCGCAACGCAATGCCAGTAGCCACCTTCCTGCGGAGACCGGTGGAGGACGAGATACTCCCCTCCTCGGCGGACGAGCACGAAAACTTCCAGCGGCAGCCTCACGCCCGAAGGCTACTCGCCGCTTTAGATGATTGATCGATAATTGACCGGTAACCGTGGCACCGCCGGGAGCGCCCGTCACACGTCGCCGGTCTCGGACACCCCCGACGGCACCACAATTCCCGATCAACCATCTAGGAGGGTCTAGCGAAACGCTGTAACCGCCGATTCATGCTGCTTCCCGCGCCTCGCTCTCAGTCGCTTACCCCAACTTCGGACACGTCTTGCCCCACTCGGAGCAAGTGAGTTCAGCGCGGCCGGGCGAGAACCCACGCAGCAGGTCGCGGGATTCCTCACTCCGTCGAAGGTGGCGGTTCGAGTCCGGCTAGCTCCATTCCGAAAGAACCTAAAGTGACACGTCCGAACCCTCGGAACCATCTCAAGGGTTCGGGTCCTTCGGTGTCCACGAAGGCGGTGGGCGCGACTCAGGCAGGGGCGGGCTGGCTGAGCACGCGGCCGTCGCGCATCGCGATGCGCGGATCCGCGCGGGCGGCGAGCCCGGCGTCGTGCGTCGCGACGATCACTGTCGTTCCGTGCCTCGCGGCCAGCCCGGCGAGCAACTCGATGATGTCGGTACTGGTTTTCGTGTCGAGGTTGCCAGTCGGCTCGTCGGCCAGGATCACCCGCGGCGCCTTGACGAGCGCGCGGGCGATCGCCACCCGCTGCTGCTCGCCGCCTGAGAGCTGACTCGGCAGATGGTCCGCCCGCTCCACCAAAGCGACCTCCTCGAGCGCCGCCAGCGACCGCTGTTTGAGCTCGAGCCCCGAAACCCCCATCGGTGCAAGCCCCGACTCGACGTTCTCGAGGGCCGTCAGCGTCGGGATCAGGTTGAACGCTTGGAAGACGAAGCCGAACGCCCGGAGCCGCAGCTCGGCGAGATCGTTGTCGCCGAGCGCACCGAGGTTGCGTCCGTCGAAATAGACCTGGCCGCTATTCGCGCGATCGAGCGCCCCGAGCAGCTGCAGCAGCGTCGTCTTCCCCGACCCGCTCGGCCCCTCGAGCGCGACGAAGCCGCCGGCCGGGATGGCGAGGTCGACCGAGTCGACTGCCGCGATCGTCGCATCGCCGCGGCGGAACGTGCGCGAGGCGCCGCGCAGCTCGTAGAGGGTGCCGTTCTCCCCAGTCACTCGAGCTGCCTCAGCGCGTCTGCCGGGCGCAGGCGGGCTGCGCGCAGAGCACCGGCGGTGCCCGCGAGCAGCCCGCCGAGCAGGGCGACTGCGAACCCGATCACGATCACAGAGAAGGTCAGCGGCGCATCGAGCGAGATGTGGGCGGTTGCCGTCCTCGTCGCGGCCGCCCCGAGCCCGAAGAGACCGCTGCCGCCGGTCGTCGACGACGCGGTGAACGTCGGGCCGAAGGCGTCCACCGCCGCGGCCGCCGCAACCCCGAGAGCGATCCCGACAATGCCGCCGAGCAGGCCCTGCGCGAGCGACTCGCCGACGACCTGCCTGACAACGAGCCGTTGCGTCCAGCCGAGCGCCTTCAACGTCCCGAGCTCACGAACACGCTTGCCGACCGAGGTGAGCGTCAGCAACGCGGCGATCAGGAAGGCGGCGATGACGACCACGATCGCGAGCACCAATCCGAGCTTGCCGGACAGGTTCGACGCGTCGACGAGCGAGCCGGTGATCTTGTCGGCGACCTGCTTCGAGCTCGCCACCTGCGACCCCTGGAGGGTGTTGCTGATCTCCTGCTGGACGCCGCCGACCGCGGAGCTCGACGTTGCCCGGACGAGCGCGACGTTCGCGAGCCCCTTTTGGCCCGCGAGAACCTGCAACCGGGCGAGCGGCAGATACACGTCCGCCGTCTGCCCGCCGAGCGGCGGCTGGACGATGCCGACCACCGTGAACGACGTGCCGTTCAGGTGGAGGGTCGAGCCGACCTTCAACCCGTGCTTGGCCGCGTAGCTCGGCGCCACCAGCGCCTCGTTCCCGCCGGCTCGCGAGAAGTACCGCCCCTTCGTTACCTGTGCCGGCGTCACCAGGCCGGTGTCCGGATGAGACAGGTCGACGCCCGCGATCGTGTACGGCTCCGTCTTGATGTTCGTCTGCGGCGGGCTCAGCACCTGACGGAGCGTCCGCGTCGGCGTCGTGAACTGGGTTCGGAACTGCTGGAAGCGGGCCGGGAGACACTTGGCGAACGCCCCGCGACCGAAGGAGCGGAAACCGCCGCCTCCCGGGGCGCCGCCTGGCCTCTGCCCGAAGCCGCCCGCGCCGGTCGGCCCCGCCGGCGTCGTGTTCCCGCCCGAGGACCCCTGAAGCTTCGCGATGCAGGCCTGGATCGACGACTGCTCCGCGGCCGTCGGCGGCGTGATCCGCCGCTGGATGTTGAACGTCTGACCACTGGCCTTGAGCGTCGCCACGATCTTCGGAACCGTCCCTTCCTGATGCTCGGCAATCAAGACGAGCCCGGTGCTCACGGCCGCGACACCCTTCAGCTTCTCGATCTGCTTCGCCTGCGCGGCCGGGAACGTGAGCTGGGTGCCGGGCAGGAAGAAGTCGTGCACGAAATGCTGCCCCGGCTTGCCAAGCTTGGACAAATCGGTGATCACGGAGCTGTTCGCAGCCAGCACCTCCCGGTTACCGCCGCCAACGCCGGGCCCTCCCCCGAAGCTGGAATCGGTCTGGGCAGCACGCGTGACGGTGAGATCGGTGCCGATGCCGGAGAGCGGATCGAGCGCGGAGGCCTGCGCGTGGTCGAGACCGTTGGAAATCGCGGTGATGGCGACGACGAGCGCGACGCCGAGCCCCAGTCCGATGACGGTCAGGATCGTTCGCGCGCGTCGGCGCATGAGCTCGCTGCGCACATAGCCGAGGAAGAACATCTCAGACGAAGCAAAACACCGGAGGTTAAGAACGCACTGAGGCGCGGTTAATAATCACGGACCCTGAGAGCCAGGCCTTCATCGAGTCCTGGTTCGGGGCGCGACCACGACCGCGCTCGTCCTCCTCTTCACCAAGCCCGGACAGAAACGCTGGCCCTACCTAGGCGGTCAGCCGGGGAAGACGACCTCGGCCCGGAGTCCGCCCTCGCTTCGGAGATCGAGCGTTCCGCGCAGCTCGTCGCGAACGAGAGCACGCACGATCGACAATCCGGTTCCCTGCATCGGCTCCGCCGCGATCCCGACACCGTCGTCGGCGATCGCCAGCACCACGCTGCCGTTCCGGCGCACGAGCTCGACGCGGATCGACTGACCCCCATGCTCGAGCGCGTTGCCGAGCAGCTCGCTGAAGACGAGCGCAAGTGCCGTGGCCCGGCTCCCGGCAAGCGAGACCGGCTCGATGTCCGACTCGACCCGCTTGCCCGCGGCCAGTCCCTGCACGAGCATCGCCCGCAGCCGGTCGAGCAACTCGCCCAGGTCGACGTCCTCGTCTCTCCGCTCGGTCAGCACCTCGTGTACTGCGGCGATCGAGAGGATCCGGTTGACCGAATCGTCGAGCGCGCGGCGTGGGTCGACCCCGACCGCCTGCGCCTGCAAACGAAGCAGCGAGGCAACCGTCTGGAGGTTGTTCTTGACGCGGTGATGGATCTCCTGGGCGAGGACGCCGCGCATCACCGCGCGCCCGTGCTCGAGCGCCACCGCCGCGTGGTGTGCGATCGAGGCGAGAAGCTGACGGTCGTCCTCGGTGAACGGGACGTCCCGGTCGCAGACGAGCTCGCCGATCTGCCGGCGCTTCCACCGCAGCGGCATGCGTACCGCATACTTGCCGGCGCGACCCTCCGGCCAGGCGATTGCGCCGTCGTCGAGGACGATCGCGGCGCCGGTGGCGCTCAGAGCGTCCATCGTCGTCTTCACGATCGCCTCGAGCGACTCCTCGACGTAGAGCGACTCCGAGACCGCCTCCGAGATCGTCCCCAGTGCCTCGAGCTCGCGCACGCGCCGCTGCGCCTGGGAGTAGAGCTTCGCGTGCTCGATCGAGAACGCGACCTGGGCGGCGATCGCGAGGAGCAGGTCGATCTCGCCTCGCGAGAAGTCGTGCGGCTCGCGAGTTCGTACGTTGAGCGCCCCCTCGAGCTTCTCGCGCGCGAGGATCGGGACGGCGAGGATCGACTCGTACTCGTCCTCCCGCAGGTTCGGAAACGTCTTGAAGCGAGGGTCGAGATGAGCCTGCGCGGGCAGCATGACCGGCGCACGAGCGGCGGCAGCCGAGCCGGTGATTCCCTCCCCCGGCTTCATCCGCGGTCTGCGGGTCATGTCCTCGACGCCGGTGCCGTAGGTGGCGCGAAGGACGAGCTCGTCGGCACGGTCGTCGTAGAGGTAGACGAAGCACGCGTCGGCCTCGAGCGCCTCGGCCACCGTGCGGGCGACGAGCGAAAGCACCTCCTCGAGGTCGAGCGTCGAGTTGACCGCCGCGATCGTTTCGGTCAGCAGCCGGAGATGCCTGGCCGATTCGTCCATACCGCCGATTGTACGAGCGGGTGGGAGATAGGCTTCGCTCGTGACGACCGAGCAGTGGCTTCTCGGAATCCACGTACTCGGCGCGTTCCTCTTCATCTCGGGTGCGGTCGCCGCCGGAGTGCTGCACACCGCCGCCCTGCGGCGCACGCGACCCAGCGAGGTGGCGCTCCTTCTCGGGTTGGTGCGGATCGCGGTCGTGGCCGTCGGTCTCGGCACCCTGCTCGCCGTCGTCTTCGGCCTGTGGCTGGTCGATCGCCTCGGTCTCGACTGGGGCGATGCCTGGATCAGCGCCGCGATCGCGCTCGTTGTCGTCAGCAGCTTCCTCGGCGGTCTCGGCGGCCGCGCCGCCCGCCACGCGCGGTATCTCGCCGAGCGTCTCGCAGAAGATGGCGACGCGCCTTCCCCCGACCTCGCGCGAACCCTCTCCGACCCACGAGGACTTGTCCTCAACTACGGGAGCTTCCTCGCCGCCGTCGCAGTCCTCGCGCTGATGATCTGGAAGCCGGGCTCCTGATGCGGTCGAACGTGCTCCTCTTCTTCCACATCCTCGTGGCGATGACGCTGCTCGGCGGGCTGATCGCATCGGCCGTCACCGCCTTCGCAGCCGGGCAGCGCGACGATGCGCGCGGCGACCTGCTCCGCAAGATCGCCTGGAGGTCATCGATCGCGGCTCTCGTGGCAACGATCGCCACGATCGTCCTCGGGGAGGGGCTCTCGGCATACGAGGACATCGAGGCCACCTGGCTCGACGCCTCGCGCGGCCTCGCCACGTTCGGCCTGCTCCTGGGTGGAGCCGCACTCGCCGTTCTCGCGCACCTCGCGCGCTCGAGACCGCCGCTTATACGGATCGTCGCGTTCTCGGCGACGGCTCTCTCGCTCCTCGCGCTCGCCGTCGCCTTTGTGATGAGCGCGAAGCCGTCCTAGGGGTCGCTCGCTAACAGAAACCTTACGCGGAGGAAGGTATTTCCTGACGGAGTGGAAATACCGTGGGTGCAGATGAGCGCGTTCGCGATCGATCTGGCCTCGACCTCAGGTTTCCTCGTCGCCGACCTGAACGGCGACGTCGTCGGACGTGTCGAGTGCGCGATGTATGGAACCGCGCCCGACGAGCCTGACGCGCTGGCGGTCAAGACGGGCCTCTTCTCCGCGCGGCGCCTCGTCCCGGCAGACACGATCGACACGATCGACGGCGCAACCGGCGTCATCGAACTCCGCGTCGAGCGCGAGTCCATTCGCACCTTCCTCTAGCCAGCACCGGGGGAAACAGCCGGTTTCCCCGTGGGCCCCCTTCCCACCAGAGTGCCGCGTTTCTCGCGGGTGGCTTCGGCGGGCAAAGCCCGCCTGCGCCGGTGGTAGAAACAGCGTCAGTCAGGCGGAGCCGAGCGTGGCTCGGCGTAGCCACACCGCGCGAAGGCGCGTGTGGCCGCTCTCTCCCGGCCGGGAGTGCGCAGCACTTCTGGCCGCTTGACGACCACGAGCTGCCCATAGAAGCAGCTCGTAGTCGGCCGTCAGTCTGCTCCGCAGCCGCAGGGCGCGGAGCGTGGTCTGATTCTAACCACCAAGACGCGCCGTTGTGAAGGCAATCGCCCCACGAGGAGAGCGCTCCCCGTGGGGCGGGGGTCACGTGCTACAGAGTCGGGAGGTAGCGCTCCATCTCCCAGGAGGTCAGCTGGACGCGGTAGTCGTCCCATTCCCTGCGCTTGAGCTCGACATAGCGGTCGAAGATATGCGGACCGAGCGCTTTCCGCGCGAGGTCGGAACGGGCGAGCTCGCCGATCGCCTCACCGAGGGTCTCGGGCAGTGAGACGATGCCTCGCTCTGCCCGCTGCTCCGCCGTCAGGTGGTAGAGGTTCGTCTCCATCGGGTCGGGCAGCTCGTACCCCTTCTCGATCCCCTCCAGCCCGGCATGCAGCAGGCAGGCGAAGGTGAGGTACGGGTTGCACGCCGGATCGGGACAGCGGATCTCCGCGCGCGTTGCTTGCTCGGCACCCGGCTTGTAGAGCGGAATGCGAATCAGCGCTGAGCGGTTGCGACGCGACCAGGCGACGTATACCGGCGCCTCGTAGCCGGGCACGAGCCGCTTGTACGAGTTGACCCATTGCGCGAACACGGCCGAGATCTCGCGCGCGTGGCGAAGCTGTCCGGCGATGAACGCCTTGCCCACGTCGGACAGGTTCCACTTGTCCTCGAGGTCGAACATCGCGTTCCGGCCGCCGGTGAAGAGCGACTGGTGCGTGTGCATGCCCGAGCCGTTCTCGCCGAAGATCGGCTTCGGCATGAACGTGGCATAGACACCGTTCTTGGCCGCGATCTCCTTGACGATCAGGCGGTAGGTCAGCACCCCGTCCGCCATGCTGAGCGCGCTCGCGTAGCGCATGTCGATCTCATGCTGCGACGGACCTACCTCATGGTGGTGGTACTCGATCGGAATGCCGACCGACTCGAGGGCGTGAATCGTCTCGTTGCGCAGCTCGGTCGCGGCATCCATCGTGGTCATGGCGAAATACCCACCCTCGTCGAGGGTCTCGGTGCCGTCGTTCGCCTTGAAGAGGAAGTACTCGAGCTCCGGCCCGACGTTGAACGTGTCGAACCCCATGTCGTTCATGCGCTCGAGCGCGCGCCGCAGCACATAGCGAGGATCGCCCTCGTACGGCTTGCCGTCCGGGGTGACGACGTCGCAGATCATGCGAGCGACCTTCGCCTCCCCCGGCCGCGACGGCATGACCTGGAACGTCTCGGGGTCGGGGATCGCGACCATGTCGGACTCTTCGATCGCGTTGAAGCCCGTGATCGACGAGCCGTCGAAGCCCATCCCGTCGTCGAGCGCGCCCTCGAGCTCCGCCGGGGTGATCGCGAAGCTCTTCAGGTGCCCCTCGATGTCGCAGAACCACAGCAGGACGAACTCCGCGCCCTCGCTCTTCAGGCGGTCGAGGACCTCGGCGCGCTTCTTCGGGTCGCTCGTCGCCCTCGGTTCCGACTCAATCGTTGCCATCGAACCTCCTTCCAGAAACACGAAAGCCCCGGGCGCGCTCGCCCGAGGCTGCGTCGCCTCAACGACTGCGACAGTCTACATTCTTCGCCGATGCGGGCAACCGAGAGCGGTGAGATCGAAGCCTTTCGCGATCTGTTCGCGGCGGCGCCGCCCGAGCTATCGGCCGAGCACGGCATCGGCTCGCTTGCGGTGGGACAAGCGCTCGTGGTTCGCGTGGCGGCCCTCTCCGGCGTCAACGAGCTCAACCACGTCCTCGGACCGGCAGCTGCCGGGGACCTGGACGCCATCGCGTCCTTCTACGGCGACACGGCACACATCATCTCGGTGCCCCCCGAGATCGACCTCGATCGGGAGCTACGCGATCGCGGCTACACGCCGGGCTACGCCTGGATGAAGTTTCGCCGCGGTGTCGAGCAACCGCCCGATGCGCCAACCGACCTGAATGTCAGGCAAGTCGGCGCGGAGGCCGCCGCCGACTTCGCGCTCACGCTCTGCCAGGGCTACGGGTTGCCGGAGCACGTCGCGCTCTGGCTCGCAGCGATCCCCGGGCGGGCCGGATGGCAGTGCTTCGTCGCCTACGACGGGCGAAAGCCGGCTGCGGCCGGAGCGCTGCATGTCCACGGCGACGTCGGCTGGCTCGGAATGGCCGCAACGCTCCCGTCCCAACGCAGCCGGGGCGCCCAGAATGCGATCCTCGCCGCGCGAATCGCCCGCGCGGGCGAGTGCGGCTGCTCGACGGTGGTGACGGAGACCGGCGAAAGGGTCGAGGGAAGACCTTCGAACTCCTATCGGAACATCCTCCGAGCTGGGTTCGAGGAGGCGTATCTGCGGCCGAACTACGCGTCGCCGCGTTAGACGATCGGCACGTGCCGGCGAAGCCGACCGCCTCTCCCCCTCTGACTGGTCCCGGCACCGGCATGTCGCGTGCCGCCTGAAGGGAGACGGTTTTCGTGCCGATATGACCGTGGATGGCATACGAATCCTGGGACGAGCGCTCCGTCTCGCCGGGCGTGAAGCTGGCGATGGCAGGCGTCTTCGCGGTGGGAGCTGCCGCGCTTGCGTTCTCCTGGTACACGTACCGGCATCAGCAGTCTCTCGTCCAGGCCGAGCGCGACGCGCGTGTGGCGCAGGTCGCGACGCTCCGCGGACAGCTGAACGCGCTGCGCGGGCGCAACGCCTCGCTGACCGGATCGGTTCAGGCCCTGCAGACGAAGCAGAACGACCTCGCGCCGCTCGCCAAGCGCGCCCTCGCGAGCGTCTTCACCGTCTACTCGGATCGCGAGCTCGGCAGCGGCTTCGTCGGGTGGAACGACGACAACTCGAGCTACGTGATCACGGCGCGTCACGTGGTCGCCACCAACCTCGGCGGCTTTGTCACGCTGTCACGGGCCGGAGGAGGCTCGTGGCAGGGCGACATCATGGCCGAGGACGTGAAGAACGACCTCGCCGTCATCCGCCTCGACGGCCATCCTGCGGGCGCCGCTCCGCTCTGGCAGAAGCCGCTGAGGAAACCTCCGGCCGCCGGCGACGCGCTACTCCTCGTCGGGAGTCCCTACGGGCTGAAGGGAACGGTCACGACCGGCATCGTCAGCCGCGTCACGCCCAAGCGGATCCAGACGGACGCAGCGGCCAACCCGGGCAACTCGGGTGGCCCCGCACTCGACCAGCAGGGTCACGTGATCGGCGTGCTCGTCTCAGGAATCGTCGGCACCGGCCTGAGCTTCGCCGTCCCGATCGCCCGTGTCTGCGAGCAGCTGCGCAGCTGCTGAACGCGTGGGGGAAACCATGTAAAGCCGGGCTACGCCGAGCTACGGTGCCGCGGCAGCCGCTTCAGCCGGGTCGGCATGCTTGCCACCCGGCAGCGTCCCCTCGTGCTCGTCCTCGACCGCGGCGACGTTCGCCTTGGCCACGACGTGCCGGAACTCGGTCAGGGCCTCGTCCAGGCGGTCGAGAAGCTCCTGCGCCCGTTCGGAGCCCGTATAGCGCACATGCCGCTCGAGCAGCTTCCTGAGCTCGTCGCCATCCGAGATGGGCTGCGAGACCACGAGATCGCCGTTCAGTCGAACGTCGAGCAGTCCGTCCGGGTCGTGGACGTAAACCTGACCGCCGCTCATGCCCGCGCCGACGTTACGGCCGAAGCCGCCGAGGATCGACGACCGTGCCGTTCGTCATGTACTCGCAAGCATGCTCGCCGACGCCCTCGATGACCGCGGTCGCACCCGAGTTGCGGACGGCGAAACGCTCGCCGGCTCGGCCCGCACAGAAGAGCTCGCCGCCGGTCGCACCGTAGAGGACGGTATTGCCGAGCAGGACCGGGTCGCCCGCGTCGTCCGCGGGCGGCTTGACGACGATCCTGCCGCCGCCCATGCCCTTGCCGACGTAGTCGTTCGCCTCGCCGAGGAGCTCGAGCTGGACACCCGCGGCGAGGAATGCGCCGAAGCTCTGGCCGGCCGACCCCTCGAAGCGGGCGCGGATCCGCCCGGGCGGAGGAGCAGGCGCCGAACCGGCGCCCGACCATCCCGCCGAGCCGCGCGCCGACCGCGCGGTCGTCGGTGCAGATCGGATAGCTCGGCTCGACGATGCTCGGGCCGTCGAGCGCAGGCCCGGCCGCATCGGCAAGCTGCTGACCGAGCTCACCGCCGGCGGCTCTGAGCTGCGGGTCTCCGACGTGGCGAACCGCGCCATCACCCGGATGGGCGAGCAGCGCCTCGACGTCGATGCAGCGCCTCCCGTCCGTCGCCGGCCGGACGCCTACGCAGGCAGTCGACGCGGCCGACCGCCTCATCGAACGAGCGGAAGCCGAGCTCCGCCAGAAGCCGGCGCACCTCCTCGCGACGAAGAGCAGGTAGGCCATGACCTGCTCCGGAGTCGCCTCGAACTTCTCGCGAAGGTCGGGCCTCTGCGTCGCGATCCCGACCGGGCACGTGTCGAGGTGGCAGGAGCGGACCATCAGGCAACCCTGGGCGATCAGGACAGCCGTGCCGAAGCTGACCTCGTCTGCCCCGAGCAGCGCTGCGACCACCACGTCGCGGCCGGTCTTCATGCCGCCGTCGGCGCGCAGGCGCACGCGTCCGCGAAGGCCGTTCGCAACCAGCGCCTGCTGCGTCTCGGCCAGGCCCAGCTCCCAGGGCGCGCCCGCGTTCTTGATCGACGAGAGCGGGCTCGCGCCCGTGCCGCCGTCGGCGCCGGCGACGTGCACGACGTCCGCGAGCGCCTTCACGCAACCGGCGGCCACGAGGCCGACGCCCGCCTCCGAGACGAGCTTGACCGACACGGCCGCGTCCGGGTTCACCTGCCGCAGGTCGAACACGAGCTGCGCGAGGTCCTCGATCGAGTAGATGTCGTGATGCGGCGGCGGGGAGATCAGAGCGACACCCGGCTGGGTGTGCCGCAGACGCGCAATCTCGGTCGACACCTTGTGGCCCGGGAGCTGACCGCCCTCCCCGGGCTTCGACCCCTGCGCGATCTTGATCTGCAGCTCCTCCGCTGCGACCGCGTACTCCGGCGTGACACCGAACCGACCGGAGGCGACCTGCTTGATCCGGCAGTTTCGCTCGTCGTAGAAGCGAGCGGGATCCTCGCCACCTTCGCCCGAGTTCGCGCGAGCACCGAGCCGGTTGAACGCGATCGCCACCGTCTCGTGTGCCTCGGCGGAGAGGGCACCGTGCGACATCGCCCCGCTCGAGAAGCGCCGGACGATCGATTCAGCCGACTCGACGTCGTCGAGCGACACCGGCGGACCGGCCGGGGCGAACTCGAGCAGGTCGCGAAGCTCCAGAGGCTCTCGTCCGTTGACGAGCCCGGCGAAGCGCTCGTACCGCGCCCAGTCGTCCGAGCGCACCGCGCCGCGAAGCGCGTGCGCCGCCGCGACCTCGTGCAGCGCCTCAACCACGTCCGGATTCGTCGCGTGCGGCTCGCCGCCCTTGCGGAACTTGACGAAGCCGGGATTCTCGAGCTTCGTCACCTGCCCCCACGCCCGCTCGTGCCGCTCGAGCACGTCGGAGCGAAGCTCGGCAAACCCGAGTCCGCCGATGCTCGAGGACGTTCCGGTGAAACAGCGATCGACCACCTCGTCCGCAAGGCCGACGGCGTCGAAGATCTGGGCCCCGCAGTAGCTGGCCACGTCGGAGATCCCCATCTTGGACATGACCTTGAGCACACCGTCCTCGATCGCCTGGCGGAAGCGCACTTGAGCCTCGTCGGGCGACGGATGATCGCCGCCGAGCTTGTCCTGGTCGGCCATGACGGCGATCGACTCGAGCGCCAGTCGTGGGCAAATCGCCTCCGCGCCGTATCCGAGCAGGCAGGCGAGATGATGGACCTCTCGCGGTTCGTCGCTCTCGACGACGATCGTCGCGAACGTCCGGAGCTCGCAGGCCACCAGATGCTCGTGGACGACCCCCACGCAGAGCAGCATCGGGATCGGGGCGCGGCCCGGGCCGATATCCGTGTCGGTCAGGAGCAGCATCCCCCGGCCCGCCCGGACAGCGGTTTCGGCACTGGCGACGAGACGGTCGAGTGCGGACTCGAGCCCCTCGTCTGGCGCGAACGTCGCGTCGAGCCGCACGGCGTCGAGCTCTTCGACCGCGCTCGGGTAGAGGAAGAAGCTGTCCAGCTCGAGCCCTCCGGCCGCCTCAGGGCCCTCGTAGAGGATCGGAGAGCGGTCGCCGAGAAGCGTGCGGAGCGAGAAGACGAAGCGCTCGCGCAGATGGTCGATCGGGGGGTTCGTCACCTGGGCAAACCGCTGACGGAAGAAGGAGTACAGCGGCCGGGCACGGCCCGCGAGCGGCGGGAGAGCGGTGTCATCACCCATCGACGAGGTCGGCTCGTGCGCGTGCGATCCGATCGGACGCAGGATCGCGCGCAGATCCTCCTGCGTGTAGCCGAAGGCGGCCTGCCTGGGCGTCAGATCCACCTCGGGCACGGGCACCGGCTCGCCACAGGACATCTGCACCAGATTCCGCTCGAGCCATTCGCCGTACGGGGCGCGCGCCGCAAGCCGGTGCTTGATCGCAGTGTCCTCCTCGAGACCGCGGTCGGGGCCGACCACGATCATCTGCGCTGGTCCGAGCTTGCCGCGCCGAACCGGCCCCTCGGGTAGATCCATCACGCCGGCCTCGGACGCACAGACGACGATGTCCCCGCCGACGGCGTAGCGCATCGGTCGCAGGCCGTTTCGGTCGAGAGTCGCGCCGACCACGCGCCCGTCGGTGAAGACGAGCGCCGCCGGTCCGTCCCACGGCTCGCACAGGCCGGAGTGGTAGCGGTAGAAGTCGCGGACATCCGGATCGAGCCCGATGCTCGCTCCCCACGCTTCGGGAATCAGCATCGCCAGCGCATGGTCGATCTCGCGGCCACCCTGGACGAGCAGCTCGAGAGCGTTGTCGAGCATCGCCGAGTCTGATCCGCTCGGGTCGATCACCGGCGACAGAAGAGCGTCATCCTCGGATCCGAGCCGGCCCTCCCGCGCACGCATCCAGTTGACGTTGCCCTGGATCGCGTTGATCTCGCCGTTGTGGCAAAGAAGGCGGAACGGCTGGGCCCGCTCCCAGGAGGGTGCTGTATTGGTCGAGAAACGCTGGTGGAAGATGCCGAAGGGAACTTCCAGCGTCGAATCCCGCAGGTCGGCGTAGAACGCTGCCAGCTGGTCGGCCGCACAGAGCGCCTTGTAGGTGACGGTACGGAAAGAGAGCGACGCGACATACGAGGAGATCGAGCCCTCGCCGCGCTTACGCGCCCGGTACGCGCGACGCTCGGCCTCGTCCTGGCTGACTCCTGAGGGCGCGCCGAGAACGAGCTGCTCGATGCGGGGTGCGCTTGCGCGCGCCTCGTCTCCAAGAGCGTCGGGGTCGATAGGCACCTCTCTCCACCGACGTGGCTCCAGCCCTTCCTCACGGCACCCGTGCTCTATGGCGGCGCGATCTGCCTCGTCGCGCAGGAACACCATCGCCAACCCGCAGCCTGCCTCGGGCCGCAACCCCTCGGGGATCGGGAGCAAGAGGCCTGCGCCATCACCGGTCTTGCCGTCGGCAGCGACGGCGCCGCGGTGCTTCACGCGGCGGAGACCCTCGATCAGCGCATCCAGAACTCCCCGCGACGCACGACCGCGAACGTCCGCGACGAAGCCGATGCCACAGGCATCGAGCTCTGCGTTGCGGTCGTGCAGGGTCTTCGAGCTCATTTCAGAGTGATCCTTCGTCGACAGGGCGCGCTGGATGGTGCGAGGCAAGGACGCAGAGAGCGCCCATATCGGCCGAGATATGGGTGCGACCGAGGACGCGGCGTCGCGCCGTCCAGCGTGGCCTGACGGCACAAGGTTCATTTTGAAAGGGGCTCTTAGGGGTCGCCACTGAGGGGAAGCGCTCCTCTCTTCGGTCTGAGTGGACTGTGCTGGGTCTCCGCCTTGTTCTGCTAGTCGGCGGAGGCGGAAAGGTGAGCCGACTAGCGCGTACGGGCGCTCGAGACGAAGAACTTCGCCTTGAGCGTAAAAAACGATCCCGTGCGCGGAGAACCCTGCAGCATCGCCACGACTTTACGTTGTATAGCCGAATACGTCAAAGTCGAGCTCCAGGTTGACAGATGGCCGAGTCTCCCGGAAACTGGAGAGGCTGATGCGAGCCAAGACGACAGCATTGCAGGACACACGAGCCGCAACCGCCGCGGCGGTCGGCGTCGTCTCGGTCATTGCACTCCTCGTTCTCATTGTCCCCCACTAGGGGGACAAACGAGAATCGCGCCGAGGTAGGGCGCACAGCCATTGCGAAGAGGAGGAGCCAGGAGCCGGAAGGCAAGCGCCGGCATACGAGGAGGCATCAGTGAGGCATCGAACGATCCAGAAGAGCCATGGCCATGACCAAACGTCAACACACAGTTGTCTGTCGTGCCGGGGACGGCATCGGTCCGGAGTTGATGGCGGAGGCGTCGAGGACGCTCCACTCTCCGTCGCCCGCGTGCATGGCTTCGGGATCGACGACGTCCATGCCGAATTCATGCGCGAAGGGGTGACCTGAGATGAACGGTGCTGACGCTGTTCTGCGGTCGATGGAGGCGGAGGGCGTCGACGTCATGTTCGGCATCCCCGGAGGCGCCATCTTGCCGCTCTACGACGCGATCGCCCGCGGTACGACGATCCGGCACGTCCTCGCCCGGCACGAGCAGGGCGCAGGTCACATGGCAGAGGGCTACGCGCGAGCGTCCGGCAGGGTCGGCGTCGCGGTCGCGACGTCCGGGCCGGGCGCGACGAACCTCGTGACGCCGATTGCCGACGCATGGATGGACTCCACACCACTTGTCTGCATCACCGGACAGGTGCGCTCGACCCTGATCGGGACCGATGCGTTCCAGGAGTGCGACATCGTCGGTGTCACGATCCCGATCGTCAAGCACTCCTGGCTCGTCCAGGACGCTGCCGAGATCCCGCATGTGATGAAGGCCGCGTTCCACCTGGCGAGGACGGGGCGCTGCGGACCGGTGCTCGTCGACATTCCCCGCGACATCCAGGAGTCGGAGCTCGAGTTCGAATATCCGGAAGAGCCCGACCTCCCCGGCTGGCGACCGCCTCGGCGGAGCCATCCGCGCCAGGTCGCGGCTGCGGCCGCTGCGCTCGCCGAGGCGGACAAGCCTGTCCTGTACGTCGGCGGCGGCGTCCTCAACGCCGACGCGTGCGGCGAGCTCCTTGCACTCGCCGAGGGGGCGCGCCTACCGGTCGTGACGACGTTGATGGCGAAGGGCGCGTTCCCCGAGTCCCACGACCTTTTCTTCGGCTGGCCGGGGATGCACGGCGCCAAGTGGTCGAACTGGGCCATGAACAAGTGCAACCTCCTCGTCGCCGTCGGGGCGCGCTTCGACGACCGAGTCACTGGCCGGCTCAACGCCTTCGCACCGGATGCGACCGTCGTCCACCTCGACATCGACTCGGCCGAGATCGGCAAGCTTCGCGCCGCGGACATCCCGGTCGTCGGCCCGCTGAAGGAGGTCCTCGCGGGACTGGGGACCGAGATCGGACGGTTGCAGAGCGAGGGGTCACGGCCGAAGACCGAGGCGTGGCTGCGCCAGCTCGACGAGTGGCGAGACGAGTTTCCACTTCGCTACGGATCCGGCGGCGACATGCTGAAGCCTCAGCTCGTGCTCGAGACGCTTCGAGACCTGACCGCAGGGCGCGACGACGTCGTCTGGACGACCGGAGTCGGTCAGCACCAGATGTGGGCGATGCAATACCTCGTCTGCGAGCAGCCACGAACGTTCATCACCTCGGGCGGCCTGGGAACGATGGGTTACGGGCTGCCGGCGGCGATCGGCGCCAAGGCGGCGAGACCCGACGCGACCGTCGTCTGCGTGGACGGCGACGGCTGCTTCCAGATGACCTGCCAGGAGCTGGCGACGGCCACGCTCGAGAACCTGCCGATCGTCGTGGTCATCATCAACAACGGCTACCTCGGCATGGTGCAGCAGTGGCAGAACATGTTCTTCGACGACCGGCTCTCCCAGGTGCACCTGACTCATCAGGTCCCCGACTACGCCGGCCTCGCGGAAGCCTACGGGGCGGCCGGATTCACCGTCTCGGAGGAGAGCGACCTCGAGTCGACGCTCGCCGAGGCCCTGTCACTCGGACGGACGGCCGTGGTCGACTGCCGTGTCGATCCGCAGGAGCAGTGCTTCCCGATGATCCCGGCCGGCGCGGCCGCCCTCGAGCTGATCGAGTACTCCGAGGAAACCGAGGTGGCGCCGTGAAGCACACGCTCTCGGTCCTGCTCGAGGACAAGCCGGGCGCGTTGATGCGGATCGTCAGCATGTTCGCGCGGCGCGGCTACAACATCGACTCGCTCGCGGTCGGGCCGACCGAGCGCCAGGAGGTCTCACGGGTCACGCTGCGGGTGGACTGCGAGGAGCACTCGCTCGAGCAGATCGAGAAGCAGATGCACAAGCTCGTCAACGTGCTCCGCGTCGCCGAGCTCGTGCCGGGCGACTCGGTCGAGCGGGAGATGGCCCTGATCAAGGTCTCGGCGCTTCCCGATCGTCGAGCAGAGCTACTCGCCCTCTCGGAGATCTTCCACGCCCGGGTCGCCGACCTCGGCCCGGAGGCGCTCGTGTTCGAGGTCGTCGGCTCGCCCGAGGAGATCGACTCGTTCGAGGAGCTGGTACGCCCGCACGGCGTGAAGGAGCTCGTACGGACCGGCAGAATCGGCCTCACTCGCGCGTCGGATCGCAAGGGCATCAAGCGCCACCAACGCGTCTTCCGCTAGGAACCCCCGCTCACGAAAGGAACGTCATGGCGAAAGTCCACCGGGAAGGCGACCTCGGCCTGCTCTCAGGCAAGGTCGCGGTCATCGGCTATGGAAGCCAGGGCCACGCCCACGCGCTCAACCTGCACGACTCCGGCGTGAGCGTCGTGGTCGGACTGCGCGAGGGAAGCGCCTCGAGGCAGGCGGCCGAGGAGGCCGGCCTGGCCGTCGCGCCGCCCGCCGATGCGGTACGCGGAGCCCAGCTCGTCGCGTTCCTGCTCCCTGACCAGGTACAGCCTGCCGTTTACGAGGAGGTGGCACCGCACCTCGATTCCGGTGCGGCGCTTCTCTTCGCGCACGGCTTCAATATCCACTACGGCCGTATCTCGCCGCCGGAGGGGCACGACGTGATCATGGTCGCCCCGAAGGGACCGGGCCACATCGTCCGCCGCATCTTCACGGAGGGTTACGGCACTCCCGCGCTCTTCGCCGTCGCCCAGGACGCGAGTGGCAACGCGCGCGACCTTGCGCTGGCCTATGCGCAGGGGATCGGCGCGACGCGGGCGGGCGTCATCGAGACCACCTTCCTCGAGGAGACCGAGACCGATCTCTTCGGCGAGCAGGCAGTCCTCTGCGGGGGCGTCACCGAGCTGATCCGGCTCGGATTCGAGACGCTCGTCGAGGCCGGTTACCAACCCGAGATCGCCTACTACGAGTGCCTGCACGAGCTGAAGCTGATCGTCGACCTGATCTACGAGGGCGGCCTCGCCGGCATGCGCTACTCGATCTCGGACACGGCCGAGTTCGGCGATCTGACGCGCGGACCGAGGGTGATCGACGACCACGTGCGCGAGAACATGCGCAAGCTACTCGCCGACATCCGAGAAGGCGGCTTCGCGCGCGAGTGGATCGAGGAGATGGAGACAGGAGAGCAGCATCTCGACGAGCTCCGCGCGAAGGCATCCGGGGAACGGATCGAGAAGGTCGGAGCCGAGCTCAGAGCGCTGATGCATCGCGAAGCGCCCAAAGGAACTGCTTGAGCTCGGTCGACGTTCGCGTCGCTCTCCTCGGCTACGGCACGGTCGGCTCGGCCGTCAACCGGCTGCTCATCTCGAACGCCGAGGAGATCGAGCGTTCGACGGGCCATCGGCTGCGCGTCGTTCGCGCGCTCGTCCGCTCGCTCGATGCCGAGCGTGAGTTCCTCCCCGACCCCGGGATCTTGACCACGGACTTCCGCTCGATCGCGGAGGACCCGGAGATCGGCGTGGTCGCCGAGGTGATGGGGGGGATCGATCCGGCCGGCGGCTACGTCCTCGACCTCCTTCGTGCCGGGCGACCCGTCGTCTCGGCCAACAAGCAGCTGATCGCCCGTCGCGGCGCCGAGCTGTTCGCGGCCGCGTCGGCGAGCGGCGTCCAGCTTCGTTTCGAAGCGAGCGTGTGCGCCGCCATCCCGGTGATCAAGGTCCTGCGCGAATCGCTCTCGTTCTCCCGGGTCCACCGCGTCCTCGGCATCGTCAACGGGACGACGAACTTCATCCTCACCGAGATGGAGCAGGGATCGACCTACGCCGACGCGCTCTCGGAGGCGCAGCGGCTGGGCTACGCGGAAGCCGATCCGACCGACGACGTCTCGGGAGCAGACGCGGCGGCCAAGATGGCGATCCTCGCGACCGTCGCGTTCGGGACGCGGGTCGGTCTCGACGAGGTTGCGCACTCCGGGATCGAGGAGGTCTCGTCGGTGCACATGCAGGCGGCTCGCGAGCTCGAGATGGCGCTTCGACTGGTCGGTGCGGCGACGCTCATCGACGGCCGCTACGACGTGCGAGTCCAGCCGGCGTTCGTCGACCGCCACCATCCGCTCGCAGGCGTCGAGGGGCCGTTCAACGCCGTGATGCTGCAGGGAGACGCGATCCGCGAGATCACCCTCGAGGGGCCAGGCGCTGGCGGGCTCGAGACCGCCTCGGCAGTTGTCGCGGACATGATCAGCGTCATCGGCACGCAGGGCACGGGCTTCCTCCAGAACGACGCCTGCTGGCGCGAGCTCGAGCGGCTTCCGGCCGGCGACGTGGTTTCGCCGTACTACGTCCACATCGAGGTCGAGGATCGCCCGGGCGTGCTGGCCGACGTCGCCCAGCGCTTCGCAGCTCACGAGGTGTCCGTCGCTCGCCTCGTCCAGTACGAGGCCGAGGGAGGGGCGGCCGCGCTCCACGTCGTCCTCCATGAGTGTCGCTCGGGCGCGCTCGACGCTGCTCTCGACGAGATCGCGAACCTCGAGGGGACACGGCAGCGGCCAACCGCCCTTCCGGTGATCTCGGATCGCGGCGTCCCGGGCCTCGGCTGGGCGTAGGAAGTCCGCGAGACCGCCGAGCGCGATAGCGTGGAGGACGTGACCGTCCCGCTGATCGAGCGCTTCCGCGACCGCCTTCCGGTCACCGCCGCCACCCCCGTAGTCTCACTCGGGGAGGGGTCGACCCCGCTCCTGCGCGCTCCCCGCCTCTCCGCCAGGCTCGGCGTCGACCTGTGGCTGAAATGGGAGGCCGCGAACCCGACGGGCAGCTACAAGGATCGCGGCATGACGGTGGCCGTCTCGAAGGCGGTCGAGGAGGGCGCGCGGGCGATCATCGTCGCCTCAACCGGGAACACGGCGTCGTCGGCTGCGGCGTATGCCGCGAGAGCCGGTATCTCGGCGGTCGTCCTTCTGCCGCAGGGCACGGTCGCGTCCGGCAAGGTCGCGCAGTCCCGGATGTACGGGGCGACCGTGCTCGAGGTGAGAGGGAGCTTCGACGAGGCGCTCGCCGCCGCTCGCGAGTTGGCCGCGAAAGGGGATCACGCACTCGTCAACTCGATCAATCCCTACCGACGCGAGGGGCAGAAGACCGCGGTGTTCGAGATCGTCGAGGAGCTTGGCGGCCCGCCCGATGCCTTCGTCATCCCCTATGGCGGCGGAGGCAACACGAAGGCGTACGCGGACGGCGTCGGCGAGCTCGGCCTCAAGACCCCGGTGTACACGATCGAGGCGGTCGACCGTCCGCACACGCTCGCGACCGCGATCCGCATCGCCGAACCGGTCCACCGTCCGGACGTCGAGGCTTGCGGGGCGCGAGTGTACGCCGTCGATGACGGCGAGATCGTCGCCGCCTGGGCCGACCTCGCTCGCGAGGAGGGGCTCTTCTGCGAGCCGTCGTCGGCGGCGGGGCTTGCCTGGCTTGGCCGAGGCACCGAGCTCGCGGGCGCGCGCGTGGTGGCGACGATCACCGGCCACGGGCTCAAGGATCCAGAGATGGCACAACAGCACGCACCCCCGCCGAAGCCGGTCGAACCTGACGCGGCCGCAATCGCCAGGGCGGCCGGATGAGCCGGGTGCAGGGGACAGGCATGGGGACAGGCAGGTGTCAGGCACATGCCTGTCACCTTCGGTTGAAGGTCGCCGGATGAGCTCGATCCATGCCCGCGCACCAGCAACCTCGGCCAACCTCGGGTCGGGGTTCGACTGCGCCGGCGTCGCCCTCGACCTCTGGAACGAGCTCGAAGTCGTCGCAGACGACACGGCGCCGCCCGCCGACGCCCGGCATCTCGGGATCGCAGCCTTCGCACGTCTGGCTCCGATCGAGGGACGACGCTTCGAGTTCACCTACCGCGTTCCGCGGACGAGCGGCCTCGGGTCATCCGCGGCGGTGATCGCTCTCGGGCTCGTCGCCGGAGCGCTCGCGGCGGAAATCGAGCTCGACGCGGAAGCGCTGCTCGCAGAAGGCTTGCCGCTCGAGGGTCACCCGGACAACCTCGCGCCCGCGCTCGTCGGCGGAGCGTGCCTCACCTGGGACGGACGGATCCGCCGGGTCGCCGACTCGGTACCGGCGATCCCGATTGCCCTTCGTCCCAACGAGAGCGTGAGCACGAGCGCTTCCCGGGCCTCCCTACCGATCAGCGTTCCGCACGAGGATGCGACGTTCAGCGCAGCTCGGGCGGCACTGCTCGGCGCCGCCCTCGCGTCCGGCTCGGAGGAGCTCTTCGCCGCCGCGCTCGCCGATCGCCTGCACGAGCCGTACCGGTCGCTCTTCCTGGCCGATGTGCGCGGAGCCCTCCCGGACGGAGCGCTCGGCGCCACCCTGTCCGGCTCGGGACCGACGGTGATGGTCTGGGTGCGCGCCGGAGCCGCGGACGGATGCGCCGCCGAGCTTTCCAAGCGTTGGCCGAACGTCGAGGTGACCAGGCTCGATACCAGTCCGCGCGGAGCCATTCCCTGAACGTTCGCTTCGTCGACTGCCGCTACGACCTCACCGCGCCCGGACAGGCGCACCGGTCCTATCTCGAAGCGCATATCCCGGGCGCGGCGTTCCTCGACCTCGATCGGCACCTCTCTGACCTCTCGATTCCCGCCGAGGTCGGCGGCAGGCACCCGCTTCCCGGGGCCGAGCAGTTCGCGTTCGCTGCAGGGCATGCAGGGATCGACCGCGAGACGCTTGTCGCCGCCTACGACGAGCGCATGACCGGTGGGGCAGCCCGGCTCTGGTGGCTGTTGCGCCACTTCGGCCACGACCAGGTCGGCGTCGTCGACGGCGGGCTCGGTGCCTGGATCGGTCCACTGGCGTCGGGCAACGAGGAGATCGAGCTGGCGGTGTTCTCGCCTCGTGAGCGCTCCGACGACACGGTGGGGACCGACGAGATCCTCGAACGGCTCGGCGACCCGCGCCTTGTTCTCGTCGACTCGCGGCCCGCCGACCGCTTCCGGGGCGAGACGCTCGGCCTCGACCCGGTCGCGGGCCACATCCCAGGCGCGTTGAGCCTCCCGCTGACGAGCCAAGTCGTCGATCTCCCTCCCGATCTGCTCGAGGCCGAGGAGATCGTCTGCTACTGCGGCTCCGGCGTCGCGGCGTGCGTGCCGTTGCTGGCTCTCCACCGGGCAGGGCGCACCGATGCCAGGCTCTACCCGGGCTCGTGGAGCGAGTGGTCGCGCAAGGGGCTTCCGGCCGAGACCGGGCCCGGCTAACCCGGCTGGTTAGGATCCCGCCATGGCCGAGAACCCGTACGAGCTCCCTTCAGACCCCGCAAAACGTCGCTCGAGCGCGATCACCGACGGTCCCGACCGTGCCGGCGCGCGCGCGATGCTCAAGGGTGTCGGCTTCACCGACGCCGACCTCGCGAAGCCGCTCATCGGAGTGGCGACGACCTGGATCGAGACGATGCCGTGCAATCTCAATCAGCGCGAGCTCGCCCAGGACGTCAAGCGCGGAATCCGCGAGGCGGGCGGCACCCCGATCGAGTTCAACACGATCTCCGTCTCGGACGGCGTCGCGATGGGCACCGAGGGCATGCGTGCATCGCTCGTCTCGCGCGAGGTGATCGCCGACTCGATCGAGCTCGTCGCGCGTGGCCATCTCTTCGACGGGCTCGTCTGCCTCGTCGCATGCGACAAGACGAACCCTGCCGCCGTGATGGCCCTGGGCCGGCTGGACATCCCCGGCCTCGTCTTCTACACGGGCTCGATCGCGCCCGGCGTCTTCCGCGGTCGCGACGTCACCGTCGGCGACGTCTACGAGGCGATCGGCGCCTACGCGGCCGGCCACATGACGGCCGCCGAGCTGCACGAGCTCGAATCGGTCGCCTGTCCGGGCGCGGGCGCGTGCGGCGGCCAGTTCACGGCCAACACCATGTCGACGATCCTCGAGTTCCTCGGCCTCTCCCCCGGCGGCGTCAACGGCATTCCAGCGCTCTCGAAGCGGAAGAAGGGCGCTGCCGAGGAGGTCGGCCGCGTTGCCGTCGACCTGGTCAAGCGCGACGTACGCCCCAAGCAGATCGTGACCAGGGAAGCGCTCGAGAACGCCGCGGCTTCGGTGGCGGCCACCGGAGGCTCCACCAACGGCCTCCTGCACCTGCTCGCGATCGCGCACGAGTTCGGGATTCCGTTCACGATCGACGACTTCGACCGCGTTGCTGCTCAGACGCCCGTGCTAGCCGACATGAAACCGTGGGGACGGTTCCACGCCACCGACGTCGACCGCGCCGGCGGTGTCGCGCTCGTCGCGCGCGAGCTCGCCAAGCAGGGCCTCGTCCACTCCGAGGCTCCGAACGTCGACGGGCGGACTCTCGGCGAGATCGCGACGGCGGTGGTCGAGCGCTCGGGGCAGGAGGTCGTGCGCCCGATCGAGAACCCGATCAAGCCGACCGGCAGTCTCCGCATCCTCCGCGGCAACCTCGCCCCCGAGGGATGCGTCGTGAAGCTGACCGTCGACCGCACGCATCATCGCGGCCCCGCGCGCGTCTTCGACGGCGAGCCTGCCTGCTTCGAAGCCGTCAAGGCCGGCGAGATCAAGGCCGGAGACGTGGTGGTCATCCGCTACGAAGGCCCCGCGGGCGCGCCCGGCATGCCCGAGATGCTCCAGGTGACGGGAGCGATCATCGGCGAAGGCCTCGGCAATGATGTGGCCCTGATCACCGACGGACGCTTCTCGGGCGCCACGCACGGCTTCATGGTCGGCCATGTCGCCCCCGAGGCGTTCCGCGGCGGGCCGATCGCCGCGCTGCGAGAAGGAGACACGGTCGTGATCGACGTGAAGGCCGGATCGCTCCATGTCGAGCTCTCGGACGATGAGATCGCCGCGCGCCTCACCGACTGGACGCCGCCGGCTCCGCACTACTCCAGCGGCGTGCTCGCGAAGTACGCAGCTCTCGTGTCGTCTGCAAGCGAGGGAGCCGTCACGCGGCCGTAGCTATACTCCGCGAGGTTCGGGTCGTCGGCGCAGACGGCCCAAGAGGCAAAGAGGCCTCAGGAGCAGTGGCTCCTGGGGCTTTTTTGTTGGTCCAAGAGGAGGGGGTGATGCGAGGTGGTGAAGGTGGAGGCGGTCGTGATCCGGGAGCGGATCGAGACCGTGATCGACGCCGTCGAGGATGCGACCGGCCACGTCGGCGTGACCGTGATCGAGGCGGTCGGGCACGGTCGTCAGCGCGGGATCACGCACGAGTACCGCGGCCGCGTGTTCGAGTCGCGCTTCCTGCCGAAGGCGCTGCTCATCTTCGTCGTCGACGACGAGAAGGCCAGCGGCGTCGTGGACGCCGATCGTCGACGCGGCGCGCAGCGGGCAACGAGTCGGGCGACGGGATCGTCTGGACGACACCGGTCGGGAACGTGCGCGCACAACCGCACGGGCACAGCGCCTGGAGGAGGTGGAGGTCGGTGCCTAAGAATCATGACCTCCTGATCGCGGCGAGCACGATCTGGGTCGTCGTCACGGCCGTGCTCGTGATGTTCATGCAGGCCGGCTTCGCCTTCCTCGAGGCGGGCCTGACGCGGATGAAGAACGCCGGCGCACATCGCCGGCAAGAACGTGCTCATCTTCGGCGATCTGCTCGCTCGTCTACTGGGCCGTCGGCTTCGGGATCGCCTTCGGCGACGGCGGCTCGTTCATCGGCACCGCCGGGCTTCTTCCCGTCGACGGAGCGATGATCGCGGTCGGCCAGGCGCCGTTCGACTGGTTCACGCGAGATCCCCGGCGCGGCCGGCTACCTGTTCGAGGTCGTGTTCGCCGGCGTCTCGCTCGCGATCGTCTGGGGCGCGATGGCCGAGCGGGCGAAGCTCTGGGTCTACTTCGTCTTCGGCGTCTTCTTCACGCTGATCTACTCGGTCGTCTCGCACTGGATCTGGAGCCCGCACGGCTGGCTGTTCTGCGAAGGGCATGCAGGACTTCGCCGGCTCGACCGTCGTGCACTACCAGGGCGCGCTCGCGGCGCTCGCCGGGGCGCTCCTGCTCGGGCCGCGGATCGGCAAGTTCGGCACGGACGGCCGGGCGAACCCGATCCCGGGCCACAACATGCCCGTACGCCGTCCTCGGGACGATCATCCTCTGGTTCGGCTGGTTCGGATTCAACCCGGGCTCGACGCTGTCGGTCGACTTCGGCGGCTTCGGCTACTTCGCCTACGTCGCGATGACGACGAACATCGCGGCCGCCGCCGGGCGCGCTCGGCGGCATCGTCACCGCCTGGCTCGTCCTCAAGAAGCCCGACATCTCGATGATGCTGAACGGCGTGATCGCAGCGCTCGTCGCGATCACCGCGGCCTCCGGGCTTCGTCGCGCCGTGGGCGGCGATCGTGATCGGCCTCGTCTCCGGCGTGCATCGCCGTCGTCGGCGTGATCTTCGTCGAGCGGATCGGCATCGACGACCCGATCGGCGCCGTCGCGGTGCACGGCATGTCCGGGCGTCTGGGGCACGCTCGCAACCGGCCTGTTCGCCGTGCCGGTGCTGGCGAAGAACCTCGCCACCGGCACAGGCGGGCTCGTCTACACGGGCTCCTTCCACCAGCTCGGCGTGCAGGCGCTCGGCCTCGTCGCCGTCGGCGCGCTTCACCTTCTCGGCGTCGTTCGGCGGCCTCTGGGTGATGCACAAGCTCTGGGGCATCCGCGTCGAGGACGACGTCGAGACCGCCGGCCTCGACGTCTCCGAGCACGGCATGTGGGGCTATCCCGAGTTCTACATCCCGGTTCCGGGCGGCTACGGCACCGAGAGCCACGGCCACCTCGGCATCTCGCATCAGCGGCACGCACCGTCCGGCAACGACCCGGGCGCGGGTGCAGAGCCCTCGCCTGCGTAGGCGGATGAACGCGGGACGGGATGCTCAGGCATCCCGTCCCGCTTCTCTTGTACCCTCGGCCACGCGGTGTCGGCCGATCTCAGCGCGGGTGTTGCGGTCGCCCGCAGGCGGCTCCGGATGTCACCGCCTATCGCGGTCGGCGCGGTCGCCCTCGTCCTCGGACTGATTCGCCTGACCGGGCAGCCGTTCTCGCCCGACGAGAAGGTCACGGTGCAGACCGCGCGGGAATCCGTCGACGGGATCTGGCACGCAGCGCGGACAACAGAGGCGCCACACGTCACCTACTACCTGCTGATGAAGCCGTGGCTCGCTGCCGTCGGCACGTCCGAATGGCTCGCACGATTTCCATCCGCGATCTTCGGCGGATTTACGGCTCTCGTCCTGACCGCGCTCGGAGCACGCCTCTTCGGCTTGCGAGCCGGGATCGTGGCGGGCCTTACGCTGGCGACGAGCGCGTACGTCGTTCACTGGTGGCAGTGGGCGAGGAGCTACTCGCTCGCGCTCCTGCTCGCGACCGTTGCCACCTACGGCTTCGTGCGAGCGCTCGAAACCCGGTCGTGGCGCTGGACGGCTCTGTGGGTGCTCGCGCTGGTTTCCGCGTGCTGGCTCAACCTCTTCTCCGTCTCGGTGCTCGCCGCGCAGGTCGTCGCCCTTGCGATCCGCCGCCCGCCATGGTTCCGGGAGCTCGCGGCCGCCGCCGGCGCTGCCGCCGCCGGTGTGATACCGATCGTCGTCCTGGTCGCCACGGCCAACAACGGGCAGCTCGACTGGATTCCGTCCCCGTCACTCCGGCGCGTCGTGGTCCAGACATGGGACTGGTCGGGTCGGAATCCGTTCGCCCTCCTCGCCGCCGCGGTGGGAATCGTCGTGCTGGTCCGCGGCACAGCTCCACTGTGGGCGAGCTGGAAAGCCTGGCTCGTCGTGGTGTGGCTCGTGGCGCCGTTCGTGCTCACGCTCGCTCTGTCGGCGATCCAGCCGGCGTTCGACGCGCACTACCTCCTGACGGCCGCTCCCGGCCTGGCGTTGCTCGTCGGCGTGGCCGTCGCAGCGTTGCCGGCACGAATGGGTCTCTTGCTCGCCTCGCTCGTGGCAGCCGGCGCCCTCCTACAGCTCGTCCACTTCTATGTCGCGCCGGGCAAGCCGCTTTCCTCACTGTTCTAGCGTGGGGGAACATGGTTTCCCTCGAGTTCAGTACAAGACCAGGCGGTCCCGGTGCACGGCCTCCACACCACGCGGGCGCCGCGCGAGGTCGTCGCTCGTCGCGCCGACGAGGCCCTTGGCGAACGCGATTCCTTCGGGACCGACGAGCTCGACCGCATCCCCCGGCTCGAAGCGACCCTCGACGGACGTGACGCCGACCGCCAGTAGGCTGGCCCCGTCCTCGATCAGCGCGCGGCGGGCACCAGCGTCGACGCGCAGCCGTCCGGACACGGGCTTTCCGTGTCGGAGCCAGAGCTTGAACGCAGACGGAGCGTGCTCGTCCGGTGAGAAGCGCGTTCCCCGCGGCTCCCCGGCAACCAGCGGGCCGATCACGTCGCTGCCCACGCCGCCGGCGATCACTGTCGGGATGCCCGACGACGCGGCCAGCTCCGCGGCGAGGATCTTGCTCCCCATGCCGCCCTTGCCGAGGGGCGAGCCGGCTCCCACCATCGCCTCGCGCGCGGCCGATCCGTGCTCGACGAGCTCGGCACCGGGCGTCCCCGGAGCACGTGAGTAAACGCCCTCGACCTCCGTCAGGAGCACGAGAAGGCGTGCTCCGACGAGGATGGCCACCTGCGCGGCAAGAGCGTCGTTGTCGCCGAAGGTGATCTCGTCCGTCGCCGTCGCATCGTTCTCGTTGACGACGGGGACAACCCCGAGTCCGAGGAGCGCGACCAGCGTGTTTCGTGCGTTGACGTAGGCGGCCCGGTCGGCCACGTCCGGCGCGGTCAGCAGGACCTGCGCGGCCGCGATGCCTTCGCGCGCGAGCGCCTCGTCCCAGATCGTCTGAAGGCGCGCCTGACCGAGCGCCGAGGCTGCCTGGAGCTTGGGCAGGCTGCGAGGTCGAGTCGTGAGACCGAGCCGGGGCAGGCCGAGAGCGATTGCTCCCGACGAGACGACGCACACCGGCGTGCCGCCTCGGACGAGCTCACCGATCTCGCCGCAGCGGGCTCGGACGAGCGAGCGCCGGACGCGGCCGCCAGGCCCCGCGACCAGGCTCGTACCGAACTTCACGACAACAGGTCGCCTCAACGTCGTTGCGAGCCGTCGCCGATGACGCGGTACTGCCTGAGCCAGAGGTCACGGTACGTGACCGGGCCCCGGGGCCCCGGCACCCAGTCGACGTTGATTCCCGTCTCGGGCGCGCCGGCAAGCTCGAAGCCGTCCGTGAAACGGGTCGGGGCGTGCCAGAAGGCTGCGGTGCCGCGATACGAGTCGAGGAATCGTTGTGCAGCGTCCTCGTCCTCGGTGACGATCCCGGCAGCGAGCCCCGACGTCTCCTCGTTGGCGACCCGAACTGCCTCGGCGAGCGAGTCGACCACCGCCACGGTGACGGTTCGCACGCGCTCCGGGTCGCTCGTCCAGTCGTAGCCGAGCTTCTGATCGAGCGCGAGAGCGCCCTCGACGTCGCCGCGGACTTCGAGATCCGCGGCGTGGAAGAGGTCGATCAACTCGGGGAGGACGTCAGTTGCCTCGCTGTCGACCAGACAGAGGTTGAGCCGGTTGCAGACGCCCAGCCGGTCGAGGCTCGCCTCGGCGATCGCGAGGGCCTTCTTGCGATCGGCGGCAGCGTGCACGTAGAGGACGCCTCCACCCTCCGCGTGAGCGAGCGTCCGTACACCGTGCTCCGCGGCATGCCTGGCCAGCTGCGCGGTCGTCTCGCCGCCCCCGCGCAGGATGACGAGCGGCACGAGGCGCGGCAGCGACACGAGGATGCGAGCCCCCTCCCGTTCGCCGGAGCGAATGAGCCCGACGGCGCCGGCCGGAAGTTCCGCACCCTCGAGGGCGGGTCGGAGGATCTCGTCGACGAGCACCGTCACCGTGCGCAGGGCCGCGCCACCGGTTCGCAGGACAGCCGCGTTCAGGCTCTTCAAGAGCTGGCCGGCGATGTCCAGAGCCACGTTGGGCCGCGCCTCGAAGTTGGCGCCGACGACGCCGATCGGAACGCGCCGCTCCTCGAGCCTCAGGCCGTTCCGGAGCGTCCGGCGCGAGACATGCCGGTCGAGCGGCTCGAGCGCCGCGGTCACGGCCACCTGCTCGGCCATCTCTTCGATCCGCGCCTCGTCGAGCCGGAGCCGGTCGAGCATCCCGACGTCGAGCCGCCCCGTCGCGGCCTCGACGTCGGAGGCGTTCGCGGCCAGGATCTCGCCCTGACGCTCGCGAACGAGCACCGCGGCTCGGCCGAGAGCGTCGGCAACAGCCTCGTCGGTCAGCAGCGCCACGGCCCGGCGCGCCGCCTGGGCCTCGCGCTCGACCGTTTCGACCAGGGGATCTAGACGAACTCCCACTTCACTTTGTATACTGACAAGTGGAAGCGGGCATCGTCCCGTTCCGCATCAAGAGAGGCTGAGGGACCGGCCCTTTGAAGCCTCGGCAACCTGCCTGATCTGCAAGGTGCCAAACCCGGACGGATGTCGAGCGAGACGAAAGGAGAACCACATTGCCCGCCACCACCCTTCGTTGTAGAGCCTGTGGAACCGAGCACGAGCTCGGCCCCATCGGGGCCTGTACAAGCTGCTTCGGCCCTCTCGAGCCAGTCTACGACTGGGACGCTCTCATCGGCACGGTGACCCGCGAGTCGATCGCGGCCGGCCCGTGGAGCATCTGGCGCTACGCCGCGCTGCTGCCGGTCGAGGCGCCCGAGCAGCCGCGGGTTGCACCGGGGATGACGCCGCTCGTCGAGACCCCGCGGCTCGCGTCGGCACTCGGGATCGGACAGCTCTACCTCAAGCTCGACACCGCCAACCCGACGCATTCGTTCAAGGACCGAGTGGCCGCCGTGGCTGCTGCGAAGGCCCTCGAGCTCGGCATGTCGACGCTGGCGTGCTCGTCGACCGGAAACCTGGCGAACGCGGTCGCAGCCCGCGCGGCTGCCGATGGGCTCGAGGCGGCCGTCTTCTGCCCCGCGAATCTGGAGCCGGAGAAGCTCGTCGCGACCGCGGTTTACGGAGCCACGATCTACGCCGTGCGCGGTAACTACGACCACTGCGCGCGGCTCACGGTCGAGCTCTCGTTCGAGCTCCCGTCCTGGGGCTTCGTCAACTCGGGGCTTCGCAGCTACTACGCCGAGGGTTCGAAGACGCTCGGGTTCGAGATCGCCGAACAGCTCGACTGGGGCCTTCCAGACGTCATCGTCGGACCGATCGCATCGGGGACGATGTTCTCGAAGGTGCACGAGGGCATCGAGCAGTTCCGGCGGCTCGGGCTCATCGACGCTCCCGGCCCACGGTTGATCGGCGGTCAGGCGGAGGGGTGTGCGCCCGTCGCGACCGCGTTCGACGAGAACCGCCGCGTCCAGCCGATCCGGCCCAACTCGATCGCCGCCTCGCTGGCGATCGGCGATCCGGCCGACGGCGACCTCGCGGTCGAGACCGCCCGCGGCACCGGCGGCGCCATCTATGCCGTCCCAGAAGAAGAGATCGGTGAGAACATGGCGCTCCTCGCCGAGACCACGGGAATCTTCGGCGAGACTGCGGCGGGTGTGACTCTCGGCGCCCTCCGGGAAGCGGTGAGGAAGGGGACGGTTGGACCTGACGACCAGGTCGTGCTTCTCGTCACGGGAGACGGTCTGAAGACGCCTCAACCGATCGCCGGCCGGCTCGCCCCCGTCGAGATCGACGCGGACGCCGACGCCGTGCTGGACCACCTCGGCCAGCTGGCCTGATCGGAGAGAATCCACACGTGAGGGTCGTTCTTCTCCCCGGCGACTGCATCGGTCCCGAGGTGACCGCTGCAGCCGTGCGTGTGCTCGACGAGCTGGCGCCCGACCTCTCGCTCGAGGAGCATCTCTTCGGCGCCCGCGCGATCCGCGAGACCGGGACGCCGCTGCCGGACGACACGCTCGAGGCCTGCCGGGGAGCCGCCGCCGTCCTCAAGGGACCGGTCGGGGATCCGGAGTTCGACGCAGCCGACGTCCGGCCGGAGCAGGGGCTGCTCCACCTTCGCTCGGAGCTCGGCGTCTACGCGAACCTGCGGCCGGCGCAGGATCGCGACATCGATCTCCTGATCGTCCGAGAGCTGGTCGGCGGGCTCTACTTCGGCGCACGTGGAGTGCGGGAGGACGGCACGGTCTTCGACACCTGTGAGTACCACCCGCGTGAGGTCGAGCGCATCGCCCGCCGAGCGTTCGAGCTGGCGCGTGCGAGGCGCGGCAAGCTGACCTCGGTCGACAAGGCGAACGTTCTCGACACCTCACGCATGTGGCGTCGGGTCGTCCGCGAAGTGTCGGCCGACTATCCGGACGTCGCCCTAGACGACATGCTGGTCGACAACGCGGCGATGCAGCTCGCGAGTGAGCCGGCGCAGTTCGACGTCATCGTCACCGACAACATGTTCGGCGACATCCTGTCCGACCTCGCCGCAGCGATGACAGGCGGCCTGGGTCTCGCGCCGTCCGCAAGCCTGTCGGACTCGGGTCCAGGCCTGTTCGAGCCGGTTCACGGCTCGGCTCCGGACATCGCCGGACAGGGCATCGCCAACCCCGCCGCGATGCTCCGGTCGACCGCGCTCCTCCTCGAGCACGGGCTCGGACGCTCGGTGGTGGCCGCGTCGCTCGAGGCTGCGGTCGACGACGCCCTCGTGCGAGCACCGACGCGCGATCTTGGCGGCAGCGCAACTACGACCGGGTTCACGGACGCCGTCCTGGCCGCGTTGACGGACACGAAGCCCGCGCGTACCCTGTAGCCGTCTCATGGCGCCGGCCGCGACAGTCGTCTCTCGTCTTCTTCGTCGCGCGCGTCTTTACGCGCTAGCCGGCGCGCCGTCTCTTCCGCGACGCCGGCTAGCCGTTACCCCGCGGAGCCCTTCGACATCCCGAGGAGATGAATCGTTCAAGACCAGCACACGTCACCCCATCGCCGTCGCCTATCCGGGCCGCGACGGCACGCACAGCGCTGCGGCCTGCGGGCGCCTGTTCCCGGAGGGGGCCGAGCTGCAGCCGCTTCCGAGCTTCCTCGCCGTCGCCGAGGCGACCGTCGACGGCGAGGTCGACTTCGGCGTGCTTCCGATCGAGAGCTCACTGGCCGGCTCGGTCGCCGAGACGCACGACCTCCTGCACGAGCACCCGCTGTCGATCGTCGCCGAGACCGCGCTGCGCATCCGGCACTGCCTCGTCGCGGCATCGGCGACGTCGCCGCTCGAGGAGATCCGGCTCATCCGCTCGCACCCGGTCGCCCTCGACCAGTGCCGCAGCGCTTATCGCCGGAATGCCGTGGGCGACCGCGATCGCAGCAGCGACGACCGCCGACGCCGCTCGCCTGGTCGCCGAGAGCAGCGACCCGAGCGAGGCGGCGATCGCGAGCGAGCGGGCCGCGCAGCTCACGGGCTGACCGTGCTCGCCGGCGACGTCGGCGACCACCCCGAGGCGTACACACGCTTCGTCTCGGTCTCGACCTACACGCGCATCGACCGCGAGACGGACGACTGGCGCACCGCCTTCACGTTCGTCACCGACCACTCGCCGGGCGCGCTCTACCGCGCGATCGAGCCGTTCGGCCGCCTGCGCATCGATCTGCACCAGCTCGTCTCACGGCCGATCCCGAAGACGCCGTGGCGCTACCGCTTCGACGCCGTGCTCGCAGGTCATCCGCTCGACCCGATCGTCAACGAGGCGCTGCGCGAGATGCGGAAGCGGACGCGGCGGCTACAGGTGTTCGGGTCCTACCCCGCGCGGCGCGACGTGGAGGACGAGTGACCGGGCCGCGGGCCGACCCCGTTCTTGCAGCGCTCCGAACGCAGGTCGCCGTCATCGACGACGAGATCCTCGAGCTCGTCAACCGCCGGCTCGAGCTCGTCGCGAGATCCGCGCACGAAGAAGACCGACGGGATCCCGTTCATCGACGCGGGCCAGGAGGAGCGGCTCCTCGGCGCGCCTGCGCGAGCTGAACGGCGGGCCGCTGTCGGCCGAGGGCGTCGACCGGCTCTTCCGCGAGATCCTCGACCTCGTCAAGCAGGAGCTCCCTGACCTCAGCGGACGCGGCGGCGGAGCTCGGCCTCGACGTCGTCCGGATCGAGCCCGCGGGCGGCGAGCAGGACATAGGAGTGGAACCAGAGGTCGGCGAGCTCCTCGACGAGCCGCTCGTCGCTCTCGCCCGCGCCGGCGAGCGCCGCCTCGACGCCCTCCTCGCCCACCTTCCGCGCCGCGGCGGCGAGGCGCCCTCCTCGAGGAGCTCACGTCACGTACGAACCCGTCCGGCCGCTCCTTCGCCCGCTCGGCGACCCGGCGCCACAGCCAGGGCGCGAAGCACGAGCGCGAGCCGGTGTGGCAGGCAGGGCCTGCCGGACGGACGCGCAGCAGGATCGCGTCACCGTCGCAGTCATCGTGGATCGCCTCGACGGCGAGCGTCGTGCCCGGACGTCTCACCCTTGTGCCAGAGCTCGCGGCGGCTGCGGCTCCAGAACCACGCCTCGCCCGTCTCGCGCGTCCGTCGAAGTGCCTCGTCGTCCATCCAGGCCAGCATCAGCACGCGCCCGTCGCCGGCGTCCTGGACGATCGCCGCCCTCAGGTCCGGATCGGCCATCCGTCCTCCTGAAGCTCGCGTTTCAGCTCGGGCAGCCGCTCCGGGCGCTCGTGGACGATCGACGCGATCAGCGCGGCCTCGGCGCCCGACTCGAACGCCTCGGCGAGATGCCGAGCGCAGCCTGCGCCGCCCGAGGCGATCACCGGCACTTCGGCACCGCCGCGGCGATCGAGCCCGTCAGGCCGAGGTCGTAGCCGTCGCGGGTCCCGTCGGCGTCGATCGACGTCACGAGCAGCTCGCCGGCGCCGCGCTCGACGGCTTCCTGCGCCCACCCGACGGCGTCGAGCCCGCGTGGATTGCGTCCCGGCGTGCGTGACGACGTCGCCGCCGCGGGCGTCGATCGCGCACACGACCGCCTGCGAGCCGAAGGCGTCGGCGAGCCGCTCGAGCAAGCCGGGCTCGTCGAGCGCCGCGCGGTTCACGGCCACCTTGTCCGCACCCGCGCGCAGCAGTGCCAGACCGTCCTCGACGCTCGCACGCCGCCGCCGACGGTGAACGGGATCGAGAGCTCCTCGCGGCCCGGTCGACGAGCTCGAGCAGCGGTCCGCGATCCTCGAGCGTCGCCGTGATGTCGAGGAAGACGAGCTCGTCGGCGCCCGAGCTCCGAGTAGCGGGTGGCGAGCTCGACGGGGTCGCCGATGTCGCGGAGGTTCTCGAAGCGTACGCCCTTCACGACGCGGCCGCCGGCGACGTCGAGGCAGGGGATCACGCGCTTCTTGACCATGCGAGCGCGTTGCGAAGCATCTGCGCGCCGGCCGGCCCGCTCCGCTCGGGGTGGAACTGGACTCCGGCGACGACCCCTTGCCTCGACCGCGGCGACCACCGGGCCGTCGTGATCGACGTCCCCCACGGCGACGCCGTCGATCGTCGGGATATGCCGCGTAGGAATGGGCGAAGTAGACGTCCTCCCCGTCGAGATCGTCCAGGAGCGTCGATTCGGCTCGCGAAGCGCGAGAGAGTTCCAGCCCATGTGCGGGACTGTCCGGCGCGTGCAACCGCGGACGGGCCCGGCGAGAAGACCGAGGCCAGAGCCTCCTTCCTCGCTGGCCTCGAAGAGCAGCTGCATGCCGACGCAGATGCCGAGCGTCGGCGCCCCCGCCGAGCCGCGCTCGCGGAGCGCCTCGTCGACGCCGGTGCGCGCGAGCCCGCGGCTGCGCTCGCGACGTGCCCGACCCCGGCGACGACGGCGAGCGGCGCGCGAGCACCTCGGCCGATCGGTCGTGACGACCGGCTCGCCACCGGCCCGCGCGAGCGCGGCGCAGAGGCTGCGCAGGTTCCCGGCACCGTAGTCCGCGACCGCAACCCTCATGTCCGCCCCGGCTGCTGTGGAAGAAAAGTTCCAGAGAAGTCACAGTCGTGGCACGGTTTCGTGCGCCTTTCGACGGTACGCTCACCGCGGGTGGCGGGTGGTTTTCCTTCCCCACCCAGGGTGGGGAGGCGCGTGGGCTCCGCCCCGCGAGGCATGGCCGGAGCCGTCACAGGGCGCCTTTCGTCGAACCGGGGCCCGAGCCGTCGCGGGAGCACGCGTCGCGCAACGCGCGGCCCAGAGCCTTGAACGCCGCCTCGGCGACGTGGTGGTCGTCGGCTCCTGCCGCCTCGACGTGCACCGTGCAGGCCGCCTTCGATCGCGAACCGCTCGAGCGCATGAGGCAGCAGGGTCAGCGCCAGCCCGCCGACGCGGTCGCCGCCGAAGTCGAGCGCGATCTCCGCGTGGGGGCGCCGAACGAGATCGACGACGGCTGTCGCCCGAGCCTCGTCCATCGGCACCGTCGCCGCCCCGTACCGCGTCAGCCCCTCGCGCGACGCCGAGCGCGTCCCGAAGCGCGATGCCCAGAGCCGCCATCACGTCCTCGACCGTGTGGTGCTCGTCGACGGTCCGTGTCCCCGCCGGCCACTGCATCGAGGTCGAGCCGACCGTGAAACGCGAGTAGTGTCAGCAGGTGATCGAGAAACCCGACGCCGGTTCTGACTCGCGAACGGCGCCGCCCGTCGAGGACGAGCGAGATCCGGAGCGCGGTCTCCGCGCTCGTCCGCACCACGACGGCCGACCTTGCGCGTCGGTCGGCACGGCCTCGGCGCCGAGCGCCGCAAGCAGCCGATCGTTCTCCGCGGGCAGCCGCGGCGTGATCCGGATCGCGTCTGCGTACCGCCGGACGACAAGGCCCTGCGCATCGAGTCGGTCGGCGAGCGCGAGACCGTCCTCGACCGGGACGTAGACGAAGTTCGCATGCGAGCGCGGGACAGTCGAAACCGGCCTCGGCGAGGCATCGCCAGCATCCGCTCGCGCTCTGCTACCTCGGACTCGACGTCGAGCACGGGCTCGCGGAGCGCTGCCGCCGCGATTCGCGTGCCGGCGACGGTGACACCGGGGCCGGTGAACGACGGCGATCGAGCTCGGCCGCGACCTCCTTCGACGCGACGGCGTACCCGACCCGGAGAGCCGCGAAGCCGAACGCCTTCGACAGGCTGCGGATCGCGATCACGTTCGGCGCGCGCCGCACGCACGGAACGACCGTCTTCCCCTGCGTACTCGAAGTACGCCTCGTCGACGCCACGATCGCGTCCGGCAGCGCGGCGGCCAGCGCCGCGATCGTCTCGGGCTCGACGAGCTCGCCGGTCGGATTCGCCGGATTGCAGACCCAGACGACGTCGACCTCGGCGAGCTCGCCCGGCCTCGAGCGGTCGCCGACGACGACGCTCGGTTCCCTCGACCCCGCTCGCGATCGCGTACAGCGGATACGTCGGCGGCTGCACCGCCGCCTTGCGGCCCGGCCCGAGAAACGTCCGAGCGACCAGGCCGATCACGTCGTCCGCGCCGGCGCCGACCACGATCTCCTCCGGCTCGACTCCTGCGTACCCTGCCGCGGCCTTCCGCAGATCGCGATAGGTGCCCTCCGGGTACTCGTTGAGAGCGGCGAAGCTCTCGCCGATCGGGAACACGACGGGACGCCGGGAAGCGGTGGCACGTTGGCGTCGAAGCGCAGCACCTCGGCCGGCCGACAGGCCATGGGCCGCGGCGACCTCGTCGGCCTGACGCGCCCAGACGTAGGGCTCGAACCCCTCCGGAAGACGCGCCGGCGCTCACCTCGGAACCGCGCCTCGACGGCGGCGGCGTGCAGGGGCAGGTTCTCGGCAGCGGCGAGGGCGGCCACGGTCTCGCGCATGCCGTCGAGGCCCTCGCGCGTCGCGGCGACGATCTGCACCGGCTTCAGAAACGCCTCCAGCCCGAGCCCACCCGCGGCGCGCGCGAGGCCGCCCGTCGGAAGCACGTGGTTGGCGCCGACCGCGTAATCGCCGACGACAGCCGGAGTCGTGGCGCCGAGGAAGATCGAGCCGGCGTTCGTGACACGGCCGGCGAGCCGCGTCCGGATCGGCCACGTGCAGCTCCAGATGCTCCGGCGCGTAGTCGTCGACCAGCGCCAGCGCCTCGTCCAGCGATGCGACCACCTCGACCCGCACCTGCTCCCATCCGGCGGTGAGCTCGCCACCTCCTGCGCGAGCGGCGCGCTCGTCGTCACCAGCAGGCACTCCGAGTCGGGCCCGTGCTCGGCCTGGGCGAGCAGGTCGGCGGCGCACAGCTCGGCGTCGGCGGTCTCGTCGGCGACGACGACCACCTCGCTTGGCCCGGCGGGCAGATCGATGCCCACCCGACCGGACACGAGCAGCTTGGCGGCCGTCACCCAGCGGTTTCCCGGCCCGACGATCTTGTCCACCGCCGACACGGACTCCGTCCCGTACGCGAGCGCGGCGATCGCCTGCGCACCGCCGACCGCGTACACCTCGTCGATTCCGAGCTCGTGCGCCGTCGCCAGGAGCGACTGCGGCGCGCAGCGGCGAGGCGACGGCGATCCGCGTCACGCCGGCGAGCTGCGCCGGCACGGCCGCCATGACCAGCGACGAGGGATAGGCGGCGCGCCCGCCCGGCAGCGTAGATCCCGACCGAGCCGACGGGCAGGAACCGCCGTTCGGCCCGGACGCCGGGCACGGGAGAGCGGCCGTGTCGGGCGGTCGCTGCGGCTCGTGGAACGCGCGCACGGCGTCGGCGAGCACGGCGCACCGCCGTCCAGGAAGGCCGGATCGACCTCGGCGTGCCGCGATCTCCTCCGCCGGCACCCGCAGTGTCGCCGGCCGTTACCCGTCGAGACGCTCGGTCCAGTCGAGGAGCGCCTCGTCTCCCCGGGCCCGCACGTCCGCGACGATCTCGGCAACGCGCGGTAGCGCGTCGGCGATCTCGACCCGGCTCACGGCACGAGCCTCTCCACCGGCACGACGAGGATCGACGTGGCGCCGGCGGCCTTGAGCGGCGTGAGCAGGTCCCAGACCTGGTCGGCCTCGATCGCCGCGTGGATGGCGATCTGGCCCGGCTCGGCCAGCTCGAGCACCGAAGGCGCGCCCATGCTCGGCAACACAGCCCTGATCTCGTCCAGGGCAGAAGCCGGAGCGTTCATCATCACGTAGCGGCGCCGCTTCGCCGCAACGACCGCCTCGAGCATCAGGACGAGCCGCTCGACGAGGCTCGCCTTCTCCGTCGCCCGCGCGGTCGCTACCGAGCAGCACCGCCTGCGACTCGAGCAGCCGGCCGATGCGCTGCAGCCCGTTGGCGCTCGCCGTCGACCCCGTCGAGACGAGGTCGACGATCGCATCGGCGAGCCCGAGTCGCGGAGCCGCCTCGACCGCGCCCGAGATCGTGACCAGCTCGACCGTGATCGCCGAGCCCGTTCGAGGTACGACGCGTCGAGACCGGGTAGGCAGTCGCCACGCGGAGACCCTGCGAGATCCGCGAGCCCGTCGTGCGCAGCGTCGACAGGAACGGCCGCCTCGAGCGTGCAGCGGGCGAAGCCGAGCTCGGCCAACGTCACGACGTCGGCCTCGCTCTCGACGACGAGGTTCGCGCCCGTGACGCCGACGTCGACGACCGCGTCCTGGACGTACTCGGGGATGTCGTGGGGGCGGACGAGCAAGCAGGTCGACCGGCGCGTTCGCGCACGGGACGAGGAGCGCGCGCTCAGTCGCCTCGAACGCGAGCCCGGCAGCGGCGCAGAGATCGAGGGTGGGCTGGGCCATCCGACCCTTGGACGGGACCGCGAGCATCAGCCGGCCGTTCTCGCCGGCCCGGGTGAACTTGCCCTGGGTCATCTACTCCTCCGGCCGGCTCTGCCCGGGAGTCCGCGCCAGGGCGACGTCGTAGCCGCCGGCTCCGTGACGCAGCCAGTGGGCAACGCGCGTGACGGTTGCGGTGCTCGTGCGAACGTTCTCGGCGATCTCGAGATAGGGACGACCCGAAGCCACAAGCCGTGCGATCTGCCAACGGTGCGCCAGCGCCTCCAGCTCTCCGAGCGTGCAGAGGTCGCGCAGGAAGCGCCGGGCCTCGTCGCGCGTGCGCAAGGTGAGCATCGCGTCGGCGAGCTCGTCGAGCCCAGGGACGGCTTCGACCACATGGGCAGGCTCAGATCTCGTCTCGATTGCCATCGATTCCGGCTCCTCGGTCTTGGTATCGGCTCTGTAGCCCCAACATGTTAGCATGCTAACACAATGGAGCACTTCGTCGTCCTGCCCGCCTTGGACGTGCTGGAAGGCAGATGCGTCCGGCTCGCCGGCGGCGACCGTAGCCGAGTGACGGTGGAAGGGGGCGATCCCGTCGAGGCGGCGGCTCGCTTCGCCGGGCAGGGAGCCGACTATCTCCATCTGGTCGACCTCGACGGCGCGTTCCGGGGCTCGCCGACCGAGGGCCTCGTCTCCCGTGTGGCCCGAGCCGGGTCGCCGGCACTCGTCCAGGTCGGCGGCGGCTACCGGACGATCGCCGAGATCGAGGAAGCACTCACGTCGGGTGCGGCACGCGTGATGGTCGGAACGGCGGCCCTCTCACCCGCGTTCGTCCAGGATGCGGCGACCCGGCTCGGCGAGCGACTCGTCGTCGCGGTCGACGCCAGAGACGGTGCAGTCGTCGTCGACGGCTGGACGAGAACCTCGACCATGCCCGCCTCCGAGCTCGCGCGTGCGTGCGCAGATGCGGGGGTCCAGCGTCTTCTGGTCACGAGCGCATCGCGAGACGGATCGCTCGCCGGACCGGATCTCGGACTCCTCGAGGACATCCTCCAGGCGGCGAAGCTGCCGGTGCTCGCAGCCGGCGGGATCGCCTCGATCGAGGACGTCGCGAGGATCAGAGAGGTTGGCTGCGAGGGTGCGATCCTCGGCAGCGCGCTCTGGACCGGCCGCATCCGGCTCGAAGACGCGCTCGACTTTGCATCGGGTTCTGCTTGACGAGCGCGGGCAACCGTGCGTACTCTGGCCTCGATGACTTTCCCGTCGAGCACGTGGTGGGCTTGGTGGCGCCGCGAGCGTGGCGGGAGCGTCGCCTGAGTCGACCTCATCCCCGCTTCGCTCGCCAGACCTTCCGCACGGGAGGTCTTTTCATTTGGAGATCATGAATCCGACCGCAGCCATCCCGACAGATCTCGTCACCCCGCTCGGGGCCTACCTGAGACTGCGGGGGAACGGATCGGCGAGCTTCCTGCTCGAATCGGTCGAACAGGGCCGCCTCGGCCGCTACTCGTTCGTCGGTTGTGGCGCGCGCGTCACCTCGTTCGAGGAGGCCGAGCATGCCGGCGCGCCGGTCGTCGGCTATCTCGGCTACGACTACATCGCGAAGCTGGAGCCAACCGTGCCGCTTCCCGTCGACCGGCCGGGGCTTCCCGAGAGCCGCTTCGTGGTCGCCGACACGCTGATCCGCATCGACCACGTGACGAGTGTGGCCGACGTGCTCGCCGGTGATCGCGACGAGATCTCCGACGCTCTGGCACGACCGGTCGAGGAACCGTCGACGCGTCCGCTCCCGGGCTACCCGACCCAGCGCATGCCGAGCCGGAGCGAGCACGAGGATCGCGTCCGTATCGCCAAGGAGCACATTCGTGCCGGCGACGCGTTCCAGATCGTCCTCTCGCAGCGGGCGGTCAGGCGCACCGAAGCATCGGCGGTGTCGCTCTACCGGGCGCTCCGACGAATCAACCCGTCGCCGTACCTCTTCCTCCTCGAGTTCGAAGACATCGCCCTCGTCGGCTCCTCGCCGGAGACACACGTCAAGCTCGAGGGACCGCGAGCGAGCCTCAACCCGATCGCCGGCACGATCGCCTCGGGGGAGGGAGCGGCCGAGGCACTCCTGGCCTCCGAGAAGGATCGGGCCGAGCACGTGATGCTGGTCGATCTGGGCCGGAACGACCTCTCGCGTGTGTGCCAGCCGGGGACGGTTCGGGTCGAGCGCTTCCTGGAGGCCGAGCGCTACTCGCACGTCACGCATCTGGTCTCCGAGGTCGCCGGCGAGATCCTCCCGGAGCAGACGGCGTTCGACCTCCTGCGCGCGACCTTTCCCGCCGGGACCGTCTCGGGAGCGCCCAAGGTGCGGGCAATGCAGATCATCTCGGAGCTCGAGGGGTTCAGGCGAGGGGTGTACGCGGGAGTGGTCGGCTACGCACTCCCGGAGGGGGATCTCGACACCTGCATCGCGATCCGGACGCTCGTGCTGAAGGACGGCGTCGCCCACCTTCAGGCGGGCGGCGGCATCGTCGCCGACTCAGATCCGGCGGCCGAGCACCAGGAGTGCCTCAACAAGCTCGCCGCGATCGAGGCCGCGATCGACCTCGCGGAGGCCGGGACATGAGTCCGTCACTCGAAAGGGCGCCTCTCGCGTTCCTGACGAGCCGCTGGGCGTGCGATCGCCGGAGGGGCAGTATGGGCGATACGACCCGGAGGCGATCGTGCGGCGAGCGGTTCGAGCCGTCGGCGAAGCCGGGCTTCGCCCGGCGGGAGCCGTCGGCGGTCAGGGGCGCGAGATGATCCTGCTGGTCGACAACTACGATTCGTTCACCTACAACCTCGCGCACCTCCTGCAGGAACTCGGCGGGGAGGTGACGGTGCGGCGGAACGACGCGATCGACGCCGGCGAGGCCGAGGCGTTGCGCCCATCGCATCTGGTCGTCTCGCCCGGGCCGGGACGGCCCGAGAACTCGGGCGCAACACTCGACATCGTCGCGCGCCTCGCCCCGACGACACCCGTGCTCGGCGTGTGTCTCGGGCATCAGGCGATCGTCCAGGCCTTTGGAGGCGAGATCGGGCAAGCGGCACGCCTGCTGCACGGCAAGACCAGCCGCATCACCCACGACGGGCGCGGGATCTTCGCCGGTCTGCCGCCGGACTTCGCCGCGGGGCGGTACCACTCGCTCTCGGCCGCACGCGTCCCCGAGTGCCTCGAGGTGTCGGCGACGAGCGACGACGGCGAGGTGATGGGCGTGCGGCACCGGGAGCTCCGGGTCGACGGTGTTCAGTTCCATCCCGAGTCGGTGCTGACGCTTCCGGTCGGGCGTGACCTGCTTCGGAACTTCCTCGAGGGGCACTCGTGATGCAGCGCGCGCTGCAGCGGCTGATCGACGGCCACGACCTGACGCGGGTCGAGGCACGCGGGGCGATGGACGGGATCATGCTCGGGGAGGCGACACCTGCTCAGATCGGCGGCTTCCTGGTCGCGCTCCGTCTCAAGGGTGAGACCGTGGACGAGATCGCGGGGCTCGCCGAGGCGATGCAGGCTCACGCAGTACTCGTCACACCGGCGCGGATCGACCTCGTCGATTGCGTCGGCACGGGCGGCGACGGAGCCCGGACGTTCAATATCTCGACCGCTGCGGCGCTCGTCGCGGCCGCGGCCGGCGCGGGAGTCGCCAAGCACGGGAACCGGGCGGCGAGCTCGTCGACGGGCTCGGCCGACGTGCTCGAGGCGCTCGGCTTCTCACTCGATCAGCCGCCGGAGAGGATCGCCCGATCGATCGACGAGCTCGGGTTCGGATTCATGTTCGCGCAGGCTCATCATCCGGCCATGAAGCACGTTGCACCAGTACGCCGTGAGCTCGGCACGAGAACGGTCTTCAACATCCTCGGTCCGCTCACCAACCCGGCGGGAGCACGGTCCGGCGTGTTCGGTGTCTTCTCGGAGAGCCTCGTCCGCACGTACGCCGACGCGCTGGCCGAGCTGGGTGCCCGCCATGCGTTCGTCGTGCACGGGGCCTTCGGGCTCGACGAGCTATCGCCGGCAGGTCCCAATCTTGCCTGCGAGGTCGTGAACGGATCGGTACGCGAGCTGACGATCGACCCGAGGGAGCTCGGCATCGAGCGATGCAACACGTCGGAGCTCGCAGGCGGAAGCGCCGGGGAGAACGCCGCCATGTTCGAGGCGGTCTTCGCCGGCGCCGGCGGGGCCCGCCGCGACGCCGTCCTCCTGAACGCGGCGGCGGTGATCGTCGCCGCAGCGTTGGCAGCCGACCTGCACGAAGGGTTCGCCGTCGCTCGAGACACCGTCGACTCGAACGCGGCTGCCGAACTCGTCGAAGAGCTGCGAGAGTTCTCGCATGGGTAGGTTCAGGGACGCGCTCGCCGGGCCCGGCATGGCTGCCATCGCCGAGGTGAAACGGCGGTCGCCGTCGGCTGGCGACCTTCGCCCGGACGCCGATCCGGCAGCGCTGGCGGCGGGATTCGAGCGGGCCGGGGCCGCCGCCGTATCGATCCTCGTCGACGACCGCTTCGCAGGCTCTCTCGACGACCTCCGCGCCGCTCGCGCGGCGGCGCGCCTGCCTCTCCTCGGCAAGGGCTTCTTCAGCGAGGAAGCAGATCTCGACGAGCTCGAGGCCGCGGGAGCAGACGCGGCGCTCCTGATCCTCCGCGACCTCGACGACCGTCGCGCGGCCGCCCTGATCGAGCACGCCCGCAGGATCGGCCTGGACACGCTCGTCGAGGCGCACAACGCGGAAGAGCTAACGCGTGCCGTGGCTCTTGGAGCCGACCCGATCGGCGTCAACGCCCGCGATCTCTCGACCTTCGCGATCGACCGCGAGTCTCAGCTCCGACTCGTGGCGGGGGCGCCTTCCGACAGGGTCGTCGTGGCCGAGAGCGCTGTTCATTCGCGAGCCCAGGGCGCCGAAGCCGAACTCGCCGGGGCAAACGCCGTGCTCGTGGGCACGGCGCTGATGCGCGCGCCCGACCCCGAGGCCAGGCTCCGTGAGCTGATCTCGCGGCCGCTCGTCAAGATCTGCGGCCTGACACGAGAAGAAGACGTCACAGCAGCCGCCAACGCGGGCGCGGACTTCTGCGGCTTCATCCTCGTCGCCGCAAGCCCCAGACGGGCCGAGCATGTCCTACCCGTTCCCGAGACCGTGCTCCCGGTTGCGGTCTGCGTCGGAGAGCCGGGCGATATCGAGACCGACCTTGTCCAGCGCTACGAACGCGAGGACGGGAAGGTCCGCGGCCGGGACGCCGTTCTCCTGCGCCGTGGCGAGCCGGTGGCCACTGTCGTCGATCTTCCCTGGCAAGCAGGACCTGACCCGACGCACCTCGACCGTGCCCGTCGGATCGAGGGCAGGCTTGTGCTGGCGGGCGGGCTCGGACCCGAGAACGTGCGCGAGGCGATCGAGGCTGTCCAGCCGTGGGCGGTCGATGCGAGCTCCAGCCTCGAGACGTCACCGGGAATCAAGGACCACGAGCGCGTGCGAGCTTTCGTCGAGGCGGCCCGATGACGTCCGGCGGTCTCTACGGCACCTACGGAGGGCGCTACGTTCCCGAGACGCTGATTCCCGCGCTTGACGAGCTCGAAGCCGGCTGGGAGGAGGCAAAAGCGGACGCGTCCTTCCAGGACGAGATCGATCGCCTCGGGAGCGAGTACGCGGGCCGACCGACGCCGCTGACGCTCGCCGAGCGCTTCGCCCCCGGGAAGCGGCTCTACCTCAAGCGCGAGGATCTCCTCCACACCGGTGCGCACAAGCTGAACAACGCGCTCGGCCAGGCGGTGCTCGCCCGGCGTCTGGGCAAGCACCGAATCGTGGCCGAGACCGGCGCCGGACAGCACGGGGTCGCGACGGCAACCGTCTGCGCCCGCTTCGGGCTCGACTGCGTTGTCTACATGGGAGCCGAGGACATGCGGCGTCAGCATCCGAACGTCGAGCGCATGGGGCTGCTCGGCGCCGAGGTTCGCCCGGTCGAGTTCGGGACGAAGACTCTGAAGGAGGCGACGAGTGAGGCGATCCGCGACTGGATCACCAACGTCGAGACGACGCATTACCTGATCGGATCGTGCGTCGGGCCCCACCCGTACCCCGAGATCGTGCGCGACCTGCAGGCCGTCATCGGACGGGAAGCACGAGGCCAGATCCTCGAGGCGGAGGGCCGCCTCCCCGAGCTCGTCATCGCCTGCGTGGGCGGTGGGTCGAACGCAATCGGAACCTTCGTCGGCTTCGTCGGAGATGCCGACGTGAGGATTGTGGGCGTCGAGGCTCGCGGCGCCGCGAGCCTCGGGAGCGGCCGGCCAGGAGTTCTCCACGGCGCGCGCTCCTCGATCCTCGCCGACGAGGACGGGCAGATCATGGACACGCACTCGATCTCGGCCGGTCTCGACTATCCCGGCGTCGGCCCCGAGCACGCGGCTCTTCGCGACTCGGGTCGCGTCGAGTACGTGACCGCAAGCGACGAGGAGGCGCTGGCGGCGTTCAAACGACTCGCGGAGACCGAGGGCATCATTCCCGCGCTCGAGCCCGCCCACGCCCTTGCGCGAGCGGCCGATCTCGATGCCGAACTCATCCTCGTCTGCCTCTCCGGGCGAGGAGACAAGGATCTCGACCAGGCCCTGGCGCGGCTGTGATCGAGTCGGCTCGGCACTGGATCCTGGCCCCTCGCAGCGGCCCACGCGTCGCCGTACAAGCATTCCCCCCACCCTGGGTGGGGGAGAAACCCCGTTCCCTCGTCATCGACGATAGCGATCAATCCGTCACCGGGCCGTGCCGATTCGGTGTCGGATCACGCATGACGGCTCGTCCAGCCCCCCGGCACCACAGGGCTCGCATGTGAGCAAGAAGCTCGTCATCTACCTGATGGCCGGCCCGGACACGCCGGAGCTCGCCGAGGCCGCCGTCGCCGGGGGAGCCGACCTCGTCGAGATCGGGTTTCCCTTCTCCGATCCGCTTGCCGACGGCCCGGTCATCCGTCGGGCCGCGGAGCGCGCGCTCGCCCAGGGCATGCGCACGCGAGCTTGCCTGGAGTGCCTGGCGGAGACCCGCCGGCGGGTCGACGTGGCCCTGGTGCCGATGACGTATGCCTCGATCCTCGAGGCCTACGGCTGGGAACGGTTCGCCGAAGATGCACGCACGGCAGGCGCAACCAGCCTGATCGTCGCCGACCTCCCCGCTGGCGAGCAGCCGGGCCTACGGCGAGTGCAGCTCGTCGCTCCCACGTCGACCGACCAGCGCATCCGCCTCGCCGGCGAGCAGACGGACGGTTGGCTCTACCTCGTTGCCCTGACCGGGACGACCGGCGCTCGCTCCGAGCTCTCACCGCAACTGCCGACCCTCGTCGAGCGCGCCAGGCTCCTCACGGACGTTCCACTCTATGCAGGCTTCGGCATCACGACGCCGGCACACGCCCGGGCAGCCGCTGCTCTCGCCGACGGGATCGTCGTCGGCTCACGGGCGGTCGAGGTCGCAGAGGAGGGCCCCGAGGCGCTCCGCGAGTTCGTCTCATCCCTTCGCGGAGCGCTCGAGTAGGCCCCAGAACTACGAAACGTCGTAGACCACCGTCGCGGACGCGCTGATCTCCTGCGTTCCCGGCTCGATCGGAGTCGGCGACGCCTTGTCGGCTGCCGTGTACGCGAGCGGCACCGGAGCGGAGCTTCCGCCCTCGACAACAGACCGCACAGCGCCGAGAGTCAGCCCGGCGGCATCGGCGAGTGCCTGTGCCTTCGTCTTCGCGTCGCCGACAGCCTGCTTCAGCGCCGAGCGATAGAGCCCGCTCGTGTCGGAGACGCTCAGGAACGGCCCGCCCACCTGATTCGCGCCAGCTGCAACAGCGGTGTCGACGAGCGCACCTGCGTCAGCGATGTCCTTGATCGTGGCGGAGACGGTGTTCGAAGCCGTGTACCCGACGATCTGCGTGCCGTCGGACGACGTGTTCGGCGAGAGGGACACGGAGCTGGTCTGGAGATTGGTGGAGGCGACGCCCGCATCCTTCAGGGCCGCGATGACCTTGTTCATCGCTTCGGCGTTGGCGTCGAGCGCCGCGGCAGCGGTCTTGCTCTGGGTCGTGACCCCGAACGAGAAGCTGACCTCGTTCGGAACGGCCGTCACCGACCCCGTCCCCGTGACCGTGATCGTCCGGTCGGGCTGAGCCGGCGTCGTGTCTCCACTCGCAGACTCGAGACGGCCGACGCCGACGAGCGCAACCACGGAAGCGATTCCGGCCGCAACGGCGGCAAGGCGAAGGAGCTTCATTCTCGGTACCTCCTAGGGAAGGGTTCTTTGCTCTACGTCGCCGATGGCGCGCGACGTCACACCGGAAGGTTACGCAGCAGCGGTCGCGCCGTACGGCTCGAGATACGGCCGCCAGCGCGTGGGGATCGTCGGCGCGGCGAGGCGGATGAACAGCGCCGGAGCCGGCGGCCTCGGTGGCCTTCGGAGCGCCATCGAGACCTCCTCGAGCAGACGATTGCCCTTGCGGAGATTGCATGGTGCACAGGAGGTGACGACGTTTTCCCAGACCAGATCACCCCCGCGGCTTCGCGGCACGACATGGTCGAGCGTGAGCCGCACCTCCTTCGCTCCACAGTAGACGCACGCCCAGCCGTCCCGAGCGAACAGCGCCCGACGCGAGATCTTCCGCTGTGCCGCACGCGGCACGCGGACGTACGAGCGCAGGCGGATGACGCACGGCCATGCGTACGTGGCGGCAGCCGAGCGCAGTGGCCTGTCGAGCCGCTCGACGACCTCGGCCTTGCCCTTGTACACGAGCACGTGCGCCCGTCGGACCGAGCAGACGTTCAACGGCTCGAAACTCGCGTTCAGGACGAGAACCTGCGTCACTGCGGGAGAACGCTACCAACGGGCCGATAGCGGTCTCCGCCAGCTGCCTGTGCAGTGCTCACCCGTGGCTCATCGCTCGTTCGACGGCTTGTTGCTCCTCGGGCGAGAGCGCGACCCCGGCCTTGCCCTGGTCCAGCTCCTTCACGTAGACACGCGCATAGTCGCGGCCCTGGATCGCGCTCAGGACGATCCCGGAGCGGTTCGCGTCGAGCAATGCCACGGAGGCCGACTGACGACCGCCGGTGGTTTCGTACGCGTCGTAACGGACGATCGCCGTGCGTGCCAACATTGCATCCGCTCGACGATCGACGCGAGCGATGGCGGCCGCGATCTCGTCGACAGCCCGGTGGAGATCGTCGACGCGCCCCTGAAGGCTGATCGCGAAATCGACGAGGTCAGAGCCGCCGGAGAGGACGTCCTGCGGTGAGCGCGAGCGTCGACCGCTGCGCCAGACGACGAAGAGGAGCGTCGCGACGACGACAATGCCGGCGGCTGCGCCGACGGCGATCCAGCCGGTCGTGGCGCTCGACAGGCCCATCACGTCTAGCCGAGCGAGAAGATGACCGGGTACGAGGCGGAATTGTTGTTCGGGTTCGTCTCGCCCTTCACCGTCTCGACGTCGACCTTCAGCGTCGTTTTCGTCACGAAGTCGACCGAGGGCAGCTTCGTGAACGTGACCGTGGTCGTCTTGCCCGGGTCGATGCTCGGAATCGTCCGCGTCGCGGTGATCGGCTTGGGCGACTGGGCGATCGTGATCGTCACATGGATCGCGACCACCTGGACGTCGCCGCTGTTCTGGACGGTGACCACGAAGCCGAGGTCCGTACCGGCTGTAACCGTGGTCAGCTCGCTCGTGGACAGCGGCGTGATTTTGGGAAGCGCGGCAGTACCGATGAGCGCCGTCCCGATCTTGCTTCCGCCAGAGGGAGTGGTGGTCGCAATGTTCAGGCGCTCGAGCACCGGCGTCCAGAACTGCTGGCTATCGACGCCGGTGTCCTTCAGGAACTTCGAGGACGGAGGGGCGAGGCCGGCAACCCCCTGTTGCTGTAAGACGGTGATCGAGCGGTTACGGAAGAGGTCCTCCCAGATCACGTCGCTCGCGACGAGCCGCTGAGCATCGGTCGCGAGTCCGACCGCGGCCCCCGCGACGTTGGCCGTGCCAGACTCGTTCCGTAAGGTGGCAGCAAGCGCGTGCAGCCCGGCGACCCTGAAGGCGAGTGCCTCGGAAACCGCAGATTGCGCACTGCGCAGCTCGCCCGGTGCCTTCAGCCGACTCGCGGCCTGCACGTCGAGCTGCTGCTGCTGAGCCACGTTGTCGAGCTTGTCCGCGAGCTCAACGGCCTTGATCCCAGGTGTGGTCAGGGCCTCGGATACCTGCTGGCCGAGGCGGTTCGAGTCGACGGCCAGAGCGGACACCTTTCCGAAGTAGTGCTCGTACGTCGACTTCTTGCTCGAGCCCGAGCAGCTCTGTATCCAGAGGACGAAGAGGACGATGATCAGGATCCCGAACGCGATCAGCCCGACGAGGCGCGCCGTCGGCGGAATCTGCGGCCCGCCGTGAGAACCGCGGGGCGGACCCCCGGCAGGACGCTGGGGACGAGGCCGATCGGCGGGAGGCGGCGTCTCGCCGGTCTCCACGTCGTCGAAGAAATCGAAGTCGATATCGGAGTCGTACTCGCTCATCTGGCCGCGGAACCGCAGGCCCGGCCCACTTTAGCCGTCTTTCGCCGCGCAAAGGAGTTTCTCCTGTCGTCGCCAAATGCGTTGGGTGATGTCGAGGCAGGCTGCATCGATTGCCCCCGGCAGCCTGGTCCTGAACCGCTACCTGCCGATCCGACCTCTCGGCAGTGGCGGCTCGGGTTCCGTCTGGCTGGCACGGGAGGCGGAGACCGGTCAGGACGTGGCGCTCAAGATCGTGCCGCGCGAGGGAACGGCCGGATCTCGGGCCGAGCGCGAGGCCGGCGCCGCGGCCAGACTCCGGCATCCGCGATGTCTGCGCGCACACGCCCTTGCACGCGACGCAGGTCACGTCTACATCGTCTACGAGTACGTTGCAGGTCGCACCATGCGCGAGGCGATGCGGGCAGGAGAGCTCGGCGATGCCGCAGCGCTCGAAGCAGCCGCACAGATCCTCGAAGGTCTCGCACACGCTCATTCACACGGAATCGTCCACCGGGACGTCAAGCCGGCGAACGTGCTCCTGTGCGACGGCAGCGGCGTGTCGGTGAAGCTCTTCGACTTCGGCCTTGCCCTCGTGCGCGAAGAGCAGACACTGACCGCTGTCGGCGACATTCCGGGAACGCTCGCCTACATCTCTCCTGAGCGGCTCCGAGGAGAGGGTGCCGGACCGCCCGCGGACGTCTGGGGAGTCGGCGTCCTTCTCTGGGAGGCGCTCGCCGGCCTCCATCCGTTCTGGACCGGGACGCTGCTCGATACGGCCCACGCGATCGAGCAAGGCGCGCCGTCGCTCCGCGAGCAGCGGCCCGACCTGCCTCGCTCCGTGGTCGGATGCGTCGATCGCGCGCTCTCGACGGCCCCGGGCCGCCGCCCGACTGCGGCCGGCCTCGCAGGGGGGCTGCGCCAGGCGAGCGAAGAGCTCAGGCGGCAACCGGCTCGCCGTCGTCGGAAGTCGCAGGTGCCGGCTCGCGCGGCGCGGCTTCGCCCGTCGCTTCCTGCCCTCCGCGCATCACCGACCCCGCGGCTCTCCCCGTCGGCACGCCGAGCCGGTGAGCTGTCGACGCGGATGCTCTGCGTGGCAGGAGCAGGCACGTTCGCCGGGCTGATGGCAGCATCGGTGCCGTTCTTCCCGGACCGCTGGCCGGTGGGAGTCGGGGGCATCGCAGCGATCACGACCCTCCTCTCCGAGCGAGCCGGCCTCGCCTTCTGCCTGGCGGTTCCCGTCCTCCCGCTCGGCAACTATTCCTTCGGCCTCGCAGCGCTCTACGCAGCCGTTGCGCTGATCGTGCTCGCCGCCTGCTGGCGGCTGCCACGGGCGGGCCTGGCGGCCTCATTCGGCGCGATGCTCGGGCCAATCGGCATCGTCGCCCTGCTCCCGTGGATCGAGCCAGATCGTCCGGCGCCCGGCTGGGCGGGCACTGAGCGTCGTGGGAGCCGTCTACATCGCAGCAGCGCTTCACGAAGCGAGCCAGATCGGGGATCTCGGCATCGCGGGCTCTCGCGAGCCGCTCGCCGTGGGAGGCGCCGTCACGAGAGCGGTCGCTGCACATCCAGAGCTCGCCGCCACAGCCGTGGCGCTGTCCATCGGTGCAATCGCGCTCCCCTTCCTCCGACGTCGAGGCCCGCTGGCGGCGGGAGCGTACGTCCTGGTCGTCGGCGGCCTTCCGCTCGCCGTTGTGCCAGGCGCTCCGTCGGTTCCCGCTCTCTTGATCGCAGCCGTCACGGGCGCCATCCTCGTCCTCGAGCCGCACGCGTTCGCACCCCGCCGACGGCCTGTCAGCCAGCCGGTCGAGGAGACCACAGCAGCAGTCTGCCTGCCGGCGGAGCCCCGGTCTGCCACGGGTCGTCGGTAGACTCGAAACTCGGGAAGCCTGGGCCGTTGAGCGTTCTCCGCGCGATCGAACACAAGATCGAAGCACTCGTCGAGGGCGTGTTCGGACGCGCGTTCAAGACGAACGTGCAGCCCGTCGAGATCGCCCGCAAGCTCGCCAAGGAGATGGACGACCACCGCACGGTCTCCGTGTCCCGCGTCTACGTCCCGAACGAGTACACCGTCTACCTGTCGCTCCATGACCGGAAGCAGTTCGCCGCCTACGAGGAATCGCTGAGGCTCGAGCTCCAGGAGTACATCGCGGAGCATGCGCGGCGAGAGGGGTACGTGATGCTCTCGCTGCCGACGGTCGTGATCACCTCGGACGCCGATCTCGGCGTCGGCGTGTTCGGCATCGCAACGAGGATGGTGCAGCGCGCCCAAGCGGGCGGGTCGCCAGCGAGCCGCGCCGGGCCGGAGCGACCATGGTCTACCGTCCCGAGCGGGACGCCGTCGGCGTCGAGGATCGCCCCAGCGCGCCCGACCCGGGTGAAGCGGTGTCGCTCACGATCGACGGCGAACGACACGAGGTCGGCAAGCGAGTCGTCGTCCTCGGCCGCTCGCAGGATTGCGACATCCAGCTTGCCGACCCGAATGTGTCGAGACGCCACGCAGAGCTGCGACAGGAGAACGGCTCCTTCCGGATCGTCGACCTCGGGTCGACGAATGGAATCGAGGTGAACGGCAGGCGGCTGAGACAGGCGACGCTCGAGGACGGCGACACGATCGTGCTCGGGTCGACCGAGGTCGTGTTCGAACGGGCCGAGCCCGGGGGTTCCGGGCCGCGTCTCGTCGACCCGTAGCCGGTGGTTGGCCTGCTCGGCGATCGTCTTCCCGGCGGAGGCGTCATCGCCTCGGTTGCGGTCGAGGAGGTCCTCTTCCTGCTCAAGATCGGCTTCCTCGTCCTGCTCTACCTGTTCATCTGGCGCGTCGTCCGCACCGCGAGTCGCGACCTCAGGGGCAGCGTGCCCCAGGAGAGCATCATTCTCGCTCCACAGCAGGTGCGTGAGCAGAAGAAGCAGCTCCGAAAGTCGAAGCGGAGCCGGCGGGCGCCGCCGGCCGGCCGGCTCGTCGTCGTCACGAGCCCGGCGCTCTCTCCCGGTGACCACCGCGTCCTCGACTCGGGGCCCGTGACGATCGGACGGGAGGCAGACAACGACCTGGCGCTCGGGCGAGACGAGTTCTCGTCGTCGCACCACGCTCGCGTCGAATCGCGGGCTGACGGCGTCTGGGTGCACGACGTCGGCTCGACGAACGGGACCTTCGTGAACGGCGCACGGCTGACCGTGCCGCGCAGGCTCGTGCCGGGCGATCTGATCCGGGTCGGGGAGACCGACCTGCGCTTCGAGCGATGACTCTCGTCCGCTCAACGGCCGGCACCGACACAGGCCAGCGGCGGCGGCGAAACGAGGACGCCTTCGTGTGCGATCCGCCGCTCTTCGCGGTCGCCGACGGTATGGGTGGCGCACAGGCAGGCGAGATCGCCTCGCAGCTCGTCGCGACCTCGCTCCAGCAGGCCGACCGCACGGGCCGATCGGACGAGGGAGAGGTGGTGAAGCTGGTCCAGGAGGCGAACCGTCGCGTGTACGAGCGAGCGCGAACCGACGTCGCGGCATCCGGAATGGGGACGACGACCACGGTCGCACTCGTCGACGCCGATGTCGTTCGGATCGGACATGTCGGCGACTCGCGCGCCTATCTCTTCCGCGACCACTCGCTCCGGCAGCTGACCGAGGACCACTCGCTCGTAGGCGAGCTCGTGAGAAGCGGCCGGCTTTCGCCGGAGGAGGCCGAGGGGCACCCACACAGGGCCGTGATCACGAGGGCGCTCGGGACCGACCCGGAGGTCGAGGTCGACGCCTTCTCCGTGCCGACGAGGCCGGGCGACCTGTTCCTGATCTGCTCGGACGGTCTGACCTCGATGGTCGACGACACGACGATCGAGGGACTCCTCGAGCAGCACGGTCGAGACCTCCAGACCGTGGCCCGCGCACTGATCGCCGAGGCGAACCGCCGAGGTGGGGAGGACAACATCACGGTCGTCCTGTTCGAGATCGCCTCGCTGGACGACACGATCGAGCTGCCCGCCTCGGCGCTCGACACGAGCCCGGTGACACAGGCCGTCGACGAGGACACCCTGACCGGACTCGAGGCGCCTGCTCCGCCGCCGCTCGAAGCAGACGACACTCGGTCCGCCGCGTCCGCGACGAAGGCGACTCTGGCGTCGAGTCGTCGTTCCAGCCGGCCTGCTGTTGCTCGTGATCGTCGCCGGCTTCGCCGTCTTCGGTCTTTCCAGGGCCAACTTCGTCGGCGCGGACGCGAGCGGCCATGTCTCCGTGTACCAGGGCGTCCCGTGGAACCTCCCGTTCGGTATCCACCTCTACCGCCGCGTGTACGCGAGCCCGTTGCTCGCGGTGCAGCTCTCCCGGGTCGAGCGAAGGAAGCTGTTCGATCACTCACTCGTCGAGCGCGGTTCGGCCGAGCGCAGGGTCAAGCAATACGAGCGGGACGTCGTTCAATGAACGTTCCGCTCCCCGGCGGCTGCGGATGAGCTATCGCAACCGCGAGCTGATGAGCCTGGTCGCCGTCGGGCTGATCACGGGCATCGGCTTCGCAAGCGTCTACATCGCGCGGCAGGAGGTCGTCTCGACGGCCTCGCTCTCGTACGGCGTCTTCTTCCTCGCTCTCTTCCTCGCTGCGCACGTCTTCACGCGCGTCGCAGTCCCGTTCGCCGATCCGTACCTGCTGCCGCTCGGGGGGCTCCTCAGCGCAATCGGTGTCACGGAGATCTACCGCATCGACCCTCAGGACGCCCTCCGGCAGAGCCTGTGGATCGTGATCGGCGTCACGGTGTTCGCCGTGATCCTGCTCCTCTTCCGGAACGACTACCGGCGACTCGAGTCCTACAAGTACGTCTGCGGCCTGACAGCGGTCGGGCTTCTCGCACTTCCCGCTCTGCCGAAGATCGGCCAGACCATCAACGGAGCCCGGCTCTGGGTCCACGTGGGCCCGCTGCAGATCCAGCCCGGCGAGTTCGCCAAGATCATGCTGATCGTCTTCCTCGCGGGGTATCTGCGGGAGAAGCGCGAGGTGCTCGCTCAGGGTAGGGCCAAGGATCTCGGGCCGTTGCTCCTCATCTGGGGTGCGGCCATGCTCGTCCTTCTCGAGACGAGCGACCTCGGCAGCGCGCTCCTCTACTTCGGGATCTTCCTGGCGATGACGTATGCCGCGACGGGGCGGGCGCTCTATGTCGCCGGCGGCCTCGCGCTCTTCGTCGGTGGCTCGCTTGCCCTCTATTACGCCGTCGACCGGATCCGGCTGAGGGTGACGATCTGGCTTCATCCCTGGACCGATCACGCCGTGTACTGCGCGCAGACTCGCGACTATCGCCTGCGCCAGGACTGCGCGAGCTACCAGCTCGTCAAGAGCCTGTACTCGATCGCGAACGGCCACTACGGCGGCACGGGGCTCGGCAAGGGCACATTCGCCTCGACCGACGGGAAGCCGCTCATCCCTGATCTGAAGACGGACTTCATCTTCTCGGCACTCGGTCAGGAGCTCGGCCTGATCGGCATCGCCGCCTTCCTGCTCGTATTCATGGTGTTCGCGCTCCGCGGCTTTCGGACCGCGCTCGCGGCCGAGGACGGCTTCTCCAAGCTGCTTGCGGTCGGTCTGACCTTCGGCTTCGTGCTGCAGACATTCATCATCGTCGGCGGCGTGGTGCGGATCATCCCGCTGACCGGCATCACACTGCCCTTCGTCAGCTACGGCGGCTCGAGCATCGTGGCCAACTTCGTGATGCTCGCCGGGCTCCTGCTCGTGTCGAACCGAGCCCAGTCGAAGGCTGCCTCGTGAACGATCGGATACGCGTAGTGGCTGTCGTCGGGCTGCTGCTGCTCACGACCCTGATCGTCGGCACCACCTACTGGCAGGCATGGGCGACCGGCGATCTGGCGGCGAAGCAGGACAATGCGATCCAGCGGATCGCACAGTTCCGGATCGACCGCGGGTCGATCCGGACGTCAACCGGAACGGTTCTCGCCCTCAACACGGTCAAGCACGTGGCCGGGCAGACGTACTACCTGCGTCGCTATCCGAAGGGACCGCTCGCCGCCAACGTGATCGGATACTCGACCCAGGGCCACTCTCAAACCGGGCTCGAGCGGTCGATGAACGACTACCTGACGGCCTCGAACGCCAACCTGCACACGGTGATCTCGAAGACCCTCGACAGCATCACCGGCAAGACGATCAGAGGCAACTCCCTGGTGCTCTCGATCCGCCCCGCCACGCAGTTCCTCGCGCAACGGGCCCTCGGCAAGACCTGCGGCGCGATCGTGGTGATCGAGATCCGCACCGGGCGCGTCCTCGTGATGGCCAGCTCGCCGACGTACAACCCGAACCTGATCGAGAAGAACTACCCGGCGATCTCGAAGATCAGAGGCAACTGCCGCGGACCTGCACCGCTCGTCAACCGGGCGACGACGGGCCTGTACGCACCGGGATCGACGTTCAAGCTCGTGACTGCCGCGGCCGCGCTCGACTCCGGGAAGTTCACCCCAGATTCGGTCTTCTACGACCCGGGCTACTGCGTGGAGTACGACAAGCCGGTCTACAACTTCGCCGACCAGAGCGGGCCGGAGGTGTTCGGCAATGTCACCCTGGCGACCGGCCTCCAGCACTCGATCAACTCGGTCTTCTGCAACATCGGGAAGAAGCTCGGGGCGCTCGAGATCCTCGACTACGCACGCCGTTTCGGGTTCTACGCGCTGCCGCCACTCGAGACCCCGCTCGAGGAGCGCCGGGCGAGCGGTCTGTACCAGCACGGACGACTCTTCCAGCCGACACACAACTTCCAGGTCGATCCCGGCCGTCTCGCCTTCGGACAGGAGCGTCTCGGCGTGACGCCAATGCAGATGGCAATGGTGGCGGCGACGATCGCGAACGGCGGCGTTCTCATGCAACCCTCCGTGGTCGATCGCGTGCTCAAGCCTGGAGGCGGAGTTCTTCAGACGACGAAGCCGAAGCGCCTTGGCCGTGCGATCAAGGCGTCGACGGCGAGCGAGCTGACCGCGATGATGGAGTCGGTCGTGACCAGCGGCACCGGAACGGCCGCTCAGATCCCGGGCGTACGCGTGGCGGGAAAGACCGGGACCGCAGAGACCGGAACGCCGACGAACACGACCTGGTTCGTCTGCTTCGCACCGGCGGACAACCCTCGGTACGCGGTGGCAGTGGCGCTCGAGAACCAGACCGGAACCGGTGGCACGACAGCCGCGCCGATCGCGAAGACGATCCTCGAATCGCTCCTGGCCAAGCCCACCTCCTAACCTGTAGAGAGTTCATGGCCACTTCGAACACCTTCATCGGCACCATGATCGCCGGCCGCTACAAGGTCGTCGACAAGCTCGGGACAGGCGGTATGGCGAGCGTGTACCTCGCGGAGGACACCGAGCTCGGCCGACGCGTTGCGATCAAGCTCCTCGACGAGCGCCATGCCGAGGACGAGCAGTTTGTCGAGCGCTTCAGGCGCGAGGCCGAGAGCGCGGCGGGTCTCTCCCATCCGAACGTCGTCTCGGTCTACGACCGCGGCGAGACCGAGGGGACGTACTTCATCGTCATGGAGTATCTCGAGGGACAGACCCTGAAGCAGCTCCTCATCGCCCGTGGACCGACACCGGTGCGCGTGGCGATCGACTACACGAGGCAGATCCTCCAGGCACTCGATTTCGCCCACCGGCACGGCATCGTCCACCGCGACATCAAGCCCCACAACGTGATGGTGGCCCCGGACGGTCGGGTCAAGGTGACCGACTTCGGCATCGCCCGCTCAGGCTCGAGCCAGATGACCGAGGCCGGCTCGATCATCGGCACCGCACAGTACCTCTCGCCGGAGCAGGCGCAGGGCGCGCCGGTTCACCCCTCGTCCGATCTGTACGCGGTGGGGATCGTGCTGTACGAGATGCTGACGGGAACGGTTCCTTTCACCGGCGAGACAGCGCTCGAGATCGCCATGAAGCACCTGTCGGCGGTCCCCGATCCACCCTCCGCTCGCAGGCAGGCCGCACGTGGCGAGGTGCCGCACGAGCTCGATTCGATCGTGCTCCGCGCGCTCTCGAAGGATCCCGGCGAGCGCTACCAGACCGCGCGCGAGATGGACGCCGACCTGTCGCGGGCCGCCCAGGGCTTGCCCGTGGCGATGGAGACCGAAGAGGCGGCAACAGCGGTGCTCTCCGGCGCAGGCATCGAGGCCGCAACGCAGGTAGCTCCCAGATCGTCCCGCGGAGGAGGTGGCGCCCGCGTCGGCCCGCGCTACGACCGCTACTACGACTACGAAGGGACCGAGCGGCGCCGGCCGCTCTGGCCGTGGCTCCTCGCCGTGCTCTTGCTCGGAGCGGCCGGATACGCGGGCTACTACGTCTATACGAAGATCGAGCACAAGCTCTCGTCGGGACCGGTCGCCGTCGACAACTACAAGGGCATCGTGGAGAGCCTGGCGTACAAGAAGGCCCTCGCCAACAGCCTGCAGCCCCGTGTCCGCCGCGTGCCGAGCAACAAGGTGGCGATCGGGATCGTGTTCGGCCAGGATCCCGACGCGGGTGCGCGAGTCGAGAAGGGCACGGTGCTCACGCTGATCGTCTCGACAGGAAAGGAGAAGGTCGAAGTACCCGACGTGAAGCAGAAGACGCTCACGGAGGCGGTCGTCTTACTGACGCAGGCCGGGCTGAAATACCACTCCGTCGAGGTAGCTTCGAGCCAGGATCCCGGCACGGTCACGGGTCAGGCGCCGGCCGCGGGAACACGCGTGGTCAAGGGAACCGACGTCCGTATCAACGTGTCGAAGGGACTCCCGCCGGTGCCGGTGCCGAACGTGATCGGCCAGTCGGAGGCGGACGCCGCGGCGGCCATCAGGTCAGCCGGCTTCAACGTCGGGTCGACACAGCTGCAGGACTCCGACCAGGATGCCGGCACCGTGATCTCCACGGAACCCTCGGTCGGCTCCCTCCTGCAGCGTGGCTCCTCCGTGTCGCTTGTCGTGTCGAAGGGGCCACAGGTCGCGCCGGTGCCCGACGTCACCGGTTTCGGGGTCGCGACCGCCACGGGCACCCTCCGCAACGCCGGCTTCAAGCCACAGGTGAACCACATCGACGTCTTGGATCAGGCACAGGACAGCATCGTCGTCACCCAGACGCCGGAGGCGAACACGCAGGCTCCGCTCGGCACCGTGGTCACGATCGACGTCGGTCAGTACGTCGCCCCGCCGACCGACACCATCCCGACCGACACGTTCCCGACCGACACGATCCCGACCGACACGATTCCGACCGACACGATTCCGACCGACACGATCCCGACCGAGCCGACCCCGCTGCTGCCTCCTCCGTGAGTCGACGCCGGATCGCGGTCGTCACCGGCGGCCGCTCGAGCGAGCACGAGATCGCACTTGCGTCCGCACGCTCCGTCATCGCGTCTCTCGACCCGACCCGGTACGACGTCGTCACGGTCGAGATCGCGCGGGACGGCACCTGGGCCCTCGAGGCGGAAAGCGTCCGGTCCGAACTCGAAACCGCCTCCGGGCTCGGCACTGTCTCTTCACGCCATGACCAGGGGACAGTCCCTCGGACGGGTCCCGCGGAGACGCTGCCCGTGCTTGCCTCGAGCGAGGGCGTCATGACCGCTCTCGCCGAGGTCGACGTCGTCATTCCCATCCTGCATGGCCCGTTCGGCGAGGACGGCACCGTCCAGGGCCTCCTCGAGCTCGCGGGCAAGCCCTACGTCGGGGCTGGCGTGCTCGGCTCGGCCGTCTCGATGGACAAGGACGTGTTCAAGGTGCTGATGCGGGGAGCCGGAATCCCGGTCACGCGGAGCGTCACGCTCAGGCGATCGAGCCCGGTCGAGCATCCCTTCGACTACCCCGTCTTCGTGAAGCCTGCGCGGCTCGGCTCGTCCGTCGGGATCTCCAAGGTCGCCTCGCCGGAGGAGCTCGAGCCGGCAGTCGCGCTCGCACGCCGCCACGACGAGAAAGTGCTGATCGAGGAGTTCGTGAACGGCATCGAGGTCGAGTGCGGCGTGCTCGGCAACGACGGTCCGATCGCGTCGCTGCCCGGTGAGATCGTCGCGCATGGCTTCACCGGGTCTGACTGGTACGACTATTCAGCCAAGTACGACGAGGGCGGCATGGACCTGATCGTCCCGCCGCGGATCCCGCCGGAGCAGTGGCAGCGCGTCCAGGACGTGTCGGTCGACGCGTTCGTCGCCGCCGAATGCGAGGGCATGGCCCGGGTCGACTGCTTCGTCACGCGCGACGGCGACGTCCTCGTCAACGAGCTGAACACCATTCCGGGGTTCACGTCGACGAGCGTGTACACGAAGCTGTTCGAAGCCTCGGGCATTCCCTACGCCGAGCTGCTCGACCGGCTCATAACGCTCGCCGTCGAACGCCACGAACGCCGCGCGCGACTGCTCTTCTGACGTTCAGAGCGCGTCAGGAGGGATGCGCTCGGCTACGGCACGCATCACCTTGAGCCCGATCAGCGGGTAGACCGTCACGAGACGCTTGAAGTTCGTGGCCGTGATCACGAGCGTGTCCACGACGGACGTCGTCGTTACAGTCGCGCCGCGGGGCGCGTCCGTCAGCAGCGCCATCTCTCCGAAGAAGTCCCCTGGGCCGAGAGAATCGACCGTGCGTCCACCCGCTGCGGACGTCGACGGACCCGCGGATCAGGACGAAGAACTCTCGGCCTGGAGTGCCCTCCTTGATCAGGTCCTTGCCGGGCTTGAAGTCGATCTCGTCGGCCATCAACGCAATCTGGCTGGAGCTCCTTCTTCGAGCAGCCCGAAAACAGCGGAACGGCCTTGAGCAGCTCGATCTTGACGATCTCGGTGCAGCACGATCCGGTGAGTCTACGCGGGCGCGCGAGTCGAAAGCCGGCCCGCGATGGAGGTCGCGGTCAGGCTTCGAGCACGGCGGCGAGCGCCTCTTCCCAGACGTCGAGCGCCTCTTCGAGCTCGGACTCTCCGATCACGAGCGGGAGAAGAACACGGATCACATTTGCATACACACCCGCCTTCAGGAGCAACAGACCTCGCTCGGCTGCGGCCTCGATGACCGCCGCCGCCAGGTCAGGCGCCGGCTCCTTCGTGTCGCGGTCGTGGACGGTCTCGATCGCAAGCATCGCGCCGAGTCCTCGAACGTCGCCGATCGCGTCGAAGCGCGACTGCCACTCCGTCATCCGCGCCCGGATCGTGTCTCCGATCACCACCGCCCTCTCGACCAGGCTTTCGTCCTCGATCACGTCGAGGACGGCGAGCGCAGCAGCCTGTGCGACCGGGTTTCCGATGTAGGTACCACCCACAGCCGAATCGGCGGGCGAGTCCATGATCTCGGCCCGGCCGAGCACACCCGACAGCGGCAGCCCACCGGCGATCGACTTGGCGACCGTGATCAGGTCAGGCTCGACGCCGTAGTGCTCGATCGCGAAGAACCGCCCCGTGCGGGCGAACCCCGTCTGCACCTCGTCGACGACGAGGACGATGCCGTGCTCCCTGGAGATGCGCCGCACCCCGGTCATGAACTCCCGGGGGCAGACGACGAATCCGCCCTCGCCCTGGACCGGCTCGATCACGATCGCCGCGACCTGCTCCGCGGCGACATGGGTCACGAACGCGCGCTCGAGCGCCTCGAGCGCGGTGCGCGCGTCGGGGCCTCGGTAGTCGTTCGGGAAGGGGACGCGGTAGACCTCGGGTGCGAAGGGGCCGAGGCCCGCCTTGTAGGGATGGGTCTTCGACGTGAGCGTCAGCGAGAGAAGCGTGCGCCCGTGGAAGCCACCCTCGAACGCGATCACAGCCGGTCGCCTGGTGTACGACCGGGCGAACTTGATCGCGTTCTCCACCGCCTCCGTGCCCGCGTTGAAGAACGCCGCCTTCTTCTCGCCCGAGATCGGCGTCACCGCCAGGAGCCGCTCCGACAGCGTGATGTAGAGCTCGTACGGGATGACCGAGAAGTCCGTGTGCAGGAACCGCTCCGCCTGTTCCTGCACGGCCGTCACGACATGCGGGTGGCAATGGCCGACGTTGAGGCATCCGACGCCTCCGATGAAGTCGATGAAGGTGTTGCCGTCGACGTCGGTCACGGTCGCACCGCGCCCTCGCTCGACCACGACTGGCGCGTAGATCGAGAGCGGATCGGCGACGAACGCCTTCTTCCTGGCCAGGATCTCCCGCGACCTGGGCCCGGGAATGCCGGTCTTCATCTCGATCGTCCGCATCGTGGCCACCAGGCCCAGGATATCGGAGCTCCCGGCCGATTGAATATCTGCATATCGGATATTCAGAGGCAGGCGCTCGTAGAATCGGGCCGTGGTCCTGTCCGACCGAACCATCCGATCGCTCCTCGAGCAGGGCCGGATCGAGATCGATCCCTACGACGCCAGCCTGCTCCAGCCCTCGAGCCTGGACGTCCGGGTCGACCGGTACTTCCGCGTCTTCCGGAACTCGCGTTACCCGTACATCGACGTGAAGGTCGAGCAGGAGGGCTTGACCGAGATGGTCGAGGTCGAGGACGAGAGCCCGTTCATCCTCCACCCCGGCGAGTTCGTCCTCGGCTCGACGCTCGAGCGGGTCAGGCTGCCCGACGACCTCGTCGCCCGGCTCGAAGGAAAGTCGAGCCTCGGCCGCCTCGGTCTGCTCATCCACTCGACCGCAGGGTTCATCGACCCTGGCTGGGACGGCCATGTCACGCTCGAGCTCTCGAACGTTGCGAACCTCCCGATCACCATCTACTACGGCATGAAGATCGGTCAGCTCTCCTTCGTGCAGCTCACCGAGCCGGCCGAGTCTCCGTACGGAAGCAAGGGGCTCGGCTCGAAGTACCAGGGGCAGCGCGGCCCGACCCCGAGCCGCTACTGGAAGAACTTCGTCCAGGACGACTCGTGAAGGTTCTCGTCACGGGCGGCACCGGTTTCGTGGGCACCAAGGTCGTGCACGCGCTGCGCACCGTCGGTCACGACGTGAGAGCGCTCGTGCGCAAGCCCGCTCGGGCCGCGACTCTCCGTGCCTGGGGATGCGAGCTCGCCGAGGGCGACCTGACCGATCCGGAGGCGGTGGAGCGGGCTATCGACGGCTGCGAGGCGGTCGTCCACCTCGTCGCGATCATCCGGGGCTCGCCAGACGACTTCGAGCGCGTGATGACCCGCGCCACCGCCGAGCTGACCGACGCCTCGCGTTCGGCTGGAGTCAAACGGCTGGTGCTGATGAGCGCGCTCGGAACGAGCGAGCGAAATCGCGACCTCGTGCCCTACTTCCGGGCCAAATGGGAGATGGAGCAGACCGTCGTCTCGTCAGGCGTCGAACACGTGGTGTTTCGCCCGAGCTTCGTGTTCGGCTCCGACGGCGGCGTGCTGCCGATGTTCATCCGACAGGTGCGGCTCGCTCCGCTGACGCCGGTCGTCGGCTCGGGCGACGGGCGCTTCCAGCCGATCTGGGTCGACGACGTCGCCGGCTTCTTCGCGCAGGCTGTCGACCGCCCTGCAGCCGCCAATCAGACATTCGAGCTCGGCGGCCCCGACGTCGTCACCTGGAACGAGTTCTACGACCGGGTGAAGAAGGTGCTCGGCATTCGCCGGGGGGCCGTGCATCTCCCGGTCGGCCTTGTCAGAGCCGCTGCCGCGATCGTCGAGCGCCTTCCGGCCGCCCCGATCACGCGTGATCAGCTGACGATGCTGACGAAGGGCGGCGATCAAATCTGTGACATGGGCCCAGCGCTCGAGGCGTTCGACATACGGCTCGCCGGTCTCGACGAACAGATCCGCCGCGCCGCCTCGACGTAGCCATCTCCTAGACTCGGCTCGTGACCTGCCCGAGTTGCGGGAACGAGCTGGCGGGAGACTTTCGTTTCTGCCCCTTCTGTGGCGCCTCCGTCGCAGTCGTTCTCGGAGCCGCAGCCCGCGAAGAGCGGAAGGTCGTCACCGTGCTCTTTGCCGATCTCGTCGGTTTCACAGCGCGGGCGGAGGCTCTCGACCCGGAGGACGTGCGAGCGCTGTTGGTTCCGTATCACGCCCATCTTCGCTCGGAGCTCGAGCGGTTCGGAGGGACTGTCGAGAAGTTCATCGGCGACGCAGTGATGGCTCTCTTCGGGGCGCCGATCGCACACGAGGACGACCCTGAACGCGCCGTTCGAGCAGCACTCGCGATGCGCGACTGGGTTGCGGAGCAGGACGGAGAGCTCCAGGTCCGAATCGCGGTGAACACCGGCGAGGCGCTCGTCTCGCTCGGTGCCCGCCCGGGCGAAGGCGAGTCGATGGCGGCTGGTGACGTCGTCAACACCGCAGCGCGCCTTCAGGCGGCCGCGCCCGTCAGCGGGATCCTGGTGGGAGAGTCGACCTGGCGCGCGACCGAGGAGGCGATCGACTACCGGGCGGTCGAGCCTGTGCGGGGAAAGGGCAAGAGAGAGCCGATCCCCGCCTGGGAAGCCCTCGGGGCACGGTCCCGGTTCGGAGTCGACGTCTCGCAGCGGGCCGTCAGTACCCTCGTCGGTCGCAGGAGAGAGCTCGACCTGCTCGTTTCGACGCTCGCGCGGGTCCGCGAGGAGCGCTCGCCCCAGCTCGTCACTCTGGTCGGCGTGCCCGGGATCGGCAAGAGTCGGCTCGTTCACGAGCTGTTCGGCGCTGTCGAGAATGACGCCGCGCTGATTCGCTGGCGACAGGGCCGGTCGTTGCCCTACGGCGAAGGGGTCACCTTCTGGGCCCTGGCGGAAATCGTCAAGGCGCACGCGGGAATCCTCGAGACCGACACCCGGGAGCAGACGGAGGAGAAGCTGGGCCGGGTGGTCGCCGCGATTGCCGCTGATGCGAGGGAGGCGCACTGGCTCGAGCGACATCTTCGCCCGCTCGCCGGCCTCTCCGAGGCAGCTATCGCCAGCCAGGACGAGGGCTTTGCCGCATGGCGTCGCTTCGTCGAGAAGCTCGCCGAGGACCGTCCGCTCGTTCTCGTCTTCGAAGACCTGCACTGGGCAGACGACGCGCTGCTCGACTTCGTCGACGGGCTCGTCGACCGGACGAGCAGTGTGCCGCTGCTCGTTCTCGGCACCGCTCGGCCCGAGCTTCTGCAACGCCGGTCCGGTTGGGGTGGCGGCAAGCCGAATGCGCTCACGATCTCGCTCCCGCCGCTCACGGATGAGGAGACCCGCAGCCTTCTCGACTCGCTTCTCGGCGCCGACGCCGACGAACATGCCCAGGAGGCACTCCTCATCCGCGCCGGCGGCAATCCGCTCTTCGCCGAGCAGTATGTTCGCGTACTCGTCGAGCAAGGAGATGTGCGAGAGCTTCCCGAGACGGTCCAGGGGATCATCGCCGCGCGGCTCGACGGACTCTCCGAGCAGGAGAAGAGGTTGCTTCAAGATGCGGCCGTCGTCGGGAAGGTGTTCTGGGTCGGAGCGATCGAGGCGGTCGACGGCGTCACGCGCTGGCAGGCGGAAGAGCTGCTCCACGTTCTCGAGCGAAAGGAGTTCGTCCAGCGCTCACGCGACTCGTCGGTCGCAGGCGAGCGCGAGTTCGCGTTCCGACACCTGCTGATCCGCGACGTCGCCTACGGCCAGATCCCGCGCGCGGCCCGCTCCGAGAAGCACCGCCGCGCGGCCGTGTGGATCGAGTCGCTCGGGCGGCCCGAGGAGCAGGCGGAGCTGCTCGCGCACCACTACCTGCAGGCGCTCGAGCTCGCGGAGGCAGCGGGGCTCGACGACCCCACGCTCGCCGACGCCGCCCGGCATGCGCTCCGCGACGCCGGTGACCGGGCCGCCGCGCTCTACGCGGTCGAGGCGGCGGAGCGGTTCTACGACGAGGCGCTGCGGCTCTGGCCGGTGGACGATCCCGAACGGGCCGAGCTGCTCTTGCGGCGGGCGATTCCGGCGGGTCGGCACCTCGGCGGCGGCGATCCCGAGCGACTGGAAGAGGCACGGGAGGCGCTGCTCGCAAGCGGCGACAAATCGAGGGCAGCCGAGGCCGAGGTGATGATGGCTCAAACCTTCTGGATCCAGGGTCAACGCGAGCGCGCGGATAGGCACATCGCGAGCGCAGTGGAGCTCGTCGCCGACCAGCCTCCGACCAGATCGCGAGGGTGGGTGCTCATTCGCGCGGCGACGCGGGCGAGCCTGATGGGGGATCCTGAGCGGGCAATTCGGATCGCCTCGGAAGCCCGGGCCGTCGCGGAGGAGCTCGGCTGGAGCGAAGGGCTCGCCGAGGTGCTCGGGATGCTTGCGCTCTCGCGCATTTACCTCGGCGACAGCGGCGGGCTCGAGGAGATCGACAGAGGGATCGAGCTTGCGGCAGAGAGCGGTGCGCTCGGTGCCCTGACTCGGGCGTACAACGCGAAGGCCGTCGCCTTGCAGGTTCTCGGAGACATGCAGGGTGCGTACGAAGCTCGGCTCGACGGCGAGCGCGAGGCCGAGCGGATCGGTTCCGAGTCGCTGGCTCGCTGGTTTCAGGCGACCCTCGTCGACCATCGCTACCGGCTCGGCGACTGGGAACGGGCCCGGCTGGAAAGCGACCAGTTCCTCGCGGCCGTCGCGGCGGGTTCGCCCCATGTCGCCATGTGGCAGGTCTTCGCGATCAGGGCCGAGCTCCGCCTCGCACAGGACGACGTTCACGGAGCGATCGCCGACATCGAGGCGGCGCTCGCAGCCGCACGGGAGAACAAGGAGATCCAGGCCGTCGACTTCGTGCTCTCGGCGGCTGCGCACCTGTTCTCGCTCGTGCCGGATCGCGAACGTGCGGTCCCGCCGGCCCACGAGTTGCTCGACTCCTTGCGCCAGGGGGTGGAGATGCAGTTCGCCGTCATCAACCTGCCGATGCTCGCGTCCGCTGCCGTTCGTCTCGGCCTCGGCGAGGAGCTGCTCGACGCACTCCGTGAACACCCGGCGACGAACTGGACTCACGTCGTCCGGTCCTACGTGGCCGGAGACCTCGTCGGCGCCGCCGAGCGATTGAAGCAGATCGGCGCGAAGCCGGACGAGGCCGAGGCTCGCCTCCTCGCGGCCGAGCATCTCGTCGCGACCGGCCGACACCGGGAGGCCGAGGAGCATCTCCGGCAGGCACTTGATTTCTATCGTTCGGTGGGAGCGACGCGCTACGTCGCCGAGGGCGAGCGCCTGCTGAGCGCTTCGGTTGACCTGAGGTGAGACTCACGCGGCCGTGATCGCGATGACCGTCGCGATTCTGGTCGTTGGCGGACTCGCTCAGCGGTCGAGACGACGACCGCATTAGCGGTTGTTCGTTCGGAGGAGCCGGGCTTGGCCCGGCGGAGCCACTCGCGAGAAACGCGCGTGCTCGGTGGGAAGGGGGTCTACGGGGGAAACCGGCTGTTTCCCTCGTACCAAAAGATCGAGGGCCGCCGTTAGGCGGCCCTCGTATCCGGTGACCAGCGTTGGATTAGTAGGGGCGCTTCCAGCTCGGTACTTCCACCGGCGGCGCTAACAGCGAATCCCCCACGCTGGCTAGGCGGTTCCCGTCAGGTCTCGGGGACACGCCCCTACCCGCTGGTACCTCCACTGCCCGTACTGTCATCGCTCAAGTCGGACCACCTCCTTTCCGCGGTTAGCCCAACTATACGGGTCAGGTCAAGAGGGTGGAAACCTCCAGCCCGCGGTCGAGCGGGACCGTCACGCTCTCGAGCGTCGGGTCGGCCTGGCGAGCTCGTGAGTAGGCCCCCAGCGACCCCTCGTGCGAGAGGACGTTGTCGGCGACGAACACCGCGCCCGGCTCGACCTTCTCGCGAGCCGCCTGGAAGAGGCTCTCGTAGTCCTCCTTCTCGGCGTCGATGAAAACGACGTCGAAGACGTCCTCGATGTCGGGCAGGATCTCGAGCGCGTTCCCCTCGATGAGCTCCGCGAACTCGTCGAGTCCCGCCTGGGAGATGTTCCGTCGCCAGAGCTCGCATCGGGCAGGCTCGATCTCGAACGAGAGGACCCTCCCGCCGAGCAGGCGCGCCCCGGCCGCGAGCCAGATCGTCGAATAGCCGCGCGAGCCGCCGAGCTCGAGCACCGAGCAGCCGGCGTGGTGCGCGACGAGCCCGAGCAGGAATCGGCCCGTCGTCGGCGGGATCTGACGGGCGCGAAGCTCGCTCGGCGCGCCCATCTCGCGCTCGCGGAGGTCGTCTCCCTCCAGGCGTCGCATGACGGCGCGGATGCGGTCGTCGATCACGACGTCTCACCGACGTCGACACGGATCATCCCGTCGACGACTCGCACCGTGTAGGCGTCGACCGGCTCGAACGCGGGCAGTGTCAGCGCGTCGCCGGTCCGGATGTCGAAGTTCGCTCCGTGCCTGGGGCAGATCACGACGCCCTCGTCGGCGTCCCAGTCGCCCTGGCACAACGGTCCGTCGTCGTGGGAACAGCGATCCTCGATCGCGTACAGGTCGCCAGCTAGGTTGAAGACACCGACCGAGGTCTGGCCTGCGTGCACGATCTTCTTCCGCCCGGGAGGCAGCTCGTCCACGGGGCAGACGTCGACCTCCACCTAGATGGTTGATCGGGAATTGTGGTGCCGCCGGGGGCGTCTGTGACCGAGCCTGGCGACGCGATCACCCGCAGCCAGTACCTGGAAGGTACGGGCGAGGAGCGATCGTGGCGTCAGGCGATGCGTCACAGGCGTCATCCGGTGGTGCCACGGTTACCGGTCAATTTTCGATCAATCATCTAATGCCCCGTCTTCAACGGAGCTCGAGCTCCTCGAACCCATCCCACCCGTCGGGAAGCGGTGTTCCCTTGCCCTTGTGCAGGGCGACTCGAAGCGTGCTCAGCCCGAGGAGCGCGCACTTGAGGCGCATCGGCGTCAACGGGATGCCCAGCTCGTCCAGCAGCTCGTCCCGCGGCATCGTGGCGACCTCGCTCGCAGTCCTCCCCTGGACGAGCTCGGTCAACATCGAGGTGGCAGCCTGGCTGATCGCGCAGCCGCGACCCGAGAACCTGACCTCGTCGATCGTCTCGCCGTCCTCGTCGAACGCGACGTAGATCGAGACCTCGTCCCCGCAGAACGGATTCTGACCGTCGGCGCTCGCGTCGGGGTCCTCGATGACCCCGTGCCCGCGCGGGTTCTTGTAGTGGTCGAGGATGATCTCCCGATACAGCTGCTCGTCCATCACGTTCCCGGCGCGTCGCTGGCGGCGCGGGGCCGGAGGTCACAGTGCAACCACGCACGGGGCCGGAGAGCACCGTGCCGCCAGCGGCGCGAGCCTCGCGCGGAGGCCGGCTCCGCCGGCCGCGAGCAGGAGGGGGCCGGGGACGTGATGCTCACGCGAAGACCTTCCGTACCTTGTGCACGCCTTCGAGGAGGCGGTCGACCTCTTCGGGGATCGAGTACAGATAGAAGCTCGCGCGGGCCGTCGCCACGACCCCGAGGCGCGCCATCAGCGGCTGGGTGCAGTGGTGGCTCGCGCTCACGCAGACACCCTCCGAGTCGAGGATCTGCGCCACGTCGTGGGGGTGCACGCCGTCGACGTTGAAGGAGACGATCCCGGCGCGTCGGTCGACCGGCGGGCCGTAGACGGTCACCCAGGGCAGCTCGGTCAGGCGCTCGATCGTGTATGCGGCGAGCTCGTGCTCGTGCTGCTCGATCGCCTCGAGGCCGACCTCGGTGATGTAGTCGATCGCGATCCCCATTCCATAGGCCTCGACGAACGCGGGCGTCCCGGCCTCGAACTTGTAGGGGAGGTCGTTCCAGGTCGTCTCCTCGGCCGTGACCTTGCGGATCATCTCGCCGCCCATCTCGAACGGGGGCATCGCCTCGAGCAGCTCGCGCCGACCGTAGAGGGCGCCGGCACCCGTCGGTCCGCAGAGCTTGTGCGAGGTGAAGCCGAGGAAGTCGCAGCCGAGCGCCTGAACGTCGACACGGCGGTGCGGGACCGCCTGAGCGGCGTCGACGACCATGATCGCGCCCTGCTCGTGCGCCCATGCGCTGAGACGCTCGATCGGGTTGATCGTGCCGAGCGTGTTCGAGACGAGACCGGCGCAAACCACCTTCACCCGACCGGCCTTCGAGATCCCGTCCAGCTCCTCGAGCCGCAGCTCACCGATGTCGTCGATCCCGAGCACATGGAACTCGGCCCCGGTCCGCTTCGCGATCTGCTGCCACGGAACGAAATTGGCGTGGTGCTCGAGCTCCGTGACGAGAACGATGTCGCCGGGCCCGAGGTTGTCGAGTCCCCACGAGTATGCGACGAGATTCAGCGCCTCGGTGACGTTGCGCGTGAAGATCACCTCGCGTGCGGAGGGAGCGTTGATCAGCGCGCGCACCTTCTCGCGGGCACCCTCGTAGCCGGCCGTCGCGCGCTCGGCGAGGTCGTAGACCCCGCGGTGCACGTTGGCGTACGACGTCTCGTAGAACTCACGCATCGCGTCGAGCACCTGGCGCGGCTTCTGCGAGCTCGACGCCGAGTCGAGGTACGACAGAGGCTTGCCGTGCACGAGCTGCTCGAAGGCGGGGAAATCCCCGCGCAGCGTGTGCGCGTCGAGCTTCGGGCTGGTGGTTACGGCCACAGACCTATCGTACCCGTGGCCGTTTTTCCGGGATCGTGCTCAGCCCTGCGGGATGCGGGCTTCGAGCGCCTCGGCAAGCGCGTCCCTGACCGGCTCGAGGTCGATCCGGTCGAGGATGTCCTGGAAGAAGCCGCGAACGATCAGACGCTCGGCATCGGCACGGGTGAGTCCGCGGGCCATCGCGTAGAAGAGCTGGTCGCGGTCGACCTGCGACAACGTCGCACCGTGAGTGCAGCGAACGTCGTTGGCGAGGATCTCGAGGCCGGGGATCGAATCGGCGTGGGCCTTCTCGGACAGGAGGAGATTTCGATTCTCCTGGTACGCGTTCGTCTTCTGGGCATCCTTCTCGACGCGGATCATCCCGCGCCACACCACGGACGCCTCGTCGCGCAGCGCGCCCTTGAAGGCGAAGTCGGAGGTCGTGTGCGGCGCCATGTGCTCCTGGAACGTGTCGTAGTCGAGATGCTGGACGCCGTCGGCGAAGTACGCGCCGGTAACGCGCGAGGTTGCGCCCGGGCCGGCGAGGTCGTTCTGAATGCGCACCTTTCCCCTGCGCGACCCGAAGCCGCCTGCGACCCAGTCGAGCTCTGCGTCCCGCTCGACGCGCGCGTGGTGGGTCGCGAAGTGCCACGTCTCCCGCGCGTAGTTCTGCAGCGAGACGTACTCGAGCTTCGCGCCCTGCTCGACGAAGAGCTCGACGGCGGCGTTCGAGTAGGCGTCGAGGTCGGCCGACCCCGACACGTACTCCTCGATCAGCGAGAACCGGCTTCCCTCCTCGGCCACGACGAGCAGGCGCCAGAAGAGCGAGCCGTTCGTCGACGAGTTGGCGATGCGGACGTAGAGCGGCCGATCGAGCTCGACCCCTTTCGGGACACGAACGAGGAGCCCGTGCTTCCACATGGCGGCGTTGTGGGCGGTGAACTTGTCGTCGGCTCCGACGAGCGAGCCGAGCCGCTCGTGCTCGTCCGAGAGCGGAACGAACTCGATGCCGTCGGGGGCGTGGACGATCTCGATCCCGTCCTCTCCGACGATGGCCACGCCGCCCGCGTCGATGTCGAGCATCGTCTGCTGCGGACCCGTCCGAGGGCCTGTCCCCTGGACGTGGCCGTTCGAGGCATAGGTGTCCGGATCGAAGCCGGCCAGGTCGGTGAAGCGCCAGGCCTCCATAGACGTGTCCGGAAGAGCCATCGAGCGGTAGCGCTCGAGGAGCTTCTCGCGGCTACTCATGGGGCGCATACCTGCGGTGCAGCATCAGCGCGTTTCCGTCCGGGTCGTGGAAGAACGCCATGTGGCAGACGCCCGTATCGAAGATCTCGCCGGCGAACTCGACGCCCTTTGCCTCGAGCTCGGCACGCGCTGCGGCGACGTCCGGCACGCGGAGCGCGATGTGGGCGCTGTGCGGCGTCGTGAACTCCTGTCCCATGTTCGTCGGGTCGATCAAGTACAGGCTGACGTTGCCGGTGAGGAACTCCGGCCACCTGCCGTCACCAGGAGCCTTCGGCAGGCCGAGCGTCTCCTCGTAGAAGCGCGTCGACTGCTCGAGATCCCTGACCGGCACGGAGACGAAGTCCGTGCGTTCGACGATCAACCGACCGAGCCCTCCATCTGGAGCTGGATCAGCCGGTTCATCTCGACCGCGTACTCGAGCGGCAGCTCCTTGGTGATCGGCTCGACGAACCCGGACACGATCATCGCGCTCGCCTCGGACTCGGAGAGGCCGCGGCTCATCAGGTAGAAGAGCTGCTCCTCGCCGATCTTGGACACGGTCGCCTCGTGGCCGATGTCGACGTTCGACTCGTCGATCCGGATGTACGGATAGGTATCCGAGCGTGACGCCTCGTCGAGGATCAGCGCGTCGCAGACGACCTTCGACTTCGAGCGGGTCGCGCCCTTGGCGACCTCGAGCAGCCCGCGATAGCCGGCGCGGCCGCCGTCCTTCGAGATCGACTTGGACGTGATCACGGACGTCGTGTTCGGCGCCACGTGGACGCACTTGCCGCCGGCGTCCTGATGCTGCCCCTTGCCAGCGAAGGCGATCGAGAGCACCTCGCCGTGCGCGCCCTCGCCCATCAGCCAGATCGCCGGGTACTTCATCGTCAGCTTCGAGCCGAGGTTGCCGTCGACCCATTCCATCGTCGCGTCCTCGTAGGCGACCGCGCGCTTGGTGACGAGGTTGTAGACGTTGTTCGACCAGTTCTGGATCGTCGTGTAGCGGCAGCGGCCGCCCTTCTTGACGATGATCTCGACGACCGCCGAGTGCAGCGAGTCGGTCGAGTAGATCGGCGCCGTGCAGCCCTCGACGTAGTGCACGTAGGCGCCCTCGTCGACGATGATCAGCGTGCGCTCGAACTGGCCCATGTTCTCCGCGTTGATGCGGAAGTAGGCCTGGAGCGGCATCTCGATCTTGACGCCCGGCGGCACGTAGATGAACGAGCCGCCCGACCAGACTGCGGAGTTGAGCGCGGCGAACTTGTTGTCGTTCAGCGGGATGATCTTGCCGAAGTGCGCCTTGACGATGTCCTCGTGCTCACGCAGACCCGAGTCCATGTCGAGGAAGAGCACGCCCTGCTTCTCGAGGTCCTCCCGGAGCTTGTGGTAGACGACCTCCGACTCGTACTGGGCACCGACGCCGGCGAGGTACTTCTTCTCCGCCTCCGGGATGCCGAGCTTGTCCCAGGTGTCCTTGATGTCGGCCGGGAGATCCTCCCACGAGTTGGCCTGCTTCTCGGTCGGCTTGATGTAGTAGTAGATGTTCTCGAAGTCGATCGAGGCGACGTCGCCACCCCACGCCGGGAGCGGGCGGGCGTGGAAGTAGTCGAGCGACTTGTGCCGGGACTTCCGCATCCAGTCGGGCTCGGACTTGTGGCTCGAGATCGCGTCGACGAGCTCGTGCGAGAGTCCGCGGCCCGACTTGAAGAAGTAGTCCTCCGGAACGTGGAACCCGTACTTGATCGCGTAGTCGGAGCCGATTCCCTGGACGACTTCTGACTCGGTGGTGGCCATCAGGCTGCCTCCTCAAATCCTTCGTAACCCTCTGCCTCGAGCTTGTGCGCCAACTCCGGCCCGCCCTCGGCGACGATCTTGCCGTCGACGAACACGTGCACGAAGTCGGGAGTGATGTAGTTGAGGATGCGCTGGTAGTGGGTGATCACCAGCGCGCCCATATCCGGCCCGATCAGACCCTGCACGCCGTTGGCGACGATCTTCAGCGCGTCGATGTCGAGGCCCGAGTCGGTCTCGTCGAGGACGGCGATGCGCGGCTTCAGCATCGCCATCTGCAGGATCTCGACGCGCTTCTTCTCACCGCCGGAGAAGCCGTCGTTCAGATATCTCGACGCCAGCTCGCGCGGAACCTTGAGCTGCTCCATCGCCTCGAGCAGATCCTTGCGGAACTCGGGGATCTTGACCGGGTCGTCGGTGCCGCCGGCTCGCGCCTTGCGCTGCGCGTTGATGGCAGCGCGGAGGAAGCTCGTCACCGTGACACCCGGGATCGCGTGCGGGTACTGGAAGGCGAGGAAGAGGCCGCGTGTCGCGCGTTCGTCGGCATCCATCTCGGTCACGTTCACGCCGTCGAGCAAGATCTCGCCCTCGGTGATCTCGTACCCGGGATGACCCATCAGCGCGTAGGCGAGCGTCGACTTGCCCGAGCCGTTCGGCCCCATCACCGCGTGCACCTCGTTCGTCGACACGGCGAGGTCGACTCCCTTGACGATCTCGGTGCCGTCCTCGGCAAGCGCCACGTGCAGATTCTTCAGTTCGAGCAAGGCCAATTCGTGCGTCCTCGTTTCGTGGACAGATGGCGGGATTCGCGCTGTTATCCGGCGCGCTTGTAACTCGATCGTAGCGGTCCCATAAACCCCGCGACGATCGGGAGTATTCCGATTGGTAGGCTTGCCACATGCCGATTCTCGGCTTTTGGGATCTGCTCATCATCCTGTTCGTCGCGCTTCTCATCTTTGGCCCGAAGCGCCTTCCGCTGATGGGCCGGTCGATCGGGTCGAGCCTCCGCGGCTTCAAGGACGCGATCACCGAACGGCACGACCGACTCGATCAGCAGGAGCTGCCGCCAGCGCCGGCCGAGACCCCCGAGCCGCGCGAGCGCGACACCGTTCTCTGAGCGCGACTCTGCTTTCTAGCACCGCGTGAACAGCGTCCTCTCCGCCGACTGGGTGCTGCCGGTCAGCAGCCCACCGATCGAGAGCGGCGCCGTGCGGATCGAGGACGGCCGCGTCGCCGCGGTCGGGACCCAGGCCGACCTCGGCCGCGGCTCCCACCACGCGGGCTGCGTCATCCTCCCCGGCTTCGTCAACGCGCACTCGCATCTCGAGTACGCGGTGTACGCCGGCTTCGGCGACGGACTTGCCGTTCGCGCCGTGGCTCACGATGCACAACGAACGAAAGGCCAGGATCGGGATCCCCGACATGGAGGCCGTCGCTCGCCTCGGCGGTGCCGAATGCCTGGCGTCCGGAATCACCACGGTGGGCGACTGCAGCTACAGCGGCGCCGCGGCGACGGCATGTGCCGAGCTCGGCTTGCGCGCGATCGTCTACATCGAGGTCTTCGGGTTCGATTCGACGGAGCAGATCGGCTCCCGGTTCCGGGCCCATTCGGAGCGCGTCGCCAGCGCGTGGTCCGATCGCGTCCGCCTCGGTGTTTCACCGCATACCGTCTACACCGCCTCACCGGAGCTGTGGGAGGAGGCGTTCGCCCTGGGCGTGCCGATGGCGACGCACTTCGCCGAGAGCGATGCAGAGCGTGAGTGGGTGTCGAGCGGAACGGGGCCGTTCGCAGAGCATTTGCCGCCGAAGCGGGCGCCGAACTCGATTCGGGAGCTCGCCCGCCGCGGCCTCCTGTCCTCCCGCCTCACGGCAGCGCACTGCGTGGTGCTCGACGAAGAGGAGATCGAGCTCCTGGCCGAGCACCGCGTCTCGATCGCGCACTGCCCGCGTTCGAACGCTCTCCTCGGCTGCGGCGTCGCCCCGTTACGCGACCTGCTCGACCGCGGTCTGACGGTCGGGATCGGGACCGACAGCCCGGCCTCGACACCGTCGTTCGACATCTTCGACGAGCTCCGCTTCGCCATGCTCTCCGCGCGAGCGCGGGAGGGCCGACCCGACGCGCTCGGTGCAACCGAGGCGCTCGAGCTCGCGACGGTCGGCTCAGCGACGGCGCTCGGGCTCGAGAGAGAAGTCGGCTCGATCGAGCCGGGCAAGTGGGCCGACCTTGCGGTTGTCTCGCTCGATGGCTCGCCGTTTCTGCCCTGGGAGGACCCCGCCTCTGCGGTCGTCCTCGGAGGCTCCGGGTCACGAGTGCAAGCGACCCTCGTCGGCGGCGAGGTACGCTACGAGCGAGGAGCGTTCGAATGGCACGAGCTGCAGCAAAAGGGCACAAAGGCGCGAAGCAAGCTGCTCGGCCTGCCCAGAACGTAACCCCCGCAAAAGGGGGCCGACCTCCCGCGGAGTACGAGAACAAACTTTTCTTCGGGCGCGTTCGGCGGCAGACGAGGTGGGTCTTCGCCCTGCTCGCCCTGATCTTTGCCCTCAGCTTCGTGTTCCTCGGCGTCGGCTCGGGCTCGAGCGGGCTCTCCGACTTCCTGAACGGGAAGATCAACTTCCTGGGCGGCAGCGCCAGCGACCCCGTCAAAGACCTGACCAAGAAGGTGATCAAGAGTCCCGGGAATGCCGCGCTCCGCCTCCAGCTTGCCCAGGCGTTCGACGGCAAGAGCAGAATCGACGAGTCGGTCTCTCAGTTCGAGCAGTACGTCAAGCTGAAGCCGAGCAATGTCGAGGGCCTGAGCCAGCTCGCCGGCGAGTACGGCAAGCAAGCGCAGCAACTCGTGACGCAGGCCCAGTCGGCTCAGCAGACGCCGCAGACGCCGGATATCGCCGTTCTGAGCACCTACCTGCCTGCGCCGCAGACATCGACACTCGGTCAGGCGTTGACCAGCCTGGCGGTGCCGCTGCTCAGCGTAACCTCACTCCAGCAGGGTCAGACAACGGTCCTGGCCGACAGGGCTAAGCGGGCCTTCACCCTCCGCGCCGACGCGTTCAGGAAGCTCACGCGACTCCAACCCGACGAGCCTGGATGGCTGTTCCAGATCGCCGACACGGAGCGCCAGGCGGGAAACACCGCGAGTGCGATCGCGGCCTACCAGCAGTTCATCAAGACCTTCCCGGACGACACGGCCGACATCTCGATCGCCAAGCAGTACATCAAGCAGCTGAAGTCGGGGACCTCGGCGGGAACCTCGAGCACCTCCGGTCAGACTGGTTAGACTCGCGCCGGTGCGCGCTCCCGTTCAGGCCCGTCACGTGCCCCGTCCGCTCGTCGCCACAGCCCTGTCGATCGCCGTCGTGCTTCTCGCCGTGGCCTGCGGGACGGGCGGGATCTCGACGGGTGGAGACGTCGCCCAGGGCAAGAAGCTCTTCGCGTCGACCTGCGGCAGCTGCCACACCCTGTCCGCGGCCGGTACGAGCGGCGTAATCGGCCCGAACCTCGACGACGCTTTCGGCGACGTCCGCAAGCAAGGCTTCAAGGACAGCACGATCCAGCAGGTCGTTGCCAACCAGATCCGGCTCCCGCTCCAGCCCCTGTCGTGCCCGAGTGTGAACTCCCGGCCGAAGGGCTTCAAGACGGCCTGCGAGGAGGGCTCACCGGTCACACCAACCGGATCGCCCACAATGCCGGCCAACCTCGTCAAGGGGCAGGACGCGACCGACGTCGCCGCATTCGTCGCCAGGTGCGCGGGCAACCCCCACGACTCTGCGTGCTTGTCTTCCTCAGGCGAGAAGATCACGGCTACCGACGGCAAGTCGATCTTCCAGGAGGCCGGCTGCGTCAACTGCCACACGCTGAAGGACGCCGGATCGACCGGCACCATCGGCCCTGGCCTCGACCAGACGAAGCCTCCGAAGAGCCTCGTCGTCGACCGCGTCACGAACGGCAAGGGCGTGATGCCGTCGTTCAAGTCGAAGCTGACAGCCGCCCAGATCCAGGCCGTCGCCGACTACGTGAGCTCGGTCGCCGGGAAGTAGTCGGGCCGGCGGGCCACCCGTTGTTAGGGCGGCAAGGCTCCGGCTCGCTCAGCGTCGAGATCGACGACGACGTGCGTGATCGGGACCTCGAATCGCTCTCTCGCCTTGCGCACCACGCCTCGCTCCAGCCAGTTCGAGCGACCCTCGGGGTGGGTCGAGATGATGATCTCGTCGGCGCCGAAGGTGTGCAGGGCGTCCTCGATCGCCTGCAGAGGGTCGGCGTCGCTGACCGTGCCGGTCGCCTCGATTCCGGCCGACTCGAGCGCTGCAAGGCTCCGGGCGAGCCTCACCTCTGCCGAGGCGCGGGCGCCGTCCTCGTCGGACACGAGGTGACGGAGCGGTGAGTTCAGAGCCGGTGAGAGGACGAGCACCCGCGCCGGCCCCGCCGACGTCGCTCGCCGAATCTCGTCCTGCAGCCGCCGGCCGGCAAGAGTCTCGTTTGCGACGACGAGCACGCGCCGCACGTCTCCCCCACTACGCACGGGCCCGACCGGATCCCGGCGATCGACGTGACGGTTGCGGACGAGGAACCAGGCCACGCCGCCGACAGTGAGAACGGCGAAGACGGCGACCCCGGCCCAGGCTCCGCCGAGAACGGACGCGACCACGATCGCCGCGAAGTACGCGATCGCGGCAATCAGGAACTGAAAAGCCTCGGCCTCACTCCGCAGCGGGTTCCAGGTTCCGCGCTCGGCCATCGAGCAGCATCAGAGGATGTACACCGTCACGTAGACCACGATCCACATTACGTCGACGAAGTGCCAGTAGATTCCCGGAATCTCCACGCCGTGGTGGTGCTCGGGAGAGAAGTGGCCGCGGAAAGCGCGCGATCGCGGCGAAGAGGAGCAGCGTCAGGCCGACGAAGACGTGCATCCCGTGCAGGCCGGTGAGCGAGAAGAAGATGGTCGCGAACGCGTTGTCGCCCGGGGCGAAGCCGATGCGCGCGTACTCGGCGATCTGCGTCAGCAGGAATGTCAGCCCCATCAGGAACGTGAGCGCGAGACCGGCACGCAGCCCCGCGCGGTTTCCACGCTTGATCGACGTGAGCGCCCAGTGCATCGTGACGCTCGACGTGACGAGGATCGCCGTGTTGATCCCGGCCACGAACACGGGCAGGTGATAGCCGTGCGGCGGCCACGGATAGTGGTTGACGACGCGGACGAAGAAGTACGCCGTGAAGAACGACCCGAAGAGCATGATCTCCGAGCCGATGAAGAGCAGCATCCCGAGCACGCGCGCGTCGATGCGCGAGCTCACGTTCGCCGGCGGCGGGCCGTGGTGGTGCTCGGCTGCGTGCGCTTCCATCAGGCTGGAACCGCCTCGGGAGGCAGGTGCGACCTCGACGTGGTCGACCGGCACCTTCGTGTCCTTGCGAAGCCGCTCGACCAGATCGCCTCGCAGCCAGCTGGACAGCTTCTCGCCCGGGAAGGTCGAGACGATGATCTCGTCGACCCGCTCGTCGCGCGCGGCCTGCATCGCCGCGCTGTACGGGTCGGGGTGCGCGACCTCGCCGTGGACGTCGATTCCCTCGCTGCGCAGGACGCCGACCGCATAGCGAAGGCGCCGCTCGGCGTCAGGATGGGCCGACGACGCTCGGGTCGCTCTGCGGGCGAGAGGATCAGGAAGCTCGCCGGCGAGCGCGCTCGCCCGCTCGCGGATCTTGTCGAGAAGCGGCGCGCCGACGACCGTCTCGTTCGCGATCACGAGCACGTTGGCCAGGCCCCCTTCCGGCCCGTCAGGTCGACGACGACGTGCTCGACCGGCACGTCGCCGGCGGCCGCCGCGGATCCGGTCGACCACGTTCCGCCGCAGCCAGCCCGAGCTGCTGCTGCGGGATGCGTCGACACGACGATCTCGTCCGGTGGAGGCTCGAGCTGGGTGAAGGCATCCCGCACCGCATCGACCGGATCGGAGTCGACGACGAATCCGTCCGCGGCGATGCCGTGCGAGCGGAGCAGGTCGAGCGTGCTTGTCGAGCCGGCGGCGTGCCGCAGCGCGGCGCGTGTCCTCGTAGACGACGTAGCCGCTCGCGCGGATGGAGACGGGACAGACGACCGAGACGCGCAGCGGCCCCTCCTGCGGCCCGCCGATCGAGCGCCTCGATCAGGCTCTCGACCCGCGACGGTCTCGTTCGCGACGACGAGGACGTGGCGCGCGCGACTCGCGTCAATGCCGGACCTCGCACCTCCTCGTGCGCGGCGCGGAGCCGCTCCTCGCCTCGATCAGACCGCGTGCCGCGCGCCCTCGACGCCGTACTCGTACGGGCCGGCGACGACGGTCGGGATCTCGTCGAAGTTGAAGATCGGCGGCGGCGACGAGACCTGCCACTCGAGCGAGTTGGCGCGCCACGGGTTGCCGGCGGCCCTCGGCCCGCGCACCCAGCTCGTGATCATGTTGTAGAGGAAGATCAGGGTCGAGGCGCCGAGGAAGAACGAGCAGACCGAGATGAACATGTTCAGGCCCCCGAAGCGGGGCGCGTAGTCGGCGACGCGCCGTGGCATCCCCTGCAGCCCGAGGTAGTGCATCGGGAAGAAGGTGGCGTTGAAGAAGACGAACGTCAGCCAGAAGTGGATCTTCCCGAGGCGCTCGTTGTACATCCGGCCCGGTCATCTTCGGGAACCAGTAGTAGATGCCCGCGAAGATCGTGAACAGCGAGCCGCCGAAGAGCACGTAGTGGATGTGGGCGACGATGAAGTACGTGTCGGAGGCATGGATGTCGATCGGCACCGAGCCGAGGTAGATCCCGGAGAGCCCGCCGATCAGGAACATGGCCAGGAAGCCGAGCGCGAACAGCATCGGCGTCGTGAACCTGAGCCGCCCCTCCCATAAGGTCGCGAGCCAGCTGAACACCTTGATCCCGGTCGGCATCGCGATCAGCAGCGTCGTCACCATCATCGGCACGCGCAGCCACGGCGCCATGCCCGGCCACGAACATGTGGTGCGCCCAGACCGAGAAGCCGAGGATGAGGATCGCGACGAGCGAGAACGCCATCAGCCGGTAGCCGAAGACCGGCTTCCGCGCGAACGTCGAGATCACCTCCGAGACGATCCCGAAGCCGGGCAGCATCATGATGTACACGGCCGGGTGCGAGTAGAACCAGAAGATGTGCTGGTAGCCGAGCGCGTAGCCGCCGCCGACCGGGTCGAAGAAGTGGGTGTGCATGACCCGGTCGAACATGGCGAAGAACTGCGAGCCGGCGATGAACGGCGTCGCGAGGACGACGAGCAGCGAGGTCGTGAAGTTCGCCCAGACGAGGAGCGGCATGCGCCAGAACGTCATCCCCGGCGCGCGCATCGTGATGATCGTGACGAGGAAGTTGAGCGCCGTCATGATCGACGACGCGCCCGCCCACTGGACGCCCATGTTGAAGAAGATCTGCCCGATCGGCTGGTGGCTCGCGAGCGGCGCGTAGCCCGTCCAGCCGGTCGCGAACGGCCCGTCCCGGCGCGACCATGCTGGCCGTGAACATGACTCCCGCGATCGGCAGCAGCCAGTACGAGAGCGCGTTCAGGCGCGGGAACGCCATGTCCGGCGCGCCGAGCATGAGCGGGATCACGTAGTTCCCGATTCCCGCGAAGACCGGGATGATGAACAGGAAGATCATCAGCGTCGCGTGCACCGAGACACGAGCCCGTTGAACGTCTGCGTGTCCACGTACTGCATCCCCGGCTCGGCCAGCTCGGCCCGGAAGATCAGCGCGAGCAGGCCGCCGATGATGAAGAAGACGAAGGTCGTGCAGATGTACTGGATCGCCGATCACCTTGTGATCGGTGTTGACCCGGAAGTAGTCGCGCCAGCTCTTGGCGCCGTGGCCCGAGTGGTCCTCCGGCTTCGTGCGGCTGGCCGATCGCGTAGCGGAGCCAGTAGTCGAAGCCGCCGATCCCGCCCAGGAAGCCGAGCGGGATCGTGACCAGGCTGATCGTGGTGATCGACGGTGCCGTCCCAGATCGGGTACCAGCCCTCGAGCCAGCGAACGAGCACCACGATCCCGGCGCCGAACCCGAACATGAGCGGGATCGTCCAGAGGCAGCGCAGGTATCCGGGCGCGAGGAGCCGCCGCCAGCCGCGCGGCGGCGGCGACGCACCGTGAACGCGTTGACCTCGTGCTGGCCGTGATCGTCGTCACCCGTCTACCCTCCCTGTGACGACGCGGTCAGATACTGCACGAGCGCGTCCAGTCCGACCTCGGACATCGCTGTCCGAAGTTCCCCGGCATGACATCCCTCGGGTAGCCCGGTGCGACGTAGCGCGTTCGGGTCGACGATCGACTCGCTCACGAACTCCTCGAGCGGCTGTCCGGCCTTCTTCGCCGCAGCCGGCAGGTCGTCGAGGTCAGGTCCAACCGTCGCCGCTCGCATCCGCCGCCGTGAGCGTGTGGCAGTCTGCGCAGCCCTGGTCGTGTGAAGATCGCCTTGCCTCGGCGGCCGCACCCGCTCCCGCGCTCCGGGCCCTGACGGCTGCCGGTGGCGCCGCGGCGAAGGCTCCGCTCCCGTCCTGGCCCAGGCGGCGAATCGCCCGCCGTCAGCACGATCGCCGATCGGCGCATCAGCGAGTGGCCGAGCCCGCAGAGCTCGGTGCAGATGACGGGATACGTGCCGAGCCTGTTCGGCGTGATCACGAGCGGGTTGACCCGCCCGGGCACGGCGTCCTGCTTCTGGCCGAACTCGCGGCACCCAGAACGAGTGGAGCACGTCCCTGGACACGATCTCGAGCCTCACCGTCGCGGTCGACCGGCAGGCAGAGATCCGGCGAGACGACGCCCTTCGCCGTCGCCGTTCTGGTACTTGAACAGCCACGTGAACTGCTCGGCGGTGACCTGCACGCGAGCGGGTCCTTGCCGGCGCGTCCCGTTGTCGTGCAGGACGATCGCGCTGACGATCGCGATCACCGTCACGAGGGCGGTCGGCATCGCCGTCCACACGATCTCGAGGCCGGTGTGGCCGTGGATCGGCGGGCCGTCGGTGTCGTCGTCCGGAGGGACGCGGAAGCGTGACGACCGAGTAGAGGATCGCCGCCGCGACGACCGACGAAGATCAAGATCGCGATCCCGGTCGCGAGCCAGAAGGTGAGGTCGATCCGGTCGCGCTCCTTCGAGGCCGAGACCGGAAGCCACGGAATCAGCGACCGCGACCGCCGTCACGGCCGCCGCGATCACGGCGGCGAGCAGCGCGAGATGGACGAACGATCTCCTCCGCACGGGATGCGCAGCCTACTCGATCGACCCGATTGAGGGTCGCAAGTCCGCACGCCGCGACGCACCCGAAAGTGACTCCAGATTCCGGCCGGCCCTGCCGATAGGCGGAAGATGGCGGATGGGCCGCTCGAAAAGCGAGCGGCTGGGCGAGATCCTGGTCGATCGCGGTCTGCTCACCGAGGGCGGGCTTCAGCGCGCGCTGGACGAGCAGGCGCGTACCCGTCAGCAGCTCGGAGAGATCCTCGTGGCGCGCGGGTGGATCTCCACCGAGGAGCTCACCGACGCGCTCGCCGAGCAGGATGTCCCGCTCGACGGGAGCGACCTCACCGACAGCCTCGGAGCATCCCCGCGGCGTCTGCCACTCGGTCGCCTCCTGATCGAAAAGGGCCTCCTCACCGAACCTGTCCTCGAATTGGCTCTGGACGAGCAGCAGGTGAACTGGCGCCCTCTCGGCCAGATCCTCGTCGCGATGGGCGCCATCTCTCCCGAGAACCTCGCTCGCACCTTGACCGAGCAGCACGGCTTCGACTTCTCGCTCGGACTTCGGGCGCGCATCTCCGCGGCTGACGGCGAAGCGGCGAGCCCACCGGAGTCGCCCGACCCGGTCGAGGTATATGCCGTTCGGGTGCCCGGAGCCGAAGAGCCCTTACACGCTGCGTCGTCGCTCCTCGACGCCGCCGACGCCGCCTTCGAGCTGCTCGACGAGCGGCATCCTCAGGAGCTCGAGATCGTGCGCTCACGTGGAGCGGAGACCGAGATCGTCTGGTCGTACAAGCAGGACGAGGGCGAACGCCGGGACCTCACGGACCGCCTGGGCAGCAACCGTCCCGCGTAAAGCGTAAGGGCCTTCCGTCTCGATGCCTCGAATGGGGCACCCCGGTCAAGGGATGACTCGGCGCCGGTCTGGCACCGATGACCACGGGGGATGGCACCCGCCGTTACCCCACTGGACAGGACTTTCCGGCGTCGTGGACGATGGTGGGTGGCCGTCGTGGTCGCGGTAGCGACTGCTGCGATCGGGGCGAGCGCTTCGGTCGCCTCCCCGGTTCCCGGGAACTGTGGCTCACACGGGTACGCCTACGCGGGAGTACAGACGTCGCAGCAGGCCTACGGGGTCAACGCCAGCCTGGCTGTGGTCACCTCTCCGCAAGTGAGCCACGGACACGTCGCCGCCTGGATCGGCGTCGGGGCCCGTGGACAAGGACCCCACGGAGCCGACGAATGGCTACAAGTCGGGCTGAACAGGGTCGCAGGTGACACCGACAAGCTGTACTACGAAGTCGCCCAACCATGGGGAATCCGCTACGTCGAGCTCGCGTCCGACATTCCCGCCGGCCGCCGGTACAAGGTCGCCGTGCTCGAAGTACACGGCTGGCGCAGCGTCTGGCGCGTCTGGGTCAACGGGCGCCCCGTCAGCGAGCCGATCTGGCTGCCGGGCAGCCACAGCAAGCTGACACCGATGGCTGTGGCCGAGAGCTGGGACGGCGGAACAGCGGTCTGCAACGACTACGAATACCTGTTCCAGAACGTCTCGCTCGCCCAGAGCCCAGGCGGACGCTGGCTGCCGCTACCGCAAAAGGACGCCTACGTCATGCAGGATCCTGGATACCAGATCGTCTCCCAACCCGGCGACACGTTCATCGCGGTAGGAGCCGAATCGCCCGAGCGCCGCGGGGACCTGAGATCTATCTCGACGGCTCACGTCGCGCGCCTCGGCGAAGCACAAAACCGAGGACGACGAAGCAGAGCCCTGCGAGCACCGGAATCCACAGGGAAAGCCCGGTGAAGGGAAGACCGCTCGACGTCGAACCAGACGTCCCACTCGACGTCGAACCAGGCGTCCCGCTCGTCCCGTTCGTGGTGTTCGTCCCGCCGGTGCCCGACGAGCCGGGCGTCTGACTCGACGGGGGCTTGAACGCTCCGCCCGAAGGCGGCTTGGTGCCCCCCGTGGTCGGGTGCGTCGTCCCCGGAGATGTGGATGTGGGCGGAGGAGGCGTCGCCGGGGGAGGCGGCGTCGTCGTCGCCGGCTTTGCGGGAGGGTAAGGGGGTACACGAACGAAACACTCAGGCGGGCAATACTGGGCGATGGCCGACGAGCTTGGTCCCTGGATGCGAGCGGACTGATCGAGGTGGACGGCGGTCGCAATCTTCTCGACCGTCGTCGAGGCGACCGACGAGGCATAGCCGGCTCCGCCAGAAGCACCGAGCGCGATGAGCGCGACACCTGTCAATGCCGCGACGGCGCCGAGACGTCCCTTGCGGCTTCGCGGCGGACGGCCTTCGATCTCCCGGGAGAGCGCAACGACGAATTCGTCTCGCGGCGTGGGTCGCTGCTGCACGAGCTCGTGCTCGAGACGTGCGCCGCGCTGATTGCCGCCAGAAACCGTTCATCCTGCCTCCCCCGTCGAACTAGGCGTCCTTTCAACAAGAGATATCGAGATACGGGCCGGAACCCTTACAGGCTCGAGAACGGGCGCTTCGCCGTCCAGGAGCTGGACGTGCATGCGCAGCCGCTCGAGTGCCCGGTGCAGAGCCACCTCGGCACCGTTCGTGCTCAGCTCCAGCCGTTCCCCGATCTGCGCCGCCGTCAGATCGGCGCCAAAGCGAAGGGCGATCAGCTCGCGGTCGCGGGCGCTCAGCTTCGCCAGAGCGTCCGCGAGGCTGAGACGTGCCACCGTCCGCTGCTCGAGCTCCCCTTCGTCCGCGCCTTCCGGCACCTCACCGAGGACTTCCTGCGGCGGCGAGTGCCGCATCGACGCAACGCCGCGCGATGCCGAGCAGCCACGAGATCGGCTCACCCTTCGAGCGGTCGTAACTTTCGCGATAGCGGAGCGCCCTCGCGAACGTCTCGCTCGTCACATCCTCGGCGTCCTGGCCCGTCGCCGAGGCGGTAGGCGACGTAGGCGTAGACACGCCGGATCAGACGTTCCGGGCGCGCAAGAGGGTCCGAACGTCGCATCATCCCCACCTATCGTAGGGCGCTCGTCGAAAAGTGGAGGCTTAGAGCGGTGCTTTGGCGAAGTAGGCGTGCCCGGCCGTGATCAAGACCTTCTTGCCCGTCACGAGGTCTTGAATCCACACCTTCCCCTCGCGCACCTTGATCAGCGTCCCGTTGCAGTAGTCGGCGACGAGCCAGAACGTCCCGAGCACGGTGGCCGAGGCGTACTTGCCTGTCGTCTCGTAGCGGCCCTTCCCGAAACCCCACAGGCGTCGTACGGGCTTGACCGGTTTCTTCTGGGGTGCGCTGGACACCTGAGACGGCCGCTTTCGACTTGCACTTGCCGAAGTTGCCGCCCGTCGAGCGTGATACGAATCGGCTTCCCTGGCGTCCTCAGGCCGTTTACGAGGACGAAGCGACTGGCCACCTGGTCGGGAACGCCGATGAACGTCATATCGCGTCCGTAGAAGTTCCGGATGCGTGAGCCCCCGGTCGCCGCTGATGTCGACCGTCGTACCAGGGGGTAGACCCTGCGCCTCGTTCGCGGGGACGAAGGCGGTCGAATCGGGCGTCTTGACGAGCGCCACCGGACGATCGGGCACGGCCAGGCCGACGGCTGCCCTCGTCCAACCCTGCCCCGCCAAGTTCGATCCGATCCTGTCGCCAGACGCATTCGCGAACGTCGCCTGGATCTGGTCGACACCGGCGTCCGGGAGAGGCCCCTGCGGAGACGTGAAGACCGCATTCTTCGTGCTCGTGTACGTGAAGGAGGCCGATCCATCCGAGTCGGTCGTCGCAGTAGAGGTGAAGCCTTCGTTCGGTCCGCTCAGCACCGTGAACGTGATGGTGACGCCGGCTCTCTTCTCTGATTGCGCGTTGGCTGTGATCGTCGCAGTGTGCGTCACCTCCTCCCCGACAAAGTTTGTCTGGGAGACTGGGGAAAGCGAAATCAGTTCGGGCTGCGCCGGAACTCCGGGCAAATCCGACTGCTGTCCAAAGGCCGAGGGCACTGCTGCCGTGACAACGATGCCGACAACGAAGGCGAGGAGTACAGCAGGAGAAAGCCACCTTCGTGAGAGCAGGTTAGGGCGCATTAGTCCGGAAGGCTACAACGTCGAAGCGCTCATTACCAGCCCCAACGCTCTCTCGATGGCCCGCGAAGTCCCACCGTGATCGCGTCTCGACCGACCAAGAGCACGCGGTGGCCTCCTCGCGCGGCGGTTGCCGAGCTGGCCGCCGGCACGGTTGCATTCGCGACCGTTGCGGGGCTCGCCGCCGACAACGGCGGCTACTTCCCGACCAGCTGGGGCTGGGCGTCGGTCGGGCTCTGCGCTGTTGGTGCAGTACTTCTCGCGGTCAAAGGCCTGCCTCGGCTTCGTCCGCTCGAGAAGCTCGTGCTCGGCGCGATGGCGTGCCTCTCGATCTGGACGTTCGCCTCCTCGATCTGGTCGATCAGCGTCACGCGCAGCATGCTCGAGGGCGAACGCAGCCTCGTGTACGTGGGCGGCGTACTCGTCGCGCTCTTGCTCAGCCGGCGCGCCGGGGGTCGAGCAATCGTCGTCGGCACCTGGCTCGGAATCACCGCTGTCTGCGTGTATGCACTGCTGACGCGGCTGTTCCCCGAGCAGTTCGGCGTCTTCGACAACTCGGTCTCGGGCAGCCGGCTCTCCACGCCGGTCGGCTACTGGAACGGCCTGGGCCTGCTGGCAGCGATCGGCTGCCTGCTCGCACTGGGACTCGCGGCGCGCGGCGGCGTCTGGGTGCGGACGGCCGCGGCGGCCTCGACCGTCGTCCTCGTCTCGACGCTGTACTTCACGTTCGGCCGCGGCGCGTGGATCGCGCTCTTCGCCGGGATCGTGGCGACGTTCATCGTCGACCGGCGGCGGCTCCAACTCGGCCACGGCAACGCTCGTGGTCGCCCCCTGGCCCGCGATCGCCGTCTTCTACGCATCCCGGGCGCACGCGCTCACGAACGTGACACGTTTCAATCGGCGCCGCGCAGAAGGACGGCCATGCCCTCGCCGTGATCGTCGTCGTCCTGATGACGCTCGCAGCGCTCGCGGCGCTCACCCTGGAAATCCTCGAGAGCCGGTCCCGGCTCGCGCCGGGACCTCGATTACGCCGGCTCTTCGCCGCGGTGCTCGTCTGCACCCTTGCCGCGGCGCTGGCCGTGGGCCTCGCCAGGTACGGATCGCCCGTCAAGATCGCCAGGGACGCGTGGCATTCGTTCAACGGCACAGCCGAGGCGGGACCGGTTCGAGTCTCAACAACCGCCTCTTTCAGCCTTCCAACAATGGCCGGATCGAGCACTGGCGGGTAGCCGCCGACAGCGGGCCGCTCACCCGTTGCTCGGCTCCGGCGCCGGCACCTTCTGCGAGTACTGGTTCCAGCTTCGACCGTCGGCGTTCGTCGTCCACGACGCGCACAACCTCTACCTCGAGACGCTCGCGGAGACCGGCCCGGTCGGGCTCGCGCTGCTCGTCCTGCTCCTCGCCGGGCTGATCGTGGCCGCGGCGCGTTCGAGATCGCCGCTCGCCGCAGCCGCCGTCGGGGCCTGCGTCGCGTACACGCTGCACTGCGGCCGCCGACTGGGACTGGGAGCAGCCCGCTCTGCTCCTCGCCGTGCTCTTGCCGGCGCTCGCGGTTCTCGGCGACCCCGCGCCGCGGCCGACTGTTCGCCTGCGGAGGCGCGTTGCGCCAACCGCGGCGGTCGTGGTCGTGGGAGCGTTCGCGCTGTTCGCGCTGCTCGGCAACATCGCGCTCGCGCGGAGCGGCAACGCGTCAGACGCAACGCACTGGTCGCAGGCCGAAAGCGAGGCTCGATCGGCGCTGGATCTCGTCCCGTGGTCTGCCGAGCCGTGGCGGAAGCTTGCGGTCGCGCAAGTCGGGTCTCGGCCAGATCCAGGCGGCTCGCGACAGCCTGCGCCAGGCCGTCGCGATCGAGCCCAGGGACTGGAGCCTCTGGTACCAGCTGTACGAGGTGAGCACCGGAGCGCGCAAGCCGTCGAGCCCTGGCCCAGTCGAACCGCCTCAACCCGAAGCGCACGAGCGGCGAAGCAACCCCCGGTGACCTCCGCCTCGTGGTCATTCCCTGAACCCGTCCTGGATTGCGCGTCGCGGCTGAACCCGCTCAGCCCGGAGATCGCAACCTGTTGATGTCCGCCCGCGAACGGTTGTCGGGAGGACGCTCTCCGATCCTTACCTGTGTGTCCGGCTTGGTATCCGGCGCGGCTCCTCTCCCCTTGACCGAGACGGAGATGCATAACTACCGCTTCTCCGTCACCGTTGCCTGCATCTGCCGCAACCTCGTCCTTGGAGCCGTCTTCGTCCTCGGTCTCGAGCTGCTCGAGCTTGGTCACCAACGCCGCCGACAGATCGGCACGAAGCTTGCCGCGCATCGCCGACAACCGCTCCTTCTCCGCTTCGAGTCGGCTGAACTCACGCTCAGCATCCCGGATGATCTGCGCTTCACGCTTCCTCGCCTTCCTGAGGACACTGCCTGCTTCATCACGGGCCTCCTGCTTCGTCCTCGCCGCGCTCTGCTTCGCGGACTCGAGCAGCTCGTTGACGAAAGACTCCCGCTTCTCGTAGCCAGCGAGCTGCCCACTGACACGCTCGAGCTCGCTCTCGAGCTCGGAACGGACGCGTGCGAACTCCCCGTCCATAGACGTCTGGGCGTGCTCGAGGCGCTCGGCCAACACCCTCTCACGCTCCCGCGAGTTCCCCAGCTCCGTCTCCAACCGCTCGAGCTCGCCGTCGCGTTGCCGCTCGACGGCTACCCGCTCAGCCGCCGCTGACTCCAGCTCACGAAGCCGATCGTGCAAGCGCGCCCTATCGCCAAGCACGTTCGTGTAGCTCGCGCTCAGCCTTCCAAACAGCTGCTCGATCGCCCAACGGTCATAACCACCGATCCACACCGTGGGCAGGTGATCGAGAGAGTAATTGAGTGAAGGTGATGGTGAGCGGTCCTCCACCTGTCGTTGTCGTCGTTGCTGGCTCTGATGCTGTCCGGCAAGCGCACGCCCCCTTCGCTCCGCTCCACGACGCGTGAATCCACGACCGGTCGCAGCCCGCTGCTCACCGAAGTAGACGAGCGCATGCCAACGATCAACGTAGCCCGGGGGAACGTCACTGTCCTTCCTGCGTATGACGATGATCCGGTACTCCACGCCTACTCGGCCGACAGATCCCTTGATGACAGGTTGGCCGTCTTCAGTCCCCTCGGATAGCACCTCAAGTTGAGCAGCGAGCTCGTCGAACAGCTGGTCGGCGGACCGACAGCTCGGAAGTCTATCCCTCGAAAGGGGTACCCCTTTTCGATGACAACGAACACCATCACAGTACGATCTCACGCGGGTCATGGGGCTGCGGCGCGGCGTTCTCGTTCCGTCGACGCCAGCCGGCTGAAGGCAACGAGCGAGGCCTCGAGCGCCTCTTCGCTCGATCCCCCAGCCGACGAAGACAATGCGCGAGCGGTGGTCCCCGTCCGGCCAGGCTTCGAGGTGCACGGCCGGGTGGACGACGTGTTGGACCCCGTTCGGGAGCACCGGCCCCGGCCCGCCGACGTTGAGCAGCCCCTTCACGCGGAGGACCTCGTCGCGACGCGCCGGGAGCAGCATCGTCAACCAGACTCCGAACGCGGGCCAGTCGAGCTCCTCGACGGAGCCTCGTCTACGTGGGCGGCGTCCTCGTCGCCCTCTCGCTCAGCCGCCTCGCCGGCGGTCGCGCAATCGTCGTCGGTACCTGGCTCAGAATCACCGCTGTCTGCGTGTATGCACTTCGGCGACCCGTCCCTGCGCCCCTCGGTCCGCATGCGAAGCGCGTTGCGCCAACCGCAGCTGTCGTCGTCGTGGGAGCATTCGGGCTGTCCGCCTGCTCGGCAACATCGCGCTCGCCCGGAGCGGTAATGCGTCCGATGCGACGCACTGGTCGCAGGCCGAAAGCGAGGCTCGGTCGGCGGTGGATCTCGTTCCGTGGTCTGCCGAGCCGTGGCGGAAGCTTGCGGTGGCACAAGTGGGTCTCGGCCAGATCCGGGCGGCTCGCGCCAGCCTGCGCCAGGCCGTCGCGATCGAACCCAGGGACTGGAGCCTCTGGTACCAGCTGTCCGAGGTGAGCACGGGCTCTGCCAGTCGCCGAGCCCTGGCAGAGGCGAACCGCCCCAATCCGAACCGTACGAGCGGCGAAGCAACCCCAGGGGAACTACTGGGAGCAGGCCCATCAATACGAGCGCCGTTCTCGTTCTCGCGCGCACAGAACGGCTTCGTCCTCGCGCAGGCAGAAACTTCACTTCAGATGGTCGCTGCTAAGTTGGTCCCTTAGAAGTCGCTTTACCACTGACTCGGATGTCGCACCTCAACCCAGAGACGTTGCTTCTCGGAGTGGTCATCCTCGGTGGCTTTGTCGCAATCGTCCACTTCATCGTGCGCAGCCAGGTTTTCGCCGCAGCGCTACTGCTGCTCTTCTTCTCGCTCACCGAAGCGATTCGGGATCAGGTCGGGCTCT
>CAVTNK010000009.1:0-138622 GCA_963736045.1 uncultured Actinomycetes bacterium | reverse complement strand
GCCGGGCAGCACGTTGTCGACGACGCCCTTGTAGACGTTGCCGGCGATCGAGCGGCGGCCCGGTCGCTCGAGGTAGACCTCGGCGAGCCGGTCGTCCTCGAGGACCGCGACCCGCTGCTCGGTCACGCTGACAGAGACGAGCAACTCCCGCTTCGCCTGCGGAAGGGGTTCGGCGGGGCTGCTGGCGGCGGCGCGGCTCGGAGCGTCGCGTCTTCCGAGCGGGCTTCGGTCTCGCCGGGGCTCGCCGTCTTCGCCGCTTCGGCTGCGGCCTCGCCGGGGTGGCGGGCCGCTTGCGACCCTTTCCGCCGCGGCTTCCGCGGCGCCGCCGGCGGCGTGCTGGCCGTCGGCGGCGGCACCGGAGGGTCGGCTACTGCTGCTGCGGGCTCGTCCTGCGGCTCTCGCTCAGGAGGGTGTTTCGGACGGGTGCTCCATCCGGACGCCGTGAACGGCGTCGAAACCAAGGTAATGGCAAGTGGATTCTCCTTCATGGAGAACGCGCGCGCGGACATCGGCCTTGAAACTTGGGCTCGATGCGCGCAGCACGTTCCGTGTAGATCAGCACTGACAAAACTCCTGCAGCGTAGCAGCGCCGATCGACGGCGCAGCTACCCGAGCCGGAAGGCCGGGGCTCCCGGTCAGGCCGCGGTGGCCGGAGCTTCGCACGGCGGGCGCCGAGGGCGCGGAGGCGCTGGTTGAGGCGGGCCCAGGCCCACGGCTCGACCTCGCGGTAGCGAGACAGACTGGTTCCGCGTCGCCTCCAGGTACTCGAACCAGGCGTCCGCCTCCTCGATCTCGAGCAGCTCCTCCGCTTCGCGGACCGACCGTGCGAGAGCGTCGTCGTGATGGTCCACGGCGCGATAGTAGGACCACCATCGGACGGCCACGGTGTAGGTCCGGGGAGCGCCGCTTCACGGGACGCCGCGTCCAGGCGCGCGCATGAGTGGCGGACGAACGGTACGACCGGGGTTGGGAGCGGCTTCGCGAGCTCGCCGGCGAGCAGGGAGAACGCGTGATCGAGGGCGTCCGCGACGTGGCGCCCGATCTCGCGCGCTACGTGGTCGAGTTCGGGTACGGAGACGTGTACAGCCGTCCCGGCCTGGACGACCGCGCGGCAGCTGGTCGCGATCGCCGCGCTCACCGCCCTCGGTGGCGCCGAGCCCCAGCTCGAGTACCACATCGGCATCGCACTCAACGTCGGCGTCGAGCCGCACGAGATCGTCGAGACGATCATCCACCTCGCGCCCTTCCTCGGCTTCGCCCGGACGCTGAACGCGGCGCGCTCGGTCAAGCGCGTGTTCGCCGCGCGCGGCATGGCGCCGCCACCGCCAGGCCGTCCGACGCACCCGGCGACAACGGGGGAAGACGACCCGGTCGCCGGCCACCCGCGTGACCGGAGCCTTGCCTCGAAGTAGCGTCGAGCGGCCTCGCCGAGCGCGCGCGTGCCGCCGTAGGCGATGCCGCCCTTCACCGCCCAGCCGGCGATGGGGACGATGCCGAGGAGCGAGCGGGCGGCGGCCGGAAACCGAAGCCGGTCCCGACCACGCCGAGGATCTCGGGGATCCGCTCCCTGTCGAGCTCGAAGCCGTAGGCGTCGGCGATGCGCATCAGCATGCGCACCTGGTTGGCCGTCAGGACGGGCAAGTCGGCCCCGGGGACGAACACGGCGACGCCGATGACGGCGTTCTGCCGCGAGAACTGGTGGATCAGCCGGTCGACGACGGCGTCGCGCAGGACCGGCAGGCGGGCCGCGAGCGGCGTCGCGCGCTCGCCCAGCGTGCGCGCGATCGCCGCGGCGATCCGGTCGAGCGGGAAGCCGGAGCCCGGAGAGACGCGGACGACGTTCTCCGCGAGCACGTACGGCGGGTCGGCCTGGCTCTCGGCCTCGGCCCGCGACGACGGCCACGATCGGCACCCGCACGCTGTGCTCGCCTGAACACCTCGAGGTCTGTCTCGTCCGGCGGGCCCGGCGAGCACGGACGAGCATCGCCGAGCCCTCGAGAGCCCTCCCGTCGCGGACCGGCTCGCGACGCCGCCGCGCGTGAGATCGCGGCGCAGCACGCCCGCCAGCTCGCCGGCGCCGGCGACGACGAGCGGCCTGTCGTCCCGCGCCGAAGAGCGCAGCTCTCTGGCGATCGCCAGGACCGCCGACGGCGCGACGGGAAGCTTGCGCGGCGGGGCTCATGCGCGCCTGAGCCTGCCGCGCGCGTGGATCGCCTGTAACAGGCCGATCATGGCCATGCTCGCGATCATCGACGAGCCGCCGACGCTGACGAACGGCAGCGTGATGCCGGTCACCGGCGCGAGGCCGATCGTCATGCCGACGTTGACGAAGATCTGGAACACGAAGGCGAACACGATCCCCGCCGCGACGATCGCCGAAAACCCGTCCCGCGCGATCGTCACGATCTTCAGGCCGCGCCAGACGACGAGCAGGTAGAGGAGCAGCAGCACGGCGACGCCCAGGAAACCGCGCTGCTCGGCGAAGGCGGCGAAGGCGAAGTCGGTCTGCGACTCGGGCAGGTAGTCGAGGTTCGTCTGCGACGAGTTGGTCGGGCCGCGGCCGGTGGCGCCGCCGGCGCCGACCGCGATCATCGACTGGTTCACGTTGTAGGTCGCGCCCGCCGGGTCGTTGTCCGGGCTCAGGAACCCGGTGAGCCGGGAGCGCTGGTAGTCCTTCAGCACCGGCATGCCCGCGGCGGGTAACAGCCAGAGCACGGAGACCGCGAGGAAGAGCCCGGCCCGGCGAGCACCGCCAGGTGCGACCAGCGGATCCCCGCCACGAACAGGCAGGCCGCGACGGCGGCGACGTAGACGAGCGCGCTCCCGAGATCGGGCTGCGCGAACACGAGCAGCGTCGGAGGCACGGCCAGCGCGACGGCCACCAGCGGCGTGCGCATCTCCTCGATCCGCTGCAGGCGGTCGGCCAGGAACGCCGCCACGACCAGGACGAGCAGCAACTTCCCGAACTCGGAGGGCTGGAAGCGGAAGAAGGAGACGTCGATCCAGCGCCGCGAGTGGCGGGACCGCTGCCGGCCAGGAGCACGATCGCGAGCCGGCCGAGCAGCGCGAGGTACACGCCGCGCATGGAGCGGCGGTAGAAGTCGGGATCGATCGCGATCACGGCGATCATCGCGACGGCCCCGACCGCGACGAACACGAACTGCCGCGAGAGGTAGTAGTTCGGGTCGCCGGCGACGGCGTGCTTCGTGATCCCGCCGATCGCCCAGAGCCCGTAGGCGACGAGCGCCGCGGAGGTGAGCAGCAGCGATCCAGTCGAGCCGGGCGAGGAGCGAGGACTCGCTGCGCGCTGCCCGAGCGTCGACGGTCGCCGTCGGCGCGCCTCGCCAGTTGCCGCGGTGCCGATGTACTGGACCATCATGCCCCTTCCAGTGATGCCGCCGAGGCTCTGGCCGCGGCACCCGGTCGTGCCCCGGGTATGCATTGCTGGACGGGGCACTTAGTCCGATTTGCTCCGGTCTTCGGGGCCGGCACCTGGAAGTACTTCGCCAGCACCTCGGCCGCCGCGGCGGCCGCCGCCGCCGTGGCCGCCGTTCTCGATCACGGCGCAGACGACGATCGTCGGCTTGTCGAAGCGGCCCCAGCCGCACCACAGCGACTGGTTCAGCACCTGCGGCGGGTAGCCGGGCAGCGTGAACACCTTCTCCGCCGTGCCGGTCTTTCCGGCGATGCGGATCGGGAAGTTGCGCGAACGTCGACGACGAGGTGCCGTTGCGGGTCGTGGGTCGCGAGGTAGAGGCCCGTCGCGGATGACCTGCAGGTAGGCGGGATCGACGCCGGTCGCCTTCGGCAGCGGGGGCGCGAAGCTCTGCAGCACCGTCGGAGCGCCCTTGCCGCGGGCTCGGCGCCTCGACGTCCTGGACGAGATAGGGCGTGACCAGCCTGCCGCCGTTCGCGATCATCGCGTAGAAGCGCGCGAGCTGGATCGGCGTGACGGCGACGTCCTTCTGCCCGATCGCGAGCTGGATCGAGTCACCGGGCTTCCACGAGCGGTCGATGGCGGTCTTGAACGTCTTCCTGCGCCACTTGATCGTCGGCACGAGGCCGATCGCCTCCGGGCCGACGTCGATGCCCGTCTGGATGCCGAAGCCCGAAGCGCTTGGCCCAGACCTGGAGCGGTTGGCCCTGCGTTCCGCGGGCAGGTTGTAGAAGTCGTAGCCCAGTTGGTAGAAGTAGGTGTCGCAGGACTGCTCGAGCGCGGTCGGCATCGTCCATCCAGCGGCTGACGAACGGGTTCCAGTTGCTTGAACACCTGCACCGGCCCGCCGAACGGGTTCGGGACGCGAGTAGGTCGGCGAGCAGAGCAGCGTGCTCGTACGGCAGCACGATGCCGCTCCTCGAGCGCGGCCAGCGCGGTCACCGGCTTCCAGGTCGAGCCGGGCGGATAGGTCACGTCGAGCGCGCGGTTGAGGACGGGGTAGTTCGCCGCGTGCCGCGGCCTTCTGGTTCTGCAGCGGCTTGAGTCCGTTCGCCGTCGGATAGACCCAGACCCTCGGCTTGTAGGTGGGGTTCGACGCGAGCGCCAGCGACCGCACCGGTGTTCGGGTCCATCGCCACGACCGCGCCGCCGTCGGCCGCCCCAGCCGTCCTTCGTCCCGTGGGCCAGCCTGATGCCGTAGTCGAGCGCCTTCTCGGCCGCCCGCTGGAGGACGACTGTCGATCGTCAGCCGCACCGCCTTGCCCGGCGTGGCTGCGCGGAGTCTGCACCGGCGGGCCGTCGGCCGGCCGGTGCGAGTCGACACGGTCACCTGCACCGCTCCGGGGAGCCGTGAAGGTACGGGTCGTACGCCGACTCGATGCCGGCCTGACCGATCCGATCGTCCGGGAGGTACCCGAGCCGGGAGCGCTTGAGCCGCTTGTCACTGCTCGGGTTGATCCGCCCGACGTACCCGAGCGTCTGCGCGAGCAGGCCCTCCGAGTTGTAGTAGCGCAGATACGTCTGCGCGACCTTGACGCCGCGGAACTGCGACGAGTGCTCCTCGATGTACGGCATCCTGGTCGGGATGGATCCCGACCTGCAGCGTCACCGGGGACGTCGTCGCGATCGGGCCGTCGTCGCGATGCCCTTGATCGCGCCTCGATCCGCGACGGCCGCTTGTCGAGCACCTCGGCCAACTGCCCGATCTCCCCGTCCCGCGCCTGCTTGTCCGCGCGGCAGATCGGCCGGCCAGACCTGGACCGCCTTGCGAGACGATGTTGGCGACGAGGCAGCGGCCCCTGCTGTCGAGGATCGGGCCGCGCGGCGCGGCGAACGACGACCGAGCGGATCTGGTTGTCCTGCGCCTCCCGTTGCGGTACTTCGTCGCCGCCAGCACCTGCAGCGACCACAGGCGGAGGAAGAGCACGCCGAAGGCGACGAGCGCGACGGCGCCGATGATCGCGACGCGCAGCGCCATCTTCGGCGTCAGCAGGTACGGCTGCGAGACGCGCGGGTCCGGCGGCAGGAAGCGCGGGATCCGTGTGCGCGGGCCGTCGGGCCGGTGCTAGCCAAGGGCGGGCACGCTCCTCCGGCGCGCGGGCCGGTGGCGGCGGCGGCAGCAGCCGCCTCGCGACGCGTAGACCGGCAGCGTCAGCAGCAGGTTGAGCGCGATGTCCTGGAAGAGCGAGTCGAGCAGGACGTGCGCGCGCGGGCGCGGGCTCGCCGAGCACGAAGCGCAGCGCCAGCCCGCCGAGCGCGTAGAGGAACGTGACGACGGCGACGGAGAGGAAGGGCGCGTGCGTGCGGTCGCGTCCCGTCGTCTCGCCGTAGCGGCCGACCCAGTAGCCGACAGCGTCAGCAGCAGCGACGCTGAGCCCGAGCGTCTCCGAGCGTCGCCGTGTCGACGATCAACCCGCCGAAGAACCCCGCGCACGCCCCGCGATCGAGCCGCGCAGCAGTGCCACCGCGACGAGCGTGCACCAGCAGGAGGTCGGGCGTCGCCGCCGAGGATCTCCACGTCGGAGAACACGGACACCTGCGAGGATCGCCGCGAGGAAGACGAGCACCGCGGCCTTCAGGCGGTCGATCACTTCGACTTCCGCCTTGCTCACGAGGACGACCATCGAGCTCAGCGAGCCGAGGTCGACGAGCAGCTGGACCTCGATCTGCTTGTAGGGGTCGATGTCGATCTGGCTCACGCCCGTCACGGTGCCGATCGGGATTCCGCGCGGGAAGACGAGGTGAGCGGCCGGACTTCCAGCCCGGCAGTCACGAGCGTGTCGTCCTGGTCGACCACGATGTCGCCTTCGGGACCTGGTCGACGATGATCGAGCTGCCCGAGTCGTTGTGGCGGACGATGCCCGATCGCCCGCGTACGCGTCGCGCGCCGAAACGGCGCTCGTCTCGTCGGTGACGAGCGTCACCTGGGCGGTGCGGCGCCGACCTTCGTCACCTGGCCGACGAGGCCGTGCGGCGAGACGACCGGGTCGTGGACCGGGACCCCGTCGGCCGTCCGACGTCGACGACGACGCGCTGGTCGAACTGGCCCGGGGGCGCGCGATGATCCGACGTCGGGAGCGGGGTGTAGTCGCGGGGAATGCTCGGGCCACCCGTAGCGGAGCAGATCTTCATCAGGTCGGCGTTCTCCTGCGATGCACCGCCTGGGTCTGGATAGCTGACCCGTGAGCTTGTCGTTCTCCTTCTGCAGCTTCTTGTTCTCGTCGCGCTTCGCGTCGTTCAGGCCGCCGAGCCAGTCCGCCGCGTCGCGGAAGGGCTGCGCGACCCGGTTCGCCGCGACCTCGAACGGGCGCAGGACGCTCGAGCCCGTGCTCTGCAGGCTGTGCAGCCCACCGCCCGAGGACTCGCGGAAGTAGACGGTGAGCGAGCGCGAGCGACACGAGCACGAGCACGGCGACCACGAGCTCCGCCGGAGCACGCTCGCGGCTCGGACGACGGGACTGGGAGAGGAAGTGATCGGCCGCCCGCGCGCACGCACCAAGCGCCGCGACCCGAACTGATCGGTTGCGAGGCACGAGCGCTTCAGTGTAGGCGACGCCGCGGAGCACTGATCGCATGTCGGTCCGGCGCTACAAGCGGACTCGCCCGGTAGTTGTTCCGGACCGGCTCCGGCCGCGGGCCTTCTGCGAGCGGTGGATGACCTCGAACTCCTCGAGGCTGCGCCCGGAGCCGACCGCCACGCAGGTCAGCGGCGACTCGGCGACGTGCACCGGCATGTGCGTCTCCTGACGCAACCGCTCGTCGAGCCCGCCGAGCAGCGCGCCGCCGCCGGCCAGCATCAGCCCCTGTCCATGATGTCCGCGGCCAGCTCCGGCGGGGTCTTGTCGAGCGTCTGCTTGATCGCGTCGATGATCTGGCCGACCGGCTCGTCGAGCGCGTGGCGCACCTCGTCGGAGGACAGGATCACCGTCTTCGGCAGGCCGGTGAGCAGGTCGCGGCCGCGCACCTCGGCCTGGATCTCCTCGCGCAGCGGATGCGCCGAGCCGATCTCGAGCTTGATCTCCTCGGCCGTCTGCTGGCCGATCAGGAGCTTGTACTCCTTCTTCACGTGGTTGATGATCGCGTCGTCCATCTCGTCGCCGCCGACGCGCAGGCTCTGCGAGACGACGATGCCCGCCGAGCGAGATGACGGCGACCTCACTCGTGCCGCCGCCGATGTCGACGATCATGTTTCCGGCCGGCTCGGCGATGGGCAGGCCGGCCCCGATCGCGGCCGCCATCGGCTCCTCGATCAGGTACGCCTGGCGCGCGCCGGCGCTCAGCGTCGCCTCCTCGACGGCGCGGCGCTCGACTCCGGTGACGCCGGACGGGACGCAGACGACCACGCGCGGGTGCGCGAAGCGGTGCTGGTGCACCTTCTGGATGAAGTGCCGCAGCATCTGCTCGGTGACGTCGAAGTCGGCGATGACCCCGTCCTTCAGCGGCCGGATCGCGTGGATCGAGCCGGGCGTGCGCCGAGCATGCGCTTCGCCTCGACGCCGACGGCGTGCACCTGACCGGTGCGCGTGTCGATCGCGACGACCGACGGCTCGGAGAGCACGATGCCGCGACCCGCGCACGTAGACGAGCGTGTTGCCGTCCCGAGGTCGACCGCCATGTCCCGGCTGCCGAAGCCCGTGAGCGTGTCGAAGAGCGCCATGAGGGCCGTTCGAGTCTAGCGGCGTGCGGGCGGAGGGTCGCCGACCGCTCGGCCGGCTAGCCGAAGCCGTACACGCCGGGGAACCGCTCTGCGAGCAGACGGACGAGCAGGGCGGCCGGCAGCCCGACGACGTTCTGATAGTCGCCGTCGATCCGCTCCACCAGCGAGGCGCCGAGACCCTGGATCGCGTACGCCCCCGCTCGTTCCCGCCACTCACCGCTCGCGACGTAGCGCTCGATCTCGGGCGGGCTCCGAGACCGGAACGTGACGGAGGTCACCTCGCAGCCGACCTCCTCCCATTCGTCCGTGCACAGGCAGAGTCCCGAGACCACTTCGTGCGTCCGTCCCGAGAGCAGGAGCCGAGCATTGCCGCCGCTTCGCCGGGAGCCCGCCTTCCCGAGCACGCTCCCCAGCAGCGCACGATCGTGTCGACGCCGAGAACGGGGCGCCCGCGGCCGTCCACTGAGTGCGCCTTGCCGGTTGCGTGCTCCACGGGTCATCGCCGATCTCCGCGTATCCCGGCGCGACGACCTCGAAGGGAATGCGCAGCTGCTCGAGGATCCCGCGCCGCTGCGGTGACGTCGACGCGAGGACGAGCGCTACCGCTTGCGAGCCTTCCAGATCTCCTCCGAGGGCCAGCGGCGCGCCCACTCCTTGCTCGCCCACGGATAGCGCGACTCGGGCGCGTCCTCGGGCGCCTGGATCTCGATCAGGTCCTCGATCTCGAAGCCGTTCGAGCGAAGCACGCGGATCCAGTCCCCGTAGCCGATGTGGAAGTCGATGCCATCCTGAGGATGGCATCGACTGCCACCATCGGCTACGGCGACTGGATCCGCCTGTACCGGGCGAACGTCGAGGTCGAGGTACTGATGAGATCCAGGCGCCGAAGGAGTACGGAGGAGTCGCGCTATCCGTGGGCCGACAAGGGGTGGCGGAGATGGCCCTCGGAGGAGATCTGGAAGGCCCGCAAGCGTTAGTCCTCGCGTCGACGTCGCCGCCGCGATCCTCGAGCAGCTTGCGCGTGCCCTTCGAGGTCGTCCCGCCGCGCTATCGGGAGGTCGGCGACGATCCGCTCGAGCACGCGGCCGGGAAGGCGCGGTCGGTGCGACGGAGGTCAGCGAGCCGTGCTCGGCGTGACCACGGTGGTCGCTGCGCACGTTGTCCGGCACCCAGGGTGGGCGCCGGCGGCGCCGGCGGCGATGTGCGGCAACAGCCCCGCCGTTGCGCGAAGAAGTAGTCATCAGCCTTCTGCCGGAGCGCGCCGGTGGAAGCTCAGCGCGCGAGGTCGCACGCGTCACCTTCGCTTCTGGAGCTCGTGGGATCAAAGCGGGTGCGTTGCCTGCGGCGAGTGGAAGGGAAGAGCGGGCGGCTGCGCAAAGGTTCGGGTCCTCGGCGCCTCGCTCGTCGAGCCGAATCAACAACCTCCTGACGTCGTCGGCCCTCCCTGCGGCACTCCTCGTGCGGGTGCTGGCCGAGCCCGGCACCTACGGGTTCGGCTAACCGCGCGACCTCGAGCGGCATCGAGCAACCTGCGCGCACGCCGCTGAACTCGAAAGCCCCATGGCTCTCTTCGACACCTCCGCGGGCTTCGGCCACCGGGACATGGCTGTTGATCTCGGGACGGCTGACACCTCAGTCTACGTCCGGGGGTCGAGGCATCGTCCTCTCGGAGCCGTCGGTTGTGGCGATCGACACGCGCACAGGCGAGGTGCACGCCGTCGGCGTCGAGGCGAAGCGGATGCTCAGACGCACTCCCCCGCGGTTCGATCCAGGCGATCCGACCGCTCAAAGTGGGTGTCATCGCCGACTTCGACGTCACCGAGCAGATGCTGCGCCATTTCATCCATAAGGTCCATCAGCACCGCTTGCGCATCCGCGCGTTGTCGTCTGCGTACCGAGCGGGTGTCACAGGCGTCGAGCAGCGCGCGGTCGAAGAGGCGACGCTGAGCGCGGGAGCCCGTCAGGCCTACCTGATCGAGGAGCCGATGGCGGCAGCAATCGGCGCGGGACTCCGAGATCCTCGCCGGCAACATGATCGTCGACATCGGCGGCGGCACGAGCGAGGTCGCCGTGGTCGTTCGGCGATCGTCGGTCTCGCAGAGTCTGCGCGTCGGCGGCCATGGACGAGGCGATCGTCGACCACGTCAAGAAGGAGTACAAGCTCCTGATCGGCCCACGACAGCGAAGAGATCAAGCTCGAGATCGGCTCGGCGCATGTGCTGCGGGAGGAGATCCAGGCAGAGGTGCGAGGGCGCCGTCACGGGCCTCGAGAGGCGTGATCCTCTCCTCCGACGAGGTACGCCACGCACTCGACGAACCCGTGGGTCAGATCATCGACGCGATCAAGCAGACGCTCGACAACTTTCCCCCGGAACTGGCCGCGGACATCATGGACAGGGGTCTCATGCTCACCACCGCGGCGGCGCGCTTCTCGGTGGGCTCGACGAGCGACTTCGTCAGGAAACGCATATGCCGGTCCTCTCGCGGAGTCGCCGCTCGCGTGCGTCGCCGTCGGATCCGGGGCGGAGGTCTCGAGGAGTTCGAGGTCATTCACCGCTCAGCAGCCGGAACAACTACAACTATCGCTCCTGAGTCAGATCGAGACTCCCGATCGTCACGCTTTTGTGACGTTCAGGTCTCACATGCGTGCGGTTTTCGACGATACGCTGAACAGCGGGTGGAGGCGCGGGGTGGCTCCGGCCTGATTCGGCTCCGGGATTCGGAATGTGGACTTCCAGACATGCGATCCGGTCGGCGCCGGCTCTGCCCGCCGCGACGGGGCCCACCAGCCTCCGGCTCGTTGCGTCCGACGACAAGCGTCAGGGCGTCGCCGCGCCGTCGCCTACACTGATGGGTTCGTGCCTCGGCACCGATCAGTTCGGGTCGCGGCGCGCTTGGCGTCGCGTTGGACCCGCAGTTGTCGTCTCGTGCGGCAAGTGTGCTCCGGCGACGGATCATCGTCGGCCGTGCTGGTCGTTGTGTTCGCTCGCGCTCCTGACGGTCTACTTCCGCGAATCGTGCTCCGGAGGCTTGCACAGCCTGCAGAGCGCTGGCTCAGATATTCCGTTCGAGGCGCCGCCGAGCGGGTTGCGCGGCCGTTCAAGGACGCCGCGAACTGGGCTAGCGGTGAACAACGCGAAGTAGGAGAACGCTTCGCAAGGAGAACGCTGAACTGCGCAGGACGCTGAATCCAGACACAGGTGGCACAGCGCGAGAACGCGAAGCTGCGAGACCTGCTCCCCGGTACCGCAATCGACCGCTTCCCCGCGGACTACGTTCCCCTTGCGACGAGAGGATCATCGGGCACCACCGGGCCTCTTCAACCACGGTGGTCGTGGCCGTCGGCAAGGCCGAAGGGGTGCGGGTCTGTCCTCGATCCCGTCGTGACCGACCGGGCCTGGTCGGCCAGGTGACGAAGCTCGCGGCTCACCAGGCCAGGTGAGCCTCCTGACCGATGCGTCGCAGTTTTTTCGGCGCTCGATCTGCGTACCGGTCGTGGGGATCGTCCAGTTGAATGACACCGGGAGGGCGCCGCTGATCATGGACCAGGTCTCGAAGGCGAAAAACGTGTTCCGCGCACACACGCTGGTCACTACCGGGTGGAAGTCGAACGGGCTCTCGTCGATCTACCCGCGTGGAATCCCGATCGGCAGGGTGTCGAGTGTCGGCCGGACCGACATCGACCCCTACGAGGAGATGGTGCCGCACCCGTTCGTCGACTTCTCCTCGCTCGAGTCGGTGCTCGTCCTGCCGGCAAGGTGGCTCCGAAATGATTCTCGACATCGCCAAGGCCACGGTGATCGTCTTTCTCGCGAGCATCCTCCAGGTGTCCGTGTTCTCGGACGTCGCATCCTCGGTGGGACGCCCGATCTTCTCCTGGTGACGCTCGTCGCGGTCGCATTGCTGCGAGGGTCGATCAGGCGCATGCGCCAGGCTTCTTCTGCGGGCTTCTCGTCGACACGGCCACGCTCGGGATCCTCGGGTTGACGTCGCTCCTGCTGACGCTCGTCGGCTACTGGGTCGGCCGGTACGGGGAGACGACCGGACACAACCAGACGCACACCACGTTCCTCTCGGTGGCCGTCGTGACGTTCGCTGCGGCGCTCTTGCGCTCCACTTCGTGGTCGGAGAGCCCGCTCCCGCGCGGGCCGTCCTGCTCGACTCGCTGCGGCATCGCGCTCAACCTTCTTGTCACGGTTCCCGTCTACGCCGTCGTCGGCGGTCTCCGCTGCGAACGCGCTCGCGCGCGAGGAGATGCCCGCCGTTGGCTAGCTCGGGATCCCGCCTTTGCGACTTCTGCCGCCCGACCCGCGTGTCGAGCAGCCGTACCTGTTCACCCCGAAGTCGCGCTCCGCGTCGCGATTGTGGGTGCCATTGCGCTGGTCGCGATCGGTGTGCTCCTCCTGCGACTAGTGCGGCTCGAGGTGCTCTCCGGATCGAAGTACCGTGCCGAGGCGCTGGACAACCGGGGCTCCGGACGGTGTCGGTCGAGCAGCATCATCGTCGACAGCAAGGGCCGTGTCCTCGTCACCAACGTCGCCAGGCGGTGGACCTGTGGCCCACCGATCCACGTGGCCGCCGCCTGGACGCTGAGCTACGAAGTCGGCGATGGTCCTGGGCCTGTTCCTTCGCGCGGGTTCGCGAGCTCGTGCGTGCAGATCGCGACGTCGTCACACCGCTCACGCTGAGGGTGGCGATCCATCCCGAGCAGATCCGGTACATCAAGGAACACGCCTCGCAGTTCCGCGGCGTCGAGATCCGGCGCACGTATCTCCGCTTCTACAACTCCGAAGGCTTGCTCGCCCAGACGCTCGGCTATGTGGGGCCAATCAACTCCGACCAGTACAAGCGCCAGAAAGGTCGGGTACGAGCGGAGGACGTCGGATCGGACAGGCCGGTGTCGAGGCTGCCTCCGACCAGGTGCTCTTCACGGTCGAGCGGGCGTGGATCAGTTTCGTGTCAACTCGCTCGGGTAGGCCAACGGCTTGGCCGCTGCCGCTCGGTGCAGCCGAGACCTGGCGAGGCGATCCGGCTCACGATCGATATCGCTCTCCAGCGCGAGGCCGAGCGTTTTCCGCTCGACTACGGCATCAGGCTTGCCAAGTCGACGAACGACGGCTGGGCGGCAAACGGCGGGGCACTCGTCGCCATGGACGCAAGCACCCACTGGGCATCGTGCGGGCGACGCGCGTCGAACCCCACACCCGAGGGTCTGGGTCAACCGAGACCCGAAGGAGCGAGAAGCCGCTCGTGGCCGGGGCTCTCGCCAACAATCCAGTCCTGAACCGTGCCATTCGCATGCGCTATCCGCCCGCTCGACCTCAAGCCCGTGACGGCACTCGCAGCCCTCGAAGAGCGGCTCGTCGGGCCATACAGCCGATTCTCTGCAGCGGCTCCTACACGGTCAAGACGATCTACGGCGCTTCGCAGACGTTCAGCAACTGGAACCCGTTCGTCAACCAGTGGATGACGATGCCGACCGCGCTCGCTCAATCCTGCGACACCTACTTCTACCAGGCCACTCGGCCAGAAGTTCTTGGACCTCCCCGCGGCAGCCTCTGCAGCGGTGGGCGACGAACGCCTTCGGCTTCGGCAGCCCGACCGGAATCGACGTGGGCCCGGAAGACACCGGTCTCGTGCCGACGATCAAGTGGCGGAAGGAGACAGTACACGCGGAAGACGATCCGAACAACTGGCGGATCGACTCTCTCTGGAAGCCCGGCGACTCGATCCGGCTCGCCATGGCCAGAAGGACGTCGCGGTGACGCCCCTTGTCCACTCGCGCGCTTCTACGCGATGATCGCCAACGGAGGGAAGCTCGTCACCCCCCACGTCGTAGCCGACGTCAAGGTCTCGAGCCCCGACAAGCTGTCCGACCGTCCTGCGGGACTTTCAGCCGCCAGCGGCGAAGTCGAGTGGAACCGACCCGACTGACCCTTGCGGTGAGGGACGGCCTCTCCAGGCAGCCCACGATCCACTCGGGACGTCGTATTCGACGTTCGGCAACTTCCCGGTATGCATTGCGCGGGGCCCCGGGCACGGCGGAGAAGGTCGTCCACGCTCCCCGGGCGCAAGGACACCCTGCTCCTCAACCAGTCTCTGTGGGTCGGCTACGCGCCGTGTGACCGGCCACAGGTCGTCGTCGCCGTCGTGATCGAGAATGGCGGCCACGGCGGAACCGCAGCCGCCCCGAGCAGCAGCGCAGTTCCTCGCCCGCTACTTCCACGTGAAGGCGACCGGAGGCGCCCTGCGCCAGGACTGATGGTTCAGTACATCGGCACAGGAGCGGCAAGGCGACGGCGAAGACGTACGTCTTCGCTCGACCACGCCGCGAGGGCTCCCTGCTCGCCCGCCTCGACTGGGTTCTCCTCCTCACCACCGGCGTGCTCGTCGGCTACGGCCTCTGGGCGATCGCAGGCATCACGCGGTACACAGTGCCGGACGACCGGCGCTACTACCTGACGCGGCGACCGAGTCTTCGTCGCGATCGGCCTCGTCGCGAGATGCTGGTCACGATTGCGGTCGACCCGCCCTGGTACCGGCGCTCGATGGGAACCCTCTACGCCCATCATGCTCGGCCTGATGGCGCTCGTCTTCCTCGTTGGCACCGGTGGCACCGCGCTCGAAGCGCTGGATCGACGTCTCGTTCTTCCGTTCCAGCCGTCGAAGTCGGCAAGCTCCTCATCGTCCTCTTCCTGGCCGCGTTCCTCGCCGATCGCGCGCAGCGGATGGACGACCTGCGCACACCGCTCGTGGCCGTGGCTCGCGGCCCCGCCGATCCTTCTCGTCTTCGCGCAGCCCAACCTGGGCAGCGCCCTGGTCTGCATCGCTGCCTTCATGGCCTCCTCGTTTCGTCGCCGGGATCCACTGAGTCGCATCTCGCCGCTGCCTGCCCCGGGACGGCGGCCGCCGTCGCGCTTGCAGTGCTCTGGCTCTTGCCGGCGGCCGTGCTCGATCCTCAAGGAGTACCAGGTTGCACCGCCTGACGAGCTTCATGAGCCCGGACTCGATGCGAGCGGTGCGACGTACAACGTTCACCAGTCGATGATCGCCGCAGGCGGCCCCGGCGGGCGCGGTGTGTCCGCTCACGCAGGACGAATCTCGACTATGTGCCCGAGCGCCGGACCGACTTCGCCTTCGCCTCGTTTGCCGAGCAGCGTGGCTTCCTGGCGCCTCTGCTCCTGCTCCTCTACCTGCTCGTTGTGGGACCCCCTGAAGATCGTGACGATCGCGAGGGATGCCTTTTCTGCGATACGTCACTGCGGTGTTCCGCGTTATGTTCCAGATCTTCGTCAACGTCGGCATGACGATGCACCTGGCGCCGGTCACCGGCGTCGCGCTTCCATTCGTCAGCGTCGGCGGCTCGTCGATGATCGCCGAAGTTGGCGGCCGTGGGGCTCCTGCAGGCGATTCACGCGCGCGGAAGGCTGAGGCGCGGGTGAGGACGCTCCCGAATGAGCAGCGGGAGCAAGCTTCCGGTCGCTCCGAAGGATGTCCTGGCGATCACTCGCGAGCTCCCGCACCGGTCTGCGGGACGATGCCGCTCGTCGTCACGGGCGGAGGGGGACTCGCGGCTGCACTGAGCCGAAGAAGCTGACGAGGGGAGGCGTTGGCGTCAAGCGTCCGTGACGAGAGCGCTTTGACGGTGCCGCGGTGCTCGTCCATCTCATGACCGGGTCCGGCTCGGACGAGGGAGCTCGAGATCCTGCGGCGCGCCCGGAAGGCGGGCATCCCGCTCGTGTTGCGTCATAGGGCCTGAAGCCGACGCAGCGGGATTCGCCCTACGTGCTGGCCGAGAAGTGTCATTCCGCGTCATCCCGGCTGGGGTCCCGCTCGACGAGATCGCCGGCCGCGATCGCACGGGCGTTGGGCGAGAGCGCGACGGCGCTCGCCGCCGCTGCCCGCTTGCGGGAGGCCGTCGTCGACCGCCTGATCAGTACGGAGTACTCCCCGCCCAGAAGATCAGGGCGCTGCGGTGTTCGTTCCGGGGGCCGACATGCCGGTCCTCACGCTCAACCAGATCCGCTGTCGATGCGGATCGCAGACGCGTACGGCTTCGAGCTCGACCGGGAGCGGATCCCGGAGGTGCTGGGCGTGATCGGGAACGGTCCTCGGCTTCCGGGCGCTTGCGCGGTCATTGCTCGGCTTCGTCCCATCGCCGCTGGCCGTAACAGCCGTGCACGCCTACGGAGGAACACGCGCGCTCGGAGAGGCGGCTCGACGCACTTCGAGGCGAGAGCGCCGGTCACGCGCGTCGCCGGCGACCGCGTCGTCTCTCCCCCGTTAGTCGCCGGGTGCGTCGGACGGCCTGGCGCGTGGCGGCGCCATGCCGCGGGAGGCGAACACGCGCTTGACCGATCGCGCGGCGTTCGAGCGTCCTCGCGAAGCCGATGAAGGGCACGAGGTGGATGATCGTCTCGACGATCTCGGCCGGCTCAATGCCGATGTTGAGTGCGATGCCGATGTGGTACTCGAGCTGAGGCTCCGCGCCACCGATCGCGGTGAGCGCCGCGATCGCCGTCAGCTGCCTGGCGCGATCGTCGAGACCGGGCCGGCTGTAGATCTCCCCGTAGCCGAACTCGACCACGTAGCGGCGAGATCGGGCGCGACGTCGCGATTCCTCCCATCACGCGCTCGCCTTGCTCGCCGGTGAGCTCGTGGAGTCGCTCCCAGCCCCGCTCGTATCGTTCATCACCACTCATCGCGCGCTCCTTGTCTCACCGTAACCCGTGAAGCAGGGGGAAAGCTCCCCGGACGTACATCGTCGCAAGCGGACCGTCCGACCCGGTCCTGCTCATCGCGCCCGTGGAGGAACACGAAGACACTCTCACACGGTCGGTCCGCCAGGCGGGGGAGCTGCTCGAGATCGAGGAGGCGGATGCGTGGTTCGAGTACCTCGAGGCGACCCGGAACCAGTCGTCCTCTCGACCGGGCGGTCGAGCCATGGGCCTCGGCCCGCCTGAACCAGCGTCTGCGTGCACTCCGGGCTCGTCGCGCCAAGTCAGGCCCGCGGCACCTGACCGAAGCCACCTCGCTCCGGCCCGGTGCCGCACCGCCGATCGGCACTGCTAGGCTGCATCGAGAGTTTGACCCAGTTCATTGATCCGGAACGTGCTGCGCGCGTCGAGCCCAAGCTTCAAGGCCGATGTCCGCGCGCGCGTTCTCCACGAAGGAGAATCCACTTGGCACTACGTTGGTTTCGACGCGATTCAGGGCGTCCGGATGCACAGCCCCCTTCTCGAATCTCCCTCCGAGCGAGAGCAGCAGGACGAGCCCGCAGCTCCTGTAACAGACCCTCCGGGTGACACGGCCAAGCCGGGCGACGCGGCGGTCTCGCCGCCGGCGGCGCCGCGGTAGCCGCGGCGGAAAAGGTCGCAAGCGGCCCCGGCCAGCCCGGCGAGGCCGCAGCCGAAGCGGCAAACGCCGAGCCCCCGGCGAAACCGAAGCCCGCTCAGAAGACGCACGCTCCGAGCCGAGGCGGCGGCAGCAGACCCGCCGGAACCCGCTTCCCCAGGCAAAGCGCGAGCTCCTGCGTCTTCGGTCAGCGTCACCGAGCAACGGGTGGCGGTGCTCGAGGACGACCGCCTTGCCGAGGTCTATCGAAGCGACCGGGCCGCCCCTCCGATCGCGGGCAACGTGTACAAGGGCGTCGTCGACAACGTGTGCCCGGCATGGAGGCCGCCTTCGTCGAGATCGGGCTCGAAAAGAACGGCTTCCTCTACGTCGACGAGATCGTCGCTCCGGAGCTCGAGGGCCGTCGCCACGGCCGTCGTATCCAGGATTTGCTGAGCCGTGGCCAGGAGATCCTCGTCCAGGCGGTCAAGGATCCGATGAAGACGAAGGGTGCCCGCCTGACGACGGAGATCTCCCTTCCCGGGCGCTTCGTCGTCTACGTGCCTCAAGGCGAGGGGGTCGGCGTTTCGCGGCGGCTCGAGGACGACGAGCGAGCCCGGCTCCGCGAGATCCTCAGGAAGATCGCTCTGCCCAAGGGCGGCGTGATCGTGCGGACGGCGGCCGAGGGTGCGTCCGAGGAGGACATCGAACGCGACATCCGCTTCCTCGAGAAGGTCTGGAAGGAGATCCAGGCGCGCGCGAAGAGCGTTCCAGCTCCATCGCTCGTCTACAGCGAGGCGGAGCTGCCGCTCCGGGTCGTCCGGGATCTGTTCACCGGCGACTTCGTGGGCGCGCTCGTCGACGACGACCTCACCTACAAGCGGATCGTCGGCTACCTGAAGAAGACCTCGCCCCACATGGCCGAGCGTGTGACCCGCCACAGGGAAAAGGAGCCGCTGTTCGAAGCCTACGGCGTCGACGCCGAGATCCGCTCGACCCTGAACCGGCGGGTCGACCGGCCCTCGTTCGGCGAGTCATCTCGTCTTCGACTACGCCGAAGCATTCACGGTGATCGACGTCAACACCGGCCGTTTCGTCGGCTCTCGCTCGAAGACGTCGGGTGCGCGGCTGGAGGACACGATCACGAAGAACAACCTCGAGGCCGTCAAGGAGGTCGTGAGACAGCTTCGGCTCCGGGACATCGGGGGGATCATCGTCATCCACTTCATCGACATGGCGAACCCGAAGAACCGCGGGCTCGTCGAGGAGGAGCTCAGCAGGAGCTGGAGCGCGACCGGACGAAAACCTACGTTGTCGAGATCTCGCCGCTCGGACTCGCCGAGATGACGCGTCAGAACGTCACCGACGGGCCGCGGGAGATCCTGACGAAGCGGTGTCCTACGTGCGCCGGAGACGGGATCGTCATCTCCGAGGCGTCGGCGGCGGTCGAGACCGAGCAACGGCTCCGGGCGCTCGCATCGCAGAGTCCGCGCACCAAAGCGTTCAGCGTCGAGGTCAACCCGTACGTGGCCGCGATGCTCGTCGGCCCAGGAGCCCAGCGTCTCGAGGAGATCGAGAGCGCGACCAAGCGGCGCTTCTTTCTCAAGGGGATCGATGGTGCTCCGCTCGACCATTTCACGGTGCTCGACAAGGGAACGATCGAGAAGCTGGCGCCCGCGGCTCCTGTTCAGGAGGGGCAGGAGATCGACGTCAAGCTCGTCGAGGTGGGTCTCCACGATCCAGAATCGGGGATCGCGAAGCTCGACGGCTACGACGTCTGCGTCGGCGAAGCCGCTCGCCTCGTCGGGAAGAAGATCAAGGTTCGGGTCGAGCGCGTCCTTGACGGAACGGCGTATGCATCGCTCGTCGGTGGAGCCGTCCCGCAGGCAGCGCCCATCACCGCCGAAGGCATGGCCGAGAAGCCGACCCGAGGGCCGCGAGCGCCAAAGGTGTCGGGCGTTGTGCCCGAGGAGCTGCCTGAGTCGGTCTCGGACCCGGTCGAGGAGATCGCGGAGATCGGCGAGGTCGACGAGCCCGGGCCAGAAGCAGAGGACGCCGGCGTGACCGACGCTGCCGACAAGCCGAAGCGAAAGCGAACGCGCCGCGGATCGCGCGGGAGGCAAACGTCGCAAGAGTACGACCGACGCGAACGGGGCGGTCTCGACTGAAGAGGCCGAGATCGTGGTGGGACCGAGGATCCATGTTCCCGATGCCTCGCTCGGCGAGGAGGCGGCAACGGAGCCGTCGGCAAACGGAGGCGAGCCTCCGGCGAGGCGCCGTTCACGGTCCCGCAGGCGCCCGGCGCAGGCTCCATCCGATGGCGCAGGAGCGCCGGTCGAGAGTCAGGCAGAGGCCGCGACCACCGGGGAGCCCGAGCCCGAGCCAGCGGCCGGATCGGCCGAGGGAGAGGCGCCTCGCAAGCGGACACGCCGGGGGTCGCGCGGAGGAAGGCGGCGCCGCAAGCCGACCGCCGCGGTTTCCGCCGATGCTGGCGAGACGCATTCCGAGGAGTGATCCGGTACACTGGCCGTGCGGGCGGTTGGCCCGCTTTTCGCTGGTAGAGAGCCTGTTATGACCTACGCGATCATCTCACTCGGGGGCAAGCAGTACCGCGTCCAGGAAGGGCAGCGGCTGCTCGTCGACCGACTCCCGCATGCCGAGGCACAGACGTTCCACCCGGACGTCCTCTTCCTCGGTGGGGACGGGAAGGCCGAGTTCGCGCCCAAGGGCACGCAGGTGACCGCAACGGTGCTGGGGAGCGCTCTCGGCGAGAAGATCCACATCGGCAAATACAAGAAGCGCACCGGTTATCGAAGGCACACCGGGCACCGGAGCAAGCTGACGCAGATCGAGATCACCGCAATCGGAGCCAGGGCGAGCCGGGCGAAGGCGGAGAAGTCGGAGACACCGGGCGCCGAGGCGAAGCCGGCGAGGGCGGCGCGCACGGCTGCAACGTCAAAGGCGACGACGGCGAAGCCGAAGGCTGCGACCGCCGCTTCGAAAGCCCCGGCCAAGCCGAGGGCGCGAGCAAGACCAAAGGATGGGGCAGAGTAGATGGCACACAAGAAGGGACTTGGATCGTCGCGAAACGGCCGTGACTCGAAGCCGAAGATGCTGGGCGTCAAGATCTTTGCCGGTCAGCAGGTCAAGGCCGGCGGCATCATCGTTCGCCAGCGGGGCACGAGGTTCCGGCCGGGGCCTGGCGTCGGCATCGGGCGCGACGACACGATCTTTGCGACCCGGTCGGGTACGGTCGAGTTCAGGACGAGCGGCGAACGCCGCTTCATCTCCGTCATCGACTAGCGCGACACCGGCCAGCGCGGCCAGAAGGGCAGCACGAGCCGATCGAGCTCGGTCTGCGCACGTGTCAACTGAGCGCTGCTGGGATGGACACGCCCGAAGACGACCCAGCCGTCGACTACGTACTGGCGGAAGATCTGAGCGTGCACCGGGCACGTCGAGAAGCTCTGGGCGATGCCTTCAAACGATCCGCATGCCGACCGACGCAGCCGCAGCGCGGTGGGCTGACCCGGCCGCGTCGGCGGATCACGGTTGGACGCGGTCAGCGTGAGGAAGATGGCGATCCCGTCGGGCGGGAGGTGTGGTGCGGTCTTCTGCGGCGGGAAGCAGTTGATGCAGTCGCGGTAGGGGACGGTCGAGGCGATCGTCGTGCTGTACGTCTCAGGCCCGACGGGCACGCTCGGCGTGTGCCGTGTGTTCCAGCCGGAAGCCGCCAAGAAGCGGCCGGGTGGCGCAAGGCCGGGATAGAAGTCGCCGGGCGCGACCTCGACCGAACGAACGAGCGCGTTCAGCTCGGCGAGCCGCGCGTTGCTGACGCGAGGCGATCCGGACTCGACGAACAGGTCGAAGTAGCGGCTGGCGAGGGCGAAGTTGCGTCGGGCGTACCGGTGACCCGCCGGGGCCGAGCCGCCGAGGGGTGCCGTACCGAAGTCACGGGCGGTGAACGGCCTTGCCGGTCCAGACCGGTAGAAGCTCTGATCGAGCGGCGCTGCCCAGCTCCCGGCGTCCTCGAAGAGGATCAGGCCGATGTCGCCCGAATGCAGCGCCCTGCTCAGCGGAGGGCTCAACCAGCCACGCGCCGGTGGCAGTGGCACGGTCGTCGCCTCGAACGCGCCGCGAAGGACGCGCAGGTGCCAGCCCGGCGGCGCGCTTGCGCTGATCCCGTACCCGTGCACGGCCTGACCGTTCCCGGCGGCCAACACGACGGAGACGAGCAGGAGGCTCCGGGACATCACACTGCTTCTACGAGGCTGGCGCCGAACGCGGTCCCGCGTGCTTTGCTTTTCGTGTGTTCAACGATCGCGCGCTCATTCAGGTTGTCGCCGGGCGGGGAGGCGACGGCGCTCTCAGCTTTCGCCGGGAGAAGCACGTGCCCCGCGGCGGTCCTGACGGCGGCGACGGGGGCCCCGGCGGCTCGGTGGTGCTCGTCGCGGATCCCGACCTACGCGACCTCTCGACCTACCGTACGCGGCGTTTGATCCGGGCGGCAAAGGGCGGTCACGGGAGCGGCAGCGGTCGACACGGGGCGACGGGAGCAGACGCCGAGCTCCGGGTGCCCGTCGGCACCCAGGTGCGGGATGCGGGAGGTGAGATGGTCGCCGATCTCGTTCGACCGGGAGCGCGTGTCGTCGTCGCCAAGGGCGGCGAGGCAGGGCGGGGAAACCGGCATTTTGCCACGCCGACCCGCCAGACTCCGCGCTTCGCCGAGGTCGGACTGCCGGGCGAGGAGGTCTCACTCGAGCTTCGCCTCAAACTCCTGGCCGACGCAGCGCTCGTCGGGATGCCGAACGCGGGCAAGTCGTCGCTCCTGCGGCGGATCTCCAACGCCAGGCCGAAGGTCGCGGACTACCCCTTCACCACGCTCCAGCCGTCTCTCGGGACGGTCGACTCGCCCGACGGACGTCAGCTCGTCGTCGCCGACATCCCCGGGTTGATCGAGGGCGCCGCGGACGGTGCCGGACTCGGACACGAGTTTCTGGCGCACCTCGAGCGCGCGAGGGTGCTGGTGCACGTGATCGACTCTGCCGCGGGCGACTCGGGGGACCAGTTCAGGGCCGTCGACCGGGAGCTCGTCGCCTACGGCGCCGGACTTGATCTCCTGCCCCAGATCGTCGTGCTGAACAAAATCGACATCTTCCACTCGCCCAGCTTCCAGATCGAGGACCCGAGGATCGTGGGCGTCTTCCCCCTCTCCTGCGCCACGGGGCAGGGGGTGACGAACTTCAAGCGCTCGCTGCACCGGCTGATTCCTCCTGTCGAGGAGCCGGCTTCGGACGGCGACGCCATGACCGAGTTCCTCGTCTACAGGCCGAAGCCGCGACGAGCTCCGTTCCGCATCCTGCGCACGGATCGTGGCTACCGCGTCGTCGGCACGCCCCCCGGCGAGGACGAGCTCTCCGAGGCGTTGCAGGCAGCGGGAGCGAGGGCAGGTGACGAGGTCGTCGTCGGAGAGGACACGCTCGAATACCGATGACCGGACTCTTCGGCGGTGTCTTCGATCCGCCCCACATGGGGCACGTCGCGCTCGTCAGGGACGCATGGGAGCGGTTCGACTTCGACGACTTTGTCGTTCTCGTCGTCGCCACGCCCGGTCACAAGGAATGGCATGCGCCGGCCGCCATCCGGAAGCTGTTGGTCGAGGCGGCCTTTCCGGACGCCCGGATCATGCTCGATCTTCATTCGTGGACGGTCGACCTCCTCCGCGATCGCGCCTTCGACGACCCGGTCTTCATCATCGGTGCCGACGAGTTCGCCTCCTTTCCGAGCTGGAGGGAGCCGGATAGGGTCCTCGAGCTCGCTCGTCTCGCGGTCGCCACGCGGCCGGGGTATCCGACCGAGAGGTTCGAGGCGGTGCTCGCCGAGATCGGGCATCCCGAGCGGGTGGAGTTCTTCGAGATCGAGCCGATCGAGCTCTCGTCGACCGAGATCCGGGCACGCGTCTCGCGCGGCGAGTCGATCGACGGCCTCGTACCCTCCGAGGTGCTCGCGGAGATCGACCGCCGTGGTCTGTACAGAGAGGATGTTCCGCATCGCTAGACTTGCCGCAGTGATCGTGGAGACGAAGTCGAGCTGACGTCGCTCGAACAAGCTCGCCGTATCGCCGGCCTCGCTCAGGAGAAGCTGGCCCGGGACGTCGTCATCCTCGACATGCGGCCCGTCTGCACGTACACGGACTTCTTCGTGATCTGCACGGGTCAGAACGTGCGTCAGACCCGGGCGATCCACGGTGAGATTCACGACCGGCTGAAGCACGACGGGCGGACGCTTCCGCGTTCGGTCGAGGGCGAACGCGACTCGACCTGGATCGTCGCTGACTATCTCGACGTCGTCCTCCACGTCTTCACCCCCGAGACCCGCGCGTACTATCGCCTCGAGCAGCTGTGGGGCGACGTGCCCGTAACGCGGCTCAGCGACCCTGCCGAGCCGGCTTCGGGCGTCGCCTGAGCGGCTAGACTCCTCGCCTGCGGGGCCGTAGCTCAGCTGGGAGAGCGTCTGGCTGGCAGCCAGAAGGTCAGGGGTTCGAATCCCCTCGGCTCCATTCCGCACATGGTTATTCCGAGAGCGACCCTGGGTCTCCGGTATGGGCCTTCGCGTCTTGTGAACGTGAGGGAGATCACCGTGGACGCCTTCCCCCGTTGCCGAGGTAGTCGCCCAGGCCGGGTAGGCTCCAGCCCTTCGACCCGCCAGCGGCCGCCTTCCGCGGTGGCAGCGCGGATTGCCAGCGCATTTCGACTCGAGCTCTCCGAACTCGTGCGCGATCTCTAGCTCTTCGCGTTCCCATTCGATTGCGTTTTAGCTCCTTTCGCCATCATCGCTTGCAGTAGGCCTCGCGGTCGGGTGGCCATAGGGCCTCGCGAGCGAGCACAGGCTCTCCTCGAGGCCGGCCAGAGCGAGGGCATCCTTGAGCCCGCGCACCCCATCGGTCGCGCCCGGGGCGGTCGTCGCAAGCGCGCCCGAGGCATTTGCGAGGCGGGTGCTCTGCTCGAGCGGCAAGCCGGCGAGCTTTCCGTAAAGGAGACCCCCGACGAACGCGTCGCCGGCTCCGGTGCCGTCGACCGAAGAAACGCCGCAGGCTGGGACGTGTCCCTCGAAGTCGGGGCCTGCGACATAGGAGCCGTCGGCGCCAAGCGTGATCGCGACCTCGCGCACGCCCTGCGCGCAGGCCCAAGCAGCCGCGTCGCGCGGCTCGGTGAAGCCTGAGATCTCTCTAGCCTCGGTGAGGCTCGGAGTGAAGAGGTCGAGTTGGGGGAGGCACGGACGAACGCGCTCCCAATGCCCCGTCGCGTCGTAGGCGGTGTCGAGCGAGGTCAGCACGCCTCGGAGACGAGCTTCCGCGAGCAGTGATGCAGTGGGCTCCCCGTCGAGCGCGGACATTACGAGCGCGCCGGCGACGTGGAGGGCGCGGCCGGCGAAGAGCGCTTCCCGGTCGAGTTCGGCAGCCCGCAGCGCTGCGTTCGCGCCGGGCATGTGGAGGAACGTCTGCTCGCCGGTGCCGTCGACGAGAACGACGGTCGCTGCCGTCGGCGCTTTCCGACGTAGTACGGCAGAGTGGTCGATACCGCGTTCGCCCAGCAGCCGGAGCAACAAGTCGCCAAACGCGTCGCCGCCGACCTGGCCGGCCACGGCGACCTTCAACCCGAAGCACGCGAGCACGGTGGCGGTGTTGAACGCGCATCCGCCCCCATGCAGCGAGATGTCTTCTAGGAGCGCGAGGCGGCCACGCGGCAGCTCCCCGACCGGTCGCGCCACGACGTCTGCGACGAGGATACCGAGGCAGACGACGTCCGGCATCCGACGTCAGGCCATGTGGATCTCGACGTCGTCGGCGACGCCGCCGAGGATCGTGTAGTCGGTCGGCGCGGTCTGCAGGATCGAGCCGGGGACGAACTCGGAAACGGGGCCGTGCGCCACGAGCCGCGCGATGAAGCGCTGCCAGGAGACTCCCCCACCAAGGTCGCCGTCAAGCCAGAAGCTGCGATGCGCGGCGGCGAGGATCTCGCGTGGGCCGATCGTGTTCGCCTTCGGCGGCACCCACGACCAGTCGCCGCCGAACGAGTGGAGCGCGTTCTGCATGATCGTCATCGGGTGCAGCTCGACAAGTCGCGCTCCAGCGCGCTTGTACGCCTCCAGGTCGCCATCGAACTCTTCACCGAGGTGCGATTCCCAGAAGGCGACGTGCCCGCACCAACCAATGCCGCCGTAGCAGACGTCAGCACCGCCGAGCTCCTCGATCGAGGCGCTGTAGTCCCCGATCGTCTCGTGCGTCGGGAAGTGGATCTGCTTCTCGGGCGGCCACAGCTCCGAATCGACCAGACCGAAGAAGCGGTCGAGCATCGCTCGCTGGAAGCTCCCGGGCCAGGAGACAGGCGCGGTCACCCCGTCCTCGCGCGCGTACTCGTCCATGTTGAACGTATGGACGTGAGCCAGCGAGATGCGTTCCTCGTTGATCGTCCTGGCTGCAAGCGCGTATTGCGGCATCGGCCCGACCGGAAGGATGGCCACGAACTGTCGTCCTTCGTCACGAGCAGCCCGGATCCGCCCGACGAGGTCATCGGCGAAGGCGCGGTAGAACGCTGTGGGCTCCTCGATGATCCGGATCCGAAAGTCGGGGTTAGGATGGCTGGTCAGCTCGGGCCGGGTGATCCGGCGCACACGCTCGCAAGCCTCCCGATCGCGGAAGCTGATGAAGCGGGCGAGGTCGTACGTGAACTCTGCCGAATTGCTCAAGGGCTCCTCCTATCAGGGGTTGCTGTTGCCCGCGCGGCCAAGTCTGTCAGAGCCGGAAGAACGCCCGCGCGTTCTCGCTGAGGATCCTTCGAGCGAGTCGCCGCGCCCCCTCGACGTCGAGGGAGCCGGCCGCTACCCGCTCCTCGAGCACTTCGCCGATCAGGCGGCGCGCCAGCATGACGGCGCCGTAGCTCTCCTCGGCATGCCAGCAATCGCCGCCGAGCATCATCCGACCCTCGTCCGGAAGCACGTCGATCGCCTCCTGCAGCGCGAGCTTGAAATGGGTCGGGCTGAGCAGGAAGGACCACGTCAGGTCGAGCCAGATGTTGCGGTACACGAACGCCAGGCCGAGAAGGTCGCGACTCCAGGGGTAGGCGAGGTGCATGAGCAGGAAGCGAGTTTCAGGATGCCGCTCGATGAGGCCCGCGACCCTCATCGGCTGGGAGCCCCGGATGAGCGCCGTACCGAGGTGCATCTGAAACGGGACATCGCGTTCGGCGGCCAGAGTGCAGAGGCGGTCGATGACGAAGTCACCGAACGCCTTTCGCTCGGCCGGCGACGGAGTCCGCTTCCCCCACGCGCGGCGCGCCAGCGACTCGTCGGGCTCGTCGAACGAGAGGTCGCGATCGTAGGCGAGCGCACTCTTCAGCGCGACCTGGTTGCGGCCGGCGAGCGTGTCCACGAAGTACTCGAGGAAGGCGATGTAGTCGTCGAACGTGGCGACCTCGACGCCGAGCGTCCGGGCGAAGGTGTGGCCTGAGTTCCCATTGTGATCTCGTGCCTCGGGGTGCCATGCGAGCGCGAGAGCGTTCACACGCGCCACCGATCGGTAGCGGGGGCCGAGCGCCGCCCGCGCGTCCAGCAGCGGATCCGAGAACGGGTCGGTGATGATCTCCTTGATCCCGGCTCGCGCGAGCACGTGCTCGGGCCAGCCCGGGTCACCGTGGCGGCGACGGATCTCGGCGTCGAGCGCCTCCCAGTTCTCGCGCGTTATGCCGTGTTCCTCGAGCGCGTACAGGTCGGTGAGCGCAGAGACGAGCGACAGGACGAAGGCGTTCGAGCCGCTGCGCTCGACGTAGGCCGCGACGTCGTCCCAACTGGCTGCCTCGGGCACCGTCGGCGGCGCGTATCCGACGGCCGCCTCAGAAGGGAGAGGGTAGGGGCGTGCGTGCGTCCAGCCGGCGTAGCTCTGCGCGAAGAGCTCGAGGAGGCCGACCTCCCGATTGTTCAGGATCTCGGGCATGTGGTGCTCGTGGACGTCGACCAGCGGCTCCTCGCGGACGAATGCGATCAGGTCACCGTTCATCACCTGATCCTCCGCATCACGGCAGCAGCCGCCGCGTCGTCCCGCGCAGCCACCTCTGGCACTGGACGAACCCCTCGGCGTAGGCGGCACCACACTGCTGGCCGCGGAAGCGAGTCGTCGTCTTCATCTGCTCGACGATGTCGACGCCGTCGTGATCGCGCAGCCAGGTGAGCTGGCTCTCGTGTGCCTCGAGCATGGCGACCTTCTGGTCGATCACCTCGCTCACGTCGACGTACTCAGTGGGCTGGAACCCCACGCCCATGACCGTCTCCATGTAGTAGATGGGTGTGACGAGCGTGTGATGCGGCTTGCCGGTCTCGAGCAGCGGCAGCGTCGCGTGGAAGCTGCAGTCGAAGACGAGCTTCGAGATCTCGTCGTGGTCGGACATGTAGTCCCCCGGATGAGTGAGTGATGATCAGGTCGGGCCGGGCGTCGCGTATCGAGATCAACGACGAGCCGGCGCTGATCGACGTCCGCCGCGTTGATCTCGCTGTCCCGTATGCCGAGAGCCGTGTACTCGGCGCCGCAGATCTCGGCCGCCCGTCGGGCCTCCTCGCCCCGGATCCGGGCGATCTCCTCGGAGGTGTGCACATAGCTGCCACGGTCACCTCGCGTTGCATGGCACATGGCGACCTCGTGCCCCTCCCGGACGAAGCGGACGAGCGTCCCGCCGCAGAGGATCTCCAGATCGTCCGGGTGGGCGCCGACGGCGAGAACGCGCATGCGTGCGTACCTCCTTGACTTGGGTTGAGCGGGAAGATAGAAGAGACGCGCTCCCGGCCGTGCAAGCCGGAACCCCACAGTTCGACCGCTCGCGCTTCGACCACATCGGCGTCGTCACGAGCGATCCGAAGCCCGGCGAGAGCTGGGTGGAGGCGACACGGGTGTGGGTGACGAGCCCGCGGGCCCATCCGTACAACGTCGAATGGCTCCGCTTCGAGCCCGACACCCCGGTCACCGGGCCGCTGCGGACCGAGCCGCACGTTGCCTACCGGGTGGACGACGTCCAGGCAGCGATCGAGGGCCTCGACGTGCTGCTCGCGCCGTTCGACGTCGGCAACGGCTTCCTCACCGTCGCATTCGTCGACGTAGGTGGGGCGCTCGTCGAGTTCATGCAGTACGCGAACCCGGACGAGGAGGGGTGGTTCTGAGCGCCAACGGCAACGCCGCGAAGATCCAGATTCGCGGCGCGACGAAGACCTACGAGGCGAAGACCGGCCCCGTCCACGCTCTGGAGGACTTCTCGCTCGAGGTCGAGGAAGGGCAACTCGTATGCATCGTCGGGTTGAGCGGGTGCGGCAAGACGACGCTGCTCTGGTCGATGGCAGGCCTGCACGCGCTGACGAACGGAGAGATCGTGCTCGACGGTACGCCGCGTGACCGGGCCCCGGCCCGACGAGATCGGGATGATGTTCCAGGACGCGAACCTGCTGCCATGGCGCAACCTGCGCAAGAACATCGAGCTCCCGTTCGAGATCAAGAAGCGCCCGGTAGACGAGAAGCGCATCGGGCTGCTCCTCGACGAAGTCGGCCTTGCGGGGTTCGAGCAGTCCTTCCCGAGAGAGCTCTCCGGGGGCATGCAGCAGCGCGCCTCGATCGTCCGTGCTCTCGCGCCCGACCCGGCCGTGCTACTGATGGACGAGCCGTTCGGCGCGCTCGACGCATTCACACGCGACGAGATGAACCTGCTGCTGATGCGGCTGTGGACGGAGGCGAGCAAGACGATCGTGTTCGTGACGCACAACATCGGCGAGGCGATCTTCCTCGCCGACCGCGTGGTCGTCATGACGCCGCGGCCCGGGCGCCTGGCGCAGATCTTCGACATCGAGCTGCCGCGACCCCGTACGGTCGAGATGACGTTCGAGCCCGACTTCATCGAGCTGATCCAGGAGATCAAGCGTGTCGTCGAGCACGGCGCCCGGCCGACGGTGAGGACGCAGTGAGCGAGGTCCCCGAGGAGCTGCGAGACGATATCCCCTCCTTCGACGAGGCGCCGGCTCACCAGGATCACGGGCCCGTCGACTGGACCGGGCTGACCTCGGTCCGCGGTGCGAAGAGCGCGGTCGAGATCGGCACGGTTCTGGCAATCGCGGTCTGCGTGTTCTTCGGCATCGAGGGCATCCTGCGGGTGACCGACACGCCGTCGTACGTCTTCCCGAAGCCGACCGCGGTCGTCAGCGCTCTCGACGGACGACTTCTGGCTCCAGTACGGCCATCACCTCTGGGTGACGCTGCAGGAGTTCCTCATCGGCTTTGCGATCGGGTCGACCATCGGGCTGATCCTCGCGGCGGTGATCACGCAGAAGCCGTTCGTCGAGAAGGTGGTCGCCCCGTACATCATCATCCTCGTCGTCACGCCGATGCTCGCGCTCGTCCCGTTCCTGCGGTCTGAGCCTTCGCCAGCCGATCGAGCCGTGGCCGATCATCTTTGCCGTCGCCCTGGCGTCCGGGCCGATGGTGCTCATCAATGCCGCGACGGGTTTCCGCCGTACCGATCTCGCCAAGATCGCGCTGGCCCGCTCCTACGGAGCAAGTACGTTCCAGGTGTTTCGTAGGATCCGCTTCCCACTCGCGCTTGCCGATGATCATCGTCGGCTACATGGTCGGCGCGATCTTCGGCCTGCTCACGGCGATCGGCGGCGAGATGGTCTCAGCCAGCGAGCAGGGTGGGCTCGGCCACCAGCTCATCTACTTCTCGTCGGTGGTCCGAATGGAGAACTTCGGCGCGGTGCTCCTGATCATCGAGGCCCTTGGACTTGCGATCTACTTCGTGTTCTACTTCATCGGCAAGCGCTGGGCGAGTTGGGAGATGTAGGCGGGCTCATCAAGCAAGGCGGGCAGGAAAGGGAGGTGTGTGATGGAGGAAAGCGTCAACGTCGAGCAGCTCGACGAGCACGGATTGACCCGCAGCGATCTCATCAAGCGGGCCGCGGTGGCCGGCGTGGGGATGTCTGCCCTCGGCGCCCTCACCGTCGAGGCTGCGTCCGCGAAGAGCGGGCGCAGCCGACACCGTCCGGTGGGTCTCGCCGCGCGGCACCCTCGAGGTGATGGACGACTACAACCTGGTCATCCCGACCGTCATGGGCTACTACAAGACCCTCAACATCAATCTCAAGCTCTTCCCCGGCGACGCCTCGGGCAACCTGCCGCAGGTCGCCGCCAAGCAGTACGACATGGGCTATGCGTCCCCCGGCGTCCTCACCGCGTCGGTCGAGGCGGGCGTTCCCGTGACATCGATCTGGGAGATGATCCCCGGCCAGGTGTTCGACTTCGTGCTTCCCGCGGGCAGCAAGATCAAGAATCCGCGGCAGCTGCGAGGGAAGACGATCGCCCTCTACAACATCGGCTGGAAGGCGATCGTCGACCCGATGCTGGCGGAGGTCGGGATCAACCCGAAGACCGTCAAGTACCGGGAGTTCGGCCCGCAGTGGAACCAGGCGGTCGCGCTCAAGCTGGCCGATGCCGGTCTTTCCTGGGAAGGGCTCAGGGCCCAGCTCGAGGGCACGGCCGCGTTCTTCGGCTCCGGCAACGCGGGGCTCGAGTTCCTGATCGGCTCGCAGTGGGGCTCGAAGGGCCCGTCCAACACCTACCAGGTGCGCACGTCCGATCTCAACGACGCGCACAAGGTGGACGTGTACACGCGCCTCCTGACCGGTTCGGTGATGGGCTTCGAGTTCTGCCGGGTCAACCCGCGGGCCGCGGCGCAGATCGTGTACGAGCAGTACCCGGGGATGCAGAACGTGATCACGCCGCAGGTCGCGGTCAACTCGCTGATGCAGCTCGCGAGCCTCTACAGCACCTCGCGACGGAAGCCGCCGCACCAGTACGGCTACCACTATCCGGTGGCGTGGGCGAACGTATCTGAACACCGTCTTCAAGCTCGGCCAGACGAAGACGCACGTCCCCGTGGCCGACGTGCTCACGAACAACTTCGTCACGCCCGCCAACGCCAAGGCCGACAAGGCCCGGGCGCGAAGGGACGCGGCGAAGTACAAGCTGAGCGCCGCGTTCAAGACGACGACGCATCCCGAAGGGGCTACCGCTCTAACCATCGAGCAGGTCGAGGCGCCCCGCGCGTGGGGCGCCTCACCTCAAGGGAGGCGTCGATGCAGAACCCGCTGGCCGGGCACACGAACTCGTACCACACCTACGGCTTCGACGAGGCGCTGGCCGGGCATCGCCGGGGCCGGGCTACCGCCACGTCGAACTGACGGCTGTTCCCGGGTGGACGGAGCACGTCGATCTTTCGATATCCCCGGCCGACGTGCGGCGCAAGCTCGACGCGCTACGGCCTCACCGCGGTCAGCCTCTCCGGCCACTCCGACCTGACGACGTCCGAGGGCCTCGAGCACGGGATCAGGGCCGTGCGCTGGGCGGCCGACTACGGCGTCCCGATCATGAACACCGCAGTCGGCGGGCACCAGTCGGCGGACGAGAACGAGGCAGCCTTCCTCGCCAACATCGGCGAGCTCGCGGACGCGGCCGACGCGGCGGGCGTCGTCGTCGCGCTCGAGATCCACGGCGACATCATGGCCTCGAGCGACGTGACGATCCCGCTCATGGAGAAGATCGGGCGCGACTCGGTCAAGGTCAACTACGACACCGCCAACGTCGAGTTCTACTCCGGCGACAAGGCGGTCGACGACCTGCCGAAGATCGTGCCGTGGCTCGCGCACGTGCATCTGAAGGACACGACCGGCGGCAAGGGCAACTGGGACTTCCCGGCGATCGGCGACGGCGTGGTCGACTTCGCCCGCGTGCTCGAGATCCTGCGCGACGCCGGCTACACGGGCCCGTACTCGGTCGAGCTCGAGTTCCAGGGCGAGCCCTGGCCGCCGCTCGCCGACGTGAACGACGGCGATGCGCCGCTCGTACGAGCACCTCAGCTCGCTCGGGCTCTCCTAGGAGGCGCCGATGGCAGGCTCGATCTTCCTGCCGGAGATGACGAATCTCCAGGTGCGCGAGTACCTGGAGGGCGGCGGGCGCACGGTGATCGTCCCCGTCGGCTCGACCGAGGACCACGGCGACCACGGGCCGCTCTGGACGGACGTCTACATCCCGCTCGAGGTGGCGAAGCGGGCCGCCCCCGAGCTCGAAGCGCTCGTCGGCCCGCCGATCCCGTTCGGCATCGCCCACGACCACCGCGGCGCGCACGGCCTCGTGCACCTGCGCATGGACACCTTCATGGACCTCGTCCGGGACGTCTGCCTCTCGCTGGCCGACGTCGGCTTCACGCGGATCGTGCTCCTGAACGGGCACTACTGCAACTCGCACGCGCTCGAGTTCGCGGTCGCCCGCTTCCACGACGAGCTGCCGGAGGGTACGCGGGTCTACCCGTTCCCCTACTGGGCGGGGCTCACGCCGGACGAGGCCGAGCAGTACCTCTCCGGCAGCGCCGGCATCCACGCCAACGTCGGCGAGACGTCGATCGTGCTGGCGATCTCCGAGGAGCTCTGCGACATGGAGCGCGTTCGCGACTTCACGCCCGAGTTTCCCGAGCTGCGCACGAGCGCGCTCGCGCTCCTCGATCCGCTCTTCCTCGCCACGCCGGGGTCGTTCTGGGCGCTGCTCGAGGACGGCGGCGGCGTCTGGGGGAAGCCGAGCGAGTCGACGGCCGAGAAGGGCGAGGAGTTTCTCGAGCTGGGCGACGACCGCGGTCGTCAACGTCGTCCGCGACATGGAGGACGTCCACGACGCACTCGAGCCCGCTACCTCCGCACCCGGAGGCCGCGCGGTGCCGGTCGCTGAGCTCGGCGACTACCGACGTCTACTTCGAGGAGCACGGCTCGGGCGACCCCGTCCTGCTGATCAACGGGCTCGGCGCCGACCACACGGCGCTGGGCGCATCCAGACCGAGTACCTGCAGGACTCCTTCCGGGTCGTCGTCTTCGACAACCCGGGTGTGGGGCAGACGAGAGGGCCGGCGCGGCCCGTACACGACGGCGCTGTTCGCCGACGTCGCGGCCTGGCTCTCCTGCGCCAGCTCGGGATCGAGCGCGCCCACGTCGTCGGCGCGTCGATGGGCGGCGCTGATCGGCCAGCAGTTCGCGGTGCGGCACCCCGAGCTCGTCCGCTCGCTCGTCCTCCACTGCCCGTGGTGGCGGCCCGATCCGTACACGTCAGGCGCTGATCCGCTCCTGGCAGGCGCTACGCGCGCGCCGCCGGGATGCTCGAGCTCCTGCGCCAGATCTGGCTCTGGGTGTTCACGCCACGCTTCTACGAGGAGCGCCCCGAGACGCTGCGTCGAGCTCGAGCGGCAGATCGCCGAGGACCCGCACGCGCAGACGCGTCGAGGCCTTCTGCGACCAGGCCGAGGCCTGTCTCGCCCACGAGCCGCTCGAGGCGGTGCGCGAGATCGGCGCGCCGACGCTGATCACGGTCGGCGACTCGGACATCCTCACGCCGCCCGCGCACTCGCGGGCGATCCACGAGCGGATCGCCGGCTCCACGCTCCACGTGTGGCCCGGAGATGGGACACGCCCCCTTCTGGGAGATCCCCGACGAGTTCAACGGTCTCAACCGCGAGTTCCTGGAGGCCCATTGACCGTCACCATCGCCGATCCTCGGCGGCGGCTTCATGGGGCAGGCTCACGCCGCGCAACTACAAGGCGCTCGGCGACCGCGTCCGCGTCAAGACGGTCGCGTCGCGGGCGACCGAGCGGGCAGCCAGGGTGGCCGAGCGTCGTCGGCGCCGAGCTGACGACCGATCTCGAGGCGGCCATCGCGATCCGGAGGTCGACGCGGTCGACATCTGCCTGCCGACGCCGCTCCATCGCGAGTTCGCCGAGCAGCGCGTTCGCCGCCGGCAAGCACGTCTTCCTCGAGAAGCCGATCGCGCTGACCCCCGAGGACGCGGACGCGATCGTCTCCGCGGCCGAGCGGAGCGGGAAGATCCTCATGGTCGGGCTCGTGCTCCGCTTCTGGCCCGAGTACGTCGAGCTGCAGCGGCTCGTCTCGGCGGGCGAGCTCGGGCCGGCCGCGCGCCGTCTCCGCCGTCCGGCTCTCGCCGCCCGCCGACTGGAACGACTGGATGGCGGACCGCGCGCAGTCCGGGCGGCACGCCCGGTCGACCTGATGATCCACGACCTCGACCAGATGAACTGGCTGCTCGGGGACGCCGCGCTCGCGTCTACGCGAGCGAGCCGACGCCGGGCCACGTTCACGCGGTCGTCGAGTACGACGGCGCCTGCGGGATCGTCGAGGGAAGCATGGCGATGCCGCGCTCGTACCCCTTCTCGAGCAACATTCGCGTCCTCTGCGAGGGCGGGGTCGCCGAGTACGCGTTCTCGGCCGCGCCGGTCGAGGGCGAGGGGAACATCGGCGCCTCCTCCTCGGCGCGCGGGCTTCGCCTCTATCCGCGTCGGACGGCGAGCCGACGACCGTCGCCGGTCGAGAGCGCCGACCCGTGGGGGCCCGAGATCGAGGAGTTCGTCTCCTGCCTCGAGCAGGGCCGCGCGCCCGAGCAGGGCACGCGGCGAGCAGGCGAGGCTCGCGCTGCTCACGTCCCTGGCCGTCGCCCGCTCGCTCGAGAGCGGCGGCGCGAGCCGGTCTGATGGCAGCGTGCTCGAGCGGGTGCTCGAGCGGATCGACGCGCGGCGCGACGACGCCGTCTCGCTCCTCGCCGAGCTCGTTGCGCGTGAACAGCGTCAACCCAGCCTTCGCCGGAGTGCGGCCGCGAGGACGTGATCGGCGGCGAGACCCGGGTGAACGAGATCCTGCGCGAGCGCTACGAGCAGGCCGGGCTCGAGACGCACTGGGTCGCCCCGGACCCCGAGCGGCAGGAACCTCGTCGGCGTCCGCCGCGGGACGGGCGGCGGGCGCTCGCTCGCCCTCAACGGGCACGTCGACACGGTGCCGCCCGGTCGAGCCCGAAAGCTGGGTGAACGGCAGCCCGTGGAACCCGGAGATCCGCGACGGGCGCCTCTACGGGATCGGCTCGACGGACATGAAGGGCTCGGACACGGCCATGTGGCTCGTCGCGCAGGCGCTCGAGGACGAGGGCGTCGAGCTCGAGGGCGACCTGCTCCTCCACTCGGTCGTCGGCGAGGAGACGATGCAGCACGAGCTCGGCACGTCGGCCGTGATCGAGGCGGGCTTCGGCGCCGACGCGGCCGATCGTCACCGAGCCGACGTCGATCCCGAAGCCGCTCACCGTCTCGCCGATCGCCGCGGGCAACTGGTACTTCCGGATCCACGTCGAGGGCAGGAGCACCCACTGCGGGAACCGGGCGCTCGCGATCCGGCCCGGCGGACCCGGGCGACGCGATCGGCGTCAACGCGCTCGAGAAGGCGGTCAAGGTCGTCACCTGCCTCCAGGACCTCGAGCAGCAGTGGGGGCTGACGAAGAGCCACCCGTACTTCATGCCCGGCTTCTTCTCGATGCTCCCGGGCGTCTTCTACGCCGACCCGGGTCTCGACATCCCCTTCTACTTCTCGAACCGCGCCGAGATCGCCTACTCGCTCTGGTACCCGCCGGACGAGTCGGCCGAGGACATCCAGCGCGCAGATCGAGGAGCACGTGCTGACGGCGGCCAGGCTCGACCCCTGGCTGCGCGAGCACCCGCCGCGCTTCGACTGGATCAACAACTGGCCGCCTGCTCCAGACTCCGTGGGAACATCCGCTCGTGCAGACGATGGTGCGCGCGCACGAGCGGGTGACCGGGGTGACGATCCCGCCGCCGAGCCCCGAGCACCCGGTCGCCTTCGGCGCGGCCTCGGACGCGTCGTTCTACGAGGCGGCGGGGATCCCGAGCGTCGTCTTCGGGCCGGGCGACGTGCGTGTCGCGCACTGCAAGGACGAGAGCGTCGAGCTGGACGAGATGATCGCTGCGGCGAGGTCGCTCGCAGCGGCCGTCCTGGAGTGGTGCGGTGTCGCCGCGTAGACCCTGGGCGGCGGTCGTCGAGGCGCTCGAGGCAGAGGGCGTCGAGTACGTCTTCGGCCTGCCCGGCAACCCGGAGCTCCTCTACAACGACCTCTACGGAAGCTCCGGTGCAGGCCGGTGCTCGTCCGCATGGAGACGTCGGCCGTCTTCATGGCCATGGCCTACGCGCGCGTGTCCGGCCGGGTCGGCGTCGTGCACGCGAGCCCCGGGCCGGGAATGGCGAATCTCGTGCCGGGCCTGCTCGAGGCGTACTACGCCTGCAGCCCGGTCGTCTGCGTCGTCTCGGCTGCGAGCCGCGCCCACGAGGGTGCCGGCGGCTTCCAGGACGCGCCATCGCTCGAGCTGGTCCGCCCGATCACGAAGTGGGCTGTCCGGATCGACCTGCCCGAGCGCACCGCGTGGACGATGGAGCGGGCTTTTTCCATCGCCCGCAACGGCAAGCCGGGGCCGGTCTTCGTCGAGATACCGGGTGACGTCGCGGGCACGGTCGCGGAGATCCGCGTCATACCGGCCGCTGATCAATCCCGCTTCGCGCCGCCGGTGACCCGGAGGCTGTCGAGCGGGCCGCCAGTCTGCTCGCCGACGCCGAGCGGCCGGTGATCTGGGCCGGGGGCGGCGTCGGGCTCGCGGGCGCCGAGGCGGAGCTCGTCGCCCTGGCCGAGCGGCTCGACGCTCCCGTCGTGACGACTCCCTCGGGCCGCGGCTCGATCTCCGAGGCACACCGGCTCGCCTTCGGGAACGTCGGCCTCTACCGGACGGAGTCGAGCGCGCGGCCGCTCGACGAGGCAGACCTCGTCCTCTACGTCGGCACCCGCCTCGAGGAGTTCCAGACCGGACTCGGCCGCTACCTGCCCTCGGGCGCGCGAGTCGTCCAGGTCGACGTCGATCCGTTCGAGATCGAGCGCAGTCTGAAAGCGGACGTTGCAGTTGTGGGCGACGCGAAGCTGGTCCTCGAGCAACTCGCGGAGGCCGTTCCACCGGTCGCAGGCCGCCCGTGGACGGCGGAGCTCGTCGCCTTCAGAGAAGAGTTCGAAGAGCGTGTCGAGACGGAGTGCGCGCCGAGGGAGGGTCAGCTCCTGACGAGACAGGTCGTCACGCGCTCAACCGCGCCTTTCCCGACGGCTTCGTGCTCGTCCATGAGAACGGCGGCCAGGACCTGTGGTCGTACTACTGCCCGTACATCAAGGTGACCGAGCATCGCGGCTGCGTCGCGCCCGCCGAGCAGACCGTGATGGGCCTCGGCGTCGCCGGTGCGATCGGCGCGAAGCTCGCTCGCCCGGACGCTCCCGTCGTCTGCGTCACCGGCGACGGTGCCTTCCAGATGTACCTGAAGGAAATCCCGACGGCGGTGCAGTACGGCGCGCCGGTGCTCTGGGTCGTCCTTGACAACGCGAGCCTGCACTGGGTGAAGTGGATCGGGAAGGCGACGGGGGAGCGCTACCTTGCCGTCGACTTCGAGGCGCAACCGGATCTGGCGGCCGTCGCCCAGGCGAGCGGTGCGCACGCCGAGCGCATCGAGTCACCCGGCGAGCTCGACGCTGCTCTCGGCCGCGCCGGCGAGCGCACTCGCCCAGGGCATCCGGCCGTGCTCGTCTGCGTGATCGACACCTGGGACTACCCGCCTGGCTTCGTCGACTTCCACCGCGAGGTGTGGGGGCTCGAGCTACCCGACGAGAGGAGCGTGGCATGACCTGGATCCAGACCGGCTCGTCGATCTGCTTCAAGCCGTACACGCTCGAGGAGGCGCTGCGCGGGCTCGCCGAGGCAGGCTTCGAGAACGTCGAGATCGGCGCCGTCAAGGACTTCCTCGAGCACCTCGATCCCGACCAGCTGGGGCCGGCCGAGATCGAAACCACGCGGCGCCTGCTCGACGAGCACGGCCTGCGCTGCGTGAGCATGAGCGGCCACGCGCCACTGCACCGGAGGAGGGCCGCGGCCGGCTACGGCGCGTGCTGGCGGCCGGGCAGGAGCTCGGCATCCTCGTCCTGAACACGTTCACGGGCGACGCCGAGTCACTCGAAGAGGTCGAGGCGTTCGAGCGGAACGCACGCGCGATCGCCGATGACGCGCAGGATGTCGGCATCCGCCTCTGTATCGAGACCGACTCGAACCTGCTGCCGACGGCCGAGGTCGGGCTGCGGCTCCTCGACCGAGATCGGGCACGACTGGATCCAGATCAACTACGACCCCGGGCAACGTCGTCTACTACACCGGGGCTCGCCCCGAGGACGACATCAAGCACGGCCTCGCCCGGATCGGACACGTCCACCTGAAGGACAAGCGCGGCGGCAAGGGCGTCCTCGACTTCCCGCCGCTCGGAGAGGGCGAGCTCGACCTCCCGTCGATGCTGCGCGACCTCGAATCCGTGGGCTTCGCCGGCCCGGTTAGCATGGAGATCGAGTTCACGAACTACGAGTGGCCCGACTGGGACGCGTGCGTCGACGCCGCGAGGCGCGGCAAGGCGTACTGGGACGCCTTGCCGTGACTGCCTCGCTCGACCTCGAGGCCGTGACCACGCCTGCACTTCTCGTCGACGGCCCGACCCTCGTGAAGAACGTCACCGACATGGCTGCCCGAGCCGAAGCCGCTGGCGTTCAGCTCTGGCCGCACGCCAAGACCCACAAGTCGCGCGAGATCGCCCGCCTCCAGTACGACCACGGCGCGGCTGGACTCACCGTTTCCACCCTACGCGAGGCCGAATGCTTCGCCGCCGCAGGTTTCGACGATCTGCTGCTCGCCTATCCACCGGTGGGGGCCTGGCGGCTCGACGCCCTGTGCCGGCTCACCGACAGGGCGAGCATCCGGGTTGTCATCGACGACCTCGAGACGCTTGCGCACGCGGAAGCTGCCTGTCGACCGAGCGAGGCATCGCTGGGCTACCTGTGGGAGATCGACTGCGGCGTCGGTCGCTGTGGGACCCCTCCCGGCCCCGCATCGGCCAGGTTGATCGCGCGTGCGGCAGACGAGTATCGGGAGATCGCTTTGGATGGTCTGATGACCTTCGGCGGACATGCCTACGGCGCGGCGAACACCGCCGGGATCGTCGCAGCGGCCCAGGACGAGAAGGACGCTCTTCACGAGACCGCGGCAGCGCTCGCGACGCTCGGTATCAAGCCCCGGACGCTAAGTGCTGGTACGACACCAACAGCACTTCAGCTCGGGGACGCCGGGCCAATCACCGAGATCCGCCCCGGGAACTACGTCTTCTACGACGCCACCCAGGTCACGCTTGGGCTCGTGCCCGAAGAGCGCTGCGCACTGTCGGTGCTCACCACCGTGGTGGCGCGGCGCGACCGTCAGCTGATCCTCGATTGCGGCTCGAAAGCCCTCGCCGCCGAACGGCCGACGCCGCGCCTCAAGACGTTCGGACGCATTGCCGGGCACCCGGAGCTCGCAGTCGAGCGCCTGTTCGAGGAGCACGCGATCGTGACGGCTGTGGAGTCGACGGACATCCCGCTCGGAGCCAGGCTGCGCGTTATCCCAAACCACTCGTGCGCGACCACCAACCTCCACGCGCGCATGCTGGTCGTGGAGGGTGAGGAACTAGCGGACGTCTGGAGCGTCGACGCGCGAGGGTGGGATGTCTCGCCCCCCGTCAGGCGAACGACGGCCAAACGACTTGGATACCCCGACCGGATACACGATTGAGCATGGGTAACGCTCGTGCGGAGTGTCTCGAAACGGGCACCGCCCTGGGTGGGGAAGGGGACGGGGTCCCTTCCACATCGAGCCAGCTGTCGCACGGGTCTACGAAATGCGATACCGGCCGTAGCGGACACGCCGAAAACGGGGTCGGGGGCCACAGGCGTGCCCGGCGAGTGTCGCCTTGACTGACGTCCACTTGATCGGCTCCCCGAGGAGTTCCTCTGCGGCGGTATGGATGTCGCAGGCGCGTAAGGGCTGGTCGGCGTGTTCGAGAACAGCGGTGATCGTGTCGATCACAGCCCCGATCCTCAATGGTGGCGGGCACGCGTCCTCGGGATGAGCAACTGACCGGGTGTCCAATCGCGCTTGTAGAGCGGCCAACCGGGGAAGCTCAACCCGGAGTCGAGGGTTCGAACATGCTCCGTTTAGTTCCATATCCTCGATTTACAGGGAAAGTCAGAACAAGTGAGCGTCCCCGCAGGAAGCGGATGCTGGTCGGAGACGATGGGCCGACACCAGACATCGCTGCGCCGCGTCATCGCGATAGTCGGCGCCACCAAAGCGGTGACGTCGCAATCGGAAAAAGCTATCGTCGAGATCGTTCCAGGCGATGCGCTCTCGCGGATGTCGCGTGAACGGCTCGAGAAACCTAGGCCGGGAAGGGGTGACCGCTGGATGTTCGGTCGGCGTGCAGCTGCTGGGGTGGCTTTGGTGTTGTTCGTGGCCGGTGTCGTCGTGGCCGTCATCGAGATCGTCTTTGAGTTTCCTCGCGGCCTGGTGGTGGTCGCCCTGCTGGTCGGAGGTCTTGCCGCGGCATGGCATGCGGTCCGGCGGCGGGGCCACGTCCGGCACGTCCTTCTCTTCGCGGTGGCGCTGCTGCTCGTCGCGGCAGTCGTCGTGGTGGTCACCGGGGACCGCTTCGGTGTCGGTCTTGCCGCTATCGCGCTCCTGCTCGTGAGCGTGTCGGCCGCCAGGCGCGCGTTCGCGGTCCACGCGGTGCTCCCCGCCGCCGACCCACCTCGCCGTCCGATCGTGGTGTGGAACCCGCGGTCCGGCGGAGGCAAGGCCGTCAGCAACAACCTCGCCGACGCGGCACGCGCGCGAGGGATCGAGCCGATCGAGCTGAGGCCCGGCGACGACCTCGAGCAGCTGGTGCGCGACGCCGTGACCCGAGGTGCCGACGGGCTCGCGGCGGCGGGCGGCGACGGAACCCAGGCACTCGTGGCGTCGATCGCCGCCGAGCACGACCTGCCGTTTGCCTGCATCCCGGCCGGCACCCGCAACCACTTCGCGCTCGACCTGGGAGTGGATCGCGACGACGTTGTCGGCGCCCTCGATGCGTTCGTCGATGGAGGGGAACGGCGCGTCGACCTGGCCGAGGTCAACGGCCGCGTGTTCGTGAACAACGCGTCGCTCGGGCTCTACGCCGAGGCGGTCCAACGCGAGGGGTACCGCGACGCGAAGCTGCGCACAATCCTCGACACGGCGCCCGACGTGCTCGGCTCGCGGCCGAGCGGATCGACGAGCGAGCTGGGCTGGCGCGACGAGGACGGCACCCCCAACGAGTCGGCGGCGATGATCCTGGTCTCGAACAACCCCTACCGTCTCGGGCACGCCATCGGATCGGGCACGCGGCCGCGGATCGACGAGCGGCGAACTCGGTGTGGCTGTGCTGAAGGCACCGCCACACGGCTCGTCGTCGCAGGGAACGGGCCGCCGCTGGCGTCAGTGGTCGGCGCCCGCCTTCGAGGTCACCTCGTCGCAACCGGTGCCCGTCGGCGTCGACGGGGAGGCGCTCGTTCTCGATCCACCGCTTCGGTTCGTCAGCCGCCCGGGTGCGTTGCGGGTGCGCATCGCGCCGCAGCACCCCGGAGCCTCACCGTCGGCCGCGCTGCCCGGGGGGCTCCCCCACGTGCTCGGACGACTGTTCTCTGTTGCCGCAGGGCGGGCGTGAGGCTCCGGCGCCCCGGACGACGATGCCGCCGACGCTCTGGACGCGGTTGCTCGAGCGGCGTGAGGAGTTCTTCGCCCATCCCGGCCGGGCTGTCGGCTGGGCGAGCGCGCTGCTGGCACTGGTGGTGCTGGTCGGCGTTCCTCATCCCCGACCGGCCCGCTCACGCTGGACAGCCGCTGGTCGGAGCTGATGCAGGACATCCAGACACCGTTCCTCAAGCACCTCGCGCTCGTCTTTGACGCCCTCGGCCGAGGCGTCTGGCGCGGACTCACGCTCGCCGCGATCGGCCTCGTGCTCCTGGTCGCGCGCCGCTGGGTGGCGCTGATCGCGTTCGCCCTCACCGAGGCCCTGACGCCGCTGCTCGGCAACCTGATCAAGGCGCTCGTCGACCGGCCGCGTCCCCCGGGGCGATGCTCAACCCCCACGGCTCATCCTTCCCCTCCGGCCATGCCGCCTACGCGAGCGCCACCGCGATCGCGCTCGTGCTCCTCTTCAGCAGGCCCGGTCCGAAGCGACCGCTCTGGTACGCCCTCGCGGCCCTGGCAACGGCCGCAATGGTTTGGAGCCGGACCTACCTCCAGGTGCACTGGCTCTCCGACGCGCTCGCCGGTGCGATCCTCGGCCTCGCGGTCACCCTCGCCAGCTTCGGCGTCGTCCAGATCACCCTCGCACGAGCAGCCCATCGAGGCGGACGAACACTGCCCAACGGCCTGACATGACGAACCGGCGCGTCCACGGCTGGTTCGGAAGAGCCGCAAGTTCAGCGCCCAGCACTCGACCGCCCGTACGCAAGTTGTGGCGCCTCTACCGCGTCGGATGGCTACTCTTCGACGTCGAGTCGGCTAAGCGATGCGGTACCTCCCGTGGCCGGTTCGCTGGAAGCGGGGTCGTGGCCCGCTGGCGTGCTCGGCCAGCGTCGCCTTGACGGATGTCCACTTGATCGGCTGGCCAAGCAGCTCTTCTGCCGTGGCGTGAATGTCGCGGGCTTGCATCGGCTGGTTGGCGAGTTCGAGAACAGCGGTGATCGTGTCAATCACGACCCCGATCCTCCGTGGCGGCGGGCCCGCCGTCTTCGGGGTGAGCAACCTCAGGGTGTCCAATCGCGCTTGTAGAGCGGCCAGCCGCGGAAGCTCAAGCTCCAGCACTTAACCGCCCCAGCGGAGGTCAGGGCACAGGTATGCAATTGGCCTGCGCTGATCCCGGGCGTAGTGGTCGCTGCGGACGTTGCGGACGCGTCACTCAGCGCGGCCGCGAGCGACGCGGCCGCAAGTACTGAGAGTGTGAGCGCCATGATGCGCGATCTGCGATGCGTGCGCTCCCTGCTGGTGCAGCAAGACGCTGCTGCAGCGAGGAAAGAGGGTTTGGCATCGCTGTTCAGCACCGCGAGCCGCCATCTTCGTATCGGTTGCATTCTGCTCCCCCGATCGTGGGAGCGGTTCATCCGCTCCACACCTCGACCGTATGAGGGCGTGTCTGCTGCGTCGCTCACGCCGCCGACACACGGAATGTCACCGTGGCGACACCGGCCCCTCAGTCGAGGGGTGCGGGGTCGATTCCCTCTGCGAGTCTCGTTTCCTCGTGTCGATACGGCGCCGATCCTGCGCGTCGGCCAGCACGGTGTGTTCGGGCTGAGGTGAATCGTCGGCCGAGTGACCCAATGACGGGGACTCCACGTCGAAGATGCTACGGCGGCCAGCAGGGTGTCAGCGCTTGTCGAGCGAGGCGACTATCGTTCAGGACCGGTCGCCGTGGACGACAACGCGAGCAAGAGACCGCTGTTCGCGGTCGGAGGCGACGTCTACGGTTGGGAGGACGTCGTGCGTCTGGCACGACTGGGGGGCGAATGGGAGACGGTCGTCGTGGAGGCGCGGGCTGGGCTGGTCGCGTTGCGCGAGCTCGAGAGTCGTGGCGCAGCTCCCGAGCCAGATGACGTTGAAGAGGCTGGGCAGCAGTTTCGCTACGCCCGGGGTCTTCTGGCCGGCGACGAGCTTTCGGGCTGGCTCGAGCAGCGGGGCCTGACTTCCACCGATTGGCGCGACTACCTCCGGAGACGGCTCGCTTGCGACGCTCTTGACGAACCGCCGGAGCACGTTCACGTCTCGATAGCCGAGGTGGACGCGTGCGCGTGGGTGGACGGCATTTGCTCCGGTCGGCTGGACGTGGCCGCGCGAACGCTCGCCCGAATGGTCGCTGTCGCTCCCGGGGTGCCGCTCGAACGACTGCACGAGGAGTTCGCGGCCTTCTGCGAAACCGTGGCCAACGACCATGCGATCGGTCGCGAGATTGAGGCCAACAAGCTCGAATGGCTCCGTATCAGGTACGAGTCGATCGAATTCGACAACAAGGACGCGGCCGCCGAGGCGGCGTTCTGTGTCCAGACCGACGGTCTCTCTCTGCCCGAGGTCGCTGGGCGGGCGGGCGCTTCTGTCTCAGAGCACGTGGCATGGTTGGACGAGGTCGAGCCGGAGCTCGGCTCGCGCCTCCTGGCAGCGCGGCCTGGCGACGTCATCGGGTCCTTGCAGCTGGGTGAGCGCTATCTGCTCCTACAAGTGCAGGAAAAGACGAGCCCTTCCTCCGACGACGAGGCTGTTCGTGCGCGGGCGGCACGTGCGGTCGTCGACCGTGTGGTCGCCCGCGAGGTGAACGAGCGGGTGATCTGGCTTGAGCCTCTCTGATTCCAGCGAGGCGGCGGGACAAGACGTCCTGGCGGAGCTGCCGGCCTTTCGCGCGATGCCAGAAGACGTGCGTCGGCTGGTGGCGGACGCGTTCGAACCGTTGTCGTTCGACTTCGGCAGCGTCATCGTCCGCGAAGGTGACGACGCGGATGCCTTCTATGTTGTCGTCTCTGGCACCGCTCGGGTGGTGAAGCAAACCGAGGCGGGCGGGCGAAGTTCCGCTCAACCTTCTTCGCCGGGGTGACAGCTTCGGGGAGATGGGGTTACTGGACGACTCAACCCGGATGGCGACCGTTCGTGCCAGTGGGCCGGTTGAGACGCTTCGCCTCGATCGGGGCGTCTTCCGGGCGTTGACTCGACGTCATCCCGCTGTCCGCAATGCGGTTCGAGCGGCTGGCGCACTTTCGGAGCGTCCAGAACTTTCTCCGCCTCTACTCCGATTTCGGTTCACTGCCGATCGACGGACTCGCGATGATCGCGGCATCGCTCGAGTCGGTCGAGTTCGCCGAGGGCGAGCTCGTTGTCCACGAGGGCGACATGCCGGGGCCGATGTACATCGTCGAGGACGGTCACCTTCGCACCTATACCGAGCGAGAGGGTCGTCGGAGCGATATCGAGTACCTGCGCAAAGGCGATTTCTTCGGCCAGCTGTCCGTGCTGCACGACGCGCCGAGGTCGGCGAGCGTCGAAGCAGTGACCGCGTGCCGGCTGCTGGCGCTGCCGCCCGAGCTCTTCCGGTGCTTGCTCGGTGAGCATGCGGAATTTCGCCAGCGCGTCGAAGAGCGTGCGTCGCGCCAGGACTACCAGCGTGTCGCGCGTGTTCCGCTCGACTTCGCCGAGGAGATCCTGCCTGCCGAGGTCGAGGCCACCGACAAGATCGGGCCGAGCCAGGTTGGAGCCGAGAGCGGTGCCGTCGACGAACTGACGGAAGGAGCTGAATCAGAGGGCGGGCTCTGGCCAAGGAGGCACCGCCGCCGAAGGCTGCCCCACGTCTACCAGCTCGACGAGATGGACTGTGGAGCTGCCTGTGTCGGCATGGTGACTCGCTACTTCGGCAGGGCCGTCTCTCTGTCCACGATCCGCGGGCTCGTCCACACCTCGGCCGATGGGACGAGCCTGCTCGGCATCGCGCGAGGAGCCGAGGCCCTTGGGCTGGCGGTGCATACGGTTCGCGCATCGAAGTCGCGACTCGACCGACTGTCGCTTCCCGCCATCGTTCACTGGGAGGGCAACCACTGGGTCGTCCTATACGAGGTCGGTGAGCGGCATGTACGCGTGGGTGACCCCGCGCGCGGGGTCATGCGTGTGCCGCGCGACGAGTTCGAACAGAAGTGGACGGGCTATGCGGCGTTGATCGATCGAACGCCTGCTTTCGACCGGGCGACCGAGTCCCGGCCGAGCTACGCCTGGCTCAGACCCTTCCTGCGGCCCCATCGGAAGACATTTGCCATGGCAGTCGTTCTGGCGCTGTTGGCCGCGGCGCTCGAGCTCGTGATCCCGATCTTCACGCAGATCGTCGTCGATGACGCCGTCCCACACCACGACCGTGGCCTGCTCTTGATCGTGTTCGGAGGCCTGATCGCCGTGCTCGCGGTGATGGTCGCCGCGACGATTCTGCAGCGCTACATCCTCAGCTTCGTCGCTGTCAGGATCGACACAGATGCGCTCGACCACCTGACTGGGCGGCTTCTCTCGCTGCCGATGGCGTACTTCACGACCCGCCGGACGGGCGACATCGAACGGCGGCTCAACGGCATGCGCGAGGTACGGCAGTTCATCGTGCAGGGCGGCGTAGCGGCACTGACGGCGTCCGCGCAGCTCCTGGCGGTGCTCGTGCTCATGTTCGTCTACAGCTGGGAGCTCGCGCTTGTCTACGTCGCCCTCGCCCCGTTCTACGGGCTACTGCTACGCGTCTCTTCAGTGAAGTTGCGGCCGATGTTCGACAGCCTCGAGGAGTCGTTCGGCAAGTACCAGTCGCAGCAGATCGACGCCATCCGCGGGATTGAGACGGTGAAGGCGTTAGCGGCCGAGAAGGGGCTTCAACGTCTGATGCTCGACCGCTTCTCACGGATCGCCGACCGCATCTTCCGCTCCGAGTTCCTGATCATGAGCTACCAGGGAGCAGTCCAGTTCGTCACCTTCCTCTCGCTTGCGATATTCCTTGTTGTCGGCGGCCTGCTCGTTGTCGACGGCAGCCTCACCATCGGCGAGTTCGTGGCTTTCAACGCGCTGATAGCGCTCGGTAACGGCCCTGTCCTCGTCCTCCTGTCGCTAGTGGACGAGCTGCAGTACGGCCGTGTGCTGCTCGATCGCCTCGCAGACGTCATCGAGCACGAGCCGGAGCAGGGTGCCGACCACTCGCACCTGCAGACGGTCACCTCGGTGCAGGGGAATGTCCAGCTCAAGAGCCTCGGCTTCCGCTACGGGGGGCCGGAGTCACCCGCGATCCTCGAAGGCATCGACCTCGATGTCCCGCCCGGTCTCACAGTCGCCATCGTTGGGCGCAGCGGGTCGGGGAAGACGACGCTGATCAAGCTGCTCGCAGGTCTGTTCGAGCCAACTGCGGGCACGATCGAGCTCGACCACGTCGACCTGCGTGCACTCGACTACCGCAGCGTGCGCCGACACATCGGCTTCGTTCTGCAGGAGAACCACCTCTTCGATGACACGATCGAGCGCAATATTGCCTTCGGCGAGGAGCCGGACTCGGCGCGGGTTGCCTGGGCCGCGAACCTCGCGAACGCCCACGAGTTCGTGCAGCGGCTGCCGCTCGGCTATCAGACTCGCATCGGCGAGAGCGGGCTACGGCTCTCAGGCGGTCAGGCCCAACGAATCGCGATCGCCCGCGCCGTCTACCACAGGCCACCCGTTCTCCTACTGGATGAAGCATCGAGCGCGCTCGACGTCGAGTCGGAGCGCGCCGTGAAGCAGAACCTTGACGACCTGCTGCGCGAGCGGACGTCGTTCGTGATCGCTCATCGGCTAAGTACGATCCGCGACGCCGACCTGATCGTCGTGCTCGAGAAGGGCCGGCTCGTCGAGCGTGGCACACACGCCGAGCTGATGGACCTGCGCGGGCTCTACTACTACCTCATCAGCCAGCAGCTCGAGTCCTGAGATGCAGTAGAGGCACACGTTCAGATTGATACGGTCAAGACTTCTCGACCTGGGAAGAGAGCGGGGAGCAGCATCGTCTAGTGGGTAGTACACCCCTGAATGGGCGTCAGACGAAAGGAGCAATTGTGAGCAAGACAGATCCGAAGCAGACAGATCCGAAGCCGGATACGGAAGCAAACGAAAAGGACCTCGACCTGACCACGGATCAGGCCGACCGCGTCAAGGGCGGAATGTACCCCGTCGAAGGTGGAGGCGGTAATCCAGTGAGGCATGTGAGCAAGACGAAGCACCACAAGGCCAAGCACCACAAGAACTAAGCGCAAAGAGCGGGACAGCCAGATCTCGGGGGCTGGACTTGCGCCCCCGGATCGGCGGCGGCGAGGCCCGCCGCCACTCGGGAAAGCTGGTCGCGTGCCCGCCGGTTTCTAGCGCAGCCCGCGGACCTCGTACGCGGCAATTGGACGGCCGAAGCCCTTCAGCTCGAGCTCGCCGACGGAAGCTGCCTCGACGGCCTCCTCCACGGCTGCAAAGGCGCGCTGACCGATCAGGATCTGGCCCGCCGAGGCGCGGGTGCTGAGCCGGCTGGCGAGATTCGTCACCGGCCCGAGCACACCGTAGTCGTAACGGCCTTCGAAACCGATCCGGCCGAGCGTTGCATAGCCCGCCTCGATTCCGATCCCGAGCCCGAGCTCCGTTCCGCGCTTTCGCCACCGCTGGGCCAGTTGGGCGAACCGCTCCTGAGCGGCGAGCGCGAGTCGGATCGCCTGGAGCTCGTGCTCATCGAGAGGGAGAGGGTCGTTGAAGAACACCATCAGCCCGTCGCCCGCAAAATGCTCCAGCGTGCCTTCGTACGCTGGGATCAGCTCGCCGAGCATGCCGTGGTACTCGCGCAGCACCTCGAACAGCTCTTCCGGTGCAGCCGTCTCGGCAAACGCAGTGAAGCCCCGCAGGTCGCAGAAGAGGCAGGAGATGTAGGCGCGGTGCCCGGCGAGCAGCTGTTCCCCTTCGTCGCTGGAGATGAGCTCTGCTACCCGGGGAGAGACGAAGCGGGAGAGCTCGGTTCGCTGCCGCTCGACCGCGTCCAGCAGGCGCGCGTTCGCGATCGCGATCGCAGCCTGGTCGGCGAAGGTCTGGACGAGCTGGATGTGCTCGTCGGTGAACGACTCCGGCTCGGCGCGCACAATCCCCATCACACCGATCAATTCCTCCTCGAAGAGGATCGGAACCCCCAGACCTGCGCGAAAGCCGGTACGCGGCCCGGAATAGGAGTACTCGGGATCTGCCAGGACGTCGGGAATGTGAACGGGACTCCGCGCCAGCGCGGCGCGCCCGACGATCGTCGTCCGGTCGAGCGTGTGGGGATGCTCCTTGTCGTATTCCCACTGCTCGAAGCTGCCGCTGCAGGAAACAGCGGGAAAGAAATTCCCCACGGCGAGGTGGAGAGAGCCGTACTCGCCGTCGCAGAGCTGAGTCGCCGCCTCGATTACCTCGTCCAATACCGGCTGAAGCCCTTCGGAACGGGCGACCGCGCGAAGCACGCTACTGACGGCGCGCCGCTGCCCGCGCAGGTCCTCGAGTTGACGAGCGAGCTCCGAGCCACCCGCGGCCACGTCACCCTCACCCATTTTCGGGAGGTTAGTGCAACGGCGCCGCCGATCCTTCGACCGGTGGCCGGTGTGCGGTTGAGGCTCGTCACGATTCTGCCGGACTAGTAGTTGTCAGCTCGAAAACGATCTCCTCGATGCCGTCGGCGCCCGTGCCCTCGCTCGTGGCCGTGAAGCCGCATTTCTCCAGGACGCGGATGGAGGCAACGTTGTGCCTGGCGACGCACGCGTGAAGCGGGCGCGTCCGCTCGTGTTCGAGGAAAACGGTCAGCGCCTTCGTGGCGATGCCCCTGCCCCAGTACTCCTTTCCGATCCAGTAGCCCACGAGTCGCTCGCCGTCCCGTTCGAAGCTCAGCACATTCCCTGCCACCCGGCCGTCGAAGACGACCGCCTTGGTGAGGGCGGTCTCGTCGCGGAAGATCCTGCCCCAGTGGGCGACGAAGGCATCCCACTCCCTGGCCGGGAAGGCCGCCATCTCGTTCGCCTCGGGGTCTGCCTGGTGCTCGAAGAGGACGGGGATGTCCGCTTCCGTCACGTCTCGTAGAACGACGCCCGGTGGGCGGGTCATCGACCGACTGTACCGGTTCGGCAGGCGCCTCACGCGCTTCATCCGCGTCGGCGTGGCTGGCGCCCGAGGTACCCTGAACCGGTGACTCTCGATCGCCTCTACGGCAGGCATCGGCTCGCCCTGACCGTCGCCGCGGCGGCCCTGCTCGCGCTGGGCGCCAACTTCGGACTGGTGTGGTCGGCCGGGTTCACGGCCATCGCGCTCCGGTTCATGCACGTCCACTGGATCTGGATCCCGGTCGCGCTTGGCGCCGAGGTGTTGAGCTTTGTCGGGTACGTGCTCGCCTACCGCGAGGTGACGCGCGCAGAGGGCGGGGCGAAGATGAAGCTGACCCGCGCAGCAGCGTTCGTCGCAACCGGCTTCGGCGTCTTCGTCCCCACCGGAGGATTCATGCTCGACGAGGCAGCTCTCAGGAGCACCGGTCTGTCGCAGAGCGAGGCGCGGGCGCGGGTGCTCGGTCTGGGAGCACTCGAGTACATCGTGCTGGCGCCGGCCGCGATGGCCGCCGCGCTCTACGTCGTCACGGATACGAGGGACAGGCTCGACGACATGCTCACCTTCCCGTGGATCGTCGGCGTTCCGCTCGGCTTCGCCGCGGCGTTCCTCCTCCTCGCCGTTCGTGGCCGGCTACGGTTGCGCACAGGCTGGAGGGAGCATCTCGCTCACGCTCTCGAGGCGCTCAGCATCCTGCGCTCGATGGCGATGAGACCGCGCGCGTGCGTTCTCGCTTTCCTGGGAGTCGCCCTCTACTGGGCTGGCGACATCCTCTGCCTGTGGGCGGCGCTCCACATCTTCTTCGCGGGTCGCCCGTCCGTTGCGCTTCTCGTCATTGGCTATGCGACCGGCTACGCGCTCACCCGGCGGACGCTGCCGCTCGGAGGCGCAGGTCTCGTCGACGCGCTCCTCCCGCTTTCGCTCGGCTGGGTCGGCATCGCCTTGGCACCAGCCGTGCTGGCTGTGATCGTCTACCGCTTCATGAACCTCTGGCTGCCGATCGTCCCGGCCCTTCTCGGCCTGCCGACGCTGAAGCGGCTCGGTCGCCGGCGCGAGGCACGGGCAGGCGCCTGATCGCCCTACCACGGCGCCCTCGAGGCGACCTGCCGTGAAATCGGCGATCGCCGTCGCGTTCCTGACGAAGAACCCGTCGCGAGCGATCTCGGGGCTGCTCACGGGAGAGCGTGTCCAGCTCTCGACGATCAGATCCTCTCAGCAGATCCGCGGTAGCGGGTCGCCGACGAGCATGTCGACGAGCCGGCTTCCGCCGACGCTCGTCTCGAGCAGCACCAGGCCCGACGGCTCGTCTCTGATCTCGCCGACGATCGCGGCATCTAGCCCGAGCAGATGGGAGCGCAGGGAGTGCAGCGCGGCTTCCGCTGCGTCGGGGGCGACCACGGCGACGAGCTTGCCCTCGTTCGCGACGTAGAGGGGGTCGATCCCGAGGATCTCGCAGGCACCGACGACCTCCGTCCGGAGCGGCAGCGTCTCTTCCCGGACGGCGACTGCGAGACCCGTCGACGTGGCGAGCTCGTTGAGCGTCGTCGCCAGCCCACCTCGGGTCGGGTCGCGCATCCAGCGAAGCGCAGGACCGAGTTCGCACAGGCCGGTTGCGAGCTCGTGGAGCGAAGCCGTGTCGGAGGAGAGCTCCAGCTCCAGCTCCAGCTCGCCCCGGGCAATCATCACCGCCATGCCGTGGTCTCCGATCGTGCCCGAGACGAGGATCGCGTCGCCCGGTTCGACCCGCGAGGGCGCGAGGTCGACCCCGGTAGGAATGAGCCCGATGCCGGCCGTCGAGACATAGACGCCGTCTCCTTTACCCCGCTCGACCACCTTCGTGTCGCCGGCGACGACGGCGACGCCCGCCATGGCCGCCGCTCGCGCCATCGAGGCCGCAATGCGCCGCAGATCGACGGTCGGGAACCCTTCCTCGACGATGAACCCCGCGGAAAGGCCGAGCGGCCGCGCGCCGGAGACGGCGAGATCGTTGACCGTGCCGTTCACGGCGAGTGAGCCGATGTCGCCACCCGGGAAGAAGAGCGGCTTGACCACGAACGAATCGGTCGTGAAGGCGACTCGCGCGCCCGCGACGTCGAGCACGGCCGCGTCTCCGAGCTCCTCGAGCAGGGGATTCGAGAGCTCCTCGAGGAAGAGCGCCTCCACGAGGGTGCGCGTAGCCTTGCCCCCTGCTCCGTGCGCGAGGGTGACGATCTCGTCCCGGAGGCGCCGCCCGCGCCGGTGGGCTGGCGTCACGAGACGGGAGCGCGGCCGCGCGCCGGCTGGCGAAGGTGGCGCCCGAACGTGTAGTACGCCGCGCACGCTCCCTCGCTCGAGACCATGCACGTGCCGATCGGGCGCTCGGGGGTGCAGGCCGTTCCGAACACCTTGCACTCCCACGGCTTGATGGCACCGGTCAAGACCTCTCCGCACTGGCAGGCGGGCGGATCCTCGACGCGATTTGAAGGGAGCTCGAATCGGGCTTCCGCGTCCCAGGCTGCGAGCTCCGGCCGCACGCGGAGCGCGCTTCCCTCGAGCCAGCCGAGACCTCTCCATTCGAACGTGTCCCTGAGCTCCATCGCCTCCTCGATCGCCGCGAGCGCGCGGACGTTCCCCTCCGGGCGAACAACCCTGACGTACTGGTTCTCGACCTCGCAGCGGCCCGCGGCGAACTGGTGGACGAGCATCGCCGTCGCCTGGAGGATGTCGAGAGGCTCGAAGCCGGCGACGACGACCGGTCGCCTGTACTCCTCGGCGACGAAGCGGAACGGTTCGAGGCCGATCACGGTCGCGACGTGGCCGGGCCCGATCAGCCCGTCAAGCCGCTGTCCGGGCGAGTCGAGGATCGCCCGGAGTGGAGGGCCGATCGTGACGTGGTTGCAGAAGACGGAGAAGTTCGAAAGGCCCTCGGCCCGGGCCCGCAGCAGCGTGAGAGCCGTTGCAGGCGCGGTCGTCTCGAAGCCGACGCCGAAGAAGACGACCTCGCGATCCGGGTTGCGGCGGGCGAGAGCCAGCGCGTCGAGGGGCGAGTAGACCATGCGCACGTCCGCACCACGGGCCTTCGCCTCGAGCAGCGATCCCCGGCCGCCGGGCACGCGCATCATGTCTCCGAAGGTCGCGAACAGGACGCCGGCTTGCTCGGCGAGCCAGATCGCATCGTCGACGCGACCCATCGGGATCACGCAGACGGGGCAGCCGGGGCCGTGCACGAGCTCGACCTCCGGCGGCAGGAGGTCTTCGAGGCCGTGCTTGAAGATCGTGTGCGTGTGACCGCCACAGACCTCCATCACGGCGATCCGGCGACCACTCGGGAGCGCGGCGGCGATCTCGAGCGAGAGTGCGCGTGCGAGCTCTCCGTCCCGGAACTCGTCGACGAATCTCATCGTGCGGCGCCGCCCAGCTTTTCGAGCGCGATCCCGGCGTGGCAGAGGAGGACGTCGCCGACCGCGACGGGCTCGACCAGCTCGGTCGCCACCTCCTCCCGCTCTCCGTCCGCCTCGACGAGCGCGGTGTGCGCCGCCGGAAGCGAGACGATCCGAGCCTCGATTGCGACGTCGCCGCAGGTGATGCACCGTCCGTCGTGGAACGCGCTCATTCGACTGTCCCCGCCCGTAGCTCCTCGAGCTCCCGCTCGTAGGCCTCGCCCATCTGCGCGAGCAGCGCGAGCGTCTCCGCGCCTGCTCCTCGTCGATCTGCGACAGGGCGAAGCCGACGTGGACGAGCACCCAGTCGCCGATTTCCACCTCGGGGCAGAGCGCGACCGACACGCTTCGCCGTACGCCGGAGATCTCCGCCCTGGCGCTACCCGGTTCCGGCCCGAGCTCGATGATCTGGGCCGGAATGCCTAGACACATGTGCGCATCCTCGCTGTCGCGACCGCGGCCTGCCCGTAGCTGATGCCGCCGTCGTTCGGGGGAACGAGTCGGTGTGTGAGGACGCGGAATCCGAGCCCCTCGAGTCGGCTCCGGGTTGACGCGAGGAGGCGGAGGTTCTGGAAGCTTCCGCCCGAGAGGCAGACGACGCGCGGCTCGCCGATCGTTGCGCATGCATCGGCCGTCGCTGCCGCGATCGTCTCGTGGAACGCCGCTGCGATCTCGGTGAGGGGCCGTCCTGCGCCGAGGTCGTCGTGGCAGGCGCGGACGAGCGCAGGTCCGTCGCCGAACGGCCACTGATACGGATCGGCGGCGGTGTCGCCTGCGAGCTGCTCCAGCTCCACCGCGGCCTGGCCCTCGTACGAGACGCGCTCGCGGACCCCGAGCAGGGCCGAGACCGCGTCGAAGAGCCGGCCCATGCCGGATGAGCCGGGAGCGTTCACCTTGAGGCTCTCGCGCACGAGTGCCCACGCCTCGTAGGGGACCGGCCGTCCGGCCCTTTCGAGATGAACCGCGGCCAGGCGCCACGGCTCGCGGACGGCCGCCTCACCGCCCGGGAGCGGCACGGGCTGGAGCCAGACCATCCGCTCGAACGACTCGAGGTCGAAGCGGAGGATTTCACCGCCCCACAGCGTTCCGTCTGTTCCGTACCCGGTGCCGTCGAAGACTACGGCGAGCGCCGGCCCCGTCTCACCGTGCTCGGCCAGGCATGACGCGGCGTGGGCGTGGTGGTGCTGCACGCCGACGAGTTCGGCATCCTGCTCCAGAGCCCATTTCGTCGACAGGTACTCGGGGTGGAGATCGTGGGCGATCGCCGACGGAGCCGTGCCGAGCATCTCCGAATAGAGCTCGATGTCGGTCGTGAACGCACGGTAGGCGAGCTCGGTGTCGAGGTCGCCGAGGTGCGGCGAGAGAAACGCCTCGTCGTCTCGCACGACGCAGAACGTGCTCTTCAGCTCCGCGCCGACTGCGACGACGGGCCGATCGGCCGGGATCGGCAGACGGATCGGCGAGGGGACGGAGCCGCGGGAGCGGCGGATCGGAAAGGCGGCCCGGACCACGGAGTCCTCGCAGCGGCGGTGGATCGGCCGGTCGTGGGCGAGGAACGCGTCCGCGATGTCGCCGAGTCGGCGCACGGCGTCGGCATCGTCGATCGCGATCGGCTCGTCGGATCGGTTCCCGCTCGTCATCACGAGCGGTTCGGCAAAGTCGGCGCAGAGCAGATGGTGGAGCGGGGTGTACGGGAGCATCACGCCGAGCCACGGCGTTCCCGGCGCGACCGACGGGGCTGTTCGCGCGCCGTCTCGTTTGCGGGCGAGCACGATCGGTCGCTCCCGCGAGCGCATAAGTGCCTCCTCTTCGCCCGTCAGCTCGACGAGGAGCTCCGGCTCGGCGGTCATCACCGCAAGAGGTTTCTCCTCCCGCTCCTTGCGGTCGCGCAGCCGTGTGACGACCTCCTCGCGTGTCGCATCGCAGGCGAGGTGGTAGCCGCCCAGGCCCTTGACTGCGAGGATCGCCCCCTCGCGCAGCATCGCGACCGCCTCGCCGAGCGGCATCGAGAGCCTTGGGCCGCACGCGGGGCAGGCGATCGGCTCGGCGTGGAAGCGACGGTCGGTCGGATCCTCGTATTCGCGCTGGCAGTCCGCGCACATCGCGAAGCCGGCCATCGTGGTCAGCGGTCGGTCGTAGGGGACGCCCCGGACGATCGTGAACCGGGGCCCACACTGGGTGCAGTTGACGAACGGGTAGCGGTAGCGGCGGTCGGCCGGGTCGAAGAGCTCGCGGAAGCAGTCGTCGCAGGTCGCGACGTCGGGCGGGACGAGCGTGCTGGTGCCGCCGGCGACGCTCGTGGCGATCGAGAAGCCGCTCTCGCCCGTGGGCCGAGCGGCGGCGACCGCCACCGACTCGACGCGCGCCAGCGCGGGTGCCCGCGCGACGAGATCGGCTGCGAACTCGTCGATCCGGCCCGGGTCACCCTCGGCTTCGATCACGACGCCTCCTCCGTCGTTGAGGACGAACCCGGCGAGGCCGTGTTGCTGCGCAAGTCGGTAGACGAAGGGTCGGAAGCCGACGCCCTGCACCGCACCTCGTGCGCGGAAGCGCCGTCTCTCGATCGTTCCCGTCATCCGGAGGATGCTAGTTTCACATCGATTGTCCGCTATCGGGGCTGCGCCGCGGCCGCGTGCGGGAAAGCCGCACGAGTCTTCCGGCGCCGCACCGATGCCCAGGCCGAGCGCGAGGGAAGAAGCTGAGATCGATGATTTCGGGCGTCATCGAACCGGAGGTGCTCGAGGATCTGGTCACCGGCCTCGTCGATCGAGGGTTCCGCGTCGTCGGTCCCACCGTTCGGGACGGAGCCATCGTCTACGACGAGATCGCCTCGGCCGACCAGCTGCCGGCGGGCTGGACGGACCGGCAGGAGCCCGGCTCCTACCGGCTCGAGCGCCGCGCCGACGACGCGCGGTTCGGATGGGCGGTCGGGCCGCACTCGTGGAAGCGCTTTCTGTTGCCGCCCGTCGTCCGGCTGTGGCGTGCGCGGACCGATGGCAAAGGAGGCCTCGAGGTCGAAGAGGAGCCGGGGCCCGATCGGCCGTACGCCTTCGTCGGCGTTCGGCCCTGCGACCTGGCCGCGATCAAGACGCAGGACAGGGTCCTCCTCGGGGGGCGCTACGCCGACCGTGACTACGCGGCCCGCCGCGAAGGCACGTTCGTGGTCGCGGTCAACTGCGGCGAGCCCGCAGGCACGTGCTTCTGCGTCTCGATGGGAACGGGTCCTCGCGCCGACTCGGGCTTCGACCTCGGGCTCACCGAGATTCTCGAGGGCGGTCATCGCTTTCTCGTCGAGGCCGGCAGTCCGCGAGGGGAGGAGCTGCTCGCGTCGCTCCCTCGGCGCGAGGCGACGAGCGACGATGTGAGCGCCTCGCATCGCGTGACCGACGAGGCGTCGCGGCGTATGGGGCGCTCCGTCGACACGACCGACCTCCGCGACCTGCTGTCCAGCAACCTCGATCATCCGCGCTGGAACGACGTCGCCGGCCGCTGCCTGACCTGCGGCAACTGCACGCTCGTCTGTCCGACCTGCTTCTGCACCGCGATCGAGGACACGTCCGACCTGGCCGGCACCGAGACCGAGCGCACCCGCGTCTGGGACACCTGCTTCTCCGTCGAGTACTCGTACGTGCACGGCGGCAGCGTGCGCCCGTCCGACCGCTCCCGCTACCGCCAGTGGCTGACCCACAAGTTCGGGACCTGGCACGACCAGTTCGGCGAGTCGGGCTGTGTGGGCTGCGGTCGGTGCATCACCTGGTGCCCGGTGGGCATCGACGTGACCGAGGAGCTCGCCGCGATCCGCTCGAGCGAGGAGGCCTGAGATGCGAACGATCGAAACCCTGCTCACCGACGTGCCGCTCTTCCGGCACATGCCCGAGGAGCGGCTCGACCTCCTCGCGGGCTGCGGCACGAACGTGCGCTTCCACGACGGCGAGATGCTGTTCCGAGAGGGTGACGAGGCGAACGTGTTCTACGTCGTGCGGCACGGAAGCGTCGCGCTCGAGACCTTCGTACCGGCCCGGGGCTCGATGGTGATCGAGACGGTCGAGCCGGGCGAGGTGGTCGGTTGGTCGTGGCTCTTCTCTCCGTATCGGTGGCATTTCGACGCCCGCGCCCTCGGGCTCGTGCGCGCCACGGCCTTCGACGGCGCGTGCCTGCGCGTCAAGTGCGCGGACGACCCGGCGTTCGGCTACGACCTGATGACGCGGTTCGCGCAGGTGCTGATCGAGCGCCTGCAGTGGACGAGGCTCCGGCTCCTCGACGTCTATGGCCAGCACCGCGAGCATTGACATCTCTCCCGGGCCCGGGCCGATGGTGCCCCGGCCCTACCGTGTCGCGAGCCGCCGCCGCGAGACCGCCGACACGTGGACGCTCGCGCTCGAAGCGATCCGGGACGAAGCGCCCGAGATCGGGCCCGGCCAGTTCATGATGGCCTACGCCTTCGGTGTCGGTGAGGTGCCGATCTCGGTCAGCGGCCCGCCCTGGCGCTCGGGGCCGATCGTGCACACCGTTCGCGCCGTCGGTGCCGTCTCGGATGCGATCTGCGCGTCTCGCCCTGGCTCCGTGCTCGGGCTGCGAGGCCCTTTCGGCAACAGTTGGCCGGTCGAGGACGTACGCGACAGCGACGTCGTGGTCGTCGCGGGCGGCATCGGTCTCGCACCGCTCCGGCCTGCGATCTACCACGTCCTCGGACACCGTGGCGACTACGGCAATGTCTCCGTCCTCTACGGGAGCCGCACGCCGGCCGACCTGCTCTACCGCCGCGAGCTCGAGCGCTGGCGAGCCCGCTTCGACCTGCACGTCGGTGTGACCGTGGACGCCGCCGACATCGGTTGGCACGGCAGGGTCGGCGTTGTCCCGAAGCTGGTCGCCAGCGCGAGCTTCGATCCTGGATCGGCCGTCGCGCTCGTCGTCGGTCCCGAGATCATGATGCACTTCACGGCGCAGGCGCTCCTCGAGCGGGGTCTCCCGGCCGAACGGATCTTTCTCTCGATGGAGCGCCACATGCGCTGCGGGATCGGCCACTGCGGTCACTGCCAGCTCGGTCCGACCCTGATCTGCCGCGACGGTCCGATCTACTCCTACGCGGAGCTCGCGCCACTGATGGCGGTGAGAGAGCTTTGACGCGGCCGCGGAAGAAGCCAAAGCTGGCCGTCTGGAAGTTCGCCTCGTGCGACGGGTGCCAGCTCTCGCTCCTCGACTGCGAGGACGAGCTGCTCGAGATCGTCGGGGAGGTCGAGATCGCGTACTTCCTCGAAGCAACGAGCGCGCAGCTCCGTGGGCCGTACGACCTCTCGCTGGTCGAGGGCTCGATCACGACGCCGGGCGACGCCGAGCGGATCCAGCGGGTGCGCCGGCTGTCGAAGAAGCTCGTCACGATCGGCGCCTGCGCGACCGCCGGCGGCATCCAGGCGCTTCGCAACTTCGCTGACGTCGAGGAGTTCACGCGAGTCGTCTACGCCTCGCCCGAGTACGTCTCGACGCTCGACACGTCGACGCCGATCTCGGCTCATGTTCCGGTCGACTTCGAGCTGAATGGCTGTCCGATCTCGAAGCGCCAGCTCGTCGAGGTGATCTCGGCGTTTCTCCAGGGCCGCCGACCGAACGTCTCTGCGACGAGCGTCTGCACCGAGTGCAAGCGCCGCGGCACCGTCTGCATCACGGTCGCCCACGGAACGCCCTGCCTGGGCCCGGTCACGCATGCGGGCTGCGGCGCCATCTGCCCCGCGTACAACCGCGGCTGCTACGGGTGCTTCGGGCCGATGGAGACGCCGAACACGGCGGCGCTCTCCGGGCGCCTCCGCGAGCTCGGCATGGCCGACGAGGCGCTCGTGCGTACCTTCCGGACCTTCAACGTCATCCCGTTCGAGGAGGCGAGACGAGGCGATGACCGAGGCTAGGGAGAGGACCAAGACGATCCGGACCGACTACCTGGCCCGCGTCGAGGGGGAAGGCGCCATGGTCGTCAAGCTGAAAGGGGACGAGGTCACCGACGTCCAGCTCAAGATCTACGAGCCGCCGCGGTTCTTCGAAGCCTTTCTCCGGGGCCGGCAGTTCACCGAGGTGACCGACATCACGGCCCGGATCTGCGGGATCTGCCCGGTCGCCTACCAGATGTCGTCTGCGCACGCGATGGAGGACGTCTGCGGCGCGCCGGTCGGCGGCCAGCTCCGCGCCCTTCGCCGGCTTCTCTACTGCGGCGAGTGGATCGAGAGCCACACGCTGCACGTGTACATGCTTCATGCACCCGACTTCCTCGGCTACGCGAGCGCGATCGAGCTGGCGCGCGACCACCCCGAGGTGGTCGAACGAGCTCTGCGGCTGAAGAAGATCGGCAACGAGGTGATGACGGTGGTCGGCGGTCGGGAGGTCCATCCGATCAACGTGCGCGTCGGCGGCTTCTACCGTGCGCCGAGCGAGGCCGAGCTCGCGCCGCTTGTCCCAAAGCTCGAATGGGCTCGAGAGGCCTCGCTCGAGACGCTTCGCCTCGTATCCGGCTTCGATTTCCCCGACTTCGAGGCCGACTACGAGTTCGTCTCGCTCCGAGCGCCCGGCGAGTACCCGATCGATGAGGGGCGGATCGTCTCGAGCGCCGGTCTCGACATTCCCGCATCCGAGTGGGCCGAGCACTTCGTGGAGCACCACGTCCGGCACTCGAACGCTCTGCACGCCACCTTCCACGACGGCCGCACGTACATGGTCGGGCCGCTCGCTCGCTACGCGTTGAACCGCGATGCGCTGTCGCCGATCGCGCGCGAGGCCGCGGACAGCGTCGGTCTGGAGCCGATCGTGCGCAATCCGTTCCGCAGCATCGTCGTACGGGCGGTCGAGATCGTGTACGCGTGCGACGAGGCGCTCCGCCTGATCGGCGAGTATCGCCAGCCCGACCTGCCCGCCGTCGAAGTCGTGCCGCGCGCCGGCGTCGGCCACGGTGTGAGCGAGGCTCCGCGAGGCGTCCTCTATCACCGCTACGAGATCGACGCCGACGGAGTGATCCTCGACGCGAAGATCGTGCCGCCGACGTCGCAGAACCAGCGGCGGATCGAGCAGGATCTCTTTTCGTTCGTCAGCGCGAACCACCGGCTCGCCGACGACGAGCTCAGACTCCGCTGCGAGCAGGCGATCCGGAACTATGACCCGTGCATCTCGTGCGCCACGCACTTCCTGAAGCTCGAGGTCGAGCGATCCTGAGAGTCGTCGGAGTCGGCAACCGGTGGCGTTCGGACGACGGCGTCGGGCTCGAGGTGGCGCGGCTGTTACGCGAGGCGCTGCCGGCTGTGGACGTGATCGAGCAGGAGGGCGAGCCCGCAGATCTGATCGACACGCTCACGGGACCCGAGGCGGTGTGGCTCGTGGACGCTGTGTCCTCCGGAGCCGAGCCTGGGACGGTGCACCGTGTCGACGCGGGCGAGCAGCCACTTCCGGCCGAGCTCTTCAACGCGTCGACGCACACGATGGGGCTGGCGGAGGCGGTCGAGCTCGCGCGCGTGCTCGGGAGGCTCCCCGGGAGGCTCGTCGTCTTCGGAGTCGAGGGAGCTTCGTTCGCAGCGGGGGAGGGGCTCACGCCCGAGGTCGAGTCGGCAGCCGGGCACGTCGCTGCGGCGATCCGTGAGGAGGTGGAGCGGTGCACGAGCGTGCGCTGATGGCCGACCTCGTGCGCAAGCTGGAGGAGGTGGCGGAAAGCGAGGGCGGCGGCCGGGTCGTCCGTGTCGAGGTCCGCCTCGGCGCACTCTCTCACTTCACGCCGGATCACTTCCGCGAACACTTCGTCGACGCGACGAAGGGAACGGCGGCCGAGGGCGCCGAGGTCGATGCCGTGCTGAGCCGGGACACGACCGCCCCCGACGCCCAGGGCGTCGTGCTCGAGAGCGTCGAGGTCGAGACAGACTGAATCCCTGACCCCCGGTCAGCGAATCCCCCGATGGCGTTGCGTTCGGCACGATCCATCGTTAGCCGACCGAGAAGGAGACGGCCGTGCAGCGGACCCGACCGTGGGGTGCCGCATTCGCAGCGGTTCCCGGGGTACGCAGGGGGGTTTCCCCGATGCGAGGGGCGGGGCTTGCACGATTCGAGCACGGGGGAGCGCGGCGTACGGTCGGGGCACCGATGCGACTCCTCGGCTCGCTTCCTCTCATGCTCCTCGTCCCGCTGGTCGTCGTCGCGGTCGGCTGCGGCGGCAAGAGCCAGCCCCGCGTCGTTCCCGAGGTGCGCGGCGCCCGCCTCGACATCGCCGAATCCCGCCTCGATCGGGCCGGCCTCGAGTACGAGACGAGCGGCGGCGGCACGTTTGGGGTCGTCGTCCGTTCGAACTGGTGGGTCTGCAACCAGGACCCGAGGGCAGGCACCACGGACACCTCCGTGATGCTCGAGGTGGCTCGGGAGTGCATCTGGAGAGTCCCGACCGTCATCGGTCTCCGACTCGACGAGGCTCGGCAGACGATCGGGGAGGTCGGGATTCCCTACACGACGTCCGGCCCCGCAGCACCTGCACGATCGCTCGAAGTCTGCGAGCAAGATCCGGATCCGCGGTACGACGAAACTGACGCACGCTCGCTGAGGATCGTGGTCGCCCGGACCTGCTCGCTCCCGGATGTCGTCGGCATGCGTCTGACCGCAGCCGCGCAGATCCTGCGACGGGAAGGCGTCGCCTATCTGGCGGAAAGGCCGGACGGCGGACGGCCCCTCGTCGAATCCCGATGGATCGTCTGCGGCCAGGACCCGCCCGCGGGTGACCAGGCCAATAGCGTTTCGCTGTCGGTCTCGAAGCGATGCGCGTTCCCGGTCAGCGCGCCCCAGGTCGAGACCTGGACGCTCGCCGATGCGAAGGAGACCCTCGTCACGGCCGGGCTGGCGTACCGGGTTGTCGCGCCTGCCGGGCACCGGCCGACCGTCCCCGAGTTGTGGACGGTCTGCGACCAGGATCCGGAAGTCGGAACCGAAGCGACCATCGTCACGCTCTTCGTGGCACGCGACTGCTACGCGGCGTGGCCCGAGCGACTGGAGGACTGATCGTGGCTGGCGCGACCATCTCCGCGAAGCGGGCCGATTTCGTCCAGACCCTCCGGAGCGTCGGGACAGCGGCCAGGGCCAGCGCGAACGACGCCCTGCACCTGGCCGACGAGCTGGTCTCACGCTCGCACCCGATCGACCAAGCGCGCCCGAGACTCGACACGATCGACCGGGAGCTCGTCCGGGCGACCGAACTCGCCAGGAGGGCTAGTACCGAGCTTAGCGAGCTCGAGTCGGCGATCCGTGCTGCCGAGGAGGCCGAGCGTGTCAAGGCTCCGACACCGCCGCCGATTCCGACCTGGTCCAGCGTGCTTGCCACTCCGCGGCTCCGTGCTCCCCGGCCCGCGCGGCCGTCGAGGCCGCCCGGCCCGACGCTTCGCGAGCGCGCCGAGGCGGCAGACCTGCTCGGCGCCCGCGGCCTCGCCGTCGCCGGCGGCATCGTCACGCTGCTCGGGATCGTCTTCCTGTTCGCGCTCGCGTCGAATCGCGGCTGGCTCGGTCCAGAAGCGCGGATCGTGCTCGGGGGCGTCGCGTCAGCCTTCCTCGTGGCTGGCGGTGTCGTCATTCACCGCCGCAGCGGCAGCTACTACGCCGCGCTCGCCGCGGTCGGCGCGGGCATCGGCGGCGCGTACACGACGTTGCTCGCGGCCGGAGCCCTGTACGACTTCATCGAGCCCGAGCCGGCGCTCATGCTCGCAGCGGTGATCGCCGCGATCGGGGCCGAGATCGCGTTGCGCTGGCGCTCTCAGATCGTGGCCGGGATCGGGCTCGTCGGCGCCATCGCTGTGCCCGGGATCGCCCAGATCGGGCTCGGCCTGTCGCTGCTCGGCACGGCATTCGTTGCGGTCGTGCTGGCCGTGACGCTCGCCCTCGGCATCAGGCAGGGCTGGCGGGTGCTGGTGGTTGCCGCGACGGCGGTCAGTCTGCCGCAGATCCTCGCCCTCGTCGGCTGGCCGCTGGCGGGGGAGCTTTGGTCGACGACCGCGCTCGCGCTCGTGTTCGCCGGCATCTACCTGGCGGCCGGCCTCGTGCTGCAGTGCCGGACGGGCCGCGAGGCGCTCGATCCCTTCGCCTCTCCCTACGTGACCGGTCCGGCCGTGCTCGCCGGCTGGTCGGCCTACCACCTGCTCCGGGGGGAAAGCCTGCTCGGGCTCGATGCGCCGGGCGTCGTCCTGCTCGGGATCGCAATCGGCTACGCGGCGCTTTCCGGAGTCTTCTTCGCGAGAGCGAAGGGGCGCGATCTCAGCGTCCTGCTCGCGGCCGTGGCGCTGACCGTCGGCGCGATCGCGGTCGCACTGCTGGTCGGAGGGGCGACACTCGCCGTCGTCTGGGCGATCGAGGCCGCCGCCCTCGCGCTGCTCGCCCTCCGGGTGAATGAGGTGCGGTTCGAGGTCGGCGCACTGGCCTACCTCGCGCTCGCGCTCGTACAGGCGCTTGCCCACGAGGCACCGCCCAGGCTCCTCTACACCGAAGCTTCCGAGCCGGGCGGCGGGCTCGTCGCAGTGGTCGCGGTTGCCGTTGCGGCGGCCGTCTTCGGCGTGGCAGCCAGACGGTGGTCGCCCGGCGCCCCGTTCGCGCGGCTGCGCCGGGACCTCGCCGACCTTCGGCCGGTCGCCTTCGCGGTCTCGACGGCGCTCGGGCTGTACGCCGCGTCTCTGCTCGTGCTGCAGACGGCGCAGTGGATCGGCGCAGGCTCGACGCTCGAGAACTTCGAGTGGGGTCGCGTCGCGGTGACCGGATTGTGGACCGTCGTGGCGACCGCGTTCGTCGTTACCGGCGCACGGACACGCGGAGTCATCTGGTGGAGTGGGCTCGTCCTGTTCGGGTGGACGTTGTTCGATCTGATCGCCTACGAGTGGGCGAAGTTGCCGAGCTCAGCGTGGGGAGTGTCGGCTTGCCTGATCGCCGCGGGATTGCTCGTCACCGGGCTAGTAGACGGCCTGCTCGGCAGGCGTGACCCGGGAACGCTGGCACCGGCCTTCGTGCCGGCGAGCGCTGCGCTCGTTGGAGTCGCCGCAACTCAGCTCTTCGAAAGCGGTGTGGGAGTCGACGCACGCGGGGTCGCGCAGCTCGCCGCCGGCGCCTTCTACGGCGCGCTCGCGGTCGGACTGTCCGCTGCGGCTCACCGGCGGAATCTGGCCGCGCTGGCCTGGGCGTCCGGCATCGTGCTCGCCCTCATCGCGTTGCCTCAGATCGCCTCCGGCGTCGCCCTCGTGGCCGCCCTCGCGGTGCTGGCGGTGTCCCTCGCCGCGGTCGGCGTGCGTTTCGCGGAACCGCGGCTGGAAGTCGCCGCCGCTGCGCCGATCGCGATCGGCGCCGTCTATGCGCTGGCGACGCTTGCCACACCACGTGAGCTGTTCGTCGAGCAGGGCTCGCTCTCCGACGGGCTAATCGCCCTCGGTCTGCTGCTGGGCGCGCTCGGCGGGCTGACGGCGCTGGCGAAGGTGCCGCTGAGGCCGGCGACGCCCGACCGGTTCGACCAGGCGCTCGGCCGGGCGTGGAGCGGGTTGAAGGACGCCTGCCTCGTCGTGCTCGGCGTGCTTGCGCTGGACGCCGCCTCGCTGCTCGTTCTCCAGGTCGCCCAGTGGATCGACGCCGGTTCGATGCAGGCCGACTTCGAGTACGGCCGCGTTGCGGTGACAGCATTGTGGGCCACTGTCGGAGCGGGTCTTGTGACGTACGGCAGGGGCGGCGCACGGCGCCTGCCGCGGATCGGAGGCGTCGCCCTGCTCGGGTTTGCGCTGGTCGACGTCGTCACCTTCGGGCCGGCGAAGCTGTCCAGCGGCGAATGGGCGCTCGCGGCCGCGTTCCTGGCTGCGGGCATGTTCGTCGCCGGACTCGCGGACGCGCTGCGCGGCCGCCGCGATCCGGGCTGGCTGGCCGCCGGCACGCTTCCCGTCGCCGCCGTTCTCGCCGGCGCTTCCGCGCTTGTCGAGTTCGACGGCCACGTGCGCGGCGCCGTGCTGCTGGCGCCCGCCCTCGTCTTCACCACGTCGTCCGCTCTCGTGTTCGCGAAGGCGGCGAAGCGAAACCTGAGCACGCTCCTCTGGTCTTGCGCGCTCGTGACCGCGCTCGTCGCGGTGCCGCTCCTCGTGCTCGACCTTGCGCTCGTTGCCACGCTTGCCGTCCTGGCCGTACTCGTCTCCTTCATCGCCGTACAGGTCGCTGAACCCCGCTTGTTCCCCGTGGGTTCGCTGATCGAGGTCGGCGCGATCGCCTACGCGCTCGCGGTACTCGCGACCCCGCGAGAGCTCTTCGTCGAGCAAGGCTCGCTGTGGGACGGAATCGCCGCGCTCGTGTTCGTGCTTGTCGCACTCGGGTCGCTCGTCCGGTTCGCGCGCAAGCCGTTCGTGTCGTCGCCGCCCGATGCCCTCGATCGGTGGCTCGAGCACACGAGGCCTCGCTTCCTGACCGGCGCTACGTGGCTCGGCGGGCTGCTCTGCCTCGACGCCGCATCGCTGCTCGTCCTCCAGTTCGTCCAGTCGATCGATCCAGGCTCGACCCTGTCGAACTTCGAGTACGGCCGCGTCGTCGTGACGGCGCTCTGGGGAACGGTTGGAGCGGTGCTGGTCGCAGCGGGCCGCGGAGGCGCCCGCAGGCAGCCGCTGGTCGCCGGCCTGGCTGTGCTCGCGTTCGCGATGATCGACCTGATCGACTTCGGCTGGCCCAAGCTGTCCGACTCCGAGTGGGCGCTCGCAGCCGCGCTGCTCGCCGTGTCGGTGCTCGCAGCCGGGTTCGTGCACGCTTTGCGGGCGCGCCTCGATCTCGACCTGATCGCCGCCGGCTGCGTGACGGCGAGCGCCGCACTCGCAGGCGTCTCCGCGCTCGTCGAGTTCGACGGATCCACGCAGGGCGTGGCGCTCCTGGCAATTGCCGCTCTGTTCGGCGGGCTTGCCGCCGCGGTCTCGAGCGCGGCGCATCACCGGAACCTCGCCACGCTGCTCTGGGGAATCGGCCTCGCCCTGGCCCTCGCCGGCCTGCCGTTCGTCGTCGCCAATACGGCGCTCGTGGCGGTGCTCGCCGGTGGATCGATCGCACTCGGCCTGCTCGCCGTCCGGGAGCGTGAACCCCGTCTCGGGCTCGCTGCCCTGAGCATCGACGTGGGCGCGATCCTGTACACGGTCGCCGTTCTCGGAACCCCGAGCGAGCTCTTCGCCTCGAGCGGTGCGCCGGGCGACGGCGTCGTCGCGCTCGTCCTTTCGACCGGCGCGCTCGCCGGCCTGACGTTCCTCGCCCCGAGGCTCTCGGCTCCGACGAGAGCGGATGCTCTCGACCGCGCGATCCTCGCCGCGGAGCCACGCGTCTTGCGCGCGGCTCCCTGGACGGTCTTCCTGCTCGCGATTTACGCTGCCTCGCTCTTCACGCTCCAGGTCGTCCAGTGGACCGGCGGAAGCTTCGAGACCGGCCAGGCGGCCGTGAGCGCGGTCTGGGGCGTCTTCGCCCTGTCGACGCTGATCGTCGGCCTCGTCGAAGATCTCTCGCGTGTTCGCCTCGCCGGGTTCCTCCTCGTCGGGCTGACGCTGGCCAAGATCTTCCTCTACGACCTGAGCAGCCTCAGCGCCATCGCCCGCGCCTTCTCGTTCCTCGCAGTCGGGTTCGCCCTGCTCCTCGCCGGGTACACGTACCAGCGCCTGACGGCGAAGCCGAAGTCCGGCGGAGGGCGTACGCGCCGCAGGCCGCCGCCGACGGCGCGGCCGGCACACTAGACACGCTGGCGGGCGGGACGTCCCATGGTGAGAATGGCGCGATGCCTGCGCCGAGGTTGAGGAAGCGAGCCGCCTGGAAGGCGCTCGAGGATCGCCACGCGAGACTCGAGGACGTCCATCTCCGCGACCTGTTCGCGGCCGACCCCGAGCGCGGCGAGCGGCTCACGCTCGAGGCCTGCGGCGTCTACCTCGACTACTCCAAGCACCACGTCACGGACGAGACCGTCTCGCTGCTCGTCCGGCTGGCGGAGGAGTGCGGTCTCGAGGAGCGGATCCAGGCGATGTTTAGCGGCGAGAAGATCAACACCACCGAGAAGAGAGCGGTGCTGCACGTTGCCTTGCGCGCTCCGCGCGAAAGCGTGATCGAGGTCGACGGGGAGAACGTCGTGCCGAAGGTGCACGAGGTGCTCGACCGGATGAGCGCGTTCGCCGAGCAGGTGCGGAGCGGCGAGTGGAAGGGGCACACCGGCCGGCCGATCCGCGCCGTCGTCAACATCGGCATCGGCGGCTCCGACCTCGGCCCGGTGATGGCCTACGAGGCGCTCCGCTACTACACGCAGCGCGAGCTTGCCTGCCGCTTCGTCTCGAACGTCGACGGAACCGACCTCGTCGAGGCGACGCGCGACCTCGACCCGGCGGAGACGCTCTTCGTGGTCTGCTCCAAGACCTTCACGACGCTCGAAACGATGACGAATGCTCGATCCGCCCGCGAGTGGCTGCTGGCGGCGCTCCAGGACGAGGCGGCGATCGCCAGGCACTTCGTGGCCGTGTCGACGAGTGCCGACGAGGTGGTGCGCTTCGGGATCGACGTCGACAACATGTTCGGCTTCTGGGACTGGGTCGGCGGCCGCTACTCGATGGACTCCGCGATCGGGCTGACGACGATGCTCGCGATCGGACCGGAGCGGTTCCGCGAGATGCTGGCCGGCTTCCGGGCGATGGATGAGCACTTCCACTCGACGCCGTTCGAGCGGAACCTCCCGGTGTTGATGGGGTTGCTTGCCGTCTGGTACGCCGACTTCTTCGGCGCCGAGACCGTGGCCGTTCTTCCCTACGAGCAGTACCTGAAGCGGTTTCCCGCCTATCTCCAGCAGCTGACAATGGAGTCGAACGGCAAGTCGGTGACGCTCGACGGGGCTCGTGTCGACTACGCGACAGGGTCGGTCTACTGGGGCGAGCCGGGCACGAACGGGCAGCACTCGTTCTACCAACTGATCCACCAGGGGACACATCTGATTCCGTGCGACCTGATCGGCTTCTGCCAGAGCCTGAACCCGCTCGGGCGACACCACGACTTGCTGATCGCGAACGTGTTCGCTCAGGCCGAGGCTCTCGCGTTCGGCCGGGATGCTCCGGACGGGGAGCCCTACCGCCGCTTCGAGGGGAATCGCCCGACGACGACGATCCTCCTCGAACGGCTGACGCCTCATGCCCTCGGCACGCTCGTGGCGCTGTACGAGCACTCCGTGTTCGTTCAGGGCGCGATCTGGGGGGTCGACTCGTTCGACCAGTGGGGAGTCGAGCTGGGCAAGGTGCTGGCGACGCAGGTCGCCAGCGAGCTCGAAGCCGAGCCCGAGCCTGCGCTCACGCACGACTCCTCGACGAACGCGCTCATCCGCCGTTACCGGCGGCTCCGCTAAAGAGCGAGCGCGGCGCGGATGGCGGCCTTCGGGTCGCGCGTGACCGGCCCGCCGTGGCCGGTGCAGAGGACGGCGAACTCGAGAGCGAGCAGCTTCTCGGCCGTGCGCCGGGCCTCGGCGGGATCGTGCATGAACTCGGCAGGCACGAACGAGAGCGCCTCCCCGGACTCGTGCGCGAACAGGTCGGGCGTGAAGAGCACGCCGCCCTCGCGCTCGAGGAGGAGGCTGAACTGCGCCGTGCCAGCCCCCGGTGTGAAGATCGCCCGCAGGCAGCCGGCGACAGTCTCGCCGTCCGAGTAGCGCACGTCCGGTTCCTCGTCGACCTGCTTGACGGGAGCGGGCGCCCAGACCGGGGCGCCGAGCTCGCGCCGCAGACGCCACGACGAGCGCTGATGGCCGCTCGTCGTCAGGCAGATTGCGCGCACCGTGTCGAGCCCCTCCAGCACGCTTTGAGCGACCGGCAGCGGGTCTATCAGCACTACCCCGCCGTCGACGCGAAAGGCGTGCGTCGCGGCAGTGAACCCTCCGATCCGCTCGTCGGCGACGCTCCAGGTCCACAGGCCGGGCAGGAACTCCTCCGCCGATGCGGCGGCGGCTTGCGGCTCGCTCATGTCGCGATCCTAGCCGTGTGGGTCGTAGCCGCTCGCGACCAGGGAGGCCATCGGCAAGAAGAGCGGCGACGGCAGCCTGTCCCACACGTACCACTCCCAGCTCTCGCAGGCATCGGGCTCGAGCACCTGCGGCTCGCCCTCGACCCAGTCCATTCGAACGAAGCGCGTGTGGTAGGTCTCGCCGCCCGGAAAGGCGTCCACGGTCTCGGCGACGACACGCGGGACGGCGCCGGCGAGCCCGGTCTCTTCGAGGAGCTCGCGGCGGGCGCACTCCTCGTCGGTCTCGCCGGGTTCGGTCTTCCCTCCCGGCGGCGACCAGGAGCCGCGTCCATGCGGTGAGAGGCGGCGACCGAGCAGGAGCTTGCCATCCCGGAAGAGGAGAACGCCGACGCCGTGAGTCAGCCTTGCCGTCGCCGGGCCCGCACGTTGACCGTCGTCGTGTTCTGGCGGCTCTACCACTGTCCTCCCTCTTCTAGACGTCGGGCCCTGGTTCTTCGGCCTCGGCTCTGATCGTCCCGAGCCCGCGGCGCACGAGCAGCCGGACAGCTCCGCCGGCAACCGGCCACGAGCGGACGAGCATTGTTCGCGTCCCCTCGTCCGTCGCACGCGCTCTGACCTCACAGGCGAGAACCGTCTTTCCGCCGCCTGTTGCCCGTGTCGTCAAGGACAGCGCGACCTTGACGAAGCCCGGGGCGTCGAAGCCGACGAAGTCCGCAGGTTGCACGTGCTCCACGCTGCGGTCGTCAAGCGAGAAACGCACGACGATGCCGACGATCTTCTCCACGCCGGGCTCGTCGGCGAGCGGAATCCAGCCGAGCTCGGGACCGAGCCCGTCGGCGAACGTCCTTCTTTCGCGCGCTGGCTCCTCGATCCCGAGCCGCCAGTGTGCGATCCGCTCCGGGAGCCCCCGCAGGTTGCCGACGATCCCGAGCGCGGGGTCGCTGGCGAGATCGGCCCGGTCGATCGCCTCGAACGTCGCGAGCGATTCGGCCGCGGCCACCGTCTGCTCGATCGTGGTCGCGTCGAACTCGGGGAGGAAGCGATCGAGGTTGGAAGGAGCACTCGTCACGGACTCGACCCTAGATGATTGGAGAGTGGATCTAGAGTTCCAGGCGGTGGAGTCGTGCATCCTGATCAAGTTCGGCGAGATCGTCCTCAAGGGACGCAACCGCTCCCTCTTCTACTCGCAGCTTCGCCGCAACGTCGTCCGCCTCCTCGACGACCTCGGCCCGCTCGAGCTCCGCCAGCGTGGAGGGGTGCTCGCAGTTCTCACTCCGGCACCGGCCGACGAGCTGCTCGAGCGCAGCCGCGACATTCTCGGCGCGAGCCTGCTCCATCCCGCGCTCGTGCTCGAGAAGACCGTGGAGGCGGCTTGCGCCGGCGCGGTCGAGCTTCTGCAAGACAGGCCGGGCCGAACCTTCGCCGTACGGCCACGCCGCCGCGACAAGCGCTTCCCGCTCGATTCCAGGGGGCTCGCCACCGTTGTCGGCCGCGCCGTACAGGACGAGCTCGCACTCGACGTCGACCTCGTGAACCCCGACCTCGAGATCTTCCTCGAGGTCGACAAGCGCGAGATCTTCGCGTACACGGAGAAGATCCCCGGCCGGGGAGGCCTTCCGGTGGGGGTCAGCGGCCGGGCGCTCGCGCTTCTCTCCGGTGGGATCGACTCGCCCGTCGCCTCGTACCGGGCGATGAAGCGTGGCCTGCGCTGCGAGTTCGTCCACTTCAGCGGGCGGCCGTACACAGGCCCCGAGTCGATCTACAAGGCGTACGCACACGCGGCACGGCTCGGCCGATTCCAGGGCGGTACGCGGCTCTTCATCGTCCCGTTCGGCAACGTTCAGCGACGGATCGCCGCCGCTGGTGCCGGCCGGTTGCAGGTGCTTTCGCAACGTAGGTTGATGCTGATGGTCGCATCCGCGCTCGCCCGGCGAGAGGGGGCCGAGGCGCTCGTCACAGGAGACTCGCTCGGACAGGTGTCGTCGCAGACGCTCCACAATCTCACGGTCGTCGAACAGGCTGCAGACCTCCCGGTCCTCCGGCCGCTGCGTGGCCTGGGACAAGGCCGAGATCGTGCGCGAGGCGGCCGACATCGGCACGCTGGCCGTCTCGGGTCTGCCGGCAGAGGACTGCTGCACGCTCTTCGCGAGCCCGTTCGCCGAGACTCGGGCCCCGGCCGGGAGGCTTGCGACCCTCGAGGCGAAACTCGGCCTCGAGGAGACGATCGAGGAGCTCGTCGCCGCTTCCGAATGGGTGCGGCCGAGGCTGATCGGCGACCCGGAGGCGTCCTTGGTCGGCCAGACACCGACCGAGGCAGTGCCGAATCTAGGCGGTTTGCGGCTGATTTTACCGTCGTCTTACATACGGAACATCCAGGCTTGACCCGTGCTGCCGACGATGAAGCAGATGAGGCGCGCCCGCCCACCGGCGAACTCACGGCATCTTCGGCGCTGGTCGGGTGCGATCGCCCTTGCCGTGGTTGCCGTCGCGTCAGCTCTCGCCATGCCAGCGCGTCCGGCTCCGGGAGCGCCGCCCGCCGCGGCCAAGGAGCTCGCCCAAGCCTTCTTCGGCAACACGTTCGTCCGCGCGGAAGTGGTGTCCGTCATCGGGCGCAACGTGCACGATCTCCGTATCGACCAGGGACGTGTGATCGCGTCGCGCCCCGGCTCGCTCGACCTGCTCGAGCGAGACGGCAGTCAGCAGACGATCGGTATCGGCCCGGCGACGCAGGCAGTCGGCGCCGCCATCCTCGCCCACGCCCCTCGAGGGCTCAGGATCATGACGGTGAGGGAGGGTGACGGGCCGGCGACGCAGATCTACCTCGCCGGCGCTGCTCGCGTGCTCGGTAGGTCGCTGTTCGGTGGCACGCTCGCCCGTGCGGAGGTGGTCACCTTCGAGGGCAAGACCGTCCACGACTTCCGCATCGACGAGGGCCGAGTCGTCGCTGTGCGGACCGGGTCGATCGTCCTCACCGAGCGCGACGGAACGCAGCAGACGATCGAGGTGAGCCCGACGACGCAGGTGGCGGCGTTCGGAGCCCTGGCCGATCTGACCGCCCTCACGCGAGGGCTAACCGTCGTCACGATCCGGGAGGGTGACGCTGCCGCGCACGAGATTCGCATCCTTTCGGTGTCGCAGCGCCTGGCGGGCAGACGATGACGGCGATGGGCTCGAAGCGGCTGCTGATCGGGAACATGAGTCCGGCCGGGCGCCGGCCGACCGGAGGGATGATCCTGCTGGTCGAGGACGACGAGTCGGTCGGAACGCTCGTGAAGCACGTACCTCGACCGCAACGGCTATCGGGTGTGCTGGGTGCGGACCGGGGAGGAGGCGCTGGCCGAGTTCACGCGCCACCCGATTCGCATCGTCGTACTCGACATCGGCCTTCCCGACATCGACGGCTTCGAGGTCTGCCGGCGGCATCAGGGCCCGGTCGACCGTTCCGATCCTGATGCTCACCGCCCGCGACGAGGAGCCCGACCGTGTCGCCGGTCTCGAGATCGGAGCCGACGACTACGTGCCCAAGCCGTTCTCGCCGCGCGAGCTACTCGCCCGGGTCAAGGCGATCCTCCGTCGCTCCGAGCCCGGACCACGCGAGAACATGGTCTCAGCTCGGCGACGTGACCGTCAACGTCGACGGCCGCGAGGTCACGGTCAACGGCAGCCAGATCGAGCTGACCGCGAAGGAGTTCGACCTGCTGACGTACTTCGTCGAGAGTCCCGGCGTCGTGCACTCGCGCGATCGACTCCTCGATCGCGTCTGGGGGATCAGCTATCCGGGTGGCACGCGGACGGTCGACGTCCACGTCGGTCAGCTGAGACGGAAGCTCGGCAGGCCGGAGCTGATCCGGACCGTGCGCGGGGCCGGGTACAAGTCCGTCTCGCCGTGATCGGCCGCGACAGGCGGCGTTCGTTTCCGCCGCTGCGCAGACGCCTCTTCATCGCGACAGCCTCGATCGTGGTGCTCTCGATCGGAACCGCGTTCGGGGTCGGCGCTGATCCTCACCCGCAGCGCCGTCGAGACCGCGAACCTCGACGGGCTCACGCGCCAGGCGCAGCTGATCAGGAGCCAGGAGGAGAGCGGCATCTGCCCGTTCTGCAAGCTCAGCAAGCTCAGCTCCTTCCTCTCCAAGCAGCACGAGCGGATCGAGCTCTTCGACCTGGCGAAGACGACGCCCTTCCTTCCCGACGCGCAGCGCCTCCAGCTGCGGAGCGAGACAGTCGGTCAACGGCACGGTGACCTTCGCCGGGCAAGCGCTACCTCATGCAGCCGGGAGCATCAAGGGCCGGCCCGGGCAAGGGGTTCGTCCTCCTCCGGCCGGCGAGCCTGAAGGCGGCCGGCTGGGGCCCGTTCCTCCGCGCTCTTCTCATCGCCGGTGCCATCGGTGGCGCGCTCGCCGCGCTCGGCTCCCGTCATTCTCGCTCGCTGGATCGCGAGGCCCGTCCGCAGAGTGGCGGAGGCGAGCAGCAGCCTGGCCGAAGGAGTCTCGCCGGAGCCGGTTCCACTCGAGGGCTCGGCCGAGCTCGCGCTCCTCGCCCAGACCTTCAACGACATGGCCGACCAGCTGAACCGGGCCCGAGAGGTCGAGCGGAACTTCCTCCTGTCGGTCAGCCACGAGCTGAAGACGCCGCTTGCGGCCATTCGCGGCTACGCAGAAGGCCTCGAGGACGGGATCTTCGGCGCCGTCGAAGCCGCAGCGACGATCCGGGAGGAGGGGCGACGGCTCGAGCGTCTCGTCCGTGACCTTCTCGACCTCGCCCGCATGAATCGGCGCGAGTTCGTCGTGCACCGGGAGATCGTCGACCTCGCGGACGATCGCCGACGAGGTCGTACGAAGGTACGCCGTCGACGCGCGCGCGGGAGAGGTCTCACTCGATGCGGTCAGCACCTCCTCGGCGGCGCGCGCCATCGCCGACCCCGACCGCGTCCTGCAGGTCGTCTCCAACCTGGTCGAGAATGCGCTCCGATCGACGCCGGCAGGCGGGACGGTCCGCGTCTCCACAGGTCCAGGCTTGCTCCTCGTCGAGGACACCGGCGTCGGGCTTTCTCCGAACGACCTGCCCCACGCCTTCGAGCGCTTCTACCTGCACGACCGCAACCCGGATGGCCGCCGCCGGCATCGGCTCGGGCCTCGGACTCGCGGTCGTCAAGGAGTTGACCGAGCGGATGGGCGGGTCGGTCTCGGTCGAGAGTGGGGTCGGACAAGGAACGACCTTCGTCGTCCGGCTACCAACCTCAGAGGTCGGCAGCCGGCGCGGCGAGTCGGTCGCGCCTCCGCGCTAAACCTGCTTCAGCGGAACGCTGAGCACCGAGCGGCGGATGACGCAGAGGTCGCTCAGCTTGCGGAAGGTGAGGGTGCTCCCCTTCACCGACCAGATGTAGCGGCCTTTGGCCTGCTTCCCCTTGCAGGCTCTCGAGCCGATCTCCTTCTGGAAGATGATCGTCTGACCGGAGACCTTCGCATGCCCGAAAGAGATCACCCCGATCCCGTCCTTCTGAATCGCGTAGTCGCCTCGCGGGTTGATCAGGAGCGCCCAGGTGCCGTTCAGCGAGGCCGGCTTCTGCCCCTTCACAGCGCCGACGAACGTCCCGTTGAGCGGGGTAGAGGCGAGTGCCGACGACGACGCGAGGAGTGTTACCGCAGCGACGGCGGCGGCGATGGCGATTTTCTTCATGCCCCCAGTGTGGCAGTTTGTGGCGACGGGTTACCGGGAGAACCGTGCTCTGGCCGCCTTGATGCTCGCCTCGACGTCGCCGGCCCCGGCGCCGGTCTCGGCGCGGCCCGAGCATGTGCGGTGAAGCTTCCGTCGTGCACGGCCTCTGCCACCCGCTCGTGGGCGTCGCGGAACGGGACTCCTTCACGTACCAGAGCTTCGGCCGCGTCGGTTGCGAGGAGGAGTGGATCGGCGCAGGCGGCGGCCAGGCGCTCGCGGTCGAGCTCGAGATCCCGACGAGCACGGTCAGGGCGGCGAGCTACGAGCCGCACCTCGCGTCGCGTCCGCGAACGTCGGCGGCTTGTCCTCGGCGAGGTCGCTGTCGTACGCGAGAGGCAGGCCCTTGACGCACGGCGAGCAGCCCCGTCAGCGTGCCGATCGCCGTTCCGGCCTTGCCGCGGGCGAGCTCCGCGACGTCGGGGTTCAGCTTGTGCGGCATCATCGACGAGCCGGTGGCGGCCGACTCCGGAAGCCGGGCGAAGCCGAACTCGGCAGTCGTCCAGAGCACGAGCTCCTCCCCGATCCGCGACAGGTGCAAGAGGCAGGAGCGCGCAGGCGTAGAGGTAGTCGAGCGCGAAGTCGCGGTCGGCGACGGCATCGAGCGAATTGCGCATCACCGGGCCTGGCGGCGGTGGAAGATCGAGCGTCGAGCCGGCGAGCGCCCCGCGCCGAGCGGTGACGGCATTGCCTGCTCGGCGGCGAACGCGGAAGCGGCTACGGTCGCGCTCGAGCATCTCGACCCAGGCGAGCAGGTGGTGGCCCGACCGTGACCGGCTGGTCGCCCGCTGGAAGTGCGTGTAGCCGGGCATCGGCGTCTCGGCCTCGGCCTCGGCGCGGTCGAGCACGATCGCGGCGAACGAGACGATCGCGGCGATCGGCCTCGCGGCACGCATCCTGGACGTAGAGGCGGAACGCGGCGACGACCTGGTCGTTTCGCGAGCGTCCCGCGTGGATCTTGCGCCCGACCGGGCCGAGCAGCCGCTCGATCGCCGTGTGCACGTCCTCGTCGGCCGGGAGGAGGTCGGCCGGCCCGATCGCGGCGAGCCTCTGCTCGACCTCGGCCAGCTCCCGTCGGTGAGCACGCCGGCGGCGTGCAGGCGGTGCGCGTGGATGCCGCGTCCCCTCGAGGTCGTAGGGGAGAAGTTCCGCGTCGCGGCCTTGCAGGAACGCCCAGACCTCGGGCGCGAGCCCTGTCCCGACGCGGCTCGACCAGAGAGTCAAGTGCCTCGCTCCAGCTCCAGCGGGTCGAACGGCATCGCGGGCTGGTGGCAGGCGAAGCCGGCGCTGCTCGGCGAGCATGCGCCGTGTGTCGGCGATGTCGTTGATCTGCACCGCCAGCTGGCCGATGCGGTCGCCGGCCGTGAACGTCGACGCGCTCCGTTCCATCGAGAGCCGCTCCGGGTCGTAGGAGATCGAGCCTCGCCGCTCGTGTCCAGGATCGTGTAGTCGTCGCCGCGGCGCAGCTCGATCGTCACCTCGCCCGTGACCACGGTCGCGACCCAGCGCTGGAGAGCGTCCCGCAGCATCAGCGCCTGCGGCTCGAACCAGCGGCCCTCGTAGAGGAGCCGGCCGAGGCGCCTGCCCTCCGTCGAGATACCGGTCGAGCGTGTCCTCGTTGTGGATCGCGGTCAGCAGCCGTTCGTAGGCGACGTGGAGCAACGCCATCCCCGGCGCTTCGTAGATGCCGCGGCTCTTCGCTTCGATGACCCGGTTCTCGATCTGGTCGGACAGGCCGAGCCCGTGCCGGCCGCCGATCTCGTTCGCGCGCCGAACGAGCTCGACGGGATCGGCGATCTCCTCTCCATTCAGGGCGACGGGCAATCCGGTCTGGAAGCGGACCGTGACGACCTCGGGCTCGATCTGGACGGCCGGGTCCCAGTGGGCGACGCCCATGATCGGCGAGACGATCTTCATGCTCGTGCCGAGGTGCTCGAGATCCTTCGCCTCGTGGGTCGAGCCGAGGAGGTTGGCGTCCGTCGAGTACGCCTTCTCGACTGACGTGCCGTGTGGCAGTCCGCGCGCGTCGAGCCACTCGCTCATCTCGCGCCGCCCACCGAACTCGGACACGAAGGTCGTCGTCCAGCCACGGCTTGTAGATCCGGAGCAACGGGTTGGCGAGCAGTCCGTAGCGATAGAAGCGCTGGATGTCGTTGCCCTTGTACGTCGAGCCGTCGCCCCAGATCTCGATTCCGTGCTCGTGCATCTCCTGTACGAGCAACGTGCCCGTGACCGCCCGGCCGAGCGGCGTTGTGTTGAAGTAGCGCTTGCCGGCCGTCTGGATGTGGAACGCCCCGCACTGGAGTGCTGCGAGCCCCTCGCGCGCGAGCGCGTGCTTGCAGTCGACGAGGAGGGCCTCCTCGGCGCCGTACTGCCTGGCCCGCTCGGGGAGCGCCGAGACATCGGGCTCGTCGTACTGGCCGAGGTCGGCGGTGAACGCGTACGGCACGGCACCCTTCTCGCGCATCCACGCGAGCGCACAGCACGTGTCGAGCCCACCGGAGAACGCGAGCCCGACCCGCTCGCCGACCGGCAGCGACCCGAGGATCACGTGCCCGTTCGGCATCATGCGTCGCTCTCGAGATGGTGCTGGAGCTGCTCTGCGAGCTCTGCGCCTGAGACACCGTCGCGCGGAGCGACGAAGATCGTGTTCTCGCCGGCGACCGTTCCGGCCACGTCCGCGAGCGCCGCGTCGTCGATCGCGTCGGCGAGCGGCGTCGCGTAGCCGCGCGGCGTCTGGACGACGACGAGGTCGTTCGCCGGCGGTCAGCGTGATCGTCCAGCGCCGGAGTGCAGCGGTCAGCGCCGACAGGCGGTCGAGATCGGCTGCGCCCGGGAGTGCGTAGACGAGCCTTCCGTCCGCCCCGCGCACCTTGCCGAGCCCGAGCTGGCTGATGTCTCGCGAGACCGTCGTCTGCACGGTGTCGATCCCTTCCCCGCGGAGCGCCTCCGCCACCTCTGCCTGAGTCGCGAGCGGCCGCTCCTGCACGAGCCGCAGGATCGCGCCCTGCCGCTCGAACTTGTTCACGAGAGGATCTCCGCGAGCACGTCGAGGCCGTGCTGAAGCTCGTCGACTCCGATCGTCAGCGGCGGGGTCAGCCTGACGACGTTCTCGCCGGCGGTGCAGACGAGAACGCCTCGCTCGAACGCGGCGGCGACGACTTCCGATGCCGGTCGGTCGACCTCGATCGCCAGCAGAAGGCCCGCGCCGCGGGCGCTCGGGAAGCGTTCCGGACGAGCTTCTCCTTCTCGCGAACGCCTGCGAGGAGCTCGTCGGTGATCTCGTCGAGCACGGCACACGCCGTCGCGCAGGCGACCGGATTGCCGCCGAACGTGCTGGCGTGGTCTCCTGGCACGAATGCCGCCGGCTACCTCGTCGGCGACGAGCAGGCAGCCGATCGGCAGGCCGTTCGCCAGGCCCTTCGCCAGCGTGACGCAATCGGGTCGTACTCCCGTCTGCTCGAAACAGAAGAACGTGCCGGTTCGACCGACGCCGGTCTGGATCTCGTCGAAGATAAGGAGCGCGCCGAGCTCGTCCGCGAGCGTCCTGGCGGCGGCGAGGAACTCGGGCGTCGCCGGATGGACGCCGCCCTCGCCCTGGACGGGCTCGAGAGGATCGCGCCCGTATCCGCCCTCGCCGCTCCGACGAGCGACTCGATGTCGTTCAGCTTCGCGAAGGAGACGCCGGGCACGAGCGGCTCGAACGCTGCTCGCTTCGCCGGCTGGCCGGTGGCCGAGAGCGCGCCCATCGTGCGCCCGTGGAACGACCCGTCGAGAGCGACGATTCCCGGCCGGCCGTTGGCCTTGCGGGCGTACTTGATTGCCGCCTCGATCGCCTCGGCTCCGGAGTTGCAGAAGAACGCCTGCGCCCCGCCGAAGCGGCCGGACAGCCGCTGGGCGAGCGCCGCCATCGGCTCCGTCCAGTAGAGGTTCGACGTGTGCCAGAGCCGGTCGAGCTGCGCGTGAGCGGCGGCGAGCGGCGCCGGGTGGCAGTGGCCGAGCGCGCAGACGGCGATGCCGGCGACGAGGTCGAGGTAGCGCTCGCCGGTGTCGGCGACGAGCCACGAGCCCTCGCCGCGGACGAAGGTGACGTCCTGCCGCGCATACGTCGGGAGCACGAATCCTTGCAACAAGGTGTTGCTTGGGGTCACGCGACCACCGCTGTCTTGCCGATCTCCGCACGGACGCCGCGCCGCGTGGCAGTGATGGCCGCCCGCAGCTTCGGCACGATCCCGCCCTCGAGCTCGCCGGCATCCAGCAGGCCTTCCGCCTTGCCCGCGGCGATCTCCGAGACGACCGACCCCTCGAGGATGCAGGCCGGGCACGTCGGTGAGGAAGAGGATCCTCTCGGCGCCGAGACCGACCGCGAGCGCGGAGGCGGCCTCGTCGGCGTTCACGTTGAGCGGCCCTTCGGCGAGCGGTGCGACGACGGGGATGAGCCCCTCGGCGAGCGCCTGCTCGATCGGCGCCGGCCGGCTCGGGACCGCATCGCCGACGAGGCCGAGCTCGGGGACGTGCCTGGCCTGCAGGCCGATCTCGTCGCCGAACAGTCCGATCGCCCGCGGGCCGAGCGCGGCGCACAGCTCGGCGTTGACTGCCGCAAACGACTCGCGGACGACGTCGAGCGCAGCGTCGGTCGTGACGCGACGGCCGCCGACGAACTCGACGGGCAGACCGAGCCGAGCCATCTCGGCGGAGATCTGCGGGCCGGCGCCGTGCACCACAACGACCTTGCAACAGTCTGTTGCAAGGTCGAGGATCTGGCTGGCGAGCGAGGCGGCGACCGCCCCACCGACCTTGACGACCACGCGACTCATGTCCGGTAGTCCGCGTTGATGCGGACGTAGTCGTAGGACAGGTCGCTCGTCAGGTACGTCGCGGAGCCCGCCCCGAGCCCGAGGTCGAGCTCGATCGTGCAGGTCGGCGCCCGAGACATCCGGCTCGACGCCGAGCGGCGCGCCGCGCTCGAGCACGACCGAGCCGTTGTAGGAGAGCGTCACCCGGTCGATGTCGACCTCGGCGTAGCCGCCGTTGTAGGGCGCCGACCCGGCGGCCATCAGCACGCGTCCCCAGTTCGCGTCGCGACCGAAGAGCGCCGTCTTGACGAGCGCCGATGTGGCGATGCGCTGTGCGATCGCCCTGGCCTGCACGTCGTCCGTCGCTCCGGTGACGGCGATCTCGGCGAGCACGGTCACGCCCTCGCCGTCGGCGACGATCTGGCCCGCGAGATCCGAGCAGACCTTGCGTAGACACGTCGAGAACGCCAGGTCGCTCGCGGGTGTCCGCTCGACCTGGCTGGCTCCGTTGGCGAGCAGGATCACCGCGTCGTTCGTCGAGCAGTCGCCGTCGACCGAGATCGCGTTGAAGCTCTCCTCCACGGCGGGCCGCAGGAACTCGATCACCTCGCCGGGCTCGAGCGGGTAGTCCGTCGTCACGACCGCGAGCATCGTCGCGAGGTTGGGGTGGATCATCCCGGAGCCCTTCGCCATTCCGCCGACCGTGAACCCCGAGCCGGTGGCCACCGCTTCCTTCGGCTTCGTGTCGGTCGTCATGATCGCCTCGGCCGCGTCGTGGCCGCCATCCGCGGCAAGCGCGTGCGCTGCGGTGCGCAGAGCCGGGAGCAGCCGACCCATCGGCAGCGGGACGCCGATCACGCCGGTCGAAAGCACGAGCACCTCCTCGGCGTCGAGATCGAGCAGCCGCGCCGCCTCGGCGGCCGTTGCCAGCGCGTCGATCTTCCCGCGCTCGCCGGTGGCCGAGTTTGCGACGCCCGAGTTGATCACGACCGCCTGCGGCTCGGCGAGCGAGAGGTGCTCGCGGTTGACGAGCAAGCAGGCGGCCTGCACGCGGTTCCGGCTCAGCATCGCGGCGCCGACGGCCGGCGCCGTCGATCGGACGATCGCGAGATCGGCCTTCTGGCGCCTGATTCCCGCGTGAACGCCGCTGGCGACGAATCCGTTGGGGGCGGTGACGACATCAGACTAGACGAGCACTCCGTGCAGGCGGAGCCCGAGGGTCTCGTCGAGCGCGAGAGCGAGATTCGCGTTCTGCACCGCCTGCCCGGCGGCGCCCTTGCCCAGGTTGTCGATCGCGCAGATGACGATGGCGCGGCCCGTCGAGCGATCCTCGAAGAGCGCGATCTCGGCTGCGTCGCGTGCCCTGGACCCGCGGCGAGCTCAGGGACGACGCCCTCGGGCAGCACGCGGACGACCGGGCTGCCGAGCATACGCGGCGTCGAGCAGGCTGCGAAGGTCGGCGTCCGAGTTGACGTAACACGTAGCGAGGAGGCCGCGCCGGATCGGCAGGAGATGCGGGACGAAGGTGACCGGGAAGCCGAGCTGCTGCGCGATCTCGGGGGCGTGTCGGTGCGCGCCGACCGCGTACGGCGACAGGTTCTCGAGCACGAAGCCGGCGTGCGAGCTCGCCTTGAGCGCCGTTGCCGGCACCCGAGACGCCCGACTTCGCGTCGACGACCACACCCTCGGAGTCGATCGCGCCGGCGAGCGGACGCGAGCGCGAGCAGCGCGGCGGTCGCATAGCAGCCGGGGTTCGCGATCAGCGGGCCGACGGGCGGGTAGAGCTCCGGCAGCCCGTAGCTCCACGCGCCAGGCGAGACGCCGTACCAATCCTCTGCCGTGCGACGGATCGATCAGCCGGTGCGCGCCCCGAGAGGTCGACGACGACCGCGCCCGCCGGCGGCTCGATCGCGGCGGCCTCGGTGTGACCGAGGCAGCAGAAGACGAGCTCGGCGCCCGAGGCGAGCGCCTCGTCGTTCGCCACGAACGCGGGAAGCGATCCGTTCAGCCGCACGTCGAGCGCGGAGGCGGGCTGGCCGGCGAGCGAGTCCGAGCCGAGCGCGACGACCTCGAGACCCGGGTGGGCGAGCACGCGGTCGAGCGTCTCCTGGCCGGCGTAGCCGCTGCAGCCGAGGATGGCGGTCGGGACCATATGTGCTTATTATGCCAAAGAAAGCGTATTATGCAAACAATGACACCGCCTTGCTCGTACTCGAGGACGGAACGGTCTTCACCGGCCGTAGCGTCGGCGCGCCCGGCGTCGCCGCCGGCGAGGCGTGCTTCACGACCGCGATGGCGGGCTACGAGGAGGCGGTCACCGATCCGAGCTACGTCGCGCAGGTGCTCTGCTTCGCCTATCCGCTGATCGGGAACTACGGCATCGACCGACGCGGATGGAGTCCGAACGCGTGCAGTGCGAAGGGGTCGTCGCGCGAACGATCCGGCCCGGCTTCGCGGACTGGCTGCGGAGCACGGGGTCGTCGCGCTGACGGACGTCGACACGCGGGCGCTCGTCCGCCGCATCCGACGACGACGGCGTGCTCCGCTGCGCGCTCGGGCGAGGCTCCGCCGGACGAGCTGCTCGAGCGGGCGCTGGCCGAGCCGCCGATCGACGGCCGGCCGCTCGACCGCCACGTCGGCGCTCTCGAGCCGTTCAGCGTCGGCGTCGGGCCGCGCGTCGACACTGGTCGACCTCGGCTGCAAGCGCTCGATCCCGGAGCGGCTGGCTGCCGTCGGGCCTCGAGGTGTGCGTCGTCCCGGGCGACTGGGACGCCGACGCGATCCTCGAGACGAGCCGCGCGCCGTGCTCGTCGGCAACGGCCCCGGCGACCCGTCCGTCCTCGACGGACCGATCGAGACCGTCCGCGCACCTGCTCGGCCGCGTGCCGCTCTTCGGCATCTGCCTCGGTCACCAGCTGCTCGGGCTGGCGCTCGGCCTCGAGACGTTCAAGCTCCACTTCGGCCACCGCGGCGCCAACCACCCGGTGCGCGACCTCCGCTCGGGCCGGGTGCTCGTCACCGTCCAGAACCACGGCTACGCCGTCTCGGCGACCGACGCCGACCTCGTCACGCACGTCTCGCTGAACGACGGCACGGTCGAGGGTCTCGCCGGCGAGGACTTCGCCAGCGTCCAGTTCCACCCCGAGGCCGCGCCCGGGCCCGCTCGACGCCCTGCCCTTCTTCGACCGGATCGCCGACGCGTGCCGAAGCGCACCGACCTTCGCTCTCTCCTGATCGTCGGCTCCGGGCCGATCCGCATCGGGCAGGGCGTGCGAGTTCGACTACTCGGGCGCTCAGGCCTGCCGCGTGCTGCGGCGCGAGGGCTACCGCGTCGTGCTCGTCAACTCGAACCCGGCGACGATCATGACCGACCCCGAGTGGGCCGACGCGACCTACCTCGAGCCGCTCGACGCCGAGACGGTCGCCGAGATCGTCGAGCGCGAGCGGCCCGACGCGCTGCTGCCGACGCTCGGCGGGCAGACCGCGCTCAACATCGCCGTCGAGCTGCACGAGGCGGGCGTGCTCGAGCGCTTCGGCGTCGAGCTGATCGGCGCGAGCGTCGACGCGATCCGGCGGGCGGAGGATCGCCGCGCCTTCCGCGACACGATGCTGCGCGGCCGGGCTGCCCGTGCCCGAGAGCGTCGTCGTCTCCTCGGTCGACGAGCTCGAGGGCGTTCCCGCTTCCCGCGATCGTTCGGCCGGCGTTCACGCTCGGCGGCACGGGCGGCGGGCTCGCCGCGACCGAGGCCGAGCTCGAGGCGGCGGGTCGAGCGCCGGTCTCGCCGCCAGCCCGGAGCAGCCAGGTGCTCGTCGAGCGGTCGCTCGCCGGCTGGCAGGAGTTCGAGCTCGAGGTCATGTCCGACGCGCCCGGCAACTGCGTCGTCGTCTGCTCGATCGAGAACATCGATCCGATGGGCGTGCACACCGGCGACTCGTGGACGGTCGCGCCGCAGCAGACGCTTCCGGACGCCGAGTACCAGCGTCTGCGTGAGGCCGCGTTCGCCTGCGCGCGTGCGGTCGGCGTCGCGACCGGCGGCGCCAACGTGCAGTTCGCCTACGAGCCGGAGACGCGCGAGCTCGTCCTGATCGAGATGAACCCGCGCGTCTCGCGCTCGTCCGCGCTCGCCTCGAAGGCGACCGGCTTCCCGATCGCCAAGCTCGCGGCGCTGCTCGCCGTCGGCTACACGCTCGACGAGCTGCCGAACGACATCACCGGCAAGACGACGGCTGCGTTCGAGCCGGCGCTCGACTACGTCGCCGTCAAGGCGCCGCGCTTCGACTTCGAGAAGTTCCCGGGCGCGTCGCGCGAGCTCGGCTCGGAGATGCGGTCGATCGGCGAGGCGCTCGGGCTCGGCCGCACGTTCCCGGAGGCGTTCCTGAAGGCGCTCGAGGGACGCGAGGCACGGCCCGAGACTCCCCGACTTCCCGGCGCGCACCCGTACTTCCTGGCGGAGCTCGACGTCGATCCGCGCGGCCGAGCGTCGCGCTGGCCGAGACCGGAGACGTCGCCGGGGCGAAGCGCTTCGGGCTGCCGGACTCGAGGATCGCCGCGCGTGCTCGGCATCTCCGAGGCGAGGTGCGTGCTCGACGTGGCCTTCCCGGACGCCTCGCCGTCGACTCCTGCGCGGCCGAGTTCGAGGCGCAGACGCCGTACTTCTACCTCTCGTACGAGCAATCGGACACGTCCGAGGGACTGTCCCTGGACATGGCCGCACAGTCGTGGTCGTCGGCTCCGGGCCGAACCGGATCGGGCAGGGGATCGAGTTCGACTACTGCTGCGTCCACGCGGCGCGGGCGTTTCGCGAGCTCGGCTACGAGGCCGTCCTGCTCAACTCGAACCCGGAGACCGTCTCGACCGACTACGACACGTCCGACCGCCTCTACCTCGAGCCGCTCACGATCGAGCGCGTGCTCGACGTCTGCGCGCTCGAGCGCCCGCTCGGCGTCGTCGTCACGCTCGGCGGCCAGACGCCGCTCTCGCTCGCGCACGAGCTCGCGGCCGAAGGCGTGCCGCTGCTCGGCGACCCGCTGCCGGCGATCGACGCCGCCGAGGATCGGGGGAAGTTTGGCCTCGTACTCGAGGAGCTCGGCCTGCGAGCACCGCGCTGGGGTGTGGCGGAGAGCCGGGAGGAGGCACTCGCAGTCGCCGAGCGGATCGGCTACCCGGTGCTCGTCCGCCCGCACTACGTGCTCGGCGGCAGGCGGATGCGGGTCGCGCGGAGCGCCGGAGGAGCTCGAGATCCACGAGCCGTCGCTCGTCGACGAGTTCCTCGAGGGCGCGCTCGAGCTCGACGTCGACACGCCTGAGCGACGGCGAGTCGGCCTGGGTCGCCGGGATCCTCGAGCACGTCGAGCCGGCCGGCGTCCACTCGGGCGACTCGGCCTGCGTCATCCCGGCGCCTTCGGTGACCGACGGGCTCGCAGGCGAGATCGCCGACGTCGGCTCGAGCGCTCGTCGAGGCGGCTCGGTGTACGCGGTCTCCTCAACCTGCAGCTGGCCCTCGCGGGCGGCGCAGCTCTCATCGTGCTCGAGGCGAACCCGCGCGCGTCGCGCACCGTGCCGTTCGTCGCCAAGGCGACCGGCGATGCCGCTCGTCGAGCACGCCTGCCGGCTGATGCTCGGCGCGAAGCTGGCGCGAGCTCGGGCTCCCCGAGCGCGCCATCGCCGACGCGGGCCTGGGCCAAGGAGGCGATCTTCCCGTCCGACCGGTTCGCAGGGGCGGCCGACCGCGGTCCCGAGATGCGCTCGACCGGCGAGGTGATGGCCGGCAGGTGCGACGCCGTCAGAGGCCTACGCGCGCGTTCAGCGGGCCGCCGGCAGGTCGAGACGGGGCGGGCACGTCGGGCCGCCGCTCCAGCTCGCTCGCCACGATTCGCGGTAGTTGCAGCCCGCACTACCGATGCGATTGCGTCTCCGCCGGCGTCGGGTAGCACACGCCTGCAGCATGGGGCCAGATCGGGGGATCCGGCCCCATGGGCTTCGAGACCGCGATCCTTGACGCGGTCCCGGACGCGTGATACCCAAGAGGCTCACCGAGCCGGAGGGGGCGGGCATGCGTGCGTTGATTCGTGTCGGACTGTTGCTACTGGTGGTGGGCGCGGTGGTTGCGCCGGCCGCGTTCGGGGTGTCGGGGAGTAACACGATCACGACTGTCGCCGGCACCGGCACCGCGCGGCTTCGCCGGTGACGGCGGCCAGGCGACGTCGGCGCAGCTCCACTATCCGGACGGCGTCGCGGTCGACGCGCAGGGAAACGTGTACATCGCCGACTACGGCAACAACCGCGTCCGCAAGGTGAGCGGCGGGAACATCTCGACCTTTGCAGGCACCGGGACGCCGGGTTACTCGGGTGACGGAGGTCAGGCGACGTCTGCACAGCTCTTCAACCCGGTCGACGTGGCTCTCGACGGGCAGGGGAGCCTGTACATCGTCGATTCGACCAACAACCGGATCCGCAAGGTCAGCGGGGGGATCATCACGACGATCGCGGGGACGGGTACGGCGGGGTTCTCCGGGTGACGGCGGCCAGGCGACCTCGGCTCAGCTCAACGTTCCGAGAGGCGTGGCTGTCGATCGGGCAGGGGAACGTCTACATTGCCGACAGGTCGAACAATCGCGTTCGGAAGGTGAGCGGCGGGATCATCACGACGGTGGCCGGTACCGGTACCCAGGGCTCCCGGCGACGGCGGCCAGGCGACCTCTGCGCAGCTGAACCGCCCCTACAGCGTGGCGGTCGACGCGCAGGGCAACCTGTACATCGCCGACACGGAGAATCAACCGTGTCCGCAAGGTGAGTGGTGGGATCATCACGACGATCGCCGGTACCGGCACGCCTGGCTTCTCGGGCGACGGCGGTCAGGCGACGTCGGCGCAGTTCAACCGCCCGAACGGCGTCGCGCTCGACGCGGCCGGCAACCTGTACATCGGCGACTTCGAGAACAACCGCATCCGGAAGTTGAGCAGGGGCATGATCACGACGATCGCCGGTACCGGCACGGCTGGCGCCACAGGCGATGGTCGGCCCGGCATCGTCGGCCAAGCTCAATGGCCCCTTCCACCTGCGGCCTCGATTCGTCAGGGGAGCCTGTACATCAGCGACGAGCAGAACCATCGGGTTCGCAAGATCGAGAACAAGCCGCCGGTTGCGTCGTTGAATGCGTCGCCGTCGAGCGGTCAGGCGCCGTTGAATGTGGTGTTTGATGGGTCGGGGTCGAGTGATCCTGATGGGTCGGTTGTGTCGTATTCGTGGGTGTTTGGTGATGGTGTGACGGCGTCGGGCGCGAATCCGGGCCATTTGTACGTGCGGCTGGGACGTTTCAGGCGAAGTTGACGGTGACTGGATGATTCGGGTGCGACCGCGTCGGCGACGCGTGACATTGTCGTGTCGGCGCCCCCGCCTCCGCCTCCGCCGCCGCCTCCGCCGCCTCCGCCCCCGCCGTTGAAGCCGAGGTTGGCGTCGTCGGGGGCGAGCCATGGGAAGGCGACTGCTGGCAGGTTGTTTTCGGTGTCGATGACGGTGACGAACAGGGCGACCGGGAACGGGGTCAAGGGTTCGTTGTCGTGTAGTGGGAAGTTGGCTGGGGTGTCGTTGGGGACGGTGGGCCAGTCGGTGTCGTCGTCGGGGCGGGCGGTGTGTACCTGGAGGCTTCCTGTTGGCACGGCGGGTGAGCTGTTCGCCGGCACGATCAGCGAGACGTATAGGGGTGTGAAGGTGAGCCGTTCGTTCTCGGCTACGGTGACCAAGCTGAAGCTGAAGCCGAAGCCGAGACGGCGACACGCATGAGCGTTCCTCGTTCGTGGATCCGGGTCGGGCTGTTGGTAGCGGTCGTTGGCGCGGTGGTTGCACCGGCCGCGTTCGGCGTGTCGGGTGCCAACACCATCACGACGATCGCCGGGACGGGGACGGCGGGCTTTACGGGTGACAGCGGGCAGGCGACGTCCGCGCAGCTGAACTATCCGTACGGACTCGCCGTCGACGTCCAGGGAAGCGTGTACATCGCCGACCACGACAACAACCGGGTGCGGAAGGTGAGCGGCGGCAACATCTCCACGTTTGCGGGTACCGGTACAGCTGGGTTCGCTGGCGACGGAGGCCAGGCCACGTCGGCTCAGCTCAACGGCCCGGCCGGACTCGCGTTTGACAGCCAGGGCAGCCTGTACATCGTCGAAGAGAAGAACCACCGGATCCGGAAGGTGAGCGGCGGGATCATCACGACCGTCACGGGGACCGGCACCGCAGGCTATTCGGGTGACGGCGGGCAGGCGACCTCGGCGCAGCTCAACTACCCCCGCGGCGTCGCCGTTGACTCGCAGGGAACCGTCTACATCGCGGACGCGGACAACAATCGCGTTCGGAAGGTGAGCGGCGGGATCATCACGACCGTCGCCGGCACGGGAGCGAGCGGCTATTCGGGTGACGGCGGGCAGGCGACCTCGGCGCAGCTCAACTCGCCTCGTGGCGTCTTCGTGGACTCGCAGGGAACCCTCTACATCGCGGACACGGACAACGAGCGCGTTCGGAAGGTGAGCAACGGGATCATCACCACGATCGCGGGGACAGGCACCGCCGGCTTCTCGGGTGACGGCGGCCAGGCTACCTCCGCGCAGCTGAACGGCCCTCGGCAATTGGTCATTGACGCGGCCGGCAACGTGTACATCAGCGACCACGAGAACCACCGGTTGCGCAAGGTGAGCGGCGGCGTCATCACCACGATCGCCGGCACGGGCACGGCAGGCTCCTCGGGCGATGGCGGCCCGGCCACCTCGGCGCAGCTCAACTATCCGTGGGGCCTTGCCTTCGACGCCACCGGCAGCCTGTACGTCGGCGAGTACGGCGGACACCGCGTGCGCCGGATCGAGAACAAGCCGCCGGTTGCGTCGTTGAATGCGTCGCCGTTGTCGGGTGTGGCGCCGTTGAATGTGGTGTTTGATGGGTCGGGGTCGAGTGATCCTGATGGGTCGGTTGTGTCGTATTCGTGGGTGTTTGGTGATGGTGCGACGGCGACCGGGGTGAATCCGGGCCATTTGTATTCGGCTGGGACGTTTCAGGCGAAGTTGACGGTGACTGATGATTCGGGTGCGACCGCGTCGGCGACGCGTGACATTGTCGTGTCGGCGCCCCCGCCTCCGCCTCCGCCGCCGCCTCCGCCGCCTCCGCCCCCGCCGTTGAAGCCGAGGTTGGCGTCGTCGGGGGCGAGCCATGGGAAGGCGACTGCTGGCAGGTTGTTTTCGGTGTCGATGACGGTGACGAACAGGGCGACCGGGAACGGGGTCAAGGGTTCGTTGTCGTGTGTTGGGAAGTTGGCTGGGGTGTCGTTGGGGACGGTGGGCCAGTCGGTGTCGTCGTCGGGGCGGGCGGTGTGTACCTGGAGGCTTCCTGTTGGCACGGCGGGGGCGACGTTCGTCGGCACGATTAGTGAGACGTATAGGGGTGTGAAGGTGAGCCGTTCGTTCTCGACCACTGTGACGAAGCCGAAGCCGAAGCCGAAGCCGAGGCGGCGACACGCATGAGCGTCTCTCGTGCGCTTCCCGAACCCGCGGATACAAACAGGCTGACCGAACTGGAGGGCTAGGCATGCGTTCTTGGATCCGTATCGGATTGTTGGTGCTGGTGGTGGGTGCGGTCGCGGTTCCGGCCGCGCTCGGCGTGTCGGGGAGTAACGCGATCACGACGATCGCCGGGACGGGAACAGCGGGTGTCGTCGGTGACGGCGGGCAGGCCACCTCGGCGCAGCTCAACGGCCCGAGAGGCGTCGCCATCGACGCTCAGGGGAACCTGTACATCGCCGACTACAACAACAACCGGCTTCGCAAGGTGTCGAACGGGATCATCACGACGATCGCCGGTACGGGGACGCCGGGGTATTCGGGTGACGGCGGGCAGGCGACCTCGGCACAGCTCAATGGGCCTCGGAGCGGTCTCGCCTTCGACGCACAGGGGAACCTGTACTTCGGCGACTACAACAACAACCGGGTCCGCATGGTCTCGACGAACGGGATCATCACGACGGTCGCCGGTACGGGGACGGCGGGGTATTCGGGTGACGGCGGCCAGGCTACGTCGGCTCAGCTCAAGTTTCCACGCGGCGTTGCCGTCGACTCGCAGGGCAGTCTCTACATCGCGGATTCCGGGAACCAGCGGATCCGCAAGGTGTCGAACGGGATCATCACGACGGTCGCCGGGAACGGCACGGCGGGGAGCTCGGGTGATGGTGGGCAAGCGACCTCGGCACAGCTCAACGACCCTCACTACGTCACGATCGACTTGCAGGGGAACCTGTACATCGCGGACTACGACAACAACCGGATCCGGAAAGTGAGCGGCGGGATCATCACGACGATCGCCGGAACAGGGACAGCGGGGTTCTCGGGTGACGGCGGGCAGGCGACCTCAGCGCAGTTGAACCAGCCCGCTGGACTGTGGCTCGACTCGCAAGGGAACCTGTACATCGCCGATTACAGCAACCATCGCGTTCGCAAGCTCTCGGGCGGGATCATCACGACGGTCGCCGGCTCGGGTATCAACGGTTTCTCCGGCGACGGTGGCCCCGCGCTATCGGCCCAGCTCAGCTACCCCGCCGGAGTGGCGATCGACACTCAAGGCAATCTCTTCGTCAGCGATTCGGGCAACAATCGCGTGCGCAAGGTCGAGAACAAGCCGCCGGTTGCGTCGTTGAATGCGTTGCCGTTGTCGGGTCAGGCGCCGTTGAATGTGGTGTTCGATGGGTCGGGGTCGAGTGATCCGGATGGGTCGATCGCTGCCTATTCGTGGGCGTTCGGTGATGGCGGGACCGCGACGGGCGCGAATCCGAGCCATTTGTATGGGAGTGCGGGGACGTTTCAGGCGAAGTTGACGGTGACGGATGATTCGGGTGGGTCGTCGTCGGCGACGCGGGACATCGTCGTGACGGCGGCTTCGGCTCCTCCGCCTCCGCCTCCACCTCCGCCTCCTCCTCCGAAGCCGAGGTTGGCGTCGTCGGGTGCGGGCCATGGGAAGGCGACGGCTGGGAGGTTGTTCTCGGTGTCGATGACGGTGACGAACAGGGCGACCGGGAATGGTGTGCGGGGGTTGTTGTCGTGTAGTGGGAAGTTGGCTGGGGTGTCGTTGGGGACGGTGGGCAAGTCGACGAGTTCGTCGGGGCGGGCGGTGTGTACGTGGAGGCTTCCTGTTGGCACGGCTGGGTGAGGTGTTCGCCGGCTCGATTAGCGAGACGTATAGGGGTGCGAAGGTGAGTCGTTCGTTCTCGGCTACGGTGACCAAGCCGAAGCCGAAGCCGAGACGCAGACACGCGTGACTGGGGGGAGGGTCGGCATGCGTTCGTGGATCCGTGTCGGGTTGTTGCTAGTGGTGGTGGGTGCGGTGGCCGCTCCGGCCGCGTTCGGAGTGTCGGGGAGTAACACGATCACGACGGTCGCGGGGACGGGGACGGCCGGTTTCGCCGGCGACGGCGGCCAGGCGACCTCGGCGCAGCTCTACAAGCCCTGGGGCGTGGCAGTCGATGCGCAGGGCTCCGTGTACGTCGCCGACTACTACAACCACCGAGTCAGGAAGATCAGCGGTGGGATCATCACCACCGTTGCGGGAACCGGTGCCGCCGGTTATTCCGGTGACGGCGGCCAGGCCACGTCGGCCCAGCTCAACTATCCAGCCGATGTCGCCGTCGACGCGCAGGGGAACCTCTACATCTCCGACTATTACAACCACCGGATCCGGAAGGTGAGCGGCGGTGTGATCACGACCGTCGCCGGAACCGGGACGAAGGGGTATTCGGGGGACGGCGGTCAGGCGACCTCGGCGCAGCTCAACTACCCGGAAGGAATCGCGGTCAACGCCCAGGGGAACCTGTACGTCGCCGACACGGAAAACAACCGGGTCCGCAAGGTGAGTAACGGCGTGATCACGACCGTCGCCGGCACCGGGACGAAGGGGTACTCCGGCGACGGCGGGCAGGCGACCTCGGCGCAGCTCTACGATCCGACCGATGTCGCGGTCGACGGGCAGGGGAACCTGTACATCGCCGACGGGGACAATTACCGGGTGCGGAAGGTGAGCGGCGGGATCATTACGACCGTGGCCGGGACGGGTACGAAGGGATTCTCGGGTGACGGCGGGCAGGCGACCTCCGCCGGATTCGTCTACCCGGAGGACGTCGCCGTCGACGCGGCCGGGAACCTGTACGTCTCCGACTACGAGGCAAAAGCCCGCCGGATCCGGAAGGTGAGCGGCGGGGTGATCAACACGATCGCCGGTACGGGTGCAGACGCCTCGTCCGGTGACGGCGGCCCCGCGGCTTCGGCCGCGATCTACGGGCCGGCAGGACTCGCACTCGACGGGCAGGGGAACCTGTACGTGACGGACTACAACGCTCATCGCCTGCGGGTGATCTCGAACAAGCCGCCGACCGCGTCGATCGACGCGTCGCCGTCGTCGGGGCAGGCGCCGTTGAATGTGAGTTTCACCGGGTCGGGTTCGGACCCGGACGGGTCGATCGCCGCGTATTCGTGGAACTTTGGCGACAACACGACCGCGTCGGGGGCGTCGGTTAGCCACTTGTATGGGTCGGCTGGGACGTTTCATGTGACGTTGACGGTGACGGATGATTCGGGGGCGACGGCGTCGGTGAGTCGTGACGTCACTGTCTCCGCGCCCGCCTCGCCGCCGCCGCCTCCTCCTCCGTCTGTGAAGCCGAAGCCGAAGCCGGCGAAGCCGAGGCTTGCGTCGTCGGCGGTGAGTTTCGGGAAGGCGCAGGCGGGTTCGGAGTTTTCGGTGTCGTTCACGGTGACGAACAAGGCGACGGGGAGGGGTGTGAGGGGGTCGCTGACGTGTGCGGCGAAGCTGGCGGGGAAGAAGCTGGCTGCCACGCGGAAGTCGACGAGTTCGTCGGGCGAGGCGATCTGTGTCTGGAAGCTGCCGCGCAGTTCGTCGGGGGACACGTTCGTCGGAGTGATCAGCGAGACCTACAGGGGCGCGAAGACGAGCCGCTCCTTCTCCACGAAAGTGACGTAGCGGACTGGCAGAGTGCGCGCGTGAGTCGAGCGAGGCCCACGCGCGCACCTTCCGTCCTTGGCATCGACGTCGGCGGGACGTTCACCGACGCCGTGCTGCTCGAAGACGGGCAGATCCGGACGGCGAAGGTGCCGACTGCCGCTGCGCAGGAGGACGCGGTCGTCGCCGCCGCGCGAGCTGTCGGCGTGACCAGAGTCGACCGGTTCTCGCACGGAACGACGATCGCCACCAACGCCATGCTCGAGCGGAAGGGTGCCCGCGCTGCGTTCGTGTCGACCGAAGGGTTCGAGCATCTCCTGCACCTCCGGCGCCAGACGAGGGCCCATCTCTACCGGCTCGGCGACGAGCATCCCGAGCCGCTCGTACCGCTCGAGCGCTGCTACGGCGTACGGGAGCGGATCGGCCCCGAAGGTGTCCTCCTCGACCTCGACCTGGCCACGGTTCCGGACGTCGATGCAGAGGCCGTCGCCGTCTGTTTCCTCTTCTCCTTTCGCGACCCGAGCCACGAGCGCGAGGTCGCCGACGAGTTGCGCCGCCGGCTTCCCGGTGTGCACGTCGTCGCCTCGCACGAGGTCTGCCCCGAGTTTCGGGAGTACGAGCGGGCCTCGACCACCGTCATGGACGCCTATCTCGGACCCGTTTGTGCGCGCTATTTCCGCTCACTGGCGACGCGCTGCCTCGAGGTGGGCTTGCCCGAGCCGCTCGTCATGCGCTCGTCCGGCGGCGTCGCAACGATCGAGGAGGCGGCGGAACACGCGGCGCTCGTGCTCGTCTCCGGTCCGGCCGGGGGCGTGGTGGGCGCCGCTCGCATCGCACAGCTCGCCGGAGTCGAGAACGCGATCTCGTTCGACATGGGCGGGACATCGACCGATGTGTGCTTGATCGCCGGGGGAACAGCCGCGCGGACAGTCGAGCGGGAGGTCGACGGACTTCCGGTTCGCCTGCCGATGATCGACATCCACACGGTTGGGGCGGGGGGCGGATCGATCGTCTGGCGCGACGCCGGCGGCGCGATCAGGGTCGGGCCGGAGAGCGCAGGTGCCACTCCCGGCCCTGCCTGCTATGGGCGCGGCGGGGAACGGCCAACGGTGACCGATGCCAATCTGATTCTTGGCCGCCTTCCCGATCGGCTCGCCGGCGGCATCGAGCTCGACCGCGAGGCAGCGGAGCGAGCTCTCGGCGACCTCGACCCCGATGACGTCGTCCAGGTAGTGAACGCGGAGATGCTCGGGGCGCTGCGTGTGGTCTCGGTCGAGCGTGGCTTCGACCCCAGGGATTGCGCGCTCGTCGCGTTCGGCGGCGCCGGCCCGCTGCATGCGTGTGCCCTGGCCGAGGAACTCGGAATCGACACTGTGCTCGTCCCCGCCGCCGCAGGCGTGCTCTCGGCTCTCGGTCTCGTCGCGAGCGACGAGCGGCGGGATCGCGTCCGCTCCTACGTGTGCCCGCTCGAGGACGCGGGGGAGCTGCCGCAGGATGGCGAGGCCGATCTCCGCTACCGCGGGCAGTCGTTCGAGCTTGCCGTGCCTCTTGGCCCCGACCTCGCGCAGCGATTCCACCGCGCGCACGAGGAGCGATACGGCTACGCAGACCCCGATCGGCCGCTCGAGCTCGTGGCCGTGCGGACCGCCGACGTCCGGCCCGGGCCAGAGCTCGACCTTCCGGCGGACGATCCGCTCCACGCGAAAGGCCCGGCGGTGCTCTCACTCGACGGAGCCACCTGCTGGATTCCCCCCGGGTGGGTGGGGGATAGGGATGGGAATAGCACGCTGGTAGTCACGCGATCGTGAATATTCAGCTCCAGATCATTGGGGCCGCGCTCCGGGCGATCGCCGAGGAGATGGGCGCGGCTCTCATCCGGTCAGCGTTCTCGGCCAACATCAAGGAGCGACGCGACTGCTCGACCGCCCTCTTCGACGAGCGCGGTCGCATGGTCGTCCAGGCCGAGCACATCCCCGTCCATCTCGGGGCGATGCCCGAGGCGGTCGCGGCCGTCCTCGAGCGCGATCCCGAGCCGGGTGAGATCTACATCCTCAACGATCCGTACACGGGCGGCACGCACTTGCCCGACCTGACGCTCGTCTCTCGCGTCCCGTGCGGGTTCGCGGTCTCCCGTGCCCACCACGCGGACGTCGGCGGCATGGAGCCGGCCAGCCTGCCGGCCACCTCGCACGAGCTCTTCCAGGAAGGGGTGATCGTGCCCCCGGTGAGGCTCGACGACGAGGTGCTGGCTCTGCTGCTCGCGAACATGCGGAACTCCGACGAGCGGCGGGGCGACCTCCGCGCCCAGATCGCGGCTCAGCTCCTCGCGGAACGGCGGCTCGGGGAGCTCGTCGCGAGGCGGGGCGTGGAGACCGTCTCCGGTGCGATGGACGAGCTCTTCCGCTACTCGGAGAGGGTCGTGCGAGCGGCGATCGCATCGCTCCCCGACGGGCGCTACGAGGCCTCCGACATGCTCGAGCCGATCGAAGGCGAGCTCGAGATCCGGGCGACCGTCACGATCTCCGGCGACGAGGTCGAGATCGACTTCGCGGGCACGTCCCCCCAGCACGACGGCAACCTCAACTGTCCGCTCGCGGTGACCCGCTCGGCTTGCTACTTCGTCGTCCGCTGCCTGACCGAGCCGGATCTCCCCTCGTCGGGCGGCGCGTATGCCCCGGTGCGGGTACTCGCCCCCGAGGGCTCGCTCGTGAATGCTCGCCGCCCGGCCGCAGTGGTCGCCGGCAACACCGAGACTTCGAGCCGCATCGTCGACGTTGTGTTCGCCGCCTTCCGCCAGGCGGTCCCGGTCCCGGCCCAGGGGCAGGGAACCATGAACAACGTCACGTTCGGCGGAACGGGCTTCACGTACTACGAGACGATCGCGGGCGGGCAGGGCGCCTCTCCTGACGCGGACGGCCCGACCGTGGTCCACGTGGCGATGTCGAACACGCTCAACACCCCGGTCGAGGCGATCGAGTTCTCGTACCCCCTCCGCGTCGAGCGCTATGCGATCCGCGCGGGATCCGGCGGTGCGGGTCGTTTCCGCGGTGGCGATGGCGTCGTCAGGGAGCTTCGCGTTCTCCAGGACTGCCGGCTGTCTCTCCTCTCCGAGCGGCGTGCACGCGGGCCGGCCGGGGCTGCGGGCGGCACGCCGGGCTCCCCGGGTCGGACGTTGCTGAACAGCCAGGAGCTACCCGCGAAGACCACACGGCAGCTTCGAGCCGGCGATGTGATCCGTGTCGAGACGCCCGGCGGCGGGGGCTACGGCCCGCCCAACTCCTAGATGGTTGATCGGGAATTGTGGTGCCGGCGGGGGTGTCCGAGACCGAGCCTGGGGTCGCGGTCGCCCGCGGCGCGTACCCGGCGGGTACGTGTTAGGGCGAGCGTGGGCTCAGGCGACGTGTCACGGGCGCTCCCGGCGGTGCCACGGTTGCCGGTCAATTATCGATCAATCATCTAGGCCCCCTCGCGGGCCGGCTCGGGCCTGACGAGGAGCAGACGGCGGATCGGCTGCGGAAGCCACCAGTTCCAGCGCCCCGCGACGACCATGATCGAGGGGACGAGCAGCGCCCGGATGATGGTCGCGTCGATGATGATCCCCGCTGCGAGTCCGATGCCGAACTGTTTGATGTCGACCCCGGGGCTCGTCGAGAGTACGAAGAACGCGAGCATGAGCACGAGGGCCGCGCTCGTCACGAGCTTTCCCGTCCGGGCGAGGCCGAGCGCGATCGCCGACTTCGTGTCGTGGGTCTCGTCGTAAGCCTCGCGCATGCGCGTGACCATGAACACCTCATAGTCCATCGACAACCCGTACATGAAGGCGAAGATCATCAGCGGAATCCAGGAGATGATCACCCCCGTGGCATGCACTCCCCAGATCGCGTGCGCGCCGTGGCCCTGCTGGAAGATGAAGACGATGACGCCGAACGCCGCGGCAAGCGAGAGCAGGTTGAGCACGACCGCCTTGAACGCGAGCACCACCGAGCGGAACGCGCGCATCAGCAGGATCAGCGTGAGCAGGACGACGAAGCCGAGCACGTAGGGGAACTTGCCGTAGACGGCGTGCCGGAAGTCGCGATCTTCCGCCGCCACACCACCCACGGTGAACGTCGGCCCGCCCGGCTGGCTGAGCGCGGGGAGGACCGTGTGCTGGAGCTTGCCGATCGTGGTATCCGAGGCATCAGTCGCCGCGTCGCTCGTCGAGAACGCTTCGATCAGCGCTACGCCGTTCGCGCGCAGGCCGGGCGGCGCCGCAGCACCGGCGATGCCCGGCGTCCGTTCGATCGTCGCGACGGCCCGTGAGAGATCGGATGTCGACGGATTGCCTTCGGCAACGACGAGGAACGGCTTCAGCACCCCCTGCGAGATACCGGCGCTGGTCAAGGCTGCGAGGCCTGCGAAGGCGTCGCCCTTACCGGGCAGGTCTTTCGCCTGCGCCTCGGCCGGGTTCAGCTGCGCTCCGCCTGCGACCAGGAATCCGACGATGAGGAGGCCGATACCGCCGATCACGAGCGGCCGGCGCATCACGAGGCGGGCCCACCGCCACCAGAACCCGCTCTCCTCGTCCGATCCTTCGACGATCCGCTTCGGCATCACGCGGCCGGAGTTGATGCGGTGGCCGAGCAATGACAGGAGCGCGGGCAGCAGCGTGATCGAGGCGATGACGGACACGACGGGTATCAACATGCCGGCGATGCCGATCGAGCGGATCACCGGCACCGGGATGATCACCATCGACAGGAGGCCGATCGCCACCGTCGAGCCCGAGACGATCACCGAGCGGCCGGCGTGCGTCATCGTCTCGATCGTCGCCGTCTCGGAGTCCCTGCCGTGCCGGAGCTCTTCGCGGAAGCGGAAGATCATCAGAAGGGCATAGTCGATCGCGACGCCGAGCCCGACCAGAGCGACGAGGTACTGCACGATCAGCGACACCGGGGTGATGTAGGTGAGCAGCCAGATCAGCGTGAACGTGTTCAGGATCGACGAGATCGCGACGACGATCGGCATCAGCACCGCGGGGATCGTCCCGAACACGAAGAGCAGGATGATGATCGCGCCGAGGCCTCCGATCATGGCCTCGGTGAGCACGCTCGGGCCCTCGCCGCTCGACTCGTCGTTGAGCGCATCTCTGCCGGTGAGGTGCACGGTCACTCCCGTTGGAAGTGCGTCCAGCAGAAGCCCCCGGACCTGGCCGGTGTGCGTCTCCGCAGTGAAGCTCTGCTGGCCGGACGGGTAGATCAGGGCGAACATCGTGTGCCCGTCCCGCGAGACGTAGGCGCGGCTGCCGCCGTCGAAGTACGAGCTGATCCGGAAGTTCGGGAACTTGGTCTGAACCGACTCCAGCGCAGTCTTGATCTCGCCCTGCTTCGTGACGTCGCCGCTGGTCCTGAAGACCGCGACGTGCGGCGGGTTCTCGCCGGTGCCGAGCGCCTTCAGGGCCCGCTGGTTCGCCTCGTAGGCGGAGTAGCCCGGGATCGAGAATTGCTCCAGCCACCGATCGGAAACCTGCTTCGTCGCGAAGACCCCGAAAACGGTCAGCGCGATCCACACGCCTGCGACGAGCTTGCGATGGTGGATCAGGAAGCGGGCGAGGCCTTCGAGCACCGCGCGCCAAAATAGCAGTCGTGCTCGTCGGCTCCGCGGTGCCAGTCGCGTACACTGCGCCGATGCTCTGGGAGGCGATCTTCCTGTTGCTGATTCTCAAGATCCCCGTCGTCTACCTGGGCTGTGTGGTGTGGTGGGCGATCAGGGCCAAGCCAGAGCTTCCCCCCGAGCCGCTCGAGGGCGCGATCGTCACGGCGCCGCTCGAGCCTGACCCGCGACCTGCGTGGAGTGTGCTGCGCCGACCCTCCCGCGGCCATCGCCCGACCCGTCCGCACGGCGCACCGCGTCGGTCGTTCGCTCGCGCGCCGATGCCAGCGGGCTGGCGAGCCGAGGGTTGGAGGCCTGCCGAATGAGCACGCTCGACCCGGCCCGGGAGCGACACCAGGACACCGTCGAGACGATCGCCGGCCTGTTCGCGGCGGCGTCGCTCTTCACCAGCCTCGTCGCGCTCGCCTACCATCCCGTTCCGCTGGTGGTCGCGTCGTCGATCCTGGCCCTCGTCGCGAGCGGGATGAGCTCCCGCCACCGCGTGCTGTGTGCAGTCGCGGTCGTCACGGCGGGAGTGTGCTTCATCGCCGGCGTCGTCATCGCGATCGTCACCGGCCACGCGCTCTGGTAGCAGCGTGGGGGAAACCCGGTTTCCCCCACGAGCCCCCTCGCCAGAATCGCGCGTTTCTCGCGGGTGGCTCCGGCGGGCAAAGCCCGCCTGCGCCGGCAGCTTCGACGAGCCGACAGGAGCCCACGGGGCGTTGCTAGAACAAGATGAGGTCAGATGCACGACGTCGACGACCTGAACGCGGGATATGCGAAGGCCCTGCTCGAGGAGTACCTCGACAATCCCGAGGCGGTGCCCGAGGAGTGGCGGGCTCTCTTCGAGAGCGGCTCGAGCGACCTCGTCGCGAGCCATCCCGGGCTTGCGCGGCTTCTCACTGCTCTACGGCCTGACGGCAACGGTCAGCCGGCGACACCGGCTCCGGCCGTTCCGGCTCCGGTCGACGAGGATCTCGTGCGTGCCGTGGCGGCAGCGTCGGCCCTCGTCGGCGCGTATCGCTCCCACGGCCATCTCGCCGCGCGGCTCGATCCTCTCGGCGCAGAGCCGGTCGGCGATCCGGCGCTCGATCCGGAGCTAGTCGAGCCACCCCTGACGCTGGACCTCCAGGAGCAGGTCCCGGCTTCCGCTCTCGGCTTGTTCGTCGACGGAGAGACCCTCGCCGACGCACTCCCGCGGCTCGTCGAGACCTACTGCGGGACGATCGCCTACGAGATCGAGCACATCTCGGACCACGAGGAGCGTATGTGGCTGCGACGAACGATCGAGTCGGGTCGACATCGCCAGCCGCTCGACGTGGACGAGAAGCGGCGACTGCTGGCACGGCTCTCTCGGGCCGAGGCGTTCGAGCAGTACCTCCGCCGCGCGTTCCTCGGCCAGAAGCAGTTCTCGGCCGAGGGCCTCGACGTGCTCGTGCCCATGCTCGACGAGGCGATCGAGCTCGCCGCCACCGCCGGCGCGCACGAGGTCGTGATCGGCATGGCTCATCGCGGGCGCCTGAACGTGCTGGCCCACACCGTCGGGCAACCGTACGAGGAGCTCCTGCGCGAGTTCGAGGGGGAGCGGACGATCGCCGCTGTCGTCGGCAGCCCCGAGGAGGGCACGGGCGACGTCAAGTACCACCTCGGAGCGAAGGGCGTCCATGCCACCTCCGCAGGTGAGATCGCCGTGACGCTCGTCTCGAACCCGAGTCATCTCGAGGCCGTCGACCCGGTGGTGGAAGGATGGACGCGGGCGACGCAGACCGATCGCTCGTCGGCGGCTGGAATCCACGATCCGACCGTCGCGCTGCCCGTCCTGATCCACGGCGACGCCTCCTTCCCCGGTCAGGGAGTCGTCGCAGAGACGCTCAATCTCGAGGGTCTGCCCGGCTACTCGACCGGAGGCACCCTCCACCTGATCGCGAACAACCAGGTCGGATTCACGACGGATCCCGCCGAAGGTCGCTCGACCCGCTACTCGAGCGATCTGGCCAAGGGCTTCGACGCGCCGATCGTGCACGTCAACGCCGACGACCCGGAGGCCGCGATCGCAGTCGTTCGCCTCGCGCTCGCCTACCGTGAGCGGTTCGGGCACGACGTGGTCGTCGATCTGGTCGGCTACCGCCGCCTCGGGCACAACGAACAGGACGAGCCCTCGTACACACAGCCTTTGATGGCAGCGCTGATCGCCGAGCAGCCGACCGCTCGCGAGCAGCTTGCGGCCCGATTCGTCGCCAACGGAGTCGTCACCGCCGACGAGGCGCAGGTGATGGTCGACGGCCCGCTCGACGAGCTCCGCGAAGCGCACGAGCGCTTGAAGCGGATGCTCGCATCGCCCCCGGCAGTCGAGCCCCGGACGCCTGGCGGCCGTGCCGCCGATGTTGTCACGACGGTTCCGCCCGATCGTCTGCGCAGGCTCTCCGCGGAGCTCGTAACCGCACCCGAAGGCTTCACCGTCAACCCGAAGCTCGTCCGGCAGCTCGAGCGCCGCCTGGCGACGCTGGACGAAGGTGGCATCGACTGGGGTCACGCGGAAGCTCTCGCGTTTGCCAGCTTGCTCGTCGACGGGATCCCGATCCGGCTCACGGGCCAGGACACCGAGCGCGGCACGTTCTCACAGCGCCATCTCGTCTTCCACGACTCGATGACGGGAGAGCGGTACGCGCCGATCCAGCACCTCGCCGAAGCGACCGCCGCCTGTGAAGTGCACAACGCGCCGCTGTCCGAGTACGGCGCCCTCGGCTTCGAGTACGGCTACTCGGTCGCCGCGCCCGAGGCGCTCGTTCTCTGGGAGTCGCAATTCGGCGACTTCGTCAACAACGCCCAGGTGATCGTCGACCAGTTCCTCGTCTCCGGCCTCTCGAAATGGAGGCAGACGTCGCGACTGGTTCTCCTCCTCCCGCACGGGTTCGAGGGCAACGGGCCCGAGCACTCGAGCGCCCGGCTCGAGCGCTTCCTCCAGAGCGGTGCGCAGAACAACATCCGTGTGGCGAACGTGACCACGTCGGCGCAGTACTTCCATCTGCTCCGCCGGCAGGCGCTCGACGCGACTCCGCGGCCGCTCGTCGTGACGACGCCGAAGGGGCTTCTGCGCCTCAAGGACGCCTCGTCGGTGCTCGACGATCTCGCGAGCGGTGGCTTCGCCCCGGTGATCGACGACCCGACGGCCGACAAGTCTGCTGTGCGCCGTCTCGTGCTCTGCTCGGGGAAGCTCTACTACGACATCGTCGGGCACGAAGAGCGCGCCCGTGCGCAGACGGTCGCCGTGGCGCGCATCGAGCAGCTCTATCCGTTTCCGACCAGCGCGGTCGTTGAGCTGATCGCGTCCTACCCCGGGACATCCGAGCTCGTGTGGGCGCAGGAGGAGCCGCTGAACATGGGCGCATACCGGGCGATCCGCCACCGGCTCGAGGGCGCGCTCGAGGACGCGTTCACACGGGCGGTGGCGCTTCGCTACATCGGCCGGCCGTGGCGCGCGAGCCCGAGCGAGGGCTATCCGACCGCGCATCTGATCGAGCAGGATCGGATCGTCCGCGACACGCTTGGCGCGAGTCCCGCAGCGTAGACGCCACGGAGCAGGCTATCGTCATTGCATGGGGAGGCTCCTTGGAGCGCTCGCGACCGTCGGGATAGTCGCGAGCACCGCAGTCTCGCTCTCGGCGCTCGCCGGCTCTGGCTCGTCTCAGGGAGCTCATACGCGAAGAGCCGAGAAGCGAATCAACGGGGTGATCCGGCACCAACCGGTCTGCCTCCGCTTCGAGCAGCAGGCGGACGGTAAGCACGCACGCAACTGCCTGCGAACCGCGCTCTCGGATCTCGGTGTCGCCGAGGCAGAGGTGGACGCCGCCTACACGAAGGGCGAGGGTGTCGATCAGGCGGAGCGGAGCTCGATCCGCCGCGTTCTCGACCTCGCGATCGCCGCCGACGCTGCCGCGCTGGGCGAGATCGGCGCAACCAGCGGCTCTCGGCTGGTGAAGGTGCGTCTGAGTCGCGCGGAGCTCTACGAGCGATCGGCGCTGAAGCGGATCGAAGCAGCGGTCGCCTCGCCGGGGTCGCCGTCTCCTCCTCCGCCGCCCGGTCCTCCTCCACCGCCCGGTCCGCCTTCACCCGGGCCGCCGCCTCCCGGCCCCCCGACTCCACCGCCCCCGACCGGTTCGGGGTACGCGTGCTCTGCCTACGCCGAGGACTTCGGGAACGACGGCCACGGCGTGGGCTTCTACGGCTGCAACGCCGATGTCGACCTACAGACGCTGGCCTTCGCGATGCCGGTCGACGCCTCGTCCTGGGCGACCTTCCCGGGTAAGCCGGATGTGAACAGCACGGCGCTCGGCGAGGGAATGTGCCAAGGGACCGGCACAGCCACGTTGCACGACTGCGGCGTTCACTTGGCGGCTGGGCAAGGGTTTGCGATCGAGGTCTATGAACCACATGCGGGAGACACCCTGTCGGTCACGGTGAGTGGCGCGAAAGGCTCCGAGACCTTCACCGTGACCGTTGTGTAATTGAGAAGGACCTGCGGTCGGCGAGCAGAAATCTTCATCGATCCGTTACAATCGGCGGTCCCTCAAACCGCCCAGGAGGAATGGATGCCGGTGGAGACCCCCTCGATCTTCTCCAAGATCATCGAAGACCATCTGGAGCTCAAGCGTCGGAATGCCGAGCTGAACGGGGAACTACCGCTCTCGCGGTACTTGCACGACGACCCCTTTCACAACCACCCGCTGTTCAAGACCGAAGAGCAGGCACGTCTCGAGGAGACGATCGACGGGACAGAACCCGCCGTGGCGGCCGTTGCGGTCGCGACTGAGCACGTCGAGCCGCTGCAAAGGTGGTCCGAGCCGGACGCTGTCGAAGAGCCCGAGGACGGCCTCTGGGGCCGCTCGCGGGACTTCGACTGGGGTGACTAGCGATCCACGAGCAACCCCCGGAGGACGTCGTGGACCGTCCGGGCGTTGAGGACAGCTCGCAGAAGGTCGATACTGCGACGATGGACGTTGCGCAGATCGGCGAACTCCGGGCCTGGGCTACCCGTCTCGAGGAGCGTGCGGAAAGCGACGAGCTCCGCGCTGCCGCCAAAGCGATCCTGATGCTGACGGAGGAAGTCGAAAAGCTTCAGGCGCGACTCGCGGTGGGGGCGGCCGTAACCACCCTCCCGAGCACGGCCGAAGACGACGCGGCCGAGCCAGAAGCGACTCGATCCCCGGAACGGGGTGGCCTGACAGCACGGCTGAAGCGAACCTTCGGGGTCGAATGAGCGCCGGCTCCAAGCGTCCGCGGCTCGTAGCGGCCAAGCGCCGCTACGACCCCGGCAACGCCTCCCGCTTCAAGCAGTCGATCCCGTTCCGATAGAGCCGGAGGTTCGCCGTCCGCGAACGGGATTCTCATTTCACCAGGCCGCGGCGCACATCTCCGTAACGGCTTCGTGGCGAGACTCGGGGCTCTGGAGCTGCTGGTCCAGCGCCAGCCGCAACGGTCGAAGTCCACGAGCCTTCATCATGCTGCCAATGACGCTCGCCGCCGTGTCGGAGCAGACAGCCAACGACATCGTCCTGACGGCCGTCCTCGTCCTCTCGTTCCTCGCGCTCGCCATCGTCGGCTGGGTCTTCTTGAGGGCAGCCCGGCGCGACCGTCGCGACGGCGAGTAGCACTCCGACCCGGGGGCGGGCCGGTAGGCTCGTTGACAGCTCGAGCGAACCGGCCGTAGGCTTTCTCGCCCCCGGCCACCAGGCCCCGACACGCGAAGGCGGTGGACCCGATCGACAAGCCGAACCAGAGGGAGCGAAGACCGTCGCGTGGCTGAGATCGTTTCTCTCTCCGAGGCAATTGCCGAGCTCGTCCATGACGGCGACATCGTCTCTCTCGAGGGCTTCACACATCTGATTCCATTCGCCGCGGGGCACGAGTTGATCCGCCAGGGCAGGCGCGACCTCACCCTCGTGCGGATGACGCCAGACCTGATCTACGACCAGCTGATCGGCTCGGGCTGCGCTCGCAGGCTCGTCTTCTCGTGGGGTGGCAACCCCGGAGTCGGCTCGTTGCACCGCTTCCGCGACGCGGTCGAGAACGGATGGCCGATGCAGCTCGAGCTCGAGGAGAACTCGCACGCGGGACTCGCCGCCGCGTATGCCGCCGGAGCATCGGCGCTGCCCTTTGGCATCCTGCGTGGCTACGCGGGCACGGATCTCGTCGGACGGACGCCGTCGCTCGAGTGGATCACCTGTCCGTTCACGGGCGAGGAGCTGGCCGCGGTTCGCGCTGTGCGCCCCGACGTCGGCATCATCCACGCGCAACGCTCCGACAAGGCGGGCAATGTCCAGATCTGGGGGATCACCGGCGTGCAGAAAGAGGTCGTTCTCGCCTCGAGCCGCTCGCTCGTCACGGTGGAGGAGATCGTGCCGCAGCTCGATCCACGCCCAGGAGCGATCGTGCTCCCGTCCTGGGTCGTGAGTGCCGTCTCGCTCGCTCCGGGCGGCGCCCACCCGTCGTATGTCGCCGGCTTCTATGGCCGCGACAACGGCTTCTACCGGACATGGGACGCCGTCAGCCGGGACCGGGACGAGTTCACGAGCTGGATCGACCGTCACGTCCGCTCGACCGCGGACGTCGGCGAGTACCACCGAAGCCTGCAGCCGACGTCGACCGTCGCATGAACGGCAACGGCGCCGGATACGAGCAGGATGAGATGATGGCCATCGCTGCCGCGCGCCGGCTCCGAGACGGCACGGTGTGCTTCGTCGGCATCGGCCTGCCGAGCGTCGCCGCGAACCTCGCGCGACGCACCCACGCGCCGGGCTGCGTGCTCATCTACGAGAGCGGGACGATCGGCGCCAAGCCGAGCGTGCTCCCGCTGTCGATCGGCGACGGCGAGCTGGCGGAGACCGCCGACTCGGTCGTCTCCGTACCCGAGATCTTCAGCTACTGGCTCCAGGGCGGCCGCGTCGACGTCGGCTTCCTCGGCGCCGCGCAGATCGACCGCTACGGGAATCTGAACAGCACCGTCATCGGGAGCTACGACCACCCGAAGGTGCGGTTGCCGGGCGCGGGTGGAGCGCCCGAGATCGCCGCCTCGTGCGGGGAGACCTTCGTCATGCTCCGGCAGTCTCCGAGGTCCTTCGTCGAGCGGCTCGATTTCCGCTCTAGCGTCGGCCACGGCGACGGCCCTGGAACACGAGAGCGACTCGGCTTCTCCGGAGCCGGCGTGACGGTGGTCGTCACCGACCTGGGCCTGCTCGAGCCGGATCCCGAGTCGAAGGAGTTCGTGCTGACGCATGTGCACCCTGGCGTCTCGGTCGACGAGGCGCGGGCGGCGACCGGTTGGCCGTTGCTCGTCGCCGACGATCTGCGCGAGACTGCACCACCGACGATCGATGAGCTGGAGGCGCTCCGCGCCTTGAAAACCGCTGGAGAGGAGAGTGCGGCTTGAACGTGTTCGGACAGAGAATCCTGCGGCGGGAGGACCCCCGCTTCCTCGCCGGGCAAGGCCGGTTCGTGGACAACCTCGATTTGCCTGGGGCCTTGTACGCGACCTTCGTCCGTTCACCGTTCGCGCATGCCCGGGTTGCGAGCGTCGACACCGAGGCTGCGCGGTCGATGCCGGGCACGCAGGTGTTCACCGCCGCGGACGTCGATCTCCCCCCGTTCGGCCCACCGCCCTTCCCGGGCATCGAGCCGAGCATGGGGCGGCCCTTGCTGGCGCGGGACGTCGTCCGCTTCGCGGGTGACGTCGTTGCCGTCGTTCTCAGCGAAGACCGCACCGCCGGCGTCGATGCGGCCGAGCTCGTCTTCGCCGACTACGAGCCGCTGCCGGTGGTCGTCGATCCCAGGCAGGCGCTGCGCGACGAGGTTCTCCTCTTCCCCGAGGCGGGCACGAACGTGTGCTCGCGCGTTCCGCTCGAGCAGCGGAGCGAGAGCCTTTTCGACGGCTGCGATGTGGTGGTCTCGGGCAGCATGGTCAGCCAGCGGATGGCTCCGAGCCCGCTCGAGCCGCGCGCGACCGCCGCGGTCGTCGGTGACGATGGTCGTCTCACGATCTGGCTTTCCACCCAGACCCCTCATCAGGACCTGGGCGGGCTCGCCGGAATGCTCGGACTCGATCCGGCCCAGGTACATGTGATCGCGCCCGATGTCGGTGGCGGCTTCGGCGCGAAGATGCTGTCTGTCGAGGACGTGCTCGTGGCCTGGCTCGCCCGCAAGACGGAGCGGCCCGTCCGCTGGACGGAGACGCGCAGCGAGAGCATGGTCGCGCTGAGCCACGGCCGAGCGCAGGCCATGGACTTCACGATCGGCGGGAGCCGCGACGGGAAGGTGCTGGCGTACCGCCTGAGCGTCGTCCAGGACTCCGGTGCCTACCCGGCGATCGGCTCGTTCCTTCCGAACCTGACCAAGCTGATGGCGAGCGGTGTCTACGCAATCCCGGAGATCGAGTTCGAGGGCGTCTCGGTCGTCACGAACACGTCTCCGATCGGGGCGTTCCGCGGGGCCGGCCGGCCAGAGGCGACACAGGCGATCGAGCGCGCGATGGACATGTTCGCAACCGAGATCGGAGTCGATCCGGCCGAGGTTCGCCGCAAGAACTTCATCCAGCCCGACGCGTTCCCTCATGTGACCGTGACCGGAGCGCCGTACGACGTCGGCGACTACGAGCGTGCCCTCGACCTCGTTCTCGACGAGGCGGGATACGACGAGCTGCGGAGCGAGCAGCGCCGCCGACGTGAGGCCGGCGATCTGCGCCAGCTCGGCCTCGGCCTCTCCACCTATGTCGAGGTGACGAACGGAATCGTCGAGGAAGAGTTCGGCGCCGTCGAGATCACGCCCGAAGGCGAGGCGATCCTCTACACCGGCTCGTTCTCACACGGGCAGGGTCACGAGACGACGTTCGCCATGCTCGTCGCCGAGCGACTCGGGATCCCGCTCGACAAGGTCCACTTCGTCGCCGGTGACACCGACCGCGTGGCGCACGGCACCGGCACATACGGCTCGAAGTCGCTGCAGATCGGCGGCACCGTCGCGGCGCAGGCCGCGGTCAAGGTGGTTGAGCGGGCGAAGCGCCTCGTCGCCGACGAGCTCGAGGCGAACGTGGACGACGTCGTCCTCGATACCGCCACAGGCCGCTTCCACGTCGCCGGTGCTCCCGTTCCCGCCCTCTCCTGGGCGGAGCTGGCGGGCCGGCTCGAAGAGGCAGGCAAGCTCGGAGAGCTCCGCGTCGAAGACACGTTCAAGGCCGGGGCACCGACGTTCCCGTTCGGCGCCCATCTCGCCGTGGTCGAGGTCGACACCGAGACGGGCGCGGTTGTTCTCGAGCGGATCGTGGCCGTCGACGACGCCGGCCATATCCTCAACCCCCTCGTGGCCGAGGGCCAGGTCCACGGGGGCATCGGAACAGGCGTCGCTCAGGCGCTCTACGAGAAGTTCTCCTACGACGAGGACGGCAATCCGCTCACCGCGAGCTTCCTCGGCTACACGTTCCCTTCCGCTGCTGAGCTGCCGTTCTACGAGCTGGTAGAGATGGAGACGCCGACGCCGATCAACGAGCTCGGGGTCAAGGGGATCGGCGAGTCGGGGACGATCGGCGCAACCCCCGCGGTCCAGAACGCCGTGGTCGACGCGCTCGCGGGAATCGGCGTCAAGCACGTCGAGATGCCCGTCAACGGCGAGAACGTGTGGCGTGCGATCGAGGAGGCGAGCCGCTGACGCTGCGGTGACGCTGCTACCTTGAGGTGAGCCCATGGAGCCGGAGATAGCGGTCCCGGAGTCGCCGCTGACGACGCTGCACCTGTCGAGGCGCGCACACGAGTTCGTGGCCCACGAGCTCCTCGTCCTCATCCTCAGCGGGCGCTTCGGTGCCGGAGAGCGGCTTCCGCCCGAGCGACGTCTCGCCGCCGAGTTCGGCGTCAGTCGGCCGACCGTGCGCCAGGCTCTCGGCGTGCTCGCCTCGCACGGCCTGGTCGAGTCGAGGATCGGCAGCGGGACGTTCGTCGTCGGAGTCTCGAGGGACGGCGACTCGATGGCGGACGTCTCGAGCGAGGACCTCGCGGACGTGATGGAGTCACGGCTCGTGTTCGAGGTGGGCGCCGCGCGGCTCGCGGCCCGCCGCGTGCAGCGCGGGAGCGAGGACCCCGACTTCGTCCGGGCAATCGTCGAGGCCCTCGAACGGACGCTCGACCGGGACTCGTTCCCGATCGAGATCGACGTCGCCTTCCATCGCGCTGTCGTCCAGCTGACCGGGAACGAGCACCTGGCGAAGCTCGTCCAGCCGTGCTGGGACACGATGGCCTCCGTCGTCCCGGCCGCGGCACTGGCCGCCTGGACGCGTGAGGACACCACGCGGGCTGCTGCCCAGCACCGGGCTATCTACGAGGCGATCCGTGTCGGTGACGCAGAGCTCGCGGGCTTCGCGATGGAGCGACATCTCCGCGCCGAGCTCGCCCGGTTCGCCGACGAGGCGAGCGGGGATGGCCCGCCGGCACGCTTCTTCGCCTGAGGGAGAGTCTGAGCGATGTTCACCGCGACCGCCGACCAGCTGCTCCCGACGACCGTGACCGGTTCGTGGCCGAGGCCGACGTGGTTCACCTCGGGCCTCTGGGGCCGCTCGCTCTCGGACGCCCTGCTCGACATCTCGTATCGCGAGCAGCTCCTGGACGCGGTCTCGGTCGTCGTCGGAGAGCAGGAGCGTGCCGGTCTCGACATCGTCACGAACGGCGACTATCACCTCGACCCCGACCTCGCCGGGCTCTCGTGGATGCGCTATCCGCTCGAGCGAATCGCGGGCCTCGACCTGCGCGAGACCGTTCCGGCGACGGACGAGCAGGGCTCTCCGCCGGGGACGCTCCTGAACGAGGTCACGAGCGCGTGGCGTCTGCCAGCGGTCGCCGGGCGCATCGGGAGCGGTGCACGACTCGAGTTCGACAAGCTGTGGCGAATCGCCCAGTCGCGAGCCGGTCGGCCGGTGAGGTTCGGGACCGTCTCGACCCAGCTCCTGGCGAGCATGCTCGAGCTGCGAACCGACGTCTACTCCGACGACAAGCGCCAGCTGATGTGGGATCTCGCCTCGACCATGAACGCGGAGCTGAGGAAGCTGGTCGAGGCCGGCTGCAAGGTGATTCAGATCGAGGAGCCGCTACTTCACTTCGTCGCCACGAGCTCGCCACGCGACTCGCAGTACCTCGACTTCCTGATCGACTGCTTCAACCACGAGATCAGCGGTCTCGACGGCGCCGAGGTGTGGATCCACACGTGCTGGGGCAACGCCAACATGCAGCGGGTGCTCGAGCGCACGACCTATGCGGACGTCATCGAGATCTATCTCGATCGTGTTGCCGGCGACGTCTGGACGGTCGAGATGAAGGACCGTGGCTTTGCCGACCTCGAGCTGTTCCGCTCCTACCGGCAGACGATGCAGAAGAAGATTGCGGTCGGAGTCGTCAGCCACCGAACGCTGCAGGTCGAGTCGCCGCAGGAGGTTGCACAGGACATCCGCTACGCGCTGACCCACATCGACCCGGAAAAGCTCGTCCTGACATCCGACTGCGGCTTCGGGCGGCAGGGCTCGAACCGGCTCGTCGCGCTGTACAAGTCCGCGGCGATCGTCCAGGGCGCGAACATCGTGCGCCGGGAGCTCGGCGTCGACGAAGAGCCGGTGCGAGCGGCCGATCCACTCCTTCAGATCGACGCAGCCACCACGCCGCTAGGGTAGAGAACGCCAGTCGGGAGACTCTGCTTGACGCGTCACGGATGACCTGTCACGATTGGCCAGCAAGTTTCACCAATCAGCTATCCAATTAGGGGCCGGAGGTCATGACAAATAGCTTTCTCTTCACGTCGGAGTCCGTGACCGAAGGTCATCCGGACAAGATCGCCGACCAGATCTCGGACTCGGTCCTCGACGCGGTGCTCGCCGAGGATCCGCCAGCCGGGTCGCCTGCGAGACGCTCATCACGACCGGGTCTCGTCGTCGTCGGCAGGCGAGATCACGACCTCGGCGACGCTCGACATCCAGCGCATCGTGCGCGAACGGATCGCCGAGATCGGCTACACGCGCGCGAAGTACGGCTTCGACGCGGAGACCTGCGGCGTGATCGTCGCGGTCGACAAGCAGTCGCCCGACATCGCGCAGGGCGTCGACGAGTCGTTCGAGGCCCAGCACGGCGAGCAGCGACCCGCTCGACCGGGTCGGCGCCGGCGACCAGGGCCTGATGTTCGGCTACGCGACGACACGAGACGCCCGAGCTGATGCCGCTGCCGATCATGCTCGCGCACCGTCTGCGAGGCGGCTGTCCGAGGTCGCGCCGCGACGAGCACCTTGCCCTACCTCCGTCCGGACGGCAAGTCGCAGGTCACCGTCCGCTACGAGGTCGACGAGCACGGCGCCATCAGCGGCCCGTCGAGATCGAGCGCGTCCTGATCTCGACGCAGCACCAGGACGGCATCGACATCGAGACGACGGATCAAGCCCGACCTGATCGAGCACGTGCTCGAGCCGATCCTGCCGCGAGATCTCTACGACGAGAAGCGGTTCGCGCGACCACGACTTCGTCTACGTCAACCCGACCGGGAAGTTCGTCGTCGGCGGCCCGATGGGCGACTGCGGCCTCACCGGGCGCAAGATCATCGTCGACACCTACGGCGGCGCCGCTCCGCACGGCGGCGGCGCGTTCTCGGGCAAGGACCCGACGAAGGTCGACCGCTCGGCCGCCTACGCCGCGCGCTACGTCGCCAAGAACGTCGTCGCCGCCGGGCTGGCCGACCGCTGCCAGGTGCAGGTCGCCTACGCGATCGGCGTCGCGCACCCGATGTCGATCCACGTCGACACGTTCGGCACGGAGAAGATCCCCGTGCGCGCGGATCGACGAGCTCATCCGGCGAGCACTTCGACCTGCGGCCCGGCGGCGATCCTCCACGACCTCGACCTGCGCCGGCCGATCTACGCGAAGACGGCGGCCTACGGCCACTTCGGCCGCGACGACCCCGACTTCACCTGGGAGCGCGACGGACAAGGCCGAGGCGCTCGCGGCGGCGGCCGGCCTGCGCTCCTCGACGTCGAACGGTCTGACATGGCGGTCACCGTCGTCGGCTCGGTCGCGTTCGACGCGCTCGAGACGCCGTTCGGCACGCGCGAGCGCATCCTCGGCGGCGCGGCGACGCACTTCTCGCTCGCGGCGAGCTTCTTCACCGACGTCCGCGTCGTCGGCGTCGTCGGCGACGACTTCGGCGACGAGGAGTTCGCGGTCTTCCACGGCCCGGGCATCAACACGGACGACATCGAGCGGGTCTCCGGCGGCCGCTCCTTCTTCTGGGAGGGCCGCTACGACGACGACATGTCAGTCGCGCACACGCTCGACACGCAGCTGAACGTCTTCGCCGACTTCGACCCGAAGCTGTCGCGACGCCGCGCGAGCAGTCGCCGACGTCGTCTTCCTCGCCAACATCCAGCCCGACCTGCAGCGCGACGTGCGCGAGCAGTGCTCGAGCGCCGCGCTCGTCGGGCTCGACTCGATGAACTACTGGATCGAGTCGGCGCGCGAGTCGCTGCTCGCAGACGATCGCCGGTCGTCGACGTGGTCGCTCCTCAACGACGCCGAGGTGCGCATGCTGACCGGCGAGCCGAACCTCGCCCGCGCGCGCAGACAGATCCGAGAGCTCGGGCCGCGGATCGTTGCTCGTCGAAGCAGGGGCGCTACGGCGCCTGCATGTTCACGCGACGAGGGTTTCTTCTCGGTCCCGGCTACCCGCTCGAGACGCGTCGATCGACCCGACCGGCGCGGGCGACGCGTTCGCCGGCGGCTTCTTCGGCTACCTCGACTCGCCCACGGCGGCGAAGCCGACCGACGACGCGCTTCGCTGCGCCGCGGTCTACGGCTCGGTGCATGGCCTCGTTCGACGTCGAGGACGTTCGGCAGTCCGAGCGGATCGCAGCAGCTGACCGACGACGAGATCGCCGCAGCGGTTCAAGGAGTTCAAGCGGATCACCGCACTTCGAGCCGCTGCCGATGCGTCGCGTCGTCTGCCCGAGCTAAGGAGATAGAGAGGAACCCATGTCGCAACGACAGCAGCCACGACGTCAAGGACCTTGCCCTCGCCGAGGAAGGCGTGCGGCGCATCGAGTGGGCCGACCGCCAGATGCCGGTGCTGGTCGCGATCCGCGAGCGTTTCGAGCGCGAGCAGCCGCTCGCCGGGTATCGGGTCTCGGCGTGCCTGCACGTCACGACCGAGACGGCGAACCTGATGCGCACGCTCAAGGCGGGTGGCGCGGACGTCGTGATCTGCGCCTCGAACCCGCTGTCGACGCAGGACGAGACCGCCGCGGCGCTCGTCGCCGAGTACGGGATCCCGACCTTCGCCATCAAGGGCGAGGACAACGACACCTACTACTCGCACATCCAGGCAGCCGTCGACCACCGGCCGCAGCTGACGATGGACGACGGCGCCGACGTGATCGGCGTGCTCCACTCGACGCGCCGCGAGCAGCTCGGCGACGTGATCGCCGGCACGGAGGAGACGACGACCGGCGTCATCCGCCTGAAGGCGCTCGAGGCCGAGGGCAAGCTCGAGTTCCCGGTGATCGCCGTCAACGAGGCGCAGACGAAGCATCTGTTCGACAACCGCTACGGAACCGGTCAGTCGACGATCGACGGCCTGATCCGCGCCACCAACGTCCTGCTCGCAGGCCGCAAGCTCGTCGTCTCCGGCTACGGCTGGTGCGGCAAGGGTGTCGCGATGCGCGCCAAGGGCATGGGCGCCCACGTGATCGTCACCGAGATCGAGCCGATGCGCGCGCTCGAGGCCGTCATGGACGGCTTCGAGGTGCTGACGATGGAGGAGGCAGCCGCGGAAGGCGACGTCTTCATCACGGCGACCGGCGACAAGCACGTTCTGCGGCGCGAGCACTTCGAGGTGATGAAGAACGGCGCGATCCTCGCCAACACCGGCCACTTCAACGTCGAGATCGACATCCCGGCGCTCGAAGGCCTCTCCACCGGCTCGGCCGTGGCGCGACCGTTCGTCCAGGGGTACACGCTGGGTGACGGGCGCACCATCTATCTGCTCGCGGACGGCCGCCTGCTCAACCTCTCCGCTGCCGAGGGACACCCGGCCGCGGTGATGGACATGAGCTTCGCGAACCAGGCTCTCTCGGCCGAGCACGTCGTCAAGAACGCGGACTCCCTCGAGCCGAAGGTGTACGTCGTGCCCGAGGACATCGACCGCGAGATCGCGCGTCTCAAGCTCGAGACGATGGGAATCGCGATCGACACGCTCACCGAGGAGCAGGCGCACTACCTGGCCTCGTGGGACGAGGGGACGTAGCCGATCTCCAGGGTCGAGCTGCGTTCTTCGCTGAAGGTCATGACCGAACGAGAGCCTCGCAGCGCGAGACTCTCTCACTAGGCTGAAGAAGAGGAGAGGATGACCCGCTGCCTCATGAAGAAGGAGTCGACGTGGTAACGAAGATGCCCTCGTCCTTGGAGATCGCGCAATCGGCGACGCTTCTCCCGATCGCGGAGATCGCGTCCGGCTCCGGGCTCGAAGCGGACGAAGTCGAGCTCTACGGCAAGTACAAGGCAAAGATCAGCCTCTCGGTGCTCGAGCGGCTTGCTTCCCGGCCCGACGCCAAGCTGATCGACGTGACCGCGATCACGCCGACGAAGGCCGGCGAGGGCAAGACGACGACGTCGGTGTCACTCACGCAAGGGCTCGGGCACATCGGCAAGAGTCCGGTGCTCTGCCTCCGCGAGGCCTCGCTCGGCCCGGTGTTCGGGATCAAAGGCGGCGCGGCCGGAGGCGGCCATGCGCAGGTCGTGCCGATGGAGGACATGAACCTCCATTTCACGGGCGACATCCATGCGATCGGGGCTGCCAACAACCTGCTGGCGGCGATGCTCGAGGCGCACCTGCTGCACGGCAACAAGCTCGGTATCGATCCTCTCTCGATCTCGTGGCGGCGCTGCGTCGACATCAACGATCGCGCGCTCCGCGACATCGCAGTCGGCCTGGGCGGCCGGGCGAACGGCTACGTGCGGCAGACGGGCTTCGACATTACGGCCGCCTCCGAGGTGATGGCGATCGTGGCCGTCGCGCGCGACCTGCAGGACCTGCGCCGGCGGCTCGGTGCGATCACGGTCGGGCAGACCTTCGAGGGCGAGCCCGTCACCGCCGAGCAGCTGCAGGCGGCTGGCGCGATGACCGTGCTCCTCAAGGACACGCTGAAGCCGAATCTCGTCCAGACCCTCGAAGGCCAGCCCGCCTTCGTCCACTGCGGGCCGTTCGCCAACATCGCGCACGGCAACAACTCGCTCGTCGCCGACCGCGTGGCGCTCAAGCTCGGCGACTACTGCGTGACCGAGAGTGGCTTCGGCTCGGACATGGGCATGGAGAAGTTCTTCGACATCGTCTGCCGCGTCGGCGACCTGAGGCCGAACGCCGTCGTCCTCGTCGCGACCATCAAGGCGCTCAAGCACCACGCCGAGGATCCGGACGGCGGAGCGGACGCGATCGAGCGCGGCTCGGCCAACCTCGTGCGCCACCTCGGGATCGTGCGCGAGTTCGGTCTCAACGCGGTAGTCGCGGTCAACCGCTTCCCCGGCGACACGTCGGAGGAGATCGAGCTCGTCCGAAAGCTCGCGCTCGAAGGCGGGGCGTACGCGGCCGAGCTGAACGAGGCGTTCGAGCAGGGGGGAGAGGGGGCAGCTGCGCTGGCCGAGGCGGTCGTGGCCGCTGCAGACGAGCCCAACTCGTTCGACTACCTCTACCCGCTCGACGCGACGATCGAGGCCAAGATCGAGGCGATTGCGAAGCGGGCGTACGGTGCGGACGGCATCGCGCTGCTCCCGGCCGCGCGCGACCGCATCTCGCAGCTCGTCGCGAACGGGATGGACAGCTTGCCGATCTGCATGGCGAAGACCCATCTCTCGCTCTCGCACGATCCGTCGCTCGCCAACGCGCCAACCGGGTTCACGGTCACCGTCCGGGACATCCGCCCCTACACGGGCGCTGGGTGGCTCGTTGCCCTCTGCGGCGACATGCAGACCATGCCGGGTCTGGGGGCGAGCCCGGCAGCGTTCAACGTCGACATCGACAGGGAGGGCCGCACCGTTGGGCTCTTCTAGGGAGGGGGAAGGATGGCAGCACGGTACGAACGCCTGACGCAGCCGCTCGTCCGCGAGGACGGGAAGCTTCGGCCGGCCACCTGGGACGAGGCGCTCGATCGCGCCGCAGCGGGACTCCGGGCGGTCCGCGACGAGCGCGGCGGCGAGGCGATCGGACTGTTCAGCTGCTCGAAGGCGACGAACGAGACGAACTTCGCGGTCCAGAAGTTCGCCCGGGTCGCCCTCGGCACGAACAACATCGACAGCTGTAACCGCACCTGACACGCTCCCAGCGTCGTCGGTCTGGCGACAGTGTTCGGTGCGGGGGGAGGGACCAGCTCCTACGAGGAGGTCCGAAACGCGGACCTGATCGTGCTCTGGGGCTCGAACGCGCGTGAGACGCATCCGATCTTCTTCCACCACGTGCTCAAGGGCATCCACAATGGCGCGCGCCTGGTCGTGGTCGACCCGCGCCGAAGCGCCTCTGCCCAGTGGGCCGATCTCTGGCTCGGCCTCGACGTGGGCACCGACGTCGCGCTCGCCAATGCGGTCGGCCGCGAGATCATCGAGGCGGGTCTCGTCAACGAGGAGTTTGTCGCTCGCGCGACCGAGGGGTTCGACGAGTACCGTGCCGTCGTCGACAAGTACACGCTGCCGGAAGCCGAGCGCATCACCGGCGTCCCGGCCGAGGCGATCCGCGAGCTGGCGCACGCCTACGCTGGCGCCGCGCGTGCCCAGCTCTGCTGGACGCTCGGGATCACGGAGCACCACAACGCCGTCGACAACGTGTTCTCGCTGATCAACCTCTCGCTGTTGACCGGCCACGTCGGGCGGTGGGGGTCTGGCCTGAACCCACTGCGCGGCCAGAACAACGTCCAGGGCGGGGGAGACATGGGCGCGCTGCCGAACCGGCTGCCCGGCTTCCAGCCGCTCGAGGACGTCAAGGTGCGTGCGCGTTTCGAGGCGGAGTGGAGCGTGACCGTCCCGCCGGATCCCGGCCTGCACCTCTCCCAGATGTTCGACGCGATGGAGCATGGCGAGTTGCGCGCCGTCTACGTGATCGGCGAGAACCCGGCTCAGTCGGAGGCGGACCAGCAGCGAGCGACAGGGCTCCTCTCCGGCCTCGACCTCCTGGTCGTCCAGGACATCTTCCTGACGAAGACCGCCGAGCTGGCGGACGTCGTTCTGCCGGCGGCGGCGAGCTGGTGCGAGGCCGAGGGCACCGTGACGAGCAGCGAGCGGCGCGTGCAGCGGGTGCGCAAGGCGCTCGAGCCGCCCGGCGAGGCTCGTGACGACGTCTCGATCGTGCTCGAGCTCGCGCGCCGGCTCGGGAGCGATCTCGGCGATCCGAGCGCCGAGGAGATCTGGGAGGAGGTGCGGCGGCTCTCGCCGATGCACGCCGGAATGAGCTACCGGCGGCTCGAGGAGTCGGGCGGCCTCCAGTGGCCCTGTTGGGACGAGCAGCATCCCGGCGACCAGTTCCTGCATGGCCGGTTGTGGGAGGACCCGGTGCCCGGGCCGCGGGCGCCGTTCATGCCGGCCGAGGACGATCCGCCGGTGGATGCGCTCGACGACGAGTTCCCGATCAGGCTGACGACCGGCCGCCGCCTCGACTCGTTCAACACCGGCGTGCAGACCGGGGGCTACCGCTCTCCGCTGCGGCGAGGAGAGGAGCTCCAGCTCTCGCCTGAGGACGGAGAGCGCCTCGATGTGGCCGACGGGGAGCGAGTCCGCATCGTCTCGCGCCGGGGCGCGGTCGAGGCCCCGGTCCGCTTCGACACGACGCTGAGGCCCGGCCTCGCGTTCATGACGCTCCACTTCCCGGACGAGGTGGCGACGAACGTGCTTACCATCGACGCCGTGGATCCGAAGTCCGGTACTGCGGAGTTCAAGGCGTCCGCGATCCGTGTCGAGAAGCTCCAGGCGCCGGTGGGCGCGTAGTGGACCTGCGGCCGCTTACGGCCGAGCCGACCCCGGAGGAGCGCGAGGCGGTCGACTCTGCGATCGGCCCGCTCCCACCCGCGGACGGAAGGGTCGGGCACCTCGGCCACGAGGCGCGCGAGCGGCACCATCTGCTCCTGCCCGCGCTCCGCGCCGTCCAGCGAAGGGTGGGCTGGGTGAGCGAGGGAGCACTCGGGTATGCGTGCGCCCGGCTCGACGTACCGCCCGCGGACGGGTACGGCGTCGCGAGCTTCTATGCGCTGATCTCGCTGGAGCCGAGACCGGCCCGGGTCTTGCACGTGTGCGACGACCTCGCGTGCCGACTCGCCGGAGTGCCCGAGGTCGACGGGGAACAGGTCATCTCTTCCCCCTGCCTCGGCCTCTGCGACAGGGCGCCGGCCGCGCTTCTGACGATTGCGGGTGAGCGGCCCGAAGAGATCCAGCTCGCTCCCTACGGCGCTCCCACCGAGACGACCTTGCCGCAGCCCGCGGCAAGCCGACGGCTTCTGCGGCGGGTCGGCGTGGTCGATCCGGAGAGCCTCGACGACTACCTTGCGCACGGTGGATTCGAAGCGCTCCACCGGGCTCGCGAGCTAGGTGCGGAAGGCGTTGTCGCCGAGGTCGCGGAGTCCGGTCTGCTCGGCCGTGGCGGCGCGGCGTTCCCGACCGCTCGCAAGTGGGAGGCAGTCGCGGCCCAGCCCGTGCATCCGCACTACCTCGTCTGCAACGCCGACGAGTCCGAGCCCGGGACGTTCAAGGATCGAGTGCTGATGGAAGGCGATCCGTTCGCAGTGCTCGAGGCGATGACGATCGCCGCCTACGCGACCGGATGCGAGAAGGGCTACGTCTACCTGCGCGGCGAGTATCCGCTGGCACTGACACGCCTCCAGTCGGCGATCGACCGGACGCGCGCGGCCGGCTTCCTCGAAGACTTCGACGTCGAGATCAGGGTTGGCGCAGGTGCGTACATCTGCGGTGAGGAGACGGCGCTCTTCAACTCGATCGAGGGTCGTCGCGGTGAGCCTCGGAACAAGCCTCCCTTCCCCGTCGAGGTCGGTCTCCACGGCAAGCCCACTGTCGTCAACAACGTGGAGACGCTCGTCAACGTTCTCGACATCGTGCGCGAGGGCGGGGCCGCGTTCGCCGCCACCGAGACCCGCCTCTTCTGCCTGTCCGGCCACGTCGATCGCCCGGGCTTGTACGAGATGCCGGTCGGCGCCACGTTGCGCGAACTGCTGTCTCTCGCCGGGGCGCAGCCGGTCAAGGCCGTGTTGCTCGGTGGTGCCGCCGGTTCGTTCCTCGGCCCGGAGGATCTCGACCTGCATCTCACCTTCGAGGACACGCGCGCGGTCGGGGCGACTCTCGGCTCGGGTGTCGTGATGGTCTTCGGCGAGAGCGCCGATCTCACCGATGCCGTACTGCGGATCGCATCGTTCTTCCGCGACGAGTCGTGTGGTCAGTGTGTGCCGTGCAGGGTCGGAACGGTCCGCCAGGAAGAGGCGCTCCAGCGGCTCGCAACAGGGCGGCTGCGGGGAACCGTTGCCGACGAGCTCGCACTGCTCGGCGAGGTGGCTCAGGTGATGCGCGACGCCTCGATCTGCGGGCTCGGACAGACTGCCGCGAACGCTGTCATGTCCGCCGTCGAGCGCCTGGGCGTGCCGGTCGGAGCAGGCGGATGACGGCCCTGATCGCAGCACCGAAGCGCATGGTCGAGTTGACGATCGACGGTGAGCCCGTGCGCGTGTTCGAGGGCTCCACGATCCTGCAGGCGTGCGCTGCACGGCGGATCGAGACGCCGACCCTCTGCTATGCGGAGACTCTTCGGCCGGTGAACGTCTGCCGCGTGTGTGTGGTCGAGCTGGAGGGCTCGCGGGTGCTCGTCCCTTCGTGCTCGAGAAAGGTGGAGGAGGGTATGGTCGTCCTGACCGATTCGGAACGCGTCAGGACGAGTCGTCGGCTCGTCCTCGAGCTGCTCGGCTCCTCGGTCGATCTTTCGCTGGCACCCGACGCCCTGCGGTACATGGCCGACTATGGCGCGGAGCCCGGGCGCTTCGGGTCTCCGGCACCTGCGGCCGAGCGCGGCCATGTCCAGCCTGGACACCACCTGCCCACGGACGGCCAGACGGCCGCGACCGTCGCCCAGGATGTGAAGGTGGACAACGAGCTGTACGTCCGCGACTACTCGCGCTGCATCCTCTGTTACAAGTGCGTCCAGGCGTGCGGCGAGGAGTACCAGAACACGTTCGCGATCGCGATCGCCGGGCGCGGGTTCGACGCGCATATCTCCACCGAGCTGGCCGTGCCGCTCCCAGATTCCGCGTGCGTGTACTGCGGCAACTGCATCGCGGTCTGCCCCACCGGCGCGCTGATGTTCAGGAGCGAGTACGAGCTGCGGGCCGCGGGGAAGTGGGAGGAGGAGCAGCAGACGCAGACGGACACGATCTGCCCGTACTGCGGCGTGGGCTGCACGCTCACGCTGCACGTCCAGGAGAACGAGATCGTCAAGGTGACCTCGCCGGACGACCACGACGTGACCCGTGGCAACCTCTGTGTCAAAGGTCGCTTCGGCTTCCAGTTCGTCCAGAACCGCCCGGGAAAGCCCTAGATGAACCGCACCCACGCCGTTCCGCGAAGAGTAGGCTAGAGCACTCGAGCACGACTGAGGAGGTCATTGGCATATGGGTCACCAGAACTTGGAAGAGCTGCTTGAGGCAGCGGAGAACACCCCCCAGCTGCTTCGGAATTCGCAGATCGGGCCGTACGTCTATCCGAAGGTTCCCGGCGAATTCACGAACTGGAGGGACGAGCAGCGTGCATGGATGGAGACGGCGGCGCTCTTCGATCAGTCTCATCACATGACCGATCTCTACCTCGAAGGCCCCGATGTCCTCGACCTTCTCTCTGCCCTCGGCGTCAACACATTCACGAACTTCGCGGTCAACAAGGCGAAGCAGTTCGTCGCCTGCAACCACGACGGCTATGTGATCGGCGACGGGATCCTCTTCTTCCTCGACGAGAATCGGATCAGCCTCGTCGGGCGGCCATCGGCCCACAACTGGGTGCAGTACCACGCCGAGACGGGCTCGTACGATGTGCAGGTCGAGCGGGACGAGCGAACCGCCGTCAACCCGACCGGGCGACGAAAGCTCTACCGGTTCCAAGTCCAGGGGCCGAACGCGCTCAAGGTCCTCGAGAAGGCCACCGGAGGGTCCCTGCCCGAGATCAAGTTCTTCAACATGGGCGAGGTGACGATCGCAGGGCGGAAGGTGCGAGCCTTGCACCACGGGATGTCGGGCGCGCCCGGCCTCGAGTTGTTCGGGCCGTGGGAGGAGGGCGAGGACGTCAGGGCCGCCGTCGTCGAAGCCGGCGGAGACTTCGGACTCCGGCAGGTCGGCGCCAGGGTCTATGCGACCAACACCCTGGAGTCCGGATGGATTCCCTGCCCGCTGCCGGCGGTCTACACCGGTGACGAGATGAAGGCATACAGGCAGTGGCTGCCCGCGAACGGCTACGAAGCCGCGGGCTCTCTCGGCGGCAGCTTCTACTCGGACGACATCGCCGACTACTACCTGACGCCGCACGACCTCGGCTACTGGCCGTTCGTCAAATTCGACCACGACTTCGTCGGCAGAGAGGCGCTCGAGAAGATCGCCGACAAGCCCGAGCGGAAGAAAGTCACGCTCGCCTGGAACGGCGAGGACGTCGCCCGCGCGATGGGGACGATGTTCGAGAAGGGCGATCCGGCCAAGTACATCGATCTCCCGCTCTCCAACTACGCGACGTGGCCGTACGACAAGGTGCTGGACAACGGCAGGATCGTCGGGCTCTCGACCTTCTCCGGCTACAGCTGGAACGAGCGCTCGATGCTCTCGCTGGGGATCGTCGACGTCGACGTCGAGATCGGCACCGAGGTGACGCTCGTCTGGGGTGAGGAGGGCGGCGGGTCCTCCAAGCCGGTGGTCGAACCCCATGTGCAGGCCGAGATCCGCGCGATCGTCAGCCCGTGCCCCTACTCCGAAGTTCCTCGTACGTCATACGCGGAAGGCTGGCGCACCAAGGCCGGCGTGGCCTGAGCTTCAGCGCGAGAGCCGCTCGTAGCGCGCGAGGAACTCCTCCCGCGCGCAGCCTATGACGGCCCGTGCACGGGAAGATGGTCCGGCAAGGGAGCGTCGACGACCGGCGTGCCGTACGTGTGGAAGCTCTCCACGGTCTTGACGCCCCAGGCCTGGCCCTTCGCTCGTTCGGCCTCGCTCCACACCACCGGCTCGTACTCCGGGTCGTAGACGTAGTAGCCGCCGGTAGTCACCTCGATCCGGTTGCCGCCCGGCTCGAACCCGTAGAGGAAGAATCCCTGCGCGATCCCGTGCTTGGATGGCGCCGCCTCGATGGGGACCCCTGCGTCGAGCCAGACGTCCGCCGCCCGCAGACACTCCTCACGCGTGTCGACCCAGAACGCGAGATGATGGAGCCGCCCGCGGGCACCGTAGGCGTCCATCACGTAGATCAGCTCGTGGGCTGCGATCGAGACGCTCATCCAGGCGCCTGCCTCGGTGCCGTCGTCGAGCACGACCTGCTCGTAGAGGCGGTAGCCGAGCGTGCGCTGGGCGAACTCGCGGCTGGCGGCGACGTCCGAGGCGAGCACGTTCAGGTGGTCGAAGCGCTTGACCGCCGCTCCGCGCGGCACATAGCGCTGCGGCTGGTTCTTGAGAGCGGGTCGCAGGTGCTCGGGCGGGACGTAGCGCTCGGTCTCGTAGTACGCCTCGTAGACGTGCCCGTCCGGATCGGTGAAACGGTAGGCGGGGCCGTGGCCGAGGTCGCCGTCGATCCAGCCGATCCCGAGGCCAGTCCGCTCGATCTCACTCACGAGCCGTTCGAGCCCGGCTGCGCTCCAGGTGCGAAACGCGGCATGTCCCAGCCCAGCCTCGGCCGCTTCCGTCAGCTTGAGGCTGTAGCGCTGGTAGTCGCCCCAGCCGCGGAGGAAGACCGACTCCCCCTCGCGCGCCTCGATCTCCATGCCCATCACGTCGACGAAGAAGCCGAGGCTCTCGTCGGGGGTCGGGGTCAAGAGCTCGACGTGGCCGATGTGCGCGATGTCGGAGCGGACGGTCTCGGCACTCACTTGGCGTCGCCTTCGACGATCGCGCGCAGTCCGTCGAGGTCGTACGAGAGCTCGCCGGCCGCGAGCTTCGCTCGCTTGACTCGCTCTCGCTCCTCGCGTCCGCGGGAGGCTTCGAGCACTTCGTCCACCCGCTCATGGGCGACGACGACGACGCCATCCGCATCGAGCACGATCGCGTCGCCGGGGCGGATGACCGCGCCGCCGACCTCGACCGCTTCGTCGATCGAGCCGGGCACAACTTTGTCGGCGCCGCGCACTCTCACGTATCGCGCCCAGATCGGCAGGCCGAGGACGGCCAGCTCCTCCACGTCCCGGACGGCGGCGTCGACGAGCACCGCGGCAGCTCCGCGCGCCTTCGCCTGTGTCGCGAGGAGGTCGCCGAGCAAGGCGACGGGCCCGGGCTCCGGCATCGTCAGGACGAGCACGTCTCCCGGCTCCGTGTGCGCCATCGCCGCATGCACCATCAGGTTGTCGCCCTGTCCACAGCGGACTGTCCGTGCCGGCCCTGCTGCCCGGCTCCCCGGGACGACCTGGACGAACTCGCAGTCGACCAGGCCGGCCCGTCCCGACGCTTCGTGCACGGTCGCCGTGCCGAGCGCAGCCAGCTGCTCGTAGGCGGTCGGCGTCACAGCTCGTCCACGACGTTCGGGAGGACGCGCTGGAACGCTTCTGCGAAGCGGATCTCGGATCGGCCCGTGGCCCGGCGCGCGTGGTTCCCCCGCTGCTCCGCCCGCTGGTCGTAGTAGGTGGCGAGATAGCTCTGTGCCTTCATCTCGGCCATCGCCGCACGCTTCTGCTCGATCACGGGAGTGATGTCGACGAACGTCGTCGGCGTGAAGTTGCAGAGCTCCGGCTGGTGGGGTTCGAAGAGGAGAAACTCGGAGGGGCCGATGGTCGGGAAGGCGCTGGGGACACCGGCTCCCGAAGCCAGCGCGCGGGCTCGCTCGACTGCGGCAAAGGCCACGGGATGGTCGGGGTTGAAGGGGTCGCGGTCGGTGTGCGTGAGGATCACGTCCGGCGCTGCCTCGCGGATCGTCTCGACGAGCTCTGCCAGGTGGTCGCCTGTCACCTCGAGCGGGTAGTCCCCGAAGTCGAGGCAGCGGAACGTGGCCCCGAGCGCCGTGGCCGCTCGTTCTGCCTCCCCGTGGCGAATCTGCTTCACGTTCTCGACCGTCTGGCCGGGCTCCTTCCAGAGCTCGCCCGACTCGCCTCGCTCGCCGTACGAGAGCGCGAGCACGTTCGCGAGACCGCCGTTCCGTGTCGTGACCGCGATCGCCCCGCCGGCCCGCCAGACGAAGTCGGCCGAATGCGCCCCGATCACCAGCAAACGGCGACTCATGCGGCCGCACCTGCCACGCGCCGCGTGTTGACGACGGCCATCGTGTGCACCTCGTCGTCCGAGAAGCCGGCCGCGAGCAGCCGGTCGGCGAGAAGCGCCAACCCGTCCTCGACCGGCGGGTTCGCGATCTGACCGAGGTCGGACGAGAGCACGCACCGCGCTGCGCCGACGGCGCGCGTCGACTCGACCCAGACGTCCCAGGCGACCTTCCCCGTGTGCGGCGTCGTGAAGCAGCGCTCGATCAGAGCGCCGCGGCGGGCCAACTCGACCTGGTGCTCGAGCGAGATCGCCTGCGCCGGGTAGTCCGGGTGAGTGAGGACGATGTCGGCGATGCCCGCGTCGACCGCCGCGTCGACGACCGCGCCCGCCTCCTCGAATCCGAGGTGGCCGGTTGCGAGCGCGAGCCGATGCTCAGCGATGCTCGCGAGCACCGTGCGAGCCTCGGGCAACAGGTGGCCCATCGGGGTCGATGACCGGCACCGGATCCATCGGAAGGCCTCGATCGCGAAGCTCCCGCTGAAGGCGAACCCAGACCGGGGGCGTGACTCCCGGCTTCACCTCGTCCTTGGCTCCTGCCTCGCTGACGGCATCCACTGTCGGGAGCCATACCACGCGGGCGCCCTCTCGTGCGGCGATCTCGACCGCGAGCGCGTTCAGCCCACCGACGGCGCGGTTGAGCGCGACTGCCCCGAGAGCCGCGATCCCGGGCACGATGGCCGAGACGACCTGGGCGCGCTCGGCCGTCGAGGTGTAGTGCGACTTGAGGACGAAGCCGGCGAGGCCGACCTCGGCGAACCGCCGGGCCAGGCTCACGTCGTCGATCAGCCGCTCGACGACATCTGGAGCGACGTGGACGTGGACGTCGAAGCCGCCGCGAACGAGCTCCCGCGCATGGCTCGACGGAGCGCTGCCGGTCATCGGTCGCGCTCCCGGGCGAGCTCTTCGAGAGAAGCGGCAGCCGCTTTCGCGATGCGAGGCTCGACTCCGAGCTCCTCCAGGAGCTCGCAAGCAGCCTCCATCTCGTCAGCGCGTCTGACAGCGTGCTGCCGGCTTCCTTCGAGAAGTCGTTGCAGAAGCGGTTCGCCAGGCCCGTCGAGCACGCGGGCGATCTCCTCGAAGAGCCACGGCTCGCACCCGACCGCCCGGGCCGCCTGCAGACTCTCGATCGCCGATGCCGCCAGCCCCTTCATGAACACGCTGCGGACGAGCTTCCGGGCGGCCGCGGAGCCGGCACCTCCGTCCACGATCTCGATCGGCATCCCGAACGCTCCGAAGGCAGCGGCGAACGCTGCCGCGCCGCTCCCGGACACGAGCGCGGGTGTCTGCACCCCACGGCTCGGCACCGGTCCCATGAGCGCAACGTCCGCGAACGACGCGCCTGACGACGATACGAGAGCGGCGAGCTCGTCCTTCAGACGGGGCGCGGCGGTGTTGAGATCCGCGTAGAGCTGGCCCGACCCGAGCGCCGGCCGTGCTGCGCGAGCAGCGTCGAGGGCGGCGGCTGCGCTGTTCATGCTGAGCACCACGTCGACGCCGGCGACGGCCTCCGTGGGACTGTCCGCGAGACCGATTCCGTCCACGTGCCGCTCGGGATCCGGATCCCAGGCCCTGACGTCGACGCCGAGATCCGCGAGATCCTGCGCGAAGCGGCTGCCGGCCTCGCCGACGCCGAGGATCGCAATGCGCCTGACCGTCATCGAAACCGGCCCGTCGACTCCGCGTCTCAACTCGCAGCGACGCGCGCGGCGGAGGACGCGGCCGCCGATCTCGCCTGTCTGGCGCGGATCCTCGGGATCACTTCGTTCGCGAACATCGTCACGTTCTTCACCGTCTTCCACTCCGGCATGTCGCCGTGCTCGCAGAACGACGTTGACCCGGCCGCAGCCCGCCTCCTCGCACCAGCCGACGATCGTGTCGGCGACGGTGTCGGGCGACCCGCAGGCGATGCGGCCGATGGCGACCATGTCGTCCCAGGTCGCCTCCGTTCCGTGGCCGAGCGCGGCGTCGGACGCGCGGCGCAGGAACTCCTCGGTCGAGACGTAGCCCGGCGGCATCAGGTACCTCGGCGGCACCCGGTGGAACCAGCTGAAGAAGGTCTCGATGTGCGGCCGTGCCTCCCGCACGGCCTCCTCGTCGGTGTCGGCGACGTAGGCCATGACGACGATGATCAGGTCGTCGGGCGTCGACCGTCCGTCCGCGCTCGGCGGCCAGCTCGCGCAAGCGGTCGAATGCTCTGAGCTGGCTCGCGATCGGCGTCGAACACGACCGAGTAGCCCATGTCGAAGTCGACCGCGAGCTGCAGCGTCTCCGGGCTTCCGGAGCCGACGATGAAGCACTTCGGGTACGGCTTCTGGAACGGCTTCGGCCACGGATTGAGGTAGCGATACGTGTAGAAGTCGCCCTCGTAGCGGATCGGCCCGTCCTCGGTCCACGCCTTCGGACGATGATGTCGAGCGACTCGCGGAAGCCGTGCTCGGCGCGGTCGTCGGGTTGATCGTGTCCCGCGTTCGACCAGTACTCCATGCCGGTGCCGAGCGGGAAGGCGTACTCCATCCGCCCGCCCGACATCACGTCGAGCATCGCGTACTCCTCGGCGACCCGGTTCGGGTACATCGAGGTTGATGGGCACGCCCGCGACCATGATCGGGCTGCTTCGTCGTCGTCGTGACCAGTCGCGCGGCCATCAGGCCGACGGTCGGCGTCATGCTGTACGCCATGTTGTGGTGCTCGTTGATCGCGAGGCCGTCGAAGTCCGAGCGCCTCGCGCGAGCAGCATCGTCCGCAGGTGGCGCTCGTAGAGCAGCATGGCCCTTCTCGGCGTCGAAGAGGGCGTTCGGATAGTCGACCATCGTCGACCGGATAGCGTTCGTGGTCCTCCGGGATGTCGATGTAGTGGTGGCTGTGGAACAAGTAGAGCTTGAGGTCGGGAACGCTCACGCGTCACATGATCCCACCGAAGCGGCACCTCCGCTTGTTCGAGAGCGGCCTCTAGACTCGTGCGAGTGCGCATCGATCTCAACGGTCTGGACACGTATTGCGAGGAGCACGGGTCAGGCCCGCCGCTGGTTCTGATCCACGGGCTCGGCGGCAGCACGGTCGCGTGGCAACACGTCACCCCGGGGCTGGCGGAGGAGCTCCGGGTGATCGCGTACGACCTGCGTGGGCTCGGTCGAGCTTCGACCCCCGATCCGCCGTACTCGATCGAGCAGCTGGTGGGGGACCTGCACGCGCTCCTCGAGAGCCTGGCGCTCGAGAGAGTGGCGCTTCTCGGCCACTCCCTCGGTGGTGCCGTCGCGCTCGCGTACGCCGCCGAGCACCCCGAGCGGGTCGCGGCCCTCGTCGGCGTCGCAGCGCCGAGCGTGACGCCCGTCGAGGCGCGCGAAGGCGTGATCGCGAGGGCCGAGCTGGCCGAGCGCGAGGGTATGCGCGCAGTCGCGGACCTGCACGCCCAGGTCGGCTTCCCACCCGCCTTCCAGAATCCGGCCAACCGCGCGATCTACACGAGGATGGTCGCAGGAAGCGACCCGATCGGATACGGGGCGCTCGTCCGCCTGATCGCCGATCTCGACATCCGGGATGTCCTTCCCCGGATCGAGGTGCCGGCACTGCTCCTGGCGGGAGAGCTCGACCAGGTCGTCCCGGCGGCGGCTGTCCGCCTCACCGCCGCGTCGATTCCGAACTGCGAGTACGTCGAGCTCTCCAGCTGCGGCCACATCGTGCCGTTCGAGGAGCCGGTGATCCTCGTCGAGTGCGTCCGCAGCTTCGTGTCGGAGCCGCTGACGAGCGCTGTCTAGACGGAGCCGCCCTCGAGCCAGGCGGAGCCTCGCGCGTAGAGCGCGTCGACCTCGTGGCCGGTGAGTCCCGGCATGTCGCGCTTGACGGCGAAGCCGATCTGCGTTTGCAGGTAGGCGAGATGCCGGTAGCCCTCGGGGAATTGCCCCAGGAGCCCCTGGTCGAGCTCCACGTGAGCAGCGGGATCGACCGGGTCGAGGCGGTCCTTCTCGTAGATCGGCTGCCGTAGGACGATGCCCCAACGATCGTCGCGTCGCTCCAGGAAGTCGTGGAAGCGGCCGGTGCACACGACGTCGCAGCGGACGTCGTGCACGAGGGCTCGCTGCGAGATCGTCATCTTCGTCTGTGCGATCGCCCGGTCACCAGCCAGGTCGATCGACATACCCCCGAGGAAGTGCAAGATGCTGACGCCGCGATCGAACCCCTCTCGGCTGACCTGGATGAAGTCCTCGGCCGACCCCTGGAACCAGGTCGCCATCATGCGGCCGTCCTCATGCCAGACGGTTCTGAAACGATCCCAGTCCCCGGCGTCTCGCCAGACCACCCAGTTCTCGATCAGATCCCGGATCGCTGCTCTGTCGTCGGCCTCGCTCGGCATCGGTCAGGATTATCATCGACGCAGTGGCGAGAGGAGCCGATACCGCGCGTCCGGCAGGCGTCCACCTCGTCGGCAGCATTCCGCTCGAGAACGCCGAGGCGGTCTTCCGGACGGCAAGCGCAGTGCTTGGCAGTCGCCTCCGCCGGCTGCCCGACGGTGAGACCGGGGAGCGCGTGCGCTGGAACAGCTGGACGGCACCGCTCTACGAGCGCACTCCGGGCCTCGAGCTCGTCGATCCACCTGAAGGCAACTACACGCCCTGGAAGCAGGCGCGGCTCGTCTGCTCGCCGTCCGAGCTCTCGTTCGGGCCGATCGGCTACGCGAGCTATGCGCGCTCGTCGTGGTCGACCTTCTCGACTCTCAAGCGAGACGGCGTCATCCCGGAGCAGGTCCGCTTTCAGGTCTGTATCCCGACCCTGATTGCGCCGATGACGGTGCTGGTCGAGGAGTCGTCGCGAGCTGCCGTCGAACAGGCGTTTCGCGAGCGGCTCCTCGAGGAAGTGCAGGAGATCGTCGATGCGATCCCGCACGACGAGCTCGCGATCCAGTGGGACGTCTGTCAGGACGTCGGCATCTGGGAGGGCTACTACCCCGCGTACTTCGACGACGCGGAGAACGGCATCGTCGAACGCCTGGCTCTGATGGCCGACGCGATCCCGGACGATGTCGAAGTCGGCTTCCACCTCTGCTACGGCGACTTTCGCCACCAGCACTTCATGCAGCCGAAGGACGGTGGTGTGCTGACGGAGCTGAGCAACCGCATCTGCGCGTCGGTCGCGCGCCGCGTGAACTGGATCCACGTCCCTGTCCCGCGTGACCGCACCGACGCGGCCTACTTCGAGCCTTTCCGCGACCTCGTGCTGAGGCCGGAAACCGAGTACTACCTCGGGCTCGTGCACCTGACCGACGGAATCGAGGGCACGCGCCGCCGCATCGAGGCGGCGCGGTCGGTGCTGGCCGGGTTCGGTGTCGGCACGGAATGCGGCTTCGGCCGGCGCCCTCCCGAGACGGTGCGCGCCCTGCTGGAGCTCCACGTGCAGGCCGCTGCGCTGGTCGGCTGAGTGCTGAGGCGAGCTCTTGGCCTATAGTGAGCAAGCGGGTTTCGACCGATGGATCCCTTGACACAGCCTCTTCCAGAGCCAATTCCGGCCTCGCCGTTCGCCACGATCGAGGAGGCGCTCGACGAGATCCGTGGCGGGCGTCCGGTGGTCGTCGTCGACGACGAGGATCGCGAGAACGAGGGCGATCTGACGATCGCGGCCCAGTTCGCGACGCCGGAGGCCATCAACTTCATGGCGACTCACGGTCGCGGCCTGATCTGCCTGTGCCTCAGCGAGGAGCGCTGCGACGAGCTCGACCTGCAACCGATGACCGATCGCAACGAGGCACCTTTCGGGACTGCGTTCACGGTCTCGATCGAGGCCCGGGAGGGAGTCACGACCGGTATCTCGGCTCACGATCGTTCGCGGACGATCCAGGTCGCGATCGACCCGACCAAGGGGCCTGGCGACCTGGTCACGCCCGGGCACGTCTTTCCGCTTCGCGCGCGCTCGGGCGGTGTCCTGCAGCGCGCCGGCCAGACCGAGGCCGCGGTCGATCTCGCTCGGCTTGCCGGGCTCTCACCGGCCGGAGTCGTCTGCGAGATCATGAACGACGACGGCACGATGGCCCGGGTGCCCGACCTGACCGACTTCTGCGTCCGGCACGGGCTGAAGATGGTCACCGTGGCGAGCCTGATCCAGTATCGGCGGCGCCACGAACAGCTCGTCGAGCGGCTCACGTCGGTGCGGCTCCCGACAGGCTACGGCGAGTTCACCTGCGTCTGCCTTCCGCGAGGTCCTGACCGGCAAGCAGCACCTCGCGCTGGTCAAGGGGGACGTCGCGGGCGCCCAGGACGTTCTCGTCCGGGTGCACTCCGAGTGCCTCACCGGCGACGTCTTCCATTCGCTGCGCTGCGATTGCGGCGAGCAGCTCGCGATCGCACTCCAGCGAATCGGTGTCGAGGATCGCGGCGTCCTCCTCTACCTCTCGCAGGAGGGTCGTGGAATCGGGCTGCTCGCGAAGCTGCGGGCCTACGAGCTGCAAGAGCAGGGCCGCGACACCGTCGACGCCAACCTCGAGCTCGGCTACCCCGTGGATGCCCGCGAGTACGGGATCGGATCCCAGATCCTCGCCGACCTCGGGCTGAGCACGATCCGCATCCTCACGAACAACCCGAAGAAGATCCTGGGTCTCGAGAGCTTCGGCCTCAAGGTCGTCGCCCAGGAGCCGATCGAGGTCGTCCCGAACGCCGAGAACGCGAGCTACCTCAGGGCCAAGAGAGAGCGGATGGGGCACACGCTTCGGCTCCATCATCAGGACATGCGCTTCGACGACGATCTCGAGGCGAGCGAATGGGACGAGGCATGGTTCGTGCGGCAGGCGGCGCTCGGACGCGTTCGCTCTCTCGCGCGTCTGCACGAAGAAGCCTGAGCGGCCGGCGCCCGTGCGGGGACAGTCCTAGGGCCGTCTTGCGGTGACGTCTGTTTCCCCCGTGCCGAGCGAGCCGAACTCGCCACGGAAGTAGAGGAGCGGCTCGCCCTCGAAGCGCTGCGCGCGCTTCACCTCGGCGATGAAGATCGTGTGGGTGCCGCCGGTTGCCTGCTCCACCACCCTGCACTCGACGTGGGCGATCGCGACGCTGAGCATCGGGTGGCCGAGCTTTCCGTAGGTGACGTCCACGCCGTCGAACTTGTCGTCGCGGTCGGTCGCGAACCTCCGGGCGAGCTCGGTCTGGCCCCGGCCGAGGATATTCATCGCGAAGCTCCCCGCACGGGCGACTGCACCCTGCGTCCGCGACGTTCGATTCAGGCAGACGAGCAGCATCGGGGGCTCGAGCGAGACCGAGCAGACCGCGCTCACGGTGACGCCGAAGTCGGCGCCGGCGTCTCTAACGGTGATGACGCTCACGCCGGTCGCAAAGTGACCGATGACGTCTCGGAAGACGTCCTTGTCGACTGCGAGGTCCACCCGTGCGCCTCTCGTGCGCAAGGTTATAGGGTAGGGCTCCGATGCCGCCGGTCACGGTCGAGAGGAAGCAGTCCCTTCAGTCGCTCGAGCGTGGGATGGCGGTCATCCAGATCTTCTCGCGGGAGCGCCCCGCACTAACACTGAGCGAGGTGGGGCGTCTGACTGGTATGACGCGCGCGACAGCACGCCGCATTCTCCTTACGCTCGAGCATCTGGGCCACGTCCGGTCGGACGGCAGGCTGTTCTCGCTCACGCCCCGCGTGCTCACCCTCGGATGGGCGTATCTCTCCTCGCTCAACCTCTCGGAGATCGCCTACCCACTGATGGAGGAACTCGTCGAGCAGACCGGCGAGTCGTGCTCGGCGGCGACGCTCGATCTTCCCGACATCGTCTACGTGGCCAGGGTGCCGACGCGTCGCATCATGACGATCTCGCTGACAGTGGGTTCGCGCCTTCCCGTCCACGCGACGTCGATGGGGCGCGTGCTGCTCGCCGATCTGCCCGAGAAGGAGCTGGAGCGCTTCCTGGCCGAGACCCCGCTTCCGAGCGTGACCGAGCACACGATCACCGATCCGGACGAACTCGCGGCGGAGGTTGCGACCGTCCGGCAACAGGGCTGGGCGTTCGTCAACCAGGAGCTCGAGCTCGGGCTGTGCTCGATCGCGGTGCCGATCAAGGGGGCCGGTTGTCGAACGATCGCGGCTCTCAACACCTCCGCGTCGATCCTGCGGGTGTCGACGAGCGACTTCCTCGATCGGATTCGCCCGGCACTCCTGAACACCGCCGATCTGATCTCGGCGACGTACCGGCCGTCGGCAGGGCCCGCGGCCGACCTTTCGGACGGCCGAGCGGTGGGGCGCGGTGTGCCTGCGCGAGCGGGGTCGGGCGCTTGACACGATGCGCCGGACAGAAGTACGGTTCGGCTCACGCACGCTTGTTCGCCTTGCGAACGGTCCCCGTGGACTTGAGCGAGCACCTTTTTCGGCCCGAGGGGAGGAGAGCAACCTGACGAGATCTCATCTGTGAGGTAGTCGCGACGCCGAGGACGAACCTCGGCCAGGACACTGGGCACGTCTGTCCAAAGGAGGAGGAAGGCATGGGATCCAAGAAGTTGAGGATCGGGGTGTTCGCAGCCTTCGGTCTTGCGGCGTTGCTGATGGCGACGCTTGCGACCGGCGGGACTGCGAAGGTGGGGTCTGGTAAAGGCTCCGCCGCGAAGTCCGTCTGCGGTCTCGGGAACGGCAAGAAGGCGAAGGGGAAGCCGATCGTGCTGGGCGGGATCTACACGCACAGCCCGGGCGTCGACTTCTCCTCGATCGGGCTGATGGCGCAGGCCTATTTCAGCTGCATGAACGAGAACGGCGGCGTCAACGGTCGCCCGATTGTCTACAAGTACTACACGGACGCCGACGAGCCCGACAAGGTCGCCGCGCTCGCGCGGAAGCTCGCCGACAGCGACCATGCAGTTGCGATCGTCGGCAACACGGATGATCTCGACTGCATCATCAACCAGAAGTTCTACGAGAAGCGGGGCTACCGCGTGATCGGCGCGGGCGTCGCTGCTCCGTGCTTCTCGACGCCGAACTTCGCCATGGTCAACATGGGCCCACACTGGTCGAACACCGGCGCGGCCCAGGCTCTCGTCAGGGCAGGCGCCAAGTCGGTCTGGTCGGAGTCGTCCAACGTGCCGGGAGCCGATCCGTACTACAACTCAGGCGCCCTCGTGGTCGGCAAGCAGGCGGGTCTGCCGGGCGGGGACGAATACATTGACGTGCCGATCCAGGACGCGAACTCGCTCGCCCTGAAGATCGTGCAGCAGGTGGGTTCCGGCGGCGGGGTCACCTTCGGCCTCATCCCCCCGGAGGGCCTGAAGGTGTATCTGGCGGCGAAGGCCCTGAACCTGATCGACAAGATCCACTGGGCCGGCGCAACTCCCTTCAACCAGGTCTCCATCGCCCAGGCGCTCGGACCGGAGTGGAACAACAAGCTCCTGATCAACGCCGAGTTCGCCAACAACTCGTCGCCGTTGCCGGACGCCGTCCTCTGGCGTCAGCTCCAGGCGAAGTACCAGTCGAGCTGCGACGCGTGCCTCGGCGACTTCGGCAAGATGGGCTTCCTCGTCGGCAAGGTGGTCGGCTACACCCTGCTCGCGCTGAAGCCGAGCCAGCTGACCCAGAAGGGGGTCAACCGGGCCTTCTTGAGTATCAAGAACTTCAAGTCGGATCTCTGGTGCAAGCCGTGGTACGACGGTCCCGGAAAGGTCCACGCCGCGAACCGGTGGGACCGGACCGTCACCCCACTGAACGGCAAGATGGTCCCGAAGGAGGGCTGCTTCGAGATCGCCAACGTCGATCCGCAGATCGCGCAAGCGAAGATCGACGAGAAGAAGTACAACCTCGTCTCCGGGACGTCATGGCCGCCGGTTCCAGGGCGGTAGGAGCGAGGCGGTCGTAGCGTGAAACCAAAGGCGCCCGGAGCTCTCGATGCCTAGCTGGGAGTTCGTGAAGCTGTACATCGTGTCCGGGCTGGCTCTCGGCGGGGTGTACGCCCTGTCCGGTGTGGGGATGGTCGTCCTCTACCGGGCAACAGGCGTGCTCAACCTCGCCTTCGGAGCCGTCGGGGCTCTGGGCGCCTACCTCTCGTTCAGTGTGATCAACCAGTCCTCCTGCTCGCTGCAGACGAGCTGCACAGCATTCCCCACTTGGCTCGCTTACCTCATTCCGATCGGCTTTGCCGCCGGCCTTACGCTTCTGTACGGGCTGGTCTTCGGGCCGGCTCTCGCCGGGCGCGACCCGCTCGTGAAGGCGATTGGGACGCTCGGGCTGGCGCTGATCCTGGTCGGGATCATGGACTGGAAATGGGGCCAGCGGGCAGGGACCTCGGTGACGCTGCCGACAACGACGTGGGCCTGCTGGAAGCACCCGGGATCCGAGACCTCGTGCTCCCTTCCCGGCGGGCTCGGCGTCGTCAACTGGACCCAGATCATCGCCCTCGCCATTGGCGTCTTCGTGACCGCCGGGGCGGCAGCGTTCCTGCGCTTCACCAAGCTCGGAACCGCGATGCGGGCGATGGCCAACGACCGCGAGATCACGGCCACGCTGGGCGTGCCCGTGCGGCGCGTCGAGATGGCTGCCTGGCTGGGCTCAGGGATCGTGTGCGGCGTCGCCGGCATCCTGCTCTCGAACCTGCTCGGGCTGGACATCCCGACGCTGACCTTCTTCTTCATCTCGGCGGTTGCCGCTGCGCTGGTCGCCCGGCTGCGGTCGCTGTGGGTGACGCTCTTCGCCGCGCTCGTGATCGGCCTTGTCCAAGCGATGCTGACGCCGTTCTCCGAGGGCCTCGCGTTCCTGGCGGATTACCGCGCCATGACGCCCTTCGTGCTCGCGATCGTGACGCTCCTCTGGCTCGGGAGACGGCGCATGGTGACGGTATCGCGAGCGGCGCAGTAGAGGCGTGAGCGTCGCCCGAGCTTCCGGCGGAGTGCGGGACGCGTGGGCACGCGTAGAGCGACGTACAGTCGTGCGCGCCGTCGTGATCGGGGCGTTGCTCGTGCTCGTGCTGGTGGCGGTGCCCGCGGTGTTCAACAGCTTCTGGCTCGCGACGTCGACCTCGGTCGCGATCTACTCCGTGGCGGCGCTGGGGGCGGGGTTCCTCTATGGGCGGGTGGGGATGGTCTCGCTCTGCCAGATCGCGCTGCTTGCAATCGGCGGCTGGGTGACGCTGCGGCTGGGGTTGGCGACCTCGCTGCCGTTTCCGGTGCTGCTCCTGATCGCAGGGGTCGTTACCGCTGTGCTGGGGACGCTGATCGGGCTGCCCGCGCTTCGGCTCTCTGGGTTGCACCTGGCGCTGATCACGCTGATGTTCGCCGCGGCCATCTCGCTGGTGCTCGGGAAGAAGCAGTTTCCCAACGGCAGCAGCGGTTTCTGGGGCTACGGGTCAACGGTCTTTAGCGCGAATCAGCTGGGCCGGCCCGAGATTGCCAGAAGCGATGCGGCGTACTTTCGCTACACGGTGATCGTGGCGTCGCTCATGTTCCTGCTCGTGCTCCTGCATATCGCCGGCAAGCCAGGCCGGGCGTGGGCCGCGATCCGGGAGAGCGAGCCTGCCGCGCTGGCGGCCGGGGTGAACATGACGCTCTACAAGCTCTGGGCGTTCACCCTCGCCTCGTTCGTGACGGGGGTCGCAGGCGGTCTGCTCGCGGGCAGTGTGCAGGCTCTGGCGTCGACGCAGTTCCCGACGACGGATTCGATCATCCTCCTGGCCGTCGTCCTGATGGGCGGGATCTACAGCCTCTGGGGCGCGGTCGTTGCCGGCCTCCTCTTCAAGTTCCTGCCCGCGCTGCTCCATGACAATTGGGGTCTCCCGACGCAGCTCGCGACCATTCTGTTCGGCGTCGGCATCTTGCAGGTGCTGACGACGGCCCCGGGCGGGATCGTGACGCAGTTGCCCAAGGATCTGGCGAATCTCGGTCGCCTCGTTGCCCGCGGAGCCAGGCGGGTCACCGGTGCACGGAGCGGCGCCGCATGATCGAAGTCGAGAACCTGACGGTTCGCTTCGGCGGCGTCACGCCGATCGACGCGATGACCGTGACCTTTCCGGAGGGCACGTGCGGACTGATCGGCCCGAACGGAGCCGGTAAGACGACGTTCTTCAACGTTCTGAGCGGTTTCGTACGGCCAACGAGCGGCTCGGTGCGCGCCTTTGGCGAGGACCTGCTGCGGATCGCCGACTACCGCCGGGCTCGCTGGGGGCTGCGGCGGACGTTTCAGCAGGAGCAAGCGATCCAGGAGCTTTCGATCTTCGACAACGTCGCCATGATCCACGAGCACTCGAAGAGATCCCGGGGAACTCGAGTGGGCGACGTGCTCGACGCACTCTCCTTCGTGGGCCTCGACGTACCGCCGAAGACGAGAGTCGGCGGGCTCGGAGCCGGTACACGACGCCTCGTCGAGCTCGCGCGCGCTGTGGTCGGCAGTCCAAAGGTCGTGCTTCTGGACGAGCCGGCGGCGGGTCTTCCCGACGAGGAGACCGTGCACATGGGCGGGGTGATCAAACAGATCCCCGAGCACTACGGCTCGCTCGTGATTCTCGTCGACCATGACATGAGCCTCGTCTCGGCGTGCTGCCTGACGACCGCGGTCCTCGACTTCGGCAAGCTGATCGCGTCGGGGCCCACGGCCGAGGTGCTCCGCAACGAGCACGTGATGCGCGCGTACCTCGGGACCGAGGAGGAGCTGTGACGACGGCGGAGACCGCGGTCGCGAACCCGACGCTGCACATCGAGGATCTCTCGGTCTCGAGGGGTGGGAATCCCATTTTGCACGAAGTCTCGCTCGAGATTCTCCCGGGTGAGGTGACGACGCTTCTCGGCCCGAACGGAGCGGGTAAGTCGACGCTCGTCCTGAGCGTCGCGGGCATCCTCCGTCCGACGGGCGGGGAGGTCCGTCTCGGCGACGGCAAGCTCACACGTCGGCGGCCGGAGCTGATCCGGTCGGCCGGAGTGGCGGTTGTCCCCGAGGGACGGCGGCTGCTGCCCGAGCTCACTGTCGAGGAGAATCTCCGCGTCGCGACCTATGCGCTGAATCGGGAAGACGCTCGTAACGGTATTGCCTACGCGCTCGAGCTGTTTCCCGAGCTCGTGAAGCGCTCGAGCATCGTCGGCCGCTCGCTCTCGGGGGGCGAGCAGCAGATGGTCGTCCTCGCGCAGGCGCTCGTCTCGCGTCCGAAGGTGATCCTCGTCGACGAGCTGTCGCTCGGGCTCGCGCCCGTCGTGGTCAAGCGCCTCGTGCCGACGCTCGAGGCTGTCGCGGAATCTGGTGTGGGCGTCCTTCTCATCGAGCAGTTCGCCCACGTTGCGCTCGCGCTCGCAAAGTCGGCGTACGTCCTCGAGGGTGGCCGGATCCGCTACCACGGGACGGCGCAGGAGCTCCAGGAGAACCCCGAGCTCCTCCAGTCCGCCTATCTGCTCCGCGGGCAGGGGTCAGACGGCGGAGCAGCCGCGGCCGAATAGCAGCGCTCCGGGGGCCATCAGGAGGGAACGAGCACGGCGCGGCCGTTGACCTCTCCGCCGCGGAGCTTTGCGAGGACATCGTTAATGTCATCGAGAGAGTGCCTCTCGGCCTTCAGGGTGATGCGCCCTTGGATCTGGAGCTGCATGACGTCCCACAGGTCGAGCCACGAGCCCGCGAGATTGCCGATCATCGAGCGCTCGCCGCCCACCATGGCGATCGACGGCACCGAGATCTGACCGCCGTAGCCGACGATCGAGTACGCGCCGCCGCGGGCGAGCATTGCGATCCCGTCGGCGTGTGTCCCATCGGAGCCGACGAAGTCGACCACGATGTCCGCTCCGCGGCCGCCGGTGAGCTCGCGCACCGCGTCGACCGTCCCGTCGCCTCCGTCGAGGATCTCCTTCGCGCCAAGCTCTGCCGCGAGCCGCTGCCGCTCGGCGTGCGTCTCGACGGCGACGAGGACGCTCCCACCCAGCTCGCGGAAAAGCTGGAGGCCGATGTGCCCGACGCCACCGATACCGATCACGACGGCGGTCGTGCCCGGCAGGGCGAGCGGTAGAACCTTCTTGACGGCGTTGTAGGCGCTCATCCCCGCATCGGCGTGAGCCGCGACGGCGGCCGGCTCGACGCCCGACGGAAGCCTGATCAGCTGGCGCTCGCTGACGACGACGTACTCGGCGAAGCCGCCATCGAGCGATAGACCGGTGAACTGGTGGTGCTCGCAGTACATGTCGAGACCACGGCGGCACGCGATGCAGAGACCGCAGGTGTAAGCCGGGTGGACGATGACTGCGTTCTCGGGTGCGACCGTCGAGACCAGGTCGCCCGCGGCCTCGACCCAACCGGCGTTCTCGTGCCCGAGCACTCTGGGCACGGCCATGCCGGCTGCTCCCATCATCCCGTCGATCGCGTGCAGGTCGGTCGCGCACACGCCGGCGCCGCCAACACGGACGACGACGTCCGTGGGGCGAGTCGGCTCGGGCATCGGCTGCTCGACGAGCTCGAGTGGCTGACCATAGTCGTTGAGCAGCGCCGCTCGCATGCTTGCTCTACCCTCCCATCGTCACGATCGCGCGGCCGACGATCTCGCGCCGGTCGAGTGCCTCGTACGCGTCAGGCGCCTCCTCGAGGGTGAACCGGCGACTGATGCTCTCGTGCGGTCGAAGGACGCCGCGATCGACGAGCGCGAGCAGCCTCGGCATGTCGGTCCGCGGCCGGGCCCCGTAGGACCCGACGATCCGCAGCCCGCGGCGGACGAGCCGGGTGATGTCGAGTGGGGCGCGCATCTCGACGGGCGCGATACC
>CAVTNK010000008.1:0-46595 GCA_963736045.1 uncultured Actinomycetes bacterium | reverse complement strand
GCGCCGACGCTTCCGAACTCGCGGCGACCATCCGGCCAGCGGCCGTCGTCTCGACGTCCCGAAGGTCTTGGTCTTCGTCGAGACCCGTGAGAGAATGAAAAGGAGGTCTGAGAGAGGTCCGGGAGGGTTTGAGAACTGTCCTCTCAGGCCCATTCTCGCCCGGAAGTCTGCGGCTTCCGGGGGTTCGCGACGCGAGCGGCCGTAGTGTCCGACGCCGGCGAAGCCGGCATCGGCGGCGGACGCTACCGTGTACGGCGATGAGCGAGTCGCTGCGTCTGACGATCGTGTACGAAGAGGGAGAGGACGGTTGGGTCGTCGCCTCGATCCCCGAGGTCACCGGCGTGCACAGCCAGGGGAAGACACGCGAGGAGGCGCGGGAGAACGTGATCGACGCCCTGCGCGGCATCCTCGAGCTTCGCTTTGGTGCGCACCCGAGCGCTGTCCCCGATGACAGCGAGTCGCTCGAGCTCGTCATCGCCGGGTGAAGCGCCGCGATCTCGAGCGTCATCTACGTGCTCACGGCGCCCGACTGCTGCGCGAGGGCGGGAACCACAGCTACTGGGGGTTCGATGCCGAACGGTCGACGGCGGTGCCCCGTCATCGAGAGATCGACTTCCGCCTCGTCCGCCGACTGGCAACCGGTGAGACCGTCATCCAGGGACTAGGTCGGGGCAACGCGCTGGGGCAACAGGACCCACCGAGATAAACAGAGATCAGCAGGCCCGAGAACCGCCGAAATTGCCCGTTGATCGGACCAAGTGCCAGCTCGGCCGAGGTAGACCGAGATCGGCTGCTCTAGCTTCGAATCTGCGTGCGATGGTTCGACTCCACCCGGGGCCATTTAGCCGTTGTCGTCGCGCGGTCTGGGATTCGCCCGCCGAGCGGGAACGGAGGGGAGTCGACGCCGTCTCGATACGCGTCGCTTCCGTCCCGGATCGCTTCGCCGCCGGGGATGAGACCGCTCTCGTTCAGTTCTTGAACGTTGGCCCGTCGAAGCCGACCTTCATGCCGCCGCGGCCGTTCGAGCGAGGGGTCGGCGCGGCTCTCAGCTCGAGCACCGCCGCTGACGGCGAACGGCCGGCTCCTCCGAGGACGACGATCGAGGAGCCCGAGCGGACGGCGGCGGCGTCCGCCGAGCGGCGTGGGGAGCGTTGCGGCCCTGACGGCCGCTCCCGTCGTCGGGTCGATCCGAACGATCGAGGCGAGGGGTCGTTGCGAGGCATCGGCGCCCCCGACGAGGTAGAGGGCGCCATCGAGCGCCGCGAGCGGGGCATGGGAAACCGCTGTCGGGAGCGTCCCGATCTGGGAGACGGTGCCTGACGAGAGATCGACTACGTAGACGGCGTTGCTCGTCCCGCCCGTCGTCACGCCCCCGGCGACGTAGATCCGCCCTCCGAGCAGTGCGACCCCTGCGTAGCGGAGCCCCACCGGGAGCCGGGCAACCAGGGACGGGGCACGACCCGGACGGAAACGGAGGATCCCGGTCGCATAGCGGGATCCCGTGTACCCACCGACGAGGTATGCGGCGCCACCCGACGAGACGGCGCCGAGATCCGAGAGGGGCTCGCCGATCGTTCCCGCTGGACGGGCGTGTCCCGCGTCGTCCACTGCGACGATTGACGCGGAGGACGTGGCTTCTCCGCCTCCGAACACGTAGACGGACCGCCCGATGACCGTGGCGGCAGCGTCGTGGGTTGGCGCGGGAAGCGTGCCGACCTGCTCGAGCCGCGAAGGCCGACCGGTGAGGATCCAGTTCGTCGTCGCGCCGCCCACGATCCCGCCCACGACGGTGAGGCGCCCGTTCGGGCGCGAGACGGCGGCGAGCCGCGAAGCCGGGTGGGGTAGCGAGCCGACGTGCACGACACGAAGGGTCGCCGGGTGCTGCTTTGCGGCTCCCACGACCGCGGCGGGGAGGAGGTCGAGGCCGTCGGGCTTGGAGAGATAGCCCGACGCGGACGAGGCGACGCCGAAGTGTCCGTATTGCCAGACGATGTGCTTCGTCCGAGGGTCGAGGACGACGATCCGGTGGTGCCAGTCGTCGGTGACCGCGATCATCCCGTTCGGCCAACGCACGGCGAGCGAGGGCCGGTCGAGCGATCCCGGTCCCGACGTCGGCCCGTAGGTCCAGACGATCCGGCCCTGCGGCGTGATCTCGTCGATTCGGCCGGGGGTGTTGAAGCCGGCGACGAGGATGTTCCCGTCTGGCAGCAGCTGTGCGTCCGACGGATACGTCGTCGGCGTCCTGACCGTGTAGACGAGGCGTCCGGACGGTGCGATTCGATCAACCCAGCCCCCGATCTCGGTCACGAGCACGCCTCCGTCCGGGAGCGGCGTCGCGCCGTTCGGGGAGCCGAGGCTCCGCGGCGGGTCGTGGACGCAGCGGCCCGAGGCGCCCAGGTGCCGGACGATCCGGCCTCGCCGATCTATCCAGAGCACGCGGCAGTTTCGGATGTCGGCGACGGAGGTCAGGCCCCCGGGGAGGGCGTACGCGTCGTCCGGGTTCGACAGCTCGCCCGCTGCTGCGCCCGCCACACCCGCACGCCCGTACGTCCAGACGATCCGGTGTCCGCGAAGCGAGATCCGGGCGAGTTGGTCGTTGAACTCCTCGTTCGTCGAGATCCCGCGATACCCCGGGGTGAAGAAGGCGTCGTCCGGGTCGCGGAACGACTGGCCCGCACGCAGGTCGCCCGGTCGGGGGAACCGCCAGACGATGTGACCCGACGGCGAGACGATCAGGAGACGGTTGTTGTTTCGATCCGCGATCAGGACGTAGCCGGGGACAGGACCTGGTGGGACCGGTGGCAGGTCAAGGGCGATCTGCGCGGCCGTGCGGGGTGCGACGTGGCTACGGGCAGGCGCCTGTCGGCGGTGCTTCTGCGGGGCGACCGGGCGAGGCAGATTCACTGTCTTCTTTGTGCCCGTTCCCGGGCCTCCGCACGCGCCTGCGAGCACCACGAGCGCTGCGAGCAAAAGTACGGGGACACGGTTTCTCACCGGCTAACTACTGCCCGCTGAAGATGAGATCCCGATGAGCACGGTGGAAGTACTCCACCATCCGGTGCCGATGTTGTCGATGCGCTTGTTCCGAACGACACGCTGAGATCGTGTCCTAGTTGCTCGGTTCGTCGACGCGCTCGGTCAGCGAACGATCTCGATCCAGTCCAGGCTCTTCCCACAGAGTGCGCCGGCGGCGGCCGGAGAGACGACGCTCACGGGTAGATCCGCGTCGACGGTGCTGAGGACGAGCGGACCCATCGCCCCGTCGAGATTCGCGTCGCTCCCGGGGCGCCAGCCCGGGCCTTCGTAGCGGAGCGTGACGTGATGAGGGCCTCGAGTGAGTGCGGTGTCGCCGATCGGCGTGTACTGGCCCGGGTGGTCGAGGCGTGCACGTGCTGTGCCAACCGACCGGCCGTCGACGAGCACGTGCAGTTTGCCCGGGAAGGAGCCTCCCATCCAAACCCCGTAGCGCCCGTCCGCGGGCACCGTGACCTGGCCGTCGATCCTCCCGGAGCTCGTCGGGTAGAGACCGCTCAGGTCGCCGTACCAGTCGAGCGGAAACGATGTCTGGGTGAGTGGCAGGATCGTGGCCGCAGGTCGCGGGACGGTCGCGATGAGCCCGCCGACCCGGGCAGCGTCGGCTGCAAGGCTCCGCACCGACGCGCAGCTCGGCCTCAGCGCCGCCTGCAAGTTGTTGCCGAGAGGTACGTGCCGGAGCACTGTTCGCCCCTTTGACCGTTGCCAGACCTCGTAGTAGCGACCCTTCCATGCGAGGCGGTAGACCGATGGCGGTCGGCTCCCGAGAGGCGACCGGCCGAGCACCAGCGTGCGGTAGACGAGGATTCCGCCGAGCTCGAAGCTGTCGATGTCGGCGAAACCTCCCTTGGGCACGAACGAACCGCCGCGGAGCAGGATGTCTCGCCGCCGGAGGTCGCTCGCCGACTCGGGATCCATCCGGCGGAGGAAGTGCCGGCTGCCGTAGAGCTGGTACTCCGTCAGCAGGGTCGGTCCCTGGCCCGCGAAACGGCTTCCGATCGACTCCAGCTCGCGCAGCTGATCGCGGGGGGCGAGCCAGACCGCGCGGTAGGCAAGCGCGTTCGACCACAGCACGCCACCCGCGATTGCCAGTCCCAGCGCGACTCCGCCGACTCGACGTCCTCCGCTGAAGAAGAGCGCGGCACAGGTCATCGCCGCCGCCACGAGTGCGGGCGAGGCCGTCGCAAGTGCTTTGGCGCCGACCCACGGCGACCCGAAGAGGACGACCGCAGCGCAGCCGACGAGCGCCGACCCGACATAGACGGGTAGCCCCCAGGCGTGACGCCGCAAGGCGAGCGCGAGACCGACCAGAGCAGCCGCGAGGACGACGGCGATCAGCAGAAACGTGACGATGCCGTTGCCCGGTCGGAAGCGGAGATCACCGACCGGCCACACGCCGAAGACCTGGAAGAAGCTGAGCGGACGCACGAGGTTCCCGATCTCTCTGCTCGACGTCAGCGTCGTCACACGGAAGAACCCGTTCGCGATCAGGAGCGACGGGATGGCGAGCCCAAGGACGAGGGCCGCGACGGCTGCGATCCGGAGCATGTGCGCGCGGGTCAGCCGATGGCGGATCCGGGCGAAGGCGAAACCGGCGGCGGGGAGGAGGACCGGGACGACCCAGACCAGTCCACCGAGGCTCAGCGAGCCGATGAGGGCGGCGCCGACGACCGCCACAGGCAGCAGGTGCCTGAAGCGAAAGCCGGGCTCGAGGAGCGGAGGGACGAGCGCGGCGAGGAGCACGATCAGAACTGCCGCCAGCACCTCCTTGATGCCTCCCCAGAGCGAGTACCCGTAGAGAAGCGCAGGCTGCGCGGCCACCACGGCGACGATCGCCCGCAGCCGTCTCGACGCGACGAGCGGCTCCACGATCGCGTAGAGGGTGAGGGCCAGCATCGCGCCGAAGAACGCGACCGACGGCTGGAAGAGCCACGCAACGTCCTGGCCGACGAGAGTGTGCCCGATTCCCAGCGGGATCAGCGAGCCGATCGGGTATCCACTGTGGTCGAGGTAGAACTTGACGGTCGCCTCGTACGACGAGGGCGCAAGGCCGGCGGTGCTCCGCCCGTGATCCATGATCCGATCGGTGAGCCCGAGCCAGGTGGCGGTGTCGTCGAGCTTGATGTAGCCGGCGAACGTCGCCGTTCCGGACAGGACGATCGGGGCCGCGTAGACGGCGAAGACCACGAGCGCGGCGGCTACCGCCCAGCGGTCGAACCGCCCGCGCCAGCGCCTGGAGAGGACGAAGCCTGCGACGGTGAGCACGAGTACCGCGGGCGTTGTCAGGCTCGCGGTCGACGAGCTGAGGGTCGTGATCAGGCCGGCCACGATCGCCACCGCGAGGCCCGCCGGCAGCAGCAACGGCCCTGGTAGCGTCGTCCCCGCCGCGGTCTCGAGCAGCAGCCCGCAGCCCAGGGCGATGGCCGAGAGCACGGCGGGGAAGGCGATCCAGGCGAGCGCGAGACTCATCGGCGCCTGCCGAGAATAGTCAGCTTGCGATCGCGATCTCCTCGTGAATCTGCTCGATCCGCCTGACGTGCGTGGCGACGTCGTGCCGTTCGGCCAGTTCCTTGACGACCGCGGCAGGAAGGATCCGGTCCGGGAATGCCCGCCCGGTCGCGACGTTCTCGAGGCAGCGGGCTAGCGCGGTCTCGTCCCCGGCCGGAAAGAGCAGTCCGCTTCGCCCGTGATCGACGACCTCCGGGAGTCCGCCCGTCGCACTTGCGACGACCGGTACTCCGTGAACGATGGACTCTGCAGCCACCAGCCCGAGTGGCTCCGCCCACACCGACGGCGCCACCGACGCCCACGCGACGGCCAACTCGGGTTCGATCTCCGGAGGCGAGAGCCACCCGCGAAACACGACGGATGCTCCGAGGCCGAGGGAGTCGGCGAGACGCTCGAGCGCGGAGCGCTCCGGGCCGTCGCCGACGAGACGAAGCTCCGTGTCGGGGACAGCCTCGCGGACCCGCGCGAACGCGCGGAGGAGAGACTCGACTCCCTTTTCGACGCTCAGGCGCCCGACGAAGGCGAACAGCGGATGCCTCGCCGGCGTGCGCACGAACTCCGGGGAGGGCGGCAGCGTCGGCAGGATGAGTGTCTCGGCGGCGATGCCCGCCTCGGCGAGCGCCTTCTGGAGCCACGAGCTACAGGCGGCGACTCGGTTGGCTCGCCCGATCCCCGACCGTAGGAGGGCATACCGCGGCCGGTCGCGGAGCCAGTGTGGCAGGCTGATGCAGCCGCCTCGCCAACACACGGCTCCCGCCGGCTCGCGGCACAGCGAGCCATCGGGCAGGAGCTTGGTGCTGATCGGGCAGATCGGCTTGTAGTCGCCGACGCTGAACACGGTCGGCACACCGCGGAGCGCCGAGAAGACCGCGGGCGAGAGGTGTTGCTCGACCATGCCCACGATGGCCAGGTCAGGTTCGAGGTCGCGCACGGCGGCCCGTATCGCCGCGAACGCGAACGGGTTCGCGATCTGGAGCAGCGCCTGTGCTGCCTGCGCGTTCGAGCCGTGTGCCCGGTATTCAGCCGTGCCGTCGGCGGAGCTGCCCGCCGTGCTGGTGAGAAGTCGCGCATCGTGTCCGGCGGCTCGCAGGCCGGTCCGCAGGGTCGCGAAATACGTCTCCATGCCGCCGTGAAGCCGGAGCCAGTCCGTGACCAGCAGTATCCGCATCGATCTGGCCTACTCCGGCGCGGGCTGGCCCGTACGGGAGAGACGCTCCGCAGTGAGCACGACCTGCAAGCTGCGCAGCCCGTCATCGAGCGTCGGGAGGTCGATTTCCGAGCCGCCGATCCGCTGGACGAACGCGCGCAGCGCGCGCCCGTAAGAGGGGTCGCCGCCGCGCCCGACGAGGCGGCCGACACGCCACGCGACGACGTCGAGTCCAGGTCGCGCCCAGGCCGGCCGAACGCCGTACCTCGCGCGCCAACGCACGGTCAGCTCGAGGGCTCCTCGGTGGCGGTCGATCCTCAGCAGGCCGCGCTCTCCGACGACTTCGACGACGTCCATGTGGGCTGCCTGGAACGAGAACAGGCTCTGCACCTCGACTCCGGAGCCCGTCGAGAGCTGGACCCACGCGCCGTCCTGCTCGCCGAGCTCGGAGCTCGCGCCGGCCCCCACGACCTCGAGCTCGGCGTCGAGGAGCCAGTGAACAAGGTCGAAGTGGTGCGAGCCGAGGTCGAAGAGGACACCTCCACCCGTCGAAGGGCTCCGCTGCCATGCGGGCATCCGCGGGAGGTCAGCGGGCTCGCAGAACGCCGTCCGGACGAACCGGACTCGTCCGATCCGGCCGCCCGTGACGAGCTCGTGTGCGCGCACGTTCAGCGGATGCCGGCGCCGGTTGAAGCCGACGGTCCCCGTCACGCCGGCTCGCGCGACCTCGTCGGCGACCCTGCGGGCTTCGTTCTCCGTCACCGCCAGCGGCTTCTCGACGTAGACGTGCTTGCCGGCGCGAGCCGCCGCCACGGCCAGGTCGGCATGGAGAGGCGGTGGCGCGGTGATCACGACCGCGTCGACGTCGGAACGTGCGAGCAGGGCGTCCGGCTCGTCGAGCGCGACGGCTCCGGGAGCGAGATGCCCGGCGCGCGCCCGCGCTTCCGGATCGGGATCGGACAGAGCGACGACAGCGGCCCCGCGCATCCGTCGAAGGGCGGGAAGATGCTGCTCGGATGCGATTCTCCCGCACCCGACGAGACCGATCCCGAGTCGGGCGGTCATCTGCTGCCGGTGTGGCGGAGCTTGTGGATCTCGTACTCGGTCATGTGCTTCTCGGCAGCTCCGGCGGGGCCGCCGACATATCCGACGAACTCGCCGACCGCGCGCACGACCATGCCGATGACGAGCAACGGGTAAGTACCGATCGGAACGGTGCCTTCCCGGTGTGCCGCCGCGACGCCGTGGCGTATCCGCCACAACAACACGACCGGGATCAGGGGCGAGCCGAGCGCGTAAACGAGCCGGTGGCGCCACGACCAGATCGCCATGCGGTGGTGCGCGATCAGCATGCCTCCGGCGTATCGCTCGATGAGCCAGGGGCGGAGAAACGAGAGGTTCGCATGTTCGACTCTCGCGGCCGGATGGAAGGCGAACGTTGCCCGCGCGGCACGGAGCCTGACGACCAGTTCATCGCCGATCGTGAGGAGGACGTCGAACCGCGGCCCAAGGCCGAGGAGTGTGGATCTCTTGTACGCCGTGTTGTGCGGAGGGATCCTCGTGAGCTCGCGCGGCGGCAAGCTGTTCAGCCATTCGCCGTAGTCACAGAGAAAGGCGGCCCAGCTCACGGCCCCGTCCGGGTTGGCGCTGCCGAACCCGGGTATGACGGCCGCCCACGGGCCGTCATGGGCCTCGATGAGAGCTTCGGCCCAGCCAGGTTGTGGGAAGGCGTGCGTTTCCCCGATGACCACGATCGGGGCGGTTGCTGCGCGTACCCCTGCCGCCCTGGCCGGGGCGAGCACGTCGATCGAGTCGACGGCGACGACGAGGACGGCCGAAAAGCCCTCGAGCGCAGCGGTGTCTTGCTCGACCGACTCGGGGGACGGAGTGACGATCACGACTTCGATCCGGTCGTGCACGTTCTGGGCGCGAAGGCAATCGATGACCTTCTCGATCGTCGGATAGACGTCCGTTACCAGGACGACCGACAGCGTTGGCGACTCGCCCGTCATCTCACGCCACTCATCTTCGTGTACTCGACCTTGTGCAGCTCGAAGTCGTCGGCGCGTTCCTGGGCTGCCGGGCTCGCGCCCAGCACGAATGTCGTGAGCTCGCCCGCCACAGTAGCCACGACTCCTACGACCAGGGCCGGGGCGGTCAGCCGCGGCAGCTGGTGTGCGCGGCGCGCGGCGATGAACGGTCGGACGCAACGGGTGACGAGCACCGCGGGAAGGAGCGGCGAGCCGAGCGCATAGACGAGCCGCCGCCGCCAGGTCCATCCATGCGTACGTATGCCCGCTTGCGCGCGACCCGCCACGAACCGCTGGCGCAGCCAGACTTCGGGAATCGACACGTTGACATGATCGACCTTGGCTGCGGGCTGGAAGAAGATGCGATGACCTCCGGCGTGGAGCTCCCTTACGGTGTCGAACCCGGCGGCAAACGCCTGCTGATTTCGCTCGACCACCTGAACTGCGAACGCACGCTCGAACGCGGTGTTGTATGGAGGGCAATGGTCGATCTCGCCACCGGGAAGGTCGTCGAGCCATGGCCCGTAGTCGGCAATGAGGTTCGACCAGCTTATGGCGCCGTCCGGATTGGCACTCCCGAAGCCGGAGATGACAGCCGTCCATGGCGGTCCGAGCACGTCGAGGAGTCTCTCTGCCAGGTCAGGATGTGGGAATGCGTGGGTCTCGCCGACGAGCACGAAGGGTGCGCCGGCCGCCCGCACTCCGGCGGCACGGCCGGCCGGCAGCGACATCGCCGCTGGGGGCTCGACGAGCCGATAGGCAGCAAAGTCGACCAGCTCGTCCAGGTCAACGCCCAGCGGCTCGCCCGAGAGCGAGACCAGCACGACCTCGAGCCGGTGGCGGGCGGTCTGGGCGCGCAGGCACGCGAGCGGCCTCGCGATCGTCTCGAGTCGGTCGGTCGCGAGGACGACCGAGAGGTCGGCGGCCCGGGTCAACGGTGCACCACGCGCAGGAGTCGGCGCCGACCGGAGATCATCACCCGCGGCTCTGCCGGATACAGGAGATCGCGGAGCCTCGACGACTCGTACCACCCGAGCGTGACAGCCGACGCCGATCGCCGCGGCCGCCAGCCTGCCCACGGCGTTTGATCGAGGCATCGGTAGAACAACGCGCGCGGGCCCGTCGCTGGCTCCGGGAGGAGCCACGGCTTGAGGGTTCCGGCGAAATGGACGATCCAGGGCTCGGAGGGCGGCGCCGCCAGTCCGCTCCGGCTGGCTCTCCCCGGCTGGTTCCAACGCGGGTCGAGCTCGCCCCAGCGTCCGCAGAGGACGGCGTTCAGGCCCTCCTGGTCCCAGAACACGACGTCGTCTCGGTTCTCGCGCAGGTAGCGGTCGGCCCGGCTGCCGATCTCGTCTGCCCGCCAGCGGTCGAGATCGACGAGCATGACGCCCGAGTTGAAGTATCCGGCCTCCTCTGGAAGGCCGAGCTCGCGCCAGCGGCGGATCCCGTACCGCGAAGAGACGAAAGGAACGACCGTGTCCTGCGCGGCCAGGAGGTGGTGTTGACCGAGATCGCTTTCCCAGAGCCGTACGAGGTCGGCCATCACCAGGAGATCGCAGTCGAGCCAGATCGCCTTCCTCACGCCGGCGGGCAGGAGCTGTGCCAGCGTCAGCCGGTGGTATGTCGTGTCCGGCATCCGGCCCCAGGCGGGGAGTCCGGCGAGATCGATCGCGAGGGGCTCGTGCCAGTGCAGCGTGGCACCGCGTCGCCGGCAAAGCTCCGCGAGACGCTCTCTGCCGACCGTTGGTATTCCTGCGTCGACGATGTGGACGGCAAGGGAGGCATCCGGGCGCAGGCTCGTCAGTACCGACTGGAGCATCGCGGCGAGCGGCACCGTGTAGGCCGCGTCCGCAGCGCACGCGACGACCACGGTGGCATCCGCTGCGATGGCCGAGCTCGCCATGGTCTGAGTCTAGGAGTCTGTCTCCACGAGGGTGTCTCCACGAGGGTGTCCCCACGAGGGCGTCGCCAACCGACGAGTAGGATCCGCCCGATGAGGCGAGGGCTGACATGGCTCGTGCTGATGCCACTAGTCGTCTTCGGCTCGCAGGTGGCGCATTTCACGGATTACTGGCTCGCGGATCCGAACGAGGCGGATCGCACGAAGCTGCTCGAGAAGACCGGGCACGACTACCTCGCCCAGGCGCCGCTGGTAGCGGCGATCTGTGCCGTGTTGCTGCTCCTCGCCTTCGTGGGCGCTGTCAGGCGCGGGGCGAGGCGGAGCGCCGTGGGGCGGCTCTCGATCCTGCCGTTCGCGATCTCGCCGCTGCTCGTCTTCGTGGTGCAGGAGCATCTGGAGCGGCTGATCCACGACGGCAGCTTCCCTCTCACGGCGGTGCTCGAGCCGACCTTCCCGCTCGGTCTTGCACTGGAACTCCCGTTTGGAATCCTCGCGTTCCTCGTCGCTCGGGCACTGTTGTCGATCGCCGGCCGCCTTGGCCGCGCGCTGCGCGGTAGCCAGCCCGCGCCCTCCCTGGCCGCTCCGCCGCGAGACGTCTCGTCGCCGACTCCAACTGTTGCCCTGTCGCGGCTCGCACCGCTCGCCGTCTCGCTCGGCGGGCGCGCTCCACCTCTCTTCGCCTGACGCCATGGCCGCGCCGAGGCGCGGCCGTCACGCGAGAGAAGGAGGAAGAGATCCGCATGCTGCTCCGACGAGGAGCTGCGTGCGCGACCGCACTTGCCGCGACGGCGACGCTGCTGCTCGCCGCGCCCGAGACCGCGTTCGCTCACGCGACCCTTGTACAGTCGAAGCCTGCAGACGGTGCGGTGCTCGAGCGAGCACCGACCAGCGTGCTGCTGCGCTTCAACGAACCGATCGAGACAGCATTCGGCTCGGTGCGCGTGTACGACTCGAGCGCGCGGCGGGTCGACTCCGGGCACACAACTCGCCCGGCCTCGGACGAGGTCGCGGTCGAGGCGGGCGCTCGCCTGCCACGCGGCACCTACACGGTCGCGTGGAGGGTGATCTCGGCGGATACCCATCCGGTGCACGGAGCATTCGTGTTCTCGGTGGGTCAGGAGCAGCAGGGGGCTCGGGGCATCGCGGCACGGGTGCTCGCCGAGGAGCAGACGCCCAGGTCGGTCGACGTGGCCTTCTGGTTCGTGCGCTTCCTCTCGATCGGATTGATCCTTCTCTCGGTCGGTGGATCTGTCGCGTTCGCCACCACTCTTCGCGATGCCGCGCCGGCATTGCGGAGGCGGCTGGCGGCGGGACTGGCCATCGCGGCGTTCGCGCTCGTTCCGGTCTCGCTGGCGGGGATCGTGCTCGAGGGGGCGGAGGCTGGTGGCTACGGGATCGTTCGTGCTGCTCACTGGGACGTCTTCTCGGCCGTGCTCGACACACGGTTCGGGAGTGCGTGGCTTGCCCGTGCAGCGCTTGCGGGATTCGTGGCCCTCGCCTGGCTCCTCGTGGCACGGCGGCCTACTCGTTCGCTCGGCGTGGCTGCGGCGGTTCTCACGATCGGCCTGGTGCCGACGGTGAGCGTCGCGGGTCACGCCGCAGCGGCGGGAGGCCTCGAGCTGGCTGCCGATCTGACGCACCTGGGCGCTGCCTCGGTGTGGGTCGGCGGGCTCGCGGCCGTGGGCTTCGCCCTTGCCATGACGTCGAGACCGGATCGCTCGCAGCTCGCGTCGCGGGCGGTCCCGCGCTTCTCGGCGCTGGCTCTCGGCTCCGTCGCGGTGCTGCTCGCGGCGGGCCTGGTCAGCGGGTACTTCGAGGTGCGGGCCTGGCGGGGCCTCTGGGAGACGACCTACGGCCGTCTCCTGCTCGCGAAGGCCAGCGTCCTCCTGGTGCTGATCGGCTTCGGTGCCTACCACCGGTTGAAGGCGGTGCCCCGGATCCGACTCCATGAGGCATGGACCGAACGAGGTCGCCCGTTCGTCAGGGTGGTCTCGGCCGAGCTCGCGGTGATGGCGGTTGCTGTCGGTTTGACGGCAGCCCTCGTCGCCGAGCCTCCGGCGAAGGCGCAGGTGGCTCGTGCGGGACCGTTTGCGACGACAGCTCGCGTCGGCCCGTTCGAGCTGAACCTCGTCGTCGACCCGGCGAGAGCCGGGCCGAACCAGATCCACCTCTACCTCCTCGACCGCTCCGGCCGGCCGGCACCGGTTGCCGAAGCTCGGGTGTCGGCGGCGTTGCCGTCGGCTGCCATCGGGCCACTCCGGCTCGATGCCAGGAAGGCGGGGCCCGGCCACTACATCGTGGCGGGCGCCGTCCTTGCGATCCCGGGCGACTGGCGGATCACCGTCACCGTCCGTCGGGGCGAGTTCGACGAGTGGCAGCAAACGACAACCACTCCGATACGAAAGTGAGAAACCAGATGAAACGAATCGCACTTCTCCTGGCGGCTGCCATGGCGAGCGCTCGCGCTCGCCGGCACCGCCCTGGCGCACGTCACCGTGCATCCGAACGCACTGCCGTCCGGCGGCTTCACGGCGATCGTCGTCCGCGTGCCGAACGAGCGGCCGAAGGCGGCGACGACGAAGGTAGACGTGCAGTTCCCGAGCGGGTTCCTGTTCATCTCCTACGCAGCGCTGCCCGGCTGGAAGACCAAGGTCGTCTATCGCAAGCTGGCGACGCCGGTGAAGGTGTTCGGCGAGACGATCACGCAGGAGGTCGACCACGTCGTGTTCAGCGGTGGCCGGCTGGCTCCCGGCCAGTTCATCGAGTACCCGCTGTCGGTCGCCATGCCGGGCGTTCCGGCGGGCACCGTCCTCACGTTCAAGGCGGTGCAGACGTACTCGAACGGCGAGGTCGTCCGCTGGATCGGTGCACCGAGCGCCGACACGCCTGCGCCGCAGGTGCTCGTGACCGGCAAGAACGCTGCGATCGCCGACTACCCGGGTGGCGTGTCCGCGGCCAAGAGCGGGCACTCGTCGGGCCTCGAGGCGGCGTTTGCGATGGTGCTCGGCCTCTCCGCCCTCGGGTTCGGCGGAGTGGCGCTCGTCCGCAGGAGGCGTCGCGCCGCATGACCCGCGCCGTCCTCGGGACGGTCGCGGTCTGTCTCGTCGCCTGCCCCGCCGCCGCCGCTCATGGCGGCGGCGGGGCGGAGACGGGCTATCGCTCGACCGTCACGCACGTCACACCTCAGGGAACGGGGGTCAACGTCCAGGTTGTCGAGGGAGACGACCAGCTCAGGCTGACCAACAGCCTCGGTCGCCGGGTCGTCGTCTTCGGCTACGAGGGGGAGCCCTATCTCCTCTTCGAGGGCAAGCGGGTCTTCCGAAACGAGCGCTCCCCGGCCACCTATCTGAACCAGGACCGCTACGCGAACGTGAAGGTTCCGGCGATCGCCGATCCGGAGGCACGGCCGGAATGGGTTCCGCTGGCGACCGCACCGACCTACACGTGGCACGACCACCGGATCCACTGGATGAGCCCGACAGCACCACCTGCTGTGCGGGATGCAAAGGGAAAGCCGCACCACATCTTCGACTGGCGGGTCAACGGAACCGTGGACAGCCGCCGTCTCTCGATCGCAGGCTCACTCGACTGGGTTCCGAGCGATGGCAGCGCCCAGCCGGCGTGGGTGATCGGGCTCGCAGCAGTCGTCGGACTCGGTCTGGTCGGACTCGGGCTCGCACTGTGGCGGAAGCGGGTGCGGAACCGGCTCGCGTGAGCGTCAGGGCGTCGCCTGGCAAGGAGCCAGTTGAGACGACCGGTCGGATCAGCCGCCCGACGCGCGGAGGTACTCGCCGACCGCCGCCGCGAGCGACGGGTCGACGAGGGCGAGCAGCAGGAGGACGGGCGGTCCGGAGTGCAGGGCTCGATACAGCCGGTAGACCCGGTCGACCGACGCGGATCGGAGCGCAAGTGCGGAGACGAACCCGAAGCGGCTGCCGAGATCCGTTCGGGTGAGCGCACAACCCTTCCCCGAGGGGCGGGCACGCAGGCATCAGCACAATCGAGGCAGGCACGGACGTGGCCCCGTCAGTCGGCCAGTGCAACGCTTCGAGGACGGGCGCCGAGCGCCTTGGCGAGCTCGAGACGCTTCGCGTAGGGCACGTCCTGACCTGCTGCGACCAGCCGGCCGCATGGTGCCGCGACCAGGATCACCGTGCCGAGGGCGAGCAGACGACGCACCTGGACGCTCCTGGAGAGGACAGGCCGGAACATAGCACCGTCGATTTCCGCCCTTCGCCGTTCGCGTGTTTGTAACCCGCCGCAACGTTGGTCATACTCCGCGGCAGGCTTCGAGAGAACGGCTCAGGAACCATCCAGGAGGGAGACTCCCCGTGAAGAAACGCTTCTCGCTCGCGCTACTCGTGGCTGGTGCAATGGCGGCGACCGCGATCCTGTTCGGCGCAGGCCCGGCTGCTGCGGCGACGACGTGGAACGTCTACTGCCCGGGCGACGACCTGCAGAACACGATCAACAATCTGGCCAATCCGGGTGACACGATCGTCATCTACGGCACGTGTTATGGCAATTTTGAGATCCAGTCCGTCCTCATCAGCCAGGTGACGCTGCAGGGTGGCTCGTCGGGGGCGACGCTGAACGGTCGCGGCACCGGCATCACGCTGGACATTGAGGGAGGGCTGGCCACGATCAGGAACTTGACGATCACGAACGGCAACTCCACGAGCGGCGGCGGACTCTACGTGCTCGACGCCGGCGTGACGGTGGTCAACTCGACGGTCAAGGGAAACAGGGCGGACTTCGGCGGCGGCATCTACTCGCACGGCGGCTCCCTCCTCGACCTGACCGGAGTAACGGTGACCCGGAACACGGCCCGCTACCAGGGCGGCGGCCTCTACCTGGACAACAGCGTAGTGGCGATGGCCGCCTCGACGGTCAGCTTGAACAGGACGACCGAGGTCGCCGACTTCTACGGCGGGGGCGGGATCTGGATGGCCAACTCCGATGTGCTCTTGACGAGCACCAGGGTGACTTCGAACTCGTCGGCCGATTACGGCGGCGGGATCGCCGCCTACGGCGGCTGCTTCCGAATCTCGGATGTGGGGCCGTTCGCCGCATCGATCTGTAATCCGATCTTGAAGGCGGGAGGAACGGCGGTGTTCGATCGCAGCCTGCCGGCCGTCATCGACACCGGGCTGAAGCTCGTGAACTCGAGCGTCGATCACAACGGGGCGGCCGACGACGGTGGCGGCATCTACAACGCGTCCGAGTTCGGCGATTCGCCGGTTGTATTGGAGGGCTCGGCGGTGTCGTTCAACAACGCGCACTCGGGTGACGGCGGCGGGATCGCGAACTACGGGGTCTGCGCCAATACGGCCAGCATCCTGGCGACGGGTTCGACGTTCAAGGGAAACGGGGCCCGGAACGGCGAAGGTGGCGCGATCTACAACGCCGCAGGTGAGGACGAATGCTCGGAGGCCGGGACCGGTCTCGTCACGATCGCGCTGTCGGCGGTGTCGAACGCCCCGAACAACCTGAATCAGAATCAGGCGATGTACGGTGGTGGTATCGCGAACGTGCAGGGTGACGGGTTGGCGAGCGTGTCGATTCAGGCGAAGGCGCAGATCACCGGGAACAAGGCGTCGGTGACGGGTGGCGGTGTCTGGAACAACTGCGGGACACTGCTGAAGACGGGCGGGAACGTGCTGCTTAATACGCCGAACAACATCGTCTCGGGCTGCTGGCCGATCCCGTAGGCCGAGAGCGAGGAGTCTGATCGAGGGGAGGGCCGGTACCAGCCGGCCCTCTCTGCTCGCCCGGTTTGTCACTGGCCGGGCGCTCTGTGATACTCCCCCGCAGGCTTTGAGAGAAGGCTCAGGAACGATTCCGGAGGGAGATTCCCTGTGAAGAAACGCTTTTCGTTTGCGTTGCTCGTGGCCGGCGCGTTGACGGCGACTGCGCTCTTGTTTGCGTCGGGCTCTGCGGCGGCGACCACGACCGACGTCTATTGCCCGGGTGACAGCCTGCAGTCGGCGATCGACAACGCTAGTACCGGGGACACGTTGCGGATCCACGGCGTCTGCTACGGCAACTTCCAGATCGACGGCGGCATCGCCGACGGGTTGACGCTGCAGGGCTACGGCTCGGGCGCGACTCTCGACGGCCAGGGGAACGGCGAGGTGCTGGACATCGTCGACCGGTCGGTGACGCTGCAGAATCTGACGATTCGGAACGGCGTGGGAGACGACGAGGGCGGCGGAATCGACATCGACGGCTACGAGGACGGTGACGGCTCGTGTGGCAGCGTCGTCAGCCTGATCGGCGTCAAGGTGACCCTGAACCGTGCCGTTCCCGGTAGCGACGGCGAGGGCGCGGGGGGCGGTATCGCCGTCTACTGCGCGACCCTGAACCTGACCAACTCCGTTGTGAGCTGGAACAAGGCCGAGGAGGACGGCGGTGGCATCGAGGCGAATTTCGGCTCGATCGTCAACATCACAGGCTCGACGGTCACTCACAACTCTGCGGGCCAGGAGGGCGGTGGCATCGCCCTGGAGGACTCCCAGTTGACTGCGACCGCCTCCACGGTGAGCCTGAACGAATCGAGCGATAGCGGCGGCGGGATGGCGATCGAGACCTCCGACGTCTTGTTGACGAGCACGAGGGTGACCTCGAACAAGTCGCAGTACGGCGGCGGTGGCATCTACGACGAGGGTGGCTCGCCCGAGTGCATCACCACAGAATGCGTCGAGCCCTGCACAGATTGCGTCAAAGTTCCGCTAGCTCCGATCTTCGGGGCGCCGCTCGTGGTCGGCAGCGGTCTGACGATCGTCAACTCGAGCGTCGACCACAACATCGCGAAGAACGACGACGGTGGTGGCATCTACAACAACGTGCACGACACAGACGAAGGCGATTCGTCGGTGACGATCCAGGGCTCGGTCGTGTCCTTCAACAACGCGCTCGGAAACGACGGCGATGCCGGCGGCGGTGGCCTCGCCAACTACGCTGCCTGCGGTCTGACGGCGAGCGTGCTGGTGACGGGAACCGTGTTCCAGGGGAACGGAGCGCGGAAGGGCGAGGGCGGCGCGATCTACAACAGTGTCGGAGGTGGCTGCGGATCCGGCAGCGCGGCGCTGGTGACGATCGCTGTCTCGGCCGTCTCCAACGCACCGGGCAACAACCTGAATCAGAATCAGGCGATGTACGGTGGTGGTATCGCGAACGTGCAGGGTGACGGGTTAGCGAGCGTGTCGATCCAGGCGAAGGCGCAGATCACCGGCAACAAGGCGTCGGTGACGGGCGGCGGTGTCTGGAACAACTGCGGCAGCCTGCTGAAGACGGGCGGCAACGTCCTGTTGAACACGCCGAACAACATCGTCTCGGGCTGCTGGCCCGCTCCGTAGCCCACAAGCAAGGAATCTGATCGAGGGAGGGCCGGCCGGATGGTCGGCCCTCTGTCTTTGGAGGGTTTGTCACTCGCCGGTCGAACTGGGATACTCCCCCGCAGGCTTTGAGAGAAGGCTCAGGAACGATTCCGGAGGGAGATTCCCTGTGAAGAAACGCTTTTCGTTTGCGCTGCTCGTGGCCGGCGCATTGACGGCGACTGCGCTCTTGTTTGCGTCGGGCTCGGCGGCGGCGACCACGACCGACGTCTATTGCCCTGGTGACGATCTGCAGTCGGTGATCAACGCTGCCAGTCCCGGCGACACGCTGCGGATCCACGGGGTCTGTTACGGCAACTTCTACAACAACGGCACTGAGTTGACGTTCCAGGGCATCGGCTCGGGCGCGGCTCTCGACGGCCAGGGGAACGGCTCGGTGCTCGAGATCGGCGAACGGAACGTCACGCTGCAGAATCTGACGATCCGGCACGGTTTGGGCGACGGCGAGGGCGGCGGCCTCGACATCGACGGCGCCGAAGACAGCAACTGCTCGCTTGTCGTCACGTTGATCGGGGTGACCGTGACCCTGAACCGCGTTCCCGACGATGGGAGTAGCGACAGCGGCCAGGGCGGCGGCATCTCTGTCGAGTGCGCCACGCTGAACCTGACCAACTCGGTCGTGAGCTGGAACTGGGCCGGGGAGGATGGGGCCGGGATCGAGGCCTACGGTGGCTCGCTCGTGAACCTGACCGGTTCGACGATCACGCGCAACTCGGCTGACGGCGACGGCGGGGGCATCGACATCGATGAGTCTCAACTGTCTGCGATTGCTTCCACGATCAGCCTGAACACGGCGAATTCCGACGGTGGCGGCATCTCGATCGAGAAATCCGACGTGTTGCTCCAGAGCACGAGGGTGACCTCGAACAGGGCGTCCGACTACGGCGGCGGAATCTACGACGAGGGTGGCTCGCCGGAATGCCTGACGACGGGCTGCGCGAACACGGAGCCTGCTCCGATCTTCGGGGCGCCGCTGGTTATTGACAGTGGCCTCACGGTGATCGGTTCGAGCGTCGACCACAACCTGTCGATGAGCGGCGACGGCGGCGGCATCTACAACGACGACGAAGAAGGCGACTCGCCGGTGACGATCCAGGGGTCGGCGGTGTCGTTCAACAACGCGACCGACGAGGGCGGACGCGGTGGCGGGATCGCCAACTTCGCCTGCGACAACACGGCGAGCGTGCTGGTGACCGGGTCGACGTTCAAGGGGAACGGAGCGCGGAAGGGCGACGGCGGTGCGATCTACAACGAGGGCGAGGGCGGGTGTTCCGGCGCGGCACTGGTGACTATCGCCCTGTCGGGCCTGTCGAACGCTCCGAACAACCTGAATCAGAACCAGGCGATCCGCGGCGGTGGGGTCGCCAACGAGCAGTTCGGAGCTCTCGCGAGCCTGTCGATCCAGGCGAAGGCGCAGATCACCGGGAACAAGGCGTCAGACACCGGTGGCGGGATCTGGAACAACTGCGGGAGTCTGCTGAAGACCGGCGGGAACGTGCTGCTGAACACGCCGAACAACATCGTCTCCGGCTGCTGGCCCGTCACGTAGCCGAGAGCGAGGAATCTGATCGAGGGAGGGCCGGCCATCCGCCGGCCTTCCCTCTGTTACGAGCTACGAAGCGAGGAGGGCCGCCAGCCCGCTGACGCCCGTCGAGTCGAGCACCTCGAAGCGATGCAGCTCGAGCGGTGCGCGGGCGGCCTGCCGCGCGCCCGGCCGCGTGGTCACGGCGAGGACGTAGCCGGCCTGGCGGACGAGCCTGACAGAGCGGTTGTCGAACGCTCCGGCCGGATAGGCGAACCACTGCACGGGATGACCCAGGTGCCGCTCGAGAACGCGCCGAGACTGGGTCAGCTGCCTGAGCGCTCCTTGCTCGGAGAGCCCGGGTAGCTCCAGGTGGTCGATCGTGTGCGAGCCGATCTCGATGCCGTGTCGCTCGAGCAGCTTCAGTCGACCCCAGGTCAGGAAGCTCGTGTCCGGGCCGGAGATGCGACCGGTGATCACGTATGCCGTCGCTTCCATATGCAGTCGCTCGAGGACGGGCATCGCCTTGCTGAAGACGTCGCGGTATCCGTCGTCGAAGGAGATCAGGACAGGTCTCGAGGGAAGGCGGCCGTCGAGCTCGAGCGCCCGGTAGAGCTGCGTCTGCGTGACCGTGTGATAGCCGTGACCCTGGAGCCAGCGCATCTGCGCGGCGAAGTCGGCCGGGTCGACGGTGAGCCGCTTCGTGATCTCGGGCAATGTCGGCGAGATCGTGTCGACCCGGTGATACATGAGGATCGGGACGGCGATAGTTCGGCCGGGCAGGGTTGCCGGCAGGGTCAACCGCTTCGGGGAGGCCTTCCGGGCGCGCTTGCCGATGCGCTTCGCCGGGGCCGGTGACGCGGCGGGCGCCGACGCGGGGGCGTTCCCGCTTTCTCCACGCAACCCGAAGAACAGCCCGAGCGCGAGGGCGATCAGCACGAGCGCGAGCAACCCGACCCGCCGACGCACGACCTGGCGCTTCCGCCGGAGTGCCCTCCGCGCGTGCCGGTCCCCGGCCATTACGTCCGGCCGTCGCACATCGTCATTTGCATTCCCCTTCTCGCGTGCTAACGATAGCCATGTCCGGGAGCGGAGCCCCGTCCCGCCCCGATCCGGACGACCGTCTATTCGACTGAAGGAGCAGGCCGATGGAGAACTACGAGGAGCGTGTGCAGCAGACCTACAAGGCCGCGCTGGGAACCGGCTGGGCCGCGTACGCGGGGCTGTTGTTGCTGGCGAGCGGGGCCTTTGACGTGATCGGGGGCATCGCTCTGCTCGCGAAGAACAACCACCTCGCATCCGGCTTGTTCTGGGGCCGACCGTTCTGGGGGGTGGTTTTCCTGGTCATAGGCGGCGTCATGCTCTACGCCGGTTTCGCCCTGCTCACGAAGCTTCCGGGCTCCCGCACGATCGCAATCCTCGTCACGATCGTGAGCGGGTTTGCCGCACTACTCTGGGCCGCCGGGGGAGCCCCCGCCAACACGACCTGGGTGCTGGTCGGGATCGCGGTCGATCTGCTCATCCTCTACGGGCTCGTCGCGCGCGGAGAAGGCGGGGCCTGACAGCCGTTGGATCTCGGTTCGAGGGGGTCCCTTTCGAGGGGCCCCTAGCCGTCTCTGGGGTCACGCTGATCGACGCGCAAGAACGAGCGTGTCAACGGCGTCGGCCTCGCCGGACTCGGTCTCGACACGGCGCACGATCTGCTCCGCTTTCTCGACGTCCAGGCCGTCGAGTTCGGTGGTGAGATCCCCGGCGGTGTAGAGGACGGACGGATTGCTCGGACCCGGCGCCCCGGTGCCGAGGTTGGCCAGGTCGTGGCCGAGCACGACGAGTGTTCCCCCGGGCGCGAGGGCGCTTGCCGCTCGGGCGAGAACGGCCCGGCGCTCGGCGGCTGGGACGTGCAGGTAGCAGACGAGGACGAGGTCGAACGCACCTGGCTCGGGCTCGTACTCGCGAACGTCGGCGCCGACCCACTCGACCTCGACGCCGCGCTCGGCGGCGAGCTTCCTGGCGAGGTCGAGCGCAGTGTCGGAGAAGTCCACGGCGGTAACGCGCCAACCGTGCTTGGCGAGCCAGATCGCGTTCCGGCCGCCGCCGCAGGCGAGGTCGAGGGCGCGCGCCGGCGGCATCGAGGCGAGCTCCGCGGTCAGAACCCCGCTCGGGCCGCCCTGGTAGTGGTGCCCGCGCTCCTCCCACCGTTGATTCCAGTCGTCTCGTTCCATGTGCACCGATTGGATACATGATGGAGGAGGACGATGGGTGCGCAATGAGCGGCGGCGACCGCTTTCGCGACCGCGGCGAGGCGGGGCGATTCCTCGGCGAGCGCCTTCGCGAGTACGCGGGGCGCGACGATGTGCTGGTGCTCGCGCTTCCCCGCGGCGGGGTTCCGGTGGCGCGAGAGGTGGCTCGGTCGCTCGGCGCACCTCTCGACGTCTTCGTCGTCCGGAAGCTCGGCCTCCCCGAGCAGCCAGAGCTGGCGATGGGCGCGATCGCGACCGGCGGCATTCGGGTCGTCAACGAGGAGCTCGTCCGGCAGCTCGGGCTGACGGTAGAGACGATCGCCGTTGTCGCGGCCACCGAGGCGGCCGAGCTCAACCGGAGAGAGCTGGCCTATCGAGGTGCCCGACCGGCTCCGGCGTTCGAGGGGAAGATCGTCATCCTCGTCGACGACGGGATCGCGACCGGCTCGTCGATGAGGGCGGCTGTTGCCGCCGTTCGCAGCCAGGGTCCGCAGCGTGTGGTCGTCGCGGTGCCGACGGCGCCGCCCCGCGCGCTCGAGGAGCTCCGACCGGAGGTCGACGACCTCGTCTGGGTAATCGCTCCTGAGCCCTTCCACGCGGTGGGCCTGTGGTACGAGGACTTTCACGAGGTCTCCGACGACGACGTGCGACGGGCGATCGCGCTTCCCGAGGAGCGGCGGATCGAGGTGGCCGTAGGAGCCGACCGGCTGGCGGGTGGCCTCGTCGTTCCTCCGGGTGCAGGCGGTCTCGTCGTCTTCGTCCACGGCTCGGGATCGAGCCGCCTCAGCCCACGCAACCGGTACGTCGCGGGAGTGCTCAACGACGCAGGGCTCGCCACGCTCCTCGTCGATCTGCTGACGCACGCTGAAGAAGAGGTCGACCTGCGAACGCGCGAGCACCGCTTCGACATTACGCTGCTCGCCGGTCGGCTGCTTGCCGCGCTCGACTGGGCGGGGAATGAGCCCGGCACGGGCGGGCTCCCGCTCGGGCTCTTCGGCGCCAGCACGGGGGCGGCGGTCGCGCTGCTCGCGGCCGCACGACGGCCGGCCCTGGTGCGCGCCGTCGTGTCGCGGGGAGGGCGGCCTGATCTGGCGGGTGCCGTGCTCGGCGAGGTGCTCGCGCCGACGCTCCTCGTCGTTGGGGAGCGCGACGAGGTCGTGCTCGCGTTGAATCGGAAGGCGATGGCGGCAATCACGCAAGCCCAGGTCTCACTCGAGATCGTGTCGGGCGCGACGCATCTGTTCGAGGAGAGGGGCGCGCTCGAGCTGGTCGCCGGCAGTGCGTGCGCGTGGTTCGTGCGCCACCTCGCCGTCGCGCATTCGTGACCCTTCCGTGACGCATTTGTTCCAGGGACTGTCCCTCGGACATCGCTCGCGTGGACGTGGCTGCAGGGGTGTAGCCGTGCGGGCATGTCGGTCGTTCGGGCCCGAACGCTTTACCATTCCGCCGGGTGAGGGCCGTCCTCCTCGTTTGTCCGCAGGAGCGGGACTTCCGCGAGATCCGACGCAGCAGGGCTCGACGAGGAGTTCGCGTTCCTGACGGCCGGCTCCGACCTCGACGTCGACGACGACGCGTTCGACGCCGAAGCGTTCGTCGCCGACCACGTCGCCCGCACGGTCGACGGTGTCGGTCGGCACGAAGGACCGCTCGGCGCTTCTGGCGGCGCTGATCGCCGAGCGCGCCAGCCTCGCCGGCCCGACGCCGCGAGCGCTGCGTCGCCTGCCAGCACAAGCCGACGTCGAGAGTGCTGCAGCGCGACGCCGTGCGCCGAGGTCCGTGCCCGCGCTTCGCGCTCCTCTCCGGCGACTGGTGCCCCCCTCGACGCTCACCGCCGCCCTTCTTCGTCAAGCCGGTCGTGGGGCGCCTGTCCGAGAACGCGCGCCGAATCGACTCGCTCGCGATGCTCGACGATCTCGCCGAGGACGGCTACCCGCCGCGCTATGCGCGCATCGCGGTCTGGCCGGGCTTCCGGATGCGGACGTCCACGGGTTCCTGGCCGAGGAGCTGCTCGCCGGCGCCGAGGTGACGCTCGAGGGCTACGTTCACCGGGGCCGCGTGACGACGATCGGTGTCACCGACTCGCTCAAGTACCCGGGCACGAACAGCTTCGAGTGCTTCGCGTTCCCGTCCACGCTTGCCCGACGAGCGGCTGGACGGAGCTGACGCGCCTCGCCGAGCACGCGTTCTGTCGGCGCTCGGGTTCGACGACGGCTTCTTCAACATGGAGCTGTTCGTGCCCGAGTCGGGGCCGCGAAGCCTGATCGAGGTCAACGGCCGGATCGCGTCGCAGTTCGCGCCGCTCGTCCGGGCCGTCCAGGGCCGCTCGACCTACGAGGCGCTGTTCCGGCTCGCGTGCGGCGACGACCCCGAGTGGCGCGAGACCCGCGCGCGCGGCGTCGCCATCAGCTACTGCCTGCGCGTCTTCGAGGACGCGTTACGTCGCGAGCGTGCCCGCGCCGGCCGACGGCGTCGAGATCCTCGTCGAGCCGGGCACGCGCCTGTCGGAACAGGGGACGAACGACGCCGAGAGCTACCGGCTGGCCATCTTCCACGAGTGGGGCGAGACGCGGGAGGAGGCGCTCGGAGCGCTGCCGCGCTCGGGCCGCGTCGCTGGCCTTCGACCTCGTGCCGGCGACCCCTCTCCTCGCGGCGGCCCGCCGGTGATGGCTGAGCCGATCCGGATCCGGGCGCGGGCACAAGCGGAGGCTCGGGCGGGGCCGCGGAGATCGTCTTCCGCGGCGTCACGAAGTGCTACCCGGGACGCTCGGCCGCCGCCGTCACGAACCTCTCGCTCGTCGTTCCGGCCGGCGAGATCTGCGTGCTCGTCGGGCCGTCGGGGGCCGGCAAGACGACGGCGATGAAGCTCGTCAACCGGCTGATCGACTTCGACGAGGGCGACATCACGATCGACGGGAAGAGCGTCCGCAGCCTCGACGCCGTCGAGCTGCGGCGAGGGATCGGGTACGTGATCCAGCAGATCGGGCTCTTCCCGCACATGACGATCGGCGACAACATCGCGCGTCGTCCCCGCCTGCTCGGCTGGCCGAAGCAGCGCGATCCGCGAGCGGGTCGGCGGAGCTGCTCGAGCTCGTCGGGCTCGAGGCGGGGGACCGACGATCGCTATCCGGCGCAGCTCTCCGGCGGCCAGCGTCAGCGCGTCGGCCTCGCGCGCGCTCTTGCCGCCGACCCGCCGGTGATGCTGATGGACGAGCCGTTCGGCGCCCTCGATCCGATCACGCGCGACCGGCTCCAGAACGAGTTCCTGCGGCTGCACGAGGTCGAGCGCAAGACGGTCATCTTCGTCACGCACGACATCGACGAGGCGATCAAGCTCGGCGACCGGATCGCGATCCTCCGCGAGGGCGGCGTGCTCGCCCAGTACGACACGCCGGACGCGATCCTGGCCGCGCCGGCCGACGACTTCGTCGCCCGCTTCGTCGGCGCGGACCGCGGGCTGAAGCGGCTCGCGCTGCGCCGCCTCGTCGAGATCGAGCTCGACCCGGCGAACGGCGTCCGCCGAGCCGAGCTCCGACGGGCGGCCTGCAGACGACGCTCCGCGACGCGCTGTCGCTGATGCTGACGGAAGGCGCGGAGCGACTCGTGGTCGTCGACGAGCGGGGCGGATCGGCGGGTGCTGCTCGGTCGACGCACGTCAGCGCCCGCCTGCTCGCGCGAGCCAGTGAGCCGTGCCGTGAACGGCTCCTCCGCCGCGCCGCCGCCCCGGTCATCCCCGACTTCGGGGCGCGCGAGCGACTGCTGTCATCGCAACAACGGCTCGTTCTGTGCCGACTGGGTGCGCGAGAACTGGGGCGACGTTCTCCAGCCGGCACCTCGTCCAGCATCTGAAGCTGACGCTGATCGCCGTCGCGATCGGGTTCGCGCTCGCCTTCGCCGCCGCGCTCGCTCGCGTATCGCCGTCCCGGTTCGCTGGACAGGCCGTTCGGCACTCTTCTCGGCCTTCCTCTACACGATCCCGAGCCTCGCGCTCTTCCAGCTGCTCGTACCGATCACGGGGCTGACGGTGACGACGGTCGAGATCGCGCTCGTCGGCTACACGCTGCTGATCCTGTTCCGCAACACCCTCGTCGGTCTGACGCGGCGTCCCGGCCGACGTGCTGGAGGCGGCCCGCGGAATGGGGCTGACCGCCGGGCAGCGTGACTGCCCGGATCGAGCTGCCGCTCGCACTGCCGTCGATCATGGCCGGCCTGCGGATCGCGACGTCGTCGACGATCGTCGAGCCTGGCGACGGTCGCGGCGTTCGTGATCCCGGAGGGCCTCGGCGCACCGATCTTCGTCGGCGCTCGGATCGAACGTGTTCAAGACCGAGATCATCGTCGCCGGCGGCGCTCGCGGTCGGTCTCGCGCTCGCCGCGGATGCCCTGCTCGTCGGCGCGCAACGGCTGTTGACCCCGTGGGCGAGAGCGGGGCGCGCGTGATCCTGCCGACGCGTTCAGCACGGGGAACGTTCCTGGACGCGTTCCGGTTCATGGCCGACCACACAGGCTTGCTCCTGGACAAGACGGTCGAGCAGCTCGAGCTCTCGAGCGCCGGCGATGGCGATCGCGATCGTCATCGCGCTCCCGCTCGGCGTGTGGCTCGGTCATCTGCACCGAGGCTCGTTCCTCGCGATCAACGTCTCCAACATCGGCCGCGCTCTGCCGAGCCTCGTCGCTGATCGCCATCGGGATCGTGGTCTTCGGGATCGGCTTCTGGAACGAACACGGCCGCGCTGGTCGTGCTCGCGGTTCCCGCCGATCCTGACGAACAGCTTCTTCGGGGTCGACGGGCGTCGATCCGGATGTCGTCGAGGCGGCGCGCGGGATGGGCATGCGCGGGCGTGCAGATCCTGCTCAGGGTCGAGCTGCCGCTGGCGCTCGGCCGCTGATCTTCGCCGGCATCCGGATCGGCCGTCGTCTTCGTCGTCGCGACGGCGACGATCGCCGCGATCGCGGGTGGCGGTGGACTCGGCGACATCATCGTCAACCAGGCGAGCTACCGGCTCGCCGGCGTCGTCGCCGCTGCGCTCTGGGTCTCGGCTCTCTCTCTCACCGCGGCGCTGGCTGTCGACCTCGCGCGTCAGCTTCTGACGCCGAAAGGTCTGACGGCGGAATACGGCTCTGCTCGCTAGCGTTCCGAGCGCTGACCCCAAGGAGAGGAGGATCCACGTGATCCGGAAGCACACGAGGCGTGCGGTCAAGGCCGCGTTCGCGATTTCGTTCGGGGTGGCGATTCTCATCGGTGGAAGTGCGCAGGCCGCGCAGCCGACGGTGGTCATCGGCACCAAGGACTTCACCGAGCAATTCGTCCTCGGCCAGCTCTACAAGCAGGCGCTCGAGGCGAAGGGGTTCAAGGTCGCATACCACGAGAACATCGGGAGCTCCGAGATCATCGACGGCGCGCTCACGGGCGGAAAGATCAACTTCTATCCGGAATACACGGGCGTCGTCGTCCTCGATCTCGCCCACAAGTCCTTCCCGAAGACGGCTGAGGCGACCTACGGCCTCGCGAAGAGCTTCGAGGAGAGCCGCGGCTTCACGCTCCTCGACCAGACACCCTTCACGGATGTCGACACCTTCACCGTCCTCAAGACGACGGCAAAGAAGTACGGATTGAAGACGATCTCCGACGTGAAGAAGGTGCCGAACGCGTCGTACGGTGGCTATCCACAGTGCCGAACACGGATCACGTGCCTGCTCGGCCTGAAGAACATCTACGGGCTGAAGAACATCAGGTTCGTGGCGCTCGGGACGATCCCGGTCTCGACGCTGATCGATCAGGGGAAGATCACGGGTGGCGACATCTTCTCGACCGAGCCGGCTCTCGCGAGCGGCAAGTACGTGTCACTGGTCGACACGAAGCACATCTTTGGCTTTCAGAACGTGGCGCCGATCGTGTCCAAGAAGCTCGTCGCCCAGCTCGGACCGAAGTTCACGGCCACGGTCAACGCCGTTAGCGCCAAGCTGACGGCCGCGGCGATGATCGCGATGAACAAGGCGGTCGGGGTCGACAAGAAGACACCGGCGGCCGTCGCCTCTGCCTTCCTCAAGGCGAACGGTCTCAAGTAGTCAGCGTAGGACATGGCCGGGGGTCCGACCCCCGGCCATGTCCGGAATGCAGTCACGTCCGCTCGCTTCGTCGGGCCTCCGCGTTGGAGACCCCGATAGCTCCGACTGCGGCACCGACGAAGGCGAGACCGGCTGCGGCCAGCATCGCGACGCGGAAGCTGTCGACGGAGGCTGACCGCAGCTGCGGATCGTGCTGCCCTCGGCCGAGCGGCACCCCGCCCTCGCCGCCGTTGGCATTGAAGACGAGCAGTACCGCGAGGCCGATCACCGTCACCGCGAGCAGGTTCCCGAGCCGCGAGACGGTCTGGTTGAGCCCGGACGCGATGCCCGAGTAACGCTCCGGCGCCGACGAGAGCGCGGTCGCAGTGATGGGCGCCACGGTCATCGACAGGCCCAGCGCGAATAGCGCTAGTCCGGGAACACCGAAACGCGAAAAGTCGGCGCGGGTCTCCATGAAGGAGAACAGCACCAGGCCGCAGCCAACGAGGAGCGGCCCGACGGTCAGGAGCAACCGTGGCCCGCGCTCGTCGGCGAGCTTTCCGAAGCGCGACGCGAACAGGATCATCATCACGCTCCCGGGAAGGTTGGCGAGGCCCGCTTCGATCGGCGAGAAACCCAGGAATTGCAGGTAGATCGTGAAGAAGAAGAACAGCCCGCCGAGGGACCCATAGAAGAGGAACGTCTCCAGGCTCACCGCGGCAAGGTTGCGCCGGCGAAACAGCGCCAACGGCAGCATCGGCTCGCGAACCCGCCGCTCGACCGCGACGAAGCCGGCGAGCGCGACGGCAGCAACGGCGAATGCCCAGAAGGTCGACGCGAAGCCGGCAGCGGCACCTTCCACGAAGCCGTAGGTCAGCATGCCGAAGCCGGTGGCTGCGAGTGCTGACCCTGGAATGTCCAGCCTGCCGACATGATGCTGTTCGAGCTGCGCGCAGCGGCCGCGCTGCGCGAGGACGAGGGTGGCGAGCGCGAGCGGCAGGTTGATGAAGAAGATCCAGCGCCACGAGGCCCATTCGACGATGGCGCCGCCGAGTGGCGGACCGCCGATCGTCGCCAGGCTCGTGAAAGAAGTCCACAACCCGACGGCCCGGCCGGAGTCGGCACCGTACGTCTCGCGGAGGAGGGCGAGGCTGTTCGTGGACATGAACGCGCCGGCGATGCCCTGGAGAGCGCGCGCGGCGATCAGGACGCCTCCGCTCGGCGCGGCTCCGGCGAGGACGGACGCGAGGGCGAAGCCGACGACGCCCGCCATGAATGTCTCTCGCCGGCCGCCTCTGTCGCCGACGGCTCCCGCAGGCAGGTAGAACGCGGCGAGAGCCAGCGAGTAGGCGACGAACACCCATTGCTCGCCGGCAAGGCCGAAGTCGAGGTCACGCTCGATCGTCGGCAGGGCGACGATGACGACGCTCGCGTCGATGAAGGCGAGCGATGACCCGAGCACGGTGGCCGCCAGGGTCAGCCGTTGGCGATCGACCTCTGTCATCGACGACGAAGACTAGGCTCCGGGACGACAGAATCCCGCTTTGCGCCCTGATCGCAAGGAGGCATCATGAACGCGAAGTCCACAGGCTGGCAGGTCGCGACGATCGACGAGATCCCTCCCGCCAAACCCGACTGGCCGACGACGTGGAAGTCGGTCCGGCACCACTTCGGCATCGCCGCCTTCGGCGTGAACGCGGTGACGAAAGACGAGGGCAATGTCCTCATTCCCGAGCATGACGAGACCGAGTCGGGCCAGCAAGAGCTCTACTTCGTGCATCGCGGTGAGGCGCTTGCGACCCTGGACGGGGAGCAGGTTCGCGTGCCGGCGGGGAGCGTGGTCGCCTGCGAGCCGGAGGCAAGACGGAAGTTCGAGGCAGCCGCGTCGCCGACCACGCTCCTGGTTGTCGGCGGGACGCCCGGCAAGGCCTACGAGATCGGCGCCTGGGAGCAGTAGCGGCGCCCGCTCGCGGCTCTATCCTGAGCGCACGCGGGCGTGGCGGAACTGGTAGACGCGCCGGGTTTAGGTCCCGGTGGGGCGCATGCTCCTTGGAGGTTCGAGTCCTCTCGCCCGCATGGCGTGGGGGGAACAGCCGGTTCCCCCCACGAACCCCCCTCCCATCGAAGTCCCGCGACTTCGCGCGGCGTGCCTTCGGCCGTCGAAGCCGGCCTGCGGCGATGGTTGCGCTCTGTCAGTCGGTGCACGCACGGGGCTTGACCGGTCAGCTCGGGACGAGTGGCATCGGCCCGACTAGGCTTCGAGTGCGGCGACGGCGTCCGCCAGCGTGCGGCTCGGGGAGGCGGCCGGCCAGTTCGAGGAGATGCGGGCGGGTTTCGTGGTAGAACCGCACGAGGTCGCCCTCCCAGCTTCGCCAGAGAGGAAGTGCGCGACGTGGAGGAGCGCGCCCACCCTGCCGTCGAGCGAACAACGACGGCGATGGTGTGCCAGGTGATCGCGGCTCGGGAGGAGCCTCGGTGTCGCGCCTCTCTGCGAGCATATCGGGGAAGTCCGCACGCATGGGATACGCGATCGTGCCGAAACCGTGACGACTCGTCCCCAGCGGTCAGCCGAGGGCGGTCTGGTTGAATGGCCATCGTGGAGGCACGAGTCGAGGAGCTGCCCGAGGACAAGGTTCGGCTGACCGTCGATGTGCCGACCGCGGACCTCCGCCACGCAGTCGAGCATGCTGCGGCCGATCTTGCAGCCTCGCTCAAGGTCCCGGGATTTCGTAAGGGGAAGGTGCCGTTGCCGGTGCTGATCGCGCGCGTCGGCAAGGAACGGATCTACGCCGAAGCGGTCGAGAGCCACATCGGCGGCTGGTACCGAACGGCCGTGGCCGGCTCACGTGTCCGCCCCGCGTCGTCGCCGGAGTACGACTACGAGCTGCCCGACACCGAGGACGCACCGTTCCATTTCACGGCCACCATTGCCGTCCAACCGAAGATCGAGGTCGCCGACTGGGCGACGCTCGAGGTACCTATCGCGAGCGCGGAGGTTCCCGCGGAGCTCGTCGATCGGGAGATCGACCGTCTTCGCGAGGCGGTTGCGGAGCTCGCTCCGATCGAGGCGCGGCCCGCTCGCGAAGGCGACGTCGTCGTCGTCGACCTGGTCGGTGAGACGGGCGACTCGCGCCGTGACGTCGTCGTGGAGCTCGGCGCAGGCCGACTCGTCGAGGAGCTCGAGCAGGGGCTCCTCGGCATGGCGCCTGGAGACGTGAAGGAGATCGGCTTCGAGGTCGGCGACGAAGGCGAAGCTCAGACCCAGACGGTGACGGCGACGGTCAACGAGCTGAAGGAGAAGGTGCTTCCGCCGGTCGACGACGATCTCGCTCGGGCCGCGAGCGAGTTCGACTCCCTTGCCGAGCTGCGCGGCGACATCGAGTCTCGCCTCGGTGAGCAGCTGGAGGCCGAGGTAGAGGACGAGTTTCGCGCTGCCGCGGCCGATGCGCTCGTCGACGCCTCGTCGATCGTGCCGGCGGAGGGCCTCGTGCAGGCCCGCGCCAACGTCCTACTGGCAAGTCTCGTGCAGTCACTCGAGCGCCGCGGAGTTTCGGTCGACGCTTACCTCGCAGTCTCCGGTCAGACACCCGAGCAGGTACAGGAGCGCATTCGCCAGGAGGCCGAGCGCTCCCTTGCGCGGGAGCTCGCGCTCGAGGCGGTCGCCGACCAGCTCGGCATCGAGGTCACGGACGCCGATCTCGAGGAGTTCGTGCGCAGCCAGGCGTCGGAGGAGGACGGCGCCGACCAGGACGAGGTTGTTCGCCAGATGCTTTCCGACGGGCGTCGTGAGCAGTTTCGCGAGGACTTCCGCCTGCGCGCTGCCCTCGATCGTGTCGTCGCCGACGTGAAGCGCATTCCCGCCGACCTCGCCCGTGCACGTGAAAAGCTCTGGACACCCGAGCAGGAGAAGCCCGACCAGGCTGCGAAGTTGTGGACACCCGGGCAGAAGGAGAACGCATGACTCTTGGAGACGACAGGTATCCGCGCGCTGGATGGGATTTCAGCCGGCCCGCGACGACCACGCCGCAGATGAGCCCGCTGATCCCGATGGTGATCGAGCAGACCTCGCGTGGCGAGCGAGCGTTCGACATCTACTCGCGGCTTCTGAACGAGCGGATCATCTTCCTCGGCACGCCCGTCGACGACCAGATCGCGAACCTTCTCGTCGCGCAGCTCCTCCATCTCGAGTCGGAGGACCCCGACAAGGACATCTCGATCTACATCAACTCGCCGGGCGGCTCCGTCTACTCCGGACTCGCGATCTACGACACGATGCAGTTCATCAAGCCCGACGTGCAGACGATCTGCGTTGGCATCGCCATGAGCATGGGCGCGCTCCTCCTTGCTGGAGGCTCGAAAGGAAAGCGGATGGCGCTGCCGAACGCCAAGATCCTGATCCATCAGGTGTGGGGCGGTTTCCAGGGGCAGGCGACCGACATCGAGATCCACGCCCGCGAGACGATTGCCCTCAAACGGAAGATGGAAGAGATCATGGCCAATCACACGACTCAGCCACTGGACAAGGTCGCAAAGGACATGGAACGCGACTACTTCATGACCTCCGAAGAGGCCAAGGAGTACGGAATCATCGACACTGTCATCCAACATCGCTAGTTCGAGCCCTAGCCAACGAGATGATTTCGCGGTACAAGAAGAGCGTGGGGTGGGGGATCTAGGGACGTGGCGCGCGCGACGGAGAGCAACGACCAGCTGCTCTGCTCTTTCTGCGGGAAGAGCCAGCGGCAGGTCAAGAAGCTGATCGCAGGCCCTGGCGTCTACATCTGCGACGAGTGCATCGACCTCTGCAACGAGATCATCGACGAGGAGCTCACCGCTCCCTCGCACCTCGATCTCGACACGCTGCCACGCCCCAAGGAGATCTACGAGCTCCTGAACGACTATGTCGTCAGCCAGGAGGAAGCGAAGCGGACGCTCGCCGTCGCGGTCTACAACCACTACAAGCGCGTCCAGATGGGCCAAGCCGACGGCGAGGTCGAACTGCAGAAGTCCAACATCCTCCTGCTCGGGCCGACGGGCTGCGGTAAGACGCACCTCGCGCAGACGCTCGCCCGCATCCTCAACGTCCCATTCGCGATCGCCGACGCGACGGCGCTGACCGAGGCCGGCTACGTCGGCGAGGACGTCGAGAACATCCTCCTCAAGTTGATCCAGGCCGCCGACTTCGACATCAAGAAGGCGGAGACGGGGATCATCTACATCGACGAGGTCGACAAGATCGCGCGCAAGGCCGACAACCCGTCGATCACGCGCGACGTCTCGGGTGAGGGCGTACAGCAGGCGCTGCTCAAGATCCTCGAGGGGACTGTCGCATCGGTGCCGCCGCAGGGCGGTCGCAAGCACCCGCACCAGGAATTCCTGTCGATCGACACGACGAACGTGCTCTTCATCTGCGGCGGCGCGTTCGCCGGCCTCGAGAAGATCATCGCCCGGCGGGTCGGTCGGAACGCCGTCGGCTTCGGCGCGAAGATCCATTCGAAGCACTCGATCGAGAGCTCCGAGCTTCTCTCCGAGGTGATGCCCGAGGATCTCCTCGCGTACGGGCTGATTCCCGAATTCATCGGCCGACTGCCGGTCCTCTCGCACGTTCATCAGCTCCAGCGCGACGACCTCGTTCAGATCCTCACCGAGCCGAAGAACGCGCTCGTGAAGCAGTACCAGCGCTTCTTCAACTACGACTCGATCGAGCTCGTGTTCACCGACGAAGGCCTGTCCGAGATCGCCGAGCGTGCGCTGCTGCGGGAGACCGGTGCCCGCGGACTGCGCTCGATCATCGAAGGCGCTCTCCTCGATGTGATGTTCGAGCTGCCGTCGCGCCGTGACGTCTCGAAGTGCGTGATCACGAAGGAGACGATCTCGAAGGGCCTCAAGCCGACGCTCGTCACCGAGGGCGGCACCGATTCCTCGGACTACGACGAGATCGCCGAAGAGTCGGCCTAAGACGGCGCTAGCAACCGGGAGGGCGGGCTCGGGCGCCGTCGTAGACTGATGCTCATGGAGCCGCTGTACCGGCCTGAGGGCGTCGAGGAGCGCTGGCAGCGCACCTGGGAGGACGAAGGGCTCTACCGGGCCGCCGCCGGAGCGCGCTCGGACGACACCTTCGTCATCTGCGTGCCGCCACCGAACGTCACGGGCGAGCTCCACATGGGCCACGCCCTGAACGGCTCGATCCAGGACTGCCTCGTCCGCTGGCACCGCATGCGCGGGTTCGACACGCTCTGGCAGCCCGGCTACGACCACGCCGGCATCTCGACGCAGAACGTCGTCGAGAAGCAGTTGATCGCCGAGGGCACATCGCGCCAGGAGATCGGCCGCGACGCCTTTGTCGAGCGCACCTGGGCATGGCTCGAGCAGACGGGCCGCACGATCATGGTTCAGTACCGCCGCCTCGGCGCTTCGCTCGACTACTCGCGCGAGCGCTTCACGATGGACGACGCGTACGTGGCGGCGGTGATGACGTTCTTCGTCCGCCTCTGGGATCGCGGCTGGATCTACCGGGCGAACAGGATCGTCAACTGGTGCCCGCACCATCAGACGGCGATCTCCGACCTCGAGGTCGAGCACGTCGAGATGGACGACACGCTCACGTACGCCAGCTATCCGTTCGCTGACGGATCGGGCTCGATCACGGTCGCCACCGTGCGGCCGGCGACGATCCTCGCCGACGTCGCCGTCGCGGTCCATCCCGACGACGAGCGCTACCGCAACGCAGTGGGCCGCGAGGTCGTGGTCCCGGTTGTCGGACGGCACGTGCCCGTGATCGCCGACGAACGGGTGAAGCCCGATTTCGCGACCGGAGCGCTCAAGATCACCCCGGGCCACGACCCGATCGACTTCGAGATCGGACGCGACCACGGCCTCGAGACGCTCACCGTGGTCGGCCTCGACGGCCGCATGATCGCCGAGGGCTTCGAAGGGCTCGACCAGGCCGAGGCCGACGAGCGAGTGGTTTCGTGGCTGAAGGAGCACGGCCAGCTCGCGAAACGTGAGAGTCACCGCCACTCGGTGGGGACGTGCGAGCGCTGCCACTCGCGAATCGAGCCACTCGTCTCGCTGCAATGGTGGTGCGAGATGAAGGGACTGGCGGCACCGGCGATCGAGGCACTCGGCGAGCGGCGCGTCCGCTTCCACCCGGAGAGCCAGCACCGCTTTGCGATCGACTCGCTCGAGACCGCCCCGGACTGGTGCCTTTCGCGCCAGCTCTGGTGGGGCCACCAGCTCCCGATCTGGACGTGTGCCGACGGCCACGAGACGGTCGTGTGGCCGCCGCCCGAGTCGTGCACGACGTGCGGATCCGGCGAGCTCGTGCGCGACCCCGATGTCCTCGACACCTGGTTCTCGTCCGCGCTCTGGCCGTTCGCCACGCTCGGCTGGCCGGAGGAAGCGCCCGAGCTCGCCCGCTACTACCCCGGCGACGTCAACGTGACCGCACGCGAGATCATCCGCCTGTGGGAGAACCGGATGATCTTCTCCGGGCTCTTCTTGATGGGCGGCATCCCGTTCACCGACGTGATCATCACGTCGACCGTGCTAGCGGTGGACGGCCGCCGCATGTCGAAGAGCCTCGGTACGGGCATCGATCCGCTCGAGGCGGTCGAGAAGCACGGGGCCGACGCGACGCGCTACGGCCTCCTCAAGATCTCCTCGTCGCAGGACGTCCGCTTCAGCTGGGGCGCGATCGAGGAGGGTCGCAAGCTCGCCAACAAGCTCTGGAACGTCGCCAGACTGATGCTCACACAGGCCGCCGGCGTTCAGCCGGCCGCGCGGCCGCGTTCGGTCGAGGAGCACTGGATACTCGCCCGGCTCGACGAGACTCGAGCGCTGCTCGAGGACGCGTTGCCGCGGTTCGAGTTCGCCGGGGCCGTTGACGCCCTCTACCACCTGACCTTCGACGACTTCTGCGACTGGTACGCCGAGGCGATCAAGCCGCGTCTCTACGACGGTGACGAGGACGCGCGGGCGACGGCGCTGGCAGCGCTCGAGCAACTACTCGCTCTGCTCCATCCCGTGATGCCGCACGTGACGGAGGAGGTCTGGTCGCAGTTCCACGACTCGCGGTTGATCCTGGGGCCGTGGCCCGGGCCTCACCCGCCCAACGCGGAAGCGACCGTGCTGCTCGACCGCGCCAGAGAGGCGGCGGCGATCTTTCGCCGAAGCGGTGTGCGCGTCCCTCTCGACGGCGACGCGGAACGCATCTTCGAGGCCGTCGTCAAGCCGGCCCGGGTGCAGGCGAACGGCAACGTCGATGCGGAGCGCGAGCGGCTGGAGAACGAGATCGAGCGCTCCCTAGGCATGCTCGAGAACGACCGGTTCGTGCAGAAGGCGCCGGCGGACGTCGTCGAGGCGGAGCGCGAGAAGCTCGCCCGATACCGGCGTGAGCTCGATGCCCTCGGTGGTTGACGCCTCGCTCCTCGACGAGGTGCTCGCGGCCGCGTGGCGTGCGCCCGAGGTCGAGGAGCTCGACGGCTGGCAGCTGCGCTACGGGTACGGAATCACCGGCCGCGCGAACTCGGCCTGGCCACGGCGCGACGCCGGCGTCCTGACGCTGGACGAGAAGATCGCGCGAGCCGAAGACTTCTACCGGGCGCACGGGCTGCGCCCGAAGGTGCAGCTCTCACCGGTCAGTCGGCCATCTGGACTCGACGGAGAGCTCGCGCGTCGGGGCTACGAGCGAAGCGGCGAGGTGCTGATCGAGGTCGCTGACACGGCCGACGTCGAGTCGTCGACGCAGCGGGACGGGGCACCGGAGGTACGTCTCGACAGCGAGCCCGATGAGCGCTGGCTCTCGATCTGGCTCGGTGTGCGCCGTTTCTCGGCGGATCGGGTCGGGAAGGCGCCTGCACTGCTGCGTGCCTCGTCAGGCGACGCCGTCTTCGCTTCGATCGAAGACGTTGCCGTCGGCCGCGGGTTCGGTCAGGGCAGCTGGGTGGTGGTCACCGCGATGTCGACGTTGCCGGAGGCACGCCGGCTTGGCGCCGCCCGGGCGATCCTCAACGCCCTCGCCGGTTGGGCGCAGGCGAGAGACGCCGGACGCATGTGCCTTCCGGTCGAGTCGACGAACGAGCCGGCGCTCGCGCTCTACAAGCATGCTGGCTTCACGCAGATGTCGAGCTACTGGTACCGGACAGCGCCATGACTGCGGTCGACTGGCTCGAGTCGCTCTCGCCCTGGCCGACCGACGGGTTCGGGCTCGAGCGGATGCGCGCGCTTCTCGCCGCGCTCGGCGATCCGCAACTCGCGTATCCGTCGATCCATGTCGTCGGGACGAACGGCAAGTCGACGACGACGCGGACGATCGAGGCGACGCTGCTCGAAGAGGGCTTGTCCGTGGGGGCCTACACCTCGCCGCACGTGACCGGTTGGGCGGAGCGGATCCGGATCGACGGACGCGAGGCCCCCCTCGAGCAGACATTGCTCGCGGTCAGATCCCAGGCCGTGGCTCGCGGAGCCACGCAGTTCGAAGTGCTGACCGCAGCGGCGCTGGCCGCGTTCGCGGAGGCCGGTGTGACGGTGGGGTCGATCGAGGCGGGCCTCGGCGGACGACACGACGCGACGAACGTCCTGCGCTCTCCCGTGCAGGTATTGACGAACGTCTCGCTCGAGCACACGGAGGTGCTCGGCTCGACGCGTGAGGCGATCGCCGAGGAGAAGCTCGCCGTCGTCCGGCCCGGCGCGACCGTCGTGCTCGGCGAGCCCGAGTGGGAGCCAATCGCCTGGAGGAATGGCGCCGCTCGCGTCGCCGTCGAGACCGCTGGTAACAGGGCGCTCGGCGGGCGAGCCGCCTCGGCGTTCCTCGGCAGATCGGTCGAGCCGGTCTCCGCGCTGTTACCGGGTCGCCTCGAGCGTCGGGACACCGAGATCCGTGACGGCGCGCACACCCCGGACGCCGTTCGCTACGTGGCGCCCAGGCTGCCGCGGATCGGCTCGATCGTCGCCTCGGTGCTCGCGGACAAGGACGTCGAGGGCATCCTCGCCGCCCTCGCCCCGCTCGCTCCTGCCTTCGTTGCCACAGCCTCGTCCAGCGCGCGGGCGCTCCCGGCCGCCGAGCTCGCGGCCCGCGCGCGTGCCCATTTTCCCCGGGTCGAGACGGTGGAGCCGCCGACCGAGGCTCTCCGCCGGGCCCACGACCTGGGCGAGCCCGTGCTCGTCACCGGCTCGCTCTACCTGCTCGCCGATCTCGCCGCTTCCGAGGCTGCGGTCGCGACCCGATGACGGAGGCAGACACGATCGATCGCTCCAACGGCCCGGCGACGGTCGACTCCCTCGTGGCCGATCTCGCCGCGCTCGGGCTCGGCGACGGCGAGGTCGTGGTCGTTCACTCGTCGCTCAGCGCACTCGGATGGGTGTCCGGAGGCGCCGTGGCAGTCGTCCTCGCCCTCGAGCGCGTGCTGGGCGCCGAAGGGACGCTCGTCATGCCGACGCACTCGGGGGAGCTCTCCGATCCGGCTGGTTGGAGCAACCCGCCGGTTCCGCCCGAGTGGTGGCAGACGATCCGCGACACGATGCCTGCGTTCGACGCCGATCTGACGCCGACACGCGGCTTGGGAGCGATACCGGAGTGCTTCCGCAAGCAGCAGGGGACGGTCCGGAGCGACCATCCGCAGGTGTCCTTCGCGGCGCGCGGCGCACGCGCCGAGCAGATCGTCCGCGGGCACTCGCTCGAAAACGGCCTCTCGGAGGCATCGCCGCTCGCGCGTGTCTACGAGCTTGACGGGCAGGTGCTCCTGCTCGGCGTGGACCACGCCTCCAACACGTCGCTGCACCTCGCCGAGTACCGCTCGGGTTGTGCCCTGCAGGTGACCAAGCATGCTCCGGTCGTCGTGGACGGAGAGCGGCGCTGGGTCGGGTTCGACGACATCGACCTCGACGAGTCGGACTTCAAGGCGATCGGGGACGCGTTCGCCGGCGAGGTCGGGCTCGAGCGTCGCGGCCGTGTCGGGCTCGCCGAGGCACTGCTCGTTCCGCAACGGCCTCTCGTCGACTATGCGGTCGAATGGATGTATCGCAACCGCATGCCGCACAACGGAGCAGGGAGCGATTGAAGCGTTGGCCCAGCACGGTCCGCGCCTGAGCGTCTTCGTCTTCGCGGCCCTTGCGCTCGCGACGTTTGTAGGATTGGCCTTCGTTACGGGGTACATAGTGGGCAAACTGCTTCTGTAGCGAGCCTGCTCCCGTGACCAACCTCCTCCTCAGCGACTTCTTCGCCACGCGGACGTGGTCGCTGACCCGAGCCGGCCTGATCGGGTTCGGGATCGTCTTCTGGCTCGCGATCACGTTCTGGACCTTCAAGGACGCTCGCCGCCGGATTCGGGAGCCATGGCTTGTCGGGCTCGCCACCCTGCTCGGAGCCTGCCCCCCGTACATCGGCGCGCTCATCTACATGCTCTTCCGGCCACCCGAGTACCTGGACGAGGTTCGCGAGCGAGAGCTCGAGATCCGGGCGATCGAGGAGCGCCTTGACTCGAGCCGGAACGAGTGCCCGGTGTGCCGCTCCCCGGTCGAGCCGAGCTTCCTCGTCTGTCCGGTCTGCACGACACGCCTGAAGGAGGCGTGCTCGCGCTGTAAGGCGCCGCTCGAGCCGCTGTGGCAGATGTGCCCATTGTGCGAGACCCCTGTCGTCCGCCGCCCGCCGATAGATCTCGTCGAGGCGTTCGAAAACCCCCCCTCGTCCGAGCCGACTCCGGCCGAGCGGTCACGCCGGCGAACGGTCAGGAAGAGGCCGACGAGCAAGTAGACTCCGCGCTCCGTGGCCTCCGAGCGGACACTCGTGCTGGTGAAGCCGGACGCCGTCGGGCGCGGTCTCGCGGGTGAGATCGTCGCCCGCCTGGAGCGACGAGGTCTCGCTCTTCGTGCCGCCAAGCTCCTGCGCGTCAGTCAGGAACTGGCCGAGCACCATTACGCCGAGCACCGCGAGAAGCCGTTCTTCGGAGAGCTGGTCGACTTCATCATTTCCGCGCCGACCCTGGCTCTCGTCGTCGAGGGCGAATCGGCGATCTCGGTCGTTCGGACGACGATGGGGGCGACGAACCCGGCCCAGGCGCCGCCGGGCACGATCCGTGGCGACCTCGCGCTCGCGATGCCGGACAACCTCGTGCACGGCTCCGACTCGCCGGAATCCGCCGCGCGTGAGATCGCGCTGTGGTTCTCCGACGATGAGCTCGTCTGACGCTGCCGCGCGGAACCGCGCCTGGTGGGACGGGGCGAGCGACGAGTACCAGGCAAAGCACCGCGAGCACATCGGTCGGCCGGAGCCTCGCTGGGGGATGTGGCAGATCCCGGAGTCCGAGCTCCAGGTGCTCGGGGACGTGGCAGGAACCGATGTACTCGAGCTCGGCTGTGGCGCCGCGCAGTGGTCGATCCCGCTCGCACTGGCGGGAGCGCGTGTCGTCGGTCTCGACAACTCGGCGCGTCAGCTCGAGCATGCACGGGAAGGGATGGCTGCGGCCGGCGTCGACTTTCCGCTCGTGCATTCGGCCGCCGAGTCGATTGCGCTCCCAGACGCCAGCTTCGACATCGTCTTCTGCGACCACGGAGCGCTGACCTTCGCCGACCCGCTCGTTGTCGTGCCCGAGGTCGCGCGGCTGCTCCGCCCGGGCGGTTTCCTCGCCTTCTCCCACACGACGCCGCTCGCATGGATCTGCACCGACGAGGGCGGATTCGTCGTCGATCGCCTCTGCACCGACATCTTCGGTGTTCATCGCTACGACGATCCGGAGGGAAACGTGATCTTCCAGCTCTCCTACGGAGCGTGGATCCGCCTCTTTCGGCGGACGGGTCTCGTCGTCGACGATCTGATCGAGATCCGTCCGTCCGAGGGCGCCGAGACGACGTATCGCACCGAGGAGGAGACGGCCTGGGCTCGCCGCTGGCCGATGGAGGAGATCTGGAAGGTGCGCAAGTGGACCTGAGCGAGCACGCAGTGCGGAACAAGGCCGCCTGGGAGGTCGAAGCTGCCAACTACGAGGAGGGCGGACGCCGGAATTGGGCGGGGGAGCGAGAGGTCTGCTGGGGGATCTGGAGCGTGCCCGAGTCAGAGCTCCGGGCGCTTCCGGACGTGGCCGGAAAGGACGTCGTCGAGCTCGGCTGCGGCACCGCCTACTGGTCAGCGTGGCTCGCACGCCAGGGAGCACGTCCGGTCGGCGTCGACGTCACGGACGCCCAGCTCGCGAACGCCCGCCGGTTCATGGCCGAGTACGGGCCCGAGTTCCCGCTCGTCCAGGCGTCGGCCGAGGACGTGCCGCTCCCCGACGAGAGCTTCGACATCGCGTTCTCGGAGTACGGCGCCTCGATCTGGTGTGATCCGAACCTCTGGATCCCCGAGGCGTCGCGCCTGCTGCGGCCGGGCGGTGAGCTGATCTTCCTGGTCAACGGCGCGATCCTGATGCTCTGTAGCCCGTTCGACGACTCGCGTGTGACCCCGACGCTCGTCCACGACTACTTCGGCATGCACCGTTGGGAGTGGCCGGGCGAGGATGGCATCGACTTCCACATCGGCTACGGCGACTGGATCCGCCTCCTACGGGCGAACGGCTTCGAGGTCGAGGATCTGATCGAGATCCAGGCGCCGAAGGATGCGGAGGAGTCGCGCTATCCGTGGGCCGACAAGGGGTGGGCGCGGAGATGGCCCTCGGAGGAGATCTGGAAGGCCCGCAAGCGTTAGTCCTCGCGTCGACGTCGCCGCAGCGGCGCGCGATCCTCGAGCAGCTTCGCGTGCCCTTCGAGGTCGTCCCGCCGCGCTATCGGGAGGTCGGCGACGATCCGCTCGAGCACGCGGCCGGGAAGGCGCGGTCGGTCGACGGAGGTCAGCGAGCCGTGCTCGGCGTCGACACGGTCGTCGTCTGCGGAGAAGGCGTCCTCGGCAAGCCGGGTGGCGCCGGCGAGGCGGCGGCGATGTTGCGGCAACTGGCCGGCCGCATGCACGAGGTCGTCTCGGGCCTCTGCCTGCGGACGCACGAGTGGGAGGAGCTTCAGCGCGAGGTCACACACGTCACCTTCAGAGCTCTCGGAGCTCGTGAGATCGAGCGGTACGTTGCCTCCGGCGAGTGGAAGGGAAGAGCGGGCGGCTACGCGATCCAGGGTCTCGGCGCCTCGCTCGTCGACCGAATCGACGGCGACCACTCGAACGTCGTCGGCCTCCCTGCGGCACTCCTCGTGCGGGTGCTGGCCGAGCGCTTCCCCGGCACCTACGGGTTCGGCTAACCGCGCGACCTCGAGCGGCATCGAGCGACCCTGCCGCGGCACGCCGCTAGACTCGAAAGCCCCATGGCTCTCTTCGACACGCTCACGGGCTTCGGCAGCCGGGACATGGCTGTTGATCTCGGGACGGCTAACACCCTCGTCTACGTCCGGGGTCGAGGCATCGTCCTCTCGGAGCCGTCGGTTGTGGCGATCGACACGCGCACAGGCGAGGTGCACGCCGTCGGCGTCGAGGCGAAGCGGATGCTCGGACGCACTCCCGGTTCGATCCAGGCGATCCGACCGCTCAAAGATGGTGTCATCGCCGACTTCGACGTCACCGAGCAGATGCTGCGCCATTTCATCCATAAGGTCCATCAGCACCGCTTTGCGCATCCGCGCGTTGTCGTCTGCGTACCGAGCGGTGTCACAGGCGTCGAGCGGCGCGCGGTCGAAGAGGCGACGCTGAGCGCGGGAGCCCGTCAGGCCTACCTGATCGAGGAGCCGATGGCGGCAGCAATCGGCGCCGGGCTCCCGATCGCTGAGCCCGCCGGCAACATGATCGTCGACATCGGCGGCGGCACGAGCGAGGTCGCCGTGATCTCGCTCGGGGGCATCGTCGTCTCGCAGAGTCTGCGCGTCGGCGGCGACGAGATGGACGAGGCGATCATCAACCACGTCAAGAAGGAGTACAAGCTCCTGATCGGCCAGCAGACAGCGGAAGAGATCAAGCTCGAGATCGGCTCGGCGCATGTGCTGCGGGAGGAGATCCAGGCAGAGGTGCGAGGGCGCGACCTCCTCACGGGCCTGCCGAAGACGGTGATCCTCTCCTCCGACGAGGTACGCCACGCACTCGACGAACCCGTGGGTCAGATCATCGACGCGATCAAGCAGACGCTCGACAAGACTCCCCCGGAACTGGCCGCGGACATCATGGACAGGGGTCTCATGCTCGCCGGCGGCGGCGCGCTTCTCGGTGGGCTCGACGAGCGACTTCGTCAGGAAACGCATATGCCGGTCCATCTCGCGGAGTCGCCGCTCACGTGCGTCGCCGTCGGATCCGGGCGGAGTCTCGAGGAGTTCGAGGTCATTCACCGCTCGCAGAAGGCCCGCGGCAAGGGCCGCCGGAACAACTACAACTATCGCTCCTGAGTCAGATCGAGACTCCCGATCGTCACGCTTTTGTGACGTTCAGGTCTCACATGCGTGCGGTTTTCGACGATACGCTGAACAGCGGGTGGAGGCGCGGGGTGGCCCCGGCCTGATTCGGCTCCGGGATTCGGAATGTGGACTTCGGAGCGTGCGAGATCCGGTCGGCGCCGCTCGTGCCCGCCGCGACGGGGACCGCCGGCCTCCGGCTCGTTGCGTCCGACGACAAGCGTCGGGCGTCGCCGCGCAGTCGCCTACACTGATGGGTTCGTGCCTCGGCACCGATCAGTTCGGGTCGCGGCGCTTGGCGCGTCGCGCGGGCGTCCGGTTGGACCCGGCCAGTTGTCGTCTCGTGCGGCAAGTGTGCTCCGGCGACGGATCATCGTCGCCGTGCTCGTCGTCTGTTCGCTCGCGCTCCTGACGGTCTACTTCCGCGAATCGTCGTCCGGAGGCTTGCACAGCCTGCAGAGCGCTGGCTCGAGTGTCCTGCGTCCGTTCGAGGTCGCCGCCGAGCGGGTTGCGCGGCCGTTCAAGGACGCCGCGAACTGGGCTAGCGGCCTGAACGACGCGAAGTCGGAGAACGCGAAGCTTCGCAAGGAGAACGCTGAACTGCGCAGGACGCTGATCCAGACACAGGTGGCACAGCGCGAGAACGCGAAGCTGCGAGACCTGCTCCGGTACCGCGATGGACCCCGCTTCCCCCGCGACTACGTTCCCCTTGCGACGAGGATCATCGGGCGCCCGCCGGGCCTCTTCGACCAGCGGGTGGTCGTGGCCGTCGGCAAGGCCGAAGGGGTGCAGGTCCACGATCCCGTCGTGACCGACCAGGGCCTGGTCGGCCAGGTGACGAAGCTCGCGGCTCACCAGGCCCAGGTGACCCTCCTGACCGATGCGTCGAGCGCGGTTTCGGCGCTCGATCTGCGTACCGGTGCATCGGGGATCGTCCAGTTGAATGACACCGGAAGCACGCTGATCATGGACCAGGTCTCGAAGGCGAAAAACGTGTTCGCCGACGACGCGCTCGTCACTGCCGGGTGGAAGTCGAACGGGCTCTCGTCGATCTACCCGCGTGGAATCCCGATCGGCAGGGTGTCGAGTGTCAGCCAGACCGACATCGACCCCTACAAGGAGATCGTGGCCAAGCCGTTCGTCGACTTCTCCTCGCTCGAGTCGGTGCTCGTCCTCGTGAGCAAGGTGGCTCCGAAATGATTCTCGACATCGCCAAGGCCACGGTGATCGTCTTTCTCGCGAGCATCCTCCAGGTGTCCGTGTTCTCGGACGTCGAGATCCTCGGTGGGACGCCCGATCTTCTCCTGGTGACGCTCGTCGCGGTCGCATTGCTGCGAGGGTCGATCGCAGGCGCATGCGCAGGCTTCTTCTGCGGGCTTCTCGTCGACACGGCCACGCTCGGGATCCTCGGGCTGACGTCGCTCCTGCTGACGCTCGTCGGCTACTGGGTCGGCCGGTACGGGGAGACGACCGGACACGACCGGACGCACGCACCGTTCCTCTCGGTGGCCGTCGTGACGTTCCTCTACGCGCTCGGCGCTCTTGCGCTCCGCTTCGTGGTCGGAGAGCCCGCTCCCGCGCGGGCCGTCCTGCTCGACTCGCTGTTCCAGGGCATCGCGCTCAACCTTCTGCTCACGGTTCCCGTCTACGCCGTCGTCAGGCGGCTGCTGCCGCTGCGAACGCGCTCCGCGCCGAGGAGATGCCCGCCGTTGGCTAGCTCGGGATCCCGCCTTCCGAGCTTTCTGCCGCCCGACCCGCGTGTCGAGCAGCCGTACCTGTTCACCCCGAAGATGGCGCTCCGCGTCGCGATTGTGGGTGCCATTGCGCTGGTCGCGATCGGTGTGCTCCTCCTGCGACTGTGGTCGCTCGAGGTGCTCTCCGGATCGAAGTACCGTGCCGAGGCGCTGGACAACCAGCTGCGGACGGTGTCGGTCGAGGCGCCGCGGGGACCGATCGTCGACAGCAAGGGCCGTGTCCTCGTCACCAACGTGATCAGCCAGGCGGTGGACGTCTGGCCCGCCGATCTTCCACGTGGCCGCCGCCTGGACGCTGAGCTACGGGAGCTGGCGATGGTCCTGCACATGTCCTTCGCGCGGGTTCGCGAGCTCGTGCGTGCACATCGCGACGTCGTCACACCGCTCACGCTGAGGGTGGCGATCCATCCCGAGCAGATCCGGTACATCAAGGAACACGCCTCGCAGTTCCGCGGCGTCGAGATCCGGCGCACGTATCTCCGCTTCTACAACTCCGAAGGCTTGCTCGCCCAGACGCTCGGCTATGTGGGGCCGATCAACCGACCAGTACAAGCGCCTCAGAAAGGTCGGGGACCAGCGGGACGATCGGATCGGACAGGCCGGTGTCGAGGCTGCCTACGACCAGTATCTCCACGGTCGAGCGGGCGTGAGTTTCGTGTCAACTCGCTGGGTAGGCCGACGAGCTCGCCGCTCCGCTCGGTGCAGCCAAGACCTGGCGAGGCGATCCGGCTCACGATCGATATCGCTCTCCAGCGCGAGGCCGAGCGTTCGCTCGACTACGGCATCAGGCTTGCCAAGTCGACGAACGACGGCTGGGCGGCAAACGGCGGGGCACTCGTCGCCATGGACGTCAACACCGGTGCGATCGTGGCGACGGTGTCGAACGCAACATACAAGCCGAGGGTCTGCACCACCGAGACCCGAGCAGCCCGAGCCGCTCCTGGACACGAAGGCGGCATCCGCGAGCCAACAATCCCATCCTGAACCGTGCCATTGGCGTCGCGCTACCGCCCGGGTCGACCTTCAAGCCGGTGACGGGCACTCGCAGCCCTCGAAGAGCAGCTGGTCGTGCGAACCAGCCTATCTCTGCAGCGGCTCCTACACGTCAAGACGATCCTACGGCGCTTCGCAGACGTTCAGCAACTGGAACCCGTTCGTCAACCAGTGGGATTAACGATGCCGACCGTGCTCGCTAAATCCTGCGACACCTACTTCTTCCACCAGCTCGGCCAGAAGCTCTTTACGACCTGCCCCGGCGCGCGGGCCGCTGCTCCAGCGTGGGCGACGGATGCCTTCGGCCTTGGGCGGCCGACTGGATCGACGTGGGCCGGGAAGACACGGTCTCGTGCCGACGATCAAGCTGGCGGAAGGAGACTACACGCGAATGGACCGAACAACTGGCGGATCGACTCTGGAAGCCCGGCGACTGAATCCAGCTGGCGATCGGCCAGAAGGACGTCGCGGTGACGCCCCTCAGCTCGCGCGCTCCTACGCGATGATTGGCAACGAGGGGCTTGTTACGCCCCACGTCGTAGCCGACGTCAGGTTCCGAGCCCGAGCGGCAAGGGATGTTCCGACCGTCCTGCGGAGCTTTCAGCCGCCAGAGCGGCGAAATGGAGTGGACCCGACCCGACTGACCTTCAGGTGGTGAGGGACGGCCTCTACCAG
>CAVTNK010000007.1:0-85308 GCA_963736045.1 uncultured Actinomycetes bacterium | reverse complement strand
GAAGGCTGCGGCGGGTGATGTCCTTCTGTTCTGCGACGACGACGACATCGCCGACCGAGGGTGGATCTCAGCGTTCGCGCAGGCTGCAAGAGAGGCGCCGGCATTCGGCGGATTCCTCGAAGAGTCGGTGCCAACGATCCAAGGGTGCGAGGCTGGCGCTACCCGATGACACCGGTCGCCTACCCATTGCGTTCGGAATGGCTCAAGTCCCGGTCGGCTGCAACTGCGGCGTCTCGAGCGCGGTCTTTCCGGGACTCGGGGAATCTCACGGCCGAGTTCGCACAGCTCGGGTCGGAGAAGACGTGGATTTCTACTGGCGGGCGCAGCTCGCAGGTCACGAGGTGCGATATGTCCCGCCGCGATCATGCACATCAGACACCGCCAGGATCTGAGTCGCTAGCGCGACAATCGTATCGCTACGGACTCGGGAACGCCGTCCTGTATCAGCGATTCCGACATCTCGGCATCCAGCGGAGCTTCCGTGATGGAAACGTGAGAGTGATCGCGAGGGTCGCACGCGGGATACCCGGAGCATTGATCAGCACGAGGAAGCGAGGGGCATGGTTGCGAATGACGTGTTACGCCTGCGGCCAAGCGGTGGGCAGGATCCGTAACCGCGTCTGGCACCTCGACTGAGCGCTACCGGATGAGAGCGTGGCCCGTCCAGACGACGCGGCAGATACTCAGCCTGAGCTTACCCTGGAGAAAGCAGCAGACCTGACCCGAAAACCCTACGAGCAAGCAAGAAACGGATGATTCGAGTCGCCCACACAACCTCGCGTTCATCCCCACCCTCTCTCCGAAGAACATCGATCGCGTGTCGGTGGTAGTCGAAGAACTCGCGATCAACGAGTCGAGAGAGGCGTGCGGTGTTCTTGACCTGAGAAACGACGTAGGCACGTAGGTGCCTCTCGGAGGAGTCGAACGGTACGTGGCCGGATCGAATGCCGCAGACCGTACCGGATGGTGAACATCACATCCTCGGCGATCTGTCACACGTATCCGAAGTGCTCGATCGATGTGAGTTCCCCCTGGCGTCGCGCGTAGGTGAGCACCTGATGGACAAACCCGAAATCGACATCTACACGAGGCTGCGGAAGACTGTCGCGTGTCCGCCGCCTCGATGATCACCGTCGTAGAACGGGTTCTTGCCGAGTACGAGATCTGTCCGCAGAAGAGGGCCTGTAGGGTTACCCGTCAAGTTCGTGCCGTTCCTCAGGCACCAGGCAAGAACCTCCGACGACCGTCGAGATGTCTCTCGGTCATACGGCAGGCCCTCGAGCACGATCACGTCACCCCACCGTTGAAAGGCGCTGACGACCCCGAGCGACGGAGACCGCCGGCGACCGCGAGCATCCGCTCGAGGCATTCGGGATACAGCCAATCGTCAGCGTGAACGACCTTACACCAGCTGCTACGCCGATCGACTAAACCGACGCGCGATTGTGATTCTCGAGTCACCCCGACGCAAACCCTCGAACCGCGCGTAAGTCGATCCGCGAGTCCTGCTTGACGTACCGCGCGATGATCTCCGGTGTGGCGTCCGTGCTGGCGTTGTCGACGATCGTGTATACCCAATTCGAATACGTCTGCTTCAAACGCTCTCGACGCACTCGTCGAGAAACTCCGCACCGTTGTGGACGGGCGTGATAACGCTGACGAGAGGGTGGTCGGCCGGCGAGAATCGGTGGCCATGGTTCGCTCCCTTGTTCAGATCCTTGAGGCCGAAGCTCGCCTTCAAAAGTGCCAGATCCGACTCCGATGCACTGCAAGGTTACCGGGCCCCCGGAGGGCAGGCACATGCCGCTAGGCGACGTGCGAACGGGGCCGGCTGCTCGGCCAACAGGCCGTTCAACTGTGCCCAACGGCTCGCCTCGGTGCGGTTCGCGACCTGGAGCTTGCGGTAGACGTTCGAGAGGTGGAACTTCACCGTCTGCTCGGTGACCCACAACATCTTCGCCAGCTGGCCGTTCGAGTATCCCTCAGCGACGAGGCGGAGGATCTCGATCTCGCGGGACGTCAGACTCGGATGGTGGAACGGCTCGACCGGCACGGGCTCACCGTCCATGCACACCGGGAGAAAGATCGAAGGCTCGTACGTCTGCTGGATCGCCACCGCGAGGTCGTCGGGATGTGCCTTCTTCACGACGAAAGCGGCGGCTCCGGTCGATAGGGCGCTGTTGATCTGAGTCGGGTTGTCCGACGTCGACAGCACGACGACCTTCATGTCCGGGAACCTGCGGCGAGTCTCTGCGAGCCACGTCAGACCATTCGTCTCGGAGCCGGAGAACGAGATCTCGGCGACGAGCAGCTCGGGCTGGAGCTCCTCGATCAACTGCGTCGCCTCCTCGAACGACGTCGCCGTTCCGACGACCGCGATCGAGATCCGCTCCAGCACCTGCGCGACTGCGTCGAACCAGAGCGGATGCTCGTCGACGATAACGGCGGTCCGCGTGGCGGCGACGGCCTTCTCCCCGGTACCCTCACCTTGTCACCCATTTAAGGGCAAGGGTTCCTCGTTGTAAAGGATCCCGCGCGCCGGAACCCGGGACTGGAGCGGAAGACCCCTCGTTCGAGGGACTCAGACTGCGTCAGCGGTGAAGCCGGGTGACGAGCCCGCCGAGCGCCGGCTCAGCGGCAACGCCAGCGACGATCGCTGCCATCGCGAGATCGACCGCTGGGAGGAACCCGCCCGTGGCCTCGTCCTCGTTCGCCGTCTCGGCCACCGACGGCGCGAGGACGACCACCGACGCGGTCGAGCAGATGCCAGCGGCGGCGTTCGCGAACGCCGGCTCGACCAGCACAACGTCAGGCTTGAGCAGCCTCGCGATTCGGACGGCGTCGCGGATGGTCTCTGCGAAGTCGACCGTCTCGATCGACGACACGGCCGACAGCGCTCGGCCCAGCGGGCGGGAAAAGTGCCGTCCTCCGACCACCAGAACGCGAACGCCGTGCGCAAGCCCGTTCGAAACCAGATGCACAGCCGCGATTCTCCGGCAGCCTCCGCCGGGACACAACAGGGCGAATGGGGGGTTTCCGTCCCCCAAAAAGCATTGGGTCCCGTCGAGTAGGCTTCGCCGCCCGACACCGGCGACTTCTCGAAGTGAACATCCTCCTCGTCTCATACCACTTCCCGCCGAGCGGGGGAGCGGGCGTACAGCGTGCCGTGAAGCTCGCGCGGTATCTCCCGGAGTTCGGCGTTCACCCAGTCGTCCTGACCGGACCCGGCCGCAACGAGTACCGGTGGACACCGGACGATCCGACGATGCTGGCCGAGATTGGCGATGTCCAAGTGCTCCGCGTCCCCGGCCCGATTCCGCGCCCCTCCGGACACCTGAACCGAATCAACCGACTGCTCGGCCGTCGAGATGCATTCATTCGCTGGTGGATTGATTCGGTCGGTCGCATGGGACAAGCCCACGGCGAGGACATCGACCTGATCGTGGGTGAGCTGGGACCGTACGAAACAGCCTTCGCCCTAGCGCAGTTGGCCCGGGCACGCGGCATTCCCTGGGTTGCGGTGCTCGCGACCCGTGGGCGCTCGACGAGATGTGGCTGTACCCGACCGTGCTGCACCGGCTGGCCGACCGTGCGCGCATGCGGAAGACGCTTCGCACTGCCAGCGCCGTCGTAATGAACACACCGGAGGCTGTCGTCCGGCTCGGCGACGCCTTCTCGGAGTTCCGCGATCGGCGCGTTGTCTCGATTCCGATGGGATTCGACGCGGGCGACTTCGTCCACGAACTCTCACCCAGAACAAACGGCGTCTTTCGCATTCTGCATGCCGGCTCGATGCACACGGACACCGGGCTTCGTCATCGGAAGACGAGGCGCCTCCGACGCCTGCTCGGAGGGATGCCAGTTCCCGGCATCGACATCCTCACGCGCTCGCACGTGTTCTTGCTCGAAGCCATTGAGGCGGTGTTTCGTGACGACCCGAGCCTTCAGGGCCTCGTCGAGGTTCACCTTGCCGGCGCACTGACGCAGGCGGATCGGCTGACCGCCGCAAATGCTCCCTTCGTGCATTTCCACGGCTACAAGTCACACGCAGAAACGATCTCCATGATGCGGACTGCCGACCTGCTGTTCCTCCCCATGCAGGACCTCCCGTCCGGAGTCCGCGCCGGGCTGGTTCCGGCGAAGACCTACGAGTACATGGCCTCTGGAACCCCGATCCTCGCCGCGGTCCCTGACGGTGACGCCCGCGACATCCTCCTCTCCGTCGAAACCGCGACCGTTTGCCGCCCCGCTGCCGTCGACTGCCTCGCAGCCGCGCTGCGCAGGCATATCTCGACGTGGCGCCAAGGGATCTCGAATCCTCTGCCTGACCCCGCCGTGCTGGCACGGTTCGAGTATCGGCACCTTGCAGGCGAGCTAGCTGCCCTCCTCGACGACGTCGCCCGCGATTCCTGAGTGGATCAGATGTCCGTGTCGGCGTTCGTCAGATACCAGGACTCGAGCTGTTCGACTACACCGCCTGCCGAGAGCGACAGCGAACCGCAGGAAACCTGCTGGCCTGGAGCCGACCGGAAGCCCGACCGGAGGAAGGCACGTCTGGCCCAAGTTCTCGGGTCGTGGTGGTCGCAGGTGACACTCCAGCAGCCATCGTGGACCAGTGACTCGAAGGCGTCCAGGACGAGCGCACGCATCGCGGGGTAGTTGCGGGCCAGCAGATCGACGATCCTCCCGCGCCGGCCGGTGGGCTCGTCGAATGCCCCGAGCACAGCAAGGCCCCACAGGCGACCGTCTGCGGCACGCACCGCGCGCATGTGAAAACACGGTTCCGGCTGCTCGAGCCAGCGCCAACGGAGATACGCAGCGTCGCGAACGCGAATGCACCTCGCGAAGCCGGCGGAGTCATGGGCAAGCTCGTCGACCTCGGTCCCGAGCTCTTCGAGCTCTTCGACTCGAAGAAGCGGCCGTCGGAAGCGAGGCTGCCCCTCCATAGAGCCTCTCTACGCCAGTCAGCACGCCGCGAGCTGGGGAGGGCAGCCTCCTCCCACGTACGTGCCACCGCCGCCAGCGCACCACGTTCCCCAACGTTGCCGTCCCGGCGTACTGACGCATCAGCTGGGCCGAGCGCTCGTTCGTCGGCGCGATGTTCAGCGCGCATCCGTGCTCCGATGCGAGGAAACTCTCGATCAGGAGACCCATTCCTCCCTGGCGCCTGAACTCGGCCTCCACCATCAGGTTGCACCCGTTCACAAGCCGGAGCTTGCGTCCATCCACCCATACGGATCCGGGCACATGCCCGACCTGCCCTACGATCCGGCCTTCGCTCTCGAGAACGTGGACGATGGCCGGCCCTTCGGGAGAATGCTCGAAAAGCCAGCGCCAGTCCTCGACCGAGCGTGGCCGGTCGAAGATCGACCTAAGCATCGGGACAAGCATCTCCTCGTCCCCGGGCCGGTAGGGTCTGACTTGAATCCTGGCAGGCGAGACGTCGATGCCCGAGGGTGGTATGACGACAAGCTTGGATTCGTCTCGCATGTCCAATCGAAGCGTCCCGAGACAGGTTTTCCAATGACGTGTTGGCCGTCAACCGCCGTTCGTGCGGGTCTTGCCCAATCCGTCACGCGACGATTGGACAGGCCGATGATGATTCACCGCTCAGGACGGGACCGACCGTCAGCTTCTCGGGCAACATCCAGCGTGTTCGGCGATTACCTGCAGCCCAGCACCTTATCGCCGTGGTTCGACCGAGCCGAAGCGCCGTTCACGATCGAGTTGAGGTACTCGGCGAGCTGGTCGATGAGCTGCCTCGGGTGATCGATTGCGTCTGCAACCCGGGGAGTCATATCGCCCCGAATCGCAGCTTCGAGCTCCCGCGGGTCCTCGACGAGCGTCACGACACCGATCTCGCTCAGTCGGCGCGCCAGTTCGACCTGATGGTCGTCGACGTGCTCGCCGAAGCGGGCCAGCCGGGGTACGACAAACGGTCGTTTGCCGTTCATCAGGGCGACGAGGATCGAGCCTACGCCAGCGTGGGTAACAACCACGCGCGCAGCACGAACCAGCTCGACGAACCGGTCGAACGACACGTAATCCACGCACGTCGCGCCGCTGGGCCGCAAGGAGGAAGGTCCGTGCTGGACGACCACCGACTCATGGTGCGAGAGCTGCTCGACTTCGCGCAAGAGGCGGTCGAACGGTGGCGCGTTGGTGCCTGTGGTGACGAGGATCATGTCCGCTCGAGGACGTTGCCGGCGTAGTGGGATCCGCGCACGGCAGGCACCAACTCCGGCCACTGGACGTACACACGGTTTGCTACCGGCCTGACCAAACGACACGTGAGCGAGGGCGAGCGAATCCTCGTCAGGCTTTCGACGTAGACGACCTTGGCGCCTAGAAGCCGGCCGAGCCATGAAAATGGAACGGCGATTCCGGCGCCCGTCGTGACGATCGCCTTTGGACGAAGCTGCCGGAGGAGTCTCCACGCGAAAACCGTGTTTCTGAGCAAGTTGGGAATGTTCCTTTCCGTCGGGCCATGGCCATAGAAGACACGCTCTCCCGCGAGCAGACGGGCGTCCTCCCGCTCGAGCGTCACCCACGCGTGAGCGATCGACTCCCAGGCGCTCGCGAGCAAGTAGAGCTGGAGTAAGTGACCTCCGGCCGAGCAGACGAGCAGAACGTCGACGCCATTGGACCCATTCGAGCTATCATGCCCATTCCTGCCGGGAACCCCCATACGCCGCATCGTAGGGCACGCGCATAGAGCGTCCACGGACGATCAAGGCGGGCCTAGCCGATCGGCTAGTCGGGTCGGGGAAGTCCAGTCGAACGGCCGGTGGCTCGTATTCACCGTTCCCAACTAGCATCGGATAATGGCCTCCAACCACCGGGTCCCGACAACCGTCAAGGCGCTTTCGGCTCGAGAGATGGAGGTCCTCCGCCTCGTGTCGAACGGATTGACGAACAGCCAGATCGGCGAGTACCTCGGACTGTCGGTTCATGCCGTGAAGTTTCACCTCGCCTCTGCTTACCGCAAGCTGGGTGTGGCCAACCGGACGGAGGCAGCGGTCGCGTTCGTGAACATGCATGATTCGATGACCGTGCGAGTGGATACCGGCTAGGGCATGGATCTTCGTACCCATCTCGGCGTCATCTGGCGCTTCCGCGTCATCGTTGTTCTCGGCCTTGTGCTCGCCGTCGGCCTGGCGTTTCTCTCGGTGTTCCGTGTCAGCTTCGCGAACGGGGCATCCGTCTCCTACCGCGACAAGCAGACCTGGCTTTCATCAGAGACGCTGCTCCTGGGCCAATACGTCAATCCGGACCCAAACAACAACTTTACGGGCCTCACATCTCTGTACGTGTCGATCGCAAACAGCGCCACGATCCGCACCCGGGTGTTGCCGGGTGGGAGGCCGACAAAGACGAGCGGCGACTACAGCGCATACCAGGTACTCGACCAAAACGGTCAGCCTCAACCGATCATGACCTTCAGCGGGACAGGAAACTCACCATTGCTGGCAGCGAGCGTCGCCCGTCGCGCGTCCTTCCAGTTCCGCTCGTATCTCACCTCCCAGTCCACAAGCGCACATATTCCGATAACCATCCTCACCCCAGCGTCCGTTCGTGACGCGGACATCGCCAAGGGGCGTAAGTACACCACTCCAATCCTGATCATGATCGCCGTGTTGCTGGCGACACTCGGTCTGGCCTATCTGCTCGAGAACCTCAGGCCGCGGAAGACCACCGGCCAGAGCCGCGGTGCCCGCAAACAGAGCGTGACAACAGAGGCGAGAGCCACACCGCTTCGAGAGCGGAAGGCCGCCTCGCTGGCCGCCCGCGCTGAGACGACTCGGCAAGTAGAGACGACCGGAAGACAGTGATCTCCGCCGCAACCGGGCGGAGCCGTCGGGAGTGCGCGACGGTCATCACGATCATTCTCCTCTCACTACTCGTGCTCAGCGGGTCGGTGGCCGTAGGGCGACACACGGGTCTGGTTGCAGTCGGACTGGCCGCACTCATGGTGCTTGCCGTCTTCCACGTCCAACTCCTGTCATGGAAGTCGCTTCTCGGTCTGACCCTTGTCACGATTCTGTTCGTCCCGATCAGACGCTACTCGCTGCCGGCAAGTCTCCCGCTCCAACTCGAGCTTTACCGGATCGTCACGGCGGTCGTCATCCTGTTCTGGCTGCTGTCGATTATGGCTGACAGCAAGGTGACGTTCAGGAAGACAGGCCTGGAACTGCCGATCGGGTGCTACCTGGCAGCGATCCTTCTCTCTCTCTGCGTGAACCCAGGGCGAGCGAACGCTGTGGGTTCCTTCGTGGTCAAGAACCTGATGTTCTTCATCAGCTTCTTCGTGATCCTCTACATCATCGTCAGCGTCGTGCGCACAGCCGCTCAGATCGACCTGCTCGTTCGCGTCCTTGTCATCGGCGGATCCGTCGTCGCGTTCTTCGCTCTCGTCGACGTGCAGACGCAATACAACGTGTTCAACCACCTCAGCTCTGTGTTCCCGTTTCTAAGATACGACCCGAACGGCGCGGAACCAATCGCTCGAGGAGGCGCGTTACGCGTGTACGGCTCCGCGCAACATCCGATCGCGATGGGCGCAGCGTTCGCTTTGCTGCTCCCGCTGGCGATCTATCTCGCGCACTCGACGCGGAAGCGACTCTGGTGGCTCGCGGCCACGCTGATGCTCCTCGGCCTGTTCGCGACCCGGTCGCGCACGGGCATCATCATGCTGATCGTGATCGTGATCGTCTTTCTCGTGTTGCGACCGAGAGAGACGCGGCGTTGGTGGCCGGCGCTGATTCCGATCGCCATCCTCGTTCACTTCGCACTCCCGGGAACCATCGGGTCGATCAGGGATTCGTTCTTCCCGCAGGGAGGGCTGATCGCGCAGGAGGACAAGAACAACGTCGGCAGCGGTCGGCTGGCCACGTTCTGGCCGGCTATCCACTCGGAGTTCACTCCCAACCCGATGTTAGGCGAAGGTGCGTTCACCCGCGTCACCGTGCCGACCACCGAAGTCAACGTTGCGAACGCGCCCATCCTGGACGATCAGTGGCTCGGCATACTCCTTGACACAGGGGTCGTGGGATTCCTCTCGCTGCTCTGGGTCTTCGTCCGCTCCGTGCGCCGCATGGGAAAGGCAGCCAAGCGAGATCTTTCTCCGCGCGGCTGGCTTCTCGTGGGAACGACGGCGAGCGTCGTCGCCTACATGGTCAGCATGCTGACGTACGACAGCTTCGCCTTCATCCAGGCCACGGTTCTGCTGTTCGTCGTCCTCGGTATCGGCATTGCGGCGCTGCGCTCGAAGTCGAAGGAATGGGCGGCCCTCCAAGCGTCACGCTGAGAGCCGGCGCCTCTTGCCGAACGTCTCACGGACGCGGCGCGGCAACTGCCGGGGGCTCTGCTGGCCGCGAAGATAGGCTCGCGCGGCCGTGTCCGAACAGCGAGGCTGGCGCGTGAGCGCCGAGGTCGCGTAGCCCCAGAGGAGTCCGACAGCGCCGGGCTCCCGGAACACGTGGCGCACCGTCCGCAGCGCAAGGTACGACGGGCGGTATCCCATGTAGTGCGCCGCCCGGCCCTGAGCGGCGCGGGCACGGAAGCGGCCTCCGTCCCGTTCGCCCTCAGCCCGGTGATGTCGAAAAGGCAGATCGAGGAAGGCCTGAGTGCGCCAGCCGCGGGCGTTCGCCTTGATCTCGTCGATGCCGTCCCAGGCCAGCCGCTCCTCGAATGGAAGCACGTCCTGAAGGCAGGCCCACCGATACATGCGCGAGGCGCCCCAGACGGTGCTTCCGGTGACGTGCCGCTGCCGCCATTCGCCACGCTCGAGCTCGTAGCACGTGCCGCTCGCGATGCCCAGGGAAGGGTCGGCAGCGAACCTGGCGAGCAACCGCTCGAAGTAGGTCGGATCGAACGAGATGTCAGCGTCGAGGCTGACGACGAAGTCGGGCCGCGTCTCGGCTGCAAGCGCCTCGATGGCCGCGTGAAGCGAGCGGACGATTGGCGCTCCGCGAACGGGAACCTGCTCGCCTGCGACCGCGAGCACCCGCAGCCAGCTGAGCTCGTCGCTCAACTGATTCACGACTCGGAGCGTCTCGTCAGTCGAGCCGTTGTCGACGACAAACCACACCGTGGGCGGGACCGTTTGCCCGGCGAGACACCCCGCTAGACGCGGAAGGTTCTCGGCCTCGTTCCGCGCCGGCGTGATGACCGCATACGAAGGACCGCCCGCCGTCAAGGCTGTGCGCGCGCCGGCTCGAGCCGGGTCGTGCGGGGTTTGGCAAGAGCACGCGGGAGGAACGTCGACAACCACACCTCGAGCATCAGGATCGAGAGCAGAAGCTGGGACTCTGACCGTCCGGAGCTCGCGCGGTGCGCCTCGACCAGGCTTCTGACACGAGCCGGATCGAGCATCTCCGCATAGTGCGGTGCTGGTTGCAGCAGGTAGTCAGCGATCGAGCGATCCGTCTGTGCCTTGAACCAGGCTGCGACGTCCCCGGTGAAGAATCCGACCTTGGACTTCGCGATCACGCGCTCCGGAACGATGCCGCGCGCCGCCTGCTTGAGCAGGTACTTCGTCGTGCCGCCGCGCACCTTGAGGTCGCCTGGAACTGTCGCGGCGAACTCGACGAACTCGTGGTCGAGGAACGGAACGCGAACCTCGAGCGAGTGCGCCATCGAGACCCGGTCGAAGTAATGCAGCATGACGTCGACGAGCGCGAGCTGAGCGTCGATGTACAGCGTGACCGGCAACGGATCGTCCGGAAGTCCGCCGAGCCGGGCGAGCACCGCCCTGTGGGCAGCCTCTCCGTCGAGATCCTGGAGAGGACCTCTCATGAGCGTGCGTCTCAGGTTCCCGTCGAGGCGGCCGCTCATCGCGACGAGCCGTTCGACGGCATCGCGTGCCGTCAGCGTCTCCGCAGCCCGCCGCAGACCCGAAGGCGCGTGCGGCGCAACCCGGGCAGCGACACCTTTCACCGGTGCCGGAAGGCGCTGCCATCGACCCGCAAGAGCCGCAGCCCGGTGCTTTCGATAGCCGCCGAACAGCTCGTCGGCTCCCTGGCCCGACAACGCCACCGTCACATGACGGGATGCGAGCTCGCACAGCGCAAAGAAGCCGAGAGACGAGAGTTCCGCGAGCGGCTCGTCGAGATGCCAGACCAGCGACGGGAGATCAACGGCGTCCTCCGACAGCGAGAGCTCCAGCTCACGGTGGTCCGTTCCGAAGAATTCGGCTACGAGGCGCGCGTCGGCTAGCTCGCTCTTGGGCGACCCCGCGAAGCCGACGGCGAAGGTCTTCACCGGCTCCGTCATGTGCCTGGCCATGAGCGCGACGATCAGGCTCGAGTCGAGGCCTCCGCTCAGCATCGCCCCCAGCGGGACGTCGCTCATCAGGCGCAGACGGACCGACTCGTCCAGCTTCTCGAGGAGCAGCTCGCGGTACTCGTCTTCCGTCCGTAGCGTCCCGACGTGCGGGACTGGATAGCGCCAGAACTGCTCCACACGGACAGCGCCGTTCTCGACCACGAGCAGGTGGCCGGGCATGAGCTTCGACACGCCGGCCAGTGGCGTCCCTGGGCCGGGGAAGAAGCCGAACGTCAGGTAGGCGTCGATCGCCTCGTAATCCAGCTCCGCTCCGATCAGGCCACTGGCCAGGAGACTCTTGAGCTCGGATGCGAAGACCAGGACGTCGTCGCGCCGCGCGTAGTAGAGAGGCTTGATGCCAAGGCGGTCCCGCGCGATCACGAGGCGTCGTTCGGGGCCGTCCCAGACGGCGAGTCCGAACATGCCTCGGAGCCGAGTCGGGAAGGACACGCCGTCGCGCTCGTAGAGGTGGGGAAGGATCTCCGTGTCGCAGCGACTCCGGAACGAGTGCCCTTCGCTCCGAAGCTGGTCTCGGATCGCGCCGTGGTTGTAGAGCTCTCCGTTCTGGATCGCCCAGACGTCCCCCGACTCGTTCGAGAACGGCTGGTGGCCGCCCTCGACGTCGACGATGCTGAGACGGCGAACGCCGAGCGCGACGCCGTCGGCGACGTAGAGGCCTCGCTCGTCGGGTCCGCGGTGAGTCATGACGTCCGTCATGACCGCCAGCTCGTGTTCGGTCACGAGCGGCCGTGGGCTCCCTTCTACCTGAACGAACCCGCAGATTCCGCACATGACGCAGACGCTAGTCGCTCGGGAGCCGGACTTCGACGGTCATTGGCCCAGACTCGGGGCTGGTCGAATGGCTAAAGCGGTCGGGGTGGCGAGAGCAGGCACGGACGAAAGCCCGCAAATGCCCGGCGCGAACGGCCCTGCCCTTCGTCGTGAGAGCTGCGTGCGTCAGCTCACCGAAGGCAACTCCGATCCGCTCGAGCAGCGCCGCTGCTCGACCTCGATGAATGCTCGCGTAGCGGATCCGGCTCGCTGCCAGTGTCGGGAGGAGCCCAGCTCGCGGAGCGGACGCACCGCCCACGTGCACAGCCTCCGCGGCAGGTTCGTAGCGCACCTCGTAGCCCGCTCGCCAGAGTCGCCGGCAAAGGTCGACGTCCTCGCCGTAGAGGAAGAAGCCCTCGTCCCAACCGCTCACCCGCTCGAGTGCCACGCGTCTGACCAGGACGCACGCACCGGAAACCCATTCGGCCTCCCTCGACCGCTCGTACGCCGTGGGGTCTCGAACGACTTCGTCGCTCCAGGCGGCGAGAGGGAAGAGACGGTGGAGGAAGAGCGCTCGCGCGTACGTCGAGCGCAGCCTCGGGAAGCGGCGCAGCGAGAACTCCAGTGATCCGTCCTCGGCCGCGATACGAGGAGCAACGAGACCGACCGAACTGTTCCCGTCCAGGACGGCGACGAGCTGTCGGACCGATCCCAGGTCGATGCGGGCATCCGGGTTGAGAAAGAGGACGGCAGGTGCGGAACCAGCTTGCCAGCCCCGATTGCAGCCAAAGGCGAAGCCGCGGTTCTCGGCCAGAGGGATCACCGTTACGGACAGATCAGAGACGATCGCGAGACTGTCGTCCTGCGAAGCGTTGTCGGCGACGATCACGTTGATCTCTTCCCGGTCTCCGAGCATCTCGACGCACTCCCTCAGCGTCGCGGCGCTGTTGTACGAAACGACGACGGCGTCGGCGAGAGTCACGCGCCGACGCTAGCACCTGCCGAACGACCAACGACTCCACTCAAGCGAGCCGGTGGCGGATCCCTCCAGCGGAGGGCGACAAGCCCTTCCGTTCTACGTCCGTTTCTTCCCGGCAAAGACCAGGACGCCGCTTTGCGTTCGTGGATCGCGCGATTCCTCCGGACTCAAGACCCTCTGAACCAGCGGTTCGAACTCCTCTAGGGGACCCACCACGTCGTCGAGCGTCAGCTTGATCGGGTGGCCTTCGTCGTACCATTCGGGTCGATCGACCTCCTTCGGATCGCTGAGATCCTGCCCGAAGATGAAAAACCCACCTGGACGAACAAGGTCAACCGCAATCCGTAGACAAACCGCTGCGTCCATCACGTGATCAAGGACGTTGATGAGGACGACGACATCGAAGCTGCTTGGTGGGAACGGGCATTCTTCGATGGGGTGCGTGTCGATCTCTATCAAGCGCTTCCGGGCAGCGCGCGCAAGCCAGCGGCTCTCAAACCCGACGTACTCGGCCGCCAGCGGATCGCTGCACACGACGAGGCGAGCAGTCCGCCCCCGGAGGATCACACGCGTGTTCGTGTAGGGACCGCAACCGAGCTCGATCACATCACCGAGGTCGCCGGGCAGGAACTGGTAGCTGTCCAATTGACGGGACCACCAGAAGTTCCAATCGTCTCCGGTTGCCCGTCTGGAGTTCAATGCGACGAGAACGGGCTTGGCCAGCGTGTAGACGACGCGGCGTATGCCCCGCTTCTGCTGCGCTCTCCGCCAGAATGCGAGCTCCCAGGCCTGGGCCCGCTCCCACCGTTGCCTGTCGACTGCGAGAGGTCGATCCTCCATCCGAGGCCATGTTAGAAGGCGGCGCTCACCTTTGACCTCCGGCAGACCGCAAATACGGGTTCTGTACAGCTTTCCTCACAGAATCGGGGCCGAAAGGATCTCCGAGGCCGCATGGCAGCACGTCGCAGGAGTCTCAGCCGCAGGCGCAAGCGTCCTCGCGTTCCCCGGCGCCGTCGCCAGGCCGTTACCGGCCGCCGTGCAGGTAAGGCCGACTCTGGCGAGAGGCCGAATACGAATCCCGTACCGGTTGCTCGGAAACGCGCGGATGCTCGCTCTCCACGACCGGATCGTCGCGCGGAGGTTGGCCTCGCTCGCCGGCCGGATCGATCTCGTGCACGCGTGGCCGAGCGGCGCCCTCGAGACCCTCCGAGAGGCTGCGAGACTCGGCATCCCAACGGTGCTCGAGCGGCCGAACGCCCATACGCGCCTTGCGTACGCGCTCGTTCAGCGCGAGTCCGACCGCATCGGAGTACCGCTCCCGCCCGGCCACGAGCACAGCTACGACGGCGCGACCCTCCGGCGGGAGGAAGAAGAGTTCCGTCTCGCCGACCGACTGCTGTGCCCGTCGGAATTCGTCGCGCGCTCGTTCCTGGATCAGGGTTTCCTCCCAGAGAACCTTGCGCGGCATTCGTACGGGTTCGACCCAGCCGTGTACTACCCCTCGCCGCAACGAAGCCAGGCCGCCGACCGGCCGCTGACGGTGCTTTTCGCCGGCTACGCCGCCGTCCGCAAAGGGCTCCACTTCGCACTCGAAGCCTGGCTCCGCTCACCGGCGAGCCACCGCGGGCGGTTCCTGATCGCAGGCTCGTTCCTCCCGGCCTACGAGGCCAAATTGGCGCCCTTGCTCGAGCATCCAAGCGTCCACCGGCTCGGCCAGCGAGACGATGTGCCCGAGCTGCTTCGTGGGAGCGATGCGCTCCTGCTCCCCACGATCGAGGAAGGCTCGCCGCTCATCGTCCTCGAGGCACTGGCCAGCGGGTGCGTTCCGGTCGTCTCCAGCGTCTGCACCGGCGTTTGCCAACACATGGAGAACTCGCTCGTTCACGAGGTGGGCGACGTCGACACGATTGCACGCCACATCACGCTCCTGGACGAAGACCGGAAGCTGCTAGGGCGACTGAGCAACAGCGCGATCGAGACGGCATCCGACTACACGTGGAGCCGGGCGGGGGAACGCCTGCTCGACGTCTACCGCGACCTGGTCCGGGGCTGAGCCGATACTTCGCCGGGGCGACGCCCGGTCTTGACGAAGGCTCCGCCCGCCAGCAGTTCGTCGACCACCTGGACGTGGGTCAAGGCCGCGGCCAAACGCCGCAACCTGCCCCCGAGCGACGACTTCGTTCCACGTTCCATCGACAGCGTTGTCATGACACCCAAATCAGGGGCTCAAGAACGCGCCGCTCGCAGCCGATCCCTCCAGCGGGATGCGGATCGCCTCCGGTACATATCGCAAGAAGCTTGGCGTCGCTTTGCTTGCCGTTAGCTTGCTGGGAGCCGTAGTTGTCGCGTCGGCGACGGCCCTTGGAAATGACCGCGGGCCGAAGCGATCGCGGCCAACGATCTCGAACCTCAGCCCCGCGCAGGGAGCGATCGGCGCGACGGTGACGATCACCGGGTCGAGCCTCACCGGCGCGACGACGGTTTTCTTCAAGGGCGTGAAATCCAACTACTCGTTCAACGGCGTAAAGGCCGTCTTCACGGTCGACAGCGACAGCCAGATCACGACGACCGTGCCCAGCGGAGCGACCACCGGCCCGATCACCGTCGCAACCCAAAGCGCCAGCACCAGCAGCCCCAACTCGTTCACGATCATGCCTGCGCCGTCCGTCAGCGGCTTCACCCCGACGAGCAGCCCCACCGGTACAACCGTGACGATCAACGGGTCGGGCCTCACCGGGGCAACCAAGGTCGCCTTCAACAGCTCAAACGCCACCTACACGGTGACCAGCAACAGCCAGATCACCGCGACCGTGCCCAGCGGAGCCACAACCGGACCGATCAGCGTCAGCACGCCATCCGGCACCGCAACCAGCACGACCCCGTTCACCATCACCAGCACACCCACACCTCCCCCGCCGCCGAGCACACCCTCCGTCAGCGGCTTCACCCCGACGAGCAGCCCCACCGGTACAACCGTGACGATCAACGGGTCGGGCCTCACCGGGGCAACCAAGGTCGCCTTCAACAGCTCAAACGCCACCTACACGGTGACCAGCAACAGCCAGATCACCGCGACCGTGCCCAGCGGAGCCACAACCGGACCGATCAGCGTCAGCACGCCATCCGGCACCGCAACCAGCACGACCCCGTTCACCATCACCAGCACACCCACACCTCCCCCGCCGCCGAGCACACCCTCCGTCAGCGGCTTCACCCCGACGAGCAGCCCCACCGGTACAACCGTGACGATCAACGGGTCGGGCCTCACCGGGGCAACCAAGGTCGCCTTCAACAGCTCAAACGCCACCTACACGGTGACCAGCAACAGCCAGATCACCGCGACCGTGCCCAGCGGAGCCACAACCGGACCGATCAGCGTCAGCACGCCATCCGGCACCGCAACCAGCACGACCCCGTTCACCATCACCAGCACACCCACACCTCCCCCGCCGCCGCCGCCGCCGGTGAGCGGAGGCGGCACCACACTCAATGTCTCACCATCTGGTTCCGACTCGAACGCGTGTAGCCAGGCCAGCCCGTGCAAGACGTTCGACCGCGCGTACAAGGCATCGAGCCCGGGCGACACCGTCCTGGTCGGATCAGGATCGTATCCCGGACAGACGATCGCTCGTGACACGTCGAAGACGAACGGATCGTGCGACGGCTACACGATCGGAGCGACATTGAGCGGTTGTGTCACGTTCCAGGCAGCGCCTGGCGCGACGGTCTCGTTCTCGGGCGCCGTGACGATACAGTCGAGCTTCGTCAGGCTGATCGGGTTCGCGATCGGCTCGGTGGATGTCGGCCCTGTCGATCCGACGACGACGATCACCGACGTTGTGCTCGATCACATAACGGGTTCCAACCTCCAGTTGCACAATGTCCGCAACTTCGGTGACCTCGGCGGGTCGTGGGGGCCGAAGAACGGTACCCCGGTTCAGATCGCGAACCAGGGTGGAACGAACGCATCTCTGGCCAGCCATCTCCGCTTCGACGGGACTTGGTTCCACGACGCGATCCAGACTGGGCCGAACGATCATCTGGAGTGCTTCCAGTCGCAGCCGGCGGACTATGTGACGATCCGTAACTCCAAGTTCACGAACTGCGCCCAGTTCGACATCGAGCTCGGCGGTGGCAGTCTTTCCACCCATTTCCTGATCGAGAACAATGTGCTTGCGAGGCCTTGCTCGAATCAGACCTCCCCGTGCGGTGGCATTTCGACGATCGGGATGGCCTGTACGTCAGGGGGGACGTTCTCCGACTACACGATCAGGTTCAACTCGATCAGCGGTTACTCCCCGCCATCGCTGCTCAACTTCGGGAACGGCTGCACCTGGGGCGGTACGAACAGCATCTACGGCAACATCTTCGACGCGCCGGTCGTTTCCTCCGACTGCACGAACATCAGCAACGCCGGGTTCTCGTGGGCGTACAACGTGAGGCCAACCGGCTCGGCCGTCTGCTCCGCCACGGACACGACGGGGGTAGGACAGTGGGTGGCAAGCGGCTATCCGAACTACGACTTCCACCTCATCTCAGGCATTGCGATCGGTCTCGTCCCGGCGAGCGTGGCCAGACCGTCGACCGACATCGCCGGTACCCCACGCGGAGCCGGCGCCACCGACGCAGGCGCATACGTGCACTGACCTGCGCAAAGCGGCGCGGCATCCCACGGCTCGTATCATGCGCCGAGTGGCACCGACGGGCGACAGGTCGATCCTTCAGAAGCGTTCGCTCCGGTCAGTCCTCAAGAAGTCGCGAACGCTGCACAGCGCGTACAAGTTCTGCCGCCGCTTCCCCGAGGTCCCGCTTTCGAGTTGGGCGGAGCTGCATCGCACGGCAAGCATCTTCCGCGTCTTGCCGAACACGATGCTTCCCGCCCCTCGTCTGATCAATGCCTTCGACGTCATGGAGACCGTCGAGCGGGAGGCTCTCCAAGGAGCTGTCGTCGAATGCGGGGTCTGGGCCGGCGGAGCCATCGGACTGATGGCGAGCGTCAGCAAGCGGGCAGGGAACCGCGACCGTGTGTTTCATCTTTTCGACTCGTTCGAGGGCCTGCCGCAACCGTCTCCTCATGACGTCGACGTGCTTTCTTCTCTGAAGGATGGACATCCACATCTCGAGCCCGATGACGGACTCGACTCCGCCTCGCTGGTAGCGATCGGCGCGTGTGAGGCGCCGATCGAGCAGGTGCACGAGCTCCTCTTCGAGGTGCTGGACATCGACCGCCGGCAGATCGTCATTCACGAGGGTTGGTTCCAGGACACGGTTCCCATCGCCGCACGATCGATTGGACCCGTGGCTGTGCTCAGGATCGACGGCGATTGGTACGAATCGACGAAGACCTGTCTCGAGGGCCTTTACGACAACGTCGTCGAGAACGGCTTCGTGATCATCGACGACTACGGGATGTTCGTCGGTTGCGCAAAGGCCGTCGACGAGTTCCTCGCGTCGCGCAGGATCGACGTCGAGCTCGTCGACATCGACGGCGAAGGTGTGTTCTTCCGGAAGCGGTCTCCCGCGAAGTGAACCACGGCGACTTGACCATCGAGTAGCCGGCACCCCGCCACCTCTAGGCCCGGTGGACGCCCATCGCGATCGTGCTGACGTAGCCGGATCCCTTCTTGGCGACCCGCATCAGCCCGCGGCTGCCGCCGTTCCGGTAGATCGAGTCGTCGGCGTTCCGCATGTCCCGGTTCGGTCGTGCGCTGTACGGAGCCTTCTTGTAGACCGTGTCCGTGAGCGTGTCGGGGAAGAACAGCTGCCCGGTGTGCAAGACGTTGCCGCCGAGATACACCTTGACGTGGATGTGGACGGTCCGGCCCATGTACCAGCCCGGGTAGACAGTCTGGAAGGTGGCGACGCCGCTCGCGTCCGTCTTCTGGACGCCCCGCATGAACGTCCGGCTCGCGACGCCCTGCCCGAAGCCCGAGTAGACGCCAGCGGCGTCGGCGTGCCAGATGTCGACCACCGCGCCCTTGATCGGCTTGCAGGTCGAGGCGTCGACGACGCCGGCTCGTAGGGTCAGCGGCGTGCCGGGATGGCCGTCGGTGATGTTGCGCCGGAATCTCTCGCCGGCGATGTAGTAGGGACCTTCCGTCAGTTCGGGGGTGAGGACGCAGGTGACTGCGCCCGACGAGACACCGGCCGGACCGGTGCCGGCGAGAGTCTCTCCCGCCTTCCAGCTCCCGGCGGTCAGCGCGGCTCCGAGGAGCCCGCCGAGCTTCACGAGCGAGCCGCGCCGGGTGATCCGCTCGCTGTCTGCATGTGTGTGTTCATCCATGTCGGGCATCCTGCATCGTCTTCCTGTGAATCTGCTGAGACCAAGCTGTGCGTGTCTCAGGAGCCCGAACTCGCGGGCTGGTTCACAGCAAACTCACAGGAAGCCGTGTCACGATCAGCGCATGGCGACTCTCGAGCGGGCGGCGGAGCAGCACCGGATCCTCGTCGTCGACGACGAGCCGTCGATCGTGGACGCGGTCGCGACGGCGCTTCGCTACGAGGGATTCGAGGTCGAGGAGGCCGTCACGGGGAGAGGGGCTCTCGAGGCTGTCGCTCGTTTCGATCCCGACCTGGTCGTACTCGACTGGATGCTCCCCGACATCGAGGGGATCGCGGTCGGCCGCAGACTGCGGGAGCAGGGCTTCAAGACGGCGATCCTCTTCCTCACCGCGAAGGACGCCACCGAGAACAAGGTCGAGGCGCTCCGCGCCGGCGGCGACGACTACGTGACCAAGCCGTTCAGCCTGGCCGAGATCGTCGCCCGGGTCCAGGCGATCCTGCGCCGGACGGCCGGCGCTCTTCCCGGCGACGTCCTTCGCTACGCGGATCTCGTGCTCGACGAGGAGCGGCACGAGGTCGCGCGCGGAGGAATACCCATCGCCCTGACGGCAACCGAGTTCTCGCTCCTCCGCTACTTCCTCCTCAACCCTCGCCGCGTGCTCTCGAAGGCGCAGATCCTCCAGCACGTGTGGCGCTACGACTTCGGCGGCAACTCGAACGTCGTCGAGACCTACGTGAGCTATCTGCGCAAGAAGCTCCACGCCGCCGGCCCGCCGCTGATCAAGACCGTGCGCCAGGTCGGCTACATGCTCGACGAAGAGAAGGGGTAGAGCGGTGCGCCGGCTGTCGCTCCGTGCCCGGCTCGTACTCGGGCTCCTCATGCTGGCGACAGCGGGACTCGTCGCGGCCGATATCGCCACCTACACCTCGCTGCGCTCGTTCCTGTTCGACCAGATCGACAGCACGCTCGAGTCGGATCATCGGTTCGCTGACCAGGCAGGCCCCAACGAAGGGCGGGGGCCACGCCTTCCCCCGGGCCTCTACGTCGAGATCCGGACACTCGAGGGATCGGTGATCAGCTCCGGCATCGGATCCATTCCCGGTATCAATGCGCCTGCGAAGCCCCGGCTTCCCTCGACGATCTCGCTCTCGCAACCCACGTTCGAGCAGCCCGACGCCGTCCGCTACCTGACCGTGCCCGCCGCGAGCGGCGGTGGACGCTACCGGGCGCGCGCGTCGATCGACCCCGGCTCGAACGTGGTCGTGATCGTGGCCACCTCGCTGCACGACGTCGACGCGACGCTCGACCGACTCCTTCTGATCGAGCTGCTCGTCACCGCCGCCGTGCTTGCAGCGCTCGTGCTGCTCGCGCTCTGGACCGTGCGCCTCGGCCTGCGGCCGCTCGAGGCGATCGGCCGGACTGCCGACCAGATCGCCGCAGGTGACCTCTCGCACCGTGTCGAGCGGGCCGAGTCGAGGACGGAGGTCGGCCGGCTCGGGCTGGCGCTCAATGCGATGCTCGGCCGGATCGAGGACTCCGACCAGCGGCTGCGTCGCTTCGTCGCCGACGCCTCGCACGAGCTCCGCACGCCGCTGACGGCAATCCGCGCCTACGCGGAGCTCTTCGGGCGCGGCGCTGACTCGAGACCAGATGACCTCGCACGCACGATGAGCGGCATCGAGCGCGAGTCGGAGCGGATGAGCGTGCTCGTCGAGGATCTGCTGCTGCTGGCGCGGCTCGACGAGGGCCGGCCGCTCGAGCGCGAGCCCGTCGCACTCGACAAGGTCGCCGCCGAGGCGGTGGAGGCGGCGTCCGCCGTCGAGCCCGACCGCCCGATCGAGCTCGTCGCCGAGCCCGTCACGGTGCCGGGAGATCGCGACAGGCTCAGACAGGTGATCGACAACCTCCTGGCGAACGCTCGATCGCACACGCCACCGCTGGCACCCGTCCGCGTCCGCGTCAGCGCCGAGGGCGGCAGCGGGGTGATCGAGGTCGAGGACTCCGGCCCCGGGATCGGCGAGGACGAGATCGCGAAGGTGTTCGAGCGCTTCTACCGCGCCGACGAGTCGAGGTCACGCGCCAGCGGCGGCGTCGGGCTCGGGCTCTCGATCGTGGCCGCCGTCGCGACCGCCCACGGCGGCTCCGCGTCGGCCCGCTCGAACCCCGGCGGGGGAGCAACGGTCCGGGTCGTGATCCCGCTGGTCGACTCGAGCTCGCCGTAGTCGTCGAGCTCGAGATCCTGGTTGCCTAGACTCGGTCCGTGACGGTCTGTCCGTCCTGCGCTGAGGAGAATCCAGACGGCTTTCGCTTTTGTGGGAGCTGTGGCGCCGAGCTAGCCGCCGAAGCGCCGGCCGACATGCGAAAGACGGTCACCGTCCTCTTTTGCGACCTGGTCGGCTCGACCGTGCTCGGCGAGCACACCGATCCGGAAGTGTTGCGCGAGCTGATGGGTCTCCGCCCCTCCTCTCGAGAGCCGCTCCGCGCGCTTACAGGATTTCGAGCTGGGCCGGGCCGATCGGAAGCGTGAGCGCCGGGGACGCGAGGAAGTGAGCGACGGCGTCGCCGGTAACCGCTCCCTTGGCGAAGAATCCCGGCGTTCCACCGCACGATGCGTTCGCGAACTTCGATACCGGAGGGGTCGCCGTAAAGCTCAGTGAGCCCGTGAACGACGGCGCGCCACCACCCGTCGTCAGAGTGGCGGCCGAGCCGTCCGCTGCTGCAGTGAAATCGGACGACGGCAGACCCGTCACCTCCAGGAAGCGCGTGATCTGGGCCGGCGCGATCGTCTGCTGAAGGTAGGCGAGCAAGGTCGTCTGACCGCCGGCCGAGAAGGCCTCGAAGAACCCGGCCGCGTCACCGCCGAAGAGGAACGTCTCGTGGATGCAGCTCGGCGGCGGCGGCGATCCGCACGTTGCCGGCACGCCCGAGGTGTTCGCCGAGAGGTCTGCCGGCAACGACGTCTCGAGCAGCGTCTTGAAGTAGGTGCCGTCGGCGACGAAGCGAACCGATCCGGTCAGCGTGCCAGATCTCATCTGCCACGTTCCCCCCGTGCAGCCGAAGGGAATGGTTCCCTGGCCGAGCGCTCCGACGTTCGAGAACGTGAGCGAGACGGCTCCGAACTGACCCATCTGGCTTCCGGTGTTGACGGTGAACGTGGACAGGTCAGGCGCGACCATCACCGAGTCCGGCGTGAGCTTGAACAGGTAGCTGTGGGACTCGGTCGCGTTTCCGGTCTTGTCCTGGTACGCCAGACCCAGAGCCCACGTGCTGTCGGCGTTCTCGAGAATCGACAGGTCGAACGTCCAGCCCGAGACCGGCGGGTTGGCCGACGAGTGGACGACCTGGGTCACACGCTTGCGGCACGGCTTCTTCTTCGTGCTCTTCTGACCCTTCTTGCAGATCGGAGCCTTCGGCTTGGGTTTCGGCTTGGGCTTGGGCTTGGGCTTGGCGGCGGGTGAGACAGCGATGGCTTTCGTCAGCATGTGCACGCCATCGACAGCATTGGTCGCCGTCCCGCTCCCGAGAGCGCTGGTCGCAACTCCCAGCGAGAGCCCTGCGGCCAGCACGACGAGGAGAGCTCGGATCGCGAGCGTTCGCTGAGCGGCCACGAACCTCTTATACGCGCCGCTGTGCGACCTGTCCAGCACAGTCTCTCAGGCCGCTGCCAGGGCAGCCGTCGTGCGTCGGCGCTGAACAACCGGGAGGCCCGCGGCGTCGAGGACGAGCTGGGCGCGGTGGAAGGCAAGCGTCGATTCGGCCCCCTGGTTTCCGTTCACGTCGGATTCACCGAGCCCGTCGCTGCAGCCGCCCGTCGCGAAGTCGTACAGCGGCCGGTCGAGCCGGTTTCGGCCGAGAAACCAGTCGAACGCCTGCTGTGCACGCGCCCCGTGCTCCGGATCGCCGGTGATCGAGAACGCGGCGATCTCCGCCTCCACGAACGCGGATGCGTCGAGTGGCTGCTCGTCACCCAGGCCCGGGGCCGGCTCGTCCCGGCGACGTCCATGATGGCCCGGTAGACGCAGGAAGCCGTCGCCGAGCCCGCACTCGTCGCCGAGCCACCCGAGCGCCTCGAGACCGAGGGCACCGACGTCGTCCCGGCCGAGCGCTGCTCCGCCGGCGATGAGAGCGTGCGGCAGCCGTGCGTTGTCGTAGTGAAGGGCACCCTCGAACCACAGCCAGTCCCCCGAGGCGGTCTCGCGATACGCCGCAGCGAGTTTCTCGACGAGGCGCTCGAGGAGCTGGTGAGACTCGACGTCGAGCCGGTCCGGATCGAGGCGTGCCAGCCCGAGGACGGCATACGCAGCGGTGCGCAGCCACACATCGCCGCGGAGCGAGGTGACGAGCGAGGCGAGGAGCCTGCGGCCGGGCTCGACGACACCAGGCACCCAGGCCGTCGACAGGATCTCGCCGAGAGCCCAGATCGACCGGCCCACATGATCGCCGACGTGCGGATCGTCGAGCCAGTGCCGCTCGTAGCTCATGAAGTTCCGCATGCCGTCGGAGCCGTCACCGGCCGCGGCCTGGAGGAAGGCGAGCGCGCGATAGAGGATCGGCGTCCAGCCCTCGTCACCGTGACGACGGTCGAGCTCGAGCGCGACGACGGAGAGCCGCGCGACATCGTCCACGCAGTAGCCGGTTTCCCGGTTCGGGATCACGCCGTTTGCGTGCTGGATGATCCCGACGTCGTCGACCATCGTGCGCAGGTGGTCGGTGGACGCGTGCGAGATCCGCAGCTCCACGGTCGGGATCGGAAGCCGACGCGGGGCGAGCGTCGCCGCCTCCTGAATCACCTCGGCCGTCGCCCGCGCAACCGAAGGCCACGCGTGCTCCGAGCCGAGCCGTCGGGCCTCAGCCTGGGCCGCGGACAGCTCGGCCGGCACATCGACGTAATGACAGACCGCATCGGCCAGAGCCTGCGGATCCTCGAACGGCACGAGTTGGCCCGCACCGGATGCGAGGATGTCCTCGGCATACCAGTACGGCGTCGAAACCACGGCGCACCCCGCCGAGATCGCGAACGTGAGCGCCCCGGAGGCGATCTGCTCGCGATTGCGGTACGGGGTGACGAAGACGTCGGTCGCGGCGAGCAGATCGGCCAGCTCGTCGATCGACAGGAACCGGTCGTCGAACTCGACGTGGTCATCGAGCCCGAGGTCGACGACCTGCCGCTCGAGCTGGATTCGATAACGCTCACCATCGCGCCGCGCGACCTTCGGGTGTGTGCGGCCGGCGATCACGTACAGCACCTCGGGATGCCGCTCGATGATCGACGGCAGAGCTTCGATCGCCGTCTCCAATCCCTTGCCCGGCGAGAGAAGGCCGAACGAGGAGAGCAGGAACCGCGATTGCATCTGCTCGTACCCTCCGGGGACCGGTGGAACGTAGAGCGGCCGCCGGCCGGCGGCGTGCTCCTCACGCCTCCGCCCGAGCATCGCCGGAGCGCCGTGCGGGACGATACGAATCTTGTCGACCGGACACACGTGGAGGTCGATCAGCAGGCGACGCCCGGTCTCGGCCATCACGATCACACGCTCGGCCTCCTGGCACAGGGCCACGAGCACCTCGAGCTGATGCGGCGACGGGTTCGACAGCAGCGTGTGCAGCGTTACGACGAGCGGCTGGGCGAGCTCTCGCGCGAACGACAGCACGTACTCGCCGTCGGATCCACCGAAAATCCCGTACTCGTGCTGGAGCAGGACCACGTCGACGTCCAGACGGCCCAGTAGCCTCGCAGCACGCACGTAATCGCCCCGCACCGACTGGGAAACCGTCGCCAGCACGTCGGGCCGCTGCGGGCTCGAGGGCTCGTCGATGACCACGATCGAGCCGACATCGTCGATTCCAGGCACCTCGAGCAGGGCCGCGCGCGCGTCGAACGAGAAGGCACCGATGCCACACGCTCGCGGCGGAAACGTTGAGAAGATCGCGGTACGCACGCCTCGGGTGCGCTCCTTTCACCAGACATCCGGCGCGTCCGCATCACCACCGCCGACAGCCGCCGTGTCTCTTCAAGCTTACAGGCGGGAACCCGGCACACAGAGCCGGACGGTCAGGAGGAGTGGCGAGCCAGCCAGTCGAGCAGCGCCGAGAGGCTCGCCGTCGCCACGCAGACCGACGTGTCCGCGGCGCCGTAGTAGATCCGCAGCGTGTCGCCGTCGTCTCCCAGCAGCCACCCGCACGGGAACACGACCTGGTCGACGTCGCCGATCCGCTCGTACGAGGCATGCGGCCCGAAGATCCACTCGCTCGAGCGAGCGATTACCCGGTCGGGTCGCTCCACGTCGAGGAGCGCGAGCCCGAGTCGGTAGATGGAGCCGGCAGCCGTGACCCGGACGCCGTGGTACAGCACGAGCCAGCCGGCGTCGGTGAGAGCGGCGGCGGGCACAGCCCGACCTTGTGCGCGTCCCACCAGGCGCCCTCCCGTGCGCGGAGGATGACCGTGTGATCGCCCCAGTGCCGAAGATCGGGGCTCCACGAGAGCCAGATGTGGGCCTCGTGAGTCGGGACTGTGCCGACACCGGCCGGTGGATCGAGCGCCCAGCGCCCGTCGAAGCGGCAGGGGAAGAGCGCCGCGTCCTTGTCCTCTGGCGGCATGAGCACGCCGCGCCGCTCGTACGAGCGGAAGTCACGAGTGACGGCAAGGCAGACGAGTGGGCCTCCCTGCGAGTAGCCCGTGTAGACGATCATGTACTCGTCGTCGAGAGAGTGATCCGCGGATCCTCGATCCCGAACCGTTCCTCGTACGACTCGACATCCGGATGCAGGCTCGGTCGGGCTCGACGATCCAGTCGGTCAAGCCGTCGGCGCTGCGCGCCACGCAGAGGTGGGAAATGCCCGTGCGGTCCTCGACGCGAACGAGCAGCAGCGTCTCGCCGTCGAAGTCGTGACAACCCGGGTTGAAGACCGCGTTGACCATGCGCGGCCAGTGCGCTCCGGTGAGGATCGGGTTCCCGTCGAACCGCGTGAAGAGCTCCGGGTCTTGCGGCTGGCTCAAGAGGAGCTTCCTCCTGTCGATCGAACTCTTGCGAGCAGATAGCCTGCCAGGCCGACCATGATCAGGGAATCGAATCTTCACCCGACAGGATCCAGGGGGACACCTGCCGTCTCGGTACGACGCGTGGCCGATACACCGGTCGTGGATGCTGGAGCCGTGCCGGGCTACGGCCCGATCTTCAATGCCGGGGCCGTCTACCACGATGGACTGTTCCACCTGTTTGCACGAGGTGTCCGCGACGGGTACCGCGTCAACAACGGACCGGGCCTGAGATTCCTCGACTACATCTCCGACGTCCTCCTCTTCACCTCCGCCGACGGGCAAGCGTACGAGTTCCAGCAGGTTCTCGCCCCGAGCTCACCAGACGGCGTGCACTCCTACGAGGATCCGCGAGTGCAGCGCGTGACGAGCGCCGGCAGCGAGCACGTCGTGATGACATACACGAATCTTCCGTCGCCCCAGTCCGGCAAGCCCTGGCGTGTCGGTGTCCACCGGCTCGGGTACGGAGACGGCCGCTTCTTCCTCAACCGCACCTCCGGCCGCGTGATCGGACCGGAACGCGAGGCGGACAAGGATGCCGTCATCTTCAACCTCCGAGACGGTCGTGTCGCGCTGATCCACCGGATCCACCCGAACATGCAGCTCGCGATCTTCGACTCGCTCGACGAACTCTGGGAGTCGGGGCCACCCTACTGGGACAACCACATGCGGGATATCGAGCGGCACACGATCATCTCGCCTTCGCCCGGCGCACTCGGCGTTGGCGTCGGCGCCCCCCCGGTGGCCACCGAGAACGGCCTCATCCTCTTCTACCACGAGCGAAACGACGCCTCTCACTACACGCTCAACGTCGCTTTGCTCGACGACGAGACGGGCCGCGTGAAGTCGCTGCTGCCCCGGCCGATCATGGAGCCGGAGCTCTCGTGGGAGCGCGTCGGCGACGTCGACAACGTCATCTTCGTTCAGGGCGCCGTCCCGCGACCCGACGGCACGATCTATCTCACCTACGGTGCCGCCGACCGCTGCGTGGGCGCCGCAAGCGTGCTCCAGACAGAGATCCTGGACGCACTCCGCGCCGCCGCCTGAGGACCGATCCTCAGGCGGGCTTCTGCGTGGCAGGCAGGTAGACGCAGAAGCGTGTCCCTGCCGGCCCCGTGTTCATGCGGATCTCGCCACGGTGCTTGATCACGATCTGGTGAGCGATGTCGAGGCCGATGCCCGTTCCCTTCCCCGGCGGCTTCGTCGTGAAAAACGGGTCGAAGATGCGGCCTCTGACCTCCTCGGGAATGCCCCCGCCGTCGTCTTCCACCTCGACGACCAGGCTGTCTCCGTCGTGGGACGTACGCAGGTTGATGCGACCGTTGCCGTCGACGGCGTCGATGGCGTTGTCGATCAGGTTCGTCCAGACCTGGTTCAGCTCCGGGCCGTTGGCGTCAACAAGTGGCAGGGAGCGGTCGTACTCCTTCACGATCTCGACCGAGCCCTGCTTGAGCTTGTGCGACAGGATCCTGAGCGTGCTCTCGAGCCCGTCGTGGACGTCGATCTCCTGCCGCGGAGTCTGATCCATGTAGGAGTACTGCTTGACAGCCGCGATCAGCTCGGAGATCCGCTCGATGCTCTCGGCAAGCTCCCGCTGAAGTCTTGATCGCTCGATCCTCGCGGCGAGCACGGCGATCGCGGCCGGCTCGAGTCCGGCGAGCTCCTCCTCGGCGAGGCCGGCAGTCACGAACGTGGGGGCAAGCCGGTGCGGGTCAGGAACGCCGAGCTCCGCCAGCCGAATGGCGAGGCTCTCCGCGCGGTCGCTCGTCTCGAGCGGGTCGAGATCCTGTGCCTGGCCCTCGGCGGAGCGCCCGAGCAACGGCGCAAGCTCTGGCGCGAGTACGGCGATCGCCTTCTCCATCTCGCCGTCCGAAGCACCTAGCTCGCGGGTGGCCGCCGCCGCCGCCGCGGCCGGATTGTTCAGCTCGTGCGCCAGGCCGGCAGCGAGGCCGCCGAGCGCGATCAACCGCTCGCGGTCGTGCTCGAGGCCTTTCAGGTTCTGCATCACCGCCGGGATCGCCCGGATCACGATCTGCATCACGTCCGGCTCATCGGCCAGGAGACTCCGGAACGCCGCAGGCTCGACGGCCAGCAATCGGGCTGCGGAGATAACTCGCGTCGATGCGCGGTACGGCGTGTTAGTGAGCAGCGCCGTCGCACTGAGGAAGCCCCCGGGCTCGTGCCGCGAGACGAAGACCTCGTCTCCGGCAAGCGCCCGTTTCGTCTCGAGCTCTCCCTCGAGCAGGAGATGGAAGTGGCGAGCCTCATCGCCCTCGCGGAACAGGTACTCGCCGGGTGCGAGCCTCAGCTCCTGCCCGTTCTCGATCAGCCACTCGAGCCGCTCGGCCGGAAGGGCTCGGAGCATCTCGACCACGTGGAGGTCAGCCGGAGCGATCACGACGGATGCAGGTACTGGTGGACGAGCATGACGGCCATCGCGCCCTCCCCGACGGCGGAGGCGACCCGCTTGACCGACTGGTCGCGCACGTCTCCCGCCACGAAGATCCCGGGTACGTTCGTCTCCAGCAGGTACGGATCCCGGTCGAGGGGCCAGAGCGGGGCCGTGCGGTCCGGCGCACGCAGCACCTGCGCTCCTGAAAGGACGAAGCCGCGCTCGTCGCGGGCGATCAGCCCCGCGAGCCAATCCGTATGAGGCGACGCCCCGATGAAGACGAACAGGCCACCTGCCTCGACCTTCTCGCGCGTGCCGGCCCACTCGATCGTCAGGGCTTCGAGGTGGTCTCCGCCATGGGCTTCCGCCACTTGCGCCTCCAGGCGGACGTCGATGTTCGGCGTGGCCCGGATCTGGTCGACGAGATAGGACGACATCGACTTCTCGAGCCGGCTCGCCCGGCAGAGGATCGTCACCGGCCCGAAGCGCGAGAGGTACATCGCCGCCTGACCGGCCGAGTTGGCAGCACCGGCAACGACAGCCCGCCTACCGTCGAGTCCCGACACCTCGGAAGCGGCAGATCCGTAGAAGACCCCCTTCCCGGCAAGCTCGGCGACACCCGGTGCCTCGAGCCGCCGGTACGACACGCCGGTCGCGAGCAGAACGGCGTAGCCGGAAACGCTGCCGTCCGTCATCCGGATCGTTCGGGTGGCACTTCGCGCCTCGAGCGCGATCGCCTCCTGGGCAGCGAGCACCTCTGCCCCGAGCCTTTGTGCCTGAGCGGTCGCACGGCGCGCAAGGTCGGCGCCGCTGAGACCTGACGGAAAGCCGAGATAGTTCTCGATCCGCGAGCTCTGACCCGCCTGACCGCCCGCGGCTTCACGCTCGACCACCACCGTGCGCAGGCCCTCCGAGGCACCGTAGACGGCCGAAGCAAGCCCGGCCGGTCCGCCGCCGACGATAACGAGGTCGTAGAAGTTCAGGTCGGCCTGGGTCTTCAGCCCGATGTGCTCGGCGATCTCGAGCGGCGATGGTGCGACGAGAACGGTGCCGTCCGGGCAGAAGGCAATCGGGAGGCGACTCGCGTCGAGCGACGCCGCGGCCAGCAACGAGCCGGCCTCCGCCCCCTCGACGTCGATCCACTGGTTCGGCACCTGGTTGCGAGCCAAAAAGTCGCGGAGACGGTGCGACTCCGCCGACCAGCGGTGGGCAACGATCCGCAGATTGTCCGCACCGACGCGGCGAGAGCCCTGCCAGTCGTCGAGAAGGTCGTCGAGGACCGGATACAGGCGCTCCTCGGGGGGATCCCAGGGCTTCAACAAATAGTGGTCGAGCTGGATCTCGTTGATGGCCCGAATCGCTGCCTCGGTGTCCGCGTATGCCGTGAGCAGAACGCGTTTCGCCTCGGGCACGAGCTCCATGGCACGCGCGAGGAACTCGACTCCGGTCATCTCCGGCATGCGCTGATCCGCGAGGAGGAGGGCGACAGGGTCACCACGGACGACGACGCGGCTCACGAGGTCGAGTGCCTCGGTGCCCGACCCGGCCTTCAGCACGCGAAAGCGCTCCGAATAGCGGCGGAGGAGATCGCGCTCGACTGCGCTTCCGACCTCGTGGTCGTCGTCGATCACGACCATCGCCGGTCTGGAAGCACGCGTTCCCTCGACCGCCGACATCGCATCGGATCCTACTGCGGCCGACGTACCCGGACTCACTCGTTGGACAGTTCAGACGTGCGCGAGCTGGGCGTTGCTGTCGACGATCACCCGCTCGTCGAGAACCGCGCTCATGTGCGGGACGGCGGCCTCGACGTCGAAGAGCCGGAAGGCATCCTCGTTCATCCGTAGCCACTCCTCGGACTCCATCGTGCGCTCGAACGCCGCCTCGTCCTCGAACCAACACTCGGAAAAGCCGTCGAGCTCGAGCGGGATGTCGGGGTTCTCGCCGTCGCCGTCGACCGCCGCGATCACGTGGTTCTGTACGTAGCGGCTGATCCCCGGCACCTGAACGCCGAACTCGCCGCCGTGCACGTTGATCCACGACTCGTGCGCCTGGCGGGTCAGCTCAGGATCGGCGCGGATCTCGGGCGTGAACCGCATGATCCAGACGGTCTTGAACGGGCCTTCCTCGCCGTCGATGATCGTGCGAGCGTCGAGCGCGGCGCTCCAGCCGTCCCACTTGCTGTCGTCGAAGAGGTTCGGACTGTCTGCGCCGATCGCCGCCCACTCCGGCGTCTTCAGCGACGCCTCGAACGCCTCGCGGTCTGCGTACCAGCAGCAGGAGTAGCCGTCGAAGTGCACCTGCTCGTCGCTGACCGCGACGGGCCCGAGCGCCGAGATGACGTGGTTCTGGACGTAGCGCTCGATCCCGGGAACCTTGCGGCCGAGCTGGCCGTGCGTCTCCGTCCAGTGGCGACTCGCGTCCTCCCTGCTGATCCCGTCGTGGAATCGGGCAATCCAGACGACCTTGTACATCGCGGGCTCCCTTCGTATTGACGCGGCGGTCACGCGGATGGGCCGTGGAGGATTCGAACCTCCGACCTTGGGATTAAGAGTCCCCTGCTCTACCAGCTGAGCTAACGGCCCTCCCGTCTAGGCTACCAACGGGATGCGTGTCCTCTCCGTCGTAGGAAACCGTCCGCAATTCATCAAGTCGGCCCCGCTCTCCTCGGCGCTTCGGGCGGCCGGGATCGAGGAGATCGTCGTGCACACGGGGCAGCATTACGACCCGGATCTCTCGCAGGTCTTCTTCGACGAGCTGGGCCTAGGGGAACCAGCCTACTCGCTCGACGCGCGCACTCGCGACGTGGACTCGATTGTTCCCGGCATCGCTCGAGCGCTCGACGAGGTGCGCCCCGACTGGGTGCTCGTCTACGGGGACACGAACTCGACCATCGCCGGCGCGCGAGCGGCGCGAGAAAGCCGCGTCCCGATCGCGCACGTCGAGGCGGGACTCCGAAGCGGCGACCTCTCGATGCCCGAGGAGCGAAACCGCATCGAGGTCGACCGCCTCGCTGCTCTCCTCCTCTGCCCGGACGAGCGGTCGGCCGACACGCTGCGCTCGGAAGGCGCGATCGGCCGGATCGAGGTCGTCGGAGACGTGATGGCGGACGTCTGCTTCACGCTTGCCCCGCTTGCCCGGGAGCGCTCGTCGGTTCTCGAGCAGCTCGGTCTCGAGCCCGGGGGTTACGTCGCCGCGACCATCCATCGCGAGGCGAACGTGGCCCAACCGCGGCTCGGGCGCATCCTCCAGGGACTCGACGCCCTCGACGGGCCGGTTGTCTTCCCGGTGCACCCGGGCACGGCCGAAATGATCAGGTCCGAGGGTCTGTCCCCCGGACATGTCCGCGTGTGCCCCCCGCTGTCGTATCTCGACTTCGCGGCCCTCGCCTCACAGGCGCGCGTCATCGTCACCGACTCGGGCGGAGTGCAGAAGGAGGCCTACTGGTACGGCGTCCCGTGCGTGACGGCTCGGCCCTCGACGGAGTGGGTGGACACCGTCCTGGCCGGAGCCAATGTGCTCGTGGACGACGATCCCGACCGGCTGGTCGCGGCCGTGCGAGTAGCGTCGATGCCCGCCGAGCGGCCAGGGCTCTACGGCGACGGGCACGCGTCCGAGCGTGTCGCGGCGGCATTGCTCGCTAGCCTTGCCGCGTCATGACCGATGTTGCGATCGTCGGCGCCGGCTACGTCGGCCTCCCTCTCGCCCGCGTTTTCGCGACACGCGGGCAAGTCGGTCTGCCTCGTCGACGTGAGGCAGGACATCGTCGACGGGATCAACCGCGGCGTGAGCCACATCGAGGATGTCCCCTCGGAGGTCCTCGCTCCACTCGTTGAAGGCGGCACGGTCCACGCCACGACCGACTACGACGTCCTGCGGGAGTGCGACGCGATCCTGATCGCGCTGGCAACTCCGCTCACGAAGCAGCGAGAGCCGGACCTTGCGATCGTCGTCGGAGCGGTCAACGGCATCGCGGAGCGCCTCCGTGTCGGACACCTCGTCGTGCTCGAGTCGACCACCTACCCCGGGCACGACGCGCGAGGTCGTGCTCCCGATCCTCGAGTCGATCTCCGGCCTGGAGGTCGGCACCGACTTCAACCTTGCCTTCTCTCCGGAGCGGGTCGACCCCGGCCGGACCGACTGGACGACGAAGACCGTCCCCAAGGTGGTCGGCGGCATCACCGAGGAGTGCACCCGCCGCGCGACCGACCTCTACGCCGCGGCGGTCGACACCGTCCATCCGGTCTCGTCACCCGAGGCCGCCGAGCTGACGAAGCTGCTCGAGAACATCTTCCGCTCGGTCAACATCGCGCTCGTCAACGAGCTCGCGCAGCTCTGCGAGCGGATGGGCATCGACGTCTGGGAGGTCGTCGGCGCGGCTGCGACCAAGCCGTTCGGGTTCATGAGCTTTCAGCCCGGACCGGGCCTCGGCGGCCACTGCCTACCGATCGACCCCTTCTATCTGACCTGGAAGGCGCGCGAGTACGGCTTCTACACCGAGTTCATCGAGCTTGCGGGCAAGGTCAACGAGAACATGCCCTACCACTGCCGGTCGCTGATCTCGCAGGCCCTGAACCACAGCTCACAGCGCTCGCTCAAGGGCTCGAAGGTGCTCGTCCTCGGCGTGGCCTACAAGGCCGACATCTCGGACGTGCGCGAGTCACCCGCGCTGAAGGTGATGCAACTCCTCCGGACCGCGGGCTCCGACGTCTCATACCACGACCCGTACGTCCCGGCGCTCGACGGCTGGCAAGGCGTCCAGCTCGAGCCGGCCGACTACGACTGCGTCGTCATCGTCACAGCCCACTCGTCGATCGACTATGAGCAGGTGGTGCGCGACGCGAAGCTCGTCGTCGACTTCCGGAACGCGACAGGCGAGATCGGCCGCGGAAACCCGAAGGTCTGGAAGCTGTGACACGAGTGGCCGTCATCGGGCTCGGCAACTGGGGGCCCAATCTCGCGCGGAACTTCGACCAGCTCGCAGAGCTCGCCTGGATCTGCGAGCTCGACGACGCAAGACGAGAAGCTCACGCCTCGCGCCATCCACGCGCGCGGGCGACCGCGAAGGTCGAGGACGTCTTCTCTGATCCTGACGTCGACGCCGTCGTGGTCTCGACACCGGTGCCGACGCACTACGACCTCGCCCGCCGGGCGCTCGAGGCAGGCAAGCACGTCCTCGTCGAGAAGCCTCCCGCCATGCGCGGGACGGAGATGGACGATCTCGTCCGCCTGTCCGAGGAGCGCGACCTGGTCTGCATGCCCGGCCACCTCCTTCTCTATCACCCCGGGGTCCAGAAGCTCAAGGAGCTGATCGACGCGGATGCGCTCGGCGAGGTCCTCTGCGTCTACGGAAACCGCCAGAACCTCGGCGTCATCCGAACCGTCGAAAACGCGCTCTGGTCGCTCGGCGTCCACGACCTCTCGGTGATCCTCTACCTGCTCGGCGAGGAGCCAGCCGAGGCGATCGCCCTCGGCCGCGACTTCCTCACGCCCGGGGTCGAGGACGTCGTCTTCTGCTACCTCCGCTTTCCCTCAGGGAAGATCGCGCACATGCACCTGTCGTGGCTCGACCCGCACAAGATGCGGAAGATGACGGTCGTCGGTAAGGAGAAGATGGTCGTCTTCGACGACATGGAGCCCGAGCGGAAGGTGACCGTCTACGACAAGTTCCCGTGGCAGCAGGCCGAGAGCGGCGAGTGGCAGACGCGGACCGGCGACATCCACGTCCCGAAGATCGCGACCGATGAGCCGCTCCGGCTCGAGTGCGAGCACTTTCTGCGCCTCGTTGCCGGCGCGGGCGACCGGCGGAAGGTGGCGCGCGACGGCGCGATGGTCGTCCGTGCACTGGAGCGCCTGACCGAGTCGCTCGCCACCCAAGGCCAAGCCAAGTAGCAGTCTGTTGCAAGGGGAAGGAGTGGCGTGAGCGCAGAGGTTCATCCCAGCGCGATCGTGTACCCGGGCACATTGCTCGGCGAGGGCGTGAAGGTGCTCGAGCACGCCGTCGTCGGGAAGCAGCCGACGCTCTCGCCGCGCTCGACGGCGAAGCGGGAGGCGCTGCCGCCGGCCCGAGCTCGGGCCTGGAACCGTGGTATCGACGGGGGCGACGGTCTTCGCCGGCACGCGAGTCGGCGCGCGGCGTCATCGTCGGCGACCAGGCGTGCATTCGTGAGCGCTGCGAGATCGGAGACGATGTCGTCATCGGCCGCGGGTCGCTGGTCGAGAACGACACGACCGTCGGCGCGCGGACGAAGATCCAGGCGCACGTCTACATCACGGCCTACTCCGTGCTCGAGGACGATGTCTTCGTCGCACCGGGCGTGACGACGACGAACGACAACTTCATGGGGCGAACGGAGCAGCGGCGTGCGCTGATGAAGGGCCCGACGATCCGCCGGGGCGCGCGCGTGGGTGGCGCGGCGGTGCTGTGCCCGGGCGTCGAGATCGGCGAGGAGGCGTTCGTCGGCGCGGGCGCCGTGGTCACGAAGGACGTGGCGCCGCGGACGGTCGTCGTCGGCAACCCGGCGCGGGTGATCCGCGACGTGCCCGACGACGAGCTGATCGACGCGCAGTAGCGCTACTCGTCGAGGAGCGCGAGCGCCGCGCCGAGCGTGTGGATCGACTCGACCGTGATCGGCCCCACGACGAGGATCGCCTCGTCGGCTCCCGCAGTGGCCAGGCTCCGGAGATGCTCCGCGATCGCATCCAGCTCAGGCCCGGCCGGCACGATGTCGCCGTCGTGCGGGCCGCTTGTACGCATCCGGGTCGAGCTCGACGAGCACTGCGGTGCTCCGGGCGACGTGGCCCGGATCCCGTCCGGCCTCGGCTGCAGCAGCATCGATCCGCGCGTTCAGCTCTGCGAAACCCTCGACCGTGTTGCCATAGCTCGCGTACCACGTATTCCAGGCGTCGACGTACGGCAACGTGATCGAGAGCATCCGGTCGCCGTTGGAGCCGACCATCAGCGGGATTCGCCGGGCAGGGCGGGGCAGGAGGACGACGTCCTCGACCTGCCAGAAGCGGCCCTCGAGAGTCACGCGCTCGCCGGCGACCAGCCGGCGCACGATCTCGAACGACTCCTCGAAGCGGGAGATGCGGTGGTCGTAAGGGAAGCCGAACGCGCGGTACTCGACCTCGTTCCAGCCCGCGCCGAGACCGAGCATGAGGCGCCCGCCCGAGACTTCGTCGATTGTCGCCGCCATCTTCGCGATCAGCCCGGGCGCGTGAAACGAGGCGCACGCGACGAGCGGGCCGAGCCGAACGCGACTCGTGACGGCCGCCAGCGCCGAGAGCAGCGTCCAGGCTTCCCACGAGCCCCGCTCCGGCCGGCCGTCTCCCCGGTAGAGGAGGTGATCGCCGAGCCAGATCGAGTCGAAGCCGACCTCCTCTGCCGCCAGCGCCATCGCTTCGTACTCGGCCCAGCGCACGTCCCGCTCCACCTCCGGGAGCTGGACTCCGACGCGCAGTGGACGGCTCATTCCCGGAAGGCCTCCGCGATCGCACGCGACTCTTCGCTCTTGCGACCCACCAGGGAGTAGACGCCGACGCGGTCGAGCACACCGTCGTAGCGATCGCGGATCAGGCGGCCGGCCTCCTCCCACGACCCGGCCGCGCACGGCGAACTCGCCGAGCAGCTCGTCGTCGATCGCCGCCGTCATCGCGGCGATGTCCCCACGCGCCATCAGCCGGTGCAGCTCCTCTCCCAGCTCGCCGCGGCCGTGAGCCTCGAGCACCGGCCGGTAGGTCGGGGTCGAGCCGTAGAACGCGATCTGCGTCCGCACGTCCTCGTCGTCGTCGCCAACGACCGCGAAGACGGAGCTGACGAGCGTCAGCTCGCGCGCGGCGGTCACCGAGCGCCGGCAACGCGACCTCGCTGCAGATAGCGGGCCGTGTGGAACGGGTGCACGTGGATGCCGTCGGCGACCTCGCCCGCGAGGCGATACATCGTCGGCGTCACGGCAGCGAGGTAGATCGGCGGCGCCGGGTACTCGATCGGGCCCGGGTCGAAGAACGGCGTCATCAGGTCGTGCCGGTAGAACGCCCGCGAAAGCGGAGACGATGCTCGCCCTGGAACGCGCCCCAGATGTGGCGCAGCGCCTCGACCAACTCCCGGAGCCGCGGCGCCGGTGCCTCCCACGGCACGGAGAATCGCCGCACGTTGTGTGCCCGAACCTGCGTGCCGAGTCCGAGCACGAACCGGCCCTGGCTCGCCCGCTGCAGGTCCCATCCGGCCATCGCCGTGACCATCGGGCTGCGCGTGAACGCGGTGGCGATCCCCGTTCCGAGAGTGACGGTGCTGGTCGCCAGGGCCGCGGTCGCAAGCGGAAGGAACGGATCGTGCTGCGTCTCGGCCGTCCAGACGCCGTCGTAGCCGGCCGCCTCGAGCTCGCGCGCAAGCACTGCCGCCTCGGCGGGCCCGACAGCGATCGTCGCGTCGAGCTTCACGTGCCTGGCTAGCTCTTTCGGAATCGCAGCGTGTACGGACCCGAGCCCGGTGCTGTCAGCTTCACCTCGACGACGTACCAGCCCGCGACGCCTGCGCGGTAGCGAGAAGCTCTGATGGCGTCCCGGCCTGCTCGACTCGAGAAGACGCTGCGAGTGGAGCTAGCCGTGCCGATCCCTTGACGTGCTCCGTGCCCGGCTTCCAGAGCACGAGCTGCTGACGGCGCTTCCCGTCGTGCGTGAGCGACGCCGTCACCCTCTGGCCACCGCCGACCCGTACGCGGTAGACGTCGATCGGGTCGTCCCAGTAGTCCGTCGGTCGCCCGGACGACCGGATCGCTCGCCCCAGAGCCTTCGGTGCAAGCGATCCTGCGTCGTCGTTCGGCTCGAGACGGTCCGGTGCGGGCAGGGGATCCTCGAGGGCCTGGAGGGCCGCGGTGATGTCGAGCCTGCCCCACCCCGAGAGCGCGTCGCGGCCGACGATGCAGTGCGAGCAGCCCGGTGGACGGCCGATGCGTCGGTCGCCGACCGCTCGATCACGTACTGGACCTGATCGGCGGTCAGGGTGGGGTTCGTGGCGAAGAGAAGCGCGGCCGCGGCGGTCACCTGCGGTGCGGCGAACGACGTGCCGTCACCGTCCACGTACTCGGTCGTCCCGCAGTCCGAGTAGCCCTGATCGGTGCACGACGGCGCGCAGACCCGTCAACGCGCGGGGGAACGTGGACAGGATGCCCACTCCCGGAGCCGACCAGGTCGACGAAGACCGCGTCCCGATTCGAGAACGTCGGGACCGAGCCATCCCGAGCCAGCGCGCCGACCCCGAGCACGTGCGGCAGCGCGGCCGGATAGCTCGCGTACGGCCAGGGGCTCGACGGCGCGTCGTCGCCGTTTCCGACCGCCGCGACGACGAGGACGCCGTGGCTCATGGCGTACTCGAACTGCCGCAGCCTCGACCGTCGAGAACGTGTCGACGCTCCGGTCGGTCGGATCGCGAACGGCGCCGAGGCTGAGGTTGATCACCCTCGCGCCCTGGTCGACCTGCCCAGCGGATCGCGCGTGCCTCGACCGCGGGATCGATCGTCTGGTCGGCGCCGACGACCTTGGCGACGAGCAGCCGGGCCGAAAAGGCGATGCCGGCGATGCCCTGGTCGTTCCCCAGCCGCCGCGGCGATCTCGCCGGCGACGAACGTGCCGTGGCCGATCTGGTCGTCGACGGTGCCGCCGACGAAGCTCCGCGCCGCGACGATCTTGCCGGCGAGCTCCGGATGGTCGAGGTCGATGCCAGTGTCGACGATCCCGACCAGGACCGGCGGCGAGCGCGGGAGGATAGGGCCAGAAGTCGAACGCCCGGTCGTGCGCGAGATACCACTGCTGCAGGACGAGGGGATCGTCGGGTGCGAACGACGTCGCGAGCCCGCGACCTCGCGGCGCGCGACACGGCGTCGGCGACCTGGTGCTTCCGCGCGGGACCGGGACGAGAGCGGCTCCCCCGAGACCCCTGGAGCCGAGCAGCCGGAAGAGCGTCGTCTGCTCGGACGGTGACCTCGGAACCGAGAACGTGCCGTCCTTCGCGAGCGTCAGCGTCGGCCCGGCCGTCCAGCCGCCGCCGCCCGTCGACTGCTCGAGCGTCACCGCCCCTTGACGCCGCGCACGACCTGCCGGTCAGCGTCAGCGGCGACCCGGGCGCTGGAGTCGCCGGCGGGCGCGACAGCGAGAGCAGCCCGATGGTGACGTACGTCGAGCGGAGGCCCAGCGACGCCGCGAAGAGCGCCGGCCGCCACGACGTGTCTTCTGCGTGCCGTCGGCTGTCGTGACGACGAGCTGTCGCGCGTGGCCGGTCGCTGGGCACGGTGTGACGTCGACGGTGACCCGGAACGCCGAGCGCCTTCGAGATCTGGCGCCCGTGATGACGACCGGTCCCCAGTTGTGCCAGGGGGAGGCGCGGTCGTACGGATCCGCTGCGCGACGAGGTACGGGACCGGCTTTGCGCCGGGCACGAGATCGGTGATCGGCGGTCGTGCGGCCGCCGGACGACGAGGAGAAGAACGTCGTCGCCACCTGGCCGTCGTAGAGCAGCACCTGGCCCTTCGTGTCGGCGACAGCCTGCACGCCCGTCGTCGACTCGCCGCCGATGCCTCCGTAGACCTGGCTGCGCTGGTCGGTGTACAGGAGCCTTCCGGCCTCCGGCGTGGCGACCGCGTACGAGCGCGAGGCGACGGCCTGCGCCTGCAGCGCGGCTGGACGGCCAGTCCTTCGGCTCTCACCGGTGACGACGCCCTTCACGTAGTCGTCGAGGCCGATCACGTTCACGACCTGGAGCCGCTTCCGGAGACGACCTGGAGCTGGATCTGCCCGCGGTACGGATGCCCGGCAACGTGAGCGGCGAGCGGCCGGGCAGGAGCGTCAGCGGGCCGGGCAGCGGCTGCGCGCGGGCCGCGGGCGCGAGCTGGGTCGTCAGGCTCGGGTCGACCGTCACCTCGCCGGACTGACCACATGGACCTTGCCCTTCGCGTCCCTGAGCCGGAACGGCGCGTCCGAGGTGACCGTGACGCCTCCCCGGACGTCTCCGCGAGGAGAACGCGGACCGATCTTCACCGGCGACTGGCCGAGCTGCGTGCCCGGGTAGTAGAAGCCGAGGATCTTGTCGTACGTGGCGTCGGCCTTGGCCATGCCGTACGCGCCCCACTGGCCCATCCCGACGCCGTGGCCGTTGCCGTGGCCGGTGAGCACGAACGTCGCTGCGGTGACCTACGTCGCCTGCGTCGGTCGGCCCTGGGCGCCCGACGCCGGCGACGACGAGAGAGAACGAGGAGGGTGAGGAAGGCGAGCGGCAGCGCATGAAGGGAGCCGGGCTCGGCGGCGGACTTCGAGGGTAGCGGAAGCTCCGCTCCGCAGGTAATCCGGTTTTACGCGAGCCGCTGCGGCGTACTGGCGCTCGTAGTACGCGCGGTACTCGCCAGACTTGATCGGCTCCCACCAGCCGCGGTTGTCGCGATACCAGTCGACCGTCTCGGTCAGGCCCGACTCGCCGAACGAGTGCTGCGGCGACCAGCCGAGCGATCGCAGCTTCGCGTCGTCGAGTGCGTAGCGACGGTCGTGGCCGGCACGGTCCTCGACGTGGCGCACGAGCGCCGGATCGGCTCCGGTCAGCTCGACGATCCGGTGCATGACCTCGAGGTTCTCGAACTCGTCGCCGCCGACGTTGTAGACCTCGCCCGGGGCCGCCCTCGCGCAGGACGAGCTCGACCGCGGCGCAGTGGTCGTCCGCGTGCAGCCACTCGCGCACCTGCTTGCCGTCGCCGTAGACGGGCAGCGGCAGACCGTCGAGCGCGTTCGTGACGAAGAGCGGGATCAGCTTCTCCGGGTACTGGTTCGAGCCGTAGGTGTTCGCGCCCCGCGTGATCGACGCATCCACGCCGTAGGTGCGGACGTAGGCGAGCACCTGGAGGTCGCCTGCCGCCTTCGCCGCCGAGTACGGGCTCGACGGCCGCAGCGGATCGTCCTCGCGCGACCGGCCGCCGGTCTCGAGGTCGCCGTAGACCTCGTCGGTCGACACCTGCACGTAGCGGGCGCCGGTCTCCCGGGCCCATTCGAGCAGCGTCTGGGTGCCGAGCACGTCGGTGTGGACGAACTCGCGCGGGCCGAGGATCGAGCGATCGACGTGCGTCTCGGCGGCGAAGTTGACGACCGCGTCGCAGCCTGACGCCGCCGTCGCGACTGTCGTCGGCGTCGGCGATGTCACCGTCGACCGACCTCGGCGGGACGCCCTCGAGGTTGGCCGGATTGCCGGCGTAGGTCAACCGGTCGAGGACGACGACCTCGTCGCCGCGGGCCGCCAGCCGCCGCACGAAGTGGGAGCCGATGAAGCCCGCTCCGCCGGTGACGAGAACCCGCATCGTCACAGATTAGTCCCGAATCGCCGAGCCTCTCGAGGCAGCCCGTCCGTCGAGCCCATCGCGCCTAGTGGGGACAGCCTCGGCGTCTCCGGGGCGCTCCGGCTGCGAAGCACCGAGTACGCTGGCCTCGGGGCCGGGCGTCGAGCTGCGCAGCCGGCGGTCGATGCGACGAACCCGGCACCGAACGCCATGAGACCCTCGTCGAAGATCGCCTCCGCGAAGTCGGCCCACGTGCAGTCGCCGCCGGCGGCGACGTGGTAGAGGCCGTGCGGCAGCGCGACGATCTCGCCGCGTGGCCGCGGCGAGATGGCCGACGTACGTCGGGCGAGCCGCGCTGATCGTCGACCACCGCCACCTCGTCCCGCTCGCGTCCGAGAGCGAGCATCGTCAGCACGAAATTGTTCCCGGTCGACGCCGAAGAGCCAGGACGAGCGCACGACCCACCCATCGCGTACCTCGCCCTCGCCCTCGAGCTTCGTCCGTCCGTAGACAGACCGCGGCGATTCGTCCGATCCGACTCCACGTACGGCTCGCCCTTCCGGCCGTCGAAGACATAGTCGGTCGAGAAAGAGACGAGCGGCGCATCCAAGCAGACCGCGTTCGCGGTTCCGCCGCACGTTCACGGCCCGCGCTCCTCCGGATCGCCTCGGCCTCGTCGACGGCGGTCTACGCGGCCGCGTGCAGGACGAGGTCGAGGCTGGTGCGGCTCCCGAGGAGCGCCGCGGCGGCGGCTGCGTCACGTCCCAGTCCGCGGCCGAACGCGAGCACGTCGTCGTCCGCGAACTCTCGGCGAGCGCGCGGCCGAGCTGGCCGCCCGCCCCGGTCACGACGACGCGGCGGAGTCGCGTTCCGACAGGATCGGTGTGACGGGTGCTCCACAGGTCGACGACCCGCGGATCGTCCCAGGAGACGCCGTTCTCGTCCGGATCGTCCGGGTCGTACTCCTCGGTCACGTGGTAGCAGAAGAGAGCGTCGGTGAGCGCTTCGAAGCCGTGTGCGTGGTGGCCGGGCACGTACATCGCGACGGGGTTGTCGTCGCCGATGTCCTCCGTGAATGTCTCCCCGGTGGTCCCGGTCGAGGACGACGACCCGGGCATCGGCCCTCCAGACAGACGAAGAGATCGTCCTGGCCGCGCTCGTGGTAGTGCAGGCCACGGATCACCCCGGAGCGCGACAAGGAGACGTTCGTCTGCCTCGTCGGCCTCGGCAGCAGCGGACTCCCGCCTGAGCTCGAGCAGCCACCCGCGGCTGTCCTCGCGCCGCTGCAGCGGTATGCGGACGATGCCGTCGATCACGCGGTTCACGACGTGTTGGCTCCGTTTGCCCGCACGAAGTCGTTGACGGCGTAGTACGCGTCGATCGACTCGCCGGCGTCGCCCCAGAACCCGTCGACGACGTCGTACTCGATCGCCGCACGCTCGACGTACCAGTTGTTCACGTCCGTGATCTCCAGCTCGCCGCGGCCCGACGGCTGGAGCGACGGAAGCACGTCCCAGACGGCTCCGTCGTAGAAGTACACGCCCGTGACCGCGTACGGGCTCGGCGGCTCGTCCGGCTTCTCGACGATGCGCGCGATCCGGTCGCCGTCGAATTCGGGAACGCCGAGATTCCGGAGGTGCTCCGGGATCCTCCTCCCGGGCGAGCAGGATGCGGGCGCCGTACTGCTGCGTACGGAACCGTCTCGACGATCGGGCGAAGCGAGCGCCGAACACGTTGTCGGCCAGCATCACGACGCACTGGCCCGCGATCGACGAACCGCTCGGCGAGCCCGAGCGCCTCCGCGATGCCGCCCGGCCGCTCCTGGTAGCCGAACACGAGCGTGTCGACGCCGTGCTCGTGGCCGTTGCCGAAGAGCCGGAAGAACTCGCCGGCGTGAGTGCCGCCGGTCACCAGCATGATCTCGTCGACCCCGGCAGCCACCAGCGCCTCGATCGCATACTCGACCATCGGCCGGTCGTAGATCGGCAACAGGTGCTTGTTTGTGATGCGTGTCAGCGGATCGAGCCGCGAGCCCGTTCCCACCGGCGAGGACGACGCCCTTCATCAGTTGGATGCTAACCCCCCTGCAGCTCCGGGGTTACCCTTCCCGGGGTGACTGAGCTTCCGTCAGGGACCGTCACCTTCCTCTTCACCGACATCGAGGGATCGACAGCGCTACTGAAGCGCCTCGGCGATCGCTACGGCGAGCTGCTGGCCGATCACCAGCGTCTGCTGCGCGCGGCGTTCGTCGCCCACGACGGCCGCGAGATCGACACGCAGGGCGACTCGTTCTTCGTTGCCTTCCGTGGACGCGAGGGAAGCCGTCGCGGCGGCGGTCGACGCGCAACGCTCGCTCGCAGCTCACACATGGCCGGAGGAGGCGGAGGTTCGGGTTCGCATGGGTCTGCACTCCGGCGAACCGAGCTCGCGCGGAGGAACGGTACGTCGGCATCGGCGTGCACCGGGCTGCGCGGATCGCGGACGCCGGCCACGGCGGCCAGATCCTGCTTGTCGACGCACGAAGCGAGCTCGTCGAGGACGGACCTTCCTCCAGGCGTGCAAGTCCGCGACCTCGGCACGGTACGGCTCAAGGACATCGAGCGTCCCGAGCGACTCTCGAGCTCGTCGTCGAGGGCCTGCCGAGCAAGTTCGCGCGGCTGCGCACACAGCAGCGACGTCGCGCTCCGACCGCAAGAGGCGGCGCCTGACGCTCGGCGCGCTCGATCGGAGTGATCGCGGCCGCGATCGCCGATTCCCGTCTTTGCGCTCGCTCAGGGGGGCTCGGGCGGTGGTCTGATCGTTGAGGGAAACGCCGTCGCCGAGATCGATCCGGAGATCGAACCGCGTCGTGGACAGCGTGCCGAACGTGGGCGCGCGGCCCGCGTCGATCGCCTACGGCTCGGGCTCGCTCTGGGTGGCCAACCTCGACGACCAGACCGTCTCGCGCATCGACCCGGCCACGCGAGCCGTCACGCGCAACGTTCCGGTGACCGACACTCCCACGGGGCTTGCGACTTCTCCGGGAGCGGTGTGGGTGGTGGGCTCGAATGCGACCCGGCCGTCCGTGACTGTCAGGCAGATCGATCCTCGATTCGACACCGTTTCCAGTGCCACGCGGATCGGCAACGTCGTCCCGGGCGCGCCCGGGTCTGTGGCGACACGGGGCAGCGCCGTCTGGGTTGCACCCTCTTCGGGGCTCCTCTCCCGGCTGAGCCCGCGCAGCGCGCGCGAGTCGCTTCGGCAAGTCGATCCGAACGCAGGCCCCACCGCCGTCGCCGTCGGCGCGGATGCGATCTGGGTCACGGACAGCGACGCCAATACCGTCACCCGCATCGATCCGACCGGCCTACTGACACCGATCGCAGTCGGTCACGGCCCGAGCGGGATCGCGGTCGGCGCGGGCGCAGTCTGGGTGGCTGACACGCTCGACAACGCGGTCGTTCGGATCGATCCCGAGCACGCGCGCGGTCACGACCACGATTCCTGTCGGACGGGCCCCTGCCGGGGTCACCGTCGGCGCAGGCTCGGTGTGGGTCGCGAACAGCGGGGACGGAACGGTGACGCGCATCGATCCCACTACGGAAACACCGACGAAGACGATCGCAGTCGGTGGAAGCCCCCAGCAGCATCGTCGTCGCAGACGGACAGCATCTGGGTGACCGTCGACCAGCAGACGGTCGAGAGCGTTCAGACCGCAAGTCCCGGGTGGAACAGCGCATCTGCGCGTCTCGCAGAACGTCGTCGACTACATGGATCCGGCGCTCGCCTACATCACGTTCTCATGGCAGCTCCTCTACGCCACATGCGCGAAGCTCGTCAACTATCCAGACAAGCCTGCGCCCGCCGGCTCACGGATCGAGCCCGAGGTCGCAGAGTCCCTCCCGAAGCGCTCGGCCGACGGCAAGACCTACACCTTCACCATCCGCAAGGGCTTCCGCTTCTCGCCGCCCTCGAACGAACCGGTGACCGCGCAGACATTCAAGTACGCGATCGAGCGGAGCCTCAGCCCGAAGATGAACGGGACAGCTCGGCCGAACGGGCTCCTCGCCGACGTCATCGGCGCAGACGCCTACACGGCAGGCAAGAGCGCCGCACATCGCAGGCATCGTCGCGCGCGGCGACACGCTGACGATCCGGCTCGTCTCGCCGGTTCCCGACCTCGTCGCCCGGCTGGCAATGCCGTTCTTCTGCGCCGTCCCGATCGGCACCCCGATCGACCCGAAAGGCGTTCGCACCATCCCCATGGCGGGGCCGTACTTCATCGACTCCTACGCACCGGGCCAGGGCGATCGTGCTCAAACGCAATCCGAACTACGCCGGCAGCCGGCCGCATCGTCTCGACCGGATCGAGCTGACGTTCGGCGTCGCGAAGCAGAAGACCGACGCCCAGATCGAAGCCGGCACCGTCGACTACGCGATGGACGGCGTCGATGCGGCCGATGCCTCGAAGCTCGCTGCTCGCTACGGGCCGAGCAGCGCGGCGGCGAAGAAAGGACGCCAGAGGTACTTCGTCAACCCGCTTCTCGGGTTTGACTTCCTCACGCTGAACACCCAGCGGCCGCTGTTCCACGACGTGCGGCTTCGGCAGGCGGTCAACTTCGCCATCGACCGCAGCGCCCTGGCCCGCCTGGGCAGCCCCTACTCGTACGCGTTGCGCCCCTTCGATCAGTACCTCCCACCTGGAATCTTCGGCTACCGGGACGCCAGCATCTATCCGTCCACCCCGGGTGTCGCCACGGCGCGGCGGCTCGCGGGCACGGAGCGGAGGACCGCGGTCTTCTACACCTGCAACCAGTCGCCCTGCGACCGGATGGCCCAGATCGTGAAGGGCAACCTCGCGGCGATCGGGATCGACGTGCAGGTGAAGACGTTTCCGCTCGGCGCCTTGTTCACACGCGTTGCAAGGAAGGGCGAGCCCTTCGACCTCGCCTGGGGCGAGTGGGCCGCCGACTACCCGGACCCTGACAACTTCCTGAATCTCCTCCTCGAAGGAGGAACAGTCCTCCCGACCTTCGACAACCCCGCCTTCAAGCGCAAGCTCGCCGACACCGCGCGGCTCTCGGGTCCGGCGCGTTATCTCACCTACGGCTCACTCGACGCCGACCTCGGCCGGAACGGCGCCCCGTTGATCGCGTACGGGAACATGCTCAGTCAGGACTTCTTCTCGGCGCGGATGGGCTGCCAGGTCTACCACCCGGTCTTCAGCGTGGACCTCGCCGGCCTCTGCATCAGGCACTGATCCCGCGCGACGTCACGAAGATCCCGCTCGGTACGCTGTCCCCATCGCACAACGCGACGACATAGAGCGCCTCCAGTCGGAGCTCGAAGCGATGGTCACCGAGCTCTGGCACGGACCCCGCTTCTCGGGGCTGCGGGGAGGATTCCGTCCGCAGATCGACGTGATCCGAACCGAGGAGCCGGCCGAGTTCCGGATCGTGGTCGAGCTAGCGGGGGTCGACCCGGCCGACGTCCACCTGGCCGTCGATGAGCGCAGCCTGGTCGTCGCCGGCCAGCGACAGCGCCTGCACCCCGACAGCCGCCTCTCCTATCACCAGCTCGAGATCGAGCATGGCCGCTTCGAGAGGCGAATCGTTCTGCCCGAGTCGATCGACCCGGACCGGGCTCGCGCCACCTACACGCACGGCATGCTGACGGTCCGGCTACCAGTGGCAGCCGTGCCGTCGCGACCGGAACGCGTGCTGATCGAGGTGCGGCTGATCCGTGACTGATCTCGCCGACGAGGGCCCGCCGGTCGCCAGAGACGTCGAGGTTCCCCCGAAGCTCCCGGTTCTCCCGCTCAAGGAGACCGTCGTCTTCCCGCAGTCGATGACCCCGCTCGCGATCGGGCAGGAGCGCTCGATCAAGTTGATCGACGACGTCGTCTCGGGCGACCGGATGCTCGCGCTCCTCACCGTGCGCAATGCGGAGGTCGAGCAGGCGGGCTTCGACGACTTGTTCGAGATCGGAACCGCGGCCGTGATCCACCGAATGCTGCGGATCCCCGACGGCACGCTGCGGATCCTCGTCCAGGGACTCGAGCGGATCCGCCTCGATCAGCGACTGACCGAGGACCCGTACCCGATCGGCGAGTTCAGCGAGCTCCCCGACATCGTCGTCGAGAACAAGGAGATCGAGGCGCTGGTCCACGCTGTTCAGAACCAGTTCGCGCGCGTCGTCGAGCTCGTGCCGACCATGCCCGACGAGCTGCAGCTCGCGGCAGCGAACATCGACGACGCGAGCATGCTCACGTATCTCGTCGCGTCGACCCTGCGGCTGCCGACCGAGGAGAAGCAGCAATTGCTCGAGCTGATCGACGTCGAGCAGCGACTTCGCCAGACGGTGAAGATCCTCTCGCGCGAGCTCGAGGTGTTCGAGCTCGGCTCCAAGATCCAGTCGCAGGTCGAGTCCGAGGTCGGGAAGAGCCAGCGTGAGTACTTCCTCCGCCAGCAGCTGAAGGCGATCCAGGACGAGCTGGGCGAGGGCGACGAGGACCAGGCCGAGCTCCAGGAGCTGCGCCAGCGAATCGACGCGGCCGGCCTACCCGAGGAGGCGCTGAAGGCCGCGAACCGCGAGCTCGCACGCCTCGAGAAGCTCCCCTCGGCCGCTGCGGAATACGGGGTCATCCGTACCTACCTCGACTGGATCCTCTCCGTACCGTGGAACCAGACGACACCCGACAACCTCGACCTCGACCAGGCGCAGACCGTGCTCGACGCCGACCACTACGACCTCGAGAAAGTGAAGGAGCGGATCCTCGAGTTCCTCGCCGTCGGCAAGCTGAAAGGCGCCATCTCCGGGCAGATCCTTTGCTTCGTCGGCCCACCCGGCGTTGGCAAGACCTCGCTCGGCCAGTCGATCGCGCGGGCGCTCGGCCGCAAGTTCGTGCGCATTTCGGTGGGCGGCGTCCGAGACGAGTCTGAGATCCGTGGTCACAGGCGCACCTACATCGGCTCCATGCCCGGAACGATCATCCGCGCCCTGAGGGACGCCGAGTCGCGCAACCCTGCTTTCATGATCGACGAGATCGACAAGATGGGGGCCGACTGGCGCGGCGATCCGGCGAGCGCGATGCTCGAGGTGCTGGACCCCCAGCAGAACGGCGCCTTCCGCGACCACTACCTCGACCTCCCGTTCGACCTCTCGAAGGTGCTCTTCATCTGCACGGCGAACCAGCTCGAGACGATCCCGGCGCCGCTTCTCGACCGCATGGACGTGATCCAGCTGCCCGGCTACACCGAGGAAGAGAAGGTCGAGATCGCCAGGCGCTACCTCGTCCCGAAGCAACTCGAGCAGCACGGCCTCCGGCCGGCCAAGGTCGAGATCACGGATGGAGCCATCCGCATGATGATCCGCGAGTACACGCGCGAGGCCGGCGTCCGCGGTCTCGAGCGGCGCATCGCCGACCTCTTCAGAAAGGCTGCACGGCAGGTGGCCGAAGGCTCGAACCGCAAGATTCGAGTCAACGAGAAGCGGGCCCGCGAATGGCTTGGCCCCCGGCGGTTCGCGGGAGAGGTGCGCAAGCGGACCTCGGATCCGGGTGTAGCGACCGGGCTCGCGGTCACGGCGGTCGGCGGCGATGTGCTCTTCATCGAGGCGAGCGCCTATCCGGGTCAGGGCCGGCTGACGATCACGGGTCAGCTCGGCGAGGTGATGCAGGAATCGGTCCAGGCAGCGCTGTCGTGGGTGCGGAGCCACGCCGAGAAGCTGGGCATCGAGCCCAAATGGTTCTCGGAGAACGACATCCATGTCCACGTCCCGGCTGGCGCGGTACCGAAGGACGGGCCGTCGGCCGGGATCACGATCGCCACAGCGCTCGTCTCACTCGCCCGCGGCAAGCCGGTGTCGAGCAACGTCGCGATGACAGGCGAGATCACCCTGACGGGACAGGTGCTCCAGATCGGGGGCCTCCGCGACAAGGTACTCGCAGCCCAGCGGGCCGGCGTGTCGAAGGTGATCCTGCCCCGCGAGAACGAGCCCGATCTCGCCGAGCTGCCGGCGGAGGCCCGCGAGCAGCTTCAGTTCGTCCTCGCCGACACGATCGGCGACGTGCTCTCGGCCGCGTTCGACGGGACGCAGAGCCGCCGCCCGAGCGTTGCCGTGACGAGCGGCCGCCGGGCCGCTAGACCGGCCTGAACGTCGCCGAGAGACGCCTGCAGGCAGCGGGCTCGTCTTCGGAGGCGCTCCACCGACAGACGAGGAAGTACTCAGTCCGGCCACGGAACACGAAGCTGATCCGCTCGTGGAGCCTGCCGTGCGCGACCACGTACTGGCGGACAGGCTTACCCGCCACCGCCACCGTTGCCGAGCTCACAACAGTGCCCTTCAGCTGTCGCGCGTAGTCTCGAGCCGCTCGATCGATCTCGGGTATTGCCTTCTGGAAGAGACTCGGCCGGTATGGCTTGATCGTAGGGAAGGCAGCTACCGACATGAGCTCGACCGTCTTCGGATCAGGCGCGAGCGTCACACCTCGTTTGGTCTGAGTCGGAACCCAATCACCAGGTGCCATGAAGACGAAGTGGGGCCTACGGATCGCCTGCTCGACCGGAGCCTTCTCGCCGCCGCCGCCGCCGCCGCACGCGGCCGCGAAGACGACGAGCGCGCCGGCGAACGCAGCGCAAGCACAGTGGCGGATCATGGAAGTCATCGGGGGTACACTCGTACGAGAGGGCCGACGAAAGGACAGCTTAGCCATGCCAGTCACAAAGGACAGCGTCAAGTTCGCCGCAGAGGCCGCCGGGCCCTACGTCGGTCGGGCGATCCGCGACGAGGAGTTCCGCGAGAATCTCCGCGCAGCCTTTGCTGCAGCACGCTCCATCTACGAGGACCTCGGCTCGCAGGGTGGGATTTCAGCAGTGGCCACACGTGCCGCGACCGACGAGGACGTCCACGCCAACCTCAGACGCGCGATGATCGAGCTCCGGCAGGCAGCGGACCGGCTGCAGCAGCGCGAACGAGAGCAGACGAAGTCGCATGCGTTCAGGAATATCGCCTTGCTCGTTGCCGGAATCGTGATCGGCGTTTTCTTCAACCCGTTGACGGGGCCGGAGACCCGACGCTGGGTCAAGGGCAAAGTGGCGAGCGACGACAACGGGTTCCACCACGGCCCGCCGCCGAGCTCCGATCACGTGTAGACGGGCTCGCTACGAGCCGGCAGCGGGGGGGAAGGAGAGCTGCCCGCTCACCGGGTCGAGCACGAGCGAAAGGGAGCTTGGGTCGAGCCCGCTCGCGGTCGAGATGTCCGTGCTCTGAAGGAGTATCGCGCCGGGAACCGGCAGGTTGCTGTGCAACGGCTGCGGCGCCCAGGAGACGCCGGACGGGAAACGCACGTCCTGCAGTCGACGCCACCCGTCGAGGTACGGAGTGGGATCGACGACGCCGTCGTAGCCGAGGAAGAGAAGCGTCGCCGGGTGAATCTCGAAATGCAGGTGGTAAGCGCCACCGACCGCGTCGCCCGTGTTTCCGACGAAGCCGAGCACGTCGCCCGCGCGGACACGGGTCCCGTTCGAGGCGAGCGGCGTGTACGCCGAGAGGTGTGCGTAGTAGTACTGGTTGCCGGCCTGGTCCTGGAGCCAGAGACGGTTGCCCCCGATCCGGTTCGGCCCCACCGAGAAGACGGTGCCATCGGCCACCGCGAGAACGGGCGCGCCGAGCGGCGCGAAGATGTCGTCCCCGTGGTGCCAGCCCCCCGGGACGTCGCCACGTGGGGCCTGGAACGTATCTCCGTAGGCGGCCGGGCCGTATACGGGGAAGACGTAGCCGGAGGCGGTGATGCGAGGTAGGAGCGAGGGGGGAAGGATCGGGAACGGCAGGAGCGGCGCCTGATCCGTGGTGTTCTCCGACGGAAGCGCTCTCCGGAACAACCTCGGCCGGTCGGTCGGATACGCGGCCGGCCGGACGGCCGGAGCCGTCGGCGGCGGAGGGGGAGGAGGAGGAGGAGGCGGCGGCGGAGGAGGCGGCGGAGGAGGAGGAGGCGGGGCCTGCGTCTCCTGAATTGGCGGAGGGCTTCCGACGGTCGCGCCCACAGACCCGATCACGATCCTCGTACCGGCCGGGAGCCCGGCGTGGGGAGCGTCGAGCCACAGGTCGAGCGCGGCGGCCGAGCCGTGATACGAGACTCCTCCCGGAACCGGAACCGGCTTGTCACCCTGTTCGAGGAGGACGAGGTGGCCCCAGTCTCCAACGGGGACCCGAAGCTTCGGCGACGGGGTCACAGGCTGGCCGAGCACGACGAGGTTCGTCAGATCCGTCCCGGCGAAGTCAGCAGAACCCGACGTGTCGTTGAGCGTCGCGGCGACGTGTGCTGCGGCCTCGTCGGCGGTGATCTCACCGCCGAACAGCGACACCGTCTTGAGATCGACCGTGGCGAGAGCGCTCAGCCCATCCTCGTCGACCGACGCCTCGGTGTTGATCGTCTCGACCGTTACGACCGACCCGTCATCGGGGTACGAGAACAACGCCTCTTCGCTACGAATCTCCGGCGGCGCACTGTTCTTGCCGGCCATGACCGCTTCGGCGCCGGGCACGAGGATCCTGACCGCGTACGTATCCGCACGGCCCCCTGTCTCCGCGGCGCCAATGCCGCTCGTACCGGGCTGGGCTACGACCGCTAGTGCGACCGGCAAGATCGAGACAAGCGCAAGGACACGTCGGGTCACGGCGGGTCATTATCGCAACCGAGCCGGCAGACCCACCCGGCGACGCGGGTCTCAGCGACGAGTGCGCACTCTCCAGACGAGCTGGACCGCGGTTGCGAGAAGCAGCACGCCGAACAGGCGCCTGAGCACATGGCCCGGAAGGGACTCGGCCGCGAACCCGCCGGCGACCACGCCGGCGGTGCCTGCCAGTCCAAGCCAGAGCGCGGGTCGCCAGCGCACGTTTCCGTACCGTTGCTGGCGCCACGCGCCGACGGCGACCGTCGGGAGGATCGCGAGCAGTGACGTCGCCTGCGCCTCGTGCTGCTCGAGGCCGAGCGCCAGCGTGAGCGTCGGGACGAAGAGGATGCCTCCGCCGACACCGAACGTCCCCGCGAGCATCCCCGCGACAAGGCCGAGCGCTGCAGCGACGACGTACTCCATCAGATGAACAACCGCACCGCGACGATCACCAGCAGCCCGGCGAACGCGAGCGACAGCGTGCGGTTTGCCATCCGCTGCTGCAGCGCTGTCCCCAGTACGGCTCCGAACGCCGCCGGGATGCCGATGATGGCGGCGTCGATCGGCTTGAGGTCTCCGTGGACGCCGTAGAACACGACCCCCTCCAGCGCAATCAGGCCGATGGCGGCAAGCGAGGTCGCCATCGCGGTGCGCGGCAAGAACGACGACGAAGCGATGAGGAGCGGTACCAAGATGATGCCGCCACCGACCCCGAAGAGCGCCCCGAAGAAGCCGGCGGCGAGGCCGATCAGGACGAGGCGCACGGCCACATTCTACGAGCGTGCCCCGGGTCGCCCGGTCGAGGGCGCCGGCCAGTAGCATCGCGCGAATGCACCTCGACGACGCGCTTCTCGTACGGGTCCGCGAGCGGTTCGGTGAGCCGGTGCTACTCGACTGGGAAGGCGAGGTAAGCGATCGCGAGCTGTCGCTCGTCACCTACAACCCGCGACGCCGTCACGACGTGACGCTCTTCGTCTTCAACGGCCCGCGGCTCGCGCTGATCCGCAAACCGCATTTCCCGGCCGGCGTCTGGCGCACTCCAGGCGGCGGCGTCAAGCCAGGGGAGGAGTTCGTCGAAGGCGTCTTGCGGGAGGCTCGCGAGGAGCTCGGCGTCGCGGTCGAGCTCGAGCGCTTCGTCCTGCTCACGCGAGCCGTGTTCCGGTTTCAGGACGAAGCGATCCCGTGGCAGACACTCGTCTTCTCGGCGACAACCGTCGGCGACGAACTCGATCCACTCGACACGGACGAGATCGCGGAGGCCCGGTGGGGAACAGCAGAAGAGCTCGCCGGCCCGATCCGGGTGCGCCTCCTCGAAACGGGCCGCGCTCTGTGGCGCTACCGCGTTGCGCTCCACGACGCGACCCTCGGCGCCCTCTCGCCTGGAGACCACCTTTCAAGATGAGCGTTGCGCCGCTGGGGCCACCCCGCGCCTCCACCCGCTGACGAGCGTATCGGGCTGCGGCGCACGTGTGTGTGACGAAACCGAGCCGACTTCGCAACGATCAGCCTAGATCAGAGGTCAGAGCGAGGCTGCCTCGCGGCGCAGGACATCCCACGCGAGTCGCACGTCGTCCTCGGTCGTCTGCGCGTTTCCGATTGCGAGCCGGAGGACGAACTGGCCGCCGAGCCTCGTGTGTGAGAGAAAGATCTCGCCGCTCGCGTTGACGCGTTCGAGCAACTCCTCGTTGACGTCGTCGAGGCCCTCGCGTCTGAAGCAGACGAGCGAGAAGTGACGCGTTGCCGAGATCTCCCACCCCGGCTCGTCTCGTACCCAGCTCTCGAAGAGCGTGGCAAGCCGGACGTGCTCTCGGATCATTCGCTGCAAGCCCTCGCGGCCGTAGCAGCGCAGCACCGCCCAGAGCTTGAGCGAGCGGAAGCGCCGGCCGAGCGACGGCCCCCACTCGCTCAGGTTGAGCTCGACGTCGTCGGTCGTCCGCAGGAACTCGGGGACGAGCGTGAACGCCGCCCGGAACTCGGCGGGGCGGCTCGTCCACAGGAGCGAGCAGTCCATCGGAGTCGCCAGCCACTTGTGCGCATTGACGACGACCGAGTCGGAGCGCTCTACGCCCTCGAAGGCCCAGCGGAACTCCGAGCAGACCATCGCCGAGCCGGCATAAGCCGCGTCGACATGTAACCACGCTCCGGAGCGCTCGCAGGCGTCGGCGATTGCCGGCACGGGGTCGACCGCGGCTGTCGACGTAGTGCCCACGGTGGCCACGACCACCGCCACGTCGCTCAGGTCGACGGCGTCGATGCGCATCCGGAGCTCGTCGTCGACCGGAGCCTTCCGAAGCTCCATCCGAAGCATGCGGGCCGCCTTGTCGGACGCCGAGTGCGCCTGCTCCGAGCAGACGACCACGTTCCGGCCCGTTGCATGCCGCGCCGCGACGAGTGCTGCGAAGGTCGACGTCGAGGCGGTGTCCTCGATGTGACCGTGCCAGGTCAGCGGAAGCCCGAGCAGGTCGGCCACCCAGCCGAGCACGACCGCTTCCAGCTCCGTCGATGCCGGCGATGTGCGCCAGATGAACGCCACCTGGTTGAGCGTGGCCACGAGGAGCTCCGCAAGGATCCCTGGCTCGGAGGCAGTGGTCGCGAAGTACCCGAAGAAGCGAGGGCTCTGCCAATGCGTCAACCCCGGGACGAGGATGTCGTCGAGGTCTGCGAGAACCGCGGAGAACGGCTCACCGCGCTCGGGTGGCCCGACGGGCAACCGCGAGCGGATCTCGCCCGGCGCGACCTGCGCGAGCACCGGGTACTCCCCGACGGTCTCCAGGTACCGCGCGGCCCACTCGAGCGCCGCTTGCCCGTCCTCGCGGAAGCTCATGCGAGAGCCGGCACCTCTCCGAGCGAGCCCACCTGCCGGCCGGTCCAGGTATCGGCCCCGGCTGCCGTCTCTTCACCCGGAATCCGCAGCTGGATGGCGCTCATGCCCACCGCCTCCGCACCGGGAAGCTCGTCGTTCGCCCCGTCGCCGACGAAGAGGCAGTCGCCGGGATCGACACCGAGGCGCTGGCACGCCGTCCAGTAGATGCGGGGATCGGGCTTCCTGATGCCCTCGTAGCAGGAGAAGACGGCTGCGTCGAAGGAGCTCGCGAGGCTCGAGCCCAGCCATGCCTCGGCGCTGTCTTCCGAGCAGACTGTGATCAGCCCGAGCTTGTGGCCGCCGCGGCGCAGCGTCGCGATCGTCGGCTCGGCATCGTCGCGAAAAGCAATTCCGCTGCTGGCCCACTCGCGGCGCATCCGTGCGAGGTCCTGCACGTCGTCCTCGCCGAGACCGAGCTCGTCGCAGACGGCGCGGATCGTGTCGAGCAGCGGACCGACAGACCGGGCGACGCCCTGCCTGTTCCAGAGCTCGACGAAGCGCTGTTCGGGCACGCCGATCCGCGCGGCCATCCGTCCGTAGAGCGCATGCGCGGAATCCGAGTCGAAGACCGCGAGCGTCTGCCAGAGGTCGAAGACGACGGCGCGGTACCTCATCGACGCGCTTTCTCGATCTGCAGCCACGTGCGCGTGTTCAGGATCTGCTTTCCGGTCAGCCACGCGCGCCTGGCCTGGGCGACGCCGAGCTCGACGTAGCCGAGTGCCGACACGCGGTGGGCATCGCTCGTGATCGCGATCGGGACGCCGGCCTCGCCCGCGTACCTCGCGATCGCATCCGGCATGTCGAGCCGGTCGGGTTGCGAGTCGATCTCGAGCACCGTTCCCGTCTCGAGTGCCTTTGCGACGACGCGCTCGACGTCGATGGCAGCGCCAGCACGCTTGCCGATCTTCCGGCCCGTGAGATGGCCGATGCAATCCACGTGCGGGTTCTCCATCACGGCCATGATCCGACCCGTCGGATCACGGTCGAAGCTCGCGTGGATCGAGGCGATCACCCAGTCGCGGCTTGCGAGGGCTTCGTCCGGGACGTCGACCGACCCGTCGGCCTTGATGTTCGCCTCGACGCCCCTCAGCAGCCGGAAAGGCTCGAGGCGGCGGTTCAGCGCGTCGATCTCGACGTCTTGCGCCTCCATCCGCCCGTCACGGAGGTAGTGGGAGTGGTCGGTCATGGCGAGATACCGGTAGCCGCGGCGCTTCGCCCCCAGCGCCATCTCCTCGATCGACGCCTTCCCGTCTGCCGACCACGTCGAGTGGGCGTGCAGGTCACCCTTCAGCTCGCCGATCTCGACGAGCGATGGGAGCGACCTCTCACGGGCGGCCTCGAGCTCGCCGGCGGCCTCGCGGAGCTCGGGTGGGATTAGCTCGTACCCGAGGAACTCATAGAGAGCTGACTCATCGTCGTGGGTCACGACCTTGCCGGTCTCGACCACCGTCACTCCGTACTCCGACACCGAGAGACCCCGACGCTGGGCGTCCTCTCGCAGCGCGACGTTGTGCAGCTTCGATCCGGTGAAGTGCTGGAGCAGGTTGCCGTAGCACTCCGGCGGAACAACCCGAAGGTCGAAGCGAAGACCGACGTCAGACAGCACGGTCGCCTTCGTGCCGCCCCTGGCGATGATCTCGACCACCCAGGGCATCTCGACGAAGTGGTCGATGAGGTCGGAGGCGTCGTTGGCGGTGGCGATGATGTCGAGATCAGCGGACCGTCTCCCGCCGGCGACGAGCGCTGCCGGCCTCCGAGACCTTGACCGCAGCGGGGTGCTCGCGCAGCGCTGCGACGGCCTCGAGCACTGCGGGGAGTGCCGTGCCGAGGAGCACGCGGTCTTCCTTCGGCGCCTCGGCCTGCTCGTCGAGCGCCTTGAGGATGCTCTCCTCGATCTTCGCACCGAGGCCGCTCAGCGTCCTGAGCCGCTCGGCGACGGCGGCTTGCCTCAGCTCTTCGAGCGTCGTCACACCGAGCTCCTGCCAGATGCGCCGCGCCGTCTTCGGCCCGAGACCGGGAAGCCGGGTGAACGAGACGACCCCGGCGGGCACGAGCTGCCTGTGCTTCGTCAGCGCGTGCACCTCCCCGTCCTCGACGATCTGCACGATCTTCTCCTCGATCGTCTTGCCAATGCCCTGGAGTGCCTTCGCCTTGCCGTCGAGTGCAAGCTGCGCGACCGAGCTTCCCGTCTCGCGGATGCGGGTGGCAGCGCGCCGATACGCGAGGACACGGAACGTGTCGTACCCCTCGATCTCGAGCAGGTCCGCGAGCAGCTCGAACTGGTCGGCGACATCGGGGTTCCTCGGCAGCGCCTGCGCCATGCCGGCGATGATAGGCGTCGTGCCCCGGGTGATGGTCTGCCTCCCCACCTACGACGAGCGGGACAACGTCGAGAGGATGGTGCGAGCCCTCGGTCGGGTGCTGCCGGAAGACGGCCACATCCTCGTCGTCGACGACGGCTCTCCTGACGGAACGGGTGAGATCGCCGACCGTCTCGCAGGCGAGCTCGCCTACGTCTCGGTCCTGCACAGGAGAGAGAAGCAGGGCCTCGGGCCTGCGTACGTGGCCGCGTTCCGCCACGCCCTCGAGCGGGGAGCCGAGCTCGTCATCGAGATCGACTGCGACTTCTCACACGACCCGAACGACGTTCCGCGGCTCCTCCAGGCGGCCCAGGAGGCCGATCTCGTGCTCGGCTCGCGCTATGTGGCAGGCGGCGGCGTACGCAATTGGAGCCTGCTTAGACGCGTGATCTCGATCGGCGGGTCGACCTACGCTCGCTGGCTGCTCGGTGCGCCTGTTCGGGACCTGACGGGCGGCTTCAAGTGCATCCGCCGATCCGTGCTCGAGGCGATTCCGCTCGACGAGATCTCGTCACGCGGGTACGCGTTTCAGATCGAGACCACCTACCGCGCCCTGCTCGCCGGCTTCCGCGTCGTCGAGGTTCCGATCGTGTTCACCGACCGAGCGGTCGGTACCTCCAAGATGAGCAAGCGCATCGTGCTCGAGGCGATCTGGCAGGTACCCGCCCTCCGGCTTCGCGCGCTCAGGGGGCAGCTATAACTGCAACGTGAAAGACGTCACCGACGCGACCTTCGACGCGGACGTCATCCGTTCGGACCGACCGGTCGTCGTCGACTTCTGGGCCCCGTGGTGCGGACCTTGCCGGGCAGTGGAGCCGATTCTGGAGCAGCTTGCCGCGGCGCACGAGAATGTCCGGTTCGCGAAGGTGAACATCGACGAGAGCCCCGAGCAGGCCTCACGCTACGGCGTCCTTTCGATCCCGACGGCGATCCTGTTCGAGAACGGCAAGCCGCGGGGCACCGTCGTCGGGGCCAGATCGCTCTCGCACTACGAGAAGGCCTGGGCCGCCTGGCTCGGCTAGACCCCGCCGGCTAGCTCAAGTCGGTGCGTGACGCGTCCTGATGCGCGGGTCGACGATGGCGCAGACGAGGTCGGCGATCAGGTTCACGATCACAACTATCGTCGTCACGAACACGACGATGCCGACGATGACGGGCAGATCGTCTCGCTGGAGAGCCGTCGCTGCGGTCCGCCCGAGACCGGGAAGCCCGAACGCCGTCTCGATGAAGAGCGACGTGCCGAGGGTTCCGAGCGCGAGGCAACCGATGTCCATCCCGAGAGCAGCGACGACGGGGAGCACCGTGCGTTCGCACCGGGGAACGGACCACGGTCCATTTGGTGGCGCCCTTGGCCCGGGCAGTCCGGATCCAGTCCTCCTCCAGGGCCTCACTCACGCTCGCGCGGATCATCCGCGCGTAGAAGGCGCCGAAGACCATGGCGAAGGTGAGCCAGGGCAGGATCATGTGGTACGCCCACGGGCCCGGGCCGCCACAGCGCGTGACGGGAGAAAAGACGTCGCGGTAGCCACTCTGGGGAAACCAGCCGAGCCGGAACCCGAACCAATAGGAGAACATCAGCCCGAGCCAGATCGGATGCACCGATAGGCCGATGAAGACGAAGATCATGCCCCACGCGGTCGAAGAGGGAACGCGGGCGCATCGCCGAGATCAGGCCAACCGTCAGTCCGATCGCCATCCAGAACACAGCGCCGCCCAGCACCAGCCCGATCGTCACCGGGGCTGCGTCTCGGAGGATGCTGTCGACGCTCCGGCCCGTGACCACCGAGGAGCCGAGAGTGCCATGGCGGAAGATGCCCGAGAGGAAGTCCCAGTACTGCTGGGCCACGCCGCCATGGACGTTGAGCGCCTGACGGAGGTCCCCCGGTAACGGCGGTCCGACCCGCGACGGCTCCCTGATTGTGTGGCACGACAAAGAAGATGATGAACGTGACGAAAGTCAGGACCAGGAACATCACCGCGCCCCAGAGAATCCGTTTGTAGGCGTAGGTCGCCACGTTCTCCCCATACGCTTACCGGCCGCGGTCGATGCGCAACCAGCCACCCGCACGGCGTGACTTACATCCTCGAGACGAAGTGCTCGTAGGCCGGCAGCTCGTGCGGCTCTCCGTGGTGGAAGAGTTCCACGCCGATGCCATCCTCGCAGCGACCGACCGCCGGGAAGCCGGCGCCGTTCACGACTGCGGCGAGCAGCTCGTAGTCCTCTCCAAAGCCGATGTCCTCGATCGTATCGCACCCTCGGCGAGCGGAACCCGCTCCAGGTCGATCACCATGCGGCAGCCAGACCGCGCGGCGATGTGACCTGCGTCCCTGGCGAGTCCATCCGAGAGATCCAGCATCGCGTGTGCATGCCGGGCGAGGGCCCGTCCTTCGTCGAGCCGGAGTGGGGGACGCGCGTAACGGCCCTGGCGGAAGGCGACCCCGGCCGCTCCGAGAGGGCCCGTGACGACGAGGAGGTCGCCAGGTCGGGCCCCACCGCGTCCCGGCACGCGGTCCGATCGGCCGAGCGCGGCGACGGAGAGCACGACCCGGTCGGCGGCCGTGGTGTCGCCGCCAACGACCGGGACGCCGGCTTCCGCGATCCCCTCGTACAGCGAGACAACGTCGGCAAGCTCCGTATCGCCAGGTAGGCCGAGCGTCACGGCGAGGCCCTCGGGCACGGCTCCCGATGCGGCAAGGTCACTGAGGTTGACAGCGGCCGCCCGGAAGCCGAGGTCGCACCAGGACAGCCAGTCGAGCCGGAAATGCACACCCTCGACGAGAGCGTCCTGCGTCAGGACGATTCCGCCGGAGAGCTCGGCCACATCGTTCTCGATTCCGCTGACCAGGCCGCGAGCTTCCAGCTCGGCCAGAAGTCCGAACTCACCGATCTCGGAGAGCTTCATCCGGCGCCTCGTGCCAAGTGGAAGACGTCGACCGGGCCGTCGCCTGCTCCGAGGCCGGTCAGCCCATGCAGAACCGCATCCGCGGCCACATCGGCCGCCTGACGCGCAGCCTGCTCGAGCGTGGCGCCGCGCGCGAGCAACGCGGCGAGTGTCGCGGAGTGCGTGCAGCCGGCGCCATGCGTCGCCAGGACCGCATGTCGCGGGACCGGGATGTCGATCAGATGTTCCCCGTCGTAGAACGTGTCGACGGCCTCGGTCCCGTGGCCGCCGGTGACGATCACCGCGCGCGGGCCGAGATCGTGGAGGCGCCGGACGAGCTCGTCGCGGGATGCTGCAACGCCGGCGAGAGCCTCGGCTTCGAGAAGGTTCGGCGTGACAATCGTCGCAAGGGGGAAGAGCATCCGGACGAGCGTGTCGACGGCGTCTTCGCGGAGGAGCCTGGCACCCGAGCTCGCCACCATGACGGGATCCACGACGAGCGGTACGGGGTGGGCGGCGAGGAACTCTGCGACCGTCTCGACGATCGGTGCCGAGAAGAGCATCCCGGTCTTCGCCACGTCGACGCCGATGTCCGAGAACACGGCCTCCAGCTGCGCGAGAACGAACGCTACGGGCGCCTCCTCGACTGCCGTCACACCGACGGTGTTCTGCGCGGTCAGGGCGACGACCGCGCTCATCCCGAAGCAGCCGGCAGCCGCGAACGCCTTGAGGTCGGCCTGGATCCCGGCTCCGCCGCCGGAGTCGGATCCAGCGATCGTGAGGCACCGCGGAACGCTCATCGTCGGAACGTTACGCCGTCTCGGTCCGACAGCCGGTCGGCGGGGTCCCATCCCAAACCCCCACCCACCCCAGGGGCTGGATGCATGGTAGGGAGCGGAGCCGCGCGCGGATGTGCCGATTTCGTGTCAAGAGTCGGGATGGATTCCACATCTGCCGACCCCCGGCTACGATCGACTGCGTGCGCGCAGCTCGCTTCGACGGCGTCGCAGACTGGTGCGAGGCGAGGCTCGCCGCGAGCCTCGGCATCGAGAACGGCGTTGATCGGCCGGTCGGGCCGGGAATGGAACGTCGGCCCGAGGAGCGCGAATACTTCCACTGGCTGGCCCTCGGCGCACAGCGGTGAGCGTCGGGGTTGCGCTCTGGGACGATCTGCTCGCTGCCGAGGAGGTCGCTCACATTGGCACCCAGCCCGCTCGCGAGGCACGCGCCGATCCCTTCCCGGACAGTCTCGAGCCGCGCGTTCAGAACGCCCTCGTCGCACAGGGCATCACCTCCCTCTACCGCCACCAATCCGAGGCTTGGAACATCGCGAGCCAGGGTGGCCATCTGATCGTGACGACAGGCACCGCAAGCGGGAAGACGCTTGCCTTCAACCTCCCGGTGCTCGATGCCATCGCCCGTAACCCGAAGACACGCGTGCTCTACCTCTATCCGACGAAGGCTCTCGCGCAGGACCAGGCACGCTCGCTCCAGGCCTTCCGCATCCCCGGGCTACGCCCGGCGATCTACGACGGCGACACCGCTGTCGATCGGCGGTGGCAGATCCGCCGCTGGTCGAACGCCCTTCTCTCGAACCCCGACATGCTGCACGTCGGTGTCCTTCCCCATCACGATCGCTGGGGTGACGTGCTGGCCAACCTCCGCTACGTCGTCGTCGACGAGGCGCACGTCTACCGCGGGGTCTTCGGCTCTCATGTTGCCAACGTCCTTCGGCGGCTACGTCGGATCGCGCACGCCTACGGATCGGAGCCGCAGTTTCTCCTCGCGTCGGCGACGATCGCAAACCCGGGCGAGCTCGCCCGTTCCCTGACCGGGCTCGACACAGCGGTCGTCTCGGGCGACTCCGCGCCGCGTGCCGAACGAACGATCTGCCTCTGGAACCCACCATTGATCGACGAGCAGCTCTGGTTACGTGCAAGCGCGCTCGGAGAAGCCGCAAAGCTGATGGCAGAGCTGGTCTCACGGCACCAGCGGACGCTTTGCTTCGCCAAGAGCCGCAAATCAGCCGAGTTGATCCACCGGTTCGCGCTCGAACGCCTCGGATCAGAGTACGAAGGCCGGCTCTCGCCGTATCGCGCCGGCTATACGCCAGAGCAGCGCCGCGACATCGAACGACGCCTCGTCGCGGGGGAGCTCCTTGGTGTCTCCGCAACCGATGCCCTCGAGCTCGGAATCGACATCGGCTCGCTCGACTGCGTGATCTCGGTCGGTTTTCCGGGTACGGTCGCGAGCCTCAGGCAGCAGTGGGGTCGCGCCGGACGGCGAGGTCACGGCCTCGCTGTGCTCGTTGCGAGCGAGGACGCGCTCGACCAGTACTTCATGCGTGAGCCGGAGGCTCTGCTCGATCGGGATGTCGAAGCGGCAATCCTCGACCACGGGAATCCTCGAATTCTCGACGGCCACCTGCTGGCTGCGGCATTCGAGGGCCCGATCAACGAGGAAGACCGAGACACGCTGGGCGACATCGCGGTGGAACGTGCCGCGTTGCTCCCGGAGCTCAGGCGAACGCCGGCCGGCTTCGTCTGGGCCGGACGCGACTACCCGGCTGGGAGGCTGTCCCTTCGCTCGGGCAGCCGCGATCCCGTCCTCGTCGTCGAGGCGGCGACCGGCTCGGTGCTCGGGACACTGGAGCGCGAAAGAGCGTGCTCGACCGTCCACGAAGGAGCGGTCTACCTTCACCTCGGCGACGCCTACCTCGTGCAGACGCTCGACCTCACCGCCGGGACGGCGATCGTCGACCGCTTCGGGGGAGACTGGTACACACAGGTGAAGAAGGAGACGACGACGCTCATCGAGCGCCTAGAGCGCGCCGAGAATCGGCTCGGGGTCGAGCTCTCGTTCGGCCGTGTGTCGGTCACCGAGCAAGTCGTCGCGTACCAGCGCAAGGCGACTCGCGATGGCAAGGTCATCGATCTCGTCATGCTCGATCTTCCTCCCGCAACGTTCGAGACCGAAGCGGTGTGGTTCGTACCCGACGACGGGCTGCTCGACGGGCTCGACCGGATGCCGACGCTGCTCGCAACGCTCCACGCCGCCGAGCACGCACTGATCGCCCTGCTCCCACTGTGGGCGATGTGCGACCGCTGGGACATCGGCGGCCTGTCGACCAACGTCCACGTTCAGACGCAGCGACCGACAATCTTCGTCTACGACGGACATCCGGGTGGAGTCGGAATTACCGACCGGGGCTTCGCCTCGTTCGACGGATGGGTCTCGGATACAGCCCGGATGCTCGACGGCTGCCCGTGCGAGCACGGGTGCCCGTCATGCGTGCAATCGCCGAAATGCGGCAACCTGAACGACATGCTCGACAAGGCCGGCGCCCGCCAACTCCTACACCGGATGCTCGCCGAAAACTAGTCCTTCGGCTTGGGGCACCCCGGCCCACCACCCGATTTCATCGTAACGCGGAAAGATGCGCAGATGTGAGACGCAACTGTGCCGAAAGCGTGGCGATCACCGCTCGGTCGCCGCAGCGAGCCGGAGCGCCAGATCGACGGCATCCTCGGGCGTTCCGACCCGTTCGACCCCGTCGCCCTCGACACCCCACCCGGGCTCGACGACCACCACCGGCCGGCCGAGCACTCGGGCGAGCGCGATCTCTGACAGCGTCCCCCACGACCCGCCGACGGCGATCACAGCGTCGCCTGACGCAACCACGGAGAGGTTCCGTGCATGGCCGGTTCCGGTGACGACAGCATGATCGATCCATTGGTTGGCACCGGCCCGCGTCTCGCCGGGAAGAATCCCGATCGTCGTGCCCCCTGCAGACTTCGCTCCGCGCGCAACCGCCGCCATGACCTCGTTCCGGCCGCCGCACACGACCGTCGCACCACGCTCGGCGAGCAGTCGCCCGACGGTTTCGGCTCGATCCTCGTGGTCAGCGCCGCTCCCGACCACCGCGATCTGGATGCGTGACACCGCACGATGGTAGAAGACCTCGTGGCAGGGCGGCACGCGCGAGGCGGCTTGCTCATCCTCGGCGGAGGGTTCGCCGGCGCCTGGGTCGCCCGACTGCTGGGAAAGCGCGGCCGCGAAGCGACCGTGGTCAACCACGAGAACTTCATGCTCTTCGCCTCGCTTCTGCCCGAGGCGGCATCCGGCTCGCTCGAGCCGCGCCACGTGGTCGTGCCACTTCGGATGATGTGCCCCCGAGCCGACATTCTCGTCGGGGACGCCGTCTCGCTCGACGCTGAACGACGAGCCGTCGGGGTGAGAACGGAGCAGGAATCGATCACGGTCCGCTACGAGCAGCTCGTGGTGGCGCTCGGAGCGGTGGCGCGTAGCCTGCCGATCCCCGGGCTCAAGGAGTACGCGCTCGGCTTCAAGGGCCTCGCCGACGCAATCCACCTGCGGAACCACGTTCTGCGTCGGCTCGAGGCGGCCGACGCAGCGCCCCGTGCGGAGCATCGCGCCCGTGAGCTGACCTTCGTCTTCGTCGGCGCCGGCTACGCGGGAGTCGAGGCGCTCGCCGAGCTTCACGACCTCGTTCGCGACGCGCTTCGCTACTACCCCTCGCTGCAGGGCGAGCGGCAGCGCTGGATCCTTGTCGACGCCGCGCCCAAGATCCTGCCGGAGATCCCAACCCGGCTTGGCGAGTACGCAGCGGCGCACCTCACAAAGCAGGGGATCGACATCCGAGTCGCGACGACGCTCGAGCGGCTTGAACCGCATACTGCGATCCTCTCGGACGGTGAGAGCATCCCGACGAGCACGCTCGTGTGGACGGCCGGAGTTCGCGCGCACCCGACCCTGTCAAAGCTCGGTCTACCGCTCGACGAGCGCGGGCGCGTCCGCGTCGATGCCACGCTCCGGGTCGAAGGCGTCCCCGACGTTTGGGCACTCGGCGACGGCGCATGCGTTCCCAATCTCGCGACGCCCGACCACCCCGACCCACCGACATCGCAGCACGCGCTGCGCCAGGCGCGGCGACTCGCCAGGAACCTCACCGGAGAGCCGCGGCCTTACCGATACCGGATGCTCGGCCAGGTCGCGACGCTCGGGCGCTACAAGGGCATCGCCGACGTTTGCGGGATCCGGATCCGAGGGTTCCCGGGCTGGTTCATCGCCCGCAGTTACCACCTGTATCAACTCCCGCTTCTCTCGCGAAAGCTCCGGGTCGTGACAGACTGGACCGTGGCGCTCCTGTTCCGGCGCGACACCGCCGAGCTCAGCATGCTCGGTCACACGAAGCCCGTCGGCGATGTCTGACGACGTCGCGCGGGCGTTCGCGTTCATGGAGCTCGCGGACATGGCCGGAACGAGAAGCGAGCGGTCGACCTTCGGCAAGGCAGTCAGCTCAGCCGAGGTGCCCTTGCGGCAAGACTCGAACTTCCTGCTCGTCGACCGCGCCGACGCGACGGCGCCGGAGCTCGCTACGGAGCTCGCGCGGCTCCAGCTCCGCGCCATCGTCGTTCCCGATGAGGCCCTGGGAGAGCGACTCGGCAATGGGTTCGCTGAACTCGGTTGGAACACTCACCGTCAAGTCGTCATGGTGCACCGCCGCGCGGCCACCCGCATCGCCGACACCGGTCTCCCCACAGAGGTGGACGAGACAGCTCTTCGCCACGTCCGGCGGGAGGCGATCCTCGCCGAGCCCTGGGGCAGCCCCGAGCTCGCTGACCAGCTTCTGTACGCCAAGTGTCTGATCGGCACGCGGATCGGCGCACGCTTCTTCGCCGTGCTTGCGGACGGAAAGATAGTCGCGGCGACCGACCTGTACCTAGCCGGGGACACAGCGCAGATCGAGGATGTGAGCACGATCCCTGATCACCGCAACCGCGGATACGCGAGCGCGCTCGTCCTCCGCGCGGTCGAGGAGGCCCATCGAGCCGGTGCCACCTTCGTGTTCCTCGTCGCCCGCGACGACGATTGGCCAAAGGAGCTTTACGGGCAGCTCGGCTTCGACGTCGCCGGCCGCTATTTCAAGTTCTTCACCTGACGGCTCGGAGCGCCTTCGCGAGCGACTGCCGCCCGGAGAGCACTCCGGCGAACAGATCGCCGCGGCGCGCGATTCGATCAGAACGACGTCCATCGTGAGCGACCCGGGGTCGAGCGACTCCTCGACCTCGTCCCAGGACAGCGGCGTCGAAACGGGCGCGCCTGCAAGCGGCCGCATCGAGTGCTTCCCGTGTGGACGCACTGGAACCTACACCCGGTGCTCGCAACGTTGGCAGGCAGACGCGAGCCGTCCGGAGGCGGTCGACCTAACGCCGGGCAGCAGGCGTACTCGGGCGGCGACAACCCGAATCCGGGCGGGAACCTTTAGCGGACGGACGGGAGGCTCACGCGATCGAGTACACGTACACCGCGCGCGTCTTGCCCTTCAGCAGCAACTCCCCCTGGGCGTCGACCGGGATCTGGCCGTCGAGCCCGCCGCGCGTGTTCTCGTCGATCAGGATCGGTCGCTTGACCACCTTCGTATGTGCTTCGAGTCGGGCGGCCAGGTTGACGGTGTCCCCGAGGCAGGTGTAGACGGCACGCTGTTGCGTGCCCGTGTACCCGGCGATCATCTGCCCCGATGCGATGCCAATGCCGATCTCGATCTGTACCTTCCCGCGCGCCGCCTGCTCCTGGTTGAACAGCTCCAACAACTCGATCATCTGCTGCGCCGCGAGCACCGCACGCAAGCGGAAGTCGACGCTCGGAACCGGGGCGCCGAAGATCGCCATCAGCCCGTCTCCGATCATCGCGCTCACGATCCCGCCCTGGTCGCCGATCGCGTCCATCGTCCACGTGTAGTAGTCGTTCAGCAGCTCGATGGTCTCGGTAGGTGTCTGCGCCTCCGCAATCGTCGTGAACGAGCGGATGTCGCAGAACATGGCTGCGGCTTCGACGAGCTTTCCACCGAGCGAGAAGCCCGATACCAACAGGTCTTCGGCGACCTCACGCGTCGCAAACTTGCTGAACAGCTCGCGCTGCTGGTCGCGCAGGCGCTTCTTCTCGAGGCTCGAGTTGATGCGAGCCCTGAGCAACACGGCGTTGACCGGCTTGGTCAGGTAGTCGTCCGCGCCCATCTCGATGCACCTGACGACGCTGTCGAGCTCGTCGAGTGCCGAGGTCATGATCACAGGGAGCTCGCGAAGGTGCGGGTCCGCCTTCATCTCCGCGAGGACCTGGTAACCGTCGACCTCCGGCATCATGACGTCGAGCAGCATCAGGTCGAACTGCCGCCCACGCAGGAGATCGAGCGCTTCACCTCCGTGCTCCGCGAACTCGACGGTGTGACCTTGCTGCTCCAACCCGCGTCCGAGCAGCAGCCGATTCATGCGGTTATCGTCGACGACCAGCAGAACCCCAGCTTGGGCCGCCGTCGTCCGTTCCTCTCGCACCCTAGTCAGTGGCGGCGCCCAATGCCGCGAGTTCCTCCCGCAGCTGGGCGAAGCCCTGGTCGATGCGGTCGGCAAGATCACCGGCACCTGCGAGATCGCCGCCCTTGGCCAGCTCTTCGAGGGCGCGGCAGTCTTCCGCGAACGCCTTCGCTCCGAACGTCTGTCCATTCGACTTGAGCGTATGGGCAGCGCGGCGCACCTCTTCCGGGTCGGAGGCGCGCAGAGACGCCAGAAGGGTGGGCGCCTCGTCGAAGAACGCATCGGCGAGCTCGAGAACGAACTCGTCCCCACCGATCTCGCGAAGGGCCTCCAGCGCGGCCGGGTCGAGGCTGCTCACGCCGGGTTTGCCCCTGTGACCGGCTGCACCTTGCGCAACGCCTCCGCCAGAGCCTCCGGACGGATTGGCTTCGCCACGTAATCGTCCATTCCGGCCGAAGCGCATGCCTCCCGGTCCTCCTCCAGCGCGTTGGCGGTCATGGCGACGATGCGTGGACGCTTCCCCGCCGGCCAGCGCTCACAGATCCGGCGCGTCGCCTCCAGGCCGTCGAGCTCGGGCATCTGCACGTCCATGAGAACGACGTCGTACTGCTGCCGCTCGAGCGCCTCCAGAGCCGCGAGACCGTTCGAGGCGATATCCGCGCGGTACCCCAGCCGTTCCAGGAGCTTCAGCGCCACCTTCTGGTTCATGGCGTTGTCCTCCGCGAGCAGGATCCGGAGCGACGATACTCCGTCGGCGCCGACCGGGACGACTGCAGCCGGCCGCGATTCCTTCGCCTGTCCGGCAAGAACGGTCACGAGCGCGTCGTACAGCTGCGATGCCTTGACCGGCTTCGCGAGCTGGGCGGCGAAACCGGTTGCGGCCCTGGCCTGCGGCAGGCGACCGAGCGAGCTCAGCAGCACGAGTGGGAGTTCGGTCTCGCGGCGCTTCCTGATCTCGAGCGCCAGAGCGAGCCCGTCCATCTCCGGCATCATCATGTCGAGGACGGCGACATCGAAGCGCTCGCCGGTGTCGATCAGCGCGAGCGCCTCGGACGGAAGCTCGACCGCGACAGGCTCCATGCCCCAGGATCGCGCCTGCCGCGAGATGATCTCTCGGTTCGTTGCGTTGTCGTCGACGACCAGGATCCTGCTCCCTCGAACCTGCGGCAGCGTGTCGAGCTCGATCCGTGCGGGCACCTCGGCCTCCTGGGCGGGAAGCGTGATCCTGAAGATCGAGCCCTTGCCCTCTTCGCTCTCGACGCGGATCGAGCCACCCATCACCTCGATGATGCGCTTCGAGATCGCGAGCCCAAGCCCGGTGCCGCCGTACCGACGCGTCGTCGAGGCATCGACCTGGCTGAACGACTCGAACAGCCGGTTCATGCGGTCCTGCGGGATCCCGATGCCGGTGTCCCTGACCGCGATCTCCAGGTTCCAGGAACGCGCGGCGCCAGGCTCGCCCTCGACGTGCACGATCACTTCCCCCTGCTCGGTGAACTTGACCGCGTTGGAGAGGAGGTTGAGCAGCACCTGCCGGAGCCGGGCCGAGTCGCCGACGATCCCTGCGGGCAAGTGCTCGTCGAAGATGCAGCCGAACTCGACGTCCTTGTCGGCAGCCCGCGGCGCGACGATGTCGAGCGCACTCTCGACGCACTCACGGAGTTCGAACGGCTCCTGCTCGAGCTCGAGCTTGCCGGCCTCGATCTTCGAGTAGTCGAGGATGTCGTCGATCACATGGAGCAGTGCGTCGCCGCTCGAGCGGACGATCTCGGCGAACTCGCGCTGCTCCGAGGTCAGGTTCGTATCGAGCAGAAGGCCGGTCATCCCGATCACAGCGTTCATCGGCGTCCTGATCTCGTGACTCATCGTCGCGAGGAATGCGGTCTTCGCCTGCTCGGCCGACTCCGCCTCCTCCCGCGCACGCTGAAGCTCGGTGATGTCGTGATAGATGCCGTAGAAGCCGGCGTGCGTCCCCTCGAATGCGAGAGGGACGAACATCATCTCCACGTCGACGGACTCGCCGTCCTTGCGCACCCGCCGTGTGATCCGTTGTGTACGTCCGCTCTCGAGGGCGTCGCCGAGAACCTCGGCAGCTGTCTCCTGGCCTTCCGGCGTCTGGACCACCTCGTCGATCGGGTGACCCATCGCCTCCTCCGGCACGTGACCGAAGAGGTCCGTCGCAGCCGGGTTCCAGCCGGTCACCCGCTCGTCGGCATCCATGACGACGACGGCGACAGGGCTGATACCGACCAGCGACTCGAAGAACTGCTTCTGGCGGCGGATCTCGGCATGCGCCCGCGTGTTCTCCTGGAACGTGATCGCCGTGCGGACGATGACGACCGTCAGGGTGGCGATCGCAAGCACGACGGCGAAGAGGTTGAGTTCGTGGAACTGGCCGTACACCAACACGCCCACCCCGACGAGACCGCAGACGGCAGGCGTGATCATCATGGCGCTGCCCCCCTCGGCCACGATCTTCGCGCGGCGCGAGCTCGGTACCCAGGCCGCCAGCGCGAGCAGCAACATCGCCGCGGGCCACGCCGCATCGAGGAGGCCGCCTTCCTGATACGTGCCCTCCGCATACTGGAACAGGTAGATCCCGTCCGCGATGGCGAGAGCAGTCAGCGAGGCGCCGATCAGCGTCCAGCGGAGGCCCGGGCGCCACCCCGTCAGCGTGAACACCCCGATCGTCAGGGCAAGGAGAAGCGTGTCGCCGATCGGGTACGCCACATTCGTGACAACGGCCGAAGGACTGCCGGAGGTGGTCTCCAGGACCTTCTCGACCAGCACGGCGGCACCCAGCGAGGCAGCAGCCAGCGTGGCGACCGCTCCGTCGAGCCAGATTGCGCGGTTGAGATCGGGGATGAGCGTTCGAATGAACAGAAGGAGCGCGACGTAGACGAGGGGGTAGAAGACGAGATAGAAGGCGTCGGCAATCGACGGATACGGAAGCGTGTCGGCGTTCGCGTTGTAGTAGACGTCGCCGGCGCACCAGAAGGCGATGGCGATCGCGAACAGGATCCAGGAGATGCGCTCCTCGCGGACGACCAGCGGCCGCGCCAGCACGCCCAGCGCCATGAAGATCAGGAGCCCGTCGTACCCCCACTGGTAGAAGTCCGCGGACTCCTGCCCGCCCACATCGAGACCGACGTGGAGGACGAAGAGAAGCAGGCCGCCCACGGCGGCGACCTGCCAGGCGCGAAGGAGAAGCCGCCCCGTCGCGTACGATCGGGACAGCCTGCCGGCGCTGAACGCCTGCGTGTCGGTCAAGGCGACAGCCCGCTTCGGATTCGACCCACGATTCAAGTATCCCGCTGAACGACCGCCACGTCTACGCGACCTCGTCTCCGGCTACAGCGCGGCCGCCTCGCGCCGCAGTACGCTGCACGCGCGGCTCACTTCCGCCTCCCGGATCCTCGACTGGAGCCTGGCCCGCCCGTAGCAGCGGAGGATCGCCCATCACATCAGCGAGCGGAAGCGGCGCCCGAGCGACGTTCCCCATTCGTTGAGGTTGAGACTTGCTCATCGGATCGAGTCGAGCGCCTTCTTGAGCGACTGCTTGCCTTCGAGCACGCCTGCGAACAGGTCGCCGTGCTTCGCCACACGGTCGAGCACCGCGTCCATCGTGAAGACGGCGGGGTCGAGGCGGTCGTTGACTTCCTCCCACCGCAGTGGGGTCGAGACAGGAGCGCCCGCTCGTGGGCGAACTGAGTAGACGTTCGCCGTGGTCGCGCCATCGCGGTTCTGATTGGCGTCGATGAGCACGCCCCGGCGCCTCGCCTTCGTCCACTCCGCAGTCACGAGTCCCCGATGTGTCGAGGCAAGTGCTCGTCGGAGGATCGAGACGAACTCGCGCGTCTCCGTGTAGGTCGAGCGGCGTGTGATCGGGACGAGTACGTGCATCCCGGCTGACCCGGAGGTCTTGGCGTAGGACTTGAGGCCGAGGCCGTCGAGCAGCTGCTTCACGAGAAGCGTGACCTGCACGACCTCCGGCCAACCCACATCGTCCGCCGGGTCGAGGTCGAACATCACGAAGTCGGGGCGGGGCTTGTCGATCCGACTGAGCCAGGTGTTCATGTCGATGCAGCCGAGATTTACCGCTGCAAGCAGGTCGATTTCGTTCTGGATGAGGAAGAAGTTGCCCTTCACGGAAAGATGCGCTTTCTTCGTTGAAGAAGTCGGTTGCTTCTGGAAGAAGTGCTTTCCCTGCCAACCGTCGGGGTAGCGCTTCATGGTGAAGGGCCGGTCACGGAGATGCGGGACGAGAACCGGTGCCACCGCCCGGTAGTAGGCGATCAGATCGCCCTTGGTGATTCCCTCATCCGGCCAGAAGGGCTTGTCCAGATTCGACAGGCTAAGCGTGCGGCGACCGCGTCGGACCTCGGTCTCGAGGGGCCGCTCCCGGCGGACCTCGCGCGGATCCTTGTCGTCTCGCAGAGCGGCGAACGCCGGCGCACGCAGATGGCCGTCGTGGGTCCACTCGGCGAACCGGACCTCCGCGATCAGTACCGGATCGACCCAGACCACGTCCTGCCTGCGGACCCGGGGCATCTTCGGCACCTCGGGAAACGGACACTCCTCGCGTTCGAGCGGACGCAGCCGCTCGACCAGGTCATCGAGCACGCGCTCCGTGAAGCCGGTACCGACGTTGCCGACGAAGCGGAGCTCACCCTCGTCGCGCGCCGCGAGGACGAGCGCACCCATCCGGGACCGCCTTCCATGGCCCCTCGTATACCCGGCCACGAGGAACTCTTGCCCGGGACGCACCTTCACCTTCAGCCAGTTCCGCGACCGGCGCTCCTCGTAGCGAGACCTGGAGCGCTTGGCCATCACGCCCTCGAACCCCTGCTCCTCCGCCGCCTCGAACAGCGCTTCTCCGTCCTCGAAGGTCTCGGACAGCCGGATCGTTCGGGAGCGCCGGTCGAGGAGATCCTCGAGATGCCGGCGGCGATCGCTGAGCGGCAGATCGACCAACGGCTGCCCGTCAAGCGAGAGCAGGTCGAAGACGTAGTAGACCAGTCGACCTGCTCCCTGCTGCATGAGGGAAAAGCTCGCGCGACCGTCCTCGTCCAGCGCACACACCTCTCCGTCGAGCACGCAGCTCGGGCTGCGAAGAGCGCGCGGCAGCGCACTCGCGACGTCGGCGAACCGACCGGTGAGATCGTTCTGGTGCCGGCTGACGACCTCGGCGTCTCCTTGGTTGACGTAGGCAATTGCTCGGTATCCGTCCCACTTCGGCTCGAACACCCAGTCGCTTCCTCGCGGCAACTCGGTCGCAAGCGTTGCGAGCATCGGCCTGTAGCGACGCACGACGCCCGTCGCCTCGCCCTGGTCGCGCTTGCGCACGATCAGCCAGTTCCTCTCCTCCCCGCCGAGCCGCGCCGGAACGAGCGTCCACATGCCATTCAGGCGCTTCCCGCTCAGCCGGACAGTGAGACCTCCGTCACGCTTTTCCTCGACCAGCTCGTACGTCCCCCGATCCCAGATCTCGACAGTCCCGGCGCCGTACTGACCCTTCGGGATCTCTCCCTCGAACGTTGCGTATTCGAGTGGATGATCCTCGACGTGCACGGCGAGGTGCTGGATGCCGGCCTCGAGCGGGATCCCCTTGGGCACGGCCCAGCTCTGGAGAGCACCGCCGCGCTCGAGACGAAAGTCGTAATGGAGGCGTCGCGCGTCGTGGCGCTGCACGACGAAGACCGGCCTATGGCGAGATGTGCCCTGTCCGGATGGTCCCCGTCCGGAAGGCTCGGGCGACGAGCCAAATTCGCGCTTTGCGACGTAGTCACGCAGCCTTGGCGCCCCGCGGCGAGGAGGACTCATGGACGTCTCCGACGCTGTCGCGAAAAATTGGCCGAGGAAGCAGCAACACGCATGAATCCTCCTTCACCCATCGCCGAAACGGCCCAACCATGGCGTTTACAGCGGAAAAGCGAGCCGGGGAAAAGCCTGTGGAACCTGTGGATTCAGGAAAATACGCCCATCGCGCGGAATTTCCCGCGCCTCGAGCGTCGAAGCTCCTGTCCTGAGAGGTGCGCGATCTCTGCCAGGGCATCTCCGATGCCTTCCGCAAGCAGACGGGCCGCCTGATCGTGGTCGGTCTGGGCTCCCCCGGGCGGCTCGGAGACGATCGCATCGATCACACCGAGCTCGAGACAATGCGCCGCGTCGGGCTTGAAGGCCGCCGCCGCCTTCTGCTTCGCGCCGGCATCCCGCCACAAGATGGCGGCACAGCCTTCCGGCGAGATCACCGAGTAGATCGCGTTCTCCTGCATGAGCACCCGGTCGGCGACCGCGATCGCGATCGCGCCGCCCGACCCGCCCTCGCCGATGATGCAGGAGACGATCGGGACGTTCAAGCGGATCATGAGGGCCTGTGATCGTGCGATCGCGCCGCCCTGGCCGTGCTGCTCGGCGGCGACACCAGGGTACGCGCCGGGCGTGTCGACGAGCGTCAGCACCGGAAAGCCGTGCCGCTCCGCGATCTCCATCACACGCATCCCCTTTCGGTATCCCTCGGGCGAGGCCATGCCGAAGCTCCGGTCGAGCCGCTCCTTCGTCTCCCGACCCTTCTCGTGCCCGATCAGTACCACCGTCCGGCCGTCGAAACGGCCCACCCCGGTGATGAGCGCCCGGTCGTCGGCGCGACCGCGATCACCGTGTAGCTCGACCCAGTCGTCGAGCATCCGCTCCACGTAGTCGGTGGTGTGCGGCCGGTCCTCGTGCCGCGCGAGCTCGACCGAGCGCCAGATCTCCTCGCCAGTCGGCGCTTCCTGGATCCGGTCGAGCTGTTTCTCGAACCGCCTGAGATCACCGGAGACGCGGGCGCCGCCGAGGAGGCTCAGATTACGAAGCTGCGCAAGCCTGCCGCGGAGCTTGAGCTGCTCGTCGTCTGTCATCCCACGAACAGGCGAATCAGCCTGGCGAGGAAGGGGCGGAGCTCGGTGCGCGACACGATCTGGTCGATGTGCCCGAACCGATAGTTCGACTCGGCTAGCCCGAAGTCATCCGGAAGCCGTTCCTTCGTCGTCTGCTGCACGACTCGAGGACCGGTGAAAGCGAGCAGCGCACCCGGCTCGGCGACGGTAACGTCACCGAGGCTGGCAAAGCTCGCGAGCACACCGGCGGTGGTCGGATGGGCCATGACGCTCAACATCGCCGTGCCCGAGTCGTGGAGCTCCTCGACCGCGCACACGGTCTTCGGGAGCTGCATCAGCGAAAGAATGCCCTCCTGCATGCGCGCCCCGCCCGAGGCTGTCACCGAGATGAGTGGGCAGTGACGCTCCGCAGCACTCTCGCAGGCGCGGGCGAACTTCTCCCCGACCGCGCTTCCCATCGAACCGCCCATGAAGGAGAAGTCCATCACCGAGAGCTCGCACGGATGGCCGTCGAGCAGCGCGCTTCCGATCACGATCGCCTCGCCGAGACCGGTCTCGAGCTCAGCCTCCGCGAGCCTCTCACGATAGGGACGGAGGTCGAAGAACTCGAGCGGATCGGCGGAGCGGACATCGGCGGCTTCCTCCTCGAAGCTCTCCGGATCGACGAGCAGGTCGATCCGCTCACGGGCCGGCATCGGGAAGTGATGACCACACTGCGTGCAGAGCCGGAGCGCAACCTTGAGCTCGTCGTCGAGGTAGTGGGAACCGCAGGACGGGCACGTGTTCGGATCGCGACTGGCGGCGTCACCAGCCAGCCCTTCGCCCTTCCGCTCGATCGAGACGTCCACCGGCCCCTCCGCCATGACTTGCCAGTCTAGACCCGCCAGCCGCAACGGCCTCGCCACAGAGCTTTCGAACCGCTGCTACTGCTCGAAGCGCCGCAGGACAATCGAAGCGTTGTGCCCGCCGAAGCCGAACGAGTTGGAGACCGCCGTGCGCACGGCCGCGGGTCGTGACTCGTTCGGGACGTAGTCGAGATCGCAGTCTGGATCGGGCTGCTCGAGGTTGATCGTCGGCGGCAGCACGCCGTCTCGGATGGCGAGCAGCGAGAAGATCGCCTCGATTGCGCCGGCCGCGCCGAGACAGTGTCCGGTGGCACCTTTCGTCGACGAGATCGGCACGCTGCGAGCCGTCTCCTCGCCGAGCGCCAGCTTGATCATCCTCGTCTCGCTGGCGTCGCCGATCAGAGTCGAGGTCGCGTGGGCGTTGATGTAGTCGATCTCGCCAGCCTCGATGCCGGCGTCGGTGAACGCCATCGCCATCGCGCGGGCAGGGTTGACCCCGATCGGATCGGGCTCCGTGATGTGGTTCGCGTCGGACGAGACGCCGTAGCCGAGCAGCTCGCCGTAGATCTTCGCCCCGCGGACCTGAGCATGGCCGAGCTCCTCGAGCACGAGAACCGCCCCCGCCTCACCCATGACGAAGCCGTCCCGTGCGGCATCGAAGGGTCGACTCGCCTGCTCGGGCGCGTCGTTCCGGCGCGACAGCGCACGCATCGCCGAGAAGCCCGCGATTCCCACCTCGGTGACCGGCGCCTCGGTCCCACCGCAGAACATGACGTCCGCGCGTCCGAGGCGGATCGCGTCGAGGCCATCGCCGATCGACATGTTCGACGCGGCGCAGGCCGTGCACTGGGAGGAGAGAGGCCCGCGCGTCCCGAGCTCCATCGACACCCAGGCCGCGCCCATGTTCGGGATGATCTCCGGGATCGAGAACGGGTTGACGCGATCAGGGCCACGATTGAGCAGGTCGTCGTGGCAGTCCTGGAACGACTTGAGCCCGCCGATCCCGGTCGCGACCGAAGCTCCGATTCGATCGCCCTCGGCCTTGACGTCGAGACCACAATCGGTCTCGGCCTGGCGGGCCGCCGCGAGCACGAGGTGCGCGAACCGGTCCATGCGCCGCGCCTGCTTTCGCTCCATCCAGTCGGTCGGATCGAAGTCCTTCACCTCGCACGCGAACTTGACGGGAAACGGCGATGCGTCGAACTGGGTTATCGGCCCGGCGCCGGAGCGGCCCGAGATGAGGTTGGTCCACGTCGTCTCGACGTCGTTTCCGAGCGGCGTCAGTGCGCCGATCCCGGTGATCACTACGCGTCGTCTTCCGTTCGAGCTCACTGTTCGCTACATCCCCAGACCGCCGTCGACGAGCACGACCTCGCCCGTGATGAACGACGCCTCGTCGGAGCACAGGAAGCGTACCGCTCCGGCCACGTCCTCCGGCTTTCCCAACCGCGCGAGCGGCGTCGACTGGAGGATCGCGTCCCGCACCGTATCCGGAAGCACGTTCGTCAGATCCGTCTCGATGTAGCCGGGAGCGATCGCGTTGGCGCGAACGCCGCGTGAGGCGAGCTCGCGGGCGAGGGACTTCGTGAACCCGATGATCCCCGCCTTCGCGGCCGAGTAGTTGGTCTGGCCGGCGTTGCCGTGCACGCCGACGACGCTGGTCAGGTTGACGATCGAGCCCGAGCGCCTGCGCATCATGCCGCGCGCAGCCGCTCTGGAGGTGGCGAAGACGCCGCCAAGGTTCGTGTCGATCACAGCGCTCCAGTCCTCGTCGGACATGCGTGCGATCAGGCCGTCCCGCGTGATCCCCGCGTTGTTGATGAGGATGTCGATGTCGCCCGCCTCCTCGACGAGCCTTGCTGCCTCTTCCGGGATCGAGACATCAGCCTGGAGAGCACGACCCCCGATCTCGCGCGCCACAGCAGTGGCCTCCTCCGCGCCCGACCGGTACCCGACCACCACCTGGGCGCCCGCTCGTGCAAGCTCGACCGAGATCGCCCGTCCGATCCCGCGCGAGCCTCCGGTGACGAGCGCGAGCCTCCCCTCGAGCGTGCAGAAGCTCATCTCACACTAGGCCGTGGACAGCGCTTCCTCGATCTTCTCCAGCGCGGCCAGGCTGTTCACGGGAATCGCCTTCACGCTGCGGTCGATCCTCCTCACGAGCCCCGAGAGGACATTCCCTGGCCCGACCTCGACGAACGTGCGCGCGCCCTCGCGGACAAGCTCGCTTGCAGCCTGAGTGAAGCGGACCGGCGCCGTGAGCTGATCGACGAGGAGCGGCCCCATGCGCTGGGCCGACTCCAGCCGTGCGGTCACGGTCGACATGAACGGCGCGGTCGGTTCGCTGAAACGGATTCTCTCGACCGCGGGCCTGAGACGGTCAGCAGCGCGCGCGACGAGCGGCGAGTGGAACGCGCCGGATACACGAAGCTTGACCGTCCGTCGTGCGCCGGCCTCCTCCGCGCGAGCACAGCACTCATCGACGGCCTGAGTCTCGCCCGAGACGACGATCTGGCCCGGGCAGTTGTAGTTCGCGGGCCACACACCGAAAATCTTCCGGCAGAGATTCTCGACCACCTCGTCTTCGAGGCCGAGAATCGCAGCCATCGAGCCGGGGTTCTCTCGAGCCGCCTCGGCCATCGCGAGGCCCCTCTCGCGGACGAGCGTGATCGTGTCCGAGACGCTCATCGCGCCTCCGGCAGCCAGAGCAGCGAATTCGCCGACGGAGTGACCGACGACGAAATCAGGCTCGATGCCGCGCGCTCGGAGCGCCGCCAGCATGGCGAGGCTCGTCGCGACGAGCGCTGGCTGTTGCAGCTCCGTGTCGACGAAATCCTCGATTGGTGTGTCGAAGCAGAGCTTGGCGAGGTCGAGACCCGACGCGGTGCTGCCAATTTCGAACACTTGCATCGCCTCGGGCGACACCTCGGCGATGTCCCGTCCCATGCCGGACTCGAGAGAGCCCTGACCCGGGAAGCAGAATGCGATCTTTCCAATGTTCATGCAGCGATCTCCTCGGTCCATTCCATCACGCCGGAACCCCAGGTCAGGCCCGCACCCATCCCGGTCATCAGAACAATGTCTCCTCTCGCCAAACGGTGCTCCCGGATGGCATCCGCCAGGGCCAGCGGGATCGAGCCCGATGACGTGTTGCCATACCGGTCGACGTTCACCACAACCTTCTCCTCGGGAATGCCGAGCCGCTCCACAGCGTGCTTGATGATGCGGACGTTCGCCTGGTGCGGCACGTAGAGATCGATGTCAGCGGCGGACATGCCGAGCTGATCCAGGAGCTTCTCCGCCGAGCTGACGAGGATGCGCGTCGCGAACTTGAACACCTCCCGTCCATTCATGCGGACGTAGTGCTCGTGGGCGGCCACCGTCTCACTCGTTGCGGGCGCACGCGAGCCGCCGGCCGGAAGATAGAGGTCGAGTCCCCCCGAGCCGTCCGCGCCGAGCTCGAAACCAAGAAACCCACCACTCTGGACCCGCTCCAGCACAACCGCGCCGACGCCGTCGCCGAAGACGATGCAGGTCGCGCGGTCCGCCCAGTCGACCACCTTGGACAGCACGTCCCCCCCAACCACGAGCGCGCGTCGGCAGACCCCGCCGGCGAGCATTCCGTACGCCTGAGCGACTGCGTACATGAAGCCAGTGCAGCCGGCGGAAAGGTCGTAGGCAGCGGCCTCGTGAGCCCCGAGCTCGTCGGCCAGGATCGCCGCCGTGGCCGGGAAGGCCATATCCGGAGTGACCGTAGCGACGATCAGCAAATCGATCGCGAACGGCGCTATGCCGGCCTGCTCCAGCGCTGCGCGAGCGGCTGGAAGGGCCAGGTCGGAGAGCGCCTCGTCGGGTGCGGCAATTCGTCGCTCTCTGATCCCGGTGCGAGCGACGATCCACGCGTCGGACGTGTCCACCATTCGCGCCAGCTCCTCGTTCGTGAGCACCCGCGCGGGCACGCTCGTGCCGAGGCCGGTGATCGAGACCCGGTAGCCGTTGGCGGTCCCGATCATTGGGCCGTCGCGAACGTCAGCATTCCGCGAACGGCGAGCTCGCGTCCGACACGGGCCTCGACCTTGCCCTTGCCGACCGGCCCGCGCGTGGCCTCCACTTCACACGTGAGCGTAAGCTCGTCGCCCGGTTCGACGATCCGCTTGAAGCGGACGCCGTCGATTCCGCCGAAGAGCACCAGCTTGCCCCGGTTCTCCTCGACCGAGAGAACAGCGACCGCGCCGGCCTGCGCGAGCGCCTCGACCATGATCACGCCCGGGAGGATGGGGCGACCCGGGAAATGCCCCGGAAAGAACCACTCGTCGGAACGGACGGCTCGTCGAGCCACGACCCGCCTACCAGGCTCGAGCTCGAGCACCTCGTCAAGGAAGAGAAACGGCTCGCGGTGCGGGATGATCGACTCGATCACATCGCGGCCGAACGGGGCTTTCATGCCAGGCTGCACGCGCGGAGTCTACTGCTGCTGAGACACTTCCTCGGCAGCTCTACACGGAAGGTGCAGCGACCGCGAAGGCGCCGGGCTGGGTGACCGTGCCGAAGAGATCCACGACGGAGACGACCACCTGGTAGCTGCCCGGCACAGCGGGCAACCCGTCGACCCCCGTCCCGTTCCAGCCGAACGAGTAGTCCCCCGGGCCGAGCGGGCCGGCGAAGACCGCTGCGATGACCGCGCCGTCTGGCCCGACAACGGTGATCGTGACATCCCCGGACGTGACGAGCGTGAAGGTGAACGTCGCCGTGTCATCGATTCCGTCGCCGTCAGGAGAGACGGCGGATGGTGTCACGGCCACAGACGAGAGCGCCCGGTCGACGACGAAGCTGGCCGTCGCAGAGTCGGTCCGGGCCGTCGGCTGCAGAAGCACTGACAGAGAGGGTGTACGGACCGTCCGGAAGGAGGTCCGGCGACCAGGCTGTCGAGATCGCCCGCGCCGACTGCTTCCTCGCGGAGACGATCGTGGCAACAGGGGTTCCGGTCGAGTCGATCACCGTTGCGGTCACGGTCGCCTGCGCGGTCAGCGCATACGAGAGCGTCGCCGTGTCCGCGTATCCGTCGCCGTTCGGCGAGAGAGTCGTCGGCGTCACCATCAGCCCCTTGAGGAGGTGGCCGCCGGGAACCGGCAGCGAGCGACCGCCGATGACGCCGCTTGCGGGCAGCATGCTCGAGCCCGCCTCGATCGTCCACGTGTAACGGCCCGGAGGAGTGCCGGCCGAGGACCAGACCCAGGAAACGTTCGAGCCAAGCCCCGAGCCGCTCGCCACGGTGCCGCCAGCAGGACCAGTCACGGTCACGGTCCACGCGAGCGCGCTCGACAGCCGCGCCTTAAACGTGACCCGACCTCCGACCTTGCCAAGTACGACCGGTGAATAGAGCTTCGGGAGCCCGATGCCTCGCGCCGCGCGAGCGACCTGGCCAAGCAGAGCGTAGAGATTGGTCCCCGGGCAACTCGTGAATCCGGTGTCGCGATGCCCCGAGACCGCGCGAAGCTTCACGGGAGTGCCCGCGCGGTAGCGCTCGCTGCCGTTCGAGGCGTAGGTCAGAGTCGAGGTCGGGTCGACGTGGGCGAGGTCGAGCCGCCAACCGATCAGGCGCTCGAGAGCCTGCAGCTGGGCCTGCGTCGGGCGATCGGTCATGTAGTTGCCGATCAGCGCGATTCCGACGCTGCCCGTGTTGAACCCGAGGGCGTGTGCCCCGATCACGTTCTTCGTGACGCCGCCGTACCGGCCCTCGAAGACATGGCCGTACCGATCGACGAGGAAGTTGTAGCCGATGTCGTTCCAACCGTTTCCCTTCACGTGGTACACGTCGATGCCGCGGACGATCGCAGCCGCCTGATCGGAGCTGTAGACGCTCGGCGTGGCCGTGTGGTGGACGATCGCGAGCCGCACGGACGATGCGTACTGCGGGGTTGAGCGTCTCGGCAACTCGTCTCCGCCCCACGCTGCCCGGGGAATGATCGCCGGCGAGCCGGCCACCGAGAGCGAGCGAAGGGCATGGTAACCTCGCCCAACTGGCCGCCCTGGGCCTGCACCACGAACCCACCGGCTGGGCCATCGCCTGACCCGGGCTCACCATCGCCCCAGCAGCATGTGTTTTCGAACGTCATCGATCGGTCGAGACCCGCACGCCGTCGACATCAGCCCCATCAAGGACCACTACATCAGCAGTGTCCTAGAAGCAGCCGGTCGATACGACGACAGATGGTTTCGCGGCGGTGGCCTCGGAGCTGGCCGCGCGTGGCGAGCTGCCTCGATGCCACCGATATTCGTGTAGCGATCACCAAGATCACCCACGAGATGCCCTCGCCCGATGAGGTCGAGCGGGTCCAGCAGCGACTGCGAAGCGGCGGGTGGCCCATCGACGACTGGCACGGCGGACCAGGCGGCTAAGGGGTCGTCGGCTTCCCACGGCCAGGTACTACGCGTCGGGGCGCAGAAGGCGGCTGTCGAGCAAAGTGTTCAGGATCCCGGTGGCTACCTCGAGGTCGGCCCTCAGTCGTACGAGACGTTCAGGCGGGTCGAGGTCGCTGCCACGCTTGCCGCGCCGCCGCAGCCACAGCTGGGCCTCCTCGATCCGCATCTGCAACTCCGCCACTTCCGCATGCAGGGCAGCGGCGAACACGTGCGCTTGAGCGACATCGGCTTCATGAGGAGCCTCCCGCCCGACCTCCGCGTCACCCGGTAACACCACGGCGTCGATCGTCACACACCCGCTGATCCCGCAATTTCGACTTGGCGCACGACTGCACCGCGGTGACCGCCGCGGTCACCGCGTTCGGAGATCCCAGCCAGTCCGCACACCCCGAATCCGGATCATCACCACAACAGAGCAATGCCATCTCCCCGACGTCCGGCGTCGTACACATGTGCACTACCCGGTCATGAGCCCACGAACAATCACGACATGTATAAGACGCCCTGACCAGCTGCTATTACGCCAGCTGCCGTTCTCCTACAGATAAGCGGTGTACGCCCGGCCTATAGATCGGAGCGGAAGTTGCGCCACGCGGCGCATCGCCTCTTAGCTTAGTTAGTTATGACGAGATCCCGCCGTCGGTGGGAAACGGGCACCCGGCAGAAGTGAACGATTCGTTGCCGCGGCAGCCGGAAATCGTTAGTGAGGTTCTGGCAGTCTTCCCCAGTCCGGCTTCGCACACCGGGCAGCTGACCGCGAGCGCGGCTTTGACCGCGGCGCTGTCCCGGTTGCGCAGGTCGACTCCGCGGGTCATATTCAGACACCGACTCGATGTTCCGCGGCAGCAGCGCAAGCACCGGCAGGTAGTCCGTCGGCGGAATCCCCTCCGGGTAGCCCTCACGCAGCCAGTTCAGGATCGCCGTAAGGAACCGAGTCACAGGCCATCAACTTCCACACCGTGATGCCCCCACCACATCAAGATTATGTCCCCCCGAATGCTACGTACGGCTGGCACGGGGAGCAATTTTACCTGTACTTGCGCCGGGGGCGAATGTTACGTCTGCTTGGCGCCGAGAATGTACCAGCCGGTGTGGTGACCGACGAAGTCGCGGGCGATGAACAGCACACCGACGGTCACCGCCACCAACACCACGGCGAAAATCAGCCAGCTGACCGCCAGAACCAGCGGGTTGCGCTGCGCGACCGCATCGCCGTGGCGTGCCACCCCGGCCCCTTCGGCGTTGATGCGCACACCCATCGCGAACAGCGCCGGCAGCCCGGCACCGATCACCAGCCCGAAGACGAGGATCTTGATCGCCGCAGCGTAGTTGAACCAGGCACTCACGGGGTGACCTCCCGAACCGGCTCGGCGATCCGCAGGGCCGACGACGGAATCGTGTCGCTGGCGTCGATAGCCGCCGGTCAGATCGGCTTTCGACTCGTGGGTGACGTCGCGGGTGATCGGCGCCTGACGCGCCTTCAGCCAGATCCCGGTCGCGACGGCGATCAGCAGCCCGAAGCCGATCGCCGCGCCGGCGTAGCCACCGATGCCGTGGACTAGGTAGTAGGGTAGTCGCGCCAACGATCCCGGCAGAGGGCAGCGTGATCAGCCAGGCGATGACCATCCGGCCGGCCACGCCCCAGCGCACCTGCGGCGCCGCGCCTGCCGACCCCGCTGCCCATGATCGAGCCGGTCGCGACGTGGGTGGTGGACAGCGCGTAGCCGAAGTGGCTGGACAGCAAGGATGATCGCGGCGGAGGACGTCTCGGCCGCCATGCCCTGCGGCGACTCGATCTCCACCAGGCCCTTGCTCAGCGTGCGGATCACCCGCCAGCCGCCGAGGTAGGTGCCGAGCGCGATCGCCACCGCGCAGCTGACACGTCACCCAGAACGGCGGCGGTCTCGGTGGTGCTGGCCGCGCCGTAGCGCGATCAGCGCCAGGAAGATGACGCCCATCGTCTTCTGCGCGTCGTTGGTGCCGTGCGCCAGCGAGACCAGCGACGCCGAGCCGAGCTGGCCGAGCCGGAAGCCGTGCTGCTTGCGCTTGTCGGGCACGTCGGCGGTGATCCGGTAGATCAGCCAGGTGCCCACTGTGGCGACTCAGACCGGCGATCGCGGGCGCCAGCAACGCCGGTGCGATGACCTTGCGAGCACGAGCCGTCCCACATCACCCCGTGCCCGCCGACCGCGGCGATCATCGCGCCGATCATGCCGCCGATCAGCGCGTGCGACGAGCTCGACGGGATGCCGAACAGCCAGGTCAGCAGGTTCCAGACGATGCCGCCGACGAGCCCGGCGAACACCAGATCGCAGCGTCACCAGCTGGGTGTCGACCACGACACCCTTGGCGATGGTGGCCGCGACCGCGACCGACAGGAACGCCCCGACCAGGTTCAGCGACGCCGACAGCGCCACCGCGACCTTCGGCTCGCAGCGCGCCGGTGGCGATGGATGCCGGCCATCGCGTTGCCGGTGTCATGGAAACCGTTGGTGAAATCGAAGGCGAGCGCAGTGACGACCACGATCAACAACAAAAACAGTTGAAGGGGCACGGGTTTAATTCTCGCTATCCGTTTGGTTGCACGTCCCACGATTCAGCAACAAATTCCGTGGTTCCACCGTCCCGTTGTGGACGGGGCAGGCGTAAGTCGATCGGCCAGTCGGCGTAGATCTGTCCAGTGAACTCAGAACCGAGAAACCTGCATGCGATCGCGTCAAATTCCTGCTTAGACATCTTGACGTTGCCAACCAACGTCATCACCGCATCCCTTTCGGTCGTGTGCAACGCCTTTCATGGTTTGCTCATCCGGGGGGTCGCAATAGGGACGAAGGTCATCAAAGCGACCCGGCAGTCGTCCTCAGCTCAGCTGTCGTAAACCCGGCGGCTCGAGACCATGCGGCGACCACGACGCCGTTGATCGAACCCCTGCGGGTATCGCCGGTAGCGATAGAAGCGAACTGTGGTAGCGATGGCTACCAGGTTTGCGAAAATGATTCGCCGCCAGTCGCCTCCACGCGCCGAGTTCGCGGAGTGCCGACGAGGCGTCCTCGTGTCCCCGGTCACGTCAAGTCGAGTCAGCCCAAAGATGTGAAGCGCCATTCGCGCCCCAGCAAACACGGAGGGCGCCAGGTCAGATTGGTCCGCGCTGCGCGAATCGCTCGATGAACTGCTGGAAGCCGCCCAGTGAGTCGCGCCCGCACTACGATGCGGCGATGAGTAAGGGCGGGAAGAAATCGGGCGAGAAGTCCACGCGAAAGATCCCCAAAGACGTCTACCGAGCCGAACTTTTCCGCCTTCAAACGGAATTCGTGAGGCTCCAGGAATGGGCCCGGGAAACCGGGGCCCGGATCGTGATCGTCTTCGAAGGTCGCGACGCCGCGGGCAAGGGTGGGACCATCGAGCGCATCACCCAATATCTGAGCCCTCGCGTCGCGCGGATAGCCGCGCTGCCGGCACCCACCGAGCGGGAGCGCGGGCAGTGGTACTACCAGCGCTATGTGGCGCACCTGCCGGCGCGGGGTGAGATCGTCCTGTTCGACAGGTCGTGGTACAACCGGGCGGGTGTCGAGAAGGTGATGGGATTCTGTACGCCGCAAGAGCATGCGTTGTTCCTAAGGCAGACGCCCATCGTCGAACAGATGCTCATCGACGACGGCATCATTCTGCGCAAGTACTGGTTCTCGGTATCCGACGAGGAGCAACTGCGACGGTTCAGGTCCCGGCGCAACGATCCGGTTCGGCAGTGGAAGCTCTCGCCGATGGATCTGGATGCGATCTTCCGGTGGGAGGATCTCACTCGCGCGCTAAGGACGAGATGATGGTGCACACCGACATCCCGATTAGCCCGTGGTACGTGGTGGAATCCGATAACAAGAAGCACGCCCGCTTGAACATGATGGCCCACCTGTTGTCCACGATCGACTACGAAGACGTCGAGGCTCCCGTGGTGGACTTGCCGGCGCACCCGGTGCGGT
>CAVTNK010000006.1:0-252004 GCA_963736045.1 uncultured Actinomycetes bacterium | reverse complement strand
AGGTGCGGCATTCGGTCATGGACGTGCTGATGGCGCTGCCGGACGGGATGCGCGTCTATCCGGGCCACACCGACGAGACGACGATCGGGCGCGAGCGTGCGGAAAACCCCTTCGTCCGCGTTTGGCGCGGAGTCGAGCCTGAGGGAACCGAGAGCTGCCGGGTAGGAGAAGAGGACGCGACCGTGATCGTCTGGTCGCCGGACTACGACGGGAAGGGTAAGGCGTGGGTGCGCTTCGCAGACGGGCGCGACGCGATCGTCGGCGGTAGCCGGGTCGAGCGATGAAGCTCGGCGCGGTCTTCCCGCAGGCCGAGATCGGTCCGGAGGTCTCCGACGTCCGCGCCCTGATCGAGGGCGTTGCCGAGCTCGGCTTCGGGCATCTCCATGCCTACGACCATGTGCTCGGCGCGGACGGCACGCGGCACACGCACCTCGTTGGGCCGTACCGGACCGAGCACGTGTTCCACGAGATCCTCGTCCTCTTCGGCTATGCCGCGGCGGTCGCGCCCTCGCTCGAGCTCGTCACCGGTGTCGTGATCGCGCCGCAGCGCCAGACGGCGTTGCTCGCGAAGCAGGCGGCCGAGATCGACGTTCTCACGGGCGGCCGCTTCCGGCTCGGGCTCGGCATCGGCTGGAACGACGTCGAGTACGAGGCGCTCGGGATGAGCTTCACGAACCGCGGCCGGCGCTTCGAGGAGCAGATCGAGCTGATGCGCCTGCTGTGGACGGAGTCGGTGGTCGACTTCCAGGGTCGCTGGCACACCGTCACCGCGGCCGGGATCAACCCGTTGCGGGTTCAGCAGCCGATCCCGATCTGGATCGGTGGCTCGGCCGAGACCGCGCTCCGCCGCGCCGCCCGGGTCGCCGACGGCTTCTTCCCGCAGCGCCCGCTCGAAGGTGGCTGGCCGGCGACGATCGAGCGCATGCGCCGCTGGCGGGAAGAGGCCGGTCTGGATCCGAGTTCGCTGGGGATCGATGTGCGGATTCCTGTTGGCACAGGAAACCCGGACGACTGGCGCGCCTCCGCGGAGGAATGGCTGTCGCTGGGTGCAACACACATCGCGCTCAACACGCTGGGCGGCGGGTTCGAGACGCCCGATGCGCACCTCGAGCGGCTGCGCGGCTAGGGCCGCACTGCAGCCTTGAGATAGTCGCGGGGCAGCGGCGAGCAATGCGCCGAGGCCGTCGAGATCCACCTCGTGCGTGATCAGCATCTCCCACGGGTACGCCCCGCTTGCGAGGAAGGCGAGGGCTGCGCGGACGTGTCTCGGCGCGTGACCGGTGACTCCCGTCAGCGTCAGCCTTCCTCGCTCCGGATTCGCTCCGCGTCGCCGCCGATCGACTCGCCGCGGTTGGTCGAGCCGAGCAGCAGCACAGTGCCCCCCGGCTGGACGAGATCCAGCGCGTCACGGCGAGCCTGCGCCGTGCCGGCCGCCTCGACGACGACGTCGGCGTCGTGCGGATCCCCTGGCCGCGCCCCGAACGCGGCCGCGAGGGCGTGGCGCTCGGTCCGTCCTCCCACGGCGGCGACTCTCCCGCCGAGTCGGTGAGACAGGCGCAGACCATGAGGCCGATCGGTCCAGCACCGAGCACGGCGACGAGACTCCCGGGCGAAGCCGCGCTCGCTCGACGGCGTGGAGGCAGCAGGCGAGCGGGTCGAGAAGTGCGGCCACCTCCGGCGAGAGGTGGCGCGGAACCGGGTGGAGGTTGACCTCGGCGATGCGAGCCGGAATCGAGACGAGCTCGGCGAATGCTCCGCGCAGAGAGACGGGGCGCCGGCAGAGCGCCTCTCGGTCGGCGAGGCAGGGTGCGCAGTGACCGCAGGGAGCCGATGCTGCAGCCACGACGCGGCGCCCGCTCGCTGTGTCGATGCCCACCATCTCGCGACCGAAAGGGATCGGCGAGCGGTCGAGCGCGTCGCTTCCGGCCCCGAAGGCGCGGAGCTCCTCGTGGCCGGTCAGCGCCACCTCGACCTCGACGAGCACCTCTCCTTCCGCGAGCGTCGGCGGCGCTGTCTCGTCGACTCGAAGGTCGCCCGGCCCGTGGAGGCGTAGCGCTCTCACCCGGCGCTATCGTAAGCCGTTCGCGTCGACCACCAGGGAGGGCGAGATGGCCGTCAAGCTTCATCGCTGCAGCAACGTCTGGATCAAGATCCAGGGGCACCCGTGCTGGAAGGTGCAGAGCGCGCTCGATGCGCAGGGCATCGAATACCACGGTCGTGAAGGGCCCGCTCCGCCGCAGCAAGCGCGACGGCATCGAACAGCTCTCGGGCCAGCGCCGAGTACCCGGTGATCGAGTTCGAGGACGGGAGCGTCTACCGCGAGCAGTCGAAGGACATGGCCGCAACGATTCGCGCCGGCTCACTCGACGAGAAACGAGGCGGAGCCGCAGCCTCGGGCTAAACTGTCACGAGCACGGGGCTATAGCTCAGCTGGGAGAGCGCCTGGATCGCACCCAGGAGGTCAGCGGTTCGAATCCGCTTAGCTCCATCAGGCAAAGGCCATGGAAACAGGGCCTTTTCGTTTCTGATGATCGTTCTCACGCTGTGCTTGTGACACAGATCTGACACATCGTTAGCCGCGAGGTTTCGATAGCCGCCACGAGTCGAGCGCGATCACCGAGCGGCGATATATCCACCCGTTCGACAAGCAGCGGGCGAACGAAGTGTTGCGCCAAGCGATGGCGTGGACACGCCGAGTGTCGCGATCTGGTGCAAAGAGCACGGGCGTCTCTGGCGAACCGACTAGGCGAACTCGCCCTCGTTGCCACCGATTTGATGGGAGCGGCACTAGCGCCGCTACCCTCGCCCGTCCTCAGACTGGAGCTGCGCAAGCGGTATGGGCTTCGCCCGGAATGAAACCGCCACTGCCGCTGACTCCGCCGTCGGATGGACAATCGGCAGCCAGCGTTGCCTGCTTGGTTTCGAAATCGCTAGCGCCGGTGTTGAGCCAGCCGATTGCTGCGTTCCTCTTACGGCTCGGCGCTGCGTAGCAGGACGCCGAGTGCTGTCGTCTTTTGCGGGAAGTGCGACAGCGTGTCGCACCTTGGTGGGAAGGAGACAGGGCGTTTTGCGGCGACGCGCCGAGTTCGTGAGACTGCATCTCAATGCTGCGCTTCGAGCTTCGCAGCGGGTGTTATCTGCGGCTCTTTGAGGAGTCGGATGCGGAGGAGCTTGAGCGCGTCATTGCTGCGACCGGGCCTACCTTGCGGAGTGGCTGAACTGGGCCAATAGGAAGCGGACAGCGGTTGGTCTCGTGCTCGTGACATTCCAGAAGATGCTTTGTAGCTCTTCCAAGGCACTTGCTGGGGGACTGGAGTGCGCCGGGCGGATCGTCTCTTGGGCACGGCCGAGCGGAGACCGTCCTCGTGGACGATCCTGATCTCGAGGAGGCTGCGCACGCGGTCCGCGAACTTCCATCGGAGAATGAACGCGAGGAAGCTGACACGCTCGCACACCTCCGCGAGGAGGGCTCGAACGATCGAAGACGCGAAGTTGTCCGCTCTGGAAGAGATGGTCGACCGCATCCTCGACCGCGACCCAACCGAAAAAATCCTCATCTTCAGCCAGTTCCTCGGAGCGATCGAGATGATCCGTGCCCGGCTCGCCGAGCGGCACTCGTCCGGGTCTTCCATGGCGACATGTCGCGCGACGAGAAGGACCCGGCCACCAAGCGTTCCGCGGAACATCCAGGTGCTGGTCTCGTCCGAGGCTGGCGGCGAGGGCCGCAACTTCCAGTTCTGCCATATCGTCGTCAACTACGACCTGCCCTGGAACCCGATGAAGATCGAACAGCGCATCGGACGCGTCGACCGCGTCGGGCAGACGCGCGACGTCGAGATCTACAACTTCGCCGTCAGCGGGATGCTCGACGAGCGCATCCTCGACGTGCTCGAGCACCGAATCCAGATGTTCACGGAGACCGTCGGCGCCCTCGACCCGATCCTCGAGTCGTTCGAGGAAGAGCTCGGGCGGATCGCGCTGGGAGAAAAGGCGATATTGAGGCCTTTTCACGCCTCGACCGGGAGTCGATGACCAAATCCGAAAGGCGCAAGAGCTCGAGGAGCTGCGCCGCGACTTCGTCCTCGATTGGCGAAGCCTCCAGCGAGAGCGGGCCAATCATGCCCTCCAGCGAGAGCCGCGAGCGACCCGAGACGATCTCGAGCGATTCTGCCGCGCGATCGACCGATTCCTCGCTCGGGGGGATCGAGTCGGCAACCGGAAGGCGGGGTCCTCGTGCGTGTGCCCGGGATCCTGCGCAGCCCGGAAGGGATCGAGGAGGACTATCGGGATCGTTCGACGTGACAGAGGCGCTCAGCGACGAGCGAATGCAGTTCTTTGCCATGGGACACCCGTTGGTCGAGGCGATCATCGACAATGTCGGAGATCCCTGGTGGCTCCCGGTGTCCGTGCTCGAGTCGCCCGACGTCTCCGCCGGCAGGTCTGCGCTACTCGTCGACTACCGGCTCGAGCTGCACGGCATTCGCGATTCCGGTCAGCTGATCTCTCATCTCGTGACAGATGATGGAGTAGTCCCAGCCGTGCGCGTTGTCCAGCCGGACGATCCCTCCGCGTGACGCTAGGGACGTCCTGAGAGCTCCGGCGCGGCAGATTCGAGGGTTGCGCGCGGGCCGCGCGCTATCCGTCGCCTTGGAGTGACGCTCTAGCTACGCGAGAACGAGCTCGGGGGCCTCGAACGGGTAGGGCTTGTTCTCGCCCCAGAACGACCGAAGGACGGCCGCATCATCTTCAGCGATCGGGAAGCGGGCGAACAGCTCATCGAGAGGCCAGGGTCGCGAGGGCCGGATGACTTCGATGGAGACAACGTTCCCGGCAGCGTCCAGATCAACGAGCGTGCCGGCGTCGAGTTGGACGGTCCGTGCAACGATTCCCGCTCGCAGTCCGATGTCGAGCGCGTCAGCTTCCGTGTCGTAGTGGAAGGTCACGGGGAAACCTTACTCCTCACTCGTCTGGCCACGCGGCAGTGATCACGAACTCTTGATCGGCTGTACGTACGCACACTCTAAGCGTTCTCCCCCCGGCGGCTCGTCCCTGAACCCAGATCGTTCCCGGCTCGCCAGGACCGGGGTTGCCAATTCTGAGTCGCAGCGCCTGCTCGACGTCCTTCTTCGTGATGCCGCGCTTGTGCATCTGCTTCTGGGCGTGATCGGAGTAGTGGAGCGCCATTGGGTCTTCACGGCTGGCCAGCAGGCAGCTCGGGGTTCCGCGGCTGCTCGCGCGGCGGGAGCACCCGCAGGTTGATCGTCTTACGGTTCTCGTCATTGACGATCACCTCGAACGCGTAGAGCCCGTACCTCGGCAATGGCACACCGAAGTTCAAACCGGCCATGACGCCGACTCCCCAATGAACCGGCAGCTCCTCTTTCCATTCGGGTGTGGCGACAGTGAAGAGCTTCGCGAGGGTTGTGCCGTCCTCGTCTTGAAAGACGATTTCAATCCGATGCGCCCTTCCGCACTCCTGCCTTGTGAATTCGACGCGGAGGACGAGTCCGAGGTTGTGTCCGGTCGGCACGGCTTCCGCATACACCGTGTCGATGCCTGCGGAGATGGTGTGCACCACGCCACCTGTCGCCTCCCCACGGACATAGTCAGCCAGGAACGCAAAGTCAAGCTTCGCCATGTACGGGACGATAAACGAGCCGGAAGAACCGGCACCTCCGCGCGGCCCGATAGCGGCCTAAACGATCGAGAACCAGCCTTCCTAGCCAAGCTCTGTCCGGCCGTCGCAGACCGGGCGCAACCCGTGTCGTAGAGCGGGGTTGAGCGTCTTGAGGCGTTGGGAAGCGTTTTCAGCGGTGCCGCTTCACACGCGGGAGGTCGCTGCTCCGATGTTGAGGAAGCGAACCTCCGTCCTCACGCAGCGAACTCGTCCAGAAGCTTGAGATTCCGCTCGTCAACCGCAGGAAGGAAGCGAGCGTAGTGCTTCAACGTGGTCTGGATGTTGGTGTGGCCGAGCGCCGGAAAGCCGCCGAGGTGGGCAGAAGAAGAGAAGGCCCGTCTCCTAGAGCTGCGACGGGCACGGATGACTATCCAGGAATGCAGCACCGTCCTCGGACGCCCATACTCAGGAACCCAGGCGCAGGCCGCCAAGTTGAACAAGGAGGTGCCATCGGCACCAACGGTCTGTGAAGACGAGATTCGCGAGGCGGCATAAGGGCGAAGGAAGGCTTCGCCGCTACCGTAATCAGAGTGAAGGTCTACCTCGATGACATCCGCCAAGAGCCGACCGGGTGGATCCGTGCCTACACGGCTGGTGAAACGATCGACCTGCTTCTGACGGGTGCGGTGACCCACTTGTCGTTGGATCATGATTTGGGTGTCCGCCCAGAAGGCCCTGGCGACACCGGCTACGCCGTGCTGGCGTTTCTCGAACAAGAGGTCGGGCATGGACGCTGGTGTCATCCTCTTCCCGAGATCAGTTCACTCGGCCAACCCACCCGCACGCGACCGGATGCTGCGGGCGATCGAGTCGATCCAGCGACTACACGCGCGACTAGCTGAAGAGCGGACAAGCTGAAAAGAGCGGACAAGCTGAAGAGCCTGCTTCTCCTACTTGCTGAGTTGTTGATCGCCGCGATCGTCTACCTCACGACAAGCGGACACGTTATCTTCCTGCCGATCCTGCTCGTCCTCCCGCTCGGGTGGCTCTCCTGGCATCGTCGGTGAGTCGGTGCATTGGGCCAAGCTCTTCTGCGCTCTTCTAAACTCGGAAGCTTCAGGACGACTGAATCCCCTTCGCTAAGCCCCTTTACCGTCTAGTCAGAAGAGCCTTCGCATGCACCTACCCGCTTTCGCCCCCAGGCAGCTGATTGGCGCTGCGGCGATCGCCTGCGCCGCAGCGCGCTGGCACCGGTCGCCGTGCTCGCTGCCGCAGGCTCCTCGGCGGCACCTGCCGTAGCGACCGCCGTGGCCAGCACACCGAGGTGCGCGACATCCGGGCTCGTTGTCTGGCTGGACACGCAAGGCAACGGTGCCGCGGGGAGCATTTACTACAACCTCAAGTTCACCAATCTTTCCGGCCACGCCTGCACCCTCTTCGGTTATCCGGGGGTGTCCGCAGTCAGTCTCGGCGGCTACCAGCTCGGCAGTGCCGCATCTCGGAACGCCGCCCATAAGCCACGCGTGGTCACCCTCGCCAACGGCGCCACCGCGACCACGGTGCTGCGGATCGCCGAGGCTGGCAACTTCCCGGTTTCTACCTGCCGCCCGGTGACCGCTCCGGGGCTGCGTGTCTATCCGCCGAACCAGACCGCGGCGAAGGTTGTCCCGTTCCCATTTCGCGCCTGCTCGCGAACGGGGCCGGTCTACCTGAGCGTAGAAGTGATGCAGAAGGCATAGGCCGGCCAAAGCGGTCACTGAGTCCTGGTCAAGGGGAGCGCGGAAGCCGCAAACCTCAATGTCGCCGAGCAGGGGAACGAGGGGGATTCCGGTGTCGCTCTAAATTCCGAGGCTTCAGGACGACCTAGATCCCTTGCCGAGTCTCCCGTAATTGTCTGGACGTTCTGATGGCCTTACGACGGCATCCTGGAGGCCGAGTCGAGCAGCCGGGACTCCCTGTCTGGAGGAACTTGGACTTCGACTCACGAGCCAATCCCGTCCCCGTCGCAAGCATGGAGTCGTTAGCGGTCGCGCTCAGCGCCGGGCAGGAATGGTCTGTGTGCGTGAGGGGAGATGTACAGGCCGAAGGCGGAGGCGATTCGGTTGTAGTGGACGAGGTACACACATCCGGTGATCGCTGTTTGCGCCGCCTGTGAGGGAGTGCCGGTGAGGTAGTACAGGCTGAGGTTGTCCTCATGGAGCAGTCGGTTGGTGATCTCGGCGGGCGGGACGCCTTTGCTCCTCAGGCTAGAAACGATCCGGGCGTCCGCCTTGTCCACGGAATCTGGCGATAGCGAGTCGGAGAACAGTGCCACCGCCCGAACGTTCGTCCAGCGGATCCCGAGCGGTCGAAGCCCTGGACTCTTGAACCGGGCTGCCTCAGTGGGGTCGCTAGCCAAAACGCGATCATGGCGTACGCAGGTGGCCGATCTCGTGTACGCGTCCGAGCCCCCGCTCGGTAGATGCCCAACGGTGAGCGTGAGAACCAGCCAGGCACCCCCCACAACCACGACGACCAGCGCTGCTGCGCCGAGGTAGAGACGCACGCGTTAAACCTTACTCCTGGCCACCTTTAACCCTTGAGACCGTATGCGTCACAACATCCTCGGGACGCCGAGGAAGCGAACCAGGATCCTGGTCGCGTGACCGAATCGGATGCGGACGGTCAGCTTGCGGCCACCACTGGTGTGCGCTTGAGCGAGTGGGGTCAGCTGGTAGTCGCCACTGCTGAGCCGGACTGAGAACCGGCCCAGGCGGTCGGAGACGGCGACGCGGATGATCTGCCGGAGTGGTTGTCCGTTCTCCCCGATCTGCCTGATCGCGAACTTGGCGTGCGGGAACGGATTCCAGTGCTCACACGGCGGCTGACCGTTCCGGACGGGGCCGGGACAGCCGTAGCTGATCTGCGTCAGGCCGACCAGCAAGCCCGAACCGGGCTGCCCCCGCGAGGCGGAGGCCCTACCCGCCACGATGATGAGCACGGCGAGCGAAGCGATGACGACGGTGAACCTGGGAATGCCGTACCGCGTCAGTCGCACCTCCTCAGTGTCACAGGCCCAGACTGAGCGGGGCTGGCGCCGCGACTCGATCAGCGCTGGCTGTCCGCGCCCTCGGGCAGGCTCAACGCGAGCCGTGCTCGCGCTTCGCCTCTTCCTCCATCCGCTCCAGCCGGGTGTAGTAGTCAGGGAACTCGTTCAGGTGCGCCAGCGCGATCTTCCCGGTCACCAACGGATCGTCGCCGGTCACGTTCGTCAGCAGGTCGTGCAGCCCATGCTCAAGCTCAACGTCCATCCCCATCCGGAACTGCTCGACGTCGAACGGCACCGACGACCAGTCGATCCCGATCTCCTCCCCAACCCGCCGTGCCTCCTCGACAGTGAAGCTCTTCCGCTCAGCCATACCGGAGCTATACCAGCCGCGACCCCCCAGCCGCGACCCCCGCCCGCGGACGACTTCGTGCCTCCCGTGTGCCCGAGCTGCCGATGTTCACACCGACGCTCGGAGCATCGCTCCGCTTACTCGTCCTCGACGGTGACGATGCCCGAGTCATCCGTGATCGGTCTACTTGGCGTTGACGAACCGACCCGCCAAGTCATGGTTTCGACCGGAGGTCGTGTCAGTCATCGCGGGATGTGGGTGGCGAGGAAGGGTGCCAGGTAGCGGCCGACGATCTTGGCGGGCGGCCACCAGAGTGGATCGGTGGAGATGGTGGTGTGGTAGCCGCGGCCGGTAGCAAGTTCTGCTTCGAGATAGAGCGGTTGGCTGCCGGTGAGAAGCAGTGCATGAAGGACGAGTTGGTGCGGTCGCGGCGTTAGGTTGGCTCCGGCTCGGGCGGCGATCTGTTCGGCGACCAGGTCTGCCTGCTGTGTGGCGATTCCGCCCTGCTTGATCGGGAAGCGGGTGATGTCCCCTGCGGCGTAGACGTCAACCAGTTCCTCGACCCGGCCCTTTTGGTCTGTGGCGATGAATCCGTCCGGGTCGTGCGGGATGCCCTCGATCGGTTCTCCTTCGAGCCGTGCCAGCGCGACCACCCGATCAATGTTCAAGGAGCCGGACGGGTGGAGTGTCAGCCGCCCGTCCTCGATGGCCACCGGGAAGTGGCCGGTGTGGACGACGATCCCGGCTTGCTCGAGGAGATTGGCGACCGCGGTGCTGGCGTCGTCGCCGAGTAGCCAGAGTGGCGCCCGCTCATGGGTGACCAGTGACAGCTCGACATCCCCTAGCCCTCGCTCGTGCACGTGGGCTGCGGTGAGCAGGGCGAGTTCGTACAAGGGCAGCGGCCATCCGGCCCGGCGCGGCAACGCGAACACAACCTGCTTCGTCAGGCCAGCTTCGATCTCGGTCAGGATCATGCGGAACGCCTCTACGTCTGCCGGGCCGCGGAATGTCAGCGCCCCCTCCAACGCCACTCTCGCCCGCGTGCCAGAAGTGATGACGAGCACGTCGTAGCCGACCTCCCGCCCGTTGCTGAGCCGCGCCCGGTGCTGATCCGCATCGACAGCGAGCAACGACCCCGGCGTGAACAAGACGCCAGCGGCCGCCGCCAACGCGGACAGCTCGAACTGGTAGGCGCGCGACGGATCGAACGGCTCCACGACCGAGATCGGCCGATACCAGAACTGAGGCGTCGGCGACACCAGCTCGATCTCAACCAACTCACCGGCAAGATCCCGCAGCGCCAGCATTGCCTCCAAACCAGCGACGCCACCCCCGGCGATCAACACCCGCAACCCACCGTCCTTCGCTGATCGCAACGACTGTCCCATCCGACCGAGTCTCGGACAACCCCACACAACCGACATCGGGGAACCCGCCCAAACCACAACGGAAAGACCGCAGCGCGCGCCCACCCGACAACCCCGCATCGAACTGTCAATCAGCGACGGTCGTTGCTCACGGCACCCCACAGCGAGTGCTTGACTCGCATCGAGCGGGCTTCACACACCACGGTCGGTGAACGCCCTGATTCGCGCGGCTCGTCTGCCGGCGAGAATCGGCTCAAGTCGCCATCCCGGCGGCGGAAACAAAGGCTGTTCAAATGCAGCAGGTGGCTGCGAACTCGAGCGCGCCGATGGCCGGAGCTAGTGTCGGGACGAGTTCAAGCCGGTCGCACGATCAGCCCATGGCCGCCCTGCGCCAAGCAAACGGCGTCCGTACGCGACGAGCGCAACTGAAGAAACAGATTGGCGAAGGCAGCGCCAAGCTCGATGATCTCCTCGCCCGACCGCCCGCTTACATCGAGACGGCAAAGGTTCGTGATCTCCTCCTGTCCGTCGCGGGGATCGGGCCAGCGAAGGCGTCGCGAATGCTGAAGCGGTGCAACATCCCAGAATCAAAGACCGCTGGCAGCCTCACCGACCGCCAACGGACAAGCCTCATCGCCCTTCTCAACGTCCAGACCGCCGTAGGGCGGCTCTGACATCAGGTGACGCGGAACTCGCCGATTACGTCGCCTCCAGGCACTCGACTGAACGACGACGGGGTGCGCAATCGCGTTCCCGCCATCCTCTCTAATTCCGAGAGCTTCAGGACGACCCCAGATCCTCTGCTGAAGGTCGCGTAATATTCTGGAGCCCGTGGTGGCCTTACAGGGGTGTCCTGGAGGTCGAGTCGAGTAGGCGGGGCGAGCGCTCAGAGAGGCGTCTGCCGCTTCCTGGTTGCTTTGAGCGTTTCCTCCTCGCGTCCGTCCTGGATCGCTCCCCAGATGAACAGTCCGAGCACCGCGACGACGACGATCGTCGTCATGGCGATCACGATCACGATCGCAGCCAAGCTCGTTGCCACGAGCATCACAGCAGTGTGCTTGACGACGAGGGGATCGCGTAGCGTCTCTCCTGAGCGATAGGTCTGACTCACCCGCGTGCGCCGCTCTCCTCGACGAACAGGTGTTCGCCTAGGATCACAGCTTGACCTCTCAAGGCTCCGCGTACAGTCGCTTCAAGCGTGCGATCGAGCGCGGGAACCTGATCGAGGCCGAGTCGGCGATCCGGGAGCTGAAGCAGGTCGGCCTGCGGGATGCGCTCGACTACGTTGACTTGCTGGCGACGAGGGCACCTGAGCGGTTCGAACGGGCAGCGTTGCGGTGGCACTCACGGTTCGAGGCGGAGCATCCAGGTTTGACCTTGACTGATTCGCTCCTCGCGCTTAGCTCACTCCAAGCGTTAGTTGACGGCGATCGCCCGACCGGCCTGTCGGTGCTCCGCTATTTCGCCAAGCGCGTTTCTTGATCGTTGCCGACGCACCCGCTACCGCGTTGGGTCGTGCGCGCGTTTCCACTCCGCCGAGACCTGACCCTTGTGGTGAAGTCCGAAGTAGCGGCCGGGAAACCACCATTTCACTGCTCGACCCAGCGCTGTCCTTCGGCACCAGCAGCCTGGGTCGCAGTAACAGGTGCGGTTGCGCGGGTTGTGGATCCGTTGGGCAACGCTGCGAACCATGGTTGAAGGGTAGATCAGTCCCGAGGACGCGAGGGAGCCTTCTTGGGGGTGTCGTCCGCCCTCGGGCTCAGACTCCGCTGCCTGGTGTGTGGTCGGTTCACGTCGAGTCAGCCTCGGGGGGCGGTCGCGGAGCGCTTCCAGGTGGTTGTGCCCGAGGGCTACTCGGAGCGGTTCAATCTGGCTCCGATCCAGAAGGCTCTGATCGTCCGTGAGCGGGATGGGGAGCGACAGGCGATCATGGCCCGCTGGGGCCTGCTTCCTCATTGGGCGAAGGACGAGCGGATCTCCTACAAGCTGATCAACGCAAGGGCGGAGACGCTGCTGGAGAAGCCAGCCTTCCGATCCCTGGTCGGCAAGTACCGCTGCCTCGTTGTGGCTGACGGCTTCTACGAGTGGACGATCGGCGCGGACGGGAAGAAGCAGCCGATCCACTTTCGGCTCGAAGACGGCAGCGCTTTCGGGTTCGCGGGCTTGTGGACTTGTAAGACCGACGATGCTGGCGAGTTGATTGAGAGCTGCACGATCATCACCACCAGCCCGAACGAGCTGGTGGCCCCGGTTCATGATCGGATGCCGGTGATCCTGCCGGTCGAGCTTGAGCAGCAATGGCTCGACCCGGCGATCGCCAAGGAGCATGCTCTGTCGCTTCTGCAGCCCTACCCGATTGAGGCGATGATCGCGACCCCGGCCTCTCCGCTTGTGAACTGGGTACGCAACGACGATCCCAGCCTGTTGGTCGCGGCTGTGCTGGCTGCGTAGAGCAGTCGGTTAAGCCAGATGGCGTTAGCGCCATGCAGGGGCGGCATCGAGGCAGGTCTCCGCCATTCCTGCGGACATGAGGAGAGCCGGTGTAGGCAGGCCCCCTCCTCGACGTTGCTGGGCGGCGTCCCGTTCTACTGAATGCAGGTGTTGACGATGTTGTTCGGCGTGTTCAAGAGGACGTTTCCGCCCGTCTTGAGCAGGCTGCCGCAGTTGTTCCAGATCCCGCCGCCCGTCACCGACGCCTTATTGCCCGTGATCTGCGCACCTGCCTGGATCGCCAGGCTCGCCAGCCCGTTGTCCTGCTCATTCGCGATCCCGCCACCATGCTTCGCCTGGTTCTGGTTCAGGCTGTTCGGCGCATTCGACACACCCGACTGCGCGATCGTCACCAGCGCCGCACTGGCGCTCCCGCAACCCGTACCGGTGGCGTTGTAGATCGCGCCGCCGTCACCGTTCCTGGCCTGGTTTCCCTGGAACGTTGACCCGGTCGCCAGGACGCTGGCTATGTTGTCGCACTCGCCATAGTTGGCGATCCCGCCGCCGTCGTCGCCTTGGGCGCTGTTGAACGACACCGTCGAACCTTGCAATGTGATCGGCGAATCACCCTCGGAAGACGCGTTGTAGATCCCACCGCCGTCGAGGGAGGCGATGTTGTGATCGATACTTGAGCTCACCAGCATCAACCCGGGCGGAAGACCATCGCTCAGGGTGCGATTGGCGACCGACCTTCCACTCGCAGTCCCTTTAAGGCAGGCCGGTACCTGCCCGACGGGAGGCGAACAGTTCGCTTGCTGACCACCGTAGTCGGCGATACCGCCACCGAATCGGGCCGAACTGTTCGCGGTCACCCTCGTGCCCGTCAACTGCACGTTCGCCCCCTGCATCCGGATGCCGCCCCCGCCGCCGATCGTCGCAAACTGCGTCGTCTTGTTGAGGCTGATCGCCGACGCGACCGCCGTCAAATCACTCGACTCGAGATCGAGCCCGCCGCCCTCAAACGCCGCCGTGTTCCGAGTCACGGTCACCCCGGTGAGATCGAGACTCGAGTTGATCGCATAGATACCACCGCCGAAATCAGCTCGGTTGCCCTTCACCGTCGCGTTCACCATCGTCAGCGAAGAAGACCCCAGCTTGATCCCGCCGCCCAAGCTGCCGTTGCCGTTCGTGATCGACAGGTTCCGGATCGTCACATCCGACAACCCTTCGATCTCCAGCGTCGACCCTGCGCCCTTCCCGTTCAGCGTCGCCCCCGACGAGCCACCCTGCAACGTCAGAACCTTAAAGTTGGTCACGAAATTGCCGTAACACGTGCCGTAGATGACGATCGTGTCACCCGGATTGGCCAGATTGTCGATCGTGTTCTGCAGGTCGCCGCCCGGGCAATAGACGTTCCACGTCGTCGCCGCAGCAGCCGAACCGGCCACAACGAGAAGCGCCGTTGCGACCATCGTGGCCGCAAGGGCAAGGGCTACGGAGAGGCGCGTCGTCATAAGGAAATTCCTCCCTTGGGCGTTCCTGAACTCTGAGGTCGAAAAGGAGTATGACCCAGCAGCCGGAGAACCACCAGCACTCCTTTCAGCCTCGACCTTCGGGCTCCTCCATCCGGGCGGGATCGACCCGAGCGAACTCGACGATCTATCGTCCGAGCCGTGCAGAAGCGGGTGCAGGTCGAGGGTGCAGGTCGAGCACGTCCTCGTGTGCGCCGAGTGCGAGCGTGAGAGCGACGAGGAGGCGAAGGGGTGGCGTGCGATCTTCGCTGAGGGGATCGACGATCCTGGGGATCAGGACGATGTTGTGTTCTTCTTCTGCCCTGATTGCTCGAGAGGGAGTTCGGGCGGAGATAGCGGCTGTGACAGATAGTTACGTCTCTCCTCGTATCCGAATTCGGAGGGTGCCCTGGCGTCGCTAGCGGCCGGTCGAGTCGGACGCAGGTGGCCGACCGCGTGTACGCGTCCGAGCCCCCGCTCGGTAAGTGCCCAACGGTGAGCGCGAGAACCAGCCAGGCACCTCCGACAACCACAACGACCAGTGCGGCTGCGCCAAGGTAGAGACGCACCCGTTAGACCCTACCCCGGCCACCGAAATCGGGGCCGGTTGTGTCAGACCTGGAAACGGGTCGAAGTGCGCCAATCGTTTCAGCGCTAGCATCACCCCTCAGCTCTGCCCTGAGCGGGAGGGAGGCGCGAGTGGCCGAGACGTACTCTCATACGACCTGGCAAGTCAAGCCTGGGAGGGAGGCGGAGTTCGTTCGACGCTGGGAGGAATGGGCGGAATGGAGCCACCGCCAGGGCCTCGGTGCCCATGCGCGGCTGCTAAGGCCCTTAAGCGGACAACGCGGCGGGGCTACGAGCAGATCGTGAAGAACCACCTCGAGCCAGCGTTCGGGTCGATGCATCCGGCTGATGTGACCGTGGAGCGGATCGAGAAGTACGTAGCGACGAAGCTCCGCAAAGGGTTCTCGCCTGCGAGCGTCAACCGTCAGCTCAACGTCCTTTCGCTGGTGATGAAGGCAGCCGTGAAGCAACGTCTCGTCGGCAGCAACCCGATACCGGTGGTCGACCGCCCGCGCGAGCCCCGCCGACGCTGGAGGATCCTCACGCCCGCCGAGACACTTCGCATCGAGCGGGCGCTCAATGACCTCGTCAGAGAGGCGAAGAACGACCGTGACCGTGCGGATCGGCAGACGGTACGGACGTTGTTTCTGACTCTCATGGGCACGGGGCTCCGCCGTGGGGAAGCGCTCGGCCTTCGATGGGGTTCTGTGCTGCTCGCCGATCCAGACGGCGCAGTGCTCCGAGTCGAGGAAACATGGGTGAAGAGCGGGGTCGATACGCCGAAGTCGCAAGCGGGCCACCGGACGATCGCGCTGGGCTCGCGGCTCGCCGACGAGCTGTTCCAGCACCGGGCCCGAACGACCTACGACTCGGACGAAGAGAGGGTCTTCTGCAACCCGCGTACCGGGAGGCCGTTCGATGATGAGCGCCACGCGGAGATCCTCCGCCTCGCACTTGCGAAGGCAGGGATCGAAAACTACGTCCGGCCATGCCACGATCTGCGGCACAGCTCGATCACCAACGCGGCCGCGGCGGGTACGTCACCAGAGGCTCTGATGAGCCGTGCGGGGCATTCGTCGTACGCGACGACGAGGCGTTACATTGACCTCGCCGGCGAGCACTTCCGCGAGGACGCCGATCGACTCGAGAGGCGTCTCTGGGGCGGGAACGGTACAAAGTCTGGGTACAAAGTCGATCTGCCGGCCTCGACGGAGACGGAGGCCGTCTCGGCGGAATCGGCTTAGCTACGTCGATACGCTTCGGTCACGGCGGGGTGCCGGAGCGGTCGAACGGGGCGGTCTTGAAAACCGTTGTGCCTTCACGGGCACCCTGGGTTCGAATCCCAGCCCCGCCGCCTCTGGTAGAGCCGAAAAAGGCATGGTTGAGCGGTTCTCGGCGTCTTGCCACCCGGCTCCGACCAGCCCTCTGATCGCCGCTGTAGACCGCCTGAAACCGCCTGATCGTGGCGCTCACTGGCGCGCAACTGGCGCCGGCCCCGGCGCACTCCGATAGAAGTAGCGAATGGCGATAGACGACAAGCCGACCTCGGCATGGACGGAGGCCGACCTCCGCGAGGTTTGCGAGAGCCGACGCCGAGAGACGCCTACCTTGGAGTTCAAGAGCGAGCTTCGCATCGCGAGCGACAGGGAGAAGAAGACCGTCGAACACGATGTCCAGGGGCTAGCGAACGCCCGTGGAGGCCATCTCATCTACGGCATCGTCGAAGCCGAGCTCGCCGACGGATCGAAGGCCGCAAGCCATCTCGCCCCCCTTGCCGACGGGGGCCTGTATGAGCAGCTCAACACCCTGCTGGACGGGCGCGGTGTTCCAAAGGTTCGGATGCTATACGGATTACGAGGAGTTGGGCCTGCGCAGAGGGCGGATTCCCCTCCGTTCCCCTGCTCTACTCGACAAAACTCACCAGTGGTCGGATGGCTCGGATCTTGGTCGCTGTCGCAGTTCCGCAGAACGCGACAGAGCGAACGGCTAGCTGTGAGGCAGATGGTTGTGCACGTCCCGGTAGGTCATCTCAGGCGGCTCAGTGATGCCTGCCTGTTGCGAGAACGGGCCGATCTGCTCCTGCGAGAAACGATCGAATACCTCCCTCGACTCCCACACGTCGACCACCCTGATTCCGTCGTCGGTCTTGGCAGTCCAGTGGAAAATGGCTCCCGACGGGATGTTTCCGGACGTAAGGCCCATCAACTCGATGATCTTGTCGTACTGTTCGAGGGTCGCGCCCTTGAAGTTCATCTCGATCGCGACTGGCACCGTGCCTCCTTGTTTGTTTGCGCGGTACAGACTACGCCACCTATCGCCGAGGTGAGCGCAGCGGAAACGCGCACCACCGGCAGCTCATGTCGTCTTTCCACCAGAACGCGACATCAGCGAGCCGAAGCAGCTCCGATTCCGCCAGGGTGAGAGGACTGGCGTCGAGGAGATCGAGCAGCTTCTTGGTGCAGCGGAGATTCACCTGCCGAGCCTCGTCGGTGCTGACTTCTGGCGCTACGTGATGTCTCTCTTTGACAGACTCCGGCGGCAGGCAGCGAGCGATCGAACGGGAGGGAATCAGATGAAGCGGACTGTGGGTGCCTTGACGATCATCGTGCTGCTTCTTTGCACGGTCTTGTCGGCGGCTTCTGCTTCGAGAATGAAGACGTCAGGGACGAACTGTACGGCTGTCGGTCAGGCGACCTGGACGCCACCGATCAACGTCTCCAACATCAGGCCAACCGCGATCAGCCATGTCGCGACGCTCACCTGCAGGGGCGGCGGCGTGCTGATTGGCGCCCTAGCCGGATTCCTTCGTTCGCATAAGGTCGCCTGCGTCGCGGCCCCGAAGACGACTCCGGAGGCTGGCACCCTGACGATTCAGTGGAACACCGGCGCAAGCTCGAAGATCTCAGTGCGGGTCACCTTCGTCAATGGCACGGGACACCAGATCCTGTCGGGCAAGGTCACATCCGGCCTGTTCAAGGGCGATACGGTGAAGTACGACCTGCAGGCGAGACAACCCCAAGTCGGACACTGCACCGACGCAGCCCCCCTGGTCTCCACCAGCTACGACGCTTCCGTAACGCTCTAATCCACCCAGCACGAAGGGCGTCTTCAACTTCTCGCCGTGGGCCCCCTCGATGTCTCGATGTCCTAGCCGGGTAACTGCTCCCGGATGTCGAGTAACGCCCGCCAGTGAACGCTCTTCATCGGTCGAAAGGGATGACCCACGCCGAGTTTCGCCAGCCAGAGGCATTGAGATCGTCCCAGGGGAACGGCAACCCAACCTTCTCGCCCTCGTGTCGGATCACGCGCCTAAGCAACCGGTGAGTCGCAGCACCGGATAGGGCTCGCTTCGCCAGCAACTCGTTCACGAGCGCCTCGATCAAGTACCAGAGCCCATCAACCAGGCGGCGTGCTCGCGCCTCCAAGAATGCGACATAGGTCGAGGCGACGTCTTCGTCTGCCCAAAGCCCGATCGCCAAGTTCGCGACCTGCTCGTGATCGCTGGAGGCACCGACGAGATTGCGGCGACCGGTCCACTTCGCCTCGGCGATCGGGCCAGCGAGCGTCGCGATTATCGAGTCTTCTGCCGCCTTCAGATCCCGGGTCGTCTCAAGCTGACCGTGTTCAAGAACGGACCGAGGAAGCACGCGCCCACGCACGTGCCCGAGCACCTCCCCGCCCTCGGTCGGAACGATGGAAACGCGATCAATACGACGACCGAGAGAGAAGTGAGCAACGGCGTGCCCCGCCTCGTGGAAGGCAGTGGCCTTCAACCGGCGGGAGGCGCTCGGCACAGATCAAGCCTCTCACATCGCGTGACCTCCACCGACTAGCGCGCGGACTAGCGCGCATCCGCCGTTAGGACGCCGCCCGACCCCCTCCGCGCCAGCTCGTGGCAGAGACGCGAAGCGGATTAGGGGGCGTCAAGAAATCCTCAGGGTTGGGGGGTAGGCCGCTTAGATGATCCACGTCATCTTGCAGTTGCCGCAGTGCGCCTGCGTGACGTCCTCCTTCCTGCTCAACCCGTTGCGAGTAGTGACACCCCACCCGTGAGCACAGCACCAGTGGCCTTGCCTCCGCTGATGCCGCGCTTGACCCTAGTCGGCTTCACCGTCACGAGGCCCCGCGTCCCACAGTGCGCGCAGACGATCTGCTTCGCGCCTTCATTCGCCTGCTGCTGCTTCTTCGCCGCTACGGCTCCGATAACGCCTAGCACGACGATCGCGACAAGATTCCGCGATTGTTCCTCCGACGCTGGCGACAACACCGATCACGTTCAACACCATGACGAATCAGCTCCTCTTTTCCTTGAATCCGTTGAGTGTCCCCCACCCCGCCGGGAGTCGTCATCGGGGATTGCCGCGAACGGGCGTTACGTGCTTCTTACGCGCCTCAACGACTTCTCCACTCGTGTCTTTCGTCGGTGGCACTTCGAGCAGAGCGTCTGCAGGTTCTCCGGCGAGTCGTCTCCCCGCGCGACACTGGGACGATGTGATCGACTCGGAGCGGGTTGTCGGGTTTGCCGGTCGTGCCGCAGCGTCGGCAGCGGTGCCCGTCCCGTCTCTTGATCGCGGCGACGAGCCCCGGGGGTGGCCGGTCCTTCGAGCTTGGTGAGGGCCATGCCTGCCAGCCTGCCGGGGTCGGTCGACCGGCTATGAGCGTTGCTGTAACCGACTACCCACTCGTGTCGGCTGCGCCAGCGCCTCCAACGCGGTCGCTGAACCCTCCAGCCGCGCGACCACTCGCGCCGGTGCCGTCAGTTCCCCGGCCTGACGCGGGTGAGGATCGGCGGGGCGTAATTGCTCTCCTAGCCGAACGGTCTATCGCAGGCCGCGCGCTGCCCACGCTCGCGCTGGCAGTGTGAACGGGGCCGTCGGCAGGGCTTCCCGGCAGCATTCGCGCAGCTCGGCCCGGCGGGCCGGGTCAAGGCCGAGCACGTATGCGCCAGGCAGGCCCACACCGAGCGTGAACGGCTCCCACCATTCCTCGAAACTCGGGTGCTCAACGCTGACCGAGAGAACCGCGCTCTCGACGTTGCGCAGACCCGCTGCGGCGAACAACTCAGCAAGATGACCCTCGCGCGTCCCTGCAAGATCGGACCCATCGTCCACGTCCGAGTCAAGCTCGCGAGCCGCCTGCCAAAACGCGCTCAGCGGCCCGGTTCCTCCGGCGTGATCCCAAACGCAAGCCGCAACGACACCGCCCCGCCGAATAACCCGTGCCATCTCACCCAGCCCCCCCACCGGGTCCGACATGAAGTGCACGACAAGCTGCGCCAGAGCCGCATCGAACGCACCGTCCACAAACGGCAATCCCTCCGCCGCCACGCGCCGCACATCGACGCCGCGATAGCGCTCGCCCATAGCGATCACGAACGACTCCGACGGGTCAACGGCCGACACACGATCCGCGCCTACCCGCCTGACCAACTCGCCGGTCAGCGCGCCGGGGCCGCAACCGACATCAAGCACCCGCTGCCCAGAAGCCACACCCGCAAAGTCAGCGAACCCCGGGGCAAGCAGAATCGAGTACCTGCCCATGAAACGGTCATAGGCATCCGCCGCGACCTCGAAACTCACTCGCGAACCCTACGCGCAGGCGACCGTGTGTGCCACCGCCGCCCACGCTGTCACAGCACCCCAACGGGCCACAACCCGCGCCGGTGCCGTCAACCGATCCTGCCGAGGAACCCCGAAGCCGTTCACGTGCCTGTCGTGTAAGTGTCGAGGTTCCCGCAACAAAGCGTCGAGGGCGCGAGGAGCGCTCCCGACTTAGTCGCCGTCGCGCTCCCGACTTAGAGCTCATTGCAGAATGAAGGGACCTGTTTCCTGACGACGAAGCACGTCGGCATCCGTTGTCAAGCTGGGAGGGGTGCCGATGGCTGGGAGTCCGCCTTGGGCTGTGTCGGACGAGTTGTGGGGGCTCGTCGAGCCGCTGCTGCCGCAGACGCCGCGGCGGTCGAGGTATCCGGGACGCAAACGGTTGCCGGATCGTCAGGCGCTGTCAGGGATCTTGTTTGTGCTGCACACGGGGATCCCGTGGATGCAGCTGCCGCAGGAGCTCGGGTACGGATCTGGATACACATGTTGGCGCAGGCTGGATGAGTGGCAGCGAGCCGGGGTCTGGGAGCGGCTGCACGCGCTGTTGCTGAGTCGGTTACGCGCAGCTGGGGAGATCGAGTGGTCGCGAGCGATCGTCGACGCCAGCCACGTGCAGGCGAAAAGAGGGGGCTCCGAGACGGGCCCGAGCCCGGTCGACAGGGGCAGAGCCGGATCGAAGCACCATCTCCTCGTCGACGCGACCGGGATCCCGCTCGCGTTCACGCTCACCGGCGGCAACCGCCACGACGTCACCCAGCTGATCCCGCTGCTCGACCGTGTGCCCGCGGTCGCCGGAGTTGTCGGCCGGCCTCGTCGCCGCCCTGACCAGCTGATCGGCGACCGAGGCTATGACTACGACAAGCATCGTCGGCTCGTTCGTGCGCGCGGGATCAAAACTGTGATCGCTCGCCGCCAGACCAAGCACGGCTCCGGTCTCGGCGTCCTGCGCTGGGTCGTCGAGCGCACCTTCGCCCACCTCCACCAGTTCAAGCGGCTACTCGTCCGCTACGAGCGCCGCGCCGAGATGCACGAAGCGATGCTCGCGATCGGCTGCTGCATCATCTGCTTCCGCCGACTACCGAAACTCATTCTGCAATGAGCTCTTAGTCGCCGTCGAACTCCCGGGCGCGCAGGCGGGGCAGAAGATCGCGACTCGTCGCCGTCGGCTGAGCGCCGAGATCGCCTACTTGGGCTCGATCATGAGCGCGTGAACGATGGTGCCCCCAACGTTGCCGGTCGCGTGATCCGTTGCGTCCATCCACATCGAACCGCCTGCGGTCAGCTCAAGCTCGGCCACCTCGCCCGAGGGTGCTGTGAACGTCACCTTGCCGCCGGAAAGCAAGTAGACGAGATTGTCAGGATGCGAGTGCATCTCAGTCCGGTCCCCAGGCTGCATCGTCACTTCGAGCAGCCGCACCCGCTCATTCTCAAACAACACCTTGTAGACGTGCGGCGCGACCGTCGCTGCGTATTCGGCCATCCCCGGCCCCCTTCCACCTGCTAGATCGGCGCTTCATAGGCGCGAGCACCGTTGAGCAAGGGATCGTAACCGTAAGAAGCGATTGTTCTTAGCGCCGTCGCCGACTGCTTCCCCCCGTCGGCTTTGCCACCGTCTCCAACGCGCCCCCAGCACCCTCCAACCGGGCGACCACCCGCTTCGGTGCCGTCAGCTCACCGGCCTCGACACGCGCAAGGATCGTCCGGAGCAGGTCGGCGGCGACAGGCCGCAAGCCGGTCGGCTATGCAGATCCGTTCGGTAGCGATCAGCCCCGCGTGTCTGCCAGCAGCTTCTGGGCGGCTTCCAGATCGGAATGGTGAACGATGATCTCGTGCGGCCCTTCGGACTGGAATCCTTCGAGCATCGAGTCCGTCTCCTCCGTGACCCGGTGCCCACACTCGAATCCGGCTGAGCGAAGCAACCCGCACACGATCTCCGCCTCCTGCTCGTCCTGCACGGTGGTCAGCCGAACTGGCTCGTCCATAACAGCGGAGGCTACTGCTTCGGTGCCGTCACCATCTCCGCCTCAACGCGGGCGAGGATCGTCCGGAGCAGGTCGGCGGCGGCGTGACGCCGAACCCGGGCGTCGCGGGCGAGGAGTTGTCTGTCGTTCGAGGAGTTGTCTGTGTTAGCTGCGGGTTCGCTTGGGGACGGCGGCGTAGATCGTGGCGCCGCTGATCAGCAGAAGGAGTGCTGCTCCGGCGAGCAGGCCGATACCGATCGAGAGCAGATCGGGTACGCGGGCACCAACGTTGAGGGTGCTGATGGGGCCGGGTGTGCCGTCGGCGTTCATGAGCACGACCCGCCAGTTGCCGCTCCTTGGCTTCCAGGTAAGCGTCTGGGCGCCGCTGCCGGTGATCGAGGTCGCCCAGATCTGTTGTGCGGTTGGGGGTGTGGCTGGTTTGCCGCCGGTGTAGAGCTTGTAGTCGGAGCGTGAGCTGGTGAAGTTGCGTGCTTGTTCACGGTTGACGGTTCCGAGGTAGCGATCGACGGCGGCGGGGCGGGCGATGCCGACGAACACCGGCTGGGCGCTGTCGCTCGTGATCCGAACGGTGCCGAGCAGGTCGCTCATCAGCGCCAGGTCGGCTCCGGGGACGCCGCCTTTGTAGGTGCCGGAGACGAACGCGTAGGTATTGGTTTCGTACGTCTCCGGGCCGGTCATCAGGTAGCCGTTGGCGTCGCGCTGGGTTTGGTCGATGACCGTGGCCGCACCGCCAGCAGCGAGCGCCGCCAGTGAGAGCAGACCGAGGATGCTGCCCACGACGAGCAACACGATCCGGCCCGCACCCCATCGCGTCGTCGCAGCGGGGGTCTCGGGCGCGACGGCGGTCGGGGCGCCGACGATGAGCGCTCCGGCTCCCGGCTCGTTCTCACCCATGTCGAGGCGGAAGGGCGGGTACCGGTCCGTCATCAGCATGGCGTAGGCGGCGACGCGGAGCACCCAGCGGTTCATGCCAAGCACGAAGTCGAAGATCGACCTCGGGTAGCGCCCGGTGAATAGCAGGGCGACGACGGCGATCAGGACGAGCAGGCTGACGAGGCCAGGCAAGCGCCGGTCAAACGAGCCGGTCCCGCCGACGAAAACCGCGACGACAAGGTACTGCGGGATCGCCAGCAGCCACCACTTAACCAGCACCAACCCGCGCGACAGCCGCTCCGGGTAGACGACCTGCAGCGTGGCCGGATAGTCACCGTCGGCGAGCGTGAACGGCGGGTACCTGTCAGTGCCGTTGGCGCTGAAGGCATAGAAGCCAACCCGCCACGTCCAGCGCAACACACCGACGTTGAACTCGAACAGGCTCAGCGGATAACGCCCCGTGAACAGGATCGCGAAGAACGCGATCACGCTCACAACAACGAACCCGACCCACAAGAAGGCGAGCACGACCGCGTGCGGGATCACCAGCACCCACTTGACCAGCCACAGCCAGCGAGACAGCTGCGGGTCGAGATGGCCTTCGACCCGCACCGGGTAAGCCGGGGTTGAGACCGACATCAGCGCTTCTGCCTCCCTAGGACTGCTCGTCACGGACCTTGCCGAGATGATGGTGGACCTGGAAACGAGGTCACCGTGCCCGGTTGGGATCCATTCGTTGCCGAAAGGAGACTGGCTGTTCCGGAGGGCCTCCACCGCCGCCTCGGCAGAGTCGAGCGGCACCTCGATGTCATGGTGGCTGCCATCCACCAGCGTAACCCTCAACACAACCACCCCGCCAGCATCCGGCGCGACGCACAACCCCGCATCAGGGCACCCGCTGACCCCGGCTGCCGCGATCTACCGACCGCTCGACTGCCGGGGCGCCTGGGGCTTCCGCTTGCCGCCGTCGTGTCCGAAGAACGAGTGTGAGCGAGGCCAGCGCCAGGCTGATCGAGCTCACGAGCGAGAGGTAGATCCCCCACTCGGTGCTGACGACCTCGTTTCCGAACTGCGATGCGACGTTGTTGGTGTCGGCGATGTCGTAACCGGCGACGACGCCGCTGATCGCCCCAATGACGATTGCTACGACAGCAGGCCAGCGCCGTCGCCGGAAGAAGTAGCCGATCAGCAGCACAGCACCGATGACAGCCGCACCGAGCACGAGCCAGCCGTCCCTGGAGTCGTCGGTTCCGCTGATCGTCAGGCCGAGGACCTTCACCCACGGGCCGGTGGCTCCCACCACCATCAGGACAAGGCTGCCCACCGCCCACCAGAAGCTCACTGGGATGCTTCTCGGCCGCGACGCGACCGGCAGCTGGCGGGGCTCGCGGATCGGCTCTTCAACCAGCCGTGGCTCGTCGTGTTCCACGATTGTGACCGGACGGTCCTTGGTGGCGATGTCGTTCATGGCTCTCAGCCTCCTTGACGAGCTGATGTCAGCGCGAATGCTTTCGATCGTGATTCGTCCTTAGGCGTCAGGGCTTGCCGGGCGCCCAGTCGGGCGCCTCGTCGTGACCGGGCTTGTCCGTGAGCCGGGTTTGGCTGCTCCCGTCGGCGTTCATCACGTACAGCTCGGTGCCGCCGCTACGGTTGGAGGAGAAGACGATCTGGCGACCGCCCGGTGACCAGGCCGGATAGGAGTTGTTCGCGCTGCCGCTCGTCAGCCTCCGAAACCCCTTCCCGTCGGCGCCGACCACGTAGATATCCGGTTTCAGACCGGAGCCACCCATGAACGCGATCCTGCGTCCGTCAGGGGACCAGTCCAAGCCGAGCACGCTGAAACCGTCCGGCGCTCTCCAGATCGTCGCCACCCGTCCGCCGGTGACAGCGACGCTACAGATCGCGGGCACACCACTCCGAGAGCAGCCGAACGCGACCAGCTTGCCATTCGGCGACCAGGTCGGAAACGCGCCCTGCTCACCGCCGGGAGTCAGCGGCCGTTGCTTGCCCCCCCGACTGTCCATCACATAGACGCGTGCGTAGCCGTCACGGCCGTTAACGAACGCAATCGCCTTCCCGTCCCGCGACCAGGCGGGAAGGACATTGTCGGCGCCGCTGGTCAAGCGGTGTTTGCCCGTCCCGTCCGCGTTCATCACATAGACCTGACCCTGCGTGAGCTGCGGCGGTCCCGACTGGAAGACGATCCGTTTCCCATCCGGCGACCAGCGGGGAAAGAGCGCCGCCCGCTCCCGCTCAGTGCCCACATCCTCCCCACGGCTCGTCTGCGTCAGGCGGCGGACGCTGCTCCCGTCCGCCCGCATCACGTAGATCTCGAACGGGCCGTCACGATCGCTATAGAAGACGATCTTGCCGCCGTACCCTGGCGCCGCCTCCACCGCCGCAACCGTCGCCGCTGCAGCGCCCGAGACGACAAGTGCTGCGACCAATCCGGCGAGCAACCACCTCACTCGCATCCACGCAACCCCTTCCCGGCCAACGCTGCAACACGCCGAGTCGCGCAAACCGTTGCACGTCGATCATCGCCCAAGCACCGAAAGCCACCATCAGGGCACACGCTGACCCAGACTGCCGCGATCTACCGAGGCAGCCGTGTTGGTCGCTAATTCGGGGACGGCTGCCAGGTGGGCGCGAAATCCGTGCTGCCGTGGGTGAGTTCTGTCTGTTCGCTGCCGTCGGTGTTCATCAGGTAGATCGAGGTCTTCGTGCTTCCACGCTGCCAGCCAGCGAACGCGATCTTGTGACCGTCGGGTGACCATGCGGGCCACTCAGAGTTGATGCTCTGCGTAAGCCGTGGCTGAAGATGGCCGTCCCCTGCCACGACGCCGATCGACGTGTGCCCGTCCTCGCGGTTGACGAACGCGATGCTCCGCCCGTCCGGTGACCAGATCGGGCCGTCTTCCCCGGCCAGGGTGAGCGGATTGGACCAGATTTCGAACGGCCCCGTTCGCCTGTTGCCGCCGTCCGCGTTCATCACGATTGGTGTGCCTTCCTCAACCGCGGCGATCTTCGAGCCGTCGGGGGACCACCTCGCCCAGTGTCCGGTCGTAGCGATCTCGGCCGAGACACGCGCGAGACGGCGCAAACCGTGCCCATCTGCCCCGATCACGTACAGGGCGTAGTAGAAGCCGTCAGCACGTTCCCAGCGTTCGAAGAGAAGCTTTTTGCCGTCCGGTGACCAGTTCGGGAACCAGTCGCTGGAACCGGCCAGCCGGTGCAAACCGCGCCCGTCGCTACCGACCAGGAAGACGCCGCCGCCGAGCGGCCGACCCGTGCAGACCTCGCCCGTGGCCTTCGCACAGACGACATCAAATGCCAGTTGCGACCCCCGTGGCGACCACGACGCCGTGAGTATCGAAACATCCCCCTTGGTGAACGCGACCCGCCGCCTCCCGCTCCCATCCGGGTTCGCCACCAACACCGCCAACCCCGTCTTCGTCGCCTCCGTGAACGCGATCCTCCGTCCGTCCGGCGACCAGGACGTGAACCCCGCCAACACCACCCCGCCCGCCCGGCCACGACCCGCCGTGGTCGCCGTCAGCCGCCGCAAATCGCTGCCGTCCTCCCCGATCGCATACGCCTGGCCGACACCGCCAACCAACCTCGTGAACGCAATCAACCCCGTCGCCGACCGGCTCTGCACCCCACCTGCCGCTAGACCAACGACAACACCAAGCACCACCACCAACAACCCAACAACCATCAACAGCCTGGAAGGGCGCACCCAACAAGCCTGAACACCATCACCACCACCGGCATCGGGGCAGCCGCTGACCCGGACTGCCGCGATCTACCGACCCGCGCGTGTCGCTCCGGGTTCGGTCCCGCGCCAGGTTGAGGCGCGAGGACGACGCAGTGAAAGGTCTGACTGGCGCGCGGACTGGCGCGCACCCTACGGAAACAGCATGGTTGAACCAAAGCTGGCTGATCTTGAAGACCGCTGTGCCTTCACGGGCACCCTGGGTTCGAATCCAAGCCCCGCCGTCGATCTCATGCGCCGCGAGGCCGGTCAGGCTGGAGCAGGCTGGAAGAGCTCGATTGGATTCCCGGACGGGTCGTCGACCAAGATTTGCTTTCCGCCCGGCCCACTGACGATCTCGTTCCGGAACGTCACGCCAACTGAGCGGAGTCGCTCGACCTCGGCGGCAATGTCGTCGACGACGAAGTGGATGCGATTCCAGCCGCCCGGCCCGGGGATGCGCCCATCGGGCATCGGCCGCCCCGCCGAGCTCTTCGGTCCGGCGAGTAACAGCCGCAACCGCCCGCGGGTGACTTCGGCGAATGCCGGTGAGGCGTCGTGGCCGAGCTCGAAGCCGAAATGATTGGTATAGAAGGCGATCGACTCGTCGACGTCGTCGACCATGTAGCGGACACTCACACGCTCGTCGTTCATCTCGTAGACACCTCCCGTGCGATTTCAATCGGCCTTCGCACCCTAGCCCGACACACCGAGCGACGCGGTGCGATGAAGCGTGGGCGCGCGAGCATCCCCTGGGTTCGAATCCCAGCCCCGCCGCTCTGGTCGAGCCAAGAACCGCGTGATTGAGCTGTCCTCAGCGCCCTCGGGGTCGACTCCGATCAGCCTTCTGTTTACCACTGTAGACCGCCTGAAGCCGCCTGCTTCTGGCGCGCACTGGCGCGCAACTGGCACGCGCTTGCCTCCGTAAGCTGGCCCAGGCCCTTGACCCAGAGATCGTCACTCCACATGGAGCAGGCCGATTCCGCGCCGGCCCTGGTTCGGGTCGGCGACGATCTCCTCGCAGCGATAGCGCGTCCTGAGCTCGTTCCACAGCAGACGAACCTGGCAGGCGTCGTGGTCGTCCAGGATGTTGTGAAATCCGATCAGACCGCCGGGGCGCACGAGGTCGTAGAACAGCTCGAAGTCGCTTCTGACCCCGGCATCCGAATGGTCGCCGTCGATGAAGAGAAAGTCGATCTCCCGGCCGTCGAGCAACTCCTCGACAAGCGCTCGGGTGCCGGGGTCGTGTGAGTCGGCCCTGAGAAGATGCATCGTCTGGCCGGGCAAGGCGAAGCGGTTGTAGATGGGGATTCGCCAGGCCGGATAGCCGTCGAGATCGACACTGACGATCGTCGCCTGCGGGTGTGCTGAACGCGAGAAGAGGAGCAATGTCCCGCCGTTGGCAGTGCCGATCTCGAGGACGACCCTGGGTTGTTGGGTGCGGATCCGGTCGAGGAGCGCCGCTATCTCCGACGTGATCTGAAACGGCGCAACGACTCCCCCTCCGATCGTCTCGGCGAATCTGACCAGCTCGGCGGAGCTCTCGAAGGTCCGCGGGCGCCCAAGCTCCCGATAGGCGACGATCACCCCAAGCTCCCGAACCCCGCGCCGGATCACCTCGACCGGCCCCTGGTCTCGGAGGATGCGACGGGATCTGCTCAACGTGGAGGTCATGCCGCCGACGAGCTTGGGTCAAAGGGCTAGCGGGCGAAGCCACCCCACGCCGCAAGGTGCGTCGGCCCGAATGCGGCGAGCAACTCCCTCGCGGCCTCACTCGGGTCGCCGTACACCATGAAGCGCGTCGGATCCACGCACTCCATGAACCGTCCCGCCCACTTCTCCATGAAGCCAGTCACGTGGGTGACCATCGCCTCCGAGCTCGCGTACTTCTCGAAGATGTGGACGGTGCCGTCGTCGCCTGAGATGTACCACTCGTAGTTGAGCGTCTTCGCTTCCGTGCTCGTGCCCGCGACCATCTCCTCCATCAACTCCTTGAAGGAATCGAGCTGACCTGGCTTCACCGCCAACTCGATCACCCAGGAGACGTGTTCCTTCATCGCTTCCTCCAATCCGTCGACGTCGAAGATGAATCCTATTCTCGCGCGCTGGTGGTTCTCCGGCTGCTGGGTCATACTGCGTCGCGAGATTCGATCCAGGTATGAGGAGAGGGGTTCTTCGGTGAAAGCACGCTTCTTGGTGGTTCTTGCCGGCGTCGGGGCGACGGTTGCGGCAGCGGTGCTCGTCCTTGCCGGTCCGGCGGCGGCCGTGACCACGATCACCGTCAACTGCCCCTCGGGTGATCTGCAGAACGCGATCGACAATCTCGCGAACGCGGGTGACACGATCGTGATCAACGGCACCTGCTACGGCAACTTCTTCATCGACGGCTCCACGACGGCGCCTATTCCACTGACGCTGCAGGGCGGTTCGCCAGGAGCGACGCTGAACGGCAGGGGTACCGGCAGCACGCTCGGCATGTACCTCGCCAACGTCACGATCCGGAACCTGACGATCACCAACGGCTATGCACCCGAGGGCGGCGGCCTCTTCGTCGCGATCTCGTCGCTCACAATGACCAACGTGACCGTGAAGGGCAACAGCGCGGGCGACCAGGGTGGTGGCGGCGTCGACGCCGGCGGCTCGAGCCTCGATTTCACCGGGGTGACGGTGACGCGGAACACCGCGCTCTACCAGGGCGGCGGCATGATCGTGTCCAACAGCCAGCTGGCCATGACCGCATCGACGGTCAGCCTGAACAGGACGACCGGAACCCTCGGCGACATCGACGGCGGCGGGGGGATCTGGATCGGAGCCTCAGACGTGCTGCTGACCAACACGAAGGTGACGTCGAACACCTCGGCCGCCAACGGCGGTGGGATCGCGGACTTCGGGGGCTGCCGCGCGCCCAATGCGTCGCCGGTCGGGCAGGGGAGCGTCTGCGCCATAGGGGCCGGGACGGCGGGCGGCAGGGCAGTCGGCGATCGCCTCGCCTTCCCCGAGGGATTGAATCTGGTCAACTCGAGCGTCGATCACAACACCACCTCCGATGAGGGCGGCGGAATCTACAACACCTCCTTCTTCGCCGATTCGCCGGCGACGCTGCAGGGCTCGGCGGTGTCGTTCAACACCGCGCGATCGGGCGACGGCGGCGGGGTCGCGAACTACGGGGTGTGCGGTTTCACGGCGAGCCTTCTCGTGACGGGTTCGGTGTTCAGGGGCAACAACGCCCGGAATGGCGACGGTGGTGCGATCTACAACGCTTCCGGCGATCACGTCTGTGAGCCGGGCACGGCGCTCCTGACGATCGCGGACTCCGGGGTGACAAACGCCCGGAACAACCTGAACCAGAACCAGGCCGTCTACGGTGGCGGGATCGCGAACGAGCAGGACGACGGCTATTCGAGCACGTCGATCCAGGGCGGCGCGCAGATTACCGGGAACAAGGCGACGAAGACGGGCGGCGGTGTCTGGAACAACTGCGGCAGCCTGCTCAAATCGGGCGGGAACGTGTTGCTGAACACGCCGAACAACATCGTCAACACCTGCATCCAGTAGACGGGCTACCCAAAGACGGCCTCGAAGAGGGTCCGGCGCCGCGAGCCGGAGCCCCCGATTGGCTACGCTCAGCCCACACCACGAAGGAGGACGACATGCCCGATTACATCCGCGTAGCTGCGTTCGACGGCGACGCCGCATCTCTCGACGCGATGGTCAAGGAGATCAACGCGCACGACGGCCCGCCCGAGGGAGTGCCCGCGAAGCGAATCATCGTCCTCGCCGACCGCGCCGCCGGCGGAAAGATCCTCGTCGGGGTCCGCTTCGGCTCGGAAGAGGATCTCCGGAAGGGCAGCGAAACGCTCGATGCGATGAGCCCGCCCGAGGGCAGCAACATCCGCCGAGTCTCCGTCGAAGCGTACGAGGTCGTTCTCGAGCGGGAAGCTCCGTAGTCGGTTCAACGGGGCCCCCAATCGGGGTCCCGGTTGCGCGCGCGGGTTCCTGCTCCTGATCCGAGCGCACGGAAGCGGGGCTGAGACCCCCGCTTCCGTGGTCAACTGACGATCCACCTCGCCAGTCCACTCGCTTCTGGCGAGTCGCTGGACGGATTCATCTGTTACGACGCATAGCTCGGCCGCCACGGCGCGAGGTCGGGCTGACAGCCTCTCGACTGCCGCCGAACCCGATCGGGACCTGTGACTATCGATGCTCTTGAGATCCAGGCTCCTGACAACGCTCCTGACCGCCTACGCGCCGGCGAGTTGGGGCACGACGTACATCATCACGACCGAGCTGTTGCCGCCGCATCGGCCCCTGCTTGCCGGTGTGGTGCGGGCGCTGCCGTCCGGTCTGATCTTGCTGGCCGTCTCACGAGAGCTGCCTCGCGGTGATTGGTGGTGGAAGGCGACCATCCTCGCAACGCTCAACGTCGGGGCGCTGTTCGCGTTCCTCTTCGTCTCGGCGGAGCGCTTGCCGGGCGGGGTGGCTTCGACCATCGGCGCTGTCGGGCCGCTCCTCGTCGCGGTACTCTCGTGGTCGCTACTCGGGCTGAGGCCGACGGCGAGGGTAATCCTGGCGGGAGTGGTGGGCGTCGTCGGGGTCGCGCTGCTGGTCCTGACGCCGAGTGCGACGCTCGACCCGATCGGGCTGATCGCGTCGTTGGGTGGCACGTCGGTCTTCGCGCTCGGCACGGTCCTGACCAGGCGCTGGGGTCGGCCCGTATCTCTCGTCTCCTTCACCGCATGGCAGCTGAGCCTGGGCGGGCTGATGCTCCTGCCGCTCGCACTCGTCGTCGAGGGACTTCCTGACCACCTCGGCGGAGCGGCGATCGGTGGCTTCCTCTACATGGCGTTGGCGAACACCGCGCTTGCATACGTGCTCTGGTTTCACGGCATCGAGCGGCTCTCCGCGGCCGCAGCCTCGTTCCTGCTTCTGCTCAGCCCGATCGTGGCGACGCTGATCGGGCTGGCCGTCCTCGGGCAGTCGCTCACCGCACTCCAGATCGTAGGAATGCTGCTGGCCGCGCTCGGCCTCGTCGGCGGTCAGTTCGCCGCCTCCCGCGCGACGCGTCAGGTCATCGTCAACCGCCCTCCCGCCATGGCCGAAGACTCTCCGCATTGATCGGATGCTCGCCTCCGCGACGCTCCACCGGATCGCCGTTGACCGGCGTCGAGCCTTGCGGCGGGCGACCGCAGTGGGGATACGCCCGCCGCCAACCGGGTGACGCTACGCCGTGGCCAGCTCCCGCTCGCCGGCCTTGACGACGCGCTCGTTCAGCACCGCTCCCCACATCTGGGTCATGTCGAACAGGTTCTCGCCGTCCTCGACAGCCTCCGCCCAGGCCGGTGTATCCAGCGCGCGGAGGAACTGGGCCTCATCGCGGAACCAGCACTCCGAAAAGCCGTCGAAGCGGAGCGGGTCCCGGCGCCTCGCCGCCGCCGCCCACAGGCTCCTGGGCGTGATTCTGGACGTACCGGTCGATGTCGAGGCCCTTGAAGATCGGGCCATGCGTGTTCCGCCAGTACGCACTCGCCTCGGCTCGATCCATGCCCTCCTTGAAGCGGACGATCCAGACGACCTTGTACGGGCTGCTCGGTCCCTCGATCATCGTGTGCTCCACGACCTGGGCGCTCATGCCCTCGAGCCAGGACATGTCGAAGACGTTGTCGCCGTCATCGACGAGCGCCTGCCATTCCGGGGTCGCCATCGACCCGCGAAACGCCTCTTCGTCCGCCCACCAGCCGCACGAGTAGCCATCGAAGAACGTCTCCTCCTGCGCGACACCGCTCATCAGCGGCAGCGGCCCGGCCACGTGGTTCTGAACGTACCTCTGGATGCCGGGCGTCTTGATGCACATCGGGCCATGGATCTCAGCCCAGTGCCGTCGCGCATCTTCCTTCGCCATTCCCTGCGGAAACCGAGCGATCCAGGCGACCTTGTACATCGTGCTCCTCTCTGACGAGTGCGACTCTCGCGCGTTCGCGAAATCGAGAGAAACATATCGACGCGAAGGACCGACGATGCCTCCTCGATGGGTCAAACTGGATCACGACGATGCCGGATGCAGCGGTCAGCCTCACGAGCCAGTCCTTTCCCAGCTTCCTGGTTGCGGTCGTGATCGCGGCCGGGCTGGCGATGCTGATCTTCCGACACGCCGACAAGCACGGAAGCCGCCATCCCACCGCCTGGGGCCTCTTCACCTTTCTGATGGCCATCCTCGCGATCCCTCTCTACTTCCTCAACTACTGGATGACGCGGGGCCGGCAACCGAAGCAGTGAGACCGTGGGGCGGCTACATCTCCAGATAGCCGAGGAGCCCCCAGAAGGATGACTCCGATGCCGGCAGCACTGGTGGCCGTCTGCGGTGCTGGCGAAGCTGGGCCCACAAGACGTAGGAGCGCAGTCTCCTCCCCATCCTGTGCCGGGTGGCCTCCGTCGGCTCGACGGCGCTGTTGGCGAGCGCCCAGCGCCAGGCAGCCGCCTCCTTCTCCAGCCGCGTGCCAGCCCGGCCGGGACCGACCAGATGGCCGATCTCGTGCAGTGCGACGAAGTAGCTGACCTGGCCTCGCACCGGCGGAACCCGGATCGCTTTCTGGCGACGGTCGCCGCGACCGTGTATCTCGGCCCGGCCCCGCGAGCCGTTCAGCCGGACGATGCCGTGAAAGCGGCAAAGCTCGGCCACGTGGCTATCGAGCAGCTCGACCGTTCGCACCGAAAGATGACGATGAACGACCGGGCAGACGACAAGGCTCTACCGGTGTTCGGTCGCCAGGCGGAGACCGAAGCTACGAGATGGCGCTCGTCATGCGTAGGATTCGGCGCCGCGTCCCGTCGATCTCGTCCGGAGGTATCTCGTGACCAAGGTAGGCCTCTTCCTCAACCCTGTTCCGACCACGCCGATCGACGAGATCGTCGTCGCGGCGCAACGCGGCGACGAGCAGGGCTTCGACTCGGTCTGGCTCGGCGACCACTTGATCGACTACCGGGGGCGGCTCAGCGACGTCGGTCCGCCGGATTCGTTCACCATGATGGTCGCGATCGGCGCCGTCACCACGCGGATCCGCCTTGCGTGGGGGATGCTCAATCCCAGCTTCCGGAATCCGGCGGTGCTGGCGAAGATGCTGACGACCCTCGACCAGCTCACGCACGGACGCGTGATCTGCAGCCTCGGTGCCGGCTGGCTGGAGCCGGAGTACACGGCCTACGACGTCCCGTTTCTTGCAGATCACGACGAGCGGATCGCGCACGAGCGAGAAGTGGCTCTGCTGCTGAAGGAGCTATGGACGCGGCCGGCGCCCGAGAGCGTCACCTTCGACGGGAAGTACGTGAAGACCCACGAGCTCCAGTTCAACCCGGCGCCGTTCCAGAAGCCGCGTCCGCCGATCTGGATCGGCGGCGACTCCGAGCCGACCGTCGCGCTGGCCAAGGAGATCGGCGACGGCTGGGTGCCGCTCATGCGTGGTCAGCCGGACATCGTCCGCGAGCTGCGCGCAGCGCCGGACTGGCCCGAGGCGATGTCGGTGATCAGATTGACGCGGATCATCGTCGGCGAGACGCGCGACGAGTTCATGCCGGAGGCCGAGGAGGCCTACGAGATCGTGAGCAACACCGCCACCCTCCAGCCGGCGCCGAGCTTCGACGATTTCCTGGCGAGCGAGGTGATCGGAACGCCGGACGACTGCCTCGCCCGAATCGCCGAGTTCGAGGCTGCGGGGATCGACTACCTCCTCGTCTCGTTCGAGAGCGACGACCAGCAGGAGCGCGCCGGGCGGCTTCTCTTGCCGCGCCTCTAGCGCTGGAACGAAAGAGGGCCGGCGTGGACCGGCCCTCTCATGATCCGGCTAGCCGCTGCGGCTAGTCGGGGACGCAGCTCGAGACGATGTTGTTCGGGGTGTTCAGCAGCACGTTCCCGCCCGACTTCAGCAGGCTGCCGCAGTTGTTCCAGATCCCGCCGCCAGTCACGCTGGCCTTGTTCCCGGTGATCTGAGCACCCGCCTGGATCGCCACGCTCGCATACCCGTCGTACTGCTCGTTCGCGATCCCACCACCGTACTTCGCCTGGTTCTGATTCAGGTTGTTCCGGGCGTTCGTCACACCCGAATCCGCGATCGTCACCAGCGCCGTACCCGGCGGACAGACATCGTCGCCCGAGCCGTTGTAAATCGCACCACCATCACCGTTACGGGCACCGTTCCCCTGGAACTTCGAGCCGGTGGCGAGAATGCTCGCGGTGTAACCACACACGCCGTAGTTCGCGATCCCGCCGCCGTCGCCGTACCGATCACCGCTGCCGAGCGCGTTGTTGAACGACACGACCGAGCCCTTCAGGACAACCGGCGAGTCCCCGTTCTCCGATGAGTTGTAGATCCCGCCGCCGTCGAACGCCGCGACGTTGTGGTCGACACTCGAGTTCACCAGCGTCAGACCTCCCGAAACCTGGATCTGCTGGAACGGGCGTGCACCTCCCCTGACGGAATCGCCGTAGTCAGCGATGCCCCCGCCGTAGTCGGCCGAGGTGTTCGACGTCACGCGCGTGTTCGTAAGCAGGACGTTCGATTGACCGATCCAGATGCCGCCTCCCCCGTAGACGAGGCCGACGCTCGCCACCTTGTTCGAGCTCACCGTCGAAGCGGACACAGAGAGGAAGCTGTTGAAGACGAAGATCCCGCCGCCCTGGTAATCGGCCGTGTTGCGGGTCACCGTCACCCCGGTCAGGCTCGCTGATCCGTTCTCGAGGTCGATGCCACCGCCCGAGTACGAGCGATTTCCCTTCACCGTCGCGTTGACCATGGTCAGCTCGGCACCGTCGACGTCGATTCCCGAGGGGTTGCCGTTCGTGATCGTCAGGTTCCTGACCGTGACATCCGCCAGATTGATCAGGCGGAGGGTCGGGCCCGTGCCGCGGCCATTCAGCGTGGCTCCGGACGAGCCTCCCTGCAGCGTGAGCTGGCCGAAGTTGGTTGCGCTGGTCCCGTCGATGACGAAGTTGCCGTAGCAGATGCCATAGATGACGAGCGTCGCGCCCTGAGACGCGTTGTCGATCGCACTCTGCAAGTCGTCAGACGGGCAATACACGTTCGTCGCCGCCGCAGCCGGGCCAGCTCCGAACAGGAGCGCGGTCGCCGCCATCGCCCCCGCAACGGCAACAGCCAAAGAGAAGCGTTTCTTCACAGGAAGTCTCCCTCTCGAGGATCGATCGTCCCCGGAAGTATCAACGAGCCCCCGGCCAGGCACAACCGCAAACGAAGAGGGCCGGCGTTCCCACCGGCCCTCGTACGTTCGGATCGACCTTTCGGGACTACTGAAGGGCGACGCAGCCCGAGACGATGTTGTTCGGCGTGTTGAGCAGCACGTTCCCGCCCGCCTTCAACAGGCTCCCGCAGTTGTTCCAGACACCGCCACCCGTCACCGACGCCTTATTGCCCGTGATCTGAGCACCAGCCTGGATCGACGTACTCGCATACCCGTCGTACTGCTCGTTCGCGATCCCACCACCGTACTTCGCCTGGTTCTGATTCAGATTGTTGCGGGCATTGGTCACCCCGGAGTCCGCGATCGTGAGCAAGGCCGTACCGGCTCCGTTGCAACCGTCCGTGCCCACGCCGTTGAAGATCGCACCGCCCTCACCGTTACGGGCGTTATTCCCCTGGAACTTCGAGCCGGTCACCAGCAAGCTCGCCGTCCAGCCGCAGACCCCGTAATTCGCGATCCCACCACCCTCACCATCCTTCGCCGTATTGAACGACACCACCGAGCCGCGGATCTCGACCGGCGAGTCGCCGTTCTGTGACTCGTTGTAGATCCCGCCGCCGTCATCGGCCGCGATGTTGTGATCCACACTCGAGTTCACCAGCGTCAAGCCAGAGTTGACGATGATCGCCTTGCCGCTCGCCTGGCCGGCAACCTTCGCGCCGCCGTCGAGACACCTGATCTGCTGCGCCGGGCCGGACGAAGGTATGCGGCAGGCCCCGTAGTCGGCTATCCCGCCGCCGTAGTCGGCGGACGTGTTGGACGTCACCTTCGTGCTCGTCAGCAAGACATTCGATTCGTCCATCAGGATCCCGCCACCGCCGTACTCGATCCCGAACTGGTTCGACTTGTTGAGGCTGACCGTCGACGCCGTCATCGACAGCAGGCTGCCGAACACGCTGATGCCACCACCCTGGTAGTCCGCCGTGTTCCGCGTCACCGTCACACCGGTCAGATCGAGCTCGGAGCCGGACGCGTAGATGCCGCCGCCGGTACCGGCCCGGTTCCCCTTCACCGTCGCGTTGACCATGATCAGATCGGATTGGTCGACGGAAAGCCCACCGCCCGCGGCGCCGCTGCCGTTGGTGATCGTCAGGTTCCGGATCGTGACAACGGCTTGGTACTCGATGAGGAGCGTGCTGCCCGCGCCGCGCCCGTTCAGAGTCGCGCCCGACGAGCCGCCCTGCAGCGTGAGCTGGCCGAAATTGGTTGTGTTCGTCCCATCGACGACGAAGTTGCCGTAGCAGGTGCCGAAGATCGTCAGCGTCGCGCCCTGTGACGCGTTGTCGATCGCGGTCTGCAGATCATCAGACGGGCAGTACACATTCGTCGCCGCCGCAGCCGGGCCCGCTCCGAACAGGAGCGCGGTCGCCGCCATCGCGCTCGCAACGGCAAGAGCCAAAGAGAAGCGTTTTTTCACGGTGAGTCTCCCTCTCGAGGATCGATCGTCCGCGGAAGTATCGCTAAGCCTCCGGCCGGGCACAACCCAAGACGGAGAGGACCGGCGCGTGGCCGGCCCTCTCGAGTCCCGTGATCAGACCGCCTAGACGACGTGGACGCAGCCAGAGACGATGTTGTTCGGCGTGTTCAACAACACGTTCCCACCCGACTTCAGCAGGCTGCCACAGTTGTTCCAGACACCGCCGCCCGTCACGCTGGCCTTGTTCCCCGTGATCTGAGCACCAGCCTGGATCGCCACGCTCGCATACCCGTCGTACTGCTCGTTCGCGATCCCACCACCGTACTTCGCCTGATTCTGATTCAGATTGTTCCGGGCGTTCGTCACACCCGAATCCGCGACCGTCACCAGCGCCGTACCAGCCTCACCACAGCCATCCATGCCAGCGCCGTTGTAGATCGCACCACCATCACCATTGCGGGCGTTGTTGCCCTGGAACTTCGAGCCCGTCACCAGCAGGCTGGCGGTGTTCCCACAGACCCCGTAGTTGGCGATCCCGCCACCCTCACCGCCCTGCGCCGTATTGAACGACACCACCGACCCACGAATCTCGACCGGCGAGTCACCGTCCCGCGACTCGTTGTAGATCCCGCCACCGTCATCGGCCGCGATGTTGTGATCAACACTCGAGTTCACCAGCGTCAAACCAAGGTTGACGACGATCGCCTTGCCGCCGGCTTTGCCGCCGCCGACGCCCGCGACGTCGAAACACCTGACCTGCTGCGTGGGCGGCGCCCCCTCAGCTATGCGGCAGGCTCCGTAGTCGGCGATACCGCCGCCGTAGTCGGCCGAACGGTTCGACGTCACCTTCGTGCTCGTCAACAACACGTTCGAGTCCGACATCCGGATCCCACCACCGCCATAGCCTCCGCCGAGCTGGTTCGACGTGTTCAAGCTGACCGTCGACGCCGTCATCGACAGCAGGCTGCCGACCACGTTGATGCCACCACCCTGGTAGCTCGCCGTGTTCCGCGTCACCGTCACCCCGGTCAGGTCGACCTCGGACTCGAACGCGTAGATGCCGCCGCCGAAATCGGCCCGGTTCCCCTTCACGGTCGCGTTGACCATCGTCAGGTCGGATTGGTAGACGTTGAGGCCGCCGCCCTCGCCGCTGTTGCCGTTCGTGATCGTCAGGTTACGGATCGTCACAGCGGCTCCGTACTCGATGAGAAGAGTCGGGCCTGTGCCACGCCCGTTCAGGGTCGCGCCCGACGACCCGCCTTGGAGCGTGAGCTCGGTCACGTTGTTCCAGTCGATGACGAAGTTGCCGTAGCAGGTGCCGAAGATCGTCAGCGTGTCGCCTGAGTTCGCGTTGTCGATCGCAGTCTGCAGGTTGTCCGATGGGCAGTACACGTTCGTCGCCGCCGCAGCCGGGCCCGCTCCGAACAGGAGCGCGGTCGCCGCCATCGCGCTCGCAACGGCAAGAGCCAAAGAGAAGCGTTTTTTCACGGTGAGTCTCCCTCTCGAGGATCGATCGTCCGCGGAAGTATCCCTGAGCCTCCGGCCGGGCACAACCCAAGAGACGGGGAGGGCCGGCGCGCGGCCGGCCCTCCTACGACACGAGATCCGCTCTGCTTCACATGGAGCTGGGGCAACTGTTCGAGATGACGATGTTGTTCGGCGTGTTCAGCAGCACGTTGCCGCCCGTCTTCAGCAGGCTCGCACAGCGGCTGTAGACGCCGCCGCCGGTCACCGATGCTTTGTTGCCGGTGATCTGCGCGCCTGACTGGATCGACAGGCTGGCCAGGCTGTCGGACGAGCCTTCGTTCGCAATCCCGCCGCCGTGCATCGCCTGGTTCTGGTTCAGGTTGTTCCGGGCGTTCGAGACGCCGGAGTCCGCGATCGTCACGAGCCCGGTCCCAGCATTGCTGATGATCGCGCCGTTGAAGATCGCGCCGCCGTCGCCGTTCCGGGCGTTGTTGCCCTTGAACGTCGAGCCGGTCACGAGGACGCTGGCCGTCTGGTTGCCTTCCCCGTAGTTGTAGATGCCGCCACCGTTGCCCTCGAGCGCGTTGTTGAACGACACCGCCGAGCCCTGAATCACCACGGGCGAGTCGCCGTAGTCCGACGTGTTGTAGATGCCGCCGCCGTCGTCCGCTGCGATGTTGTGGTCGACGCTCGAGTTGACGAGCGTCAGGCCGCCCGACGCCACGATCCCCTGGAAAGGCTTCGCGTCCATCTTCCCGATCGAGCCGCCGTAGTCGGCGATACCGCCACCGTAGTCGGCCGACGTGTTCGAGGTCACCCTCGTGTTGGTCAGGAAAACGTTCGCGCCTGCGAGCCAGATTCCGCCGCCGCCGTAGCTGATACCCGAGCTGACTTCTTTGTTCAGACTCACGGTCGAGGCCGTCATCTCGAGCGACGTGTTGTAGACCAGGATCCCGCCGCCCTCGTACGCGGCAGTGTTCCGCGTCACGGTGACGCCCGTCAGGTCGAGGAAGAAGGAGCCGTCGGCGTAGATCCCACCGCCGAAATCGGCCCGGTTCCCCTTCACCGTCGAGTTGGACATCGTCAGGCTGGTGGCGGAACCCATGTAGAGCCCGCCGCCCTCGCTCGCGTTACCGTTCGTGATCGTCAGATTCCTGATCGTGACATCGGCTGAGTCGATGATTTGAAGCGCAGAGCCAGTGCCGCGACCGTTCAGCGTCGCCCCCGACGAGCCGCCTTGCAGGGTCAACTGACCGACGGTGAAGCCGTCGATCGTAAAGTTGCCGTAGCAGGTGCCGTAGATGACAATCGTGTCGTCGTAGCTCGCGGTGTCGATCGCGTTCTGCAGATCGCCGCCCGGGCAATTGACATTCGTGACTGCCGCACCGGCAGTACCCGCTCCGAACAGGAGCGCCGTCGCGACCATGGCGCCGGCAACCAGCAGTCCCAACGAAAAGCGTGCTTTCACGGCGAGTCTCCCTCCTGGAACGTTCCTCGGGTCATTCCTCGGGTCACTCTCGAGTCCTGCCGGACAGTATCGCCGAGCGTCCGGCCGGGCACAACGACGGTTCGAAAGGGGGCTAGCCGAGCAGGCGGGCGAGACGGTCTTCGACGTCCGCCTGGAGCCGTTGCTCGTCCTCTTCCCGGCGCCTCGCCTCGTCGTGCTGGCGGCGGAGCTCGGGCACCACTTCCTGCGCGTAGCGCCGGTTGGTCCTGGCCACGCGTTCCTTCAGAGCCTCGACGTGCTCTTCGAGCTCGCCGACGGGCAACGGACCGAAGACGAGGCCGTACACCTCCTCGAGCCTCGGCTCACGAAGATGGGAGGGCCAGCCGGCACGCGCGTCCTCGAAAGCGTCGAGCCAGTACTCGTCGGGCAGAGCGCCGATGAAGGGAACCATGAAGCGAACGGTCCCGTTGGTGATCTCTATCTGGCTCGCGGCGCCCAGTGACACCTGGCCGATCGCCTCGAAGGTCGCCACCTGCCGCTCGCGCTCTCTCGGCATTCCGTCCGGCTTGAGGCGGCCGGCGAGCGCTGTGGTGCTGCCGAAGGCCTCCTCGTTGGCCTCGTTCTTCCTCGGCGTCATCGCAGAGATTTCATCGGCGCCGGCGCGACCGCGATGCGTAACCCGTTTCAGGGAGTCGAAATGGGAGCATGCGTGCCCGAGTGGCCGTCACTAAGGTTCGTGACCGGATGCCGAGCCTGCGCTACGACAAAGAATGACCGTCGACCCCCGCGCCCGACCTCTCCGGCATCGCGATCTCGCGGCCGACCCGCTCGAGCAGTTCGGGGCGTGGTTCCAGAACGCACGCGACGCCCTCGTGCCGATGCCCGAGGCTCTCTCGCTCGCCACGGCAACTCCAGACGGGCGCCCATCGGCGCGCATGGTGCTGCTCAAGAGCTACGAGGAGCGCGGCTTCGTCTTCTTCTCGAGCTACGAGAGCCGAAAGGCGGTCGAGCTGGCCGCGAATCCGCGAGCGGCGCTCTGCTTCTACTGGCACTCACTCGGCCGCCAGGTCCGGATCGAGGGCGCCGTGTCCCGCGTTGACGAGGCGGAAGCTAACGCGTACTTTCGGACGAGGCCGTACGGGTCGCAGCTATCGGCATCGGTGTCGAGGCAGAGCGAGGTGGTAGCCAACCGTGCCGAGCTCGAGTCGGCCGTCGAGAGGCTCGGCTCCGTCCACGCACAGGGAGCAGTCCCACGGCCGGAATCGTGGGGCGGATACCTGCTCGCGCCAGAGACCTACGAGTTCTGGCAGCATCGCGACGACCGTCTCCACGATCGCTTCCGGTACCGGCGGGGAGGCGCCGGCTGGGCGGTCGAGCGGCTGGGGCCATGACAACAGGAGACGATCTCCGCGCGTTGTTTCGCCGCGCGCCGGCCGGCGTCGCGGTCATGACCGTCGACACGGCGGGCGAGCGCCTCGGCCTCACCGTCTCGTCGTTCGTCTCGCTCTCGCTCTCACCACCGCTCGTCGGCGTCTCGATCAGCCGCCAGGCCGCGATGCACGAACTGGCCCGGGAGGCCCACGGGTTCGCTCTGAGCTTGCTCGCCGGCGGGCAGGAGTGGCTCGCACAGCACTTCGCGCGCGGCGTGCCGCCCATCGGGATGTGGCACGGGATCGCGACCACGGAGGGAGCCGTGGGAGCCCCGCTTCTCGCCGGCGCGCTCGGCTGGATCGAGTGCCGGATCGTCGACGAGCACGAGGTCGGCGACCACACGCTGCTCGTCGGTGAGGTGCTATCCGCCCAGCTCGGCCCGGATGCCCCTCCGCTCGTCCATCACCACTCTTCGTACCGCACGCTGTGATCGAGGCCGTCGTCTTCGACCTGGACGGCGTGATCCTCGAGACCGAGGAGGTCTGGGACGACGTGCGGGGGCGCTACGTGGTCGAGCAGGGCGGCCGCTACGACGAGGCAGCCCAGCGGGCGATGATGGGGATGAGCTCGCTCGAGTGGTCGCTCTACCTGTGCGAATCGCTCGGCGTTCCCGGCTCCCCGCAGGAGATCAGTGCCGAGATCGTGCGCAGGATGGAGCGAAGCTACCGCGAGCACCTGCCATTGATCGTCGGCGCACGCGATGCGATCGAGCGGCTGGCGGGCCGGTTCGTGCTCGGGCTCGCCTCTTCGTCCAACCGCCCGCTGATCGACGCGGCGCTCGAGCTCGGGAACCTGGCGCGCTTCTTCTCGACGACGGTCTCGTCGGAGGAGGTGGCACGTGGGAAGCCTGCGCCGGACGTCTACCTCGAGGCCGCGAGACGACTCGGGGTCTCGCTCGAGCGGTGTGCGGCCGTGGAGGACTCACACAACGGCATCCGCTCCGCGCGGAGCGCCGGCATGCTCGTCGTCGCGATCCCGAACCCGACCTACCCGCCCGACCCGGACGCGCTCGCCGCCGCAGATCTCGTGCTCGACTCGATCTCGTCCCTGAAACCGGAGATACTGACGGGGTGAGCGGGCGCGTCGAGGCGATCTTCATCGCGCCCCAGCACGGCGAGCTGCCGCGTGCCGTCGACTCCGTGCAAGCGGTGGCAGGCAAGGGGCTCGAGGGCAACCGCTACTTCGACAAAGGGCGGCCCGAGGCCGAGTTGACGCTGATCGAGGCCGAGGCGCTCGAGACTCTTCGTACCGAGCACGGGATCGAGCTCGATCCCGCAGCGTCGCGACGCAACGTGCTCACTCGCGGTATCGGGCTCAACGATCTCGTCGGAATGCGCTTTCAGGTCGGCGCCGTCGAGTGCCTCGGGATCGAGCTCTGCGAGCCGTGCAGGCACCTCGAGTCGATGACGGCACCGGGCGTGATCACGGGGCTCGTCCATCGCGGTGGTCTCAACGCCGGCGACGCCGTCGAGCCGCTTTAAACTCTCCGGCCGCCGGGGCACCCCATCCCACCACCCGCTGCGAGCGTAGCGGGAAAGAGCGCACACGTGTGAAACGCGGCTGTGACAAGAGCGTGCCTGATCGGAGGCGGAGAACGGAGCCTGATCAGTCGACGCGGCCGACGAGGACGCAGGCGTTGTGGCCGCCGAGCCCCATCGCGTTCGACAGAGCGACGTCGACACGCGTCTGCCGCGCTTCGTTCGGGACGTAGTCGAGGTCGCACTCCGGATCCGGATGCTCGTAGTTCATGGTCGGAGGAAGGATTCCCTCGTGGACCGCCAGTACGCACATCATCGTCTCGATTGCACCTGCCGCTCCGAAGCAATGGCCGGTGACCGACTTTGTCGACGAGACCGCCAGCTTGTAGGCGTGATCGCCGAACACCTCCTTGATCGCCCTCGTCTCGGCCAGGTCGCCGAGCGGCGTCGACGTCCCGTGGGCGTTGATGTAGCCGACCCGATCCTGCTCGACGCCCGACCGCTCGAGCGCTGTGCGCATCATGTTGGCGACGCCGATCGCCTCCGGCTCGGGCTGCGCGATGTGATGAGCGTCGTTCGACGCGCCGTAGCCGAGGACCTCCGCGTAGATCGTCGCGCCGCGCGACCGCGCTGCCTCCATCTCCTCGAGCACGAGCACGCCCGCCCCTTCCCCCATCACGAACCCTGCTCGCGTGGCGTCGAACGGCCGAGAGGCGCGTGGCGGGTACTCCTCCTCCGCGGCCAGGCCGCGCATCGCGCAGAAGCCGGCGAGGATGATCGGGTGCATGCAGGACTCGGTGCCCCCGGCGAGTATGGCGTCCGCATCTCCGCGGCGGATGATCTCGGCCCCCTCCCCGATCGCCGTCACCCCGGTCGCGCAGGCCGACACCGGCGCATAGTTGTGCCCCCGGAAACCGAGTGAGATCGCAAGCTGCCCCGACGCCGTGTCGACGAGGACGCTGGGAATGAAGCCAGGCAGTACGCGGCTCGGCCCACGCTCCAGCAGGATCTCGTGCTGCTCCATGATCCCCGGAATCCCGCCGATCGCCGAGCCGATCAGAATGCCCACCCTCTCCGACTCGTAAGCACCGTCGAGGCCTGCGTCGGCGACCGCCTCCACGCCCGCAGCGAGCGACATCAGGACATTCCGCTCGAGCTTCCGGGCATCCTTCGCCGAGGCCACCGTCGTCGGATCGAAATCCTTCACCTCCGCGGCGATCTGGACGGGGAACGCGCTCGCGTCGAACGAGCGGATGAAGTCGATCCCGCTCCGCCCCGCGACCGCCGACTCCCAGGTCGTGCGCGCGTCGTTGCCGATCGGCGTCACCGCCCCGAGGCCGGTTACGACGATGCGTCTCATCAACGGTGATCGTACGCGGTTAGCCTAGGTTGCACGTGCCGGGACCCGCCGTTCCCTTTCCGCCGATGGAAGCGCAGCTCGTCCGGGAGCTACCGGAGGGCCAAGAGTGGCAGTACGAGCCGAAGTGGGACGGGTTTCGCGGCGTGCTCGAAAACGACGGCGGAGAGCTTGCGCTCTGGAGCCGGAATGGCCGGCCGCTGCTCCGCTACTTCCCCGAACTCCGGCCGCTCGGCCAGAAGCTCCCTCCGCATTCGGCCCTCGACGGCGAGATCGTGATCGAGCGCCGGGGCCGGCTCGAGTTCGACCTCCTGCAGATGCGCCTCCACCCCGCCGAGAGCCGGATCACGAAGCTTGCAGCCGAGACTCCGGGCCGTTTCGTCTGCTTCGACGTTCTGCTCTGGAAGGGCGCGGAGATCTGGAAGCTGCCGCTCGAGAAGCGGCGCTCTCGCCTCGAGAAGCTGAAGCTCCCGTTCGACGTCTCCCCCGCCTCGCGCGACCCGGCCCGCGCGCGCGAGTGGCTGGCCCGGCTCGACGCGATCGGACTCGACGGCGTCGTCTGCAAGCGCCTCGACCTCCCCTACCTGCCCGGGTCGCGAGACGGGGTTGCGAAGGTGAAGGAACACAGGACGGCTGACTGTGTCGTCGCCGGCGTCCGCTGGAAGACGAAGCCGACCGCGCTCGCCACTCTCCTCCTCGGCCTCTACGACGGCCGGGACCGCCTCGACTACGTCGGCTCGTGCGCGGTCGCCGCCGGCCGCCACGCCGACATTCTGGAGCGCATCTCTCCGCTCCTCGAGGACGCACCCCAACGCGGCTTCTCGGAGCCGAACCGTTGGGGATCGGGCGAGCTCGCGGAGTCGGCGCTGCGGCCGGAGCTGGTCGTCGAGGTGCGCTACGACAAGGTGCAGGGGCATCGCTTCCGACACGGCACGCGGCTGCTCCGATTCCGCCCCGACAAGGAGCCGGGTCAGTGCACGTGGGACCAGGTCCGGCCCGCGCAGCAGCCAGGCCAGGCAACGATCGAAGAGCTTCTCGGTCCGCTCGGTTAGCGTTGGGAGACGGGTTGGGAGTCCCGCGACCCGGGCGGCGCAGCGCTTGTCCTGTGCTCCCTGCTGCCCTACTAGGCTTCGTCCGATGGAGGCCCGGACCTGGCACCACGGCATCGTCGCCAGGTGGTGGGCCGAGTTCAACGTCTCCGGACCGGAGATCGACTTCTTCCGGCAGTTCGTCGAGGACGGGCAGCCAGCCCTCGACACGGCCTGCGGGACCGGTCGTCTCCTGCTGCCGTACCTGCGGGCCGGGTTCGACGTCGACGGGTGCGACATCTCGCCGGACATGCTCGCCCTCTGCCGCGAGCAGGCAGAACGGGAAGGGCTGTCGCCGAACCTGTACGCGCAAGCCCTGCACGAGCTCGACCTGCCGCGTCGCTACCGGACGATCCTCGTCTGCGGCGGGTTCGGCCTCGGGAGCACCCGTGAGCAGGATCGAGAGGCTCTTCTCAGGCTGTACGAGCACCTCGAGCCCGGCGGGACGCTGGCTCTCGACAACCAGGCCCCTCACTCGTACGTCAACTGGCTCTACTGGCCGAATGAGCCGCGGCGGGATCTCCCACAGCCCTGGCCGGCTTCGGGCGACAGGCGGTCCGCTTCCGATGGAGCCGAATACGAGCTGCGAACCCGCCTGGTCGCCCTCGACCCGCTCTCCCAGCGCCTCACGCTGGAGATGCGCGCCGCGATGTGGCGTGAGGGAGACCTGGTGGCGGAGGAGGAGCACATCCTCCACATGACCATCTATTTCACCCACGAGCTGGTGCTCATGCTCGAACGAGCCGGCTTCGTCGACGTGGAGCAGCGCGCGGGCTACCGGAACGAGCCGCCCACAGCCGACGACGAATTCGTCGTCTTCGTCGCTCACAAGCCGAGCGTCGTCAGCTGACAAGAGGCGGTTCGAGGCCGAGGGCTTCGAAGCGCGGGGTGAGGCTCGCCTTCCGCCGCCACATCCCGGCCGTGAGGTCGCCGACCGCGGCCACCCGATCTCCCATCGTCTGCAGTGTGAACGCGGCCGGGTCGACGCCGGCCACCTCGTCCCAGCGGAGCGGCGCCGAGGCCCGCGCGTCCGGTGTCGGACGGATCGAGTAGGCGCACGCGATCGTCCGGTCACGCGCGTTCTGGCCGTAGTCGACGAACACGCCACGCCGATCGGCGACCTTCCACGTCGTCGTCGCCACATCCTCGTCGCCGATCCGCCGAACGACCTCGGTGGCAAGCGCCTTCGCGAACTCGCGCACCGCAGGGAAGCGAAGCTCGGGCTTGATCGGCGCGAGGATATGCAGGCCGGTCGCGCCCGACGTCTTCGGGAAGCTCGCGAGGCCGAGCTCGTCCATCACCTCCTTGACGACCAGCGCGATCCGCTGCACATGCGCCCACGGGTTGCCGTCGGAGGGGTCGAGATCGATCAGCAGGTAGTCGGGGCGCTCGATGTCCGAGACGCGCGAGTGCCAGGTGTGCAGGTCGATGCAGCCGAGGTTGACGATCCACGCGAGCGACGCCGCGTCGTTGCAGACCGGGAAGTCGGCCGTGCGCCCGGACGGAAAGCGAATGTGCACCGTCTCGAGCCAGTCGGGATGCGGCACCGGAACCCGCTTCTGGTAGAAGAAGTCGGCCTCGACACCGTTCGGGTAGCGCTTCATCTGCATCGGACGGCGCCGTACGTGATGGAGGAGATGCGGCGCCACGTCGAGGTAGTACCGGACGAGATCGCCCTTCGTCAGCCCGGACCCAGGGAAGAACACCTTGTCCGGGTTCGAGAAGCGGACATCGCGGCTGCCGACGCGCACGACCCTCCATTTCCCGCTTCGCACCCCCGACCCTCCCGGTCACGAGAACCACTGTGCCCGCACGGCTGGAGCGCGAGTTATCGTTTGCGGTGTGAGCGTGGAACCCAGACGCATCGATGTCACGATCGAGCCCCTCGATGAGTACCTCGTCATCCAGCCGTCGAGCGACGAGACGGAGACGCGATCCGGGCTGATCCTGCCGGCCTCAGCCGCCGCCGCGGCCGCTGTGCGCACCGGCATCGTGACCGCGGTCGGCTCGGAGGCGAACGGCGTCGAGCCCGGTGACAAGATCCTCTATCCCCACGAGGCCGGGTTCGAGATCCGCCTCGGCGGGATCGAGGTCAAGGTCGTCAAACGCAGCGAGCTGATCGCCCGCGTTCACGACTGATCTGGCACGGGGCCGGTATTCTGGCCTCGCTGGGAGAAGTGGCCGAGTGGCTGAAGGCGGCGCCCTGCTAAGGCGTTAGGTGGGGGACTCCCTGCCTCGAGGGTTCGAATCCCTCCTTCTCCGCTACGACGGAGCCCGACCAACCCGCCGGGGCGCGGCGAGTAGGCTTTAGACCGGTCGCGGAGGGGTGGCAGAGCGGTCGAATGCGGCGGTCTCGAAAACCGTTACGGGCGGTTCCGTCCGTCGAGGGTTCAAATCCCTCCCCCTCCGCCTCACTAAGAGCTCATTGCAGAATGAAGGGACCTGTTTCCTGACGACGAAGCACGTCGGCATCCGTTGTCAAGCTGGGAGGGGTGCCGATGGCTGGGAGTCCGCCTTGGGCTGTGTCGGACGGGTTGTGGGGGCTCGTCGAGCCGCTGCTGCCGCAGACGCCGCGGCGGTCGAGGTATCCGGGACGCAAACGGTTGCCGGATCGTCAGGCGCTGTCAGGGATCTTGTTTGTGCTGCACACGGGGATCCCGTGGATGCAGCTGCCGCAGGAGCTCGGGTACGGATCTGGATACACATGTTGGCGCAGGCTGGATGAGTGGCAGCGAGCCGGGGTCTGGGAGCGGCTGCACGCGCTGTTGCTGAGTCGGTTACGCGCAGCTGGGGAGATCGAGTGGTCGCGAGCGATCGTCGACGCCAGCCACGTGCAGGCGAAAAAGGGGGCTCCGAGACGGGCCCGAGCCCGGTCGACAGGGGCAGAGCCGGATCGAAGCACCATCTCCTCGTCGACGCGACCGGGATCCCGCTCGCGTTCACGCTCACCGGCGGCAACCGCCACGACGTCACCCAGCTGATCCCGCTGCTCGACCGTGTGCCCGCGGTCGCCGGAGTTGTCGGCCGGCCTCGTCGCCGCCCTGACCAGCTGATCGGCGACCGAGGCTATGACTACGACAAGCATCGTCGGCTCGTTCGTGCGCGCGGGATCAAAACTGTGATCGCTCGCCGCCAGACCAAGCACGGCTCCGGTCTCGGCGTCCTGCGCTGGGTCGTCGAGCGCACCTTCGCCCACCTCCACCAGTTCAAGCGGCTACTCGTCCGCTACGAGCGCCGCGCCGAGATGCACGAAGCGATGCTCGCGATCGGCTGCTGCATCATCTGCTTCCGCCGACTACCGAAACTCATTCTGCAATGAGCTCTAAGCCGAAATCCATGTCGTCGCGTAGAGAGCAGCGGATCGACTCGTCCGCTCAAGTCCGTCTGAAACCGCCTTGCTGTGGCGCACGCTGGCGCACATCGGATACCAGCGTCTGCCGCCCGGTACGCTCAGCTGCCCGTCTCCACGCACGCCGGTACGCCGACCGGGTAACCATCAGCCACCTACCGATACCCGGCATCAGGACAATCGCTGACCCGGGCTGGCGCGATCTACCGAGCGGCGCGGGTCGCCTCTAGCTTCGCGGACGCCGACTACCTCCGCGCGTCGGCTGGGCCACCGCCTCCAACGCGGTCAGCGGCCACCTCCAACCGGGCGACCGCACCTGCTGGTTCGGTAGCGATCAGCCGTGCGTGTCTGCGAGGAGGGTCTGGGCGGCTTCGAGGTCGGACCGGTGAACGATGATCTCGTGCCGCCCCCGGGTTGGATTCCCCGAAGCATCGAGTCCGTCTCCTGCGTGACCCGGTGCCCGCACTCGATCCCGGTCGAACGGAGCAACCCGCACACGATCTCCGCCTCTTGCTCGTCGTCCACGGTGGTCAGCCGAACCGGCTCGTCCATACCGCAGAGGCTACTGCACGAAGAAAAGCCGCTTCGACGCGTTGATTGGCGGCGGCGCGAAACTCGGTCTTCGTCATCGGGGTCATGGTCGGCGCCGACGCGGCTGGCGGCTCGATCGGGCGGACCGGCTGTCGAGCGGGCGGACGCACCACGGACCCGCTCCGCTCGACAGCCTCCTGGTAGACCCCGACGGGCACGATGTCCGAGCAACCAAGAATCTTCCGAAGCAGGTGCTCCGCAGACCACGCCTGCGGCTCGCAGCCGACCTCGACACGCGCCACCGGCGGACCCCGCCTCGCCCCCGGCCGTGAAGGGAGGCGACGCATTCCACCTCCCTCCTGGCCGACAGATCTGGTGTTCAGGCGGGCCCTTCGGCGGCCATCGCCACGCGCTCATGAGCGCCGGCTCGAAGGATCGAGGACGACGGCCTGAAGCCCTTCACCGTGCAGTAGACGCCGAGCGACAGCTCCCACAAGAACTCCGGGATCGTCGCGATGGCCTGGAAGGCTCCGCCCCTTTCGGCGACACCGAACAAGACGAGGGTGCCCGACAAGATGATCAGCGGTCCGCCGACGAGGCCGAGCCACGCCATCTGTCGCGGCACCAAACCGGAGCTGTACATCAGGTAGCCGAGGATCAACCCGTTCCCCCATCCAACGACCCAACCCGGCCCGAGCAGGAACGTCCAGTCCTTGATCGCAGCGAGGGTGTAGGCGACCGTGCCTTCGGACGCGCCCGCAACCTCTTGCTGCAACGTGACGATCCCCAAGACCGCGACGATGCCGACGAGGATGAACGAGCACTCAAACAGGCGGGCGGTCACATACCCGAGCGCGAGTTCTTCACTCTGTCGCCTGACGATCGGGAAGATCACGACCGCAGTGCCGATGTTCGCGATGATCAGCAGCAGCTCCAGGAGGGCCCCGAAGAAGATCCGGTTGCTCTGCCCACCACCCGCGATGTAGCCCACCGGGTCGTCGAGCACCGGCTGGAAAAGTGCGAGCGCCGCGATTCCCGTGACGAACGTGACGAGGAAGAGCACACCGAAGATCCGCGCCCTCTTCTGATCCAGACTCACAAACCTCCCCTTTCCCCGGCCGGTGGTGCGCAGGCGGATTCCCACCCACCCTGACCGGCTACGACGCGAACCTAGTCCTGCGGGCCAAGATTGTCTAGAGGCCGAACAGCGTCTGTCTTTCGGTCAGGGTGGGTTCAACGTCAACCGTGGACATGGCTGCGGACCTGCCACTGGCGCGCACCCGCCGCAAACAGCGTGGTTGAGCCAAAGCTGGCTGACCCCGAAAACCGTTACGGGCGGTTCCGTCCGTCCCGCTCGCGCTGCGCATGGCGACGGCAACGCGCGTAGGCTCCTTTGATGGAGGCGTGTCCTTCTTGCGGTCACGAGAACCCGGAGGGCGCGAAGTTCTGCATGGAGTGCGCCGCGCCGCTGGCGTGCGCCGGCGCGCTCGGTGGCGGAGGAGCGGAAGGTCGTCACCTCGCTGTTCTGCGATCTGGTCGGGTTCACGGCGTCGTCGGAGTCGGCAGATCCGGAGGACGTCGATCGGATGCTGGCGGCGTACTTCGGCGATGGCGCGGGCGCAGATCGAGGCGCACGGCGGGGTGGTGGAGAAGTTCATCGGCGACGCGGTGGTCGGCGTGTTCGGCGTGCCGGCGGCGCACGAGGACGACCCGGAGCGGGCGGTGCGGGCGGGGCTTCGGATCGTCGAGGACGCGGAGCGGCTGGACGGCGGTCGGTGGGGCGCCGCTTGCGGCTGCGGGTCGGGATCAACACCGGGGAGGCGCTCGTGCGGCTGGGTGTCGACCGCGGGCTCGGGCGAGCGGTTCCTGGCCGGGGATGCGATCAACACGGCCTCGCGGATCGCAGTCGGTCGCGCCGGAGATGGGTGTCGCGGTCGGGCTCGCGACCTACGAGGCGACGGCGGCTGGTGTTCGACTACGAGGAGCTGGAGCCGGCGACGCTGAAGGGGAAGGCCGAGCCGGTGCGGGTGTTCCACGCGAAGGCGCCGCGGGCCGCTTCGGCATCGACCTGACGCGGACGCACGACTCGCCGTTCGTCGGTCGCGAGATCGACCTGGCGCTTGCTGAAGGGAGTCTTCGACAAGACCGTCGCGGCGAGCTCGGTGCAGCTGGTGACGGTGGTCGGCGAGCCGGGGCTGGGCAAGAGCCGGATCGTGGCCGAGCTGTTCGCGCTATGTCGATGCGCGGCCGGAGCTCGTGACCTGGCGGCAGGGCCGCTGCCTGCCGTACGGCGAGGGGATCACGTTCTGGGCGCTGGGCGAGATCGTGAAGGCGCACGCCGGGATCCTCGAGTCCGACCCGCCGGACGTCGCGTCGGACGAAGCTGGACGCGGTGCTTGCCGGAAGGGCCGGAGCGGGAGTGGTTCCGGCAGCGGCTGCTTGCCGTTGCTGGGGATCGAGGCGACGTCGTCGCGCGGAGCGGGAGGAGCTGTTCACCGCCTGGCGGCGGTTCCTGGAGCAGGTCGCGGACGAGCGCCCGACGGTGCTGGTGTTCGAGGACCTGCACTGGGCCGACGAGGCGATGCTCGCCTTCCTCGAGCACCTCGCCGACCTCGCCGAGGGCGTGCCGCTGCTCCTGGTCGGCACCGCCCGGCCCGAGCTGTACGAGCGCCACCCCGACTACGCCGCGGGGCTGCGCAACGCGACACCGATCAACCTCGCTCCGCTGTCGCAGGAGGAGACCGCCCGGCTCGTCTCGGCGCTGCTGGACGCGACGGTGCTTCCGGTCGAGTTGCAGCAGCCGATCCTCGACCGGGCGGGCGGCAACCCGCTCTACGCCGAGGAGTTCGTCCGGCTGCTCAAGGACCGGGACCTGCTCGTCAGAGCGGGCGCGAGCTGGGAGCTGCAGGAGGGTGCGGAGGTGCCGTTCCCCGACTCGGTGCAGGCGCTGATCGCCGCCCGGCTCGACACGCTCGAGCCCGAGGCGAAGTCGCTGCTGGCCGACGCGGCCGTGATCGGCAAGGTGTTCTGGGCCGGCGGCGTCGCCGCGATGGGCGAGCGCGATCCGCAGGCGGTGACCGGCATGTTGCGGGAGCTGTCGCGCAAGGAGCTGGTGCGGCCGGCCCGGCAGTCGTCGATGGAGGGGAGGCCGAGTACGCGTTCTGGCACATCCTCGCCCGCGACGTCGCCTACAACCAGCTCCCGCGCGCCTCGCGCGCCGCCCGCCACGTCGCCGCAGCCAGCTGGATCGAGTCGAAGGCCCCCGACCGGGTCGAGGACCTGGCCGACGTGCTCGCCTACCACTACGCCACCGCTCTCGAGCTCGCCCGCGCGGCCGGACAGACCGACCAGGCGACGAGCTGGAAGCGCCCGCGCTGCGGTTCCTCGGCCTCGCCGGAGAGCGCGCGCTCGGCCTGGACACCGCCGCCGCCCTCGCGAGCTTCGAGCATGCGCTCGCGCTCGCCCCGCGCCGGGCACCCCGACCGGGCCGTGGCGCTCGCCCGGTTCGGCGAGGCCGCCTTCCACGCCGGGCGCTTCGCCGACGCCGCAGAGGCGCTGGAGGAGGCGATCGCGTCCTTCCGGGAGCGAGGTGACCGGTCGCGCCGCCGCCCGGGCCATGGGCACGCTCGGCGAGGTGCTCTGCCGCACTCGGCGATCCGCGGTGGTCGGACGCTGCCGGCCGAGGCGGTGGCCCTCCTCGAGCCGCTGCCCCCGGCCCGAGCTCGTCGGCGCGCTGACCGACCTCGCTCGCGCCGAGGCCCTCCAGGGGAAGACCGAGGCCGGGCGTCCGGCACGCCGAGCGGGCGCTCGCGCTCGCCGAGCGAGCTCGGCCTCGCCCGCCCGCGCGCGCACGCTCGGCTTCCGGGGCCTGGCGCGCTGCGACCTCGGCGACCGGGCGGGGTCTCGACGACTTCCGGGAGGCGATCGCGCTCGCCACCGAGGCAGGGCAGGGGCGCGAGGTGGCGCGTGCTGCACAACAACCTCGGGGTGACCCTGTGGGCGTTCGAGGGCCCGGCGCCCGCGCTCGAGGTGATGCGCGCGGGAATCGCCTTCGCGCAGGCCCGCGGGCTCGCCGAGATGGTCGACACGATCGACCGGCCAGCATGCTCGATCCGCTCGTCGACAGCGGCGCAGTTCGACGAGGCGCTCGAGGTCGCCGCCGGGCTCGCCGAGCGATACGACGAACGCCGAGCGTCACGGCTCAGGTGACTCGCTCGGGCTGCGCAGGGCCGGATCCTGCACGCTGCGCGGCAGGCCGCGCAGGTAGCCGGTTCGCTCGACGTGGCTCGAGTCCACGGCCCGCGGGGCCGGCGCGCCCGAGTACGCCGTCATCGGCCTGGCAGCGGCCGCTCTTGCGCGCGCCGGGCTCGGACAGGACGAAGCCGCGACCGCGCTGCTCGCCGAGGCTCGCGCGACCCCGGGCGCTCGCGAGATCCAGTACTACGCCGCCTACCTGCCCGCGATGGTGCGCACCGCCCTGGGGCTCGGCGACCGGGAGCTCGCCGAACGTCTCGTGGACGGCTGTCGAGCCCCGTACCCCTACGCCGAGCACGCCCTCGTCACGGTGAGCGCCGCCCTCGCCGAGGCCGGCGGCGACCTCCAGGCCGCCGTCGACGGCTACGCCGAGGCCGCGGAGCGCTGGCAGCGGTTCGGGGTCGTCCCCGAGCAGGCGTTCGCGCTCCTCGGCCAGGGCCGCAGCCTGCTCGCGCTCGAACGACCCAGCGAGGCCGACGCCCGTCCTCCGACAGGCCCGCGAGATCTTCGAGCGACTCGGCGCAGCGCCCGCGCTCGCCGAGACGGACGCGCTCCTCCAGCAGGCGACCGCGCTCAGCGCCTAAAGAAGTCGGCCAGCCGACGGTCAATAGAGTCTTGTCATGCTGAGGGGGCGCTGCGCGTGCAATGCCGTCGGCTACGAAGTCGCGGACGCGTTCGTTGTCGCTTACAACTGCCACTGCTCCAACTGCCGCGCGATGACAGGCTCAGCTTTCCTGCCGTGGGGCGAGATCGAACCCGAGAAGCTGAGGGTCACGAAGGGCGCGGATTCGCTGCTGGTCGACGGCCATGCCGAGGCCGCCCACGCATTGCGCTGCGGTGAGTGCTGGTCGCTCCTCTACTGGACTGTCCACCACCACGACCGCACATGGTTTCGCGTTCCATACGGATCACTCACCGACGAGCCAACGCTCACGCCGACCGCGCACATGTTCGTCGGCTCGAAGGCTCCGTGGTACGAGATCCTCGACGACCTTCCTCAGCACGACGAGTACCCGTGGTCTTGATGCGGGTAACGCGGCGGTCCTGACGCCGCGGTCAAGGGACATTCCCGAACGCTGGCCCATCTGAGACACCTCCCCCGCGATGTCGGGTGAGTCCGACGACGCGTTGGACCTGTCGCGAGCGACCGTCTGGAACGTTTCGGCCCACGAGATGTGGCGGGCGGCGGCGGCGCTCAGCCGTTGTGGTTGACGACCTCGACGTTGTGCCCGTCGGGGTCGAGGACGAACGCGCCGTAGTAGCCGGGGTGGTAGACGGCGCGCTCGCCGGGACCGCCGTGGTCCTCGTAGCCCGCGGCGAGCGCGGCGGCGTGGAACGCCCGCACGGTCGCGTCGTCCTGCGCCGGGAACGCGAGGTGAACGTGCTCAGTGAGCGGCCGCTCGTCGTGGATGAGCGAGAAGCGGTGGTCCGGGCCGGAGAGCCGCACGCGGTCGGGCTCGTCGTAGGTCAGGCGGAGCCCGGCGTGCGGGGCGATCGTCGTGTAGAAGCGCCGGGAGACCTGCGGGTCGCGGACGCGGATCCACAGGTGGTCGACGTGGCCGACGGGCGCAGCCTCCTCGAAATCGCCGCAGACCGCCTCGACGCTGTTGCCGTCGGGGTCGAGCAGGAACCCGCCGTAGTACGTCGGGGCGTACTGCGTGCGCGGCCCCGGAGCGCCGTCGTCGCGGTACCCCGCATCGACGCCCGCCCGCCCGCCAGAACGCGTCGACCTGCGCGCGGTCGCGGGCGCGGAAGCCGACGTGGAGCCCGCGGGTCACCGGGTGCTCGCGGTCCGTCGGCCCCAATGGCCCAGTCCTCCCACTCGACCAGCCCGGCGTCCGCGTAACTGGGCTCGACGCCCAGCGCGGAGAGCACGGTGGGGTAGAAGCGCTCGGACGCGGCGAGATCCGCGACGGCGATTCCGACGTGGTCGAACATCCCGGCGAGGCTACCGTCACGGGCATCCTCGACACCGGGGGACGCGGCCAACGCTCAAATCGCGCGCCTCGCACGCGCCGCGAACGCACTCGTCCTGCAGCAGAAGTTATGACACCAACCACGTGAGCGCGGCCGCCTCCGGATCCAGCCGACTCTCGGGCGTCATCGCGGAACACTGGCGCAGCCCAGCGGGGCGTTGTCTTCTAGCCCGATTCGCCTGCTTACGAGTTGGGGGTGAACAGCTTCCAGTGCCCTTCGGAGACGACTTCGACGGTGCCGTCGATCACTTTGATGGCGGTCTGATCGTCAATCGCATACGCCGGACTGGCATCCCGGCCGCCCATCTTTCTGCGTTGGCCATGGAATTGTCCGGCAGGTCCTCGTGATCCACGTGCGGAAAGATCGAAAAATCAACAAGTCCCAGCGTTCTGTCGCCACCGGTGGGCGGCTTCCAGCCGACGAAGTCCTCCCCGATGCAGGGGGTCATCACCATGCTCCCGGCGCTCAGTCCCACCCAGACCGTCTCGTGCAGCGACGGCAAGAGGTCCGCCAGCCCGGACTGCCGCATCCAGTGGCACAGGTACAGGGCATCGCCGCCATTCACCAGCAGGACGTCAGTCTCTCGGACCCAGGGGACCCAGCGTTCTTCGTCGATGCTGGGCAGCGCGGTGAGCTCCAGCACTCCCAAGGACTTCCAACCCAGCTCGCACATGGGGTGTGGCGGTCTCGTCCGCTGATGAACCGCCATGCCCCGCCAGGACTGCCCTGGGGGTGCCCGTACCCCGCGGTGGGAATGCAGAGGGCGTTGGACTCGGCAATCGGTTTGCCCAGCAGGTCGACCAGCGCGTCGTGGATGCTCGCGTTCTTGATGCCGGCGGAAGTGAGCAGCAACCTCAAGATGCCTCCCGTGTCGATTTCACCAAAGGAGACTCCGGCGGCCTCCGAAAATCATCGCGGCGGAGCCCTTGCCGTAGCCCTCAGCCCATCTTCTCGGCGACTACAGAGTTGCGTTTACCCCCAGACTGCGCTCTATCGACAGCACGCTCGCCCAGGCGGGGGCAGTTGGGTTCATGCATCGAGTCGGAGCACGACCTCGTCCGTTTCCTCGTTGCGCCCATGAGCGAACCCGCGCCCCTCGCCCACGATAAGAAAACCGCACTTCGTCAACACACGAATCGACGCGGCGTTGTCGCTCGCAGCGCGGGCGTAAAGCGGACGGCTTGCCTCCACCTGCAAGAACTTTTGTAGAGCACGTGTGGCAATGCCGCGGCCCCAATCTTCACGGCCAATCCAATAGGTGACCTCGCGGTGACCCTCCAAGTCGAAGCTCGCAATGTGACCCACAACTCGACCGTCGATCTCGACGACCCTGTTCGTCGTAGAGCCGTCGCTTCTCAGCCGCGCCCACCGTCGCTCGAAGGTGGTTCGATCATCGGGATCCGGCGACGTGAACGCGGCCATCCGTATCGCGTCGCGATCTCTCGAGTGCTCGAACAGCACGCTGAGATCACGATCTTCGATCTCGCGAAGGACAAGCTGTCCCGAGCCCTCCCGCACGGCCGTTAACGCTAACTGACGCAAACTCGGGTGACATTCCCGAACGCTGGCGCAGACAACAGTCCTCGGCGTGACTACAGAGTTGTCTTTATCCCCGACTGGCTCTCGAGCGAGCGACAGTGACCGGCCTCGTTGAGTTGCGGGACGAGGGCAGTTCCGCGCGCCCAACGTGCGCCACAGGTGCCGCCTGCCCGCTGCCTCCAGGGGTTGACCGGTGAGCAAGGTGGTCGCGCTCATGTCGATGTCTCTCGACGGGTACGTCGCCGACGCGAACGACGGGGTCGCCGAAGTCTTCGACTGGTACTTCTCGTCAGGCGACGTCGAGGTCCCCAACCGACGTACGCGTGCGCTGCCGGGGTGTCCACTGGCTCCTGTCCCGGATGACCTACATGAGGTTGGGTGTGTGCAGTTCGGAGAGGTGGGTCGCGGTGTGGGTGTCGAAGCCCGCGGCTTGCAGTCTTCGTATTCGGTTTCGGTCCATCGTCTGCATCAGCGTTCTCAGCTCGGCTCCGGCTTCCGAGAGTTCGGCCGGCTGGAGCGAGCGAGCGGTCATGAGCGTGAGCGCCTCGGTCAGTACGGGGCTGAGGCCGGAGAGGCTGGTCAGCTTCGCTGCGCGTGCCTCTGCGGCGGCGACGAGCGTGCTCTTTTCGTCGGGGTCGTGTTCGAGCCGTCGGCGGATGTGGGCGATGCCGAAGTGGACGTGGCGGCGTTCGTCCCGGTGGGCGAGCCGGGCGGCGGTCGCGGTGGCGGCGTCGGGGGCGTGCCGTTCGACGAAGCGGAGCAGGTCGAGGAAGGTTCCTTCGCCGAGGACGTTGAGGAGCAGCGCGGCGGCGGTGAAGTCGGTTTCGTCGAGCAGGGTGTGGAGCGAGAGTTCGGTCGAGGCGAGCGCGTAGGCGCGGGCTCCGCCGGCGAGCGCTCTCTTCGTGAACACCTCGACGTGGCGCGCTTCGTCGTGGACGTGGCCTGCAAGCCAGAGCAGGACTTCGACGTAGCGTGGGTTGACCTGCGGCAGGAAGCGGGCGGGGACGTAGAGGGCCGCGTATTCGTTCTGGGCGATGTAGGTCATCACCTGGGCGACAGCCTGTTCGACGTGGTCCGGCAAGCCCGGCTGCTGCCTGCCAGGGGATGTCGGTGGTGGCATCCCACTGCGCCGAGCGCTGCGCGCTCGGTGAGCGCTTGCCAGCTCGTCGGCCCAGATGCTGGTCGCGTTCGTTCAGCCGCCAGTCGTACGATGGGCCGCCCTGCTCGGCGACGGCGCCGAGCGGCGCGAGCCCCGAGGTCGGGTCGGCGTGTTCCGGCAGCGGCTCGCCGCGCTACGCGAGGCTCGCCGTGTGGAGAGTCATGTGCATCTCGGGCGAGCGGGGCCTCTCGCGCAGGCAAAGCTTGCGCGAGCACCCGTTCGACGGCGCCACGGCGTATTCGGACGACGAATCGCCGGTCCGCCCCCGGCTCTCGGCCTGCTCGGCGAGCGGTTCGTGGCCGGTGACGCGCGCCCAGGCGGGGAGCTCGAAGGCGACGCTTCTCGACGCGGTCGCGACCTCGAGCTCTCCGCCGACGGGGACGCTCTCGAGCGCGGCCCGAGACGAGCGTCTCCAGGCCCGCTCCGAGCTCGAGCGTCTCCGGCATCGACGCGCTTGACGCTCAGCCGAGATACCCCTGCGCTCGCATCGCTTCGGTCAGTTCCTCGTAGCCCGACTTGTCGCCGGGTAGCCAGCGCTTGACGCCCTTCGAGGTCCATCGCGTTCCGGAGGCGTCGGGTCGTCGTAGTCCATCGCCAGCAGCGCCTCGCTCCAGCGCTGCCGCCCGTCCGGGTCGAACGAGGGCAGTGCGGTGAAGTTGCAGTGGTAGTAGGTCGGGCTTCGCCAGGCAACCTCGAGCTCGGCGGCGGCGGGAAGCCCTCGCTTCGCAGAACCGCCCACGTCGCGTCGCCGAGTGCGCCAGCGTCTGCCTCTCCGGCGGCGACCGCGCGGACGACGCGAAGCTCGGAGTCTCCGGTGTCGCCGTGCTTGCCGAGGTCGGTGTCGAAGCGGACGAGAGTCGTCTCCGGTCTCGGCATCCAGGCCTTCCCCGGCGAGGTAGTGGAGCGGCAGGATGGCGGCGTGGCCGGAGTCGCGGCTGCCGAGTGCGAGACGCTTCCCGGCCAGCGAGCGAACGTCGGTCGAAGCGTCTCACCGCGGCGGGTGACGATCACCGTCCGGAAGTCGGCGTCGACGTCGCGCATGCCGAGTACCTGCGCGTCGCCGCCGATCCGCTCCTCGGCCGCGACGTAGGCGGTGTTCGTGTTCCAGCCGATGTCGACGTCGCCGGCGAGAAGCGCGTCGACCAGCCGCTCGTAGTTCGAGTAGAGCAGGTAGTCGGTCGGTACGCCGCGCTCGGCGAAGTAGTCGCGGAACCGCTCCCAGATCGTGACGATCCGCGGGTGGTAGGCAACCGCGCCGACGAGGATGGCGTCGTCGCGACTGCTCATGGCACCGGGAGCCCAGCGAGGGCCTTGCCGATCCAGCTGCGCAGGACGGCGTTCGTCGGAGCCATCACGGCGCCGGCGCGAGCATCGCGCAGGTGTCGCTCGATCGGCAGCGCCGGTGTGTAGCCCTGGCCGCCGGTCGCCTCCAGCGCCCGCTCGCGTCACGGTGCCGCAGCCTCGGTCGCAGCGACCTTCGCCTCCATGATCGCGACCAGCGCCGTCTCGTCGCCCGCTTCGCCGAGCCGAGCGGCCTCCTGTACGAGCAAGCGCGCCGTGCGAACGGCGACGTCCATGTCGGCGATCAGGTGCTGGACGTACTGCACCTCCGCCAGGGTCGAGCCGTCCGGATAGCGCCGACCGGCCGCATGCTCGGTCGCTGCCGCGGCCGCCGCTGCCGCGATGCCGACGTTGACCGCCGCGAGGCCGACGAGGAAGAACGGTGCCACCGCGCCGAAGACGAGACCGATCGCCCCACCCGGCGTCACCGATCCGGTCGTCATCTGACAGCTGCACGCCGTCGAGCTCGAGCGCGACGCTCGAGTTCCCGGCCATCCCGAGCCCGCTGCCACGAACCGTCGACACGGACGCCGTCGCGATCGCGATCGAGCAGATAGATGTCGGCCGTCCCCTCAGCCTCTCCCTGCACAAGGACGAGGTACGCGTCGGCGTGCCCGGCCGAGGTCACGAAGCTCTTGCGGCCCGAGACGCGGAGACCGCCGTTCTCGCGGACCGCCCGCAGCTCGGGTGAGTAGAAGTGAGCGCCGGTGCCACGCTCGCTGAACGCGAGCGTGCCGAACGCATCGCCGGTCGCCATCCGGCCGAGCACCTCGCCCGCGCCGTACCCCTCCCCCGGCGGCGATCGTCGCCGCCGTCACCGAGTGCATCAGGAACACCATCCCGCTCGAGGCACACGCAGTACCGATGACCTCGCACGCCTCGGCGAGCGCGGTCAGCGAACCGCCAGCACCGCCCCGCTCGGCCGGGACGACAAGCCCTAACGCACCCACCCGAGCGAGAGCAGCGATGCTCGCTTCAGGAAACGCGCGATCGCGGTCTACACTGCTCGCGTTTCCGGAAACGGTCTGCTCCGCCGCTTCACGAACAGCGGCGAGCACGGTCCCAACATCAGCCATGGCAAGCATTCCTTTCGGTCAGAGAAAAGAGCGCGCTGCTCGAACCGAGCAGCCCAGCTGTCAGCCACTCACCGCCGGGGCATCGCACTCACCCCCTCCCGAAGAGACGATCCGGCCAAGAACCCGATGATAGGCAACACGAGTACGGCTTTGGTCTGCTCAAGCCGGCGAAGGGTCACGATTGCCGGTGGTGCTTGGATGCTCACCCTTGACCTGAACGTGCTTTAGCCTCATATGTTCGTTTGGGGTCGTCGGCAGGACCAGCACTGCCTTCACAAGGTCTAGGGTGCCGACAACCGACCACGTGTTCCCCAACTCGCGACCTACAACCAGTTCAATCCCACGAGCATCGCTCGGCGGCGTACCAAGCACCTGCTGCGGGGCGCGGCGGCGGATGTGCGCGCCATCCGGGTGGAGCCGGTGAACCTCGTCCCCAGGCTCCGTCTCCGGAGCAGACGGCTCCGAGATAGGCCTTTCAGCCTGCGTAGCGACCGACCAACGCAGCCCGTCTTCTCGATCGGAATCTACGACGGCCCGTCGGTGTTCGAGCTCGTGCCCGCAGTAGCGCCGGCGCTCACGGGCGACGACATCTCGTGCGCGGGCCGGTGGAATGTCGCCGACCCCTTCTTACTGCGCGCCGACGGCCTCTGGCACATGTTCTTCGAGGTCTGGAACTGGCACGAGAACAAGGGAGAAATCGGTCTGGCGACGAGCGGGGACGGGTTGCGCTGGCGCTACCGGAAGATCGTGCTCTCAGAGGAGTTCCACCTCTCGTATCCCTATGTTCTCGAGTGGAAGGGCGAGCGCTGGCTCGTTCCCGAGAGCTTCCAGGCGGGCTCGGTGCGGCTCTACCGCGCCGAGCCCTTCCCCGAACGGTGGGTGCTCGCCGCGACGCTGATCGAGGCGCCCTACATCGTCGACGCCTCGCCGTTCCGCTTCGGTGACCACTGGTGGCTGTTCGCGGGGACGAGCCCTAACGACGACACGCTACGCCTGTACCACGCCGAGGAGCTCGAGGGGCCGTGGCACGAGCACCCGTCGAGCCCAGTCGTCGAAGGGGACGCTTCGAAGTCGCGGCCGGCAGGACATGTGCTCGTGGACGGCGACCGGATCACCCGCTTCGCTCAGGATTGCTCGCGCGTCTACGGCGAACTCGTACGAGCGTTCGAGGTGACGGAGCTGACGAGGAACTCCTATGCCGAGCGCGAGCTTGTGGGTCCGGGTCCTCGCCGGCAGTGGCGCCGGCTGGAACGCGCGCGGCATGCACCACCTCGACGCGCAGCGCCTACCGGACGGCCGCTGGCTCGCGGCGGTCGACGGCTGGCGTTAGGCTCCGCCCGCGACGAACTCCCCCAGGTCGTCCTCGCTCAAGTGCGACGCGCTGTCCAGGACACCGCCTTACCGGTGCAGTCGTAGTGCTTGCCGCTGTCGTCCCATGACATGCGTGAGAGCCTGAACGTGCCGGACGCGCCGCCCGCCGCGTCGAGGTGCCCCGCCAGCGAGTAGGACGTCTTGGCGTTCGTCGCGGAGCCGGTGCTGGTCAGCGCTCCGCTGTAGCTTCGTGAGAAGTCGAGGCTCGAGCCGACCGGCCTCTGACCTTTGGAATTGATTCCCCATGTCCAGCTGGAGGAATCGCTGCATGTCACGATCGCGGCCGCTGCGATATTCGAGACGCTGCGACCGTCCGCCGAGACGTCGAAGGAGATCGACTTGCCCTGGCTCGTCTGGCCGCTGTAGTGACCTGCCCTCGGGCTGTTCCCGGCCGAGCCCGGACAGCCCGCCACGACCTCCGAGGCGAGCGGGTTCGCCGGTGCGATCCTCGTTCCCCGGATCGTCCACGTCGCCGAACCCGTGACGCGACCGGAGAACCGAAGGTCGACCGTCCATCCGAGTGCCAGCCGTGTCGTCTTCACCGCCGTGGCCTCGGCCCCGCAACGCGCCGAACCCGGCGCTGCGGCGGCGAGAACGAGGTTTCGCGCCCTGAGCCGGCTGACGGATCCGGGCGGGGCACCTGCTCTCCCGATCGGGGCCACCTTGCTCACCGCCCTCGACGTGACCTCGACCTCCGTCCCCGCATTCAGCCTCACCGTCGGCAGGCCCGGCGCATCGGGATCGACGCGCAGGCTGCCTCTGCTGACCGAGACGATGAGCGCCTTTGCAACATCGTCGTACAGAACCGTGAACGTCTGTCTGCCCGCACCGATCGCGGCCAGGCTCCGCGAGCCCAAGCGGTAGCCGTCGCGGAAGATGATCTTCCCGAGCGGGTGACCGTAGCCGAACTTGTACGCGGTCTCGTCCGGATCCCAGCGGATGTCCGCCTTGATCAGGCCGCGCTTGAGAAAGCCGATCGAACCTGTCGAGTCCTTCTTGACGAGAATCAGCGACATCGGCTCGAGCGTGATCGACTGCCCCTGGACCGTCACGACCACGCTCGACTTCCAGCCCGTATGGATCCTGTCGCCCGGGTTGAGCACGAGCCCCGCGCTCGCGGGTTGCCATCCGCTCTCGTTCAACTGCACTTCGACCTTGTTGCCCTGGATCGAGGTGATCGTCACGCCTTTCTCAGACGTCGAGCCGCCATCTTGCGCAGGCTTGACGAACGTGCCGGCATACGCGAACTGCATCCCGGAGAACGCAGGATCGTCTGCCGTGAAGGACCCCTGGAAGCGCTTCCCGCTCGAATCGAGTCCAACTACCAGAGAGCCGCCAGGGTAGGCCAGCGACGTGTTGTCGTTGCGATACCGGCCGACGAACCTCGCGGCGGATGCGCAGACGGTCATCGTTCCCGTGTCCGGCGCGGTGTCTGTGTAGTCGCCGTGGTAGTAGACCGTCGGCTGCGGACAGGGCTGGCCGCCCATCGCTTTCAACGCTGTGGCGCCGTCGGCGGCACCGACCACACGGAACGTCACCGTCCCGGTCACGCCTCTCGAGAGCGTCGTATTCCAGAGGCCGCTGAGTGGCCCCTCCGCGTCGCGCGCCGCCGAAGCGGCCGGCGCCACACTACCGATCTCTGCGCTCGCGCCGGACGTGGTAGCAATCGACAGCATGACCACGATCGACCCAAGCAGCCAACGCGGCCTGCGATCCATCCCAAGTCGGACTCTATACCTGCCGTCGCACTCCGATCAGGCCCGGACTCCGCGCCTCACCCTGCGGGGCGAAGGCTGGACGGGGTTCGGCTCTGGGGCCTCGACACAACCGCATCGGCAGCACGATGAGCCGCGACCTACGGGCACCTTCCCTGGGCGGCTGCTGCTGGCCCGACGGTGACAGGTCGATAATCCAACACTTGTCGATTCGGGTGGGCGATGCCGAACCACGTTCTGCAGGTGATCAGCTCGACAGCTCGCCGCGGGGCGGAGGTCTCCGCGGTCGAACTCGCGGATGCGCTCGAGGGGCGGGGGCGCGCGGTCCGGACGGTCGCCCTCACCGCGGCAGAAGGTGAGGCGCTTCAGGTCGACGTGCTCGGCACGAAACCCCTGGGCGCGGCGACTCTTCGACGGCTTCGTCGCGAGATCGCCCTGGCCGAGGCGACCGTTGCCTGGGGATCCAAACCGCTCGCGGCCTGCGCGCTCGCAGGGGGCGGGGGACGGCTCGTGTACAAGAACATTGGCGACCCGGAGTTCTGGGGCTCGAGCCGGGCTCGTCGGGCTCGAATTCGGATCTGCGTTCGGCGGACGCAGGGAGTTGTCACGCAATCGTCGGCGGCTGCACAGGCACTCGTCCGCATGTACGGCATCTCAGCCGACCGGTTTGCCGTGATCCCGACCGGTCGTCCGGCAGCCCGGTTCCCGCGGGTCGGCACCGCCGATCGCAGAGCCGCCCGCGCCTCGCTCGGGTTGCCCGACGCCGTGTCTGTCGTGCTCGTTCTCGGCGCTCTCAGCCCTGAGAAGAACGTCGGTGCCGCCATTGACGCTCTCGGCCATCTCGAAGGAGCCTCCCTCCTGATCGCCGGTGACGGCCCCGAGCGGGACACGCTCGAGCGGATCGCGGCAGCAAGGCTCGACACGCGCGTGCGCTTCCTCGGCGTCGTGTCCGAGCCACAGCGCGTGCTCGCTGCAGCCGACGTGCTGCTGCTGACAAGCCGCACGGAAGGGATGCCAGGGGTGGCAATCGAGGCAGGCTTGAGCGGCCTGCCGGTGGTGGCGACCGACGTCGGTGCCGTGCGCGAGGTCGTCCTCGACGGCTCGACCGGCCGAGTGGTCCCACAGGGTGACGAAGGAGCCCTGGTGGCCGCCCTCGTCGATGCCCTTCGGCAACGGGGCACCTTCGGGCACGCCGCCCGAAAGCACTGCCTCGCCGCCTTCGAGATCACGCTCGTCGCTGCGGCCTGGGACGAGTTTCTCGCGCAGCTTCTGGCCGTCCGCTGAGTCGAGGCGACGCCAAGCCTCGCTCCGCGATCCTCTGCAACCCGAGGTTCGTATACTCGGCCGGTGCTGCTGTGGCTCGGGCGAGCATCGCGTTGGCGGGTCATGCACAGCAGTCGCGGTCGTCTCCGGTTCGCGTGGAAAGCCCTCTTCGAGGCGGCGATGCGCTCAACCGTCGCCTATCTGATTCGAGGCGAGCCGGGCGCGACTGCATACGCACGCGGAAGCTTCGGCCGGCGCGACCCCGAGTACGGGCTCTCCGATCTCGATCTCGCAGTCGTCCTCGTCGATGACCGCCAGAGCCCCGGCGCTGGACGGCTGCGCGTCCGCCGCCGCTGGGAGCGACTCTGCGGGATGTTCCCGCCCGCGAGGAGCGAGGTCGATCTCGCAATCTACGAGGAGGCGGATCTCGCCCAGGTGGCCGCCGCTTCGACACTGACTGCGGACGGGGTTCTTCATTTCGGGCCGAACCGATTGGTGGACGAAGCGAAGCTGAGCCACCGGCCGGGCCTGGACCAGCCGCTTGCCGACTGGCGTCCCCTCCGAGGGCCCGAGCGGCATTTACCCGCCCGCAGCTCGCACGAGGAGCGGCTTTCGGCTTGGCTCGAGCTCCAGTTCTGGTGGCGTGCCGCAATCTCGGCCTGCGCGGGCCCGCAGGGAGTCAGCGCGGCGTACACCTCTGTGAAGCTGCTTGCCGAGGTCGCCAGGATCTGGCTCTGGGTTGCCCGACGCGAGCGGGCCCCCGACCGCCGCGAGACGTTGCTGCTCGCCCTTCGCCGGCTGCCCGAGGAGGAGGACGCGTTCCGTCTGGCACTCGAGCTCCAGCGAGCCCTCGATCGCGGGCTCGAGCCGCGGCTGGGCGAAGCATTGCCGGCATTCGTCCGCCTCTCGGGGCGCGTGGCGCGAGAGCTCTTCGACCCCCTCGAGGATGTCGAATCGGTTCGGGTCTGTGTGCGCTGGGGAGGCCACACCGAACTCGCTCTCCCGGCGGAGGCGCAGGATGGCCTCCACGAGCTGCTCGACGCGGAACCCGAGCTCTTCCCTCTGGCCGACTGGCGGGCGATCGTCGTACCGCCGTCCCCCGACGAAACCTTCGCGCTCGTCCCGTTCGGCGAGGCGCAACCCGAAGCGATCGCGGCCGCTGCAGCGGCGGCCCGAACCGGCTGCTCCGCCGTCCTTCACGGAAGCGACCTTCTCATCCGGCCGGTCCGCGGAGGTGGGGGGCTGCTTCGCTCAGTCCAGTGCAGTACGACCGATCCGGTGTCTTTCGCTCTCCTCGCCGGCGCAGAGCACGCGGACTTTACGACCGCACCTGGGCTAGCTGCTGCCGACTGGGCTCGACGGGCGACAGCCGAGCACCGAGCCTGGCTGCAGATGACCAGCGACCCTGCGGCGCCCACGCTGAAGGCGCTCGGCCGCCAGTTCACGGCAGCAAGAGCCGCGCTTTTCCTGTCGAGCATCGAAGAGGGTGAGCCACAGCTGGCGCTGACCGTTGCGGCCACAGCCGTGGCACTCAGCAACATCGCGTCGGCGTCTCGGACGGTCGTCGAGGAAGCAGCCTGTGTCTATTCGCTCTGCCGGCTCGAAGGGCGAGACCCACCGGAGACGCTGGTCGCCGGGCTGCGGCAGATTGTGCTGGGACTGCCGGCGTACACGCGGGAGGCGGGGCGAAGAGTTGTATCGACGCCGGTGCAAGCGTGACCACGGCGGTGATCTCGGATCTGCACCTCGGCTCGCCGGCGAGCTGCCTCGGCGACCCAGTGCTGCGGCGGACCCTCGTCGATGCGCTCGCAGGTGTCGAGCGACTCGTCTTGCTCGGCGACGTGCTGGCGCTGCGTGCCGGGCCGGTTCGAGAGGTTCTGGAACGCGCAGCACCGTTCCTGGACGAGATCGCAGGTTGCATGAGCGGTCGCCGTATCGTGATCGTCCCGGGAAACCACGATCATCAGCTCGCCGAGCCGCTTCTCGACGAGCTGTGCTGGAACGGCGGATCGGGTCGGCTGGGTCTCGAGGTGCTGTTCGACTCTTCCGGCTCAGGGTTGCTCGGGTCGATTGCCAGGCGCCTCGGCGACATCGAGCTGACTCTCGCCTATCCAGGCATCTGGCTACGACCCGATCTCTATGCGACGCACGGTCACTATCTCGATTGCCATGCCACGGTGCCCCGTATGGAGTCGGTGCTCGCGTCCGCAATGACGGCGCTACACGGAGGCATGCCCGAAGAGGGAGTCGAACCGGAGCGCTACGAGTCGGCTCTAGCGCCCATCTACGCGTTCGCGTATCGCTGCGCGCAGGCGAGTCTCTCTCCGACGGCGACGGGTGCCCTGCGAACCAGGCTCTGGCGTCGGCTCAGGATCGCCGGCTGGAAGCAGCTCGAAGCCGGAAGCACGGCTACCCGTGGAAGGCCGCGCCCGCCGAGCAGCCTCGCGTTCGCTGCTGCTGTTGCGGTGCTCAACCGGACAGGGCTCGGCCCTTTCCAGGCTCACTTCTCAGTGGAGGACCTCGGAGAGGCGGGGTTCCGCGCCATGGCCGAAGTCGCCGACCGCCTCGGGATCAAGGCCGACTACGTGCTGTTCGGACATACACACCGGGTCGGCCCGCTGGCGGGTGAGCGCGAGCGCCGGTCTGCAACCGGAGCGAGTCTCGTCAACACTGGCAGCTGGGTGTATTCACGGACGCTGATCGGTGACTCGGGCTCCGCGAGCGCGTACTGGCCGGGCACGTGTGTCTTCGTCGACAGCCAGGGTCCGCCGCGGCTCGAGAGCCTGCTTCGAGATCTCCCCGTAAGGCGCCACGGATGACGCGCGTCCTTCTACTCGTCAAGGGTCTCGGACGGGGCGGGACCCAGCGGCTGCTCCTCAACGCGGTGCCCCATCTCGATCGTTCTCGCTTTGACTACGAGGTCGCCTACCTGCTGCCGGCCAACTCGGCCCTCGTCCCGGAGTTGGAGGCAGCGGGTCTGGAGGTCAGCTGTCTCGACGGGCGCCGCGGCGTCGGGTGGGTCGCACGGCTTGCGGCGCTCGTCAAAGAGCGCCGGGTCGAGCTCGTTCACGTCCACTCCCCCTACGCCGCCGTCGGCGCGCGGCTCGGCCTGTCCCGACAGGCAGTCCGCCTCGTCTACACAGAGCACAATGTGTGGGCCAGCTACCGACCCGCGACGCGCTACGCCAATGCACTGACGTACTGGCGCAACGACCACGTATTTGCCGTCTCCGATGCGGTGCGAGCATCGCTTCACCTCCCGGGTTTGCTTCGCGCGCTTCCCCGGCCCCCGGTCGAGACGCTCTATCACGGCCACACCACGCCCGAATCGGACGATTCGGAGAATCGAGGCGCACTGCGCCGAGACCTCGGCATTCCCGCAGACGCCCCTCTCGTAGGCACCGTTGCCAACTTCAAGCCCCAGAAGGGGCATCGGTACCTGCTCGGCGCGGCTTCGCTCGTCAGGCGGACGGTGCCGAACGTGCGGTTCGCGCTGATCGGAGCCGGGCCCCTGGAGGATGAGATCAGGCGCGAGGTGCACCGACTCGACCTCGACTCGACCGTCCTCTTCGCAGGGAGTCGGGACGACGGGCCTCGAGTCGCGGAGGACTTCGACGTCTTCGCGCTCGCTTCCGTACACGAGGGGCTGCCGGTCGCTCTCCTCGAGTCAATGGCGCACGGCACGCCGGCGGTGGTCACCTCGGCCGGAGGCCTGCCCGAGGTGATCGAGCACGGGATGCACGGTTTCGTCGTCCCAGTGGCTGACGAGGATGCGCTGGCCGAGGGCATTCTCATGCTCCTCGCCGACCCTCCTCTTCGGGAGCGGTTCGGGCAGGCAGCGCGTGTGCGAGCCCTCGACTTCAGCATCCACACGGCGGTGCGGCGGGTCGAAGACGTCTACGCGGAGCTGCTCGGATGACGCTTCCGCCTTCCGTTCGTGTCCGCCCATTTCTCGAGGAGGACGAGGCTTCCGTGCTCGAGCTGATGCGGCTCGTCCTCGGCCGCGGGCCCGTCCCGCACCGGCCCCCCGAGTTCTTCCGCTGGAAGCACTTCGCGAATCCGTTCGGCCCCTCGCTCCTCCTCGTGGCCGAGGCAGAGGAGCGGATCGTCGGGCTGCGTGCCTTCATGCGCTGGCGGTTCCGTGCGGGCGACGATCTGGTCGAGTCGGTGCGCGCGGTGGACACGGCCACGCACCCCGACTACCGGCGGATGGGCATCTTTGCCCAGCTGACGTCCGAGGCACTCGACCGCGTCCAGGGGACGGTCGATCTCGTGTTCAACATGCCGAACCCGACGAGCCTTCGCCAGTACGCTCGGCTCGGATGGCTGCTCGTCGGAAGGGTGCCACGAGCCTTGCGTGTCCGGCGGCCAACCGGCTTCGCGCGCGGCTTGGCCTCGCTCCGGAGCCCCGGTGAACCGTTGAACGCGAAGCCACGGCTCGGGGCCCGACCCGCAGCCGAGGCTTTGAAGGACGGGACGGCCATCTCACGGCTGCTCGGTAAGGCGGAGGTCGGAGACCGTCTAGCGACGCCGCGCACACTCGAGTACCTGCGCTGGCGATACGCGGCGCCACCGTTCCTGGACTACCGCGCGATCCTCGAGGGAGGCCAGGGCTCCGAGCCGTCCGGTCTCGCGATCTTCCGGCTGCGTTCGCGAGGACGGCTCTGGGAGTCCTCGCTCGCCGAGCTGATTACCGCTCCCGGGGACGGCTCCACGGCTCGAACGCTGCTCCGCCGAGTTGTCCAGGCGTCGCCTGTCGATCATCTGACCTGCTCGTTTCCGCCCGGATCGACTGCTGCCCGCGCCGCCGGACGCTGCGGCTTCCTGCGCGCGCCCGGGGTTGCGCTTGCCGTCAGGCCGCTCTCCGAAAGGCTCCGGCCAAATCCGACCGAGCTCGACGCTTGGGCTCTCTCGCTCGGCGACATCGAGGTCTTCTAGTGGCGACTCGAGTGAACGGCGGGGTCCGGTGGCAGCACGTCTCGATCGCCGCCGCAGTCGTCTCGCTGATCGCCGCCCGCGCCCTCGTTCGCAGGGGGCGACCGGGCGGAGCTCTCGTCGGGCCGGCACTGGTCGCAGCCTCGTTGCCCGTTCTTGCCAGCGAGGCGAGACGGGAGCGCGATCCTGGCCTCTTCTGGCTGCTTCTCTCGGCAGAGGTCCTGAAGCTGGGTGGAGCGATCGTCCGCCACGAGGTTGGCTATCGCGCGTATCGAGGCGGTGACGCCGAGGCTTACCACCAGGCGGGCATCCGAGTGGCGGAGTGCTTCCGGAAGGGCGACCTCCGTGCTGGCCTCGACTCCTACACGGGAACGAACTTCATCCGACTGGCCACCGGAGCCGTCTACACCGTGCTCGGGCCGACGAGGATCGGAGGATTCTTCGTCTATTCCTGGCTCGGCTTCTGGGGTCTCTTCTCCTTCCGCAGAGCCTTTGTGCTCGCAGTTCCGGAAGGGAGCAGCAAGACATATGACCGTCTGCTCTTCTTCTCGCCGTCACTCCTCTACTGGCCGTCGGGCATCGGCAAGGACGCATGGATGCTGCTCAGTCTCGGCCTCGGTGCGAACGGTGTTGCCCGTGTGCTCTCAACGGAGCAGCGCCGCGGTCTGGGGCTCGCCGCAAGCGGCATGTCCCTCGCTTCGCTCGTACGCCCTCACGTGGCTGGAGCGATGGGCGTCTCGCTCGCCGGCGCCCACCTGCTCCGAGGGCCGCGGCCGCGCGTGGTTCCGCTGGCCGCCTTCGTGGGATTGCTCGTCGGCTGGGCCGCGCGCTACCTCCGGCGATTCCAGATCGATACGCGCGCCGGCTGGCGGGCCGTCCTGGATCGAGTCGTGGCACGGACGTCACGCGGCGGCTCGGCGTTCATGCCCTCGGCCGCACGCACTCCCGCACAGGCCTCGCTCGCGGCGGGAACGGTGCTCTTCAGGCCCCATGCTCTCGAGACGCACAACCGGCGGGCCGACGTGGCTGCTGTGGAGGACGCGCTGCTCCTGCTCCTCTCGCTCAACCGGCTGCGGTGGGCGGCGGCGGCCGTCCGGAGCAGCCGTCGACAGCCGTACGTGGCGTTCGCCCTCGCGTGCACGGCGTTGCTCGTCGGGGCGTTCTCGAGCATCGCCAACTTCGGGATCCTCGCCCGCCAGCGAGCGCAGGTCCTGCCCTTCTACTTCGTCCTGCTCTCGATTCCACCACGCCGAGGCCGCCGTGCACCTTTCCGCACTCGCTCGTAAGGCAACGAAGGTCGCGGTCGCACCCGCCGGGCTCGTAGCCCGCCGCGGTCCCGGGGATTTCGTGATCCTCCTCTACCACCGCGTCGGCGCAGGGCGGCGTGAGATCGACCTCCCCGTCGACCTGTTCGAGCGCCAACTCGCAGCTCTGCTCCAGGGTGGGCGGGTGCTCTCCCTCGACGAGGCTGTACAGGAGGGGAGTCCGGGCGGTGTCGTTCTGACGTTCGACGACGGCTACCGCGACTTCCACGAACACGTGCTGCCCCTCCTCGAACGGGCGCGCGTCCCGGCGACCCTTTTCCTCGCAACCGGGCTCCTGACCGACGGCGCCAGCCCGACCTCGGAGGCGCTTGGCTGGTCGCAGGTCGAAGAGGCTGTCTCCACCGGGCTCGTGACCATCGGTGCACACACTCACGACCACGTCGACCTGTCGCGCGTCGGCGCGCGGGTCGCCGAGGACGAGCTGAGACGGTCAAAAGGGCTGATCGAAGATCGGCTCGGACTGCCGTGCCGGCACTTTGCGTACCCGCGTGCGGTCGGCTCACCGGCCGCCGATCGGGCGGTTCGCGCCCTGTTCCAGACGGCCGCTCGCGACTCGTGGCGGACAAACCGCCGAGGGCAAATCGACCTGCACCGGCTCGGAAGAACGCCTGTCCTGCGCAGCGACGGACGCGTCTTCTTCCGGATGAAGGTGGCCGGGCGTCTCGACTCCGAGGCCGTCGTCTACCGTGGCCTCCGCCGGGGTCCCTGGAGGGGAGCATGAGCGCTCGCGTCAGGGTGGCGCACATTACGTCGGTCGATCAGACCTTGCGCTTCCTACTGCTCGCACAGCTCGAAGCACTGCGCGACGCGGGCTTCGACGTTGTTGCGATCAGCGCGCCCGGACCGTGGGGCGACGATGTCAGGTCTCGCGGGATCCCGGTGATCGACTGGCCGAGCATCACCCGGAGATGGGACCCCGGAGCCGACGTTCGAGCCTTCCGCGAGCTGCTCGCGATTCTCCGACGTGAGCGATTCGACCTCGTCCACACGCACACACCGAAGGTGGGAGTGCTCGGGCGCCTCGCCGCACGCACCGCGAGGGTGCCCTGCGTCGTCAATACCGTGCACGGACTGTACGCCACTCCTCAGGATCGATTCTCGAAGCGAGCCGCGGTGCTGGGTCTCGAGGGGATCGCCGCTCTCTGCTCCGACCTCGAGCTGTATCAGAGCGAGGAGGACCTCCAGTGGATGCTCCGGCGCCGCCTCGTCTCCCCCGCCAAGGCCCGGCTGCTCGGAAACGGCATCGACCTCGATCACTTCGACCCCGCGGCGGTGCCGCGCGAGCGGCGCTCGGCCGTTCGCGCCGAACTGGGCGTTCCGGACAACGCCGTCGTCGTCGGAACCGTGGCCAGGCTCGTCGTCGAAAAGGGATTTCGCGAGCTCTTTGCCGCCGCGGCAGCTGTCCGGCAGATGGATCCGCAGGCGCGCTTCGTGGCAATCGGCGACAGTGCCGCCGAGCAGGCCGGGACCCTCGATCCCGCCGAGATCGAGGGGGCGCGCGCAGACGTCGTGTTCACCGGGTGGCGCAAGGACGTCCGCGACCTGGTCGGGGCGATGGACGTATTCGTCCTTCCCTCGTGGCGCGAGGGGTTGCCCCGCTCTGCGATCGAGGCGGCAGCAATGGGAAAGCCGCTCGTCCTCACGGACGTCCGCGGCTGCCGGGAGGTGGCCCGGGCCGGTGTCGAGGCATTGTTCGTGCCTGCGCGCGACCCAGCTTCGCTGGCCGCGGCGATCACGCAGCTCGTACGTGACAGCAGTCTGAGGGAGCGACTCGGGGCCGCCGCGAGGTTGCGCGCCGTGGAGACCTTCGACGAGCGGCGCGTCCACGAGACCCTGATCGAGAGCTACCGACCGCTCCTCGCGCGGATGGGACGGCTCCCGACGTCCGACGGCGGAGTCCGGGTGCGTCCCGCGCTCAGCGGAGACGCTGCCTCGCTGGCCCAGCTCCACGGCAGCGCTCTTCCCGATTCCTTCCTGCCCGCCCTGGGCCAACGCTTCCTGACCAGGCTCTATCGGGCGTTCGCTGCAGACGAGGACGCCATCGCCCTCGTCGCCACGGACGGGCCGGATGTGATCGGCCTGGCGATTGGCGTCATGTCGACTCGCCGCTTCTCTCTCAGGTTCGTGCTCAGGCACGGTCCCGGTGCGGCAGCCGCCGCGGCCCCGTCCCTGCTCGACCGGGCCGTCCTACGACGAACGCTCGAAACGGCCAGGGTCAGCCTCGGCGGACCGCTTCTCGGCTCTCAGCTGGTGGCAATTGCGGTCTCCCCGGCGTGGCAGGGTAAAGGCATAGGAAGGAGACTCGCGAGCGGCGTCGTCGACTGGCTCGCCGTTCGTGGAGCGAGCGAGGTCGCGGCCGTGACGTCGGCGACGAACGACGAAGCGAATGCGTTCTACAAGACTCTCGGGTTCCGGTGCTCCGGAGAGATCGCGGTGCACGACGGCGTCGCGAGCAACGTCTGGGTGGTGCAATGCCCTTCCTGATAGCGCTCGGCATTGCCGTGGCCCTGACGCCCATCGCAGGCCGACTTGGCGCCGCCATCGGACTGGTCGACCGGGCGGGAGGGAATTCGCTGAAGATCCATCGCCGGTCCGTCCCGGTGCTCGGTGGCCTGGCTGTTCTCGGTTCCGTGCTGGCCGCACTCTCCGCGGCCGGCGCAAGCTTCTCGTGGACTGTGGCAGGAGCAGCGGGGCTCGCGCTCTGCGTGGGGCTTCTGGACGACGCGCATCCACTCCCCGCCTGGGTTCAGGCGCTTGCAGCTGCAGCGGCAGGGAGCGTGCTCGCTGCAGGAGGCGATCGTCTGGAGGCGTTCGGCAGCTTCGGCGCGATCGCGACCGTCCTGCTCACGGCCGCGTGCGCGATCGGCGTCAACCTCGTCGATGGCCAGGACGGACTCGCCGGCGGGCTGGCTGCGATCGCCGCGCTCGGACTCGCCGGCCTGGCCTCGGGCGCGGGGGTTGGCTTGGCGCTCGCTCTCGCGGGCGCACTCGTCGGCTTCCTCGTCTGGAACCGGCCCCCCGCGCGGATCTTTCTCGGGAACGGTGGGGCCTATGCCGTCGGCGTCATGCTTGCCGCCGCTGCCGCGGACGGTCGCGGCGGGTCGGACGCCCGCGGCTTGCTCGCGGCAGCAGCTTGCCTCGGCGTCTTCATGTTCGAGCTCACGTTCACGCTGCTTCGGAGGCTTCGGAGTGGGAGCGCGCTGCTGGCCGGGGATCGCCTCCACACCTATGACCTCCTCGCCGCCCGCAGCGGGAGCCGGACAGCGTCGACGATCGCACTTTGTGCCGTTGGCGCGGTTGCGTCTGCTCTTGGTCTCCTCTTCGCGGCAGTTCCGCTGGTCGTCGCCGGGTCGCTCGCGGGGATCACCGCCGCGTTCGCCGCTTTCGCATGCGCCCACCTCTGGTCTTTCGCGACGCAGCCGAGGCGCAAGGTAGGCCGGCCTGCCGCACAGGCCGATTAGAGGCCGGGTCGGTAGAGCTCGGGTCTTGCTCGACCCGCCGCCATTGGCTTCCACCGCGGGAGCGTCCGCCCAAACGAGATGGATGGACTGGAATAAGCTGGTCCAGTTTGCGATTCTCACGGCCAGCGGCACGCGGCGGTTAGCTCATGAGCTCACAGGAAGGGGAGACCTGATGACCAGGATTCAGACCACACACGCCGGCAGCCTGATCCGTCCGCCGGAGATCCTCGAGTTCGGTGGCGCAATGGAACGCGGCGAGGCCTACGACGAGAGCGCCTACCAGGAGACGCTCTCGAAGGCCGTCTCGGAGACCGTCCGCCAACAGGCCGAGGTGGGGATCGACGTCATCGACGACGGCGAGATGGGCAAGTCGAGCTGGATCACCTACCTGTACGAGCGCACGAGCAACATCGAACCGCGCATGGTCGACACCTATGGAGGCCGCGTCTATCCGCCGAGCAGGGACCGGCTCGCGTTCCCCGACTTCTACGTCGAGCACGACCACCAGCAGGCGGTGGAAGCGTTCGAGGCGATGGGCATGGTCCTGCCCGACGCATCGGACGACGGCCCGAAGCTGACGAAGAGATACTTCTGCACCGGTCCGCTCGAGTACGACCCGTCGGCGCTCCAGCGGGACATCGCGAACCTGAAGAAGGCGCTCGAGGGAGTCGACGTCGTCGACACGTTCCTGCCCGTCGTCGCGCCGGCGAGCACGTACTGGCTCGAGAACGAGCACTACGCCAACGACGAGGAGTTCGTCTTCGCGCTCGCCGACGTGCTGCACCAGGAGTACAAGGCGATCGTCGACGCCGGCTTCCTCGTCCAGGTCGACGACGCCGTGCTCGTGCACGAGTACGACTCGATCCTGTCGCTCGGCGGCTCTGTCGAGGACTACCGCAACTGGGCGGAGCTCCGCGTCGAGGCCACGAACCACGCCCTTCGCGACATCCCCGAGGACCGCGTCCGCTACCACGTCTGCCACGGCAGCTGGCACGGGCCTCATGTCTACGACCCGCCGCTCGCCGAGGTGATCGATCTCGTCCTCAAGGTGAACGCGCGCTACTACTCGATCGAGCAGGGCAACGCGCGACACGAGCACGAGTGGCAGCTCTGGGAGGACGTGAAGCTGCCCGAAGGGAAGGTGCTGATCCCGGGAGTCGTCACGCACCACACGATCGTCGTCGAGCACCCCGAGCTCGTTGCTCAGCGGCTCGTCCGGCTGGCCAAGGTCGTCGGGCCCGAGAGCGTCATGGGCGGAACCGACTGCGGGTTCGCACAGGGCGCCTTCATTGCCCGGGTCCATCCGACGATCCAGTGGGCCAAGCTCGAGGCACTCGTCGAGGGCGCGCGCCTGGCGTCGAAGCAGCTCACGGGCGCCAAGGCAGTTGCATGAGCGGAAACGGCGTCGACAGGATCCTGACCACCCACGTCGGGGCTCTCCAGCGCCCGGCTGAGGCAGAGGCGGCGCTGGTCGGAGACGCCGACGAATCGGCGCTGCGCTCTGCGGTCGTCGACGTCGTACGGCAGCAAGCCGACGCCGGCATCGACATCGTCGACGACGGAGAGTTCGGCAAGTCGATCTGGCAGTGGTACGTGACCGAGCGGCTCGACGGGATCGACACGGCGAGAGCACACGGCCCCACCTCTCCGGGGCCGAGACCACGCGCTGTTCGCCGACTTTTACTCGTACGCCGGCGAAAACGCCCGACGTCCTCTTCCATGGCACCGACCGGGCGTTCTGGGCGTCGATTGCGACCCGACCGGTCTGCGTCGGCCCGATCACGTACAAGCGAGCGCCGCTCGATCGCGACATCGCGAACCTGAAGGCTGGGCTCGAGGGCGTCGACGTGGTCGACGCCTTCATGCCTGTCGTCGCCCCGGCCAGCGCCGAGGTCGACATGGGCAACGAGCACTACGCGACCCAGGACGAGCTGCTCTGGGCCCTCGCCGACGCCCTGCGGGAGGAGTACCGGGCGATCATCGACGCCGGCTTCCAGCTCCAGGTCGACGACGCGTGGATCCCGGCACTGTGGGATCACGACCCCGATCTCGACCTCGAGACGTACAGGCGCTACTGCCTGACGCGGATCGAGGCCCTCAACCACGCCCTCGAGGGTTTGCCGACTGATCGAGTCCGCTATCACCTCTGCTGGGGCAGCTGGCACGGCCCGCACGCGACCGACATCCCGCTCGCGGAGATCGTCGACCTGATGCTGAAGGTCGACGCAAGCATCTACTCGGTCGAGGCGGCCAACGTCCGCCACGAGCACGAGTACCACCTCTGGGAGACCGTGAAGCTCCCCGACGGCAAGAAGCTCGCCCCCGGCGTCGTCACGCACTCGACGAACCTGATCGAGCATCCTGAGCTCGTCGCCGAGCGGATCGTCCGCTTTGCCGAGCGCGTCGGGCGAGAGAACGTAATCGCGTCAACCGATTGCGGTATGGGATCCCGGATCCACCCGCAGCTCGGCTGGGCGAAGCTCGAAGCCCTCAGCGAAGGTGCGCGGCTCGCCACGAGCAAGCTCTGGAAGAACTAGCCCCGGCCGGCCTTAGCTGGCGGCTCCCCTTTCCGAAGCCTTAGCGCCGGGACGGTCGCTAGAGTGATCGGGTGCCATCGCTCCCCAAAGCGATCAAGTTCGCGTCGAGCCCGGCCGGGCGGAAGATGATCAAAGAGGTCGTCCGCGTTGCCCGAACCGAGGAGGGGCGCAAGCTGATCTCCCAGGCTCGTAAGGTCGCCGTCACACCGGAGGGGAAGCGGTTGCTCGAGCAGGCGAAGCGTCTCGCGAAGGCACCGGCAGAGGTCGTCGACGATCCCCAGAACGCGAGCCGCCTCCAGGCCCTGCGCGACCTCCTCGGCAAACAGAAGCCGTGAAGGTGACGATGATGCTTGCCGACGCCGCGCAGGAGCTCGGCGGGAAGTTGTACATCCTCGGCGGCGGTTGGTCGGTCACCGGTCCGATGCCGACGCCGATGGCGATCGCCCTCAAGATCGAGGTGCCGTGGGATCGCACGAACGAGAAACACGAGCTCTTGCTCGAGCTCCTCGACGAGGACGGCAACCCGGTGCGGGTCCCAGGACCCGACGAGGAGCCCGTGGCCCTGCAGGTGACCGGGGAGTTCGAGGTCGGGCGTCCGGCCGGCATCAAGCCCGGGACGCCAATCGACAGCGCGCTCGCCGTCACATTCGGCCCGCTGCCGCTCGAAGCCGGCCGACGCTACCAGTGGCGACTCTCGATCGACGGCAAGACCGATGAGGACTGGGCGCTCGGGTTCTCGACGAGATCCGAGGAGGAGTAAGAGCTCAGCAGAAAGGGGCTCTCAGGCGCTACAGCGCCTGCTGGATCGGCTCCACGCCGGCCAGCTGAGCGGAGCGCCGGTGGTGGTCGATGCGTCGAGCGGTCGCTGCAGCGATCTCCGGGACAGGAAGACCTATGCCGTCCCGAGGAGGCCACGGGCGGCCGCGGGGAAACGCGACGTCTTCTCTCCTCGGCTCGTGCGAGATGCAGAAGAGATCGATGCAAAGGAGCGAGCAGCCCGGCTCTATGCACTCGCTCACGATCGGCATTGCCTCTTCGATCCCCCTGCCGGCGCACGGTGACACCTCGAACTCGAGCCTCGCTGGGCCAGCGCCCAACGGGCTCACCGTGCAGTCTCTCGCACTTGAGGCTGATCCGCAAGCGGCCGGGCCGTATCGAGGCTCCGCCGCAGCCAACCCGTAGCATCTCCGAGGTGAGGGTCGCACGCCTTTCGATCGCGCCGGTGAAGGGCCTCGCGCTCGTCCATCCAGGCGAGATCGTCCTCGGCCCGTCGGGAGCGCCGAACGACCGGCGCTTTTACGTGATCGGCCCCGAGGGACGCCTCGTCAATGGCAAGACGAGCGGCGAGCTCGTCCAGGTCCATCCGGAGGTCGACGCCGACGCGAGCTGGCTCTCGCTGCGCTTCCCCGACGGGACCGAAGTCTCGGGGGACATCGCTCTCGGACACTCTGTCGAGACGAGCTTCTACGGCCGCCCGGTTCGAGGCCGGCTCGTCGACGGCGCATGGTCGGTCGCGCTTTCGGAGCATGTCGGCCTACCTCTGCAGCTCGTACGTTCGGACGAGCCCGGCACGGCGATCGACCGGACGCAGGTCGTCTCGCTTGTCTCGGGCGGATCGCTCGCAGCTCTCGGCAGGCGCGGCGGCGTGGAGCCCGTCGACGGGCGGCGCTTCCGCATGACGATCGAGCTCGAGGGCGGGTCGGAGCACGAAGAGGACGCCTGGATCGGCCGCAACGTCCAGGTCGGCGCTGCGCACCTCCGCGTCGTCGGCCCGGTCGGCCGCTGCATCATCACCACGCAGAACCCCGAAACGGGTATCACCGACCTCGACACACTGGGGATCCTGGCCGGCTACCGAACCCTCCGTGAGGGAAAGTCGTTCGCCTTCGGCGTGTGCGGAGAGGTGCTCCAGGGTGGTCGCGTGGTCGTGGGCGACCCACTGACCGTCGATCAAGGCCCCTGATCCGGGGGATACCCCCGATGCAGTCCGGGCCGATTTCTACGCTAATCAAGACGAGTTGCGTCCCTCGAGGAGGTGAAACTCGGTGAACCCGGTCCAGAAGCTGATCAACTCCTTCAAGCGCGTATTCCGGATGGACAAGGCTGCAGCCTGAACCTCTGCTGCACGCTGGTCGCGATCCTCTAGGCTGAGAGCCTCGGAGAGGTGTCCGAGTTGGCCTAAGGAGCGCGACTGGAAATCGCGTACCTGCCGACAAGGTGGGTCGCGGGTTCGAATCCCGCCCTCTCCGTCGTCGTGGGGGAAACCCGGTTTCCCCCACGAGCCCCTATCAGAGAGCGTGTGGACTACGTCTTTTTCGTGATGAAGGCGACGAGATCAGCGATCTGCTCGGCTGACAGCGTCGCTCCGAATACCGGCATGACGCCCTTCGGGAAGCCGGGAACGACGTAGGCATTCGGGTCGCGGATCGACTCGGCGGCGTACTCAGCGACCGAGCCGCGGTTCGCGTCCTTCGCGTCCCCGGGCAGCTTGTCGAGATTCGGCCCGATCGTGCCGGTCGATCCCGCGGCGGAGAACGTATGACAACCGCCGCAGCTCTGCGCCGATGCGAGGAACAACTGCCTTCCGGCCGCCGCGTTTCCAGCCGGAGGCGGGGCGGGCGGCTGTGGCGACACGATCTCGCCGGGGGTCGTTCCCTCCGTCCTCGCCTCCGACTTCTCACGGCCGACGAAGACGATCACCACCATCATCGCCACGAGGAAGCTGGCCGACAGGGCGACATACGGCACGACTCGCCGGCCCGGGAAGTCAGGCCGGTACCGCGGGATCACCAACGAGCTGATGAGGGCGAACACGATGAACGCGGCCCCCATACCGCCGATCCCGGCCTTCTGTGCAGCGCTGAGCGAGGCGAGCAGCACGGCTGAGGAAGCTACCAGCTTCCCGCTCGCCGCTCGCGCGGTGGAGCGCCTCCCCCGCGTGCCAGTGCCTGCAGACCTTCGGTGAAGGTCGCCTCGGCTCTGGCGACGACACCTCGCGGCGACGAGCGGCCGCCGAGCGCGCCGATTCGCCACGCCCGCTCGTCCACACCGCGCTGCACCTCGGCAAGCTGGCGGCGAAGAAGCGCGAGCTCGGCGGCGCGGCGCTCGAGCTCTTCTTCCCGTTGGGCAACAGTCGCGGAGACGCCTTCGTCCATGCCTGCGTCTGGCGGTTCCGCTTCGACCTGCGCAAGCTCGGCGAGCCGCTCACGCTCGGCCGCGAGGGCAGCGTGAGCAGCACGTTGCCTCGCCTCGGTCTCGGCGAGCGCCCGAGCCCGATCCTCGAGCACCCGACGATCATGCTCGAGCTGGGCGAGCAGCGCCACACCCTGCGCGGACGGAACCGGGGCCGGCGCAGCGATCCCCCGGAGACCCCGACGTCGGCGCACTCGGGCGCCGTCCGTCCTCGTTGCGACCTCGGCCGTCAGACGCTCGATCTCGCGCTCCCGGTCGCGCGCCCGGGCCGTGCTTTCCCGAAGAGCCGCGTGCAGCCTGGCGACCTCTTCGGCTGAGGTGGCACGAAGCCGCTCGAGCTCGGCCAGCAGCTCGGCCGGCACGGCCTGGACGTCTTCCTCACTGGCCACGGTCCGATCATAGGCGGGGAGGCTCGCCACGGCGACCAGGTGGCGCCTAGCGCGAGGGCCCAGGACGCCGCAGGCGGCGAGAGAGGGCGTCGAGGCTCCGACCGAGCACGAATCCCACCCCGACAGCCAGAGTCAACCAGGCTCCCATGGCTACCACGAGCATGACGATCCAGTGCGGAATCCATCGACGGTAGATCCAGCTCCGGACGGCGTCGTCAGGTCAAGCCGGACCGACGAGCGTGCCCGACCTGCCGGCGAGGACTGCTGACGCCTGATCGAGAGCGCCGATCGCCGCCCGTCCACCGGTCGAGTCGACGAACCGGCACGCGGCGTCTACCTTCGGGCCCATCGATCCGTCCGCGAACTGGAGCTCGCGCAGCTCCGCGGTCGTTGCGCTCCGAATCGGCTCGGCGCGCCCGGTTCGCCAGTTCCTCTCGACGGCCTGCACGTCCGTCAGCATCAGGAGGAAGTCTGCGTCGAGCACCCTCGCGAGGAGTGCCGCCGAGAGATCCTTGTCGACGACGGCCTCGACTCCCCGCAGGGCTCCGCTCGCGTCGATCACCACGGGGATCCCTCCACCCCCCACGCATACGACCAGCACGCCGTGCTCGACGAGGAGGCGGAGAGCCTCGACCTCGACGATCGCTCGGGGCTCGGGCGAAGGCACGACCCTCCGGAACGCCGGGCCGTCGGGCGCGATCGAGAAGCCGTGCTCCGCCGCGAGTCGGCGGGCCTCGGCCTCGTCGTAGACAGGGCCGATCGGCTTGTTCGGCCGCTGGAACGCGGGGTCGTCCCGGTTGACGACGACCTGGGTGAGCATGGTCGCGACCCGGCGTTCGGGGAGCGCATTCGCGAGGCCCTGTTCGAGCAGGTACCCGATCATGCCCTCGCTCTCCGCCCCGAGCACGTCCAGCGGATACGGCCGGACGTCAGAGCCGGGAGCGGACTGGAGGGCGAGCAGCCCGACCTGCGGCCCGTTGCCGTGCGTCACGACGACCTCGTGAAGGCGGGCGATCTCGGCGAGCGAGCGAACGGCCACCTCGACGTTTCGACGCTGGATCTCGATCTCGGGCCGCTCGCCCCGGCGTAGGAGCGCGTTGCCGCCGAGCGCGACGACGATCCGCACGGACTGCTACCTCCTGATCGGCTCGAACCCGCCGCGGACGAGCGCGAAGAGCAGGGCCTGCTCGGTCCACATTCGGTTCTCGGCTTGCCGCCAGACCGCCGACTGGGAGCCGTCGATCACGTCTGCCGCCACCTCCTCACCGCGGTGGGCAGGCAGACAGTGGAGGAAGATCGCGGCGGCGGCCGCGTGCGCCATCAGCGCAGTGTCGACCTGGTAGGGCGCAAGCTGCGCGAGACGCTCGGCACGCTCGGCGTCCTCGCCCATGGAGACCCAGACGTCCGTGTAGACGACCTGAGCGTCCTCGACCGCTTCGACGGGGTCGCGCGTCAGCGTCGCGCCCGGCACCGTTGGCTCGAACCCGGGTGGACATGCCACCCAGACATCGAGCCCAGCGAGCCGGCCAGCCTCGATCAGCGAGTTGCAGACATTGCTGCCGTCGCCGACGTAGGCGAGCTTCAGCCCCTCGACCGATCCAAAGAGCTCGCGAAGAGTCAGGACGTCTGCGAGTGCCTGGCACGGATGGTGGTCGTCGGTGAGCGCGTTGATCACCGGCACCGTGGCCGCCTCGGCAAGCTCCTCGACGAGAGCATGCGAGAACGTCCGGATGGCGATCGCTGCGCAGTAGCCGGAGAGCACTCGAGCGGTGTCGGCAACCGGCTCGCCCCTGCCGAGCTGGAGCTCGTCGGGACGGAGCGAGAGCGGTGTCATGCCCAGTCGTGCCGCCGCTGCCGAGAACGAAACCCGCGTCCGGGTGGAGGGTTTCTCGAAGATCATCGCGAGCGTCTCGCCCCTGAACGAGTCGAGATACGCCTGCGGGTGCGCCTTCATCGCCGAAGCCAGATCGAGCAGCGACGCAAGCTCGCGCTCGCTCAGATCGGCGACCCGAAGAAGGTCGGAAGCAGCTGCTCGCGTCGTCGTCGACAAGGTTCGCCCTCTCACCCTGCGGGCGTGGCCGTGGGTTGGCGGACCAGCGCGACGATCGGCGCAAGCACGTCCACGAGCGTCGGCTCGCCGAGCTCCTTCAACTCGTAGCGCACGTGCCGGATCGGGTGACGCGATTGGATCAGCCGGGCGAGGTCGATCGGCGTCCCCGTCACGACGACGTCGCAGTCGACCGCGTTGATCGTCTCCTCGAGCTCGCGAAGCTGGGTCTCGCTGTACCCCATCGCCGGGAGCACGGCGCCGATGTGCGGGTATTTCTCGTACACGTCCGCCAGCGACCCGATCGCGTACAGGCGGGGGTCGACGCGCATCGCGGCTCCCGCCTGCTGCGCAGCGACCGTGCCCGCTCCGAAGGGCATGCCTCCGTGGGTGACCGTCGGACCGTCCTCGACGACGAGCACGCACTTCCCGGCGATCGGCGGACCGTCGTCGAGGGTGACCGGCGAGGCGGCCCGCACGATCGTCGCGTGGGGGTTGGCGAGCGCGACGTCGGCGTAGACACGCTCGATCGCGGCAACGCCGGCGCTGTCCATCTTGTTGACGACGACCACGTCCGCCATGCGGAGATTGGTCTCGCCCGGGTGGTAGTGCAGCTCCTGGCCCGCCCGCAGTGGATCGACGACGACGATCAAGAGGTCGGGCCGGATGAAGGGGAAGTCGTTGTTGCCGCCGTCCCAGAGGATGACGTCAGCGTCGACCTCGGCCCGCTCGAGGATGGCTTCGTAGTCGACCCCCGCATAGACGACCATCCCCATCTCGACCGCCGGCTCGTACTCCTCGCGCTCCTCGATCGTCGGGTCGGAGGCGTCGATGTCCGCGAGCGTCGCGAAGCGCTGGACTCGCATCGCCTCGAGATCACCGTAGGGCATCGGATGGCGGATGAGCGCCACGTCGAGGCCCGCGTCGACGAGGATCCGACCCACACGGCGGCTCGTCTGGCTCTTTCCTGCGCCCGTGCGGACGGCGCAGACGGCAACGACCGGCTTCGTGGATTCGATCATCGTCGACTGCGGCCCGAGCAGCCGGAAGTCGGCTCCGGCGGCGAGTGCGCGCGAGGCCGCGTGCATGACGTCGTCGTGCGAGAGGTCGGAGTAGGCGAGCACGACCTCGTCGACGTCGTGCTCGGCGACGATCTTCGCAAGCTCCTCCTCGGGTCGGATCGGAATCCCCTGCGGGTAGAAGGGGCCGGCGAGCGAGGAGGGGTAGATGCGGTCGTCGATGCCGGGAATCTGCGCGGCGGTAAACGCGACGATCCGTGTTTCGGGATCGTCACGATAGACGACGTTGAAGTCGTGGAAGTCTCGCCCGCCCGCACCCATGATCACGACCTTGCGCATCGCTCCTCCCTGGTGTTCTCCTCATGGTTTCCGGGTCTGTGGGCCACGGCATCCGTGCCCGGAATGATCGGCGCTGTGGAGAACTACCGAGGACGCAAGGGGATGGGCGGGCGCCTCATCTGGCGTCTGCCCATCTGTGCAGAGGAGCCGGACGCGTATCCCACACCGCCGGTGGCGATCTGGGCCTTCGGGCGGAAGTGGTTGTAGAGCGTGATCCCCAAGTTGACCCGGCGGTCGCCGATGAAGGTCACGTGTAGGTAGCCGTTGTAGGCGCTACCGCCGTCACGGCCCTTCGCAACGAGAGCGCTCAGGTTCAGGTACACGCTGCCGTTGTTCGAGCCGCAAAGATCCGCCGGATCGAACGTCCACTCGGCCGTGTTCGCCGAGTTCCGGAGCAAGTGCCAGCCGCTGATCGCGTCGCCGTTCGACTGTCAGGACCAGGTGTGCCGCTTACTCCCTCCGCCCCGAGACGGTGACAACCGCCGGCGCCGAATCGGCTGCGAACTCGGGGAAGCGTGCTGTCGGTTCGAAGCGGCCGAGGAAGAAGCGCAGGTGCTCGGGCTCGTACGTGAAGACAACGCCGGGCACCTCGGCCCGCGCCCGGTGAACAGTCTCGACGACGTCGGCAACGTACGAGAGGTGCTCCTGCGTGTAGACGCGACGCGGCAGCGTCAGGCGCACGAGCTCGAGCCCGTCGTAGGGGACATCGCCGTGCTGACCCGAGACGATGCCTCGCTCCATCGAGCGAACACCGCCGGCCAGGTAGAGAGCGGCGGCGAGCGCCTGCGCGGGGAACTCGGCCTGGTTCAGATGGGGCAGGATCCTCTTGGCGTCGAGGAAGACAGCGTGCGCCCCGACGGGCAGAACGATCGGAATGCCGCGTTCGTGCAGGCGCCCGCCGAGGTAGGCGGCCTGACCGACGACGTGTCGCACCATCGGCTCGCTCGCCGACTCGACGATGCCCTGGGCAAGCGCCTCCATGTCGTGGCCCGCCATGCCGCCGTAGTGGGCGAAGCCCTCGTAGACGACGAGGATCTCGCGCGCCCGCTCCGCGAGCTCGTCGTCGTTCAGCGCGAGGAAGCCCCCGATCGGCACGAAATGATCCTTCTTCGAGGAGAAGACGGCCCCATCGGAGAGGCTCGCCATCTCGAGGATGATCTCCCTGAGAGACCTGTCCGCGTTGCCGGGCTCACGATCCATCACGAAGATGGCGTTCTCGGAGATCCGGGTCGCGTCCAGGATCAACGGGACGCCGTATTCGCGGGTGAGCTCCCGCACCGACCGCAGATTTTCGAGTGAGAACGGCTGGCCGCCGGCCATGTTCAGACATGCCTCCTGGCGGACGAAGGCGACGTGGTCGGTACCGGCCTCGTGCAGCACGCGCTCGAGCGCAACGAGGTCGATGTTGCCTTTGAAAGGAAACGTGGAGGTGGGCTCGATCGCCTCGGCCACCGCCACGTCCTTCCAGATCCCTCCGGCCAGGTCGACATGCAGGCGGGAGGTCGTGAAGTAGAGGTTGGAGGGCACGACGTTCCCCGGCTCGACGAGCAGACGCGCCAGCACGTGCTCGGCCCCGCGGCCCTGATGCGTTGGGATCAGGTGCCGGTAGCCGTACACGTCGCGCATCGCCGCCTCGAGCCGGAAGAAGCTCCGCGACCCGGCGTAGGCCTCGTCGCCGAGCTCCATCGCCGAGCGTTGCTCCTGCGAGAGCGCCGACGTGCCGCTGTCGGTGAGGAGGTCGATGTAGACGTCCTCGGAGCGGAGCAAGAAGGTGTTGTAGCCGGCTTCTTCGATCGCCTCGCGTCGCCGCGCGGCGTCGGGGAGGAAGATCGGCTCGACGACCTTGATCTTCCAGGGCGGGAGCGCCGCACTCGTGGATGCAGAGCCAAGCTGAGCCACCGTCATGCCGCTTCGTGCCCGGCCCTGAGGGCCTGCTCGGCTGCGAGACGGCCGAGCGCGCGCCGCTCGAGCCGCGCCGCCTCGCCCCTCGCGAGGCCGAGACGGCGCCTCGTCTCCTCGATCGTGTGCGGGCGGCTGCCACCGAGTCCGTAGCGAAGCTCGACGACGCGACGTTCCCGCTCGGGCAAGGCGTCGACTGCCGATCGCAACTCGTCCGCCAGGAGATGCGCCTGCACCTCGTCGAGGACGTCCGCCGCCCCGTCGGGGAAGAGCGTGACGACCGCCGCCTCGTCGCCAGGTCCGACTGGGCAGTCGAGACTGGCGACCACGCGCGGGGCCGCCCGAACCCGTTGCAGCTGCCGGGGCGAGATGTCCGCCGCACGCGCGAGCTCGTCGTCCGTCGGCAGGCGACCGAGCTCGCCCGTCAGCTCCCGCTCGAGACGGGCGACCTTCTGTTCGCGAGCCGCCATGTAGATCGGAACTCGGATGCTGCGTCCCCGATTGTCGACACCGCGCTGAACGGCCTGGCGGATCCACCAGGTTGCGTATGTCGAGAACTTGTAGCCCCGGCGCCAGTCGAACTTCTCGACCGCACGGATCAGGCCGAGCGTCCCCTCCTGGATCAGGTCCGGAAGCGCCATGCCTCGACCCTGGTAGCGCTTCGCGATCGAGACGACGAGGCGGAGGTTGGCCGTGATCATCCTGTCCCGCGCCTCCCGGTCGCCCTGCTCGATCCGCCGCATCAGCCTGACCTCCTCGAGCGGCGTCAGTAGCGGATAGCGACCGATCTCGCGCAGGAACAGCCGAAGCGTGTCGGGCGACAAGCCTTCGCCACCGCCCTCGAGCGAGCCTGACTCGTCGACCACTATCGGCTCGGGTTCGAGGAGCTCGACCGTCATGCGAGGCCTTCCGGCGCATCGTCGGGGCTCGGCGGGTCAACCGAATGGTCCGACGCGCGCGGCTTTGCATCCTGGCGATAGGTGACGCCCACGGGCGGAAGCGGATAGGGATGGGTGATCTCGCGGTCCTCTGCAGAGAGATGCGGGTCTGCGGCTGCGCCGTTGACCGCCACCGGCTCCGCTTTGGCCGCGGCGGCGACCGCCCAGCCGAGAGCGCGCTCGAGCTCACCCTCGAGCAGGGGGCCTTCCGAGCCTCCGACGAGAAAGCTCCCTCCGGGAGCAACGACAGTTGCACCCTTCCTCTTCAGACGCTTCATCAGCCCATCCGAGGCTGCCCCCGTCAGCAGACGAGCCCTGTCGAGACGAGTGTCGAACGCGGCAGCCCGCACTCCGACGAGCGAGCGACCCTCGAGTGTGTCCAGGAGTTCACGCAACGCCGGGGGAACACCGTGAGTCTGTGTGGGACCCCCGATGAGCAGAAGGTCAGCTCCCTCGAGATCGAGGGGCCGAGCCTCGGAAACGGGCAGCATCCGCGCGCCGAGCCGAGCCGCGATCGCCTCGGCGATCCGGGCCGTGTTTCCGAAGGTCGACTCGTACACAACGAGCGTTGTCATCGGACACCTCCTTCGGGGCCAGTGTCCGCATGCGTTATCGAGTCGCCATCGGGTACGACACGGATCGAGACTCAGGGATGACCCCGATGAAGCCGCGAGCCGGGCGGGCCACGCTTCACCGGACCCTCGAAGGGAGGTCGTCATGACGCCGACAACGGATCGACCGCAGACGCAGGCGGGGGATCTCGTGATCGTCGAAGGGCACCACGTGGGAGAGAGTCGCCGGCTCGGAGAGATCCTCGAGGTGCTCGGCCAGCCAGGCCACGAGCACTACCGGGTGCGCTGGGAGGACGGGCACGAGTCTGTCTACTACCTCTCGAGCGATGCGATCGTCCAGCGAGCGGACCGCAGCAGTCAGAAGGCGAAGCGCTGAGGACGGCTACAGGTCGGTCAGGAAGTCCCGCACGCGCTCGAGCGCGCGGGTGAGGTTTGCCTGGGAGTTCGCGTACGAGATGCGCAGATTGTCACGGCCGACGTCGCCGAACGCCGAGCCGGCGAGCAGGGCGACACCGGCCTCGTCGAGCAGCCGCGCTGCCAGCTCGTCGGCAGGAATCGGAACCTCGCCCACGTTCGGGAAGGCGTAGAAGGCGCCGCGAGGCGAGCGGCAGGTGACACCCGGGAGGTCGTTCAACCCTCGCACGACGAGCTCGCGGCGCGCACGGAACTCATCGACCATGTCGTCAACCGAATCCTGCGGGCCCGTGAGCGCTTCGACGCCCGCAAGCTGGACGAAGGGAGGCACGCACGACGTCGAGTTGACGAAGAAGCGGACGAGAGGATCGACGAGCGGCTCGGGCACCGCCGCGAATCCGCATCGCCAGCCCGTCATCGCGTACGTCTTCGAGAGCCCGTCGAGCAGGATCGTCCGCTCGAGCATCCCCGGCTGCGAAGCGATGCTGGCGAACTCACCCTCGTAGATCAACCGCCAGTACACCTCGTCCGAGAGCACCCACGCGTTCGAGTCCGCCAGGAGGGACGCGACCTCGACGATCTCGTCTGCGCCCACGACCCCACCCGTCGGGTTCTGAGGCGAGTTGATGATGACGAGCTTCGTCCTCGGCGAGAGTCGAGCCTCGAGGTCCGCGAGGTCAAACGCGAAGTCGCGCTCCTCGAGCAGCGGCAGCGGCACGGGCTTCGCCCCGGCCCACGAGATCGCCGACTCGTAGATCGGAAAGCCCGGGTCGGGATAGATCACCTCGTCGCCGGGGTTACAGGTGGCCAGGATCGTGAAGAACAGGAACGGCTTCGCCCCGTTTGCGACCAGCACGCGCTCGGGAAGCACCTCGACGCCGCGTCCTCTCGAGAGGTATTCGGCCACCGCCTCGCGCAGCTCGTGGATTCCCGCGGACGGGCAGTAGTGCGTCTCGCCCGCCATCATCGCTGCGTAGGCTGCCTCGCACACGTGGTCGGGCGTCGCGAAGTCAGGCTCGCCGATCTCGAGATGGATCACGTCCTTGCCTTGCCGCTCGAGCTCCTTCGCGCGCGCGAGAACGCTGAAGGCGCTCTCGGTGCCGAGCCGCTCGAGGCTGTCGGCGAGACCGAGGACAGAGGCGCTCGACATGAGCCGGAGCGTAACCGTCACTAAGCTCTTGCGGAGCGCGATGGCAGTCGACTATCTCCAGGCGATCCTGACGGCGAACGTCTACGACGTCGCGATCGAGAGCCCGCTCGACGAGGCGCCGATCCTCTGCGAACGCCTCGACAACCGTCTCCTCCTGAAGCGCGAGGACCTCCAGCCCGTGTTCTCGTTCAAGCTGCGCGGCGCCTACAACAAGATGGCGCGCCTGCCCGCGGCACAACTCGCCCGCGGCGTTGTCACCGCCTCGGCCGGCAACCACGCCCAGGGAGTCGCGCTCGCGGCCGAGCGCCTTGGCGTTCCGGCAACGATCGTCGTGCCGCGGACGACGCCGCAGATCAAGGTCGACGCGGTCAAGGCCCGAGGCGCGGCCGTCAAGCTCGAGGGCGACACGTACGAGGAGGCGTATGCGGAAGCGCTCCGGATCGCCAAGCAGCGTCGCACCGCATTCGTCCATCCCTACGACGACCCCGACGTGATCGCCGGTCAGGGGACGATCGCGATGGAGATCCTCCGCCAGTGCCGGGGTCCCATCGACGCGCTCTTCGTGCCCGTCGGCGGCGGGGGCCTGATCGGCGGAATCGCCGCCTACGTCAAGCGCGTGCGCCCGGAGATCCGCATCGTCGGCGTCGAGCCCCAGGACGCCAACGCGATGGAGCGGTCACTCCGCGCCGGTCGGCGGGTCGTGCTCCCGCACGTCGGCCTGTTTGCGGACGGCGTCGCGGTCAGGCAGGTCGGCAAGGAGACATTCCGCCTGGCCCGGAAGTACGTCGACGAGGTGCTCCTCGTCTCGACGGACGAGATCTGCGCTGCGATCAAGGACGTCTTCGACGACACGCGCTCGGTCGTCGAGCCGTCCGCCGCCCTCGGCGTCGCCGGCGCAAAACGCTACGTAGCCGAGTCCGGGATCAAGGGTGCCACCCTGCTCGCAGTCCTCTCGGGAGCGAATATGAACTTCGACCGTCTGCGCTTCGTGGCCGAGCGGGCGGAGCTCGGCGAGCGGCGAGAGGCCGTCTTCGCGGCGACGATCCCCGAACGGCCAGGGAGCTTCAAAGCGTTCTGCGAGCTGCTCGGCAAGCGCAACATCACCGAGTTCAACTACCGCTACGACGACCCCGCCGAGGCTCACGTCTTCGTCGGAGTCGAGGTGATGGGCGAGGCCGAGGGAGACGAGATCAGGGCGAGGCTCGATCGCCACGGCATCCCGACGCTCGACCTGACCGACAACGAGATGGCCAAGCTGCACGTCCGCCACCTGGTCGGGGGCCGGGCGAAGGGCGCGAGCAACGAGGTTCTCTACCGCTTCGAGTTCCCGGAGCGCCCCGGCGCGCTGCTCGGCTTCCTCGACCGGATCGGGCAGCGCTGGAACATCAGCCTCTTCCACTACCGAAACCACGGCGCGGACTACGGCCGCGTGCTGGTGGGGATCCAGGTTCCGCCGGGCGAGAAAGGGCAGCTCCGCGAGTTCCTCGACCTCCTCGGCTATGCGCACTGGGACGAGAGCCGGAACCCCGCCTATCGTCTCTTCCTGAGCGTGGCGGCCCAACCTCGCTAGTTGGTCGTCGGGACTTGGCTTCTATGCGCCTTGCTCGAGCCGAGCCTTGAGCCGTGCTTGATCCTCGGGGACGCGACGCCGAGCCTCGCGCATTGCAAGCGGCGCGAGCAGCCTGCCGAGCCCGTGCCCCTTCAGCTCCAGCCTGAGCGTGACGCGAGAGCTCGAGCCGTCGCCGACCGTCTCCACCGTGACCGTCCCGTACGCCCGAACAGGCCCGTCCACGCCCTCGAACGACGCCTTGCCGGGGGGCTCGAACTCGGTCATCTCGTAGGTGGTCGCCATCTGCCTGCCACCAGGAACGCTACGCACCTCGGCGACCCGCGTACCTACACGGACGGGGCCCTCCGTCTCGACCTTGGCGCTCACGATCGCCTGCTGCCATTCGCCGTGCCGCTCGAGATCCGCGATGTACGCGAAGACGTCGGCCTGACTCCGCGCTATCTCGACGCTTTCGATAATCGGTGCCATGCTCGGCCTCCCATCGAAGTGACGGCTTCGATCCTCGTGCCGGCGAGACCGCGAGTCAAACCCGAGGTGGCGAGCGTCCCGATCTCGGGCCGGTAGCCTCGGTACTGATGAACTTTCTGATCGGTGGAGCCGGATTCTCGGGCGCGGTCCTGGCCAGGCGGCTGGCGGAGTGCGGGCACACCTGTACGGTCGTCGAGCCACGCCTCCACGTCGCAGGCCACTGCCACACCGAGCGCGACGAGGAGACGGGCGTGCTCGTGCACCGCTTCGGGCCACACGTCTTCCATACCGACGACGAGCAGGTCTGGGAGCTCGTCAACCGCTTCGCCGACATGAGGTCCTTCCGCTACCACGTCCGAGCCGTGAGCAGAGGAGAGGTGTTCTCGCTGCCGATCAACCTCGGGACGATCAACCAGTTCTTCGGAACCACGATGACGCCCGACGAGGCCGAAGCCCACCTCGGTGGCCTCGCGCGGGCTCCGGAGAACGGGTCACCGCCCGAGACCCTCGAAGAGCAGGCGCTCGCGACGATCGGTAGCGATCTCTACGAGGCGTTCTTCCGCGGCTACTCCGAGAAGCAGTGGGGCAGGCCGGCGGCCGAGCTGCCGGCGAGCGTGCTCAAGCGGCTGCCCGTGCGGTTCACGAGCGACCAGTCCTATTTCGACCATCGCTACCAGGCGATTCCGGCGGGCGGATACACCGATATGGTCGAGCGGATGCTCGAGCATCCGGGTATCGACGTGCGCCTCGGTGAGTCACTGCGTCGCGACGAGAGCAGAGGGGCCGCCGACCACGTCTTCTTCACCGGGCCGATCGACTCCTGGTTCGGCCACGAGTCGGGCCGGCTTGCCTATCGCACGCTCCAGTTCGAGGAGTTCAGAGCAGACGGAGACTTCCAGGGCTGCCCGGTGATGAACTACTGCGACCGCGACGTACCCTGGACGCGAATCACCGAGCACCGGCACTTCGCGCCCTGGGAGCACCACGACAGCACGATCTGCTTCCGGGAGTTCAGCCGCGAGGCGACAGCCAACGATCCTCCGTTCTACCCCGTGCGGCTCGTCCAGGAGCAGGCCATGCTCGCGGCGTACGTCGAACTGGCTCGCGCGGAGCACGGGGTCAGCTTCCTCGGTCGCCTCGGCACGTACCGGTACCTGGACATGGATCAGGCGATCGGCGAAGCGCTCGCCGCGGCCGATGACACTCTGTCGCGCCTCTCCACCGGGGCCGAGATCCCCTCGTTCTTCGCGTCGCCGATCTGATGCGCCATGTAACCGTCAACTTCGTGCCGCCGGCAGGCGACGGTACCGGTCGGCATGCCCCCGGCTACGCCGCTGTGACACGGCACACCTGCATCGGCCAGAACGTTGCGCGGCTCCGCCGACTCGGCTTTGCGCGAGAGACCTCGCTCGACATCGTCTTCGTCGGCGACGTCTCGGCCTTGCCGGAGGAGTACCTCGACTTCCTGCGGGACTCGGGCGCGGAGGTCCACCTGGCGCCCGAGCTCTACCTGCGCCTCGCGGACGAGTTCCCGACAGTCGTATCCAGGTTCGGAGGTCCGTATGGGATCTTCAGCTTCGCATTCCTTCGCTGGCTGGTCGTCGACACGCTCTTTCCTGGCGAGGCGGTCGCCTGCTACGACGGCGACGTGATGCACTCGATGCCGCTCGGCGAGATCGCGGCGGCGATCGCAGGACGGACGGGAACCGGTACCTCGACAGCCTTCGCGGTTGTAAGCGACCGTTCCTGGTTTGCCTCGTGGCGGCGCAACCTGACGTTGCTCGAGCATGATCTCGAAGGCTTCTGGCGACGGAAGGCCGACGAGACGGGCTTCGCGGCTCTCCCGCAGATCTACCGCTATTCGGCCGAGGAGTACTTTGCAAAGGCCCTGATCGAGTCGGGCGAGCTGCCCCAGGACGTCGAGCCCGCGCTGGCAGGCTGCTGGCTCGTCGTCCAGCCCCACTACCTGCCGAGGCTCTTTGCCTACACGCGCCCGGCAGGAAGCTGCTTCGCCGAGACGCCGATGGTCTACAGGCGAGATGACGGGGGCGTCGACCACCTCAATGACCGGCCTGTCGCCTTCTGGCATCTGCAGAAGCCGTTTCTCAGCATGCTGGGCGCCGCACTTGCCCGGCCCATGATCGGACTCGATCCGGCGAGACCGACCTACCCGCTCGACTTCTACGGATTCGCGCCGAGCGACGAGTGGCTGCGGATCGCCGATCCCTATCTCGCCGAGTTCCCGACGCCCTTCGATCCCTACCACGAGGAGGTTCCCTACCGCTGGGATCTCGTCGACGACGACGACCGCGTGAGCCTTCGCCGGTATCGGCGCTCGATGCAACAGCGCTTCGGCTTCGGCCCCGAGAACCCGTTCAGCATGGCCGCCGTCTGCGAGCGGTTCTTCGATCACAGCGACCTCTCGTCGCTCTTCACTCCGGCCGTGTGGCCGGTGCAAGGCGCCTGGTCGACGTGAGGATCCTCGACGTCTCCCCTCGCCCGTCGAGCCTCCGAGAGCGAGGATCGGCGGTCCGGATCGACGGCCTGCTCCGGGGCCTCAGCCGGGAGCACGAGGTCAGGCAGTTCGTGCAAACAGTCAGAGATGGCTCCCGCGTGGAGATCGCGCCTCCGCCGTACGCCGAGCTCCGGTTCTCGTCACCTGTTTCCGACTTCACCCTCGAACTCTGCAATCGCGCCTGGACCAACGCACCGATCCTGGCCGGCGCGGGGCTCCGGCTGACGCGTCCGCAACGCCTGCGCGAGCTGCTCGCGTGGGCCGACGTCACCCTGATCGAGTTCCCGTGGCAGGTCGAGGCATGCCGGCGCATGGCGCCGAATGCCCGGCTCGTGTACGCATCTCACAACGTCGAGGCGCAGAAGTTCCCGTCCTGGTCCGAGGCGGTCGGACGGCCGCTCACATCGCCTCTGTGGTGCCGGTTGATCGAGCGCTACGAGCGACGGGCTGTCGGCGCCGCCGATCTCGTCATTGCAGTGAGCGAGGACGACCGCGCCGAGTTCGTCCGCCGGTACGGAGCCGACCCCGACTCCATCTTCGTGATCCCGAACGGGGCCGATACGACCGCCTACGGCCCGATCCTGGCTTCGCAGAGAGCCGCTGCGAAGCAGGCTCTCGGCCTACCCGACCAGCCGACGGTGCTCTTCGCGGCTTCGAGCTCCCCGCCCAACGTCGCGGGAGTGCGCTGGGTCGAGCGCCTTGCCCACCAAGCCCGCGAGCTGACGTTCCTGGTCACGGGAGCGGTCGGCTCCCTTGTCCGCGACTACGCGAGCAACCTCGTCGTGTCGGGGTTCGTCGAGGACTTCGGGATCTGCCTTGGCGCGGCCGACATCAGCATCTGCCCGATCGAGCACGGAGGTGGAACGAAGATCAAGCTGCTCGAGTCGCTGGCGGCGGGGCTCCCGACCGTCGCCTTTGCCGAATCGCTGAGGGGCCTCGCGATCGAGGATGGTGAGCACGTAATTGTCGCCTCGAAGACCGAGGACTCGCTCCTGGCCTCGCTCGACCTGATCACGCGCGATGCCGAGCTCGCCGTGAGGTTGGGGCGAAATGCTCGGGCGATCGCCGTCGAACGATACGGCTGGGAGGAGATCGCCTCCCGCCTCGAGACAATTCTGACGGGTGATCGCAGCTTCGTTGATTCAGGTCACAGCCTGTCGTAACGTCCCGCACATGCTGGCCGAAAGACGATTGGGCTCGAAGAGGCGCTGGGGCTACATCGTCTGGGGCGTCGCATCTCTCGTGATCGCGGTTCCCGAGATCACCGCGGCCGTCGACCGGCAGGCGCTTCCGTTCACGACGATCTCGGAGATGGTGGGCCACCTCGAGCGCTACCACAACTGGGTCGAGCTGCTCGTAGTCGGGCTGATCGTGTTCACGATCTTCTCCGTCGTCAAGGTCTCGCCCCGGTCGAGATCCGGTGGCGCGAGACGCCCGGGCGACACGCAGCCGCTCCGTACTCCAGGCGGCCGGCTCACGCTGCGGACCTCGGCCAGCACCACCCCCGGGGACGACTTCGACGACGAGGCCACGCCGCTTCTGTTTGCCCTCGCAGCTCTGCTCTCATCAATCCTCGTGGCGATCTCCGCCTGGGCAACCTCGCAGTGGTGGGACGACGCCCGGGACTTCCACACCTCGTTCGTCCTCTACGGGCTGCTCGGCCTGCTCTGGTTCGCCGTCCCGAGCATCCTCGCCTTCGCGCGAGCCAGCGACGTTCCGTTCCCGACGCTCTTCCGCACCGTGGTCAACCTCGAGGAATGGCTCCAGTCTCGGACCTGGCCGCGATCGCTCGGACCCACGCTCGGGTGGCTCGTCGCCTTCGTGGTCCTGTGGGGGCTCGTCGTCCTCATGCTCCACCTGACGTTCTATCCGTATCCGGACATCACACACATCGTCGACCCGAACGGCTGACCCGCGCCGACCGGTCGGAACGGCGCAGAATCAACAGGAATCTGAGGAGATGAGGAGCCATGTGCGACTTCCATGACCACCACGATCTGCAACCGCTCGAGCATGACGAGTGGGTGCTCGACACGCCGACCGTCAGGAAGTTCGTCTCGGATGTGCAGGGCATCGTCGCGCGCACGTCGTCTCCGGAAGCGGCCTGCAGCGAGATCGAGCCGCACTTTCGGACGCTCGTCCTCGACCGCGAGTGGCTTCCCGAGCGGTACCAGGCGGACGCGCCGGAGAGCGGCATGGGCGGCGGCATCGGCCAGTGGCTGCTCTTCCGCGCCGCCGACCGCTCGCTCAGCCTGTTCAGCCTCGTCGTGCCGCCCGGATCGATGACACCCGTGCACGACCACCTCGCCTGGGGCCTCGTCGGCCTCTATCGCGGAAACCAGGACGAGGAGTTCTATCGTCCCGGCGACGGCGCACTCGAGCTCGTGCGACGCCGACCGCTCGAGCCCGGCGACTACTACACGCTGCTCCCCCCGCGCGACGACGTCCATCGGGTCAGGACGACATCGACGACCACCTCGGTCTCGATCCACCTGCTCGCCAATGACACGGGCTGCGTCCTGCGCCACACCTTCGACGAGGAGACCGGCGAGGCGAAACCGTTCCGCTCCGGCTACGTCAACGCGGACTGCCTCGACGCCGATCCGGGTCCACCCCGGTAGGCACGTCCCCTCGTATCATGGCTCGGTCGAAGATCGAGGAGGCTCCGTGATGAGCTCGGCAACTGATCCTGCAACATCCGCCCTGCTGGTACTGCACTACCAGAACGGCCTCGTGCGGCACGAGGGCGTCTTCGCTTTTTCCGGGACGCCTGTGCAAGTGGAGAAGCATGGCTGCCTGGAGAAGACGGCCGCCGTGCTCGCGGCGAGTCGCGCGGCCGGCATACCCGTGATCTACGTCAATATCGAGTTTCGGCCTGGCTTTCCGGAATTGAAGAAGCCGACCTATCCCCTCATCGAGTCGATCCAGGAACGGAATGCCTTCCTCAGAGGCTCATGGGATGCCGGAAACCCTGACGAGCTGAAGCCCGAACCGAGCGACATCATCGTGATCAACTTCGACTCCAGCGCGTTCTCCCACACCGACCTGGACATCATCCTCCGCGCACGAGGGACGAAGCAGCTCTTCCTGGCAGGCATCGCCACGAACTGGGTCGTCGAGAGCACGACGAGGTACGGCGCCGAGCTTGGCTACGACATCACCGTCCTCGAGGATTGCTGCCAGGGCTTCTCGGACGAGCTGCACAACTTCGCGATCGAGAAGACGCTTCCGTTCTACGCGACGATCGTGAAGTCGACCGACTTCATCGCCACCTTGAGCTAGGGGCGATGTGGGCGACAATCTGACTACGGAGCAGCACGCGAAGCTGGCGGCCGAGCTCGCCGAGCTCGAAGGCCCCAGGCGCGAGGAGATCGTCCAGGCGATCAAGGTGGCGCGCGGCCACGGTGACCTGTCCGAGAACTTCGAGTACCACGCCGCGAAGAACGAGCAAGGCCTCCTCGAGCGACGAATCTCGATCCTCCGTGACAAGCTCGACCACGCGCAGATCGTCGAGGCGACCGACACGGCTGTCGTCTCAGTCGGCTCGCACGTCGTCGTCTCGGACGAAGCCGGAGAACGGATCGACGTCGAGTTGTCCGCCCTCGGCGGTGCCGGCACCGTCTCGCCATCGTCGCCGCTCGGCTCGGCGCTCCTCGGCAGCCGGGTCGGCGAAACGGTCGACGTCCGCGCCCCAGGCGGCGCCTGGGTAGCGACGATCGTCGAGATCCGAGCCTAGCGACACCAGGCTGTCCAACGCCGCCTGCGTCGCGTCGGCGTACTCTGGCTGCTATGCGTAGCTCATCGGTGGTGACGTTGTCCGTGGTGGCCTTGTTGGTTGGGGCCATGTCGGGCGGCGTATGGGCCAAGGCAGGCGTCTCGGCCGCGGCGCCGATGAGTCTGGTCGCCTTGGGTGATTCATACTCGTCGGGCGAGGGTGACCCGCCGTTCACAGCCGATGCTCTGGCCTGTCACAGGAGCGTTGGCCATGCCTGGCCTCGACTCGTCGCCGACCGGCTGCCCGGCGTGCGTCTGCTCGCGAATGTTGCCTGCTCCGGTGCCCCGATCGATGCGTTCTTGCATCCATTCAAGGGACAGCCCGCACAGAGGAGCGAACTCGTCCGGCTGAAACCGAACGTCGTCACGCTCACGTTCGGAGGCAACGATGCTGGCTTCAGCAGCGTGCTCGCCCACTGCTACCTCTCCAACTGCGACCTGGACGGCACCGTCACGAGGACGGCCAGATCGATCAGCGCATTGACGCCGCGCCTGGTTGCCCTCTACCGGACGGTCAAAGCGTCTCTGAAAGGCATACGCGTGATCGTCGTCGGCTACCCGAGCATCTTCTCCGGTACGGCAAGGTCGCAGTGCGTCTGGCTATCTCCTCGCGAGCGCGCCGGTCTCTACCAGCTCACATCGCGCCTGGACGCCGTCGAGCGGCAATCAGCAGCCACAGCAGGCGTCGAGTACGTCTCCACCCTGCACGCGCTCGCGGGCCACGAGCTCTGCACCAATGACTCATGGGTGTTCCCGATCTCGTTCGCATGCGTAACGAACACGGAGTGCGCCCACCCACTCCTGCGCGGACAGAACGCAATCGCCGGCTCGGTATCACGACACTTGCGGCCCTAACGGCACGGCGATACGACTCGACGCCCTTCCCGCGAAGGACCTCGCCGGCTAGGCTGCCGTCGTGGGTCTCAAGGAATGGCTCAAGAACCCCCTCAGGTCACGAGACCAGGAGATCGTGGAGCTTGCCGAGTCCGGCGTGGCGCCGAAGGACGAGGTCGAGTGGACCGAGGAGCAAGTGGCCAAGCACCGCCATGCGCACGACGATGCCTCGTCAACGCCTCCGGCAGACGCGCCGACCGACGGCTAGGGGCTCGATGTGATCTGGCGCCGCCGTGGGCGGCCGTCAGGATGGGCTCTAGAATCGGGACTGTGCGTGGCCACGTCTTCCGCCGGGGCCGTCATCTCTTGGCGCTCCTCTCGACACTCTGTCTCTTCGTCGTAGGGTGAACGGTTGATCGCGCCCCCGTGCGGGGCGGCGGCACGGCCGTTACTCGTCGGGTCGGCCGCGGCGAATCCCACTCCCTTTCGAACTGACTGACTCGGTCGTCGGCTCTGAGGAACGAACAGCCGCTTCGCTCGGCACACGCGACCTACGGTGTAGCGTCCCACCGTTGGCGACGAACAAGGGGGGCTGAGAGCATGACTGTCGACCTCGATGCCTATCGGGAGCAGAGTCTCGCAGCGTGGGAGGAGATGGCACCGGGCTGGGAGGACAGGCAAGAGTGGATGATGGAGATCACTGGCCGGGTCAACACCTGGTTGGTGGAGAAAGCGGATCCGCAGCCGGGCCAGACTCTCCTCGACATCGCCGCCGGGACCGGCGATCTCGGCTTCGCAGTCGCTGAGCGCGTCGGCGAAGACGGCCACGTGATCTCGAGCGACTTCTCGCCGAAGATGATCGAGGTCGCCCGCCGCAACGGCGAGCGCCGAGGGCTGACCCAGGTCGAGTACCGGGTACTAGACGCCGAGAAGATGGAGCTCGACGACGACAGCGTCGACGGCGTGGTCTGCCGATGGGGCTACATGCTGATGGCGGACCCGGCTGCGGCGCTCAGGGAGACGAGGCGGGTACTCCGCGACGGCGGGCCGCTGGCCTTCGCTGTCTGGACAGGCCCCGACCGCAATCCATGGGCAGCCGTGCCCGCGAAGACGGTTGTGCAGCGCGGTCATATGCCTCCGCCCGAGCCGGGAGCACCCGGGATCTTCGCAATGGGAGACCCCGACCGCATCGGCGAGCTGGTCATGCAGGCCGGGTTCGGCGAGCCGGAGCTGGAAGAGATTGCGTTCGAATTCCGCTACCCCAGCTTCGACAACCTCTGGGACACACTCGTCCGCATCGCGGGTCCACTCGCCCGCGCAATCAGCGCACTGCCCGACGCTGAGCGGGAGGAAACAAAGACGGCCATCATGCAGAACGTCGAGTCCTACCGCAAACAGGACGGTTCCTACGCCCTGCCGGCGGCAACGTGGGGCGCTCTCGTGCGCTGATCGGTACTGGATCGATGTTCAGAGCCCCTCGAGGGACGTTCCCGAGGGGCGGCTGGGAAGCTCACCAGACCACCAATCGGAAGCCGAATCGGCCTGTCGCGTCCGACCTGCTCGAGCAGTTCCGAGGCCTTGACCTCCTCGGCCTCTCCAGCCCCGTCCGCGTCCGCACCCGCATCCTCTCGTCCCCAGGGGACTCCTCGGCCACGGCCTCGTCCGATGCGACCCCGTCCACCGTCTCCGCCACGACTCGACCTCCCTCCCGAAAACCAGTCGGACTGGGCCGCCGTGCCGGCCGCCCGATTCGAGCCAGCACACCAAGCCGAGCTGCGGAGGAAGCGCCGCCGCGTCACCGTTTCTGGCCGATCAGCCGGGCGGGGTAGAGGAGCGTCTCGCCCAGGTAGCCGCCGGGTCGTGTGCCGGGTGGGCAGGCCAAGACAGCGCTGCCGGTGTGCTTGATGTATTCGTTGAGCGCGTCCGATCCGGCGAGATGCCCCGCTCATCCAGGCCGGCTGGTCGGCCCGGCCGACCCAGACGTGCTCGCCGAGCGCAGCTCTGTCTTCGAGCTTGATGTTGTTGGTGCCGTCCTTGAAGCCCATCAGGTTGCGCGGCGTGTCCTGCGCCCGGCTGGTCGACGATGTCCGGCCGAAGCCGAGTTGCGACCAGCGCATCACGATCGCGCCACGACCGATACGCGTCAGGTTGCGGACGGCGTGGAAGGCGACCTGCGGGTCGTCAGCGCAGGCCTGAACGGCGAGGTCACCACCTGAGCGGTCGGGGTCGAGCTCGTCACCGGCGAAGAGAGGAAGGTCAGCGAGCTGCGCGAGACGTACCTTGCCGAGCCCGGGCGGCGTCGACGTTCGCCTGGAAGTCGACGAGGTCGATGTGTGAGTAGCGCTCCTCCTCACCGGTGATCTTCGACTTCGAGACCTCGCCGAGCAGCTCGACTGCGCCGTTCGCGATCTGCGCCGGCTCGAACTCGATCGTCCGTGCCCGCTCCTGCAGGGTCGTCACATCCTTGAGCAGACGGGTCGCGAGCACCCCGGTGCCGGCGGTCATGTTGTGCACCCAGGTGTCTGCTCGATCGGGTGAAAGCCGGTCCAGCTGTCGGCCGGGACGTCGCCGGCGCGCGCGTCGATCGCGGGGTCGAGGTTGCCGAAGCTCTCCGCGACCGGCTCGATCCGCTCGTATGGAACACGAGCCGCCGCGTAGCGCAGTTTCGCCGTCTGAAGATCCCCCGCACGAAGCGCTCCGACGAAGGCTCGCGTTCGGAGGCGAAGCAGCGCCGTTTGTCTCTCGACGTAGCTTCGGTAGCGCTCAACCGCAGCCGCGGCTGCCGCTGACCCCTGGCCCGCCGCATTGCCCGTGACCGTCAGCGTCCCGCGCTCAGCAGTCGTTCCGCCCCGGCAATAGCTGGTGTAGCTCCCAGGCTTGAGCGTCAGCGAGAAGCGCCGTCGAGACCCGGGGCGAGGTTCTCGATCTCGCCGAGGATCCGGTCACCGTCGAGGATCTCGAACTCGCTGACAGCCTCTGCACCGTCGTTTGCGACCGCGAACGTCACGGGGCCGGCAGCAAGCGTCAACGTGGCCGGGTCGCACCCGGCGTCGGTCAGCCGCACCGAGACGACACGGCCGAGGTCGTGCGCGTTTCCTCCGCCGCCGCCACAGCCAGCCACGGCGACCATGAGTCCGACGATGGCGGCGAGGGCGACCGATCGAGCTGACGTCACGCTGGATTGCCGGCCGTTACCACCTCGCGACGCGGCTGCCTGCTCCGCCTCCGGCGAGACGGCCAGAGCACGTAGACGACCATCGGCAACGCATAGAGCAGGTACCCGACCGCTTCGGCGACCGCCGGCTGCGGCTGGAAGCCGAGCACCCCGGTCAAGAGCGACGAGCGAACAGTCCCCGGGGCGACAAGCCAGCGCAGATCGAACGCCTGCCTCTGTAGGTCGTTCAGCCAGCCCGCTTCGTGCGCCGTATGCAGCGCCGTCGCGACCAGCCCCGCCGCGACCAGCACCAAGACAACCCCCGTCACACGGAAGAACCGGGCCAGGTTCAGACGCCTACCGCCCCGATAGATCCCCCAACCGATCCCGACCGCGGCCAGCACCCCGAGCAACGCACCAGCACCGGAAGCAACCGGGCTCGTCGACGAGTCGAACGCAGCCAGCAGAAAGACCGACGTCTCGAACCCCTCGCGGATCACGGCGAAGAACGCCATCGCCACCAACGCCACTACCGAACCCTTCGCCAGCGCTCTCGAAGCCTGACCCTCGAGCGTCTGGCGCAGGCCACGCGCATGGCGACGCATCCACACGATCATGAACGTCACCGCCACGACAGCCACCGCGCCGACGACCGTCTCCAGCGCCTCCTGCTCGGCCTGCGGCAGGCTACGGCTGACGAGCTCGAGCGCGACCCCACCCGCGACACAGATCCCGACCGCGAGCACGATCCCCGCCCACATCCACCGCAACGCGTCCCGCCGCCCCTCCTGCCGCAGAAACGCGGCCACGATCCCAACGATCAACGACGCCTCGACCCCCTCACGGAGACCGATCACAAACGTCGGAAGCATCTAGATGAACCGTCGAGCTCGTCGCATGGTGTAAGGCGTTCCTTACAAGTCGTGTAAGGCGCACCTTACAAACGCGAGGCAGAGGCGTCAACCCGGAACGTACTCTGCCGGCGACCGGCAAAACGGTGACTCATCCGGTCACGGCAGCTTAGACTCGGCTGGTGGCGGTCTGCCCGGCCTGCGGCGAGGAGAATCCCGAGGGCGCGAAGTTCTGCAATGAGTGCGCTACGCCACTCGCTGGGGCCGCGCCGTCGTCAGCCCTCGAGGAGCGCAAGGTGGTGTGCGTGTTGTTCTGTGACCTGGTCGGCTTCACGGCCGCCTCGGACGCGTCCGACCCGGAAGATGTGAGGGATCGGCTGCGCCCTTACCACTCGCGCCTGCGTGAAGAGATCGAGCGCTATGGGGGGACGGTGGAGAAGTTCGTCGGGGATGCCGTGATGGCGGTGTTCGGGGCTCCCGTGGCGCATGAGGACGATGCTGAGCGGGCGGTGCGAGCTGGGCTGCGCATTCTGGAAGCGATCAGCGAGCTGAACGAGGCAGACCCCGCGCTGTCGCTTCAGGTCCGGGTGGGGATCAACACGGGTGAGGCGGTGGTGGCGCTGGGGGCTCGTCCCGAGTTGGGTGAGGGGTTAGTGGCGGGGGATGTGGTGAATACGGCGGCGCGGTTGCAGTCGGTGGCGCCGGTGGGTGGGGTGGCGGTGTCGGAGCAGACGTACCGGCGGACGGAGCGCGTGTTCGATTTCGAGGAGCTGGAGCCTGTCGAGGTGAAGGGCAAGGCGGAGCCGGTCGCGATGTGGCGTCCGCTACAGGCCCGCTCCCGCTTTGGCTCGGACGTGATCCGCACGCACGCGGCTCCGCTCGTGGGGAGGGAGCTGGAGAAGCCGCTCTTGATCGGCACGTTCGAGCGTTCCGCGCAGCAGCGCTCGTGCCAGTTGGTGACGATCGTGGGTGAGCCGGGTGTAGGGAAGAGCCGCCTGTGTGCGGAGCTGTTGGGCTACATCGAGGATCGCCGCGGTCTGGTCAGGTGGCGGCAGGGTCGCTGCCTTCCTTACGGGGAGGGGATCGCATTTTGGGCACTGGGTGAGATCGTGAAGGCGCAGTGCGGCATCCTCGAGTCCGACTCACCTGATCAGGCGGCGGCCAAGCTCGAGCGTGCGGTTCCGGTCGGCGATCCGGACCGCGTCTGGCTCAAGGCGCGCCTGGCTCCGCTTGTCGGCGCCCCGGCGGAGCCGGCCTCGCAGGAGGAGTCGTTTTCGGCCTGGCGGCGCTTCCTGGAGTCGCTGGCCGCAGATCGCGAGACGGTGCTCGTGTTCGAGGACTTGCACTGGGCGGACACGGCTCTCCTCTCATTTCTCGAGTACCTGGCCGACTGGTCGCAGGGAGTGCCGTTGCTTCTTCTCTGCACCGCCCGGCCTGAGCTGTACGAGCAGCGTGCAACCTGGGCGGCCGGGCTGCGCAACGCGACGACGATCAATCTTCCTCCGCTGACCGAAGAGGAGACCGCACGACTTGTCGCCTCGCTGCTGGAGCGAGTGGTGTTGCCGGCGGAGACACAGCAGGCGCTGCTCGAGCGCGCGGGCGGGAACCCGCTGTATGCGGAAGAGTTCGTGCGCCTGCTCGCCGATCGCGAGCAATTGAGCGACGCCGTCGCGGAGGTCCCCGACTCGGTGCAGGCACTGATCGCCGCACGTTTGGACACGCTGTCGGCGGAGAGGAAGAGCCTGCTCCAGGACGCGTCGGTTGTCGGCAAGGTGTTCTGGGCTGGCGCGCTGGCCGAGATGGGAGACCGTGACCTGCGCGAGGTCGAGCAGGCATTGCACGAACTGTCCCGCAAGGAGCTCGTCCGCCCCGCCCGCTCGAGCTCCATCCAGGGTGAGCAGGAGTACGGCTTCTGGCATGTGCTGGTCAGGGACGTCTGTTATGGGCAGATCCCGAGAGCGGAGCGCGCAGCCCGCCACCGTGCTGCCGCCGCCTGGATCGAGCACAAGGCCGGCGAGCGGGTCGAAGATCTGGCGGACGTACTCGCCCACCACTACCTGACTGCGCTCGAGCTCGCACGAGCGGCCGGGCAAGCGGATGAGACGGCGGAACTGGAGGCAGCAGCCATTCGCTATCTCGCTCTCGCCGGAGAGCGGGCGCTCGCGCTCGACGTGCGAAGCGCCGAGGCGAGCCTGGCCCTGGCACTCGAGCTCGCCCCCGAAGGTCACCCGCGGCGGGCAACGCTGCTCGAGCGCTGGTCGCAGGCGGCGCAGCAGCAGGGTCGGCTAGAGGAGGCGAAGGGAGCGCTAGAGGAGGCCATCGCGCTCTACCGTCAGGAACGGGAGCCGCTCGCCGCCGGGCGCGCGCTGACCGGGCTCGTCGCAGTCCTCTGGGCGCTCGGCGATCCGCGCCGGAAGCAGGCAATTACCGACAGCCTGGAACTGCTCGAGGGGCAGCCGCCCGGCCCCGAGCTCGTGGCCGCCTACGCCGAGCTGGCAGGGGTGCGCTTCGAGGATGCGGCCTATCCAGAGGCGATCGCGACTTCGGAGCAGTCGAGTCTGCTCGCTTCAAAGCTTGGCCTGCCCGAGCCGTCGCGCGCCCTCGGCTTCGGCGGCGGTGCCCGCTGTCTCCTGGGCGAGCGACAGGGCCTGGAAGACATACGCCGAGCACTCGCGCTCTCGCTCGAGCGAGGCAAGGGCCGCGAAGCCGGTGTCCACTACGCCAACCTCGCAGAGGCTTCCTGGCATTACGAGGGACCGGAGGCGGCGCTCACTACCACTCGCGAAGGGATCGAGTTTTGTGAGCGGCGCGGCATCGGCGAGGTTGCACTCAGCCTCGCCAGCTTCAGGCCCGTCTACCTCACCGACCTCGGCCGCTGCGACGAGGCGCTGGCCGACGCAGAGTCGCTGGTCGAGCGGGCGGAGGCGACCGGCAACATCCCGGCGCTAACCGTGGCGCGGTCCGTGCAACTCCGTCTGCTCGCGCACCGCGGCGAGGAAGCGCAATCGGCGGGCGCAGGGGAGCGGCTAGCCGACCGCGCCCGAAGCACCGGCGTCCCGTGGGAGATCGGCTTCGGCCTCGGCGCTGCCGCGCAGCACCTGCTCACCGCCGGACGACCGGATCTAGCGGAAGCGTTGTTGCGTGAACTGGCGCAGGTTCCAGGTGTGCTCGGGACCTCTAGCTACAGCCTGTTACCCGAGCTCGTGCGCTGCGCGCTCGCGTCTTCTGGTCCGGAGCTCGCCGCCGAGATCACGGACGCCTTCGAGCCACACACGCCGCTCCAGGAGCACGCGCTCGTCGCCGCCCGCGCCGCACTCGCCGAAGCAGCAAGCGATCGCGTCGAGGCCTCGACTCTGTATGCCGAGGCAGCCGAACGCGGGCGCGAGTTCGGGAACGTACCCGAGCGCGCCTACGCCCTGCTCGGCCACGGCCGCTGCCTCATCGTGGTCGACCATGCGGGAGCGGAGGAATCGCTCCGTCAGGCGAGCGACCTGTTCACATCGATCGGTTACCGCCCCGCACTCGCCGAGGCACAACGACTGCTCGAGCAGACAACCGCCGCCGCCTCCTAACGCAACTCGGCCGCCGATCGGTCCCCTTGCCCGTACGCTCCCTGTTCACCGATTCGGAAGGGACGGCTGCGCATGACCGGGAAGGCCGATTTCACAGTGGAGGAGTGGGAGCAGGTACTGCAGGGACCGCCAAGCGCGGGCATGTTCGTCGTCACCGCTCAGCGGGGCGGCACGATCAGGGAGACGCTATCGATCGCCAAGAGCTACGTCGAAGCCCGCCAACAGCACGGTGAGAGCGAACTGTTGGACGAGATCGTGGCCGGCAAACCAGAGCTCGACCACACCCGTCACCACTCGATCGACGAACTGCGCCAACACGCACTCGAAGACCTGCGGGAGGCGCTCCGGCTGCTCGAGCAGAAAGCAACGCCCGACGAGCAGGCCGACTACAAGCAGTTCGTGCTCAACCTCGCCCAACGTGTCGCCGACGCCCACCGCGAAGGACCACTCGGACTCAGCGGCGAACGCGTCAGCGACAACGAGCAACAAGCGATCAACGAGATCGCCAACACCCTCGGCGTAACCGCCACCGACCAGTAAGCCCGCAGCCGACCGGGCCTGCCCGCCGCTTGACTTCGTCGCGCCGCGGTGAGAGAGTCGTCAGGCCCGGCCGAGACAGTGGTTCGCAGGGTCGCAAGACCAAGCGTGTCGCAGTCGAGGTCGGGCGTTTTGTTTGCACGAAGCAGACGTCAGAGGCTTGGTGTGGTCGATTGTCGCCGGGTTCGATGCGACCCGCGGAAAGGATGGTCGCGTGAAGGGTCATTGGAGTCGGCTGGCACCGTTGACGGGGCTTGCTTTCGTGGGGTTGATAGTCGCGGGGTTCGCTGTCGGCGGGAGCACACCGGACTCTGACGCGTCCGTTCAGCATGTGGTCTCGTTTTACGAGTCGAACCGGAACAGCCAGGTCGCCTCCGCCATCCTGATCGCCTACAGCGTGATCTTCGCGCTGTTCTTCGCCGCCGCGCTTCGCTCCCACTTACGGGCCCGGTCAGGCCCGGACGGGCTGATCACGCTCGGCTTTGCCGGCATGATCGTGTTCGCCGTCGGCACCGCGACCCTGGCCGGGCTCAACTACGCCGCCGCCGACGTTCCCGACAAGATCACGCCTGCCGCCGAGCAGACCCTGAACGTCCTCGCCAACGACGTCTTCTTCGCGTTCTTCATCGGCCTCGGCGTGTTCCTGTTCGCGAACGGCCTCACAATCGTTCGCAGCAAGGTGCTACCGAGATGGCTGGGCTGGATCGCGATCGTATTCGGGATCATCGCCGTCACACCGATCGGCTGGTTCATCCTCTTTGGCCTACTCGGTTGGACCATCGTCGTCAGCGTGCTCATCTTCATCCGCGAACGGCAAGGCTCCCCAGCAACCGCCGCGTAGACCTGGAAGCACCCTCGGATCCAAAGACTCCCTCGACCGAGGGCGGTGCCGGTTAGAGTTTCCGCGCTTGGCGGTGGCCTTCGTAGACGGCCTCGTAGGTGCCGCGTGGCGCGACCGCGTCGCCGATCGACTCGACGCTCGCGCCGCGCGTCTTCAGTTCCCGGTACAGGTTGTTCTCCGAGCGCCGCCCGGTCGCCATCACGACCCAGTCGGCCTGGATTTCCTCACGGCGGTCCGGCTGGTACACGTTGAAAAGCGTCACCCGGTCGTGTTCGATCCGTTCGACGAAGTGGTCGACCGTCAGCTCAACGGCCGCCTCGTAAAGCCGCGACTGGATCCAGATGAAGTACACCTCGGGAATCGTTTCCATCCCGAACATCGGCCACCTGGTGACGAGGCGGACCGAGGCGCCGGCCTCCGCGAGCTTCACCGCGGTCAGCGGCCCGGCAGCGTCCTGGAGGTCGTCGAGAACGAGCACCGCTCCCGACGGCTCGACCCGCTCGAGCGCGACGTCATCCCAGCTGACACAGTTCCCGGTCTCGTGCCCTGGTAGCGGCCCAGCCGTCTGGCCCTGGAAACCGTCGGCAAGGTAACGGGCGCCGGTCGCGACGACGACGTGGTCGAAGCCCTCACATGTCTCGGCGGTCGCCTCGGTGGCCGTGCGGATTTCCGCCCCATTCCCGCGCGCCTGCTGGACGAGCCACTCCGCGACGCCTGAGAACGGCGCCCGCCCAGGCAGCCTCGAAAGGGCGCGGACGTGGCCGCCGACTTCCTCCTCGCGCTCGTAGACGACCACCTCGTGCCCGCGCGCAGCGGCGACCCGCGCGTACTCGAGCCCCGCCGGTCCTGCGCCTGCGACCAGCACGCGCTTCGGGGCGCCGACCAGCTCGAGCGTGCCTGCACCCCACTTCTGCTCCCGTCCGACGGTCGGGTTGTAGATGCACTGGACGCGCCCACCGCGGATCACCGAGCGCCAGCAGAAATTGGCGGCGACGCAGCGGCGGATGTCATCCTCGCGGCCCTCCCTCGCCTTGTTCGCCCACTCGCCGTCCGCGAACAACTGCCTTGCCAGCAGGATCGCGTCGGCGTCCCCGGCCGCGAGCAGCTCCTCCGCGACGGACGGGTTCGTGATCCGGCCGACGAGCAGCACCGGCTTGGACGAGACGGTCTTCACCGCACGCGTGTACTCGCGCTCCCAACCATCCTCGTACGTCATCGGCGTGTGGATGTACGAGTGGTGGACGCCAGCCGAGAGATCGACGAAATCAATGTCAGCCTCGCGCTCGAGGTCGGCGACGATCCGCTTGACGTCGTCGAGTTCGAGGTCGCCCGGCCAGAACGACGTCGAGTTGATCCGGTAGCCGAGGAACGGCTCGTCGCCGATCGCAGCCCGGATCCGTCTCAACGCCTCGATCGGGAAGCGGAGCCGATTCTCGTACGACCCGCCCCACTCGTCATGCCGCTGGTTGTAGAGCGGCGACAGGAATTGCCAGGGCAGGTAGCCGTGCGACATGTGGAACTCGACACCGTCGAGACCGGCCGCGATCGCGCGACGCGCCGCGTCTTCGTACCAGCCGAGGATCCGCTCGATCTCCTCCCCTTCCAGCTCCTTCGGCATCGGCGCGTTCGGATACTCGCCCGGCGGCACCTGGCTCGGCGCGACCATGTACCAGTCCGCGTCGAAGTCGTAGGCGGGATCCGTCTTGTTGACCGCCGAGGCGCGCAGTCCGACGTGCAGCAGCTGGCACGTGATCTTGCAGCCGTGACGATGGACCGCCTCGGCAACCCGCGCGAGCGGCTCGATCTGCCCGTCCTCCCACAAGCCCGGAAACAGGAACGGCGAGTACATCGCGCTCGGGTGGATGACCGTGCCACCGATGATGATCAGCCCGCAGCCGCCCTTCGCTCGCTCCTCGTAGTACGCGACCGCCTGCTCGGTGAATCTGCCCTCGTACGGGCTCGTCACCCAGGTCGGGCAGGTCGGTGCGAAAACGACCCGGTTCGGGATCGTCGTGTTCCGGATCCGCCACTCAGAAAACAGATGAGGATACGACCCCACCCTGGCAACGTACAAAACCGCGATCCACAGCGCACGCATCGCCAACGCCTCGACCGCCGTGCCGTGTGAAATTCCCGCGAAAGCGGCGGGCCGGCGCGGCGTACACCCTCCTGCCAACCAGCGCTCTTAGAAAGGCCGAGTGCCGGCGGCGGCGACAGTCGTCGCGCTCTGGAGCCCGTCCACGGCACTCGCGCTGTTCGCCGGGACAGCGCTCTTCTACCTGGTCCCAGTAGGCAGCGGGCACGATGCCCGGTGTGACCCTCCAGTCGTCGGCGATGCGAAGATGGCTGAGGGGACGAGATCCGGTCACCGTTGCGACGGCGCCAAGTGAGGCTGCGGTGGCTACGTCTATAGAAGGAAGGAGACCTCGTACGTGTTCAGGAGCATCCTCGTTGCCCGGGTCGGCTCCGCGGAAGGCTGCTACGTCGTCACGGTCTCGGAGGCTGACCCGGTGCGAGCCGCGGAGCAGATCGCCGCAGAGGGTGAAACGGTCGTCCCTGAGGACGCCATGCTGAAACGGGCCGCTCACGCAAGGCGGCCCGGCTGACAGCCGCAGCGGCAGAGGCGCAGCTCACCGGTCGGGCCCTCTCGACTGTCTTTGCAGCGCTCATGCTGGGCATGTTCCTGGCCGCGCTCGACCAGACCATCGTCTCGACGGCTCTACCGACGATCGTCGGCGACCTCGGCGGACTCAACCACCTCTCCTGGGTCGTCACCTCGTACCTGCTCGCCTCGACGATCTCGACCCCGGTCTACGGGAAGCTCGGGGACATGTACGGGAGAAAGCCGGTCTTCCAGGCGGCAATTCTGATTTTCCTGGCCGGGTCGATGCTGGCGGGGCTCAGTCAGTCGATGGGCGAGTTGATCGGCTTTCGCGCGCTCCAGGGAATCGGCGCCGGTGGGTTGATCGTCGGTGCGCAGGCAATCATCGGCGACATCGTGCCGCCTCGGGAGCGCGGCCGCTACATGGGCGTGATCGGTGCCGTCTTCGCCGTCGCCTCCGTCGCCGGGCCGCTTCTCGGCGGCTTCATCGTCGACAATCTCTCCTGGCGCTGGGTCTTCTACGTGAACATGCCTGTGGGCGTGATCGCCGTCGCCGTCGTCGCGCTCAAGCTCCACCTCCCGGCGGTTCGCCGGCGCAACCAGATCGACTACCTGGGAGCCGGGCTGCTCTCGGGCGGCGTTGCCGCCCTGATCCTGCTCACGACCTGGGGCGGTAACCAGTACGCGTGGAACTCCGACGCAATCATCGGACTCGGTCTGGTCGGCGTGCTGCTCCTGGCGGTCTTCGTCTGGCAGGAAAGGCGCGTCCCGGAGCCGCTCATCCCGATGACGCTGTTCCGCTCGAGTATTTTCAACGTCGCCAGCGCAATGGGTTTCACGATCGGCATGGCCATGTTCGGGGCGATCGTCTTCATTCCACTTTTCCTGCAGCTGGTTTACGGAGCCAGCCCGACGAGCTCCGGGCTGCGAATGCTGCCGCTGATGGGTGGTCTCCTCGTGGCGGCGGTTGCCTCCGGCCGGGCGATCAGCGCCATCGGCCGCTACAAAGTCTTCCCGATCGCAGGTACCGCGGTGCTGGTCGGCGGCATGTATTTGCTCTCACGGCTAGGGCTCGGCACGGCCCCGTGGCTGGCGTCGGTGTACATGCTCGTCGTCGGCGTCGGTATCGGACTGGTGATGCAAGTCCTCGTGCTGGTCGTCCAAAACGACGCACGAGCGGAGAACATGGGGGTCGCCACCTCGACAGCGACCTTCTTCCGCTCGCTCGGGGGCTCGTTCGGCGTCGCGATCTTCGGCGCCATCTTCGCCTCCAGGCTCGCCAGCGAGCTCGAGCACCTGCCGGCTCGCGCAGCCGCGCGACTATCGGGCGGCATCCACCTCAGCCCCGAGCAAGCCAAGCGCCTCCCGCCGGACGTGCACGCGGACTTCCTGCACGCCTTCGCGCACTCGCTGCACGGCGTCTTCCTCTGGGGAATGCTGATCGCGGTCATCCCCTTCGCACTCTCCTGGCTGCTCAAGGAGGTCCCTCTGCGAACGACCCTGGCTGCGCCCACCGAACGGTGAGCGGATGGGGACTGGAGGGGACGAGTGAGCGGTTTGCCGTCGTGCGAGCGGCTTCGGTTTCCCCTGGTGTCCCTAGGCGGACTCACCATTCCGAGGCTCGTAATGACGACGACCGCGGTCGCCGCACAGAGGGAGTTCGGCCAAGCGCCTTTGTGGGGCACGGCGACGTACTGCACTAGTCTCTTCGAGATGAGTAGCAGCCGCGTGAGCGCCCACGATCCGGCCACTCCCGAGCGAAGCGATTTCATCCGCGAGATCGTCGCCGCCGACGTGCGCGAGGGCAGGGTCTCGGAGGTCGTGACCCGCTTCCCGCCCGAGCCGAACGGATACCTCCACATCGGCCACCCGAAGGCGATCGCGCTCAACTTCGGGATCGCCCAGGAGTTCGGCGGCCGCTGCCACCTGCGCTTCGACGACACCAACCCGATCAAGGAAGAGCAGGAGTACATCGACTCGATCCAGGAAGACATCCGCTGGCTCGGCTTCGACTGGGGCGAGCATCTCTACTACGCCTCCGACTACTTCCACCAGCTCTACGACTGGGCCGTCCACCTGATCAAGGCCGGCAAGGCGTATGTCGACGACCTCTCCGCCGACGAGATCCGCGAGCACCGCGGCACCCTCACCGAGCCGGGCAAGAACAGCCCCTGGCGCGACCGCTCGATCGATGAGAACCTCGACCTGTTCGAGCGCATGCGCGCTGGCGAGTTTCCGGACGGCGCCAGAGTGCTCAGGGCGAAGATCGACATGGCCTCGCCCAACATCAACCTGCGCGACCCGGTGCTCTACCGGATCCTGCACGCGACCCACCCGCGGACCGGCGACGAGTGGTGCATCTATCCGCTGTACGACTTCGCCCACGGCCAGTCGGACGCGATCGAGGGCATCACCCACTCCCTCTGCACGCTCGAGTTCGAGGATCACCGGCCGCTCTACGACTGGCTGATCGAGAACCTGCCGGTGCCTTCGCGCCCGCACCAGTACGAGTTCGCCCGCCTCAACCTCACGTACACCGTGCTCTCGAAGCGCTTCCTGGGCCGGCTCGTGAGCGAGGGCCACGTGCGAGGCTGGGACGATCCGCGCATGCCCACCGTCTCGGCCCTGCGCCGGCGCGGCTTTCCGCCCGAGGGTCTGCGCAACTTCCTGGACATGGTCGGCTTGGGAGGCAAGGGCAAGACCGCCGTCGAGATCGAGATGCTCGAGCACGAGGTCAGGGACGTGCTGAACCGGACGGCGCAGCGACGCTTCGCGGTCCTGCGCCCGCTCAGGCTCGTGATCGAGAACTACCCCGAGGGGCAGGTCGAGGAGATGGAGGCCGTCAACAACCCGGAGGATCCCTCGGCCGGGACGCGCAAGGTGCCCTTCGCGCGCGAGCTCTGGATCGAACGCGACGACTTCATGGAGGACCCGCCCAGCAAGTTCTTCCGCCTCGCCCCTGGCCGCGAGGTGCGTCTCCGCTACGCCTACTTCGTGACCTGCACCGACGTGGTCAAGGACGCAAGCGGCGAGATCGTCGAGCTCCGCTGCACCTACGATCCGGAGACGCGCGGCGGCGACGCCCCGGACGGGCGCCGGCCCAAGGCGACGCTGCACTGGCTCTCGTCCGAGCACGCCGCGCCCGCCGAAGTCCGTCTCTATGACCGCCTCTTCACCCGCCCCGACCCCGGCGCTGACGGCGACCTCTTCGCCGACATCAACCCCAACTCGGAGACGGTGCTCGAGGAATGCCTCGTCGAGCCTGCGCTCGCGGAGCTTCCGGTCGGTGAGACCGTGCAGTTCGAGCGCCTCGGCTACTTCTGCCCGGATCCCGACTCGACGCCCGAGCGGCTCGTCTTCAACCGCACGCTCGGCCTCAGGGACACCTGGGCCAAGCTCCAAGCGACAGGGCCACCGGCCATAACGAAGCACCCGGAGCAGATTCAGCGGGTGATCGTCGGCCTCTGCGAGAAGAGCTCGCACTTGAGCCCCTCGAGCTGAGAGCGCGCCCGGTTCATCATTGCGAGGTTCGTCACTGACGCCCTTCCCGTAGTGGGCGACACGCGCGGGCGCCGTTCAGCAGATGCGGGATCGGCAAGGCGCTGGCAGCTTTGCTCGCACGGCACCAGGCGAGGCGCGACACTATGCGGGTGCGGCCGGAAACGCTCTACGCAAAGAGCGGTGATCTGTCGATCGCCTATCAGGTAACCGGTGATGGCCCGGTCGATCTTGTGGTGGCTCCCGGCACTGTCTCTCATCTCGACCTCGACTGGGAGCGGCCCGGGAAGGCCAACTTCCTGGAGCGGCTGGGCTCGTTCTGTCGGCTGATCCGGTTCGACAAGCGCGGAACGGGCCTCTCGGATCGCCCAACTGATGATGCTGCAACGCTCGAGGAGCGGATGGACGACATCCGTGCCGTGATGGATGCGGCTGGAAGCGAGCGGGCCTTCATCCTCGGATACTCGGAGGGCGCGAACCTGGCCGCAATGTTCGGTGCGACCTACCCTGATCGCGCACGCGGGCTCCTGCTGTGGGGCGCTCAGGCGCGCTGGGTCAGATCCGACGACTACCCCTGGGGACCAACCCGAGAAGAAGCGGAGCAAGAGATCGCGTACCTGGCAGAGAACGGTGTCACGTTGGAGTACTTGACGGGAACGGGAGCCGGCGTTCCGAATGATCTGGCGTCCATGCAGTTCTCCGTGCGCTATTTCAAGGCTGGAGCGAGTCCGTCAGCTCTCGCAGCCCTCGAACGCATGAACACCTCGATTGACATGCGCGACATCCTGCCCAGCGTTCGCGCGCCGACGGTGGTGATGAGCCGAACGGGAGATCCGGTCGCCAACGTCGAGGCAGCGCGCGACTTGGCCGCCCGCATCCCGGATGCCCTCTTCGTCGAGTTCCCCGGTGACATCCACTCGCCCTGGTCCGGGCCTGCAGTCGAGGAGGTGCTCGCGGAGATCGAGTCCTTCATCACCGGGGTGCGTCTCCCGGCCCGCTCGGATCGCGTTCTGGCGACCGTGCTGTTCACGGACATCGTGGGATCGACCGAACGCGCGGTTTCGCTCGGCGATCGCAGATGGCGAGAGTTGCTCGCGGCGCACCACTACCTGGTTCGACAGCAATTGGAGCGGTTTCAGGGTCGGGAGGTGGACACGGCGGGCGACGGCTTCTTCGCCTCCTTCGACGGCCCGGCCAGGGCCATCCGCTGCGGCTGTGCCATCTCAGCGGCCATGCCCGAGCTGGGGCTCGCCGTGCGTGTCGGTCTCCACACCGGCGAGTGCGAACTCGTCGACGGCAAGGTGGCCGGCATTGCCGTGCACACGGGCGCCCGCGTGGCCGCCAACGCGAAGCCCGGAGAAGTGCTGGTCTCGGGCACGGTCAAGGATCTGGTGGCCGGCTCGGGTCTTTCTTTCCAGGACCGCGGCCGGCACGAGCTCAAAGGCATCCCCGGCGAATGGCGGCTGTACGCGGTCATGAACGAGGGCTAACAGCCGGAACAACACGTTCTCTTTCGCAGAGATCGGAAGTGAGCTGTTCCTCTCCATAACACCGTGAAGACGCACACGCAAAGCGTCTACCGCAAGTTCGGCGTCACCTCACCCCAGGCCGCTATCCGTAGGGCGAACACGCTCAGACTGATCGAAATCAGCGATTAGCCTGGGTGATTTCGTTGGGTCGGGGTCCGGCTGGTGGGTTAGGGTGGGTTGGGTGGTGTTGGCCGGCGCTGGGGGGTGCTGGTTTGTTGGGGCGGATGGTGGGGTTGTTGCGGAGGCCGTGGTTGTTGGTGGCCGGCTTGGTCGTGGGCTCGATCGTGGTGAGGGCGTGGGCGGGGCGGTTGGTGGCGGTGCCGTGGATCGCGCCGGATGAGATGATTTACGGGCTTCTTGGCCGGAGCTTGTATGGGTCTGGCTCGTTGGTGATTCTTGGTGGCCCGACGCCGTTTTTTAGCCTGGTTGTGCCGGGCGTTGTCGGTGTGCCGCTCAGCTTCCACGATCTGGCGTTCGGATACGGGGTGTTGAAGGTGGTTCAGGCGATGGTGATGTCGCTTGTGGCGGTGCCCGTCTATCTGTGGGCTCGTTCGTTGATGTCGGAGCGCTTGGCGCTGATGCCGGCGGCGCTGTCTTTGCTTCTGCCCGGTCTCGTCTATTCGGGGCTGGTGATGTCCGAGGTCGTCTTCTACCCGGTGTTCGTTGTGGCGGCATGGGCGATGGCCCGGGCGCTGGAACGTCCAACCGTTTTCCGGCAAGTGCTTCTGGCCATGGCGATCGTGGTCGCGGTGTTGACTCGCTTGCAGGCGCTGGTGCTTGTTCCTGCGTTCGTGACGGCGGTCGGCTTCGAAGCGGCGCTCTCCCGTTCGATGCGAAAGATTCGTTCTTTCGGCCCGCTGCTCGTGGCGTTGGCGTTATGCGCCGGATTGTGGGTTGGTTGGCGGGCCGGGAGCTCGGACTCGGTGCTCGGCGGCTACGCGACCATCGCACGCGACCCGTATAGCGTTGGGCGGGCGGCCCGGTTCGTCGTGTACCACGCCGGCGCGGTTGCGATCCTTTCTGGGATCTTTCCGCTCTGCGCGCTCCTCTTGCTGATCTTGGCTGGGGCGAGTAAGGGGGAGTCGGACACGCGGGTGCGCGCGTTTCTCGCCGTAACCGGATCCCTGGTGGTCTGGCTTGTGGTCGAGGTCGGTGTGTTCGCCTCGCGATACGTCGGCCAACTCGCCGAACGGGATCTGATCGGGTTGGCACCCCTGCTGTTTCTCGCGTTCGCGGTCTGGCTCGACCGGGGTGCCCCTCGCCCGTACTGGCCCGTCTCGCTGGTCTCGGTCACCGTCGCGGCAGCGCTCGTGGTGCTTCCTCTCGACCGGTTCGTGACCGCGTACGCGCCGCCCGACGCACCGTCTCTCGCATCGTTCGTCGATTTCGTCGACCGGTACTCGCTCCACAGTTTCGAGGTCGTTTTCTACGCGGCCGTCGCGGTTGCGCTCGTCGGCTTCGGCCTCGTGCCGCGACGCGCGATCACGGTGCTACCAATCGTGCTCGCCGCCGCATTGGCGGGAGCATCAGTCGCCGCAAGCAGATATACGGCTGGCCAGGCAGCGCTTCGGCAGCAAGCCACGCTCGGCCCCGACCCGCGCTGGATCGACCACGCCGCAGACGGCCCGGTCGCCTACCTCGTCACACCTGGAGCGGACGGGACAGCCGCCTGGGAAGCGATCTTCTGGAACAACAAGATCGACCGGATCTACGACCTCGCAGACGCCAAGGTGTTTGGGCCAATCCCCCAACAGCGATTGAGGGTTCGGCCGGATGGCGTCCTCATCGCCGCGAACCAAAGTCCAACGATCCGATACCTCGTCGCCCCAGTCGGATCGCTCCCATCTGCCCCAGCGATCGCCTTCAACGGCCAGATCGTCGCAACCAGCCACCAACCCGGCAACCCCCTCGGCGACCAAGCCCTCTGGAAACTCAACCCACCAACCCGCCTCGCCTACCGAACCACCGGCCTCAAACCAAACGGCGACATCTACCCCGGACTCGGCGGACGAATCCTCTTCTACGGCTGCCCAACCGGAAACATCCACCTCACGCTCCTCATCAAACAACCTCAAACAGTCACCATCCGCCGCAACGGAACGACCTACCAACAAACCCACTTCACCAACCCGGCCCCCAACCAACCATGGAGACCCACCATCCCCACGCCCCCACCAAGACACGGCAACCGATGCACCATCGACATCCAGCCAACCGGACTCCTCGGCACCACCGTCATCCAATTCACCCCGACACGCTAGAACGCCATCCACCACGCGGATTGCCAGCTCGCCCGGCATTCCGGGCAGGGGCCAGCCCAGGGACCATAGAGCTCCTCGTGCCGATCGCCTTGCGCAGCCACTGCAACCCAAAATCTCCGGGTAGAAGAGAGAGGCCCTCCCCGTCGCCGGAAGTAGGACACCCGGGCTCGGCCCGGCCGAGACTCGAACCCCACCCCTCCGAAGAGGGACTGCGGCGCGTCGGCTGACTCCCGCAACCTCGGCTAGGTAAGAGTCGCCTTGTTGTCCATCCTGACGAACGTCTGGTCGACCACCGTCAGCTGTGGCTAGGACAGATGGGCGCGTTGTCAGGACCGACGGCGGCCACGGTCAGGCGCTGGGCGCCGCGAAACGGCTGATCGGAGCCCGCACGTGCGCCCTTCGCCGCGATGTCTCAGGCTCGGAGCGCATGCGGCCGATAGGTGGACGGTGACCATGATCGAGAGTCAAGCTGCCGTTGACGCCGGCGCAGCGGCCGACCCGGCGGACCTGGACCTCCGCTCCTGTCCACTGCTCGGACGCGTTACGCGCCTCGATCGGAACCGCCTCGAGATCGAGCTGTCCGAGCCGGGCCTGGCGATGCGTGTGACGGTGTCCGATCTCGTCGCGCTGTCGACGGGCAGCGACTTCCTGATGGGCCTCGTCGAGGCGGTCCAGGTGCGGCCTGTTCGCAACGGCGCCTCCTCCGTCGCCCTCCAGGTCATGCCGGTCGGAAGGCTTTCGCCCGGCGCAGATGCCGTCCGCGCCACCTTCAGGCGCGGGTCATCGGGCTATCCGCACGTCGGATCAGCCTGTCATCTCGTCGAGGGCGAGCAGCTACACCAGTTCATGTCGCTTCTCGGAAGAGGCGTTGCAGCGGAGGAGCAACTCGTCCTCGGGCGTTACGCAGCGGACCGCGAGACGGAAGCGATCGCAGACGGCAACCGATTCTTCCAGCGTCACCTCGCACTCATCGGCAGCACGGGCGCCGGCAAGAGCTGGGCCGTCGCCCTGATGCTCGAGCGTGCATCGCGACTGAGCCATGCGAACCTAATCGTCCTCGACCTACACGGGGAGTACACGCCGTTGACGAAGGAGGCCGACGGCGCAGGGTCGATCGCGCGCGGCCTGCGTGTCGCGGGTCCGGCCGACGTCGTGCGGTCGAGCGACGACGTGCTCTTCCTGCCGTACTGGTTGCTCGAGCGCAACGAGCTGATGGCGCTCGTGCTGAATCCCGACGACCCGGATGCGGCTGATCACATCTTTCGCTTCACCGAGCACGTGCAGACGCTGAAGCGCGTGTCTCTCGTCGACCAGGGTCGGACCCTTGCCCTGGCGACGTTCACCGTCGACTCGCCGATTCCCTACAGGCTCGACCATCTCGTCCAGCTGCTCAGGCGGGACGACGTCGAGAAGATCCCGCAGCCGCCCAGCAACCGGCTCGAGCCGGGACCGTACTTCGGCCGGCTCACGTCGTTCATCTCCCGTCTCGAAGCACGCGCCGCCGATCCTCGGTACGGCTTCATCTTCGACCCACCCGAGCAGACCTTCTCCTACGACTGGCTCGGCGAGACAGCCGCGAAGCTGCTCGGGGCCGGCACGGGCAGAGCGGGAATCAAGATCGTCGACCTGTCGGAGGTGCCGAGCGCGATCGTCCCCCTCGTCGCAGGCGTCCTCGCACGGTTCGTCTACGACGTCCAGTTCTGGATGGATCCCGTCCAGCGAACTCCCGTGTGCCTCATCTGCGACGAGGCACACCTGTACCTCCCCGCCCGCGAGGGCAGCGGTCCGATCCACCGCGCGGCGCTGGAGGTTTTTGAGGCGATCGCCAAGGAAGGCCGCAAGTACGGTGTCGGACTCGTCGTCGTCACCCAGCGCCCGACCGACGTCAGCAGCACGATCCTCAGCCAGTGCAACAACTTCGTGGTCATGCGCCTGACCAACGAGCACGACCGGACGATGATCGAGCGGCTCATACCCGAGCACTTCGCGGGCGTGACCGGGGTGCTGCCAGCGTTGGAGCCGGGCGAAGGTGTCGTCATCGGCGACGCGCTCCTCCTGCCGAGCCGTGTCGAGTTCGATCCCCCCCGAGTAAAGCCGGCCAGCACGACGCAGCCTTACTGGTCGCTCTGGACCGAGCGGCCGTCGAGCCAGGAGGCGATCGCCGCCGGGGTGGAAGCGCTTCGCAACCAGCTCCGGGCGTCTCACTGATCCCCTCGACGTCGCGGCGTGTGCAGCTAACTTGCGGGCCACGGGCTGAGGGATCTTTGGCAGCACCGCCGTCGGTTTGTCGCCAACACCCGGACAGCACGTATCGACGTCCTCCTAGTACCGGCGAACGCGCGGAAGGTCGGCGCCTGCGGATGCTGGGCAAGCGCACTCAAGATGAACCTCCGAGCTCACGATCGCGGCCCTGGTCTTCACAGGAATCGACGACCCGGTGCCGACCCGCACGTACTACGGCCGCATCATCCCCGGATGGATGCGCTGAGGGGCGGCGCCTGGAGGCGCCGCCCCTTCGCTGTTGCCTAGGTGCTCGCGCCCGCCGGCAGGGTGAGTGCGATGACATCGGCACGGTCGACGCCGGTGATCGTCTCGCCGCCCGCGTCGGCCGCCTGCTGCCGCAGCTTGTTGGCCTCCTCCTCGCTCGCCTGGCGAGCCGCGTCGCTTTCCCAGAACGTCACCACCCTCGTCTTGCCGCTCTCGCGGTCGACGAAGTAGATGAGGCCCTGGAAGCCGTCCACCTGGCGCTGCCGGGGAAGAACCCCCTCCTTCGCCTTACGGAAGCCCTCGTCGATCCCGTCCGGAGGACCCTCGAACAGGGAGATCCGTGCCACCGCCGGGTCGCCGGAGACCTCATGGTGGAGAACCTCGTACATGGTGACCGAGACGCGGTTGATCCCGGCCAACTCGTCCGGCGGCGTCATGGCGTCGAGCTCACGATGAGCCGCCTCCATGGCCTCCTGGCTGTCGAAGAACTGAACGTCGACACCCTGGCCCGCATCCGTGTCGTGCAGCATCAGAGTCCCGGCGTACCCCTCCATCTGCTGCATCTGCGGCAGGAACTGCTCCTTGCCGAGCCGCTTCAGCGTCTCGGCCTGCTCATGTGTGACCCCTGCGAACCTGGCTACGCGCGCGTACATATGCATCTCCCCTCTCGGCCGACGCGGCGAGTTTCAGGGCGATACCTGCGATTGTCAAGCCTGCCCGCTTGCCAGAAAGCCGCGGGGCGGGCATGCCTCGGGTTTAGGTGGGGATACCGGGAGGGCCGAGGATCTCGATCCCGTGCTCGGCCGCGGCCGTCATCATCGTGTCCATGGCGGGTGGTTGGGTCGAGGCTGGCGGGAGGGTGAGTGACTGGGCCGGCTCTGAGAGCGCGTGAATGAAGTCTTCGAGGCCGGCTGGTTCGACCACGAGGAGGAAGCGAGCTTCCTCGGAGGTGACGATAAAGGTGTGAGGGACGTGGCGTGGGCCGTAGACGAATGAGCCTTCGGCGGCGTTGATTACTCGACCGTCGACCCAGAACGTCAGCTCGCCAGAGAGGACGTAGAACCACTCGTCCTCCTGATGGTGGACATGGAGCGGCGAGCCGTGTCCGCGCGGCGCCCAGTTCTCGGTGACGGTGACCCGGCCGTTTGTCTGCTCTCCCGTTGACTTGATCGTGCAGAGCGCGCCCAGAAACCAGCGCGCGTCGCCCTCACTCTGCTGCAGTGCGATCGCAACCGCGGAAGTTGTTTGGTTCATGCGTTGCTCCCTTCTCTATTTCGAGGTACGAGCTGTTTCATGATCTAGGAGAACCTACACGGGACTCTGGTCGGCTGTCAAGTTTCGATGTACATCGTGTATCGTGGTTTGGGATGGCTCGTCGCGCATACACCCTCAAGCGCCGAGCCGAGCACCAAGACCAGACACGGCAGAAGATCGTCGACGCAACAATCGAACTACACCAATCAATCGGCGCCGCGCAGACCACGATCAGCGAGATCGCGAAGCGGGCCGGGGTGGGAAGAGTGACCGTCTACCGACACTTCCCCGACGAGGAGAGCCTGTTCAACGCCTGCAGCGGTCACTACTTCTCACAGCACCCGTTTCCCGACACCGCTCGCTGGCGCGAGATCCCCGATCCAATCGAGCGTCTCAAGACCGGCTTACGCGAGAGCTACGCCTGGCACGAGCAGAACGCACAGATGATCGGCATGGCTTTGGCCGAAGCACGTGACCTCCCCGTGATGGCTCCCTACCACGCGTACTGGGACGACGCCGCCGAAACACTCGCCGCCGCCTGGCACGCCCGCAAACAACGACGCAAAGACCTGAAAGCCGCTATCGCTCTCGCCCTCAGCTTCGACACCCACCGCACCCTCACCCACGAACAACAACTGACCACCGACCACGCGATCACACTCATGACCCGACTCGTCGAGAACACCTGAACCAGCCGAGCAGGAGGGCACGCCGTCGACGCAAGCACGGGCCCGCTAACCGTCCAACCGCTCATCTTCCAAGTCTCTCCGACCTCCCTCACCAACCCGCAAGGCAAGGACGATCGACCTCTCGCGCAGCGCGTGTGCGTCCCTGTGTGAACGGTGCGCAGTTCTGGTATCCCCTGCCGTACTCACCAACACTCACCATCGCGAAGCCCCCGGGTGACGCAGTTCCCGCAAGTGGCGACAGACTGGCTCGAGCGAAAGCACGGTCGCCAGCCGACGGTCAGGTCGCCTGGCGCTCAGGGACGCGCGGCGACGGGATCACGCCCGCCGAGGCCGCCGACCGCCTCGTCGAGCGGCGTCTCGCCGTAGCCGCGGGCTAGCTCCTGCAGCTCGAGATCAGGGTCGGCTTCGAGCCGTCGGCCGGCACGCGCCAGGTCGACCAGCACTTCTGCGTCTTCGGAACGGTGTTGGCGAGCAGCTCGCTCGAGTCCGACGACCAGGCGGCGGTCGGCCCGTAGTAGAGCTGCAGGAGGCTGCGCACCTTCCCGGTCGCGACGTCGACGACGGCCAGCTTGCCAATCGATCCTTTGCCCGTCTCGAAAGCGATGGACTTACCGTCGGGCGACCAGCCGAACACGTTCTCGACGTTTCGCGGGACGAGAGCCCGGCTCTCGCCGCCCCCGGCCGAGACCAGGCGCAGCGCGACCGACTTCCCCGCGAAGGCCACATAAGCGATCTTTCCGCCCATGGGCGACCACAGCGGGTGCTCGCCGACTTTCGCGAGCTGCCGGAGCTGGCTGCCGTTCGTCTTCGCCGTCCAGATGCCGAACGTGTGCCCGGAGTCGTCGGACGCGTTGCGCTCGAAGACGACCCGCGTGCCGTCGGGCGAGAGGCTCGGGTTGACGTTGTCAAGCTTTCTCCCGCCGGCCGTGCCGACGAGGGCTCCCGACTGGGCGTCGAGGATCGTCACCGGCCCCGAGCAGGTCAGGCACGAGGGCGAGCCGGCGCCGGCCGCGATACGAGTTCCGGTTGGGTTCGTCACGAAAGAGAAGTCGTTGATCCGGGCGATCTTCTGCGGCTTGCTCCCGGGCGCAATCCGGAGGATGTCCCCGTCCCGCAGGAAGAGGAGCGCATTCGGCTGCAACCAGACGATCTGGTAGGGCGGGTCGGGGCACTTGCCGGTGCACACCGTGTAGCGGAGCGGCTGGGCGCTCGTGCCATCGGCGTTTGCGGTGCAGAGCGCCTGCAGGATGTCGTTCGGGTTGCGGTGGCCGGTCGGCGGAGGCCAGCGCCTGCCGTAGAACGCGATCTCCGTGCCGTCCGGCGACCAGGTCGGGAGGCTCACCTGCCGGCACGGCGAGATGCTCGTGGACGAGGCGCGACTCGTCGCCGCGAGGAGCGCGAGAAGAACGGTTACCGCTACGAGAACGCGACCGAACATGCTCACACGGTACGCCGCTTGTCTAATGGCGCACTAACGCGAACGGAGGTATTCGACCACCGCGCGACGGTTCCGCGTAGCGCGATCCCGAGCGGGATTGCGAGGACGATCCCCGACGAGCACGAGGATCCCGATCAGAGAGCCCAGTGCGTGCCGCCCGGCCTACGCCGCTACGTCGAAAACCACGCATTCCTCGACGCCTACACGGACCGCGGCCAAACCCACGACGGATGGTCAGAACTCTGGTTCGACAGCCTCGCCGCCCTCCATGATGCTGCCAAGTCGGCCGAGTGGCAATCCCTCCGCGAAAGCGGCGCGATCCTCTTCGCCCACCCAATCGGAGTCGGCGTGGCACCCGAGCGCATCCAGAAAGACACCGACTGGACATACAACGACTGGGGTGCCAACACGATCACCGAGGAAGAGATCCACCAACAACTTCTCGAGCACGGATACACAGCTATCGCCAGCGACCCAGAAGCACCCAACAAGATCAAAGCCGCCGCCGCAGGTCACGCGCTCGCCGTCTGGACGAACGAACACCTCGTCACCATCGACAGCTCCCGCATCGACGCCCGCCCCGACCGCTAGCCCCTATTAGTTAACCCGCCTCCCGAAACGGGGAAAACGGCTCGATCGAGCCGACGCAGTGAACGACGACTCCCCGCGTAGAAGATGGGAGGTCGCTGGTGGCAAGACCGGTTCCTATCGATCGGCGCAGCTCGGCTGCCCCGATTCGGGGATCGGGTGAGGACGCCCCGCTAGTGCAGTGTTGCTCGGCGGAGTGTGACGTACAGAATCGCCATGGTTGCCAGCGGGAGGAACCACCAGGCGGCGATCTGGTTGGCTGCCAGTGCGGCCGTGAGGCCGATCGAGATCGCGATGCCGGCCGCGGCGACCCAGTCGTCGCCGACGACGAAGTTCCACCAGAAACGCGCGAAGGCGGCGAGCCTGCTCACGCTTGCGCCCCGACCGTCGCTAGGGCTCGCTTCTGGCGGCGCAGGAGCCCGACCAGGACAGCCGAGCAGCCGATCACGAAGGCGAGCACGCCGAGCAGCGCCGCGTCCGACCCGGGCCAGTCGGCGCCTGCGCCTTCCGCCGACCAGAAGATCCCGAAGGTCGTGAGCATGATCCCGACCGCGAACTTCATGCTGTTCTCCGGTACACGCGCGAGCGGCGCGCGTGCAGCGACGCCGACCCCGGCGACCAGGACGAGCGCACCGGCCGCGCCGGCAGCAGCGAGCGGGACGCTGCCCTGCGTGCTGCCGAAGGTGAGAACGATGAAGGCGACTTCCAGCCCTTCGAGTAGCACTCCTTTGAACGAAAGGGTGAAGCCGTACCAATCCAGGCCGGCCCGCTCGACACGCTCGACGCCGCGAGCCTCTTCCAACTCGCGCGCGAAGATCGCGTCCTCGTCGTGAAGCGCCTTGAAACCGCTGGCGCGCAGGATCGCCTTGCGCAGCCACTGCAACCCGAAAACGAGCAGGAGAAAGCCGACAACCAACCGCAACCTGTCGAGCGGCACCACCGTCAGGGCCGGCCCGAGCGCCGCCACCACGACCGCGAGCGCCACCGTCGCCGCGGCAACCCCGGCCAGCGACGAGCGCCAGCCCCGGGCAACACCCGCCGCCAACACGATCGTCAGCGCCTCCACCATCTCAACAGCACTCGCCAAAAAGGCAGAGAAGACAAGAAAGCCCGCACTCACGCCAAGACCCGCCTCGATCGCCTCGGCTCAGGACTCGTCAACGCCATCCGACTCTCACTGCAAGACAATCTACGTCCCAAAACCCGGGAAATGACTCCGCGACCGCCGACCGAGGGCTGACTCGAACCGAACCGGCCACACATTGGGTGCGGGAGTCTGATCGTGTCCCGGATGACGAGGTGTTGAGCGAACCGGGAGGCCGAGATGGTGCCGGTGAGTGGACAATCGCCGGTCCGTCCAGGAGACTCGCGGGTGTATGCGGGCCTGTAAGGCGTCTGTACTCGCTGCCATTGTCGGGTGCGGTTTGCTGGTGGCGGTCGGCACGGTCAGCGCGGACACGGTGATCGCGCGGGCATCGAAGCCTCCGGTTGGAGCGAAGGGGTTGACGGCGGCCGAGCGGAAGGCGTTGACGCTCGTCTCGGTCAAGGCGACCGGGGTCGAGCGAGTCGGGGTGATCGTTAAGGCGACGTTTGCGGGCAACATCGAACAGGTGCTCGGCCGGGGCCACCTCGTGAACGGCCTGGTCGCGGTTGTTCTCCGCTCGAACGATGCGAGTGTTCGAACTCAGGATGTCGCGACCCTCGGTGCAGGCGCGATCGGCCAAACATTGGCCAAGACCCATTCGATCGATGCCGCAGTCGTTGTCCGTAAGGGCCGGTCGCTCAGCTTCGTTGTGGCCGGCGTCGGGTTCAGCCATGTCAGCCAGATCGAGGTCAAGGTCTTCGCGACCTTTCCTACCAAAGGCGCGGCACGCTCGGCGCAGGTGCATGGCCCGGTGACCGCGCAGTACTGGGATGCGGTTGAGAAGGAGATCGCTTCCGTGGAAGAGCGGATTCCCGCCCCAACCGGCGCCACCCCGTGCAGCGAGCTCCAGCAGATGCAGTCGCAGGTCTCTTCGTCTCTGCTCTACGCGACACAGAGAGACGAAGAGCTGAAGAAGTTCAAACAGGAGCTCGAAAAAGCTGTACCGGAGCTCGAGCATGACCTGCTGGTTCAGAATTTCGTTCACGCCGGGACGACGCTTTTCAACATCGGGACAGCCGTTGTCGCTCCGCTGATCACTTTTGCCGGAGGCGGCAACTCGGGGCTCGCGGTTCATGCCTTCGGGTTGAAAGCCACCATGACCGTCCGGGAGGAAAAAGACAGGCTGCGAGACGCGATCCGTGGCCTCAAGCTCGATGTCCGCCTCGCAGACGCCATGATCGCCAAGAACAAGATGCTGGTCGACAAGCTCAACCAGGCACAAGGAAAGATCGACGCGTTCATCACCATCAACTGCAAACCAGTCACAACCCCGCCACAGCCACCGCCGCCGCCGCCACCACCCGCCCTGTTCAAGTACCACTTCGACGGTCTAACCGTCCAGTTCACGACCGCGGCGCCTCAGAACCTCACGATCACACAAACCTTCTCCGGCGACTTCTGCGGTTCCGACCCGCTGAAAGGGGCGTGGACGATCTCATTCACTGAACCGCCGCTCAGCAGCCAACCCATCACAGAAACAGCCGACTTCAGCGCCACCAACCCGTTCACCGCCGCCAAGACCACCACCACGCTCAACGAGCCCAGCAACGTGATCGGCACCGCGACCAGCACACTTCAACTCATCCCCGGCACCCCACCACAGATCAAGCTCTCCGTCACCCTCACCGGCGGCGACACCAGCCTCACCTTCCCAGGCCCGACACAGCTACCAATCACCGTCACACCCGTAACGTCTTGCCCGTAACGTCTCAGCACCAGCCCATCTGACGCTGGGATCCGATCAGAACCCGCGGACGCAGCGGTCGTTCGTCCGCACGCGGCGCAGGCAAGAAGCTGCGGTTCGGCGTCTTCCCAGCAGGCACGTTCATTGCCCTGATCGAGCCTGTGCCTCGGTCGACAGCCTTGGTCGCGGCTTCGACTCGCCTTTCAGCCTCGGCGACGCGTTCCCGGGCCTGATCGGCCTGACGGCTCACACGTTCGGCGTCTCGCCGTGCGTCGCGCGCTTCTCGCTCGGCAGCTCGCAGGCTCGCCTGCGCGGTGCGGACAGCCTGTTTCGCCCGTCGCCTCTCCTCTTGCTCGACGGGGCCGGCGTCTTTAGCAGGTGCTGTTCGAGGGGTTTGGGCGGCGAGCTCGTTGGCCAGGTCGAAGCCCTGGCTAACCGGTGGTTTGGTGAAACGTCCACGTGCCAGCAGCTCGCGGCCGTCCGGGGAGATCGCCGCGATCCGCAGCGAGTCAGCGACCTGGTTGAGCACCGACGCTGACACGGCGCCACGCTCCTTCAAGAGTGTCTCCGCCACCCGGACAAGTCGAGACACCGCCTCGCGCTCCGCCGCCTGCGCCCGCTCAAACACATCGTGGTCGGACCCAGCGAGGACCGCTGCCTGCGCCTCACGCAGCCGGTGGCCCGCGTCGAGGAGCAGATCGACCTGACGCCGGTTGCCGCGCGAGAGCTGATTCAGCGCCCAGGCGGCAACCGACGGCTTGCGCATCTTCCCGAGCGTGGCAGCCTCACCGGCCTGCCCGCCATCTCTCAGTCCCTTCGCAAGCCGTGACCGCTCGCCAACGAAATCGTCGGGAGTAACCGAGTACAGCTCGTCGATCGCCTGATCGAGATCCATCCTCGACTGCGGACGCTACCGCGTCCACCCCACTCCACGGTCGGCTCAGGCGGCGAGCGATTCGGCGATCAGCAGGCCCGGGTCGTCATTTCGTACCGAGTTGACAAGCGGCGAGGCGAACGCCGAGACCATCAACCCTGCCGGGTACGGCTCAAGCAAAGACAGAGCGTGGTCGCGGGAGATATCCGGATCGAGCCAGCTGTTCTCAACGTCGCCTGGAAGGATGACCGGCATCCGGTCGTGGACCGCCGCGACGAGATCGTTCGGCCGCGTCGTGATGATCGAGCACGACTCGACCCGCTGATCGGTAGCGGCATCCGTCCGGTGCGTCCACAGGCCGGCGAACGCGAACAGGCCACCATCGGCGAGCCGGAAAAGAATCGGCTGCTTCTTCCCATCCGCCCCGACCGTCCACTCATAAAACCCGTCGGCGACGACGAGGCAACGGTACTTGCCAAGCAGCGACCGGTACGCCGGCTTCTCCCCAAGCGTCTCAGCGCGGGCGTTGATCATCTTGTAGGCGAGCCGCTCATCCTTTGCCCAATGCGGCAGCAGCCCCCACTTCGCCAGCACCGCCTCACGCTCCCCCTCCCGTTCCCTGACGATCAACACGCGCTGAGTCGGCGCCAGGTTGAACCGCTCGCTGTAGGTCTCCGGGACGGTGACTTGGAACCGCTCGGCGACTGCCGAGCGGGGCTGGCTTGACGTGAACCGACCACACATACGAGCAGGGAGTCTGAGGCCACTGTCGGACGTGCCCGCTTTGCCTCGAAGACCTCCGCCAGCAACGCGGATTCGTTACGACGCATCTATCTGCCGGTCTCTCTCGCAAAGTTCGCGAAATGCCTCAGCACCGACAGGCCGGTTGCGCGATCACCTGCAGGCGCAGGCGGACGCGTACCGCCCGCCTGCTGCTTTTGGACCGCTAGTTGATGACGACGTAAAAGGGCAGGTCCACGAATCTGCCTCCCGAACTTGTCACGATCGACACGTTATCTCCGGAAAGGCAGCCCGCTGCGGTGGTGCTCCCGGGCGGCGCGACGTTGCCGCCGATCTGGCTCGTCCGCGCGTCGGCGCCCGTGTTGTCGATGATCGCCGTCACGTTCTTCGGAGTGCCGCCGGTGACAATCAGGCAGTGGACGCCAACCTGAACGAGGTCCATGATGTCGACGTTCTTGCTTTCTGCGGGATCGACGTAGCCGGTGCTGAGGACGTGGGCGTAGGCGAACGCCGATCCCGGTGCGCCGGCCGGGCCGGCAGGGCCAGCCGGTCCGCGAGGTCCCCTCGGGCCCTTCGGGCCCCTAGGACCGGGCGTGCCGCTCACTACGTGCGCACGTCCGTCGCGGCCCCCCACGGAGGAGCCGCCCACCGACGTGCCCGCGAAGGCCGTGCCCCCACAAGCAACCAGCAACGCCAGAGACGCGATGACCGTCGCGGGAGACGGGGTTAGGTGTTGACGAAGCGCATTGCGCGAAAACGGGTGTCGCACTTCTTCTCCTCTCTCTTTGAGCGTCCCGCCGATCGCGGGCCGTGACGAGTCTCCCAAACCCATTCGCGTGCACGCAAACCCACAGCTCGGCCATCGAATGGCCCGGACGACTCGCTGGTGGCTAAAAGCAGTTCAGTCTCGAGGAGCTGCGCTCATGGCCGCCATTCCATCGATCGAAGTTCGTCTGACTCAAAGTAGGAGTTAGGCGTCAGCAGCCCGACATGCGCGCAGACAGCCGGCCGAGGTCGGGTCCGTCACGCGGCGGAGGAGGGATCGCCGCGTGCGGCGCCGCGACCTCGATCGGAGCGACTACCCATCAACCTTCCCGACGACTACGGAGGTGCACTACGACTCGGGGCAGCGGCTAGCGATCATCAACCGTGACGCACCGGCGCTGGCAGACGTGCCGAGCGTTTCCCGTTACCGCTTCGATCCGAGCAAGGGCGAGATCACGGGAGCCTCGCTCGCACAAGCTACGCTAGCCGACCTCTACGACAGCATCGTCTACCAGTCTGCGTTCAGGACGTTGTACGAGGTATTCGATAGCGACTACCTAGAGATGGTCGACCGCGTCACAGTCAACGTCTACGCGACCAGGGTGAACTCGGCGACGGGCAGCGACGAGCGCGTGTGCCTCGCCACTTGCGAATCAGACCGCGGAGGCTTCATGCAGCTCGACTTGGCCCGCGTCAATCCGCGCGACTGCTTCCGATCGCTGAACGGATTGGTTGCAAAGCGGCCTTCGGCGCTCAGTCACATCCAGCCGCTTCGAATGATCCCAGCGCCGATAGATCACGATCTCATAGCCGCGGACGCACCGGACAGCCACGGACCCGCGCGGGATCTGCTGCAGGTCGACCCGCTCGAGTTCGAGCAGCTCGTTGGAAACCTCTTCCGCCAGGTATACGCCGCCGAAGCATCCATTCGAGCCCACTGTCTGACGCCTTTCCCGCATCTTGCGACGAGTTACGCCCCATCAGGGCAGGCGCCGACCCGCGCTGCCGTGACCTTCCGAGGACTCGGGCCGGGACAGGAGAAGGCCCGCGTTGCGGCGGGCCTTCAGTCTGCTTCGCGGAGGGCGAGCCTCATATCAGGGTCTTGCGAGTTGCGCTCGGATGGCGCCGTTCGGGAACTGCTTGGTGTGGACATTGACGTAGAACCCGCTCGGGTTGGCAATGATCGCCTTCGCAACGGCGGTAGGAGCGGTGGTGCAACCCTGCTGGCGGTAGGCCGCACCGAGCGGGACGACGACCGGGCCTGCCTTGCCAGCGCGGCCGCGGTGGATGTGGGCGGCAAGGGGCTTGCCGATCCCGCTGATGGTGAAGTCCCAGCAGACCTTGCTCCCGGTGATTGTGAAGTCGGCAGCGCCCCTGCCAGTCGGCGCGCCCCTCGGCACCTCTTTCGCACCGGACAGCCCCTTGGCCTCCAACTTGACTGTGCCCGCCGAGGATGTCGATGAGCCGAGCGCGCCAGCAACACTGGCCGAGAGCACGATCGCCGTCGCGAGTGACAAGGCAATGAACTTGCGCATGGTGATGTTTTCCTTCCCTCTGTGATCCAACCGCCGTCAGTTCTACACCGACCCGCGCTAAGAGCGGGCGAGGCGAAGGCCAAGCTTCAGCAAAGATCAAGCGGGATTCCAACCGTTCCCACAGGTCGCGCCGACCTGATCGGTGTCTGATGACCGGCGTCGCCTTCCCACACCACTCTGCGTCAGCTGGTCACTGAAGCCATCGCCTGCCGCACCGCCTCGTCCGTTCGTTGGCGGTCGAACAGATACACGTAGCGGCGCTCGGTGATCGTGCTCGACTCGTGCCCCATCAACGCGGCGAGCACGGTTGAGGAGATGCCGCGGTCGATCATCCGCGACGCGAACGCGTGGCGCATCGAGTGGAACGAGACGCCTTCGATCCCGGCCGCTTCAGCGGGCGCCTCGAAGCCGCGGCGGGTTGCGTTGCGATGCTTGAGCGGCTTGCCGTTGCGGGCGACGAAGACGGGATCGTCGTTGTTTGAGTACCGGGAGCGGAGCTTGAGCGCCGCTAGCTCTCTCGTCATCTCCTCGGAAAGAGGGATCCGACGAACAGCTGCTTTCGTCTTCGGCGGCGCGTACTCGCCAAGACGGCTGTACTGCCGCCGAACGTGGAGCACACCCTCGTGCAGGTCGACGTCCTGCCACTGCAGGCCGAGCAACTCGCCGAGCCGCAACCCGGTGAAGACAGCGGTGCGGAGCAATGGTGTGTAGTCGTAGCGGGACGCCGGCTTCAGCGCGAGCTGCTCTGCAGCCTGGATCAGCGCCTCGATCTCCTCGTCCGACCAGACATGATCCTGCCGCCGCTCGCGCCGATGCGGCCGGTCATCACTCGTCAGCAGCGTGTACGGGTTGACGTTGATCAGCCCGCGGCGGACGGCGAAGGTCATGGTGCCGTTCAGCGGCCGCAGGTAGCCGTCGATCATCGACGACGACAGCGGCTTGCCCGACGGACCTTCACGCTCGAACTCGCGGATCAACTTGGCGATGTGTTCGGGCGTGATCGCAGTCAGCCGCATCTGGCCGAAGCGCGGGATCAACACCAGGTCGAGTGCGGCCCGGTAGTTCTTGCGCGTCCACGCCACCAGACACGGTCCTTGACTGCTACGTAGGCTCTGGAACGACTCTCCTGAGGGATCGTCTCGGGAACATCAAGCTCGTACGCCTGACGGCTGAAGTCGACCTGTGACCTTGGCTTCGTTCAGATCGTCCTCAAAGAGACGAAGAGCGCTGTGGAAAGTCACGACGCGGCAACCATAGCTCTGTGGTCGGACCACGGCTCTGTCGACGGACTGAGCCTGATAGTCGGATCGACGTTGCTTGCCTCTAGCCAAGTTACGATGAGTTCGTGGGCCCGCACGACGGATCACAAAGAGCTCTCGCGATCAGCGTTCTCGCCGACGCTGGTCGACCTCTCCGTGTGTACGAGATCGCGGAGGCGCTCAGGGCAAGGGGTTACGTTACCCAGGATACGAAGAGACCGAATCAGCTCCAGCAGTCGCTGAATGCCGTCTTTCAACGCAATCCCGAGTTCGTACGGGTGGCGCGCGGCGTCTACACCCTCGCGGGACCTCTTCGCTGATCGGGCGCGCACGCCAGCTCCGTACTCACCAATTCACTCACCATTCGGCCTTACCGAGCCGAGGCTGAGAGCCAGGAATGGCTTGGTTGAGCGATGGGCGCGGCTGGGATCGAACCAGCGACCTCCCGCGTGTGAAGCGGGCGCTCTCCCGCTGAGCTACGCGCCCCGGCGCTCGGACGATACCGAAGTCGGTACACTCGCTCGTGCCCGGTCGCGCTAGGCGGGGAGCTAGCGGTTCCTTGAACCCGCAATCCGCTATAGCGGGGCCGAACACCGCCCGAGGGGCGGAATCGAACGGGGCCAGGGCCGGCGCGTCCGGCGTTGACGGTCAGGTCCCGCGCACTGGGAGCCTTCGAACCGCGTCAGATCCGGGAGGAAGCAGCGCTAAGGAGTGTCCCCCAGGTGCCGCGGACTCGCCTGACCCGAGCCGGCAGCGCTGGCGCCGCCCGATCGATTCACCTCGAAGGCGCGTCCGCGCGACCGGGCTATCCCCTAGCCGCGGCACGTCTCGCAAATCCACGCGGGCATGCCGTCGCGATTCTGCTTGAATCGCAAGGTGGCCGCGCTCTACCGCAAGTACCGTCCCCAGACCTTCGACGACGTGGTCGGCCAGGAGGCGGTGGTGCGGACGCTCCGGAACGCGATCACGCACGATCAGGTGCGCCACGCGTACCTCTTCTCCGGCCCGCGCGGCACGGGCAAGACATCGCTCGCGCGGATCCTCGCCAAGGCGCTGAACTGCGCGCAGGGACCGACGCCTGACCCGGACAACACCTGTCATGCCTGCACCTCGATCACGAACGGCAACTCCCTCGACGTGGTCGAGATGGACGCTGCGTCGCAGCGGGGGATCGACGACATCCGCGAGATCCGGGAGCGTGTCATCCTCCAGCCGGTCGAGGGGCGCTACAAGATCTACATCCTCGACGAGGCACACCAGCTCACCGATGCGGCATGGAACGCGCTGCTCAAGCTGATCGAGGAACCGCCGCCGCACCTCGTCTTCGTCTTCTGCACGACCGAGCTCCAGAAGGTGATCGCGACCGTCCGCTCCCGCTGCCAGACGTTCGCCTTCTCCAGGCCGCGGCTGCCCGAGCTCGTGAAGGTGCTGCGCCGGGTCGCGGACGGGGAAGGCTTCACCGTCCCTGATGCTGCGCTCTCGCTGATCGCGCGATCCGCGAAAGGGAGCTTCCGCGATGCCGTCTCGACGGTCGACCAACTCGCCTCGGCAACCGGGCGCGAGATTACGGTGCAGGATGTGCTGCAGCTCCTCGGCGCCGTCGACGAGGATGCCCTCTTCCGGCTCTGCGATCTCGTCGTCGACCGCGACGCGGCCGGAGCACTCACGTTCGTGGAGGAGCTGGCCGGTCAGGGGCAGGACGTCGGCCGGCTCGTTAACGAACTGCTCGAGCATCTCAGGCATCTCATGCTCGTTCAGCACGTGGGCGAAGTGCCCGAGACGTTGCCGGTAACAGAGGAGACGCGCGATCGGCTGCGGGCCCAGGCGAATCAGCTACCGGAGGCGACCGTACTCCGTCTCTGCGACCTGCTCGCATTGGCGGTCGACGATATGCGCCAGGGCGGGGATCCACGGCTGCCGCTCGAGCTCGCACTTGTCAAGGTCACCCGCGCCGGTGCGGACATGTCGCGCGAGTCGCTGGCCTATCGACTCGAGCTGCTCGAGCAGCGCGGCGGACATGTCCCGCCGAGCCCTGTTCAGGGGACAGTCCCTGGAACGGAGGTGTCACGAGACGAGCGCGAAACCGTCACGGAGGCGGACGGGCCGCCAGCCCTCGAGCTCGCGCAGCTGCAGGAGGCGTGGCAGCGGTCGGTTCTGCCGGCGGTCGAGCAGCGCGCGGTGCATGCGAAGCCGGTGTTCGGCGAGGCGCACCCGGTGGGGCTCGACGGGGACACGTTGACACTCGAGTTCCCAGCCCACGCCGCGTTCCACCTCAAGCTCGCAGAGGACAAGTACACGAGCCTGCTCCGGGACGCGGTCTACGAGGTCACCGGCCGGAAGCTTGGCTTCGCGTTCGTCCTCGGCGAGCCCGACGAGCAGACCGAGCCCGAGGAGGGCGCACCGCCGACCGAGAGCGACCTCGTCGCACTGTTCAAGGAGACCTTCGACGCAAGAGAGGTGGACGAATAAGACATGGCCAAGGGCTTCGACATGAACAAGCTCGTGCAGCAGGCGCAGCAGATGCAGGCACAGATGGCGAAGGTGCAGGACGAGCTGGCGGCCGAGACGGTCGAGGCGTCGGCCGGCGGCGGCATGGTCACGGTCAAGGCGACCGGGGCAGGTGAGCTCACCGAGATCAAGATCGACCCGAAGGCGATCGACCCCGACGATCCGGAGCTGCTCGAGGACATGGTGCTTGCGGCGGTCAACGAGGCTCTTCGCTCGTCCCAGGCGCTGGCACAGTCGCGGATGGGCGCAGCGACCGGTCTCGGCGACCTCGGCGGGCTCGGACTCCCCGGCCTCTAGCGTCGCGAGGCAGGACCGGCCGATCGGGACGGGCACAATGGGGCCGTGTTCTCACCTGCCGTCGACAACCTCGTCTCGCAGCTGACCCACCTACCCGGCGTCGGCACGCGAACAGCGCAGCGTCTCGCATTCCATCTCCTGCGAGCCTCGCACGAAGAGGCGGTCGCCCTTGCTCACGCGATCGAGGAAGTGAAGGAGCGCGTGCGCTTCTGCAACGAGTGCGGGAACCTGACCGAGGACGAGGTCTGCACGATCTGCCTGGATCCGCGGCGCGACCGCTCCGTCATCTGCGTGGTCGAGCAACCGGCCGATCTGATCTCGATCGAGCGGACATCCGAGTACCGGGGTCTGTACCACGTGCTCGGCGGCGCGCTCTCGCCGATCGACGGCGTCGAGCCGGGCGACCTTCGAATCGACGAGCTCTTCCGGAGGGTCGAACGGGACGGGATCGAGGAGATCGTGGTGGCCACGAATCCGACCATGACCGGCGAGGCGACTGCCGCCTATCTCGCCGACCGGCTCCGCGGACGGGCGCGGGTCACACGCCTCGCGAGCGGGCTCCCTGTGGGGAGCGACCTCGAGTACGCCGACGAGGTCACGCTCGGTCGTGCGCTCGTCGGTCGCCGCGAGATGCTCTAACCGAGCGCGTCCAGCACGTCGTCGAGCGCGAGGCCACCACCGAGGTCCTCGGGGTGCTCACGCGCGAGCCGCGAGGCGGCGAGCCTCGCGTAGACGATCGCCATCGCGTCGAACAGCTCGGGTGGAAGGCCGGCCGCCTCCTGCGTCGCCGAGATCTCGCGCATCTCGCCCACATACCGCTCCGCTTTCGTCGTCGCCCTGGCGACCTTGAGCGCCGGCTTTCGAGCGATGTTGGGATCGCCAGCCTTCAGATCGTCGAGCACGTGCTCGACGACGCCGTGCGCACGGGCGGTCAACAGGGCCTGAGCGAGGAGGGCGACGGAGCCCTTGTAGAACGACGCCGTGCACATCTTCACGGCCGAGGCCGTGCCGACCTCGGCGCCGACGAGGATCAGTTCGACGCCGGGAAGCGGGAGCGCGGCGACCCGCGCGGCCTCCCGGCCGGACAGATAGATGCGCGTCCCACCGCGGCGGCGAGGGGGAGGACCGGAGATCGACCCGTCGACAAGCACAAGACCGGCGGCGGCGAGCGTGGCCTCCATCCGGCGGGCGGTCTGCGGCGAGACGGCGTTCAGATCCGCGACGAGCGGCGAGGCGGAGGTCCGAGCTGCAGCCGCGGCGACATCGGCCGCGATCGCCTCGGCCCGATCGGGCGGAGCGACCGAGAGAACAATGTCCGCTTGCCGAACGACCTCATCGAGATCAGGCAGGCGCTCGATGCCGGCCCGCTCCGCAAACCGGGCCGTCCGCTCGCTCCTACCGGCGAGCGACGCCACCACCCGGGTTCCCTTGCGCACGAGGGTCCGACCGATCGCGCTTCCCATAGCCCCTGGACTGACGATTCCGACTGTCGATGCTTCACCTGGCACGGGTACAGCCGAGTCTATGTCCGACCTGCTGTGCCTACAATCAGAGCATGGCCACGAGCGCATTTCGAGGCCGTTCCGACGATCGCCGGGGAGGACCGGCCGGCAGCGCGCGTCGGCACGATCGTGATGAAGTTCGGCGGCACGTCGGTCGCCGGACCCCGAGCGGCTGAAGGCCGTCGCACAGCGCATCGTCGCGGCCCGCGAGTCCGGCAGCCGCGTCGTGGTCGCGGTGCTCTCCGCGATGGGCAAGACGACCGACGAGCTGATCGATCTCGCGCACAGGTCTCGATCCGCGCCGGATCCGCGCGAGCTCGACATGCTGATCTCGGTCGGCGAGCGCATCTCGGTGGCCCTCGCGGCCATGGCGATCAACGACCTCGGCCACGAGGCGATCTCGCTGACGGGCTCGCAGGCCGGCATCGTCACCGACACGACGCACGGGAAGGCGAAGATCGTCGATGTCCGGGGCCGGCGCATCCACGAGGCCCTCGACCAGGACCAGATCGTCCTCGTCGCCGGCTTCCAGGGCGTCTCGACCGTCATGGAGATCACGACCCTCGGCCGTGGCGGCTCGGACACGACGGCCGTCGCGCTGGCCGCTGCGCTCGCAGGCCGAGGTCATGCGAGATCTACACCGACGTCGAGGGCGTCTTCACCGCCGACCCACGCATGGTCGCGGAGGCGAGCAAGCTGGACGCGGTCAGCTACGAGGAGATGCTCGAGATGTCTGCGTCGGGTGCGAAGGTGATGGCACTGCGCTCCGTCGAGTTCGCGCGCAACTACGGTGTGATGCTGCACGTCCGCTCGTCGTTCGGTGACGGGGCGGGCACCTGGATCGGCGAGGAGGACGAACGCATGCTGGAGAAGGCGATCATCTCGGGCGTCACGCACGACACCGCCGAGGCGAAGGTGACAATCGCTCGGCGTCCCCGACCGGCCGGGGATCGCTGCGCGCGTGTTCCGGCCGCTGGCCGACGCGGGCGTGAACATCGACATGATCGTGCAGAACGTCTCCGAGCACGGTCACGCGACGATCTCGTTCACGCTGCCGAAGACGGACATCGCCGTCGCCGAGCCGATCCTGCGCGACACGGCTCGCGAGGTCGGGGCCACGGGCGTCGTCACCGACCCGGAGATCGCGAAGGTGTCGCTGATCGGCGCCGGGCATGAAGAGCCATCCCGGGTGTCGCGGCCGACATGTTCGACGCACTCGCCGAAGCCGGGATCAACCTGGAGATCATCTCCACCTCCTCGATCCGCGTCTCGTGCGTCGTCCGCGCGGCCGAGGTCGAGCGGGCGGTCCAGGCGATCCACGACCGCTTCGGGCTCGGCGCGGAGGACGAGCTCGCGCGAAGGCTGCGCATGCGTAGCAACGCGAGGCATCGGTGTCGTCGGCGCCACCGGCGCGGTCGGCAAGGTGACGCTCGGGCTGCTCGCCGGCCGCGGCTACGAGCGCGTGCGGGCGTTCGCGTCGGCGCGCTCGGCCGGCTAGTCGGCTCCGCTACGGATCGGGCTCGCTCGTCGTCGAGGAGGCGACGCCCGAGGCGCTCGGCTGCGGCCGACGTGGACGTGTTCCTCTTCTCGGTCGGGACGTCCGCCTCGCGCGAGCTCGTGCCCGCAGCGGTGAGCGGCGGCGCGATCGCGATCGACAAGTCGTCCGCGTACCGGCTGGCGGAGGGCGTGCCGCTCGTCGTCCCCGAGGTGAACGGCGACCGCGCGCGTCGAGCACGACGGAATCGTCGCCAACCCGAACTGCTGCACGATCCCGCTCACCTGCGCGCTCGACCCGCTGCCGAGAAGTCGCCGGGCTGGCACGGGTGCGCGTGGCGACATACCAGTCCATGTCCGGTGCCGGCGCGCAGTCGATGGAGCGCCTCCTGCGGGCGCAGTCGCACGACGAGCTGGATCTCCTGATGGAGTGGGACTTCGACGGCGAGGAGTTCGACGAGGAGGAGAAGATCCGTCTCGAGACGCGCAAGATCCTCGAGCTGCCCGAGCTACCGGTCTCCGCGAACTGCGTGCGCGTGCCGGTACTCGTCGGTCACGCCGAGACGGTCTGGGTGGAGACGGAGGAGCGCGTGTCCGCCCGAGCACGCGCGCGAGCTGCTCGCGGCGTCTCGGGCCGTGGATCTCGAAGAGTTTCCCTCCCCCGGGCAAGGCCGCCGCGCGCGGCGACCGGGTCCTGGTCGGCCGCGTGCGCCGCGACCCGACCGCGGAGAACGGGCTCGTCCTCTTCCTCGCCTGCGACAACCTGAACAAGGGCGCGGCCCTGAACGCGATCCAGATCGCCGAGCTCCTGCTCGAGCGTCAGGCGCTCGCGGCGGCCTAGCTCACAATCTCAGAGATCCCTCTGAGGTTCCTCTGCGACCTCCAGGGTTACGGCCGAGGCGCCGGCACCGGCTGGCGGGGAGAAGATCCCCCGCAGCACGCCCATGACCTTCGCGCGTGAGCCCTCCAGACGGGCACGAGGCCGCCCAGCTCGAGCCGCGCGAGCTCGACGGCCCCCGACTACGCACGACCTGGAAGCCGAAGTCGGCGAGGAAGTCGTGCGGGAAGATCGTCCGGTGGCGACGAAGCGCTCGTGCAACGACGTGCCCTCGGGGTAGCGGTAGCCGAAGGCCTCGACCGCGCGGGCACCCTTGTCGCGCGCGTCGCCGATGACGGCCAGGAACAGCGACTGCATGACCCACGGCGTCGAGCGCTCGACGAGGTAGGCGCAGGTGACGAGCAGCGCGTCTTCCGACGGTGGTCCGGCCGGCAGCCCGGCGGCGCGCGGGAACATCTCCGCTGGCCCGTACTGCATCGAGCCGAGGAGACGGCCGTCGTCGTCGGAGTAGAGCGTCCCCCACGGGCCCCACTCCTCCTCGATCCGCTCGCGCCAGCGGTCCTTGTCGACCTCCCGGCCCGCTCCGCGACTGCCACCAGACGCAGTCGTGGCAGACGGCCGGCGCCGTCACGAGCGTCGCTCCGGTCAGTCCTGAGACCCGTGGTGCCACCCGGACGCAGTCTACGGAGGCGGGCTCGCAGAACGAGCTCGGTCGCCTCGGGCCGCGCGAAGAAGCGGAACGGCACGAAGGTCGTGCCGAGCCCGGGCGAGACGTGCATGACCGTCTCCTCCTCGCCGGTAGGTCCGCGTGCGTGTACCGCGACGCACGCGGGTGCGCGAGGCGCACCTTGCCGCCCGGGTACGGGAGGCAGATCTGGCCGTCGTGCATGTGCCCGGCAAGGACGAGGTCGAACGAGCCGGGTCGACAGCCGATCGAGCACGGACGGGAAGTGGGAGAGGACGATGCGGAGATCGGCCTCGTAGCTCAGGTCGGGCTCGTGGTTGCGCGAGCGGGGATCGAAGCCGGCGAGCCAGACCGACCGTCCGCGCAGCGTCGAGCATCCGTCCGTCGTCGAGGAGCAGCATGGCCGGCTCCAGCTCGTCGGATCACGACCTGCCGCGAGAACGGGTCGCGGCTGATGGCCGAGATCGTGGTTGCCGAGGATCGCGTAGCAGCGCGCGAGCTGTCCGAACGAGCTCGCGCAGAACGGCCTCGCCCGAGGGGCGCGAGACAAGATCGCCCGTGACGACGACGAGGTCGGCGTCGCGCCCGCGGCCCAGTCGACTGCCGCGGCGCACGGCGCGGCCGCCGCGCGACGGCACGCCCGAGATGGAAGTCGGAGAGGTGGACGATGCGGTCAGCCCGGCGAGCTCCGGCGGCAGCCCGTGGACCGGGAGCTCGAGCAGCGTCCGCAACCGCAGCCATCCCGCCTCGAACCAGCCCCACGCCAGGCAGACGAGCGCAACAGGCGCCCAGCCCGATCCCGATGCCCAGGCGAGCAGATCCACAGCGTCAGGCGGTCCGTACGGGCGATGCGGCCTCTACCGACGGAGCCGGGCTTCGCCCGGCGTAGCTCACGCGCGAGTCGCGACGCGACCTCGGCGGGAAGGGGGCTCACGGGGGAAACCGGCCGTTTCCCCCGTGCAGTCAGACTTCGAGCTTCTCGACGACCGGGTCGACCGGGACGACGTGCCGCTTGAACCTGAGCTCGGACTCGTCGAGGCCGGCGGCGACGCCGATCAGCTGCGAGAGGTGGATGATCGGCATCCCCAGCGTGCGGCCGGTCGACTTCTCGAGCTTCGACTGCCACGCGTCCAGCGACAGGTGGCAGAGCGGGCAGGGCGTGACCATCGCGTCCGCGCCGGCCTCGATCGCCTGCTCGATCGGCTGGATCAGCTCGCCGAGCGCGACTTCCTCACGCGCCTGGATGATCGGGAAGCCGCAGCACTTGAGCTTGGCCGGATAGTCGATCGACTCGCCGCCGCAGGCCTCGATGATCCGCTCGAGCGACGAGGGCCGGTCGGGATCCTCGAAGCCGAGTATCTTCGACGGCCGCAGGATCTGACAGCCGTAGAAGGGCGCGATCTTGAGCCCCTTCAGCCCCCTGTGCGCGACGTCCTTGAGCAGCTCGAAGCCCTCGCCCTCGCGGATCAGCCAGAGCAGGTGCTTCACCTCCACCCCGCCCTCGTAGCGGGGAGCGCCGACCGCCTCGAGGTTCTCGTTGACCCGCTCGCGCAGGAGCCCGTCGTCGATCTTCGAGCTGCCAGTTCGCCTGCCGCAGGTTGAGCGTGCAGACGTTGCAGATCGTCATCAGCGTGTCCGAGCCGGTCTGCTCCGCGTAGGCGAGGATGCGCGCGTTCAGGTGCAGGTAGTAGTCGGGCTCCGCCTCGTGGATGTCGCCGGCCCCGCAGCAGGTGACCGACTCGAGCTCCTCGAGCTCGAGCCCGAGCCTCGGGGCAAGCGCCTGGGTCGAGATGTCGAGCTCCTTGGCCGAGAGCGAGGCGAGGCAGCCCTTGTAGTACGCGACACCTTCTTCACCGCCGTTCTCCTCCCGATGCGCAGTCTCCTCGGCGAACTCGATGCGCGAGATCGCCTTCTCGCCCTGGACGATGCCGGCCGCGCCGTCGCGACCCTGCTGGTTGACGAGGTCGTAGAGCGCGCGAGCCTCGTCGACGTCCTTGGCGACGTGCGGCGGGAACGGCAGCGGCACCTTGCCGTGCCGGGCGAGGTTCATCGCGAACTTCATCTCCTTGATCGAGGTCGACGACGCCCTGCGTCTTCGGGACGAGCTCGGTCTCGCGCAGCCAGCCGGTCGTCTTCGAGCGAGGTGACGAACCACTTCGCGTGCTTTGCGCCCATGTCGCGGTCGATGCCGTGGCGCATCGCCTCGGCGCCGAGCTTGGCGATCGCGTCGCGCGGGTCGACGCCCTTCGGGCAACGCTCCGTGCAGAAGTAGCAACGCGTGCAGTCCCAGATCCCGTGCTAGTCGCTGTAGCTCTCGAGCCGCTCGACGGTCTCCTGGTCGCGCGGGTCGCCGACGAAGCGCATGCCCTTCGCGAGCGCGGCCGGGCCGAGGAACTCGGGATCCGACTCCATCGAGTTGCACTCGGAGACGCAGCAGCCGCAATTGATGCAGAGCGACTCCTTGTGGATCACCTCCATCCGCTCCTGCGAGACGATGTTCTCCTTCTCGCCCGGGTCGGAGTAGCCGGGCTCGAGCCACGGCTTCATCGCGCGCATCTTCGGCCAGAACGGCTCCATGTCGACCACGAGGTCCTTGACGACCGGCAGGTTGCCCATCGCCGAGATCACGGGAACGTGGCCCGCTGTCGACGATCGGCTTCATCCGCTCCTTGCAGGCGAGCACGGCGCGACCGTCCATCCGCATCCCGCAGGAGCCGCAGATCATCATCCGGCAGCTCTTGCGGTAGGCGAGCGTCCCGTCGACCTTGTCCTTGACGAGGTCGAGCACGTCGAGCAGGCACGCCCACTCCGGCGCCTCGACCTCGTAGTCGCTTGAGTACTCGCTCGCCCGCTCACGGGGTCGAAGCGCCAGATCTTGAGTGCGACGTCCATCAGCCTCCGGTCGCGCCGCCGCGAGGACGCCCGGAGCTGCGACGAGCACCTTGCTCGCGTCGGCGACCTTGCTCGCCGGCGGGGCCGAGACGCTCACCGCGTGCACCTTGAAGCCGTAGGGTCGACGGACAGGGTCGCGCGACAGCGCTCGATCGTGACCCCTGCCGAGCCCTTCTGCGTCCTTGAGGCTCCGCGAGGGTCGATTCGCGCGGCGCAGGAGCCGGAGCCGTCCGACGTAGACGTCGACCGGGACCGTCTTGACGCCCAGCTGCCTTGATCGACTTGAGGGTCGTGCGCACGCTGGCGCCTTCGGCACGCGCCGTTGACGGCGCTTCGGGCGTTGACCGTCACCACGTAGTGCGTCGTCGAGTGCCCCGCCGATCGGTCGCTCGAGCCGACCTTGTGCACGAGACCGCGCCGCGTCAGCGACCGAGAGCGCCTGCTTCGGGTTCAGGCTCGTGAGCTGAGTCGGATTCGACGCCGCTGGTCGAGCTCTTCGACACCGTCGCCGGAGTCGAACTTCAGCCACTCCTTGCCGGCGGAGACCGTCTTCGCGAGCGCCGGAATGTGGACGTAGAGAACGTGCTTGACAAGGACGATGTCGATCTTCTCGGGCACCGTGACCCGCCCGTCGACTCCGCCGAGCGCCGCCGCAGAGCGCGCCGAGGTTGATCGTGATCTTCGCGGCCTGGTGCGCGGTTGTCGATGGCGCCGCTGCCGCGAGACGGTGAAGGTGCCGCTCGGCGGACGACTTCCGCCGCTCGAGATCGACCGAGCAGGCGAAGCTGGCTCTCGCTCGCGGCCTTCGACGTCTTGTCGACGGCGTGCTGGACGGCGGCGCGATCGTCGGTCGCGCTGCCGAGCGCGGCAGCGCGACCGTGGCCGTGGCGCGCGAGCGCGAGGCATCGAGCGCCAGGACGACGAGTCCTGAGTCTGAACGGACGAATGCGACATCAGTACTTCCTCTCCTGGGGCTGCCATTTCGTCATCGTCACCGGCCGCCAGTCGAGCTCGGGTCGACCGTCGACCGAACGCACGATCGTGTGCTTCATGAAGTTCTCGTCGTCCCGATCAGGATAGTCGTACGGCCGGGCGTGCGCTCCGCGGCTCTCCTTCCGGGCGAGGCCCGAGACGACCATGCAGTCGGCGAGCTCGAGCAGGAAACCGAGCTCGAGCGCCTGCGTGAGGTCGGTGTTGAACACGTCTGCCCTTGTCATCGACGACCACGCGCTCGTACCGCTCCCTCAACTCGGCGATGATCTCCCCCTGGCGCAGCATCTGCTCCTCGCGCCGGAAGACGCCGAAGTTCTCGTGCATCGTCTCGGCCAGCTCGTCGCGGATCGACCACGGTCGCTCGCCGTCTCCGTGCGGTCGAGCAGCGCCTTGCAGCTCGCGCTCGGCGTCGGCCTCGACGCTCGGCGGCACGGTGACGGTCGTGTGCGTCAGTGCCCACTCGGCCGCGTGCGCGCCCGCGCGCTTGCCGTAGGTGATCGTCTCCATCAGGGCGTTGCCGCCGAGCCGGTTCGCGCCGTGCACCGACACGCAGGCGCACTCGCCGGCGGCGTAGAGACCCTCGAGCTCGGTCCAGCCCCAGACGTCCGTATCGACGCCGCCCATGTGGTAGTGGGCGCCCGGCCGGACGGGGATCGGCTCGTAGATCGGATCGACGCCGGCGAAGACCATCGACAGCTCACGCGTGCCGTGCAGGCGCTCGAGGATCCTCTCGGCGCCGAGGTGACGCAGGTCGAGGAGGACGTTCCCGTCGATCCCGCGGCCCTCGTCGATCTCGGTCTGCTCGGCGCGAGAGATCACGTCGCGGGAGGCGAGCTCCATCGCGTTCGGCGCGTACCGCTTCAGGAAGCGGTCGTCCTCGGAGTTGAGCAGGTATGCGCCCTCGCCGCGGCAGCCTTCGGTGATCAGCACGCCGGACGGCGCCAGCGTCGTCGGGTGGAACTGCATCATCTCCATGTCCTTGAGCGGCACGCCGACGCTGGAAGGCCAGCGCCATGCCGTCGCCGGTGCAGGAGTAGGCGTTCGTCGTGCCGGCGTAGAGCCGACCCGCGCCGCCGGTGGCGAGGATCATCGTCTTGGCGCCGATCGTCTTCAGTCCGCCGTTCAGCAGGTCCCAGCAGATCACGCCCTGGCAGCGGCCGTCGCTCCTCGACGAGCTTCCACGCGAACCACTCCTCGTAGACCGTGAGGTCGCGCTTCATCACCTGCTCGTAGAGCACCTGGATCAGCACGTGGCCCGTGATGTCGGCCGCGTAGGCGGTGCGCGGCTCGCCTGCGGCGCCGAACGGACGCTGCGCGATCCGGCCGTCCTCGTCGCGCGAGAAGACGGCGCCCCAGCGCTCGAGCTGGTAGACGTCACCCGGCGCCTCGTCGCAGAGGACCTGGATCGCGTCCTGGTCGCCGAGGTAGTCGGAGCCCTTGACCGTGTCGAACGCGTGCTTCTCTGGATCGTCCTCGGAGGCGTTCCCGAGCGCGGCGTTGATCCCGCCCTCAGCAGCGCCGGAGTGACTGCGAACCGGATGGATCTTGGAGATGACGGCGACGTCCGCGCCTGCATCGTGGGCCTCGATAGCCGCCCGCATCCCGGCACAGCCGGCTCCGACGACGAGGACGTCGTGCTTGGCTTCCACAGCCTTTGACGCTACACGAAAGGCCGGCAGCGCTGCTTCACTCAGATTCGAGGTCCGGCCGCGACGACGTCGTCGCCGACCGTGCCCTCGAATCGGGCGAAGTTCTCGCGGAACATGCGGGCGAGCTCGAGTCGCCTTCTGATCGTAGGCCTCGGGATCGCGCCAGGTGGAGCGAGGGTCGAGGAGCCTCGGATCGACCCCGGGCACGTCGAGCGGCACCTCGAAGCCGAAGACGGGATCGGTGCGGTAGCCGACCCGGTCGAGGCGGCGCGAGAGGGCAGCGTGCAGAAGAGCGCGGGTCGCAGCGATCGGCATCCTGTCGCCTTCACCGTACGGGCCTCCGGTCCAGCCGGTGTTCACGAGCCACACGGCCGATCCGTGACGCTCGAGCTTCTCTCCGAGCATGTGGGCGTAGACGGCAGGCGGCTGGGGAAGGAACGGCGCGCCGAAACACGTCGAGAAGGTGGGCTGCGGCTCGGTGACGCCGATCTCGGTGCCAGCGAGCTTCGCGGTGAAGCCGGAGAGAAAGTAGAACATCGCCTGCTCGCGAGTGAGCCTCGCGATCGGGGGCAGGATCCCGAACGCGTCCGCCGTGAGCATGACCACGGTGCTCGGATGACCAGCCTGCTTGGTGGGCAGGGCGTTTGCGATCTGCTCCAGCCGGTAGGCGGCCCTCGTGTTCTCGGTCTTCGAGTCGTCGTCGAGGTCGAGCACGCCGTGGCTGTCGACGGCCACGTTCTCGAGCACGGTGCCGAACGTCCGCGTCGTGCGGAAGATCTCCGGCTCGGCGTCCTCCGAGAGGCGGATCACCTTCGCGTAGCAACCGCCCTCGATGTTGAAAACGCCGCTTTCCCCCCAACCGTGCTCGTCGTCTCCGATCAGGTGCCGGTCCGGATCGGCTGACAGCGTCGTCTTGCCCGTTCCCGAGAGCCCGAAGAAGACTGCGACCTGCCCGTGGTCGTCGACGTTGGCCGAGCAGTGCATGGGGAAGACGCCGCCCAGCGGCAGCCGGTCGTTCATGAGCGTGAAGATCGACTTCTTGATCTCGCCGGCGTACTAGCGTGCCGCCGATCAGGATCTCGCAGCGCGAGGGGTGCAGGCAGACGAACGTGCTGCTGCGCGTGCCGTCCTCGTCGGGATCGGCCTCGACCGGCGGTGCGTGGAGTACGAGCGCCTGCGGCTCGTGACCAGCGATCTCCTCCTCGGTCGGTTCGATGAACAGCGTCTTCGCGAACAGCGCGTGCCAGGGGCTTGCGGTGACGACCCGAACGGCGAGGCGGTGGGCTCGGTCGGCACCGGCGAAGGCGTCGACGACGAAGAGCTCCGGCTCGCGCTCGAGGTACGAGACGACCTTGGCACGCAGGCCGTCGAAGCGCTCCTCGGCGATCGGCTGGTTGACGCTCGCCCCACCAGATCCGCTCCTCCGACCCGGGCTCGCGGACGACGAACTTGTCCTTCGGCGAGCGGCCGGTGAGAGCGACCGGTGTCGACGACGAGCGGGCCGCCCTCGGCGAGCACGCCCTCGCCGCGCGCAGAGCGTGCGCGTATAGAGCAGCGACGTCGTCGGGTTCCAGTGCACGCGGCCGCCCGGGACGAGCCCGTGATCGGCGAGGCCGACCGGTCCGCGCAGCTCGATCTCGGTCGTCGTGGCTATCGTCGTGTCCGCCCTTGCGCCGACGTTGGCGGCTCTACGATTCTAGGCCGTAAGCCGGTACTCCTGCGCCGCGTAGGCACGCGTTCAGGAAGCGGGCGGGGTCACGTCGAGCACACGGCCCGGTCGCGCCCGCCGTCTTCGGCGTGGAGCGTCCCGAGGATCGTCCCGATCCCCTCGAAGCAGTACGCCCTGAAGTCTCGCGTCGACCTTCCGGCAGAACACCGAGGCCGCGGCCGCCGGCGTAGTTCGAGGTCATGTCGCGGACGGCGCCGTAGATGCACTGCGACTTCCCAGCGGCCGGCCAGCTTGCAGAGGGCCTTGACCTTGCACGGGGTCCTGTCGCGTCGAGCCGTCCGCGTCGCGCCCGAACGACTGGAAGCACGTCGCGATCCAGGCTTCTCGACGCCTGCGCGCAGACCTTGGCCGTCGCCTTGACAGTCGTAGCCGTTCGCGGCCAGGACGCGCGACGTGACCATCAGATAGCAGTAGAGCCGCTGGCCCTTCGTCACCGGCGCGTCGCACGGGTAGACGAGATCGCTCGCCTTCAGCCAGGGCGTCTTGCCGCCGTAGACGGTCCCGTTCGCCGCGTTGACGTTCTCCATGTAGACGCCGCCCGTGCAGGAGGTCTGATCCCAGGGCGTCTGGCAGCTTGTCGCAGACGTGCAGCGAGAACGGCAGGTCGTAGGCCGGTCGCGATCATCAGTCCGTGCCCGAGGCCGTGCACGCACTGGTAGAGGAGCCACTGGTCGCGCCGGAGCGACGGCGCTCGAGCAGACGCCGCGGGCGGCCTTGATCAGCCCGGCCTCGGTCGAGACGCCGCAGAACGCGCGCTCGAGGATGCCGTGGTAGTAGCCCGACCAGCAGATCGAGCGACCCTGCGCGAACGCCTTGGGGATGTCGCCGTGGAAGCGAACGAGCGAGGCGCTGAGCCGATCGTGTGCGCGATCCGGTGGCAGCCGGCCTCGACGCCTTGTTCGCCGCCATCTGCTTGCGCGAAGAGCGTTGATCGCGGCCTTCGGGCCCGTGTAGTAGGCGACGTTGCCGAACGCCTGCTCGAAGCAGAGCTGCTCGTGGCAGTCCGCGAGCTTCGTCTCGTCGGGCTTGAAGTTGCCGGCGATCGGATGCAGGTCGACGGCTCCGGGATCGGTCGAGGTGGATCGGCCCGCCCCGCTCCGATGCGAGCACGAGCGCCGGCGACGCCGCCGCCGGCCGCGAGTGCCGCGACGAGCGGCTCCGATCACGACGAGCCGACGGCTCACGTCTGACATGGTACGCATCGATAGTCTCGGCCGATGACCATCGAGCCTCCCGTCCCCGCCGCTCTCGGACGGCGTCATCGTCCTCCGGCCCTGGCATGGAGCGTGACGTCCCGCGATCGTCAGCGCCTGCCAGGACGACGGAGCATCGCCTGGTGGCTCGACCAGGTGCCGCAGCCCTACGGCGAGGCCGACGGACGCGACCTACGTGGCGATGACGCGGCGCGGCTGGAAGGACGGCACGCACGCCGCCTTCGCGGTCACGGACGCGGAGACGGGCGACGTCGTCGGCTCGGTCGGCGCTCCACTGGCTCGACCCCGAGCAGCGGCGTCGCCGAGGTCGGCTACTGGGTCCGGCGGTGAGTCGCGCGGCCGCGGCGTCGCCACCCGCGCGACCTGGCTGATCGCACGCTGGGCGCTCGCAACCTGCGGCATGAAGCGCCTGCAGCTCCGCGCCGACGAGCGCAACGTCGCGTCGCAGCGAGTCGCCGAGTCGGCCGGGTTCCGCCGCGAAGGTGTCCTGCGCTCGGTGCGCTTCAACGAGCGCCAGGGTCGGCGGGTCGACTTCGTCATCTACTCGCTCCTGCCCGGCGAGATCGGACGCTGAGCACACTCCGAGCGAGCACGCCGATTCACTCCCCACCCTGGGTGGGGTGAGTTCCGCCCACCACCCGCGGCTTACGCTACCGACGAAACGCTGCCAGAAGAGTCACGACGTCGTGCCAGGTGTGGAACTTCTGCAGGCTTGCGACAGCGAGAGGCGAACAGAGGTCCGTGGAGACGACGGCGGCGATCGAGCGATTTCTCGCCTCTCCCGGCCTCTCGGAAGCGACCCGGCGCGCGTATCGCTTCGACCTCGAGCCGTTCGGGGCCTGGCTCGAGAAACGTCGGATCGTCCTCGACGAGGTCGACGTGGCAGTTCTGTCCGATTACGCAGCCGAGCTCGGGCGTGGCCGGCCGCGACGACTCGCTCCCGCGACGATCGCCCGACGCCTCTCCGCTGTTCGCTCGCTCATTCGCTTCACGCTCGGTCCTGCCTGCGTACCGGAGGCTTCGCTCGCACCGCGTCGGCCCCGTCGCCTGCCGCACGCACCGAAGAAGGACGAGATCGAACAGGAGCTTGCCGCATTCGACGGCAGCGAGCCGCTCCAGCTCCGAAACCGGGCCGTCATCGAGCTCGTCTACTCCGCCGGCCTTCGCAGCCATGAAGCCGTGGGCCTTGATCTTGCGGACGTCGACTTCGAGCAGGAATCGATCCACGTCCGCGGCAAGGGCGGCAAGGAACGGGTCGTGCCCCTCGGCGAGGAGGCTGCCTACAGGCTCGGCCAGTATCTCCGCGATGCCCGACCGAAGCTCGCCGCCGGTGCCGAGAACGCCTTCTTCCTGTCGGCTCGAGGGAGGCGGCTCGACACGAGCACGCTTCGGCGGCTCTTTCCCCACCCTCACCGGCTCCGTCACGCCTTCGCGACGCACCTGCTCGAAGGCGGCGCCGACCTGCGCGTGATCCAGGAGCTCCTCGGACACAGCTCCCTCTCGACGACCCAGGTGTACAGCCACGTCGACGGACGGCGGCTCCGACGGGTCTACGACCGTGCCCATCCGCGATCCTGAGCTCAGCTCGTTCCTCGCCCTCTCCCGGGCCCGGCTGGCGCCGCGAACGGTGGACAGCTATCGCCGCGACCTCGAAGACTTCGCGTCGTGGCACGACAACGGGATCGCCTCGGCCACGCAGGAAGAGATCGAGACGTACCTCGCCGACCTGCGAGGCCGTGGCCTGTCGAACGCGACGCTCGCCCGCAGGTTGGCCGCACTTCGCTCCTTCTACCGCCACCAGACGCTCGTGGGCGCCCGGCAGGACAACCCGGCTGCGAGCGTCCCCACGCCGCGGCGGACCCGCACCTTGCCGCGCACGCTCTCACCCGGAGAGACGGAGCGCCTGATCGAGGCCGCGAACGGAACGACACCGCGTTCGCTCCGCGACGGCGCGCTCGTCGAGCTGCTCTACGGGGCGGGCCTCCGCGTCAGCGAGGCGGTCGGGCTCGAGCGAGGAGGCGTCGACCTCGACGAGCGGCTCGTCCGCTGCATGGGAAAGGGCAGCAAGGAGCGAATCGTTCCGATCGGGCGCCGCGGTGCCGAGGCGCTCCGTCGCTACCTCAGCCGCGGGCGACCGCTCCTCGACCGGCGTCACCGCCCCGAGCTGTTCCTGAACGCGCGTGGCGGCCCGCTCACGCGTGCGGGGGCTTTCTTCATCCTCCGGCGGCTCGCGGCGAAGGCCGGCCTCGAGCCCGAGCGGGTTCACCCGCACCTGCTACGCCACTCGTTCGCCACCCATCTGCTCGAGGGCGGAGCCGACCTGCGGAGCGTCCAGGAGATGCTCGGCCATGCCGACCTGGCCACGACCGAGCTGTACACGCACGTCTCGGACCGTCGCCGCCGAGAGACCTACTTCAGCGCCCACCCGCACGCACGCCGCCGGCCTAGCGAGGGCCCGCCTTCTTCTTGAGCGAGGCCGCGACCTTCGCAGCGACCTCGCGCAGATCCCGCTCGGCCTCGTCGTCGTCGGCGAGCCCGTTCAGCAGAACGATCGTCTCGCGCTGTGGCGGAGCCGTTCCTGAGGCAGACGACCGCGAGCCGACGCACGGCCTGGTTGTCGATCGGTGGACACCAGCGCGTGGAGCAACGGTCGCACCGCGTTGACGACGCCCGGGCTCTCGCGGGAGAGTCGCTCGAGCGAGACGAGCGCGGAGCCGCGGCACGAGGGGCTCTCGTCCTCGAGCCCGCGTCGCAACAGCTCGGTCTTCTGCCGGAACCGGAACTGACCGATCGCCCGGTACGCGACCGCCCGCTCGCGATAGTCGGCGTGCGCTGGCCGCCGCCTCGATCTCGTCGCTCCACTCGGCGCGGAGCTGCGCGAGCTCGCGCTCCGAGCCCGGCCTCCGCGAGGGCGTCGGCGCTGCGCAGCCGCCTCGGCGAGAGTCAACCGACCGAAGCGAGGCTGCGAGGAGGCGGCCCGACGTAGTTCGCCGACGGGCCGGAACAGCTTGCCGGTTCGCTTCTGCTCGAGGATGTGGGCCGACCAGCCGGCCACGCGGGAGCAGGCGAACATCGCAGGGCGCGAGCGGCGGGCGGGATCTCGGCGATGTCGAGGACGACCGCCGAGTAGTACTCGACGTTTGTCTTCAGCGGGCGCTCGGGATGGCGCCGCTCGAGCTCGGCGAGCGCCGCCTCCTCGAGCCGCTCGGCGATCTCGATCTGCGGCGAGCCGAGCTCGCGAGCCGTTTCCTTGAGGATCCGCGAGCGCGGATCCTCGGCCCGGTAGACACGATGGCCGAAGCCCATGATCCGCTTGCCGGAGTCGAGCGTGTCACTGACCCACTTCTCGGGGTCGCCCGTAACCGCGACCTCCTCGAGCATCGGCTTCACGTATGCCGGCGCTCCGCCGTGCAGCGGCCCGGAGAGCGCTCCGACAGCTGCCGAAAGGGCTGCGGCGCAGTCAGCCCCGGTCGAGGCAACAATGCGGGCGGCGAACGTCGATGCGTTCAGGCCGTGTTCGGCCGTACAGATCCAGTAGGTGTCGATCGCCTGCACAGCCTTCGGGTCGGCGTCGCCCCGCCACTGGAGGAGGAACTTCTCCGCCGCCGTCGTGCCCTGCTCGACGACGCTCGCCGGAACCTCGTCGGTGTTGCCGTCGGCGACGCGCGCCGAGCGAGCGACGATTCCCATCATCTGAGCTGACAGCCGACCGAGGTCCTCTCGCGCCTGCTCGTCCGAGATCTCGCTCAGCTTGCCGAGGCTCCAGACGCCCGAGAAACGCGCGGTCTCGGCCTGGAGATCGGACGGCGCGTTCCCGGAGAGCCGCGCAGGCTCGTACGGCTCCGGCTCGGGCATCGCCGAGTCGAGGTCGTTGTCGACGAGCAGACCCCAGACGCGCTCGTAGGGATACTGGCCGACCAGTTCGACGATGTCGATGCCGCGATATCGGAGCTGGCCACCTTCACGATCGGGCTCGGCGATCTCGGTCTCGACCGCGACAACGCCTTCGAGGCCCGGCTTCAGGTCACCCATTCTGAAACGGAATGTACCGGACGGTCGCGGGGCAGAGCTTGGGTAGAGTCAAGCGCCGGTGGCACATCGCGTGACCCTCATCCCCGGCGACGGTACCGGCCCCGAGCTGACCGAAGCGACGCGGCGCGTCCTCGAAGGAACCGGGGTGGCGTTCGACTGGGACATGCAGCAGGCTGGCGTCGACGTGATGGAGCAGGCGGGCACCCCGCTACCCGACGAGACGCTGGCTTCGATCAGGGAGAACAGGGTCGCGCTCAAGGGCCCGATCACGACCCCGATCGGTACCGGCTTCCGCTCCGTCAATGTCGCACTCCGTCACGAGCTCGGCCTGTACGCGTGCCTCCGCCCGTGCAAGACCTACGCCGGCGTCCGCACCCGATACGAGGGCGTCGACATCGTGATCGTGCGCGAGAACACGGAGGACCTGTACGCGGGGATCGAGTTCGAGGCGGGAACGGACGAGGCCCACCAGGTGATCGGCGTGCTGAACGAGGTTCAGCCGAAGCAGATCGCCGAGAGCTCCGGGCTGTCGATCAAGCCGATGAGCCCCGAGGCGTCGGAGCGGATCGTCCGGTACGCCTTCGAATACGCCCGCACCCACGGACGCCGCGCCGTTCACTGCATCACGAAGGCGAACATCATGAAGCACACCGACGGGCTGTTTCTCGCCGTCTTCCGTAAGGTCGCGGCCGACTACGGCGACATCGAGCCTCGCGAGAACCTCGTCGATGCGCTCTGTATGGGACTCGTCCAGCGGCCCGAGGAGTTCGACGTCCTCGTTTGCCGAACCTCTACGGGGACATCGTCAGCGATCTGACAGCCGGCCTCGTCGGCGGTCTCGGCGTCGCACCCGGGGCGAACATCGGCGCCGACTCGGCCGTCTTCGAGGCAACCCACGGGTCGGCTCCGAAGTACAAGGGGCTGAACAAGGTCAACCCGACCGCAATGATCCTCTCCGGAAAGCTCATGCTCGAGCACCTCGGCGAGCGGGAGGCGGCCGACCGCCTGGAGCACGCCGTCGCCGACGTGATCCGGGAAGGCGAGCGAGTCACGTACGACCTGAAACCGCGTCGAGACGACCCGACCGCCGTTGGGACGAGCGAGTACGCCGACGCCATCATCGAGAAACTGGGGGCTGAAAGCTGATGCGCAAGAAGGTCACAGTCGTCGGCGCCGGCAACGTCAGGCACGACCGCGGCGCAGGAAGTGGCGCGGCGCGACTACACCGACGTCGTTCTCGTCGACATCATCGAGAACCTTCCGCAGGGGAAGGCTCTCGATCTGAACGAGGCGGGTCCTGTCCTCGGCTACGAGCCGAGCGTGGTCGGGACGAACAGCTACGAGGAGACCGCCGGGTCGGACCTCGTCGTGATCACGTCGGGCAAGCCACGCTCGCCCGGCATGAGCCGCGACGATCTGGTGACGACCAACGAGGGCATCGTCGGTGCCGTTACGAAGGCAGCCGTCGAGCACTCGCCGGGCGCGATCCTCCTCGTGGTGACCAACCCACTCGACGCCATGTGCCACGTCGCGAAGCACGCGTCTGGATTCCCAAAGGCGCGCGTCTTCGGCATGGCGGGCATCCTCGATACGGCGAGGTTCAGCACGTTCATCGCCTGGGAGACCGGAGCGTCCGCGAAGGACGTCCAGGCAGTCGTGCTCGGCGGCCATGGCGACCAGATGGTGCCCGTCGTCTCCGCGACGTCCGTCGGTGGCGTCCCGCTCGCGCAGCTCGTATCGGGCGACCGGATCGACGCGATGGTGGAGCGCACGAGGAAGGGCGGAGGCGAGGTCGTCAACCTGCTCGGCACATCGGCCTGGTACGCACCTGGAGCGGCGGTTGCGCAGATGGTCGACGCGATCCTCCTCGACCAGAAGCGCGTCCTGCCCTGCACCGCGCTTCTCGAGGGGGAGTACGGGATCGACGGTCTCTACATGGGCGTTCCGGTCAAGCTCGGCGCCAGCGGCGTCGAGGAGGTCGTGCAGCTCGAGCTCGACGCCGGAGAACAGGCGGCGCTCGAGGCGTCGGCCGAGGCGGTGCGCGAGGTGGTCGGTGTGCTGACGATCGACTGAATGCGACTGCATTCCTCAACCGGCACTCAAATCGTGACATCCGCGCCACACATTCGTGCGCCCGCCCCCGATACGATGAAATCGGGTGGTGGGCCGGGGTGCCCCAGCGGGCGGAGGCAGTAAGGCGTGACTCCGGGAGTCGAGGGTCGCACCGCCATCGTCTGCGGAGCCTCGTCCGGGATGGGCTTGGCGATCGCCGAGGCCCTTGCCTCAGCTGGGGCCAACGTGACGATGTTCGCCCGACGCCGGGAGATCCTCGAACGCGAGGCCGATCGTCTGGGCGCCCTCGCGGTTCGGGGCGACCTCACGGTGCCTGCCGATCTCGAGCGACTCGTCATGCGGTGCATCGAGGCGTTCGGTGGCGTCGACGTGCTGGTGAACAACGGCGGCGGGCCTCCGCCTGGGCCCGCCGAAGGCGTCGAGCCAGAGGCGATCGAGCGCGCCGTCGAGCTCCTTCTCTTGCCGGTGGTTCGACTGACGAACCTCTGCCTTCCTCACCTCGAGCGCTCGGGCCACGGGCGCATCGTCAACATCGAGTCGAGCTCTGTTCGCGAGCCGATCGACGGGCTCGCTCTCTCGAACGCCGTCCGGCCAGGTGTGATCGGTTGGGCGAAGACGCTCTCCCACGAAGTCGGGCGGAAGCGGATCACGGTCAACACCATTGCGCCCGGCCGGATCGAGACGGAGCGTTTGACCCAGTTCTACGCATCCGGACGGCGCTCCCGAGATGAGGACATGGCGCAGATCTCCCTGGGCCGTTTCGGAGACCCGGAGGAGGTCGCTCGTGTCGTCTGCTTTCTCGCCTCCGACGATGCGAGCTACGTCACCGGCGCCGTCATCCCGGTCGACGGCGGCCTGACCCGCTCGCTCCTCTGACCGCGAAGTCGGCGAGGGGTACCTGGGCTGGCCTCGTTGCGGCGGGGCTCGTGCTCCCCGCCCTCGCCCTGTTCGTGCTCTGGCTCATCCCGTCGGACACCTTCCTTTTGCTTCCCGACCGCGCGCACCCTGTCGCTCCTCTCGTCCAGGTCAAGGGCGGCAAGGACCGCACGAGGGCCCGGCGGCATCTACTTCCTCGACGTAATCGAGCGCAGAGCCTCCGTCCTCGAGGTCGACTTCCCACGCCTTGTCGAGGACGGCGCCACCTTCGTCCCCGAGCAGGACATCAAGCCACCGGGGGTGAGCGACTCTGCGAACAGGCAGGCGGAGCTCCAGTCGATGGTCAGGTCGCAACAGGTCGCGGCCGCAGTCGCGCTGCGGTATCTCGGCTACAAGGTCGTCGCGCGCACCAGCGGCGCACTGGTCGCCGCCGTCGGTAGCGGTACGCCCGCAGCCGGCAAGCTCTTCCCGGGCGACGTGATCGTCGCCGTCGACGGTCGAAAGGTGGCCACACCGAACGACGCCAGGACGCTGCTCCTCAAGCGGCACCCTGGCGACAAGGTCCGCCTCGGCGTGCGTGGTCAGAGCGGGTTACGCACGGTGACCCTCGTGGCGGCGGCCGATCCGTTTCAACATGAACGCCCGATCATCGGCGTGCTCCTCGAGCAGAGCGCCAGCATCTCGCTGCCGTTCCCCGTCACGATCGACGCGGGCAACATCGGCGGACCCTCGGCGGGTCTCGCTTTCGCTCTACAGGTCGTCGACGAGCTCGGGCACGATGTCAACCGCGGCTACAAGGTGGCGGCCACCGGGGAGATCTTCCTCGACGGGTCGGTGGGGCCGATCGGAGGCGTCAGGCAGAAGATCTTCGGCGCCAGGCAGTCCGGTGTGGACATCCTCCTCGTGCCGGCTGGGGATAACGCAAGGGTGGCGAGACGATACGCGGGGCACGTCCGCGTCATCCCTGTGGAGACCTTTGCACAGGCGTTGCGCATACTGGCAACGCTCCCTCGCAAGAATTGAACAGAGCCCGTTCTCGTGGCCGATAAAAGCCCCGCAAAGAGCGCGGTTTTTGTTTTCGTAGCCCTTTGCATCGCGCGACCCGGACCCTAATATCGAGCCCTGTTCCCGATCGCCGTGACCTGCGAGCAATCAAGATGACGAGCAAACGCATTGATGCAACTTGCGATGATTGCTATTTCCGTCGCTCGAGCCTTTGCGCCCTTCGTCTCGAAGCCCCGTGCCCGACCTTCCGTCACGCCGAGCTCGGCGAGCTGGCGCCCCCGCGCCAGGCTCGGCTCATCGCCCGACCGCTCAACACGTCCTTCTCGAGGCAACTCGTCGCCGCCGCACACCATCAGGCGGCGTAGCTCTCCGCGCGGGGACGACCGACTTCCCGCTAGCGCGTCGCCGCCGGCGCCATCACCCCGGCCAATCGCGCCACGCCCTCGTGGATCTCGGCCGGGGAGACGAAGCTAAAGGCGAGACGCGCCGAGCTCCGGCCACCTGACCCCCTCGGATAGAAGTCCTTGCCGCTGACGAAGGTGACGCCAGCACGCCCGGCCTCTGAGAGCAGTTCGCCCGTGTCCACGTCCCCCGGGAAGTCGAGCCAGAGGAAGTAGCCGCCCGCGGGTCTGCTGGCCCGCGCGTCGGGAAGATCGCGGCCGAGCGCCTCCTGCATGGCGTCACGCCGCAGCTTGAGCAGCTCGGACACCCGCGCGATGTTCGCCTCGAGGTTCCCGCGCCGGACGAACTCGAACACAGCAGCCTGGGAAACGAGCACGGGCGTCAGATACACGTCGACGGCCATCGACTCGAGCCGGGTGGCAAGCTCGCGCGACAGCACGAAGTAGCCGACGCGCACACCGGGGGCCACGATCTTCGAGAACGACGACGAGTACAGGATCCGCTCGCCATCGCCCAGCTCGTGGAGCGTCGGTAGCGGCTCACCCTCGAATCTCACCTGACCGTACGGATCGTCCTCGAGCACAACGAGGTCGTACCTCTCGGTCAACTCGACGAGCCGTCGGCGACGGTCGATCGGCAACGTCCGGCCACTCGGGTTCTGGAACGTCGGAAGCGCGTAGAGAAATGCGGGCGACCCGTCACGCGAGAGCTCGCGTTCCAGGGCGTCGACGTCGAGCCCGTCGTCGTCCTGAGGGACAGTCACGACGTCGATACCCAGGCGGGACGCGATCCGGAGCGGCCGGTCGTAGGTCGGCGCCTCGACCATGATCCGTCGCTCACCGGCGAAGTGTTCGAGTAGGAGGTTGAGACCCTGGAGCGATCCGTTCGTGACGAGCACGCGGCCGGGCTCGACCCCATGGCGCTCGGCGATCCACTCGCGAAGCGGCCCGTATCCTCCAACCGGCCCGTAGCTGAGCGCAGCCGGGTCACGCTCGATCGCAGCCCGTGCGCAGTCGGCCAGCTCCTCCACGGGAAGGCATTCGGGCGCGGGAACCCCGCGGGCGAACGAGATCGTCTCCATCGATCCAGTGTAGACAAGGGCCATACGACCCCCGTCGTGAGGACCGGGCTCAGTGCCGGGCGATCTCGGCTACGAGCTGCGCGACTTCGGTCGGCGTCGTGCCGACCGTCACCCCGCATGCCTCGAAGGCCTCTTTCTTCGCCTGGGCTGTTCCGGACGAGCCCGAGATGATCGCGCCGGCGTGGCCCATCGTCTTTCCCGGCGGCGCGGTGAAGCCCGCGATGTACGCGAGCACCGGCTTCGTCATCGATTCCCGGATGAATCGCGCGGCCTTCTCCTCCTCGTCGCCACCGATCTCCCCGACCATCACCACGTACTCGGTCTCGGGATCGGCTTCGAATCGCTCGAGAATGTCGATGAACGAGGAACCGACGATTGGATCGCCTCCGATGCCGACGATCGTCGAGTTGCCGAGTCCGAGCTGGGTCAGCTCGTGGCCGATCTGGTAGGTGAGCGTTCCCGAGCGCGAGACGAGCCCGATGTTGCCCGGAGTGAAGATCGCCGCCGGGATGATGCCGACGTTGGCCTTGCCGGGGGAGAGAGCACCGGGGCAATTCGGGCCGAGCATCGTGATGCCACGCGGGCGGATGAAGTTGTAAACGCGGAGCATCTCGTGAGCCGGAAGCCCCTCTGCGATGCAGATGATCGTTCCGATTCCGGCGTCGACCGCTTCGTAGATCGCGTCGGTAGCGAAGCGGGCAGGCACGAACACCATTGCCGTGTTCACGCCGGTCTCGTTGACCGCCTCGGCAACGGTGTCGAACACCGGGATGCCCTCGACCTCGAGACCGCCCTTCCCCGGTGTTACGCCGGCCAGCACCCGGGTGCCGTAGGCCTTGTTCCGCGCCGCATGGAACGAGCCCTCACGCCCGGTCAGACCCTGGACAACGAGACGGGTGTCGTGGTCGACGACGATCGCCACGCTAGACCCCGAATCCTCGCAGCGCAATCCGGTCGAGCTTGACCCAGCCGGCTTCGATCCGGCCAGCGAGAAGCTCACGCACCTTGGCCGCGTCCTCGCCCATGCAGCCCGTTCTCACCAGCCACGGCTCGAGCTCGAGCGGCTTGTCGAAGAACTGGACCTCCGCGACGGTCAGACTCGCAGCCTCGAACATCGCGAGCCACTCGGCCTCCGTGTAGTTGCGGACGTGCGAGGAATCCCGCAGGCGCTCGGCCTCTTCTACCTCCTCGCCCATGAACAGGTTGTCGACGACGAGAACGCGATCGCGGCTCACGCGCGCCATCTCGAGAATGGCTTTCGCGGGATCCTGGAAGTGATGAGCCGCGACCCGGCAAGCGACGACGTCGAAGCTCGAGTCAGCAAACCGGAGCTCCTCGGCTCCGCAGACAACGTCGGGCTTCATGCCGGGCGCCGGGTCGCACGAGACGACCTCAAGGCCAGCCTCGCGCAGCCGCCGCGCGACGTGGCCGCCACCCGTGGCGACGTCGAGAGCGTTCGAGGCTCCCGCAGCCCACTCGACCAGGAGATCGAGGTCGGGCCCCTCGCGATGAGCCTCGCTCTGCCGGTAGAGCTCGGCTCGCTCGCTCCACGGCTCAGTCATGGGCGAGCTCCACCGCCCTCCGCGCGGCGTCCAGCATTGTCGGCTCGACGTGGAGGTTGCTCGGCGCCGCCTCGGCCAGGAGACGCCTCCCTTCTTCGGCATTCGTGCCATCGAGCCTGACGACGATCGGGTGCGCGATCGTCATCCGATCGAGCGCCGCCAGGATGCCTCGGGCGACCTCGTCACCGCGCGTGATGCCGCCGAAGATGTTGAAGAGGATCGACTTCACCTGCGGGTCCACGGTGATCACCTCGAGCGCCTCGACGACTCCTTCGGCGTCGCCGCCGCCGCCCAGGTCGCAGAAGTTCGCCGGCCGGCCACCGGCGAGCGCGATCACGTCGAGCGTCGACATCACGAGACCCGCGCCGTTGCCGAGGATGCCGACCTCGCCGTCGAGCTTGACGTAGGTCACACCCTTCTCCCGGGCTGCCCGTTCCTCCGGCGGATAGGACTCGGGATCGCGCATCTCGGCGATCTCGGGGTGACGGTGGAGAGCGTTGTCGTCAACCGTGAACTTCGCGTCGAGAGCGCGCACCTCACCCTCCGGCGTCACGATCAGCGGGTTGATCTCGCAGAGCATCGCGTCGCACTCGATGAACACCCGGTACAGACGCGCGACGATGTCCGCGATCTGCTTCTGCTCCCCGGGGTCCTCGATGCCACCGCCGTAGGCGAGGCGACGAGCCTGGTAGGGCTGGTAGCCCTCGAGCGGATCGACATGGAGGCGGACGATCGCATCGGGATTCGCCTCGGCCACCTCCTCGATGTCGACGCCACCCTCGGTCGTGAACATCAGCAATGGCTTCTTCACCCCGCGGTCGAACGTGATCGAGAGGTAGTACTCCCTGGCGATGTCGGAGGCGCGCTCGACCCAGAGTCGGCGAACGACGTGTCCCCGGATGTCGAGACCCAGTATGTCGCCGGCGCGGGCCTCGGCCTCGTCGGGCGTAGCCGCCAGCTTGATTCCGCCCGCCTTTCCTCGCCCGCCCGTCAGTACCTGCGCCTTGACGACGACCGGCCCGCCGAGCTCCTCCGCGGCAGCCCGCGCCTCGTCCGGAGTGGTCGCAAGACGGCCTTCGGATACGGCAATGCCGAAGCGCCCGAGGAGCTCCTTGCCCTGATACTCGTAGAGGTCCACCGAGCGGGCGAGTCTACCGACTGACCGACGAACCGCCCGCAGGGAGGCGCAGCATCCGTGGCCGGGACATCTGGATGGTTGGATCAGTCGGGTCGGGCCATCTCGCCGACCACGACGCAGATGATCTGCCCGGTCATGATCGGCTGGCCCGGCGCGACCGACAGATCCGTGACGACGCCGTCGCGGTGGGCGCCGATCTCGTTCTCCATCTTCATCGCTTCGACGATGCAGAGCACGTCTCCCGCTCGCACCGCCTGACCCTCCTCGACTCGGACGTCGAGCACCGTGCCTTGCATCGGGCTGACGACGGCGTCCCGTCCCGCAGATCCCGCCGCACGCTCCGCCCATCGCTCTCGCCGCCTCCGCGCAAGCTCGACATGGCCGGACTCCGGCGTCAGGACACGGACATCGAAGCGACGTCCGTCCAACTCGACGATCATCGCGCGATCACGAACCGTGGCATCGAGCATCGGTCTCGCTGATGTCACTCCCTGAAGAGCTCGCGCTTGCTCCGCCAATGCCTCCGACTCCACGACACCGTGACAGGTGCTCCCGTCGATGAAGCACTGATGCCGAAGAAGCGCTCGATGGAAACCGACCAGCGTCGTGATGCCTCCGATCTCGTACTCGTCGAGCGCGCGCAGCATCCGTTGCCTCGCGTGCTCGCGGTCGACTCCGTGGACGATGAGCTTGGCGATCAGCGGGTCGTAGAGCCCGACCACCTCCGACCCGAGCTCCACACCCGAGTCGACGCGCACACCGGGACCACCGGGCTCGCGATAGCTCGTGATCCGTCCCGGCGTCGGCAGGAACGCGTTCGACGGATCCTCGGCGTTGATGCGGCACTCGATCGCGTGGCCCGCGACGCGGACGTCCTCCTGACTCAATGAGAGCGGCTCGCCGGCTGCGATCAGGACCTGCTCGCGAACGAGATCGAGTCCGGTGACGACCTCGGTGATGGTGTGCTCGACCTGGATCCGCGTGTTCATCTCGAGGAAGAAGTACTCGCCATCCCGAGAGAGAAGGCCTTCGATCGTGCCTGCGGACCGGTACCCGGCTGCGCGGGCTGCCTCGACCGCAACCTGCCCGATTCGGACGCGCAGCTCTTCGTCTACGGCCGGTGAAGGGGTCTCCTCCACGAGCTTCTGGTGACGACGCTGGATCGTGCAGTCCCGCTCGCCGAGATGGATGACGTTGCCATGCGCGTCGGCAAGAACCTGAACCTCGACGTGGCGAGGATCCTCGAGATAGCGCTCGACGTAGACCGAGTCGTCGGCGAAGTACGCCCCGCCTTCACGCCGCGCTGACTCGAGGGCGTCTGCCACCTGTTCCTCCGAACGCACGAACTTCAGTCCCTTCCCGCCACCGCCTGCCGCTGCCTTGATCGCGATCGGCCACCCGATCTGCCTGGCGACTTCGATCACCTCTGCGGAGCTCGTGACCGGTTGGGTCGTCCCGGGAACGATCGGCACGCCCGCGTCCAGCATCGCCTTTCTCGCCGCAGTCTTCGAGCCCATGAGCTCGATCGCGCTCGGCGGCGGGCCGATCCAGACAAGACCAGCATCCTCGACTGCTCGCGCAAACGACGCACTCTCGGCCAGAAACCCGTAGCCGGGATGGACGGCCTCCGCCCCTGACCTCGTCGCCGTCTCGACGATCCTCTCCTGGTTCAAGTAGCTGTGCACAGCGGGCCCCGGGCCGATGGCGTACGCCTCGTCGGCGGTGCGCACATGAAGAGCGTCACGATCGGCCTCCGAGTAGACCGCCACCGTCGCGATACCAAGCTCGCGCAACGTCCGATCGATCCGAACGGCGATCTCGCCCCGGTTGGCAACGAGCACTTTCGAGAAGACGGCCACCCGCGCATATTCTCCCCGAGAGATGAGCGTCGCCGATCAGCTCACCGTTGTGCGCGCGGCCGCGGTGCCGTTCGTGATCGTGCTCTTCTCCTGGGACTTTCCAAATCACGCTTACTGGGCCACCGGCGTCTTCATCGTGGCGATGGCCACGGATCAGTTCGACGGGTGGCTCGCAAGGCGGCAGGGAAGGACATCTGAGCTCGGCTCGTTGCTCGATCCGATTGCCGACAAGCTGCTCGCGCTGTCGACCCTCGTCGTCCTCGTGGGGGAGGTCTTCCCGGCGTGGATGGTCGCGCTCGTGGTCGTGCGGGAGCTACTCGTGTCAGGGCTGCGACTCGCGGCGCTCGAGCGCGGGGTGGTGATCCGGGCCCGCGATCTTGCCAAGCTGAAGGCGTGGGCCCAGTCTGTCGCTGCAGCGGTCGGAGGATTCGCCGCAGCCGGGGCGTGGAGCAATCGGGTCGCCTGGTGGGCGCTTCTCGTCGCTCTGCTTCTGACGTGGATCTCCGGAATCGACTACGCGAGAGTCGTCCCTGGCCTCCTGCGCAAGCGAGCTCTCGCCGGCTAGCTGTAAGACCCGGGAGCTACAGCTACCGCTACGCGACTACGGCGATCAGATCCTCGGGCTGGTCCTGGGCCTGAGACCGGTCGGGGGGCGCCTCGGAATAGTTGTCCTGATCGGCGAGCGTGAAGTCGGACCGCCGGGCGGTGCGGTACTCGTCGTTCGCTCCGGCGAGGACCGCCTCGAACGCCGCCACGACAGTCGTGTCGAATTGCGATTCCACACCCTGGGCAAGACGCATTCGTGCCACCCGGCTCGGCATTGCGTCGCGGTAAGGCCGATCCGACGTCATCGCGTTGTACGCATCGGCGACCGTGATGATCCTGGAGATCAAGGGAGCCTCTTCTCCCGCCAGTCCATCGGGGTACCCCTGCCCGTCCCAACGCTCATGGTGGTGACGAACGATCTTGGCGATCTCTGCATAGTCCTCGACCTTGGCAAGAATCCGCTCGCCGATCTCGGAGTGCTTCTCCATCTGCCGTCGTTCGGCAAGCGTGAGCGCTCCCGGCTTTTCGAGTAGACCTGGTGGCAGGCCTATCTTGCCGATGTCGTGCACGAGGCCACACAGATGAGCAAGTCGCTGGTCGTCCTCGGGCAGCTCCAAGCGACTCGCGATGTCGCGGGCGTAGATGGCAACCGCGGCCGAGTGACCGGCCGTGTAGCGATCCCTCGCGTCGAGCGTCGCAACAAGGGCGGTCGCAAACGACATGTTCGCCCGCTCGAGCCGAACGTTGGCCGAACTAAGATCCTTCGCCAATCGCCGCTGATCCTGGTAGAGGCGGTACGACCGCTGCGCGGCCAGCGCAGGCACGAGGAACAGCCCGACGGCCCACGGAGAAAGTCGGAAATACGCAAAAGCAAGAAGGGCGACGAGGGATGGGTAGAGCAAGAGTGCCGCAGCAAGGGGTGCTTTGAGTGCAGAGAGCATCGCTGTCGCGTTCATTCCGCGCAAACGGACCGTCAACGCGAAGAAGAGCGAGTCGAGGGCTTCGGCAACAGCCGCAGCGAGAGCCGTGGCGATCACAATCGATCCGGCTGAAGTTGTCGATAGAGCGTAACCAGCGGTCGCGGCAAGTCCTGCAAGCGCACCGGTTATCGCGCGCGTTGATGCATACGTGACCCACCGGAGATGTGGGCGGCGCACCTCTCCCGCCATCGACAGAGCGCCCACTGTGAGCGCAGCCAGCGGGCCGAACACAACGGCAGCAAAGAGGCAAGGAACCAGCGAGATCGACTCCTCAGTGGTCTCACCATTCGACGCAATCAATGAGACACGCCCCCTCTCTGCTGCTGCCGCAAAGAGTCCTAGACCGACAACAAGGAGCGGCATCTCGAGCCGCCACCCAGCAAGAAAGAGGCCAATTGCGGCAGAAATCGCGCTGGCACTAACGAAGACCACCCAAGCCTGAAGCGCGACCGGAAGTTGGAGATCGCGTTGCAGCGACCGTCCCACTCTGATATAAGCGTTCATGCCGTTAGTCCCTCGCGAGAGGAGGTTTGTATGTTCGGTGGCAGGACAGCTTGGTAGCCCAGGAAGCTTGGTATGCCTGTGTCGGGGCTCACTGAAGAGGCCCCAAATCCGGACTAGCTAAGGATCCCGCGCCTGAAGCCGATCGCAACGGCATGGGCGCGGGATCGTGCTTGAAGCTTCGCAAGGAGATGGCGGACGTGTGACTTGACCGTCTCCTCCGAGAGAAAGAGGACTTTGCCGATCTCGCGGTTCACGAGTCCCTCCGAGATGAACTGGAGAACCTGAACCTCGCGAGGCGTCGGCTCCTGCTCCAACTCCCGGAGAGGTGCCGTAAAAGGGATGATCTCTGCGCTGCGGCTCGAGCGTCGCGCAGCGGCTGCTTCGAATCGTCGTGCGTGATCAGCGTAGCGGCTCAGGATCTCGTTGCGCTCGGCAGCGTCCACGATCCGGCTATCGGCCTGAGAGAGCCGTCTCTTTAGGAGATGGCCCCCGTCTCGGGATAAGGCATGACCCTGTCCCGAAACGGTCCACCGAGTCCGGAGATGCCGGTATGGCCTGAAGCTGGGCGGACACCCTCGCCCTCGCGAGTGGGCGAGTCTAGGCTTAGGCGGCTGCGACCGTCTGCAGCTCTCGGAGTGCGGCGAGACGCGCGAGCGCCTGGCTCTCGAGCTGCCGCACGCGCTCCCGAGTGAGATCGAGCTCGTTGCCGATCGCCTCGAGTGTCCACGGCTCGCCTTCGAACCCGAAGCGGAGCTCGAGAATGCGTCGCTCCCGCTCGGGAAGCGCATCCAGCGCCTTGTCGGACGCCCTGGCGCCGGAGCGATTCCTCGGCCTCGTCGAACGGATCGGCTGCCTCGCGATCGGCGAACAGGTCGCCGAGCTCGCCCTCGTCGTCGGCGCCGACTGTTTGGTTGAGCGAGACGGAAGCATGGGCCGCGCCGAGAGCCTCGTCGATGTGCTGCATCGGCAGACCGGTAGCCTCGGCGAGCTCGTCCTTGGTTGCCTCGCGGCCGAGCTCGACCTCGAGCCGGCGCGCAGCACGGCCGAGCTTCTGTTGGCGCTCGACGACGTGCACCGGCACCCGGATCGTGCGCGCATGATTCGCAACGGCCCGCTGTACCGACTGGCGAATCCACCACGTCGCGTAGGTCGAGAACTTGTAGCCTCGGCGCCAGTCGAACTTCTCAACGGCTCGGTTCAGGCCCGAGTGTCCCTTCCTGGATCAGATCGAGGAACGGAACCCCAAGGCCCCGATACCCCTTGGCGATCGACACGACGAGCCGAAGGTTCGACTCGATCATCTTGCGCTTGGCGATCGGGTCGCCACGCTCGATCCGCTTGGCCAGCGTGACTTCCTCGGCCGCCGTCAAGCAGCTTGTGCTTGCCAACATCGGCGAGGAAGAGCTGGAGGCTGTCCGCGGCGCCCGAGATCTCTGCTGCCTCCACGGTCGAGCGCTGGCGTCGCTGCATCGGCCTCCTCTGTCGGAGCCTGACCGATCTCGACTCCGATTGCCTCGAGCTCGCGCGTCAGCGCCTCAACGTCGTCATCGGCGAGGTCGTGCTCGAGCGCGAAGACCTCGAGCTCAGCCTGAAGCACGTACCCGCGCTCCTCTGCACCGTCGAGCAGCGTCCGTGCCTGCTCGCTCTCAAGCAATTCCTGCAACTGATTCTGCGTCAACTCAGGTGATCGTCCTTTCGGTACTGCGTCTTGGTTGTATCCGACCTTCGTTTCTGACTCTAGGAGGTATTTCCTCGTCCTTCCAGGAAAGGATTCCCCCATTCCGGGGTTCATCCCTACCAACGGGCCCCAGCGAAGGAGTATTCCGAGCCTCCCGGACGGCCTCGCACCTCCGCTGCCGACAAAGGGTTACATGGCCGGCCTTAAGCGTGTGCGTCTTCTTGTAAACGTTTCTTGAACTATTCGCCGGCGGAGACGGCCTGCGCCTGGGGCTCTCCGGTTTCGGCCCCGTCACCGGCCCTCGGCTGGTTCGCCCACTCCTCGTCGAACTCGACGCGCCACTTGCCGTCGTCGTTCTGCTCGAGCTTGAGCTTGGCGCTGAAGCTGCGGCCGGATTTCCCCCGGAAGCCCGAGACGGGCTTCTCGGTGCGACCCTTCGCCATCAGCTCTTTGACGACCGAGACCGGCAGGATCTTCCCCGCCTTCTTCTTCCAGATCACGAACCCACAGCCTGGATCGTCCTTCGTCCAGCAGGAGTAGCCCTTGCGGTTCTCGATCACATCGCGGCCGCACACCGGACACGGGCCGAGATTCGCGCGCTCGATCTTGACGTCCTTCGAGCTTGTCGAGATCCGCCACCGTCTCTGCCGTGAACCGCTCGATGTCGTCCATGAACTGCTCGCGTCGATCCTCGCCGCGCTCGATCAAGCCAAGCCTGTGCTCCCACTGGCCGGTCAGCTCGGGCGAGGTGAGCGGATGCGGGCCGAGCAGGCCGATCACCTGCACGCCCTTCTCCGTTGCGTGAAGCGCACGACCGTCGCGCTCGAGGTATCCGACCGACATCAGCCGCTCGATGATCGCCGCCCGCGTGGCAGGCGTACCGATCCCCGAATCCTTCATCGCCTCGCGCAGCGTCTCGTCCTCGATGTCCTTGCCCGCGGTCTCCATGGCAGCGAGGAGCGATGCCTCCGTGTAGCGCCTCGGTGGCTTGGGTCTCCTTCGCGAGGGACTCGACAGACAACGTGTCGACTGCCTCACCGAGGTCGAGCTTCGGGAGGGTCTGGTCCCCGCCGGAATCGTCGTCGTCGCGGTCGGCGTCGGCTTCCTCGCCGTACACGGCTTTCCACCCGGCCTCGATCAGTACCCGTCCGCTCGTTCGGAAGACGTGCTCGGCGACAGTCGTCTCGACACGCGTCCGCTCGTACACGGCCTCTGGGTGGAAGACGGCCAGGAAGCGACTGCACCACGAGGCGATAGATCTTCTGCTCATCCTCGGAGAACGCGTCGAGCTTGAGCTCGGACTTCGTCGGGATGATCGCGTGGTGGTCGGTCACCTTCTCGTCGGTCACGACCCGAGCGAGCGGCAACTGCGTCCAAACCGAGGACGTACGCACTGGCCGCGGCGTACTCTGCGTTGCGTCCGAAGCAGCTCGACAGTCGGGCGGATCTCCTCGACGAGATCGCCGGAGAGGTAGCGGGAGTTCGTCCGCGGGTACGTGATCGCCTTGCGATCCTCGTACAGCTTCTGCGCAGCCCCGAGCGTTCGCCGAGCAGAGAAGCCATACAGCGTGTTGCCGTGCCGCTGGAGCGACGTCAGGTCGTAGAGGAGCTGAGGAAGTTCGCGCTCCTCCTTGTGCTCAAGCTTCGTCACCTCCCCGGGGCGACCCGTGCACGCCTCGACCGCGGCTGCAGCCACCTGCTCGGCCAGTCGCTTGCCACCGAGGTATCGGCCCGCGTAGCGGCGCGCGCCGGTCGCCTCGAAACGAGCTTCGACAAGCCAGTACGGCTCCGGCTTGAAGCTCCGAATGTCGAGCTCCCGGCGCACGACGAGGGCGAGGGTCGGCGTCTGGACACGACCGAGCGAGACCGCGCCGTCGAACGCCGATGCGCAGCCGGATCGTCGCTGCACGAGTCGCGTTCATTCCTACGAGCCAATCGGCCTCGGAGCGCGAGCGCGCAGCCGCCTCGAGGTTCTGCATCTCCTCACCCGGGCGGAGACGCTCGAAGGCCTCCTGGATCGCCTTCTTCGTCATCGAGTTGAGCCAGAGTCGCTTGACCGGCTTCTTCTTTGCCTTGGCAGCAGCGCTCTCGTACGTGTACGCGAAGATCAGCTCGCCCTCGCGTCCTGCATCGCAGGCGTTGACGATCTCGTCCACGTCGTCCCGGGCGAGAAGTGAGTGGATGACCTTGAGCTGCTTGCGAGACTTCTCGTCGCGCGGTCGGAGCATGAACTTGGCCGGGACGATCGGCAGATCCGCGTAGCGCCACCTCTTCAGCTTCGCTTCGTACTCCTCGGGATCCGCAAGCTCGACAAGATGCCCGACCGCATAGGTAACGACGACGTCCTCCGACTCGAGAAAGCCCTCGTGCTTGGCAAAGGCACCAGGGAGAACCGCGGCGATGTCGCGGGCCACGGATGGCTTCTCGGTGATCACGAGCGTCTTCGACACGCGCGAAACCATAGCGCCACAGGTGGCCGTGGACAGCACCGACTTCAAACCGATGTCTTCGGCTGATGCCACAAGAGCACTGGCCGATCGCCGATACTTCCGGTGCGTGCCGAGCTTGTTCTACACCTTCGTCGGCGCTGCGAGCTGGCCCATCGTGCGCGGCGTCTTCCGGCTCGAGACACACGGGCGTCGAACAATTGCCCGACGGTGGGTGTGTGCTCGCAGCCAACCACTCGTCGAACTTCGACCCGTGGCCGCTCGGATTCCCGCTCTGGCCTAGCCGACAGCTCTACTTCATGGCAAAAATCGAGCTGTTCAACCCGATCCTCGGCCCGATCCTCCGCTCGGGAGGGGCCTTTCCCGTGCGACGGGGCGAGCAGGACCTGTCGGCGATCGAGACCGCCATCCGACTCTGCCGCGAAGGCAAGATCGTCGCCATGTTTCCCGAAGGGCACTCGACAGCGGAAGGGGTTGCGCAAGAAGTTCACCGCGCGGCCTCGCGCCGGCTCGGCTCGGATCGCCCTCGCGGCCGGCGTTCCGCTGGTGCCGGCTGCCATCAAGGGCACGGACCGGATCTCCCGGTTGGCCCGGCTGAAGGTCGCGTACGGGCCACCGATCGTCGGTCGAAGACCTCGCCGGCCTGCCACCCCGCGACGCCGCGCGCCGTTGCCACCGACCGCCTGATGGCGGAGATCGACGCGCTGTACGCCGAGCCTGTGAGCTCGTTACTTGCGATCGACGGCGACTCACTCGCGCATCGGGCCTACCACGGCCTCCCCAGGACGATCAAGGGCGCCGGTGGACGGCCGGCGGGAGCGCTCGTCGGCTTCGCCGGCTTTTTCGTCGACTCTGGGAGTCGGAGCGTCCCCGAGCGGTGCTCGTCGCGCTGGGACACGCTCGAGGCGCCGACATATCGCCACGCAGCCTTCGGTGACTATCAGTCCGGCCGCGAGTTCGACGCCGACCTCCTCGAGCAGCTCCGGCTTCTGCCCGAGCTCGTCGAGGCCTGTGGTTTCGCCGTCGCGAAAGCCGCCGGTTACGAGGCAGACGACTTCCTCGCGGCTGCCGCCGCCGCCGAGGAGTCACGAGGCGGCACGGTTCTCGTCGCCACGTCCGACCGCGACGCGTTCCAGCTCGCCTCCGAGCGAACAACCATCCTTCAACCGATCCGGCGTGTCTCGGAGCTGGCCCGGATCGGGCCTGCCGATGTCCGCGAGCGCTACGGCGTAGACCCGAGCCAGGTACCAGACTTCATCGCACTGCGCGGAGACCCGTCCGATCGGCTCCCGGGGCGCGGGGTGTCGGTCCGAAGACGGCAGCGACCGTCCTGGCCCAGTTCGGGTCGCTCGAGAACGCGCTCCTAGCGGGGCGCTTCGCTACCCAGACGGAGGAACTTCGGCTTTACCGTCGAATTGCCACACTCGACGCCTCCGCCCCTCTCCCCTCCCTAGCCAACCAGTCCCCAAGCTGGGCGGGGGCGTCGTCTCTCGTCAGGTCGTGGGGTCTTGCCAACCTCGCCGATCGGCTCGAGGCGGCGGCGGACGGAGGAGCTGAGGCGAGATCGAGCTCGTAAGTCACGCCGACTTCGCCCGTCTGCATCCAACCGGGCACCATCCGGAGACGCCGGATCGCATCACCGCGCTGCACGCGGTGTTCGGCGAGTGGGTAGAGGCGGTGCCGGCGAGCATCGCCGCGGTGAAGCGCTGCCACGGAGAGCTCTACGTCGAGCATGTCCGGTCGATCAGGGAGCCGACCTGGCTCGACGGGGACACGCCGGCGTCGCAGACGACATTCGAGGCTGCGCTCCTCTCCGCCGGTTCAGCGATTCTGGCCGTCGAGCTAGGTGGCTTCGCGCTCTCACGCCCGCCCGGCCATCACGCACTTCCGGATCAGGCGCATGGGTTTCTGCATCTTCAACAACGCCGCCATCGCTGCCCGCCACGCCCAGAGCGAGCTGGGCATGGGGCGGGTCGCGATCCTCGACTGGGACGTCCATCACGGCAACGGGACGCAGGACATCTTCTCGGACGATCCGACGGTCCTCTACGTGTCCTTGCATCAATGGCCGTACTACCCGGGTACCGGCGGGCCTACGGAGCAGAGCGAAACGATCGTCAACGTCCCGATGTCCACGGGCTCTGGCGACGAGGAGTACCTCCACGCCTTCGACCACGTGGTCGCCCCTGCGCTGGATCGCTTCTCACCAGAGCTCGTCATCGTCTCGGCCGGCTTCGACGCCCATGAGCAGGATCCGCTGGCGGGCATGCGGGTGACCGCGACCGGGTTCCGCGAGCTTGCTCGGCGGACGTCCGAGCTTGCTCCTCGACTCGTCGCCGTGCTCGAAGGTGGCTACAACCTCGAGACGCTTCCCACGCTCGTCGGTGCGGCACTCGAGGGATTCGAGGCACACAGGTGAAAATGACGAAGCCCCCTTGCGGGGGCTTCGTCGTAGCAGGCCTGTAAGCCGGATTCTGTCTCGGGTGACCATCTCTCTAGGCCGCCGGTTGCCCGGCGGCTCGAGCGGCGTACCCGGCCCCTCGGCGGGCAGCGTCATCGGGGCCTGCTTCGCCTTGCACCGGACGGGGTTTGGCGAGCCGTCGTGTCGCCACGACGCTGGTGGGCTCTTACCCCACCGTTTCACCCTTACCGCCGGCGTCTCCGGAGAGAACGTGTCGCCGGTGGCGGTCTCCTTTCTGTGCCACTTTCCGTCGGCTTTCGCCGCCTGGGGTAGTTCCCAGCGTCCTGCCCTTCGGTGTCCGGACTTTCCTCGGACCGGCTTACGCCGACCCGCGGTCACCCGGCCTGCACCTCGGATTGTAAGGACTCGAGACGCCGACCGCCGTTCAGCTTCCCGCCGAACCGGCGTCAGCTTCGAGCCCGGCCGCGACCCTTCCTTCGAGTGAGCATCCGCACTCGGGGCAGAAGATCGACCTGTCGGGCAGCCTAAGCACGAACTCCCCGCAGACAGACACTCGAGGCTCACGCCGCGCAAGAGCGCTGAGAGCTCCTGCTCGAGCGACCGGTTCAGCTCGAGAGCGCCCCCATGCTCAGAGCTTCCTGAAGACGCCGACCACCTTGCCGAGTACCTCCACGTGCGGCGCGTAGATCGGCTCGAGCGCGTCGTTCTCCGGCTGGAGCCGCACCTGACCACCGTTCTCGCGAAAGAACCGCTTCACGGTGGCCTCGTCACCTGACTCGTCGCTACCGGCCATTGCGGCGACGATGTCGCCGTTCTGCGCATCGGGCTGGCGCCGCACCACGACATAGTCACCGTCCAGGATTCCCGCGTTGACCATCGAGTCGCCGCGAACCCGGAGGATGAATTCCTCGCCGCCGCGGGCGAGCGGCTCGGGTACCCCGAGATATCCCTCGATGCTCTGCTCGGCGAGCAGAGGTCCGCCCGCTGCGATCTGCCCGAGCACCGGGAGCACGTGCGTCTCCGGACGTCGGTCGGAGGCGCCGCTTCGTTCGCGGCCGATGAGCTCGAGCGCGCGAGGCTTCGTCGGATCGCGGCGAAGGAGCCCGGCACGTTCGAGGTTGGCGAGATGCGCGTGCACCGTCGACGGCGATGCGAGACCGACCGCCTCGCCGATCTCGCGCACTGTCGGCGGATAGCCGTGCCCGTCGACGTAGTCGACCAGAAAGTCCCAGATCTGTCGCTGCCGGGGCGTCAGCATGGCGCGCTCCTCTTCCGAACATGTGTTCGATCACGGTAGCGAGCCGCCCGAGACGGCGTCAAGGGCGGTCGCCGCCCTTCGCCGTCTTCCCGCTCGAGGTGCGCTGGAGAGGACTTGAACCTCCACGGGCTTACAGCCCACAAGGCCCTCAACCTTGCGCGTCTACCAATTCCGCCACCAGCGCCGGTTCGACCGAGAGATTCTAGCTGCATGCCGGAACCGTGCCCGGCTACTGCAGGAGCTGGAACAGCACGACCGTGTCGACGAAGAAGACGGTTGCGACGAGCAATGGTCAACCGCGTCAGGTTTCGCTCGACAATGTGCGTTCCACCCTGCGACGCGGGCGTAAAACCCATGCCGCCGAAGCCCGAGTCGCGGCCCGAGTGCATGAGAATCAGCCCGAGATCAGGGCGAACGAGACGAGAACGTGCCAGACGGCGACAGCCTGCAGCATCTCGGTGCCGTAGAGTACCTGAGTCGTGGCCGACGACGTCCGCGAACGGATTCAGAAGCTCCTTGTCACGGGCGACAACCGGCTGAAGCAAGGAGTCTCGCCGAGACCGGGTGCAGCGAAGAGCTACGAGCAGGCGCTCGCGCTCGCCCGCGAGGCCGGGATCGAGGATGCGGTACGACCACTCGTGGAGATCCGGCTCGCAGACCTCGAGCGCGCTCGGTAGTTCCGACGCCTGAACCAAAGCTCGACAGTCGTTCCATCCGGTCGGGCTGCCACGCTTGCCTCGTTTTCCGTCACGCGTCCGGAGGGAGTAGTCGGCGAGTGAAGCAATGGCAACGGTACCTGGCTGAGATGTTCGGCACGTTCATCCTGGTCTTCGGCAGGCTGCACGGCATTCTCGCGGCGACGAAGCTCTCGGGCGCTCCGTTCGACCCGGCAGGAGCGCCTCAGCCCGAACGCTCGTGCTCCTCGCCACCGTTTGCATTCGGTCTTGCCCTGATGGCGGCCCTGTACGCCTTCGCGGAGGTCTCCGGCGGCCACTTCAACCCGGTCGTGTCGCTCGGGCATCTTCCTCGACCGCCGACTGACCTTCGAGGACCTGCTCGGCTACTGGATCTTCCAGTTCGCGGGCGCGATCCTGGCATCGCTCCTGATGCTGATCCCGTTCGACCACGACAACGTCAAGGCGACGGCGACGTTGCCGTCCTCGTCCGGGACCGGCCTGTTCGTCGAGATCGCCTTCTCCGCGATCTTCGTGCTCGTGATCCTGCAGTCGACGAAGAGCGAGACGCTACGCGGCAGCGCGCTCGTCTCGATCCCGCTGACGCTGCTCGATGATCCACTTCGCCGCGATCCCGTTCAGCGGCGCATCCGTCAACCCCGCGCGGTCGCTCGGCCCAGCCCTTGTCGGGTCCGGAGTGGACTCCTTCTGGATCTACATCGTCGGGCCCCGCGCCGGTGCGATCATCGGCTGGATCGTGTACGCGGTGGTGGTGAAGGGCGACACCAACCTTCGCGACGACTTGAGCGGAGAAGACCGAGCGACGTGTCGGGCGCCGCAGCACCGAGTCGGCGACCACCGACGCCGGGCACCTCCCGCCGCCTCGACCTAGAGCCGCTCGCTCGAGCGGGCGGCCGCCCGGTCGCCCGCTCCAGCACTGCCTCGATACGGGCCGCCTGCACGCCGACGTCGTGTCGCTCAGCGGCTGCGCGGGCTGCGAGGTTGGGACCGGCAGCAGGCCGCGGCCGCGGCCAGCGCGGCAGCGATCGCCGTGCTCGTCGTACGGGTCGACGAGAATGCCGGCCTCCGGCGAGACGAACTCCGGGCGGCCCGCCGACCGCGGTGGCGACGACCGAGCGTCCGCAGGCCATCGCCTCGAGAAACGCCTGTCCGAACGGCTCGACGAGGCTCGGCTGACAGACGACGTCGCTCGCGCCGATCAGGTCCGGGATTCGCGCGTGCGGGACACCACCCGACGAGCGTCACCGCGGTCGCCCGCCTCTCGAGCTCGCGGCGAAGCGGCCCGTCGCCGACGAACGTGCCAGCGTTCCCGTCGCCGAGCCGGCGGAACGCATCGCGCGAGCCGCAGGACGTTCTTCCGCTCGGTCAAGCGCCCGACGCACAGGTACGCACCGGGGCCGTCTTCCAACGACGATCGCGCCGGTAGGAGCGGAAAGCGGTCGAGGTCGACGCCGCAGTCGATGACGTCGATCTTGCCTATCGCCTCCGGGATCCTCGACTTCCAGCTCCCGGCGGAGATAGTCGGAGACCGCAACGATCGAGGCGGCGCGGCGAACGACATGGCGTGCTGGCCGAGGCGACGCCGCGGCACTGCGCCGACGTTGCGGACGTCCTGGCCGTGCGCGGTCACGACGAGTGGCGCGCGAGAGGCGAGAGCTGGCGATGAGTCCTGCCGGAACCAGAAAGTGGGCGTACACGACGTCGGGCCGGAAGCGTCTCGCGGTACGAAGCGTGTTGCCGGCCAGCGCGCCATAGCGCAACTTGCCACCCGATCTGCGGTCGACCACGGCACGCTCGACCTCGTGCCCGCGCGCACCGAGCGCCCGCTCGACCTGAGCGACGAACGTCCCGAGGTCGGGATCGACCGGCCCCGGGTACATCGACGAGACGAGAAGGATGCGCACCGGGATCAATCGTGACGGTTTCGGCACACACCCGTCACCACTCGTGCGCTTTTTCCGGCTACGCTCGCAGCGGGTGGTGGGCTGGGGTGCCCCGAGCCGTGGAGAGGCGATGGCGAGCAAGACATGTCACAGCTTGGTTCCGGGCGCTGGGGTCGTACGTGCCGTACAACTCGCGGAGCGCGCCGCAGATCTCGCCGATCGTGCAACCCACGCGGAGGGCCTCCCGCATCGGCACGAGCAGGTTCGAACGACCCTCGGCCACCGCACGAACCGCAGCGAGGGCTGAATCAGCCAGGGCAGCGTCGCGCCCTGCGCGCAGGCGCGCCGTCCGCTCCAGCTGGCGCCGCTCGATCTCCGGATCGATGCGCTGCAGCTCGACATCGGCCTCTTCCGTTTCCGTGAACGCGTTGACACCCACGATCACGCGGCTCCCCGCCTCGACCTCCTGGGTGAACCGGAACGCGGCGTCCTCGATCTCGTGCTGGACGAATCCCTGCTCGATCGCCGCCACCGCGCCCCCCACCTCTTCGATGCGGTCGATCAGCTCCTGGGCCTGCTCGCTCGAGCTCGTTCGTGAGCGCCTCGACGAAGTAGCGCCCACCAAGTGGATCCGTCGTCTCGATCGTCCCCGCCTCGTTCTGGAGGATCTGCTGCGTTCGGAGCGCGATCCGGGCGGCGTGCTCGGTGGGCAGCGCGAGGGCCTCGTCGAAGCTGTTCGTGTGCAGCGACTGGGCTCCGCCGCGAGACTGCCGCCAGCGCCTGGATCGCGACTCGCACGACGTTGTTCTCCGGCTGCTGCGCCGTCAGGGTCGAGCCGCCGGTCTGTGCATGGAAGCGGAGAGCCACGCGCGCGGGTTCGTCGCACCGAAGCGCTCCTGCATGATCCGCGCCCAGAGCCTTCGTGCCGCCCGGAACTTCGCGACCTCCTGGAAGAAGTCGTTGTGCGAGTTGAAGAAGAACGAGAGATGCTCGCCGAACGCGTCGGGCGAGAGCCCCGCGTCCACCGCCGCCTGGCAGTACGCGATGCCGTTCGCGAGAGTGAACGCGACTCCTGCACCGCGGTCGAGCCGGCTTCCCGGATGTGGTAGCCAGAGATCGAGATCGTGTTGAAGTGCGGGAGCCGCTCGGCGCAGTAGGCGAACAGATCGGTCGTGATCCGCATCGACGGGCGCGGCGGGAAGATGTAGTTCCCGCGCGCGATGTACTCCTTGAGGATGTCGTTCTGCACCGTCCCGCGTAGCTCGCTGCCCGGAACACCCTGCTCCTCGGCCACCAGCTCGTAGAGCAGGAGCAGAAGCGACGCCGGAGCGTTGATCGTCATGGAGCTCGAGACTCGGTCGAGCGGGATGCCGTCGAAGAGGATCCGCATGTCCTCGATCGAGTCGATCGCAACGCCGGTCCGCCCGACTTCCCCCGCGGCAAGCGGGTCGTCCGAGTCGTAGCCCAGCTGAGTCGGCAGGTCGAACGCAACGGAGAGCCCGGTCTGGCCGCGATCGAGGAGATAGCGGAAGCGCTCGTTCGTCTCCTCCGCCGAGCCAAACCCGGCGTACTGCCTGATCGTCCACGGCCGACCCCTGTACATGGTCGCGTAGGGGCCACGCGTGAACGGATACTCGCCGGGCGCTTCGAGCTCGAGGCCCTCGACGTCGCCGGCGCTGTAGACCGGCTTGATCTCGATACCCGAGTCGGTCGTCCGGCGGTCCTCCTCCGTCGCCACGCCACAGATCGTACGCCCGCCACTACGCTTCCGTCGTGAGGGTCACGATCAGGCTGTTCGCCGGCCTGCGGGAGCTCGCCGGCACCGGCACGAGGGAGGTCGACCTTCCCGCCAGCGCGCGTGTCGCCGATGTCTGGCCCGCCCTCGACCTCGGCGAGCAGCCCGACGGGCTCCTCTTCGCCGTCAATCGGAGGTACGCCTCCAAGGAGGAGGCGCTCACCGCCGGCGACGAGGTGGCGCTGATCCCACCCGTCTCGGGCGGCGCCTTCGTGCTCACGGGTGACCCGATCGATCTGGCATCGGTGATCGACGAGGTCAGGACCGGCGACGCCGGTGCCGTGGCCACCTTCGTCGGAACGACCCGGGCTGATTCCCGCGGTCGCACCGTCCACCACCTCGAGTACGAGGGATACGAGGGGATGGTCGAACAGGTCATGGCCTCGCTCTCAGACGAGCTGAAGGCGCGCTACGCCCTCTGTGAGGTCGCGATCGCCCACCGCACCGGCCGGGTCGAGATCGGCGACATATCGGTCGTGATCGCCGTATCCGCTCCTCACCGCGCTGACGCCCTCGCGGCGTGCAAGGACGCGATCGACAGGCTCAAGGAGATCGTCCCGCTCTGGAAGAAGGAGGTCTACGAGGGCGGCGAGGAATGGATCGGTCGAGGCTCCTGAAGGCCGGTGCAGCTACCGTTCTGGCTGTGGATCCAGCGTCCGGCGAGCTTCGCGACTACAAGCCGATTCATCCCGGCACGGACTGGCGCGAGCTGCTCAAGCGGCTGCTCGCACCGATCGTCGTCGTGGTCGGAGCGATTGCGAAGTTCGGGTTCGCGTTCGCCAAGTTCGCCTCGATCTTCATCGCCGTCGGCGGCTACGCGCTCATCTGGGGCTGGCAGTTCGGAGTTGGCTTCGTACTGCTGATCCTCGTCCACGAGATGGGCCACTACTTCGAGGCTCGCCGACAAGGTCTCCGCCCCTCACTACCGGTCTTCATCCCGTTTCTCGGGGCTTACGTCGCCATCCGCGACGCGCGGCTCAACCCGTGGCAGCACGCGTGGATCGCCCTCGCCGGCCCTCTGGTCGGCTCGGCTGGCGCAGCAATCGTCTGGGGATACGGGGAGGCGATCGATTCGCAGTTCCTGCAAGCGCTTGGCTATACGGGCTTCTTCCTCAATCTCTTCAACCTCGTCCCGATCGGATTTCTCGACGGTGGGCAGATCTGGCGCTCGGCTCAGTACCTCCGGCTGGGCGGTGCGCGGCGGCGAGCGGCCGTTGTCGGCGCCACCTATCTCGGGCTCGCGCTCCTGCTCGTGATCGGGATGTTCGCGGCCCACGTCGCCCAGCACCGACTGTGAACACGCGACGCGTTTGGCTTGCCCGAAAAGGCGCCCACTCGTGTCGCGCAGCCTCTCCGCATCCGATGCGAGAGGTCTCGCAATGACCGCGGGGAGCGACGTCGACCGAGCGATCCTCCAGCGACGCGAGGTCGACCTCGAGCGCCACGTCGAGATGATCGCGCAGGAGTTCCGGCAGGGGTTTCTGGCCGTCGAGCGCATCGACCGCCCGGCGGTGACGATCTACGGCTCCGCCCGTGTCGACGCCGAGGATCCCGCTTACGATCACGCCCGCGAGGTCGGCAGGCGCTTCGCGGAGAGAGGCTTCGCCGTCGTCACCGGCGGAGGTCCAGGGATCATGGAAGCCGCGAATCGCGGGTGCCAGGAGGTGGGCGGACTCTCGGTGGGCTTCAACATCGAGCTTGCGACCGAGCAGGAGGCGAACGGGTATCTCGATCAGGAGCTGACCTTCCACCACTTCTATGCACGCAAGACGATGCTCGTGAAGGCGGCGGAAGGGTTCGTTCTCTTCGAGGGTGGCTTCGGGACGCTCGACGAGCTGTTCGAATCGCTCGTCCTGATCCAGACGGGCAAGATCCTGCACTTCCCGGTCGTGCTCTTCGGCAGCTCGCACTGGCAAGGCCTGCAGGACCTGGATCGAGCACCGGCTGATCGAGGAGGAGCTGATCGCGCCGGAGGATCTCCTCCTCGTCTCGGTCACGGACGATCCCGCCGAGACGGTCGACACCGTGATCTCCTGCTACGAGCGCCACTGTGAGGACGTCGTCGGCGAACGAGGAAGCAGCCGCGCCCTAGCGGTTTCTCGTGCAACTCAGCGATCTCCCTTCGGTCGACGAGCTGCTCCGGGACGAGCGGCTCACCGGCGCACCTCACGAGCTTGCGGTCGCGGCAGCGCGCTCCGCTCTCGAACGCGCGCGCGACGAGATCCGTGCCGGACACGATCCGGACGACGTCGTCGAGCGCGTCCTCGACGAGCTGGCCACCGCGCGCTCGTTCAGGCTCCGGCGGACACTCAACGCGACCGGTGTGATCGTCCACACGAACCTCGGTCGCGCACCGCTCGCAGCCGCCGCGTTCGACCGGGTCGAAGAGGTCGCGCGAGGCTACTCGAACCTCGAGTATTCGCTCGACGAGGGCCGCCGTGGGTCACGGCAGGATCACCTCACGGACGTCCTCGGACGGCTGACCGGCGCCGAGGCGGCGCTCGTCGTCAACAACAACGCAGGAGCGGTGCTGCTCGCGCTGGCCGCGCTGGCCGAAGGCCGCGAGGTGCTCGTCTCGCGCGGCGAGTTGATCGAGATCGGTGACGGCTTCCGCATCCCCGACGTCCTCGCGCGATCCGGCGCACGGCTCGTCGAGGTGGGGACGACGAACCGCACGCGCGCATCCGACTACTCGGCTGCCGTCGGGCCGGAGACTGCCGCCATCCTCCGCGTCCACCAGTCGAACTTCCGCGTGGTCGGGTTCACAGACCGTCCCGGGCTCGCCGAGATCGCCGCCGTCGCGCGCGACCACGAGCTGCCGCTGATCGACGATCTCGGCTCCGGCAACCTCCTCCCAAGCAACAGACTGTTACTTGGCGATGTCGAGCCGTCCGCTCGCGAGAGTCTTGCCGCTGGCGCCGACCTCGTCTGCTTCTCGGGCGACAAGCTCCTCGGTGGGCCGCAGGCAGGGATCGTCGTCGGGCGTGCCGATCTGGTCGAGCGGCTGCGCCGGCACCCGCTGCAACGGGCGCTTCGAGCCGACAAGCTGACGCTCGCCGCGCTCGAGGGCACGCTCGCGCTCTACCTCGAGCCCGATCTCGCCGAGCGCGACGTCCCCGTGCTCCGCATGATCCGCGAGCCGGCCGAGACGGTGCGCGCGAGGGCTGAACGACTCGCCGCGCTGGTCGGTGGCTCGGTCGAGAAGACCGTCGCCCGGGTCGGCGGCGGTGCGCTGCCGCTCGCCGAGCTCGAGAGCTTCGCCTGCGCAGTCGAGGAGGGGCTCGCAACTCCGCTCCGCCTCGGCGAGCCGCCGGTGGTCGGAGTCGTCCGGGACGGGCTCCTCCTGCTCGACTGCCGCACACTGGCGGACGACGAGGTCGAGCTCGCGGCGGCCGCAGTCGCAGCGGCACGCTCGGGCTAGACATGGCGCTGACCGTCGGTACGGCGGGTCACATCGACCACGGCAAGACGTGGCTCGTCCGGGCACTGACCGGCAAGGACACGGATCGGCTGCCGGAGGAGCAGGCACGGGGCATCTCGATCGACCTCGGCTACGCGCCCCTCGAGCTGCCGGATGGCCGGCGTCTGTCGCTCGTCGACGTGCCTGGTCACGAGCGCTTCGTCCGCACGATGATCGCCGGCGCCACCGGCATCGACCTCTTCCTACTGGTGATCGACGCCGCCGAAGGAGCACGCCCGCAGACGCTCGAGCACCTGGCGATCATCAGGATCCTCGGGATCGACCACGGCGTCGTCGCCGTCACGAAGGCGGACTCCGTCGACGGCGAGACGATCGAGCTGGCGCTGGAGGAGGCGAGGGAGCTCGTCCCGGGGGCCCGTGCGGTGGCTGTGAGCGCGGTAACGGGGCTGGGCCTCGACGAGCTGCGAACAGCCCTTTCCGAGACGGCCGACCGGGCGACGCCGGTGCACGTCGACCGCGCGACGCGCCTGTTCGTCGACCGCGCGTTCACGGTGCGTGGGATCGGCACCGTCGCGACCGGCACGCTGTGGTCGGGCGCGATCGCCGAGGGGGACGAGCTCCGAGTGGAGCCGGGCGGCCTGGCTGTCCGCGTCCGAAGCGTCCAGGTCCATGACACGCCGGTCGACGGAGCGACCGCCGGGCAGCGCGTCGCAGTCAGCCTGCCGGGCGTCGACCGTGCGAGGCTCCGCCGCGGTCATGCGCTCGTTGCCGCTCGCGCCTATCCGGTCAGCTACCGCCTCGATATCGCCCTCGAAGAGCTCGAGCCGATCAAGGACGGCGCCCGGCTCCACGTCCACCACGGCACGGCGGAGATCTACGCCATCGGTTCGCCGGCTCGGCGACCGGTACGCGCAGCTTCGACTGTCGGCTCCCGCCGTGGCGGCACGCGGCGACCGGGTCGTCCTGCGCGGGAGAGACGACCCTGGGCGGCGGGCGCATCGTCGATCCCGCGCCACCTCGCCATCTGAGCGCGGAGCGCGTCGAGCTCGTCGAGCGGGGTGACATCGCCGGCACGATCCACGCACCGACCAGGCTGGACGACGCTCCGCCACATACTCGACGGCGAACCGCCGGGCCTCGAACGGGCAGGGGACTGGGTGTACTCGCCGGGCTGGCTCGACGAGCTGCGCTCGGTGCTCGACCGCGTTCGTCGGAAGCCGATCCGCTCGACCCGGGATCCCTCCGCCCGCCGAGCCCTGGTTGGCCGACATCGAGCCGCGCCTCGGGCTGGAGCGGCGAGGCTCGAAGCTCTACCGTCCAGGATCGGTCGCGTCGCTCGGCGCCCAGGCTGACGCGGCCCTGGAGCTCGAGGCGAAGCTCGGTCTGGAGCCGATCAGGGTGGACGACTCGAAGCTCGCGCTCTTTCTCGAGCAACAGGGCAAGCTGGTTCGTGTCGGTGACGGCATGGCCGTATCGGCCGATGCCTACGCTCGTGCGCGGCGGGCCCTCGTCGACGAATGTGGCGCCGCCGGGCACATCACGCTGGCGAGGTTCCGCGACCTTCTCGGGGTCGGTCGCCGCACTGCTCAGCTCCTGCTCGAGCGGTTCGATGCAGACGGCCTCACTCGCCGGGTTGGCGACGAGCGAGTGCTACGCCGGGCCGCGCGAGGCTGAGCGGCCGCCGGCGAGGGAGGGCGGCCCGCCGAGCGCTTGATCCACTCGGCGGGCCTTGGCGGGAGGGTCTGGGAAGGAAAGGAGGCAGACTCGAGGCAGCATCACGCAGGACGCTTGGCGAGCACCACCCTGACCGTCTTCGTCGAGCCGCTGCGGACGTAGGTCAGGCTGACCGACGATCCGGGCCGCTTGCTGTCGATCGCATTCTGGAGATCGTCGACGCCCGTCACGCGCTTCCCGTCGACGCGCGTGATCACGTCGCCGCCCTTCGCGTGAGCCTGGCCGTTGACCACCGTGGAGCCCGTGGCGGCACGCAGACCGGCCCTTGCAGCCGGTGATCCCGCGACGACCTGCCTCACCTCGGCGCCCGTGGGAACACCGAGAGCGGCTGACGCGTCCGGTGTGACCGTCTCGATGCGAACACCGAGGTAGGCGTGCGAGGCGGTGCCCGTGCCAATCAGCTGCGACGCGACCGAACGCACAGTGTTCGAGGGAACCGCGAAACCGACACCATCGTTCCCGCCCGACTCGCTGTTGATCTGGGCCGTGACGCCGATCACCTCGCCGCGAGCGTTCAGCAGCGCGCCGCCCGAGTTCCCGTGGTTGATCGCCGCGTCGGTCTGGATCGCGTCGTTGATCGTGTAGTTGTTCGGAGCCGTGATCTGCCGGTGAAGCGCACTGACGATTCCGCTCGTGAGGGTGTTCTGGAGGCCGAACGGACTGCCGATCGCGATCACGCTGTCGCCCACCCGCACGGCACTCGAATCGCCGACCGGGACGGGGTGCAGGAGCCCCGAAGGCGCGTTCACCTTGATCACGGCCAGATCCGTCGAGGCATCGGCGCCGACGAGACTTGCCTTGTAGGTCTGACCGTTCGAGAAGGTGACGACGATCGAGTTGGCGCCGGCGACGACGTGCTGGTCGGTGACAATGTGACCCTGGCGGTCGTAGACGAAGCCCGAGCCCTGCGCCTGCTGGGTGTCCTGCCCGCCGAACGAGAACGAGCCCTGGCTCGTGACGGTGATCTTGACGACGCCGGGCGACACCCGGTCGTAGACCTGCCCGATGCTCGAGCTGTTCGAAGTCAGCGTGGGAGAGGTCGTGATGGACGATGGTGCACTGGTCGAGGCCGGGGCCTGGACAACCTTCGTCACGGTCTTCGAGTCAACGCCGAAGACTGCGTACGCACCGGCGCCCGCAACGCCGGCGATGACGGCGACCGCGCAGGCGACGGAGAGTGCTGCTGCTTTCGAATTCGGAGATCGGATCTGCACGTGTTGAGTCCCTTCAAATACTCGTGGTTGTATGACCACCATGCCACCACCCCGCCCTAAGATGTCCGTGAGCCGGGGTTAAGAACTGCCTAAGAACTCATTCTGAACCTGCGCCGCACGGCGACTACTGCTCCTCCGGCACGAGCCAGAGGACGCCGAGGGGCGGCAGGTTCACCTCCGCCGAAAAGGGCTGGTCGTGCCAGGGCATCCCGCCTGCCTCGACCGAGCCATTGACGACGTTCGTTCCGCCGTAGGCGGCTGCGTCGGTATTCAGCACCTCACGCCAGCGCCCTCGGCGCGGCAGCCCGACCCGGTAGGCCTGCCGCGGCACCGGCGAGAAGTTGCCGACCGCGACGAGAGCTTGCGCACCGTCGGCCGAGAACCTGGCGAACGCGAGCACGTTCCAGTCCGCGTTGTTCGCGTCGAGCCAGCGGAAGCCGGGCGCATCGAAGTCGAGCTCCCAGAGCGCCGGCTCCGAGCGGTAGATGTGATTGAGATCGCGGACGAGCGTCTGCACGCCGCCGTGGTCGGCACGCTCGAGCAGGTGCCAGTCGAGCGATCGCTCGTGGCTCCACTCCTGTTCCTGCCCGAACTCGCAGCCCATGAACAGGAGCTTCTTGCCGGGATGCGCCCACATGTGGGCGTAGAGAGCGCGCAGGTTGGCGAAGCGCTGCCAGCGGTCGCCGGGCATCTTCTGCAGGAGCGACCGCTTCCCGTGCACGACCTCGTCGTGCGAGAGCGGAAGGATGAAGTTCTCCGTGAAGGCGTAGATCAGCCCGAACGTAAGCTCGTCGTGGTGATGGAGCCTGTGCACGGGCTCCCGGGTGAAGTAGTCGAGGGTGTCGTGCATCCAGCCCATGTTCCACTTGAAGCCGAAGCCGAGCCCACCGGCGTCCGTCGGCTTCGAGACGCCCGGCCAGGACGTCGACTCCTCGGCAGCCATGATCGTGCCGGGCTCGGCTGCGTGGACGACCGCATTCAGCTCCTTCAGGAACTCGATCGCGTCGAGATCCTCGCGACCGCCGAGGGGGTTCGGGACCCACTCGCCTTCCTTGCGCGAGTAGTCCAAGTAGAGCATCGAGGCGACGGCGTCGACGCGGAGCCCGTCTCCGTGGAACTCACGCAACCAGTACAGGGCGTTCGCCACGAGGAAGTTCCGCACCTCGTTCCGGCCGTAGTTGAAGACGAGCGTGCCCCAGTCCGGATGCGCTCCCCGGCGAGGGTCCTCGTGCTCGTAGAGTGACGTGCCGTCGAAGCGCGCGAGCGCGAACTCGTCCCGGGGGAAATGCGCCGGGACCCAGTCGAGGATCACGCCCAGCCCACGTCCGTGCAACCGGTCGACGAAGGCGCGGAAGTCGTCCGGCGAGCCGAACCGAGCCGTCGGCGCGAAGTAGCCCGTGACCTGGTAACCCCAGGAGCCGCCGAACGGATGCTCCATCACCGGCATCAGCTCGACGTGGGTGAAGCCGAGGTCGACGACATAGTCGGCAAGCTCGTCGGCGAGCTCGAGATACGTCAGCGAGCGATTCTGCTCCAGGGTGTTTCGTCGCCACGAGCCGAGGTGAACCTCGTAGATGGAGATCGGGGCCGCATGCGGTTCCGACACTCGGCGCTGCTCGAGCCATGCCTCGTCTCCCCAGCTGTACTCCGACTGGAAGACGACGGAAGCCGTCGCCGGCGGGCGCTCGGTCCCGAACGCAAACGGGTCGGCCTTGAGCCGTAGGCGCCCGTCCTTGCCCCGGATCTCGAACTTGTAGGCATGCCCCGAGGAGATGCCGGGAACGAAGAGCTCCCAGATTCCTGCAGGGCCGAGCGACCGCATCGGGTTGAGCCGGCCATCCCAACCGTTGAAGTCGCCGACGACGCTGACCGACGAGGCCGATGGTGCCCAGACGGCGAAGGCCACACCCTCGACTCCCTCCATCTCGCGCGGATGAGCGCCGAGCTTCTCGTACAGCTCCTCGTGACGGCCCTCCGCGGCGAGATGGAGGTCGAGCTCGCCGAGCGTCGGCATGAACGAGTACGGGTCGTCGAGCGTGACGCTCGAGCTGCCGGCGAAATGGATCTCGAGCAGGTAGCGAAGCGGCAGCGACCGACCCTGGAGAACTCCTTCGAACAGGCCCGCAGGGTGGACCCGATCGAGCTTCGCGGGCTCACCACCGTCCGGCACGACCAGAACCGACGTGGCGTCGGGCCTGAAGGCCCGGACGACGACACCGCCTTCCGTCGGATGCGCTCCGAGCAGGTCGTGCGGGCTCGAGTGGTCGCGCGCGATGATCCGCTCGACTTCCGAAACGACGGGCGATTTCCTCGACCGCGCCAGCTCAGACCTCCACGCGGAGCACGTGCGCCTGGCGCTTCCCCGGCTCCAGGCGGACGTAGTTCCGTCCCACGTGCCAGGTGTAGATCTCGTCGTCGAGAAGATCGCGCACCCGGAAGGTCGGAGGAAGACCGAGCGCAGCGGGCACGACCGCGACTCCCTCGCGCGTCTGTCCAGGATCGAGATTGACGCACACGAGCACGGCGTTCCGGTCGTGCCGCTTCGCGAACGCGAACAGCTCGTCCGACTCCGTGTCGACGAGCGTGAGATTGTCCAGCCGCTGCAGCGCCGGGTTCTCGCGCCGCGCCTGGTTCAACCGCCGGACGAGAGGCAGCAGCGGCCCGTCGAGCGCCCGCTCCCTGAGCTCGTACTTCTCCGAGTTCAGGTACTCCTCGCTTCCCTCCACGATCGGAACGTTCTCGCAGTGCTCGAAGCCCGAGTAGATGCCGTAGCTCGGCGACAGGGTCGCGGCAAGGACGAGGCGCGCCTCGAAGGCGGGCCGGCCACCTCGCTGCAGGTACTCGTGGAGGATGTCCGGCGTATTGGCGAAGAGGTTCGGCCGCAGGAACTCCGTCAGCCCGCCGTGGACGAGCTCGTTCACCAACTCGGTCAGCTCACCCTTCGTGTTCTTCCAGGTGAAGTAGGTGTACGACTGGCTGAACCCCGCCTTCGCGAGCGTGGCCATCATCGCCGGACGGGTGAACGCCTCCGAGAGAAAGATCACCTCGGGCTCGACCGCCTGTACCTCCCGGATCAGCCACTCCCAGAACGCGACCGGCTTCGTGTGCGGGTTGTCGACCCGGAAGGCCCTTACCCCGTGCTCGACCCAGTAGAGAACGACGTTCCGGAGCGCGTGCCACAGGCTCTCCCAGTCGTCCGAGTCGAAGTTGACGTTGTAGATGTCCTGGTAGCGCTTCGGTGGGTTCTCGGCGTACTTGAGCGTGCCGTCGGGGCGGCGATGGAACCAGTCCGGGTGTTCTTCAAGCCAAGGGTGGTCCGGCGAGCACTGGATAGCGAAGTCGAGCGCGATCTCGACGCCGTGCTCGGCGCCCTGCACGACGAGCCGGTCGAAGTCGTCGATCGTGCCGAGCTCCGGATGGATGGCCGCGTGCCCTCCTTCGGGACCCCCGATCGCCCATGGGCTGCCCGGATCGTCTGGCCCGGCCGCGAGCGCGTTGTTCCGCCCCTTTCGATGCGAGCGGCCGATCGGGTGGATCGGCGGGAAGTAGAGGATGTCGACCCCGAGCTCCGCGAAAGCCGGCAGCGCTCGCTCGACACCCTGGAAGCCGCCCCACGAGCGCGGGAAGAGCTCATACCAGCTCCCGAAGCGGGCGCGCTCCCGGTCGACGATCAACTCGAGCGGGAGGACGGATGTCTCGCCGCGACGCCTTTCCTTCGGCCTGATCGACGGATTCAGGCCCTCCTCGATGGTGAGAGCATCGACACCGAGCAGCGCCGCCCCTTCGATCAGCTCGCTCGAGACGTCTGCCTGCCCCGCCTCGACCTTCCGCCTGAGCTCCCGCTGCCAGGAGGCGAACCGGTCGATCCATGCCGTGACCGTGAACTGCCAGCGACCGAGCTCGGAGGCAGTGAACACGCCGTGCCAGCGATCGTTGCCGATCTCCTCCATCGACGCCTCCAGAAAGCGCCGGGCGCCAGGCGGTCGGTAGCGGACGACCGCACGCAGCACGTCGTGGCCGTCGCAGAAGACGTCAGCGAAGACAGGCACCTCCTCGCCCAGCGAACGCTTCACGGGGAATCGACCGCAGTCGAGCATCGGCCAGACTCGCTGGATCTGGATTCGTGCCGGTCTCGTCTTTGAGAGAGTGGTCATCGGGTGCGCGGTACCGCCGTCCGGCCTGAGGCGGGTCCTGGTAACACTGCCCGATGAATCTTCCCCGCTCGAGCGGAATCCTGCTGCACGTCACGTCGCTGCCGGACGGGCGGCTCGGCCAGAGCGCCTACGAGTTCGTCGACTGGCTCGAGTTGGCCGGCCAGTCGTGGTGGCAGATCCTCCCGCTCGGTCCCCCCGACAAGAACGGCTCGCCGTACATGCCTTCGTCGGCGTTCGCCGCGTCGCCCGCGCTGCTCGCGGACTCCGGAGCGTCGGTGAGCAAAGAGGAGATCCTGACCTTTCGCGCACGAGGCGCGTACTGGGCCAGGGACTGGGAGCGACTCGGCGGCGGAACGATCGCCGATCAGGTGCGCTTCGACCGCGAGTGGGGGGAGCTGCGAGCGTATGCCGCAGCGAGAGGCGTTCGCCTGATCGGCGACGTGCCGATCTACGTGGCGCCGCGGAGCGCCGACCACCTCGCTCACCCGGACCTCTTTCAGCAGGGGGTCGTCGCTGGTGCACCGCCCGACGAGCTCAGCACCGCAGGACAGCTCTGGCAGAACCCGCTGTACGACTGGCGGGCGATGCGCCGGCAGGGCTACCTCTGGTGGATCGAGCGGCTGCGTCGCACGGCCGATCTCGTCGATCTCGCACGCATCGACCATTTCCGCGGCTTCGTCTCGTACTGGTCAGTGCCGGAGGACGCGCGGACGGCGAGCGCCGGACGCTGGCGGCGCGGGCCTGGCGTCGCCCCGTTCCGAGCAGCCGAGCACGAACTGGGGCCGCTGCCGCTGATCGTCGAGGACCTCGGGACGGTCACGGCGCCCGTCTACCGCCTCCGGGACGAACTCGGCCTGCCCGGAACGGTCGTGCTCCAGTTCGCGTTTGGCCGGAGGCATTCGGCCCCGCACCGGATCGAGAGGCACACGCGGAACCTGGTCGTCTACACCGGCACCCACGACACCGACACCACGGTGGGTTGGTGGCAATCGCTCGACCACGCGCAGCGTGCTGCGACCCACCTCGATCCGGCCAAGCCCCACTGGAGCTTGATCGAGCTCGCGATGTCTTCGGCTGCCGCGCTGGCCGTGATCTCCTGCGCAGGATGTGCTCGGCCTCGGCAGCGAGGCGCGCATGAACACCCCGGGGACGACCTCCGGCAACTGGCGCTGGCGCCTCGAGCCGGGTCAGCTCACGACCGATCTCGCCGCTCGGCTGCGAGCCGCACCGAGGCGAGCAGTCGGCTCGCAGCTCACGCCCCCTGACGATGGCGTTTCCTGCCCGTGGATGAATCGTCCCACTTTTGTTCCAGGGACTGTCCCTCGGACGTGGCTGCCGCTGTCTACGCGAGAAGGGACTCGTAGAGCGCGACCGTTTGCGCGGCGATCGCCGGCCAGCCGAACTTCTCGATCGCCCGCTTCCGGCCCGCCGCACCGAACGCCTTCGCCCGCTTGGGATCGGCGAGGAGCTGGTTGACGCATCGGGCGAAGTCGGCGGCGAAGCGCCGCGGATCGACGGGGGCGTGAGTGCCGTCGACCTCCGCCTCGAACGGGACGAGCAGCCCCGTAACGCCGTCCTCCACGACCTCCGGGATCCCGCCTGTCTTCGTCGCGACGACCGCCGCCTCGCAGGCCATCGCCTCGAGGTTGACGATCCCGAGCGGCTCGTAGATCGATGGACAGACGAAGACGGTCGCGTGGCTCAGGAGCTGGATCACCTCCGCTTTCGCCAGGATGTGCGAGAGCCAGACCACGTTCCCTCGCGCAGCACCGTACCTGATCGACCCTCGCGGCGATCTCGGCCCCGATCTCGGGCGTGTCGGGAGAGCCCGCGCACACGACGAGCTGGGCGGCTGGATCGAGCTCGAGAGCTGCGTCGAGCAGATAGCGCGATCCCCTTCTGACGTGTGATCCGCCCGACGAAGACGACGAGGGGCCCGTCGGGGTCGATCTCGTAACGCTCGAGCACCTCCGTGCGCGGGTCGGGCCGGTACTCATCCGTGTCGATCCCGTTGGTGATCACCGTCACGCGCTCCGGGTCGATCGCCGGGTACGAGCTCAGGATGTCGCGCCGCATCTGGGACGAGACGGCGACGATCGCGTCCGCCGCTTCCAGGCCGGTTTGCTCGCAGAAGCTCGAGACCGCGTAGCCGCCGCCGAGCTGCTCCGCCTTCCACGGCCGCATCGGCTCGAGCGAATGCACAGTGGCGACGTGCGGGATCTCGTGGATCAGCTTCGCGAGGTGACCACCGAACTGCGCGTACCAGGTGTGGCTGTGCACGAGATCAACCCCGTCGACGGCTGCAGCCATCGCGAGGTCGATCGAGATCGTCTGCAGAGCGGCCGCGTGCGCCGACCCCGTACCCAGCACCTCCCAGGCCCGGTGCGCGACGACCTTCGGCTCGCCGGGGAGCGAGTCCGGCCGCTCGCCACCCCAGCAATGGACGACGAGGGAGTCGACGAGCGTCGCCAGCTCGCGCGAGAGGTACTCGACGTGCACCCCGGCCCCGCCGTACACGTCCGGCGGGTACTCCCGCGTCAGCATCGCGACCTTCAGGCGGCGACCTCCTCGCCCTTCCCGACGACGACGACCCCGCCCTCGGAGACGACGAAGCGAGCCCGGTCGGCCTCCGGGTCGACGCCGATCTGCGCTCCCGGAGCGACACGAACGTTCTTGTCCAGGATCGCCCTGCGCACGACGGCGTTGCGACCGACGTCCACTCCGTGCATCAGGACCGAGTCCTCCACCTCCGCGTAAGAGTGGACGCTGACGCGCGGTGAGAGAACAGAGCGGCGCACGACCGCACCCGACACGACCACGCCCGCGCAGACCATCGAATCGATCGCCATTCCCGTCCGGCCCTCCTCTTCGAGCACGAACTTCGCGGGCGGCAGCGGGTCGGGCCAGGTCAGGATTGGCCAATCCTCGTTGTAGAGGTTGAAGACCGGGTCGACCGAGATCAGATCCATGTGCGCGTCGTAGTAGGTGTCGAGCGTCCCCACGTCGCGCCAGTAGCCGCGCTCGCGCTCGCCGATGCTCGGCACCTTGCTGCTCGCAAAGTCCCAGACTCGAGCGACGCCTCGCCCGACCAGCATCGGCATGATGTCGCGCCCGAGGTCGTGGGTCGAAGTCTCGTCGGCAGCGTCGACCGTCACGGCCTCGATCAGCGTCGACGTGCTGAAGACGTAGTTACCCATCGAGACGAAGACTCGATCGGGTGCGTCCGGGAGCCCGACGGGATCGGATGGCTTCTCGAGGAAAGCGTCGATCGTCAGCCCGTCGGCGGCCGTCTCGATCACTCCGAAGTTGCCCGCCTCGGAGATCGGCATCCTCATCGCGGCCACGGTGACGCCGGCACCGGATTCCAGGTGCTGCTCGACCATCTGGCGCGGGTCCATGCGGTAGATGTGGTCGGCACCGAAGACGAGGATGTAGTCGGGCCTCTCGTCCGAGATCAGGTTCATGTTCTGGTAGATGGCGTCCGCCGAGCCGGCGAACCAGCGCGGGCCACGGCGCATCTGGGCCGGAACCGGCGTCACGTAGTTGCCGAGGAGCGGAGACAGGTGCCAGGTCGTCGCGAGGTGCCGGTCGAGCGAATGGCTCTTGTACTGCGTCAGCACCGCGATCTTGAACGAGCCGCCGTTCACGAGGTTGGAAAGCGCGAAGTCGATCAGGCGGAAGTTGCCGCCGAAAGGGACGGCGGGCTTCGCCCGGTCGGCTGTGAGCGGCCAGAGCCGCTTCCCTTCGCCGCCCGCGAGCACCACGGCGAATCCGCGGGACGCCACGGGCCAACCTTACTCGGCCTCGCGTGACCGGGATCGCGTCAGGCAAGCTGTCCTGACCGGAAGCGATCAGGAGGAGTCGCAATGGGGTTGCTCGATATGGTGAACCGCTAGCGTGCGACGCTTCGCCATTGGCGGCCTTCTCGTCGTGACGCTCGCGCTGGCCGCGCAGGCTTCAGCCGTCCGCCAGGGCGGGGTCAGCTCTCGAGCGACGGCCGGTACCGAGGCTCGGTCAGCGAGCTCGAGAGTCGGTGCGGACGTTCGCTCCGCGCTCGCCACGCGGCCCTGGGTGCGCGTGGTGGTGGCACTCCGCGGTGCTGGGAGATCGCCCGCCGCGGCGGGCCTCGGCGAGCGCCGCGTCGCCGTTCTGCAGCAGGCGGTGCTCGACCGTCTCTCGCGCTCGGACTTCCGCACGACCTATCGCTGGCACGAGGTGCCAGGCTTCGCGGGCACGGTCAGCCGGTCCGGGATCGCGAAGCTCGGCGCGGATTCGCGCGTTGCGCGCGTCGATCTCGACGCACCTGGCCGTGGAAACGACGCCGAGAGCATTCCGTTGATCCGCGCCGACGTCGTACAGGCTCAGGGCTTCTCGGGCTCCGGACAGACGGTTGCGGTGATCGACTCGGGAGCTGATCGCTCGAATCCGGATCTCGCCGGTGCGATCGTCGCCGAGCACTGCTTCCTACCGGCGGGTTGCCCGAACGGCCAGTCCGAGCAGGACGGCCCCGGAAGCGCACAGGACGACAACGGGCACGGGACGAACGTGGCCGGCATCGTCGCGTCTGCCGGCGGCGTCGCTCCGGTCGGCGTCGCTCCGGGAGCGAAGCTCGTCGTGATCAAGGTACTCGACGACCGCGAGCGCTTCCAGGGCGCGTCGCAGGTGATCTCGGCTCTCGACTGGCTGATCGCGAACCATCCCGAGGTGCGCGTGGTCAACATGAGCCTTGGTACTGATACCCGCTTCCCGGGAACGTGCGACTCGAGCGCGTCGTTCACGCTCGTCTTCGCGAGTGCAATCAATACCCTGCGAGCGAGGGGGACGCTCGTCTTCGTCTCGTCCGGGAACGACGCGTCGAAGTCGAGCATGGAGGCCCCTGCCTGCATCACGGCGGCCGTGGCAGTCGGGGCCGTCTTCGACTCCGACGTCGGCTTCCAGGCGATCTTCAGCTGTACCGACTCGACGTCGGCGGCCGACCGCGTCACCTGCTTCTCCGACTCGAGCCCGGCCCTCGACCTGCTCGCACCCGGTGACGTGATCACCTCGACGCGTCTCGGCGGCGGGACGTCGAGCTACGTCGGGACGTCCCAGGCCTCTCCACACGCAGCGGGAGCGGCAGCTGTCCTCTTCGCCGCGATTCCGACCGCATCGCCGGATGCTGTCGAGTCAGCGCTGGAGTCGAGCGGAGTAAAGATCACGGACGTCGCGAACGGCCGGGTCACACCGAGGATCGACCTCGCAGCTGCCCTCGCGACCCTGCAGGGCTCGTCCCCTCCACCACCCCCTCCTCCTCCACCACCCCCTCCTCCTCCACCGCCCCCTCCACCGGCGAAGAAACCCCCGACGGTTCGTGCCGTTGCGTCGAGCGGGCGGCCCGGCAGCGTTGTCGGGCTCCGGTTCGTCGCCTCCGCGGGTGGGCGCGACGTCCGCTTGCGTTTCACCATCCGTTTTGGGCCGACGCTGGTGGGATCGTTCTCGACCGGATATCACAAGGCGAGCGGCAGCCAGCAGACCGCGCTCTGGCGAGCACCGCGGGGTGCGGCGCACAAGCTGCGGTTCTGCGTCCGCGGCTACGACCGTGCCGCGCGCGCGAGCAAGGAGAGCTGCGCACCGCTCACGCTTTCGGGGTAGGCGCGCGCCCCTGGTAGCACGCCTCCCGCGCGAAGGTGATAGAAGCACCGGCATGAAGCTGCGGCTCAAGCTCACACCTCAGAACCGAGAGTTCTATTCGCTGTTCGGGGCCGCTTCCCAGAACGTGGTCGAGATCTCACGTCTCCTCGTCGATCTGCTTGACCGCTTCCCCGCGGACGGCGCCACGCTCATCCGCCAGATCAAGGACCGCGAGCACGAGGGCGACCGGACCACCCACGAGATCGTCGACCTCCTGAACCGCACCTTCGTGACCCCGTTCGACCGCGACGACATGTACCGGCTCGCAACCGTCGTCGACGATATCTGCGACCACGTCGACGAGGCGGCCGACAACCTCGCGCTCTACGGCGTCAAGCATGTTCCAGACGCAGCCAAGGCGCAGGCGGACGTGATCCTCCGCTCGGCGATCAAGCTCGACGAGGCGATCAGCCGCCTCGACGGTTTCAAGGACTCGAAGCAGCAACTGATCGAGCTGCGTGCCCTCGAGGACGAGGGCGACCGCATCGTCCGCGACGCCGTCGGCGCGCTCTTCCGCTCGGGTCAGGATCCAATCTCGATCATCCGCTGGAAGGACATCCATGCGCAGCTCGAGGCTGCGGTCGACGCCTGCGAGAACGCCGCGGACGTCCTCGAGGCGATTCTCGTGAAGAACCGCTAGCGAGCGGAGCTCTGGGTGGACCTCGCGCTGCTCGTCGTCGTCGTCTGCGTCGCGCTCGCGTTCGACTTCACCAACGGGTTCCACGACACGGCCAACGCAGTGGCGACCTCGGTCTCGACCCGGGCGCTCTCGCCGCGGCTCGCCGTGCTCGTCGCGTCGGCGGCGAACCTCGTCGGCGCATTCGTGACGACAGCGGTCGCGGCGGTCGTGGGCAAGGGCATCGTCTCCACCGACCTGGTGACGACGAAGACGATCTTTGCGGCACTCCTCGGCGGCATCGTCTGGAACCTCCTCACGTGGTGGCTCGGGCTTCCGTCAAGCTCGTCGCACGCGCTCATCGGCGGGCTCGTCGGCGCTGCGTTGGCGACGAGCGGGACGTCCGGCGTCCAGTGGTACGGACTCGTGCACAAGGTCATCATCCCTGGTCTCCTCGCGCCCGCGATCGCTCTCGCGGGTGCATACGTGCTACTGCTCGGACTGTTCTGGATACTCCGGCGGGCTTCCCCCGGACCGACGAACCGGGGCTTCCGTCTCGGCCAGCTCGCCTCGGGGACCTTCGTCGCCTTCACCCACGGCGCCAACGACGCACAGAAGACGATGGGCGTGATCGCGCTCGCGCTGGTAGCGCACGGGTCGATCAGCACGTTCTACATCCCGACCTGGGTCAAGCTGTCAGCCGGCCTGGCGATCGCCGCTGGTACGTACGCCGGCGGCTGGCGGATCATGCGTACGCTCGGACAGCGTCTGTACAGCATGCAGCCGGCCGAAGGCTTCTCGTCCCAGACCTGCGCGGGGCTGACGATCTGGTTGGCGACGCGGCTCGGCTACCCGCTGTCGACGACGCACGTGATCTCGGGGTCGGTGCTCGGGTCAGGGGCGACCAAGCGACTTTCGGCCGTGCGCTGGGGAGTGGCCGGCAACATGGTCTTCGCCTGGATCCTGACGATCCCGGCTTCGGCGATCATCGCCGCGGTCCTCTACTGGCCGATCGAGGGGATCTTCTAATCCGGCCCTGGTCGGCGTCGGCTTCCGCCCGGCGAAGCCCAGCTTCCGGCCGGCGACGCTGGAGCAGCTTCCCGCGTGACCCGCTGGGGCCTTCAGCCGGTCGGGAACTTGCCCGGAGTCGAGGAGGGCGGCGTCCCGATCACGATCGCGATCTCCCTCAGGTTCGTCAAACCGATCGCCCGCGGATCACCGCGGTAGCGCTTGCCGTCCACGTAGATCTCGATCGAGTCCGGGCGGCAATAGCCGCCAACGCAGGTGCGATCCAGGCGCACGTGCCACTCGGTGAAGAACTGGCCTAGCCGGTTCGGGGTCATCGTCTTCGACTCCGTGTGGAGGACGCCGCTCGTGTCGTGCGTGTGCAGTGGCGAGATGCACGGCTGGCCGCAGAGCTTGATTCCCCCGTACCCCTTGCTTCCATCGGGGTTGTCGTAGCTCTTCACGCCGGGGTCGTGGATGTTGATTCCGATTCCCGCAGGAACAACCACGGGCTTGCCGTTGACGAAGACGTCGAGGTGCGCGTGCACGTGGTAGGCGAGCTGCTCACGCGGCTCCGGCGTCAGGCCGGCGGCGCGCGTAAGCCGGAGCGGGTCGGCTGGAGCGGGCCAGGGTGCAGCGTCATGCGCCGGTCGCGGAGCGGGCCTGCTGAGCCGGGCTCCCAGGGGGCTTGCGACCGCAGCCGCGACGCAGAGGGCAAGGAGGATCCATCGCAGGAGCCGCATCTGCGCCATGGTAGAAGGGCCGGCGCTCGATGCGCAACTGCCGGGCGGGAACCCTAGAGTCCCTGGTCGGCGACGCCCCGGGAAGGCGCTATACGAGGCCGATCGCGCGGTTGACTGCCGGGATTACCTCCTCGGCCATCAGCTCGAGCGAGCGGCGGGCGAGCGCGGGGTCGGCCCAGTCGATTCCGCAGTAGAGCAGGGTGCCGAAGCCTCCCACCTCGTCGTGGAAGGCGACGAGTTCCTCCACGACCTGGTCGACCGTGCCGGCAATGACGAGCTGGTCGACGAGATAGTCCGTCGTCACAGCCGAGTCGGGCATGTCGGCGTCAGGCTTGAAGAGGTTGGCGCGCCCCGCCCGGACGAGCTTGAAGCCGAGTTGCTTGTAGTAGAAGCGGTACGGGCTGTCCGGCCCCAGGGCGTACGACCGCGCGGTGCGCTCGTCCTCGGCGACGAACACGGTCCTGGCTACGCGCCAGCCTGCCCGGTCTGGCTCGCGGCCGGCGCGCTCGCACCCCTCGACGAACCGATCCCAGTGCGTCTTCACCCATTGCGGGAGCAGGAAGTTGGCCGAGATCACATCCCAGCCCCTTTCCCCCGCGTCGGCCGCGCTCGACGAGGAAGGCTCGACCACCGTCACGACGATCGGCGGATGCGGTTTCTGGAACGGCTTCACCATCAGGCCCTGGCCGATATCGGCGATCAGCGTCCTCTCGGTCGAGATCGTCCAGTGCTTCCCACGCAGGTTGTAGGGAGCCTCTCCCTGCCAGATGGCGAGAACCTGGTCGATGCATTCGCGGAACTTCTCGCGCCGGTCGAGGTCGAGGTTCCCGAACACCTCCCAGTCGGACGGCAGCCCACCGGGGCTGATCCCGAACACGAAGCGGCCCTCGAGGATGGTGTCGAGCATCGCGATCTTGGTCGCGATCGCAGCCGGATGCCCGTTCGGCAGGTTGACCGTCCCGGTCCCGAGCTTGATCTGGCTCGTCAGGTGGGCGAGGCTCGCCAGGAAGACAGCCGAGTCGGTGACCGACTCCGCGACGTCGGTGACGTGCTCACCGATGAACGCCTCGGTGAATCCGAGCCGGTCGGCGAGAAGGATTGCGTCGCGGTCCTCCGCCAGCGTCTCGACGTAGGCGCGGTCGGGCGGGTGGAGCGGCATGGAGAAGTACCCGAGCTTCATCACTCGACCTTACTCCAGCCTGACCGGCGGTTGGCCATCTGACCGGGTGGTCCACGTCGGTGCCGATGGCTACAGTGACATCGTGACCGAGGTGAACGAGCCCGCTCGCGAGCCGTCGAGCCCGCCCGGAGACCCGTCCACGGGAGACGCGCCGGGAACCACCCGGCCGAAGGAGGTCCTTCGCGATGCCCGGGCTCGTGCGAGTGTCGTGATCGCGCTCGCCGCGCTCGCCGGCCTCATCGTCTGGATCGTCGTCGACTCGGGAGGAAGCTCGGGGTCTCCCTCGACCTCGAAGCCCGCCTCCATCTCGGACGTGGCGCTCACGGAGGCAGGGCTGAAGACGGTTGTCTCGGCTCTCGGCACGCCCGTCTACTGGGTCGGCGCTGCCAAAGGTGTGAAGTACGAGCTGATCCAGTTGCCGAGCGGGATCTCCGTGCGCTATCTGCCAGCCGGGGTCGAGCCGAGCGACAAGCGGCCGTTCCTGACAGTTGCCACCTTCCCGGTGAAGGATGCCTTCAAGGTGACGACCCGCCCCAACGCAGGCGCCGAGCTCCTCGGCTTGCCGGGAAGCGGCGTCGGCGTCGTGAACAAGGGTCACGCGACGACCGTCTACATCGCCTATCCCGGCGTCGACTACCAGATCGCGCTCTACAACCCGAGCCCGCTCGCCGCGCGGCTGCTCGCGACCAGCGGTCGCGTCCGGGCGATCGCCTCGACCGGCGCGGCGCAGAGCGGAGGCCCGGTGGCCGCCTCGCCTGTGAAGCTGAGGGGTCTGTCGGGATCGCTCGGGCACCCGATCTACTGGGTCGGAAACTGGCGGGGCTTCACGTATGAGCTGACCGAGACTGCCGACGGCCGCGTCCTCATCCGATATCTGCCGAAAGGAGTTCAGGTCGGCACCAAGCGACCCGAGCTGACCGTGGCGACGTATCCCATGGAGAACGCCTTCGCCGTCACGAAGCGCGGCGCCACCGGATCGGGCGTCTCATTGATCCATCTGAAGGACGGCGGGATCGCGGTCTACTCGACCCAGCGGCCGGAGAGTCTCTACGTCGCCTTCCCGGGCGTCGACGCCCAGATCGAGATCTTCGCGCCGTCCGCCGGCCTTGCGCGCAAGCTCGCCGAGAACGGCAAGGTTGCAGCGCTCGACCTCGGCTGACGGCCTGCGACAGCCGGCCGGGGTCGCGCAACTGCGGTTGCGAGCTCGGCAGCAGCGAACCGGTCTGCTACGAAGCCGGGCGGACTTTCGCTTCCTCGAACCGCGCGACCGTGAACGCGAGCAGCATCGGGACGTTGACAGTGAAAGTCGCCAGCATCAGCGTCATGACGACGAGCACAGGGCCGCGGGTCTCGTCGTAGATGAAGGCGTACTCGATCATCCCGGCGATGACGACGTAGGCGAGCAACGCCCAGCCCGCGACCTGGAAGAACCGCCACCAGGCGAAGTCGCGCTGGCGGCTGAGCAGGACGACGCTCGCGAGCAGAACGGCGGTTGCCGCAACCAGGCAGCCGATCGCAGGGCCGAGCGGGGCGCTGCGCGGCAGGTACGCAGCGAGGTAGCTCACACCGCCGGCGACGAACGCGATCGACAGCATCCCGAGCGCGGTGATCGGAGGGACCGGGCGGTCGGCAACGCTGCTCACGTCGGCGGCGGCCATCAGCTCGCCAGCCTCGTCATGATGATCAGCGTCGCGATCTGCATCGCGCCGGTGATCCCAGCCGTGTAGATGAAGCGTCGCATCAGCTTCTCGATCACCGCCGGGTTCGGCCGCGGCTTCCGCATCTCGAACAGCACCGCGAGGTTGGCCGGCTCGAGCAGCCCGATCGCGATCACCGCCATGACGCCGACGACGACGAACGACGCGACGACCCACCCGTGGCGGTCGTACCCCGTGTCGAGGAAGCCGTTGTACCGAGCGAGCTGGAACCCGGCCGCCAGCGTCATCGTCACGAGTGTGGGCACGATCAGCACCATCTTCGGCATCAGCCGCTTCGCCAGCTCGATCCGCGCGGGAACCGAGAGACGTCCCATGATCGGACCGAGCACGAGCCCGAAGAAAAGGTCGATCCCTGTCCACACCCCGCCGCCTGCGACGTGAAAGAACGTGAGAGCCCACGGGGCGTTCGAGGCGATCGCCCAGACGAGAAGAGCGATGACGACCGCCACGATCGGCAGTCCGCGAACGGGGATGATCTGCACCCTGGGCCCTTCGGCGGCCTCTGGAGCCATCGGCGGAACGCGGATCTCGTGCTCGGCAACGGCCATGGACGCTCCTGATCGCCAGGCTTGCGTGACCAGCCGACTATAACTCTTGAAGACCACGGAAAAGGGGGCACGATGCGTGACGCAAGCGCGTATCTCGCCGGACTGAGGGACGGACGAGAGGTCTGGTATCGGGGCGAGCGGGTGCCGGACGTGACCGAGCACCCGGAGCTCGGCGTCGCGGCCCGCCACGGAGCTCTCGACTTCGAGCTGGCCGACGACCCGGAGCTTCGGGATCTCGCCGTGACCGACGGCCACTCGACGTTCTACGCGCTGCCGCGGAGCGCCGACGATCTGCGACGCCGCTCGGCGCTGATCGAGACATCGACTGCGCACGGAGCAACCCTCGTCGTCCTCCTCAAGGAGATCGGGACGGACGCGCTCTTCGCCCTGCACCGCGTCACCGCCGGAACGGACGCCTTCACACGTGTCGAGGCCTACCACCGGCACTGCCGCGACAGCGACCTGGCCCTCGCGACCGCGCAGACCGACGTGAAGGGCGACCGCTCACAGGGCCCTTCGAGCCAGGCGGACCCCGACGCGTACGTGAGGATCGTCGAGCGCCGCAAGGACGGCATCGTCGTCCGCGGCGCCAAGGTGCACACGTCGTGCACGCCCAACGTCGACGAGGTGATCGTCATCCCGACGCGGGCGATGCGGGAAGGCGAGGAGGACTGGGCCGTCGCGTTCGCGCTTCCCGTCGCGACGCCCGGCCTCAGGCTCCTGTGCTCGGACTTCCTGCACGGCGCCGACGATCCCTGGACGCATCCGATCTCGTCGCGGCACAAGATGATCGAGACGCTGACGGTCTTCGACGACGTGTTCGTGCCCTGGGACCGCGTCTTCCTCGCGGGCGACGTCGAGCGCGCGGGCCAACTCGCGCTCACCTTCGTCGAGTACCACCGCTTCACGGCCGTCTCGTACAAGCTGCCACTCCTCGACGCCCTCGTCGGCCTCGCGATCTGCCTCGCCGAGGCCAACGGGATCCAGCGCGCGTCGCATGTTCGCGACAAGCTCACGTGGCTGATCGGCTACGTCGAGACCGTTCGCGGCCTCACCCACCTGGCGGCCGACCGCTGCCGCGTAGACGGAGAGACGGGACTTGCCTACCCGGACCCGCTCACGACGAACATCGCCAAATGGACGTTCGCGCGCGACTACCAGGAGGCTGTCAAGCATGTGATCGACATCGCCGGCGGCTTGCTCGTGACCGGTCCGTCAGGTGCCGACTGGGAGCATCCCGAGCTCAGGCCGATCCTGGACAAGTACCTCGGGGCGGCCGTGCCGGCCTCCGAGCGACTTGCGCTCCTCAACCTCGCGTCGGACCTGCTCGCGCGTGGCTATGCCGGCTATCAGTCGGTGCTCGCGGTTCACGCCGAGGGCTCGTTCGAGGCCGAGAAGCTGATGATCGCCCGCGCATACGACCCGAACCCGGCGCGGTCGCTCGCGCGGCGGCTCGCCGGGCTGGAGGGGTAGGCACGGCGCACCCACCATGCCCACTGGGAACTGCCGACGACGTCGGGTCTACTGTTCGCGCCGCGCATCGACCTGGACGACCGAGACGGGGCCACGTCGGTAGACCTCGTGGCCACGGAAGCCGTCCAGGATGTGCTGCGCGGCCCAGGAGTCAAACGAGACCCTCGGCGGAATCCTGACGACGAACGTCCGGCCGGGCTCGAAGTCGTTTATCGCGCTTACGGTCGGGTGGCCGCTGTAGAGGAACGACTGGATGTCGTTCAGGGCGACCACTTCCGAGCTCCGACCAACGTGCGCCTTCACCCACAGGTACGCGCCGTTCTTCGCCGCGACCTCCGCATCGAAGTTGGCCGATGAGGGTGTCCTGGTCACGAAGTAGTAGAGGTCACCGCCGACCGCGCTGGCGACGGCGAGAGCGGCTGCGGGAACAGCCCATCCTTGAGGGCGGAGACGGAGGCCGGCGACGATCGCCCCGATGAAGAACGGCGAAAGCGGGATCAGATAGCGGGCATTGCCGGCCCCGCTTGTCCGAAACACGAGCAGAACGGCGATCGTCCCCGCCACGATCATCGCCTCCAGCCCCAGACGGCGTCTCACCGCAACGGCGGCGGCCAGCAGGAGCAGGAGGAGAGAGAGCAGCTTCAAGGGAATACGCGCGTCCTCTTGCAGCGTCGAGCTTGGGACGAACCAGCCAACAGGGGACCAGCTCAGCCCCTTCGCCTGCTGGACGAACGTCTCCCAGACTCCGCCCTCGCCCGGATGCGCGATCGCGGAGAAGTAGCCTCGATGGCCGCCCACGGCCACCGCGATCGCGGCCGTCATCAGAACGGCAGCCGCCGCGGCCAGGAACAGTCTGCGCCGTCCGTCGGTGAGGAGCAGCCAGGTGATCGCGGCGGCCAGCGCGACGACGTAGATCGGCCGGACGAGGGCGGCGAGCGCGAGCAGTGCCAGGCCGGCAGTCGTCCGCCCGCGGCGGAGCACGACGACCCCGCCCATCATGGCGGCCGCCGCCGGGACGTCCGATAGCACCCGCCCCCCGTCGCGTGCCAACTCGTAGCTCGCAGCCACGCACATCGTCGCGAGCCCGGCCCAGAGCCGGCTCAGGCCGAGCTCGCGCCGCATCCACGCGTATCCGAGCACGAGAAACGCCACCCCCGTGAGCACGACCACGATGCGTTCCGCGACCACACTCGACGCCATCGGGAGGGCACCCAGCGGTGAGAGGAGAATCGACAACCCGGGCGACCAGCTGCTCGACCAGTGCGCGGAACCGCTCTGATCGAGCAGCGGAGCTCCGTAGTGCCAGATGTTCCGGCTCATGAGGAAGTACGCCCCGTCGTCGACGTCGTCCCCGACCCACGTCGGGGCTAGAAGGATCTGGTGGACCGCCAACCCGACGAAGAGCGCGACCGCCGGTGCGACGGCAAGAGCCTCACGCCGGATCGGAGTCCCTCTCCACTTGCGCTTCACGGTCAAGTGATATCTCGGGAGACGCGCATTGGCGAGAGGATCGACGGAGCGGCGCCGGAGTCGAACCGACGAAGCGTGGGGTTGCCACGCCTTACTGGTCTCGAAGACTCATCACTTCGGGCTCAACCAGGCCGCTTGGCGATTACATGCGCCAGTGTATGCGCCGACCGAGCCTCATCCGAGGGGGCAACAACCCACCCGAGAAGCCGATCGTCACACCAGCCGACGTCCACGCAGAGCGCAGACCAGCCTCTCAAAACGGCCCGGCCGAGCACAGGTTCTACACGTTTCGGCGACCACAACTTCACCTACCGCCCCGGTAGGTTCAGGTCGAGAGTCCTTCCTGATCGAGGCCGCCCTCCACGAGGCTCTCGAGGACGAGAGGAGGCTGGTCGCCCGAGCTGTCTGAGGGGAGATTCGCGCGACCGGCCTCGCTCTCTCGGTGATGGTTACCGACCGCTACGACCCGTGCGAGCGCGGGGCCTAGGCGTTCAATCGGGTGAGGGTGTCGATCTTGTTGGCGGCGTCCAGTGCGGCCACCTTGTAGGCGGTGGCGAGTGTCGGGTAGTTGAACACGGCGTCGACGAAGTAGTCGATCGTGCCTTCGAGGAAGATCACGCACTGGCCGATGTGGATCAGCTCGGTCGCGCCCGTACCGAGGATGTGGGTTGCCAGCAGTCGCCGGTCATCGGGGGAGACGAGCAGCTTGAGCACCCCGTAGGTGTCACCGAGGATTACGCCTCGGGCGAGCTCCCGGTAGCGGGAGATTCCGACTTCGTAGGGGACGCCAGCGGCAGTCAACTCCTCCTCGGTCTTGCCGACGAAGCTGATCTCGGGGATCGAGTAGATGCCGAAGGGAAGAAGCTCCGGGGCGTGGCCGCACGGCTCTCCGCAAGCGGCCCTCGCGGCCAGGCGGCCCTGCTCCATCGAGGTCGCGGCCAGGCTGGGGAAGCCGATCACGTCGCCGACGGCCCAGATGTGCTCGACGCTCGTTCTGAAGTCGGGGCCGACGCTGATCCGGCCGCGATCGTCGGCTTCGAGCCCGGCCGCGTCGAGGTTCAGCGCCTCCGTGGCCCCCTGCCGCCCGGCAGAGTAGAAGACGGCCTCGGCGGCGATGCGCTTGCCGCTCTCGAGGTGGGTGATCGTGCCGCCCTCGAGGCGGTCGACGCCGGTGACGGTCTCGCCGAAGCGGAAGATGACGCCAAGGTCCCGGAGATGGTGCTGGAGTCCCTCGACGATCTCCGTGTCGCAGAACTTGAGCAGTTGTGCCTGCCGCTCCACGAGCGTCACCTTGGTTCCGAGCGCTGCGAACATCGAGGCGTACTCGATCCCGATCACGCCGGCACCGACGACGACGAGCGAAGCCGGGATCGACGCGAGGTGCAGCAGACCGTCCGAGTCGATCACGGTCCTGTCGTCGAAGTCGACGTTGGCCGGCCGCGCCGGCGCGGTGCCGACTCCGATGATGACCTGGTCGGCGCTCACATGCCGCTCGGCGCCTCCATCCGTGATTGCGAGCGTGTGCGGATCGAGGAAGCGCGCCTCGCCGGTGAGCAACTCGATGTGGTTTCGCTGCAGCTGATTCCGGATCACATCGATCTCGCGGGCGATCACGCGATCGGTTCGCTCGGCGAGGTCGCGGACGGTTACGTCCGGTTTGACGCGGTAGCTGTCGCCGTAGATCTCCCGCTGGCTCGCACCCGTCAGGTAGAGGACGGCCTCACGCAGCGTCTTCGAGGGGATCGTCCCTGTGTTCGTGCAAACACCGCCGACCATGTGCCGGCGCTCGACGATGCCGACCGCGCGCCCGAGCTTCGCCGCCTGGATCGCCGCCTTCTGACCGGCCGGGCCGGAACCGATCACCAGCAGGTCGAAGTCGGCACTCACACCCTCATCGTGACCGAGGCGTGCAAGCCCGGATGCGTCGATCCGGTGACAATCCGGTGACTCTTGCGTGGGTGGCCGCGGAGGGCCGACTCGAACACGCTGCGACATACCGGTCCTCGTCGACAGCCCGGGGAGCCGCGACTACCCTTTGCGATGTGAGTTCGAGTCAGATAGTCGAAAGCGACGCCCCTGCCGGCGAGCCCGCCGAGCCTCCGGCCTCGACTGTCACCGAACTCTACGAGCATGCCTGGCTCGACCGTGATCTGAGCTGGCTCGAGTTCAACCGGCGGGTGCTGCACGAAGCGCTCGACGGGCGGAACCGGCTGCTGGAGCGCGTCAAGTTCCTGGCGATCTTCTCAGCGAACCTGGACGAGTTCTTCATGAAGCGGATGGGGCTGATTCGACCTATGACGGACGACACCAGCCTGGCCGCGGAGGAGCGCCGAGAGCTGCTTGCGCGTAAGCGAGAGATGATCACCTCGATGCTTGCAGAGCAAGCGGCCTGCTACAGCGAGGTGATCCGGCCGGAGCTCGCCGAGCACGGAATCCATCTCGTCGGCTGGGCCGATCTCACCGATGCCCAGCGCGAGGAGGTATCGGCGGTCTTCGACAGGGAGATTTCGCCGGTGTTGACGCCGCTCAGCCTCGATGCGGCTCATCCGTTCCCGTTTGTCTCGAACCTCTCGACTTCGTGGGCGTTCCGTCTCGAGGATCCAGTCAGCGGTGAGTCGGTTCTGGTTCGGGTCAAGGTGCCGGGCGAACTGCCGCAGTGGCTGCGGGTGCGCGCGGGCGTCGAGTCCCCGACCCGTGTCTTCGTCGGTCTCGATCAGGTGATCGCTGCCAACGCGGAGAGGCTGTTTCCCGGGATGGTGGTCGAAAGCGCCAGCCAGTTCAGGGTGTGCCGTGACGCGGAGGTCGAACTCGAAGACGACGACGGAGAGAGCAAGCGCGCATTGGTACAGCGGGAGGTGCTCCAGCGCCGCTTCGAGCCCGTCGTGCGTCTCGAAGTCCAGCCGAACGCCGACACGCGAATGGTGTCCGAGCTCAAGCACCGTTTCGCGCTCACGTCAGAGGACATCTACGAGATGCGCGCGCTGCTCGACTACACAACGCTGTTTGAGATCGCCGGCCTCAAGGTCGAGCCGTTGCGCGACCCGCCCTGGACGCCGCTTCCGCCGATCGGGCTCGAGGCTGTGGACGGCGATATCTTCTCTGCGATCCGCGCCGGCGACATCCTGCTGCACCAACCCTACGACAGCTTCTATGCCGGAGTGGAGCGGTTCATTCGCGAGGCAGCAGATGATCCGCTGACGGTCTCGATCAAGATGACCGTCTACCGGGTCGGAGACGACACGCCGTTCGTGCAGTCGCTGATCCGAGCCGCCGAGGCAGGCAAGCAGGTGGCGTGCGTGATCGAGTTGAACGCCCGCTTCGACGAGGAGCGCAACCTGCACTGGTCACGTGAGCTGGAGAACGTCGGCGCCCATGTCATGTTCGGAGTGACCGGGCTGAAGACGCACAGCAAGACGGCGCTCGTGGTGCGGAAGGAGGAAGCCGGCATGCGCTGCTATGCGCACGTCGCGACCGGCAACTACCACACGCGTACTGCCAGGCTGTACGAAGACGTCGGGCTGCTCACCGCCGACCCGGTGATCACGAGCGACGTCGTCACTTTGTTCCATTTCCTCACCGGCCGTTCGCGCACCCCCTCCTTTCCGACCCTGCTCGTCGCGCCGATGTACATGCGCACCAGGTTCGCCGAGCTGATCGAGCGCGAGATCGAAAACCGCGACGCCGGGCGCCCGGCACGGATCGTGTGCAAGATGAACCAACTCGAGGACGGCGAGATCTGCCGGCTCCTGTCGGAAGCCTCAAGAGCAGGCGTGCCGATCGATCTGATCGTCCGCGGCCTCTGCTGCCTCGCCCCCGGCGTCCCAGACTGGACCGAGAACATCCGCATCCGCTCGATCGTCGGGCGCTTCCTCGAGCACTCACGCATCTTCCACTTCGCAGCCGGCTCCGACGATCCACTCGAGGGGGAGTTCCTGATCGGCTCCGGCGACTGGATGCACCGCAACCTTTCAGAGCGGGTCGAAGCCGCCGTCCCGATCGCAGACCGAAGACTGCGCGCCCGCCTCTGGGAGATCCTCCAGGTCTGCCTGACCGACCGTCGCAATGCCTGGGAGCTGCAGCCTGACGGAAGCTATCGCCAGCTCTCCCCGGTGGAAGACAGCGCCGGCTCTGAGGGCACACACGCAACGATGATGCGACTCGCCCTGGCCCGGCACGGCCTCTAGCAGCACGCCCTCTCGACGCAGGGCCTGGACACGGCGAAGTCGTTCCAGGAGGGAAGGCTGGTCTCATCGTTGCGTCACCTTCTGCTTGAGGCCGCCAATCGGCGCCGACCGTGTACGACTGCTGGTCGCAAGGCCTGGCTCAAGCAGCCTCGCGTTCGAGCTTCGTAGGAAGGAGCATGGCCGCCCCGAGCCCGACGAGCCCGAACATCACGAGCGCGACCATCGCCCACGCATACGCGCGGTTCCCTGTGGCGATGACGGACACCAGGATAGTGCCCGCGATCGCGGTGCCGAAGGACGAGCCCAGATTGGAGATGCTTCGGGACAGACCCGAGATCTCGCCCTGCCGCTCCTCCGGGAAGCTCGACTGCACGAGGTTCACCGAGGGAGTGAGCATCCCGCCGAGGCCGAGACCGATCAGCAGCAACCCTGGCACAAAGGCGAGGCTGCTCGTCGAGTCCCTGACGAGAACGAGCAGGAGCACGATCCCAGTCACGGTGACGACGAAGCCCGCGACGATCAACGTCCGCTGCGGGTACCTCCTGGCGAGACGCTCGGCGGAAAGAGACGAGACGAGGATCCCGAGCGTCGCCGCGGTGAAGACGACGCCCGTCTTGATCGCGCTGTACCCGCGAACCTCCTGCAAGAAGACCGAGACGGTGAACGACGTCCCCATCAGCATCAACCACTGGATGTTCTGTGTGACGAGCGCGAGGTTGCACGTCCGGTTCCTGAAGAGCGCTGTGGAGAGCAGCGGCTCCTTCCCCGTTCGCTCCCGAGCGCGGATGAACAGGAAGAAGGCCAGCAGGAAGAGCACCCCGACCACCAGGAAGATGGCCATGAGCGCGTTGTTGCTGCCAGCCTGAAGGATCCCGAACACCACGCAGAACATGCCGACTCCCGACAGGATCGCCCCGACAGCGTCGAAGGGACGCGTCGGATCCGCCTCGAGCGGATCGACCATGCGACGGCTGAGAAGGACGATCGTCACGACCACGGCGGCCTGGAACAGGAACGCAACACGCCAGCTGATCGCCGTCGTAATCACACCCCCGATCAACGGTCCTGCCGCGGCGCCGATACCTCCCAGCCCGCTGATCACGCCGAAAGCCCAGGCGCGCGACGTGAGATCCTGAACCACAACGTCGCGAGGATGTAGACCGGAGGGATCAAGAACGCCGTCCCGACGCCCTCGAACACCGAGTTGCCGAGGATCAGCACCCCGAGATTCGGCGAGAGCGCGCTGATGCAGGGCGCCGATGCCGTACAGCGTCAGCCCTCCCATGAAGCACCGCTTGCGACCCCAGCGGTCGGTGAGCTTGCTGCACGGGATCATCAGGATCGCCATGATCAGCAGGAACAGCGTGATCGCGGTCTGCACTCCCTTGACGGTCGTGTCGAGGTCCTCGCTGATGTCGTTGATCATCACGTTCATGTTCGAGCCAGCGAAGCTGCAGATGAACTGAGCAAGCGCGAGCGGGAGGATCAGCCGCCGCGCAGACCTCATCGCTGAGTGCGCCGACACTTGCCGCTCGTGGACTGTCCCGAGTGCTCCAGGGCGCCGTCCTGAGCGAGATTCAGGCTCACCGACATCAGCACAACCCTTTCTTGCATGCGGTCTTGGATGGGGAGCGAGTGCGGATCTAGCCGGTTACGAGCTGGTGAACACGTGCTCGAGCCGACCGGACATCCCAGGGGTCACGTCGCCCAACCGCGCCGCCACTCGCTTCGGCGCCGCGCGAACCCCCGCTGCCCGTTTCGTCACCAGACTGTCGCCACTCGTTCTACGGTTCTCTGCAACCCTCAGCCGTACTCGGCGTCGGTGGACAGGCCCCGTACGCCGCGGAAGGAGACTTGGTCGAGCATCCATTCATCTACGAGATCAACACCTGGGTCTGGCTCGACGAGTTGAGCCGCCGTGAGGGAGCGCCGATCGATCTCGCCGGCGTCCCCGAGCGCGAGTGGGACGCGATCGCAGCGCTCGGGTTCGACGCGGTCTGGCTGATGGGCGTCTGGGAGCGCAGCCCGGCCGGGATCGCGATCGCGCTCGAGAACGAGGGCCTGGTCGAGAGCTTCCGGCGCGCGCTGCCCGACTTCATCGACCGCAGGACGTCGTTGGCTCGCCGTACTGCATCCGCGACTACTCGGTCGACGCGCACCTGGGTGGGCCCACGGGGCTCGCGGCCGCGCGCGCGGCGCTCGCCGAGCGCGGGCTCGAGCTGATCCTCGACTTCGTGCCGAACCACGTCGCGCCCGATCACCCGTGGACGGAGGCGCACCCGGAGTACTTCGTCCGCGGCAGCGAGGACGACCTCGAGCGCGACCCGGCCTCGTTCGTCCGGGTCGGCGGCGAGCGTGCTCGCGAACGGCCGCGACCCGTACTTCCCGGCGTGGCCGGACGTCGTGCAGCTGAACGCGTTCTCGCCGGACCTGCGCGGCGCCGTGATCGAGACGCTCGGCTCGATCGCCGCGCAGTGCGACGGCGTCCGCTGCGACATGGCGATGCTGATGATGAACGACGTCTTCGAGCGCACCTGGGGCGAGCGCGCCGGTCCGCGGCCGGACGCCGACTACTGGCCGACCGTGATCCCGGCCGTCAGGGTCGCGCATCCCGGCTTCGTCTTCATGGCCGAGGCCTACTGGGACCTCGAGTGGGCGCTCCAGCAGCAGGGCTTCGACTACTGCTACGACAAGCGCCTCTACGACCGGCTCGTGCACGAGGGCGCCGAGGCGGTGCACGGGCACCTGCACGGCCGACATCGGCTACCAGGAGCGGCTCGTCCGCTTCATCGAGAACCACGACGAGCCGCGCGCGGCCGCGACCTTCCCGCCGCGAGCAGGCGCGCGCGGCCGCGGTGACGACGCTGACCCAGACCGGCGCGCGGCTCGTCCACGAGGGCCAGCTCGAAGGGCGCACGCGTGCAGCTGCCCGTCTTCCTCGCCCGCCGGCCCGACGAGCCGCCCGACGCCGACCTCAGAAGCTTCTACGAGCAGCTGCTGACCGCGCTGCGCGACCGAGTCTTCCGCGACGGCGAGTGGCAGCTCGGCGAGCGCCGCGGCTGGGAGGGCAACGACACCTGGCAGAACCTCGTCGTCTGGGGCTGGCGCGGCGAGTCTCGCGCAAGCTCGTGGTCGTGAACCTCGGCGACGCGCCCGCGTCCGGTCACGTCTCGCTGCCGTGGGACGACCTGCGCGGGCGCGGCGTGGCAGCTCGACGACGCCGCCAGAGGCGAGCGCTACGAGCGCAGCGGCGACGACCTCCGCGACGGGCTCTACGTCGCCCTCGACCCGTGGGCCTGGCACCTCTTCGACCTGACCCGACTCGACTCTAGCGGAGGACTGATCCGATGCCGAAATCCGCGAAGCGCCCGCCGACCGCCGAGCACGCCCGCCTCGCCGAGGCCACGGGCCGCGCCGAGGACGACCTCTTCTCCGCCAACCCGTGGTACGAGTGGGGCCCGTACCTGAGCGAGCGCGCCTGGGGCACCGTCCGCGAGGACTACTCCGAGAGCGGCGACGCGTGGGACTCCTTCCCGCACGACCACGCCCGCTCCCGCGCCTACCGCTGGAACGAGGACGGCATGGCCGGGATCTCGGACATCCGCCACGAGCTCTGCCTCGCGCTCGCGCTCTGGAACGGCGAGGACCCGATCCTCAAGGAGCGGATGTTCGGCCTCACCGGGCCGCAGGGAAACCACGGCGAGGACGTCAAGGAGTACTGGTGGTACCTCGAGGGGCTGCCGAGCCACGCGCTGCTGCACTGGCGCTACCACTACCCGCAGGCGGCCTTCCCGTACGAGCAGCTCGTCCACCACGGCCGCGGCCTGCAACGATCCCGAGCTCGAGCTGCTCGACACCGGGCGTGTTCGACGACGACCGCTACTGGTCGGTCGACGTCACCTACGCGAAGGCCTCGCCGACCGAGGTGCTGATGCGGATCGAGCTCGAGAACCACGGCCCGGACGAGGCGACGATCGACGTGCTGCCGACGCTCTGGTTCCGCAACACGTGGTCGTGGGGCGACGAGTCCGACCGCCCGCGGATCGAGGGCGACGGCTCCGCGCTCGTCGTCTGCCGACCACGCGCTCGCCGGCTACCGGCTCGACGCGGCGCCCGGGCCCGACGGCGCGCTCCCGAGGCGCTCTTCTGCGAGAACGAGACGAACGCGCCGCGCGTCTTCGGCTCGGAGGCGACGACGCCGTACCCGAAGGACGGCATCAACGACCACGTCGTCTCGGGCGCGGCCACCGTCAACCCGGACGGCTTCGGCACGAAGGCGGCGTTCCGCTACCGCGTGACGGTGCCGGGCGGCGGCAAGGCCGAGCTGCGGCTGCGCTGCACCGGCCGGCTGCCAAGAAGCAGAAGTCCGCGTGGGCGGGCGCCGCCTTCGACAAGGTCGTCGCGGCCCGCGAGGCCGACGCCGACGAGTTCTACGAGGCGCTCGCGCCGGACGGCACCGACGCCGAGGCGATGCGGATCCTGCGCCAGGCGTGCGCCGGGCTCGTCTGGAGCAAGCAGATGTACCCGTACAACGTCCGCCGCTGGCTCGACGGCGACCCCGGCGAGCCGCCGCCGCCCGAGGCGCGCCAGCACGGCCGCAACAGCGACTGGCGGCACCTCGACGCGTTCGACGTGCTCGCGATGCCGGACCCGTGGGAGTACCCGTGGTTCGCCGCCTGGGACCTCGGCTTCCACGCGATCCCGTGGGCGCACCTCGATCCCGCGTTCGCGAAGTACCAGCTCGTCGTGCTGCTCCGCGAGTGGTTCCTGCACCCGAACGGCGCGCTGCCGGCCTACGAGTGGAACTTCGACGACGTCAACCCGCCGGTGCACGTGATGGCCGCGCTCCGCGTGTTCCGCGATCGACGGCGGCCAGCGACCGCGAGTTCCTCGAGCGGGTCTTCCAGAAGCTGCTGATCAACTTCACCTGGTGGCTCAACCGCGAGGACGCCGACGGCAACAACGTCTTCAGCGGCGGCTTCCTCGGGCTCGACAACATCAGCCCGATCGACCGCTCGAACCTGCCCGAGGGCGTCACGCTCGAGCAGGCCGACGGCACGGCGTGGATGGCCTACTACGCGCTCTCGATGCTCGTGATCGCGATCGAGCTCGCCGAGGAGAACGACGTCTACCTGGACATGGTGATCAAGTTCCTCGAGCAGTTCGTCCTGATCGCCCGGGCGCTCGAGCGGCAGGGCCTCTACGACGTCGAGGACGGGTTCTTCTACGACCGGCTCGTGTACCCGTCGGGCGAGTCGACCCAGGTGAAGGTGCAGACGATCTCGGGCCTGATCCCGGTGCTCCCGGCCGTCGGCCTGCCGCCGAGGGCCGTCGAGGCCGCCGAGCAAGCTCGGCAAGCGGTTCGCGCGCCTGCGCGAGAGCTGGGACGGAGACCGGCGGCACCATGGTCGGCCGCGTGCGCGAGGTCGGCGACGAGCGGACGCGTGCTCCTCTCGGTGATCGACCCGGAGGACCTCCGGCACACGCTCGAGGAGTTCTTCGACGAGGCGGCGTTCCTCTCGCCGCACGGGCTCCGCGCGGTCTCGAAGCGCTACGAGAACAACCCGTACACGCTCGAGGGCGTCGAGGGCGCGTGGATCGACTACGAGCCGGCCGAGTCGACCACGAGCATGTTCGGCGGCAACTCGAACTGGCGCGGCCCGATCTGGATGCCGGTCAACTACCTCGCGATCCGCCAGTTCGTCATCTACCAGCGCTTCTTCGGCGACGACTTCAAGCTCGAGTACCCGACCGGCTCGGGGCAGGAGCGCACGTTCGGCGAGATCGCGCAGGACCTCGCCGACCGGCTCGTCTCGATCTGGCTGCCGGGCGCCGACGGCCGCCGCCCGCTCTACGGCGACACCGAGCGGCTCCAGACCGATCCGGCCTGGAAGGACAACCTCACCTTCAACGAGTACTTCCACGGCGACAACGGCGCCGGCCTCGGCGCGACGCACCAGACCGGCTGGACGGCGCTCGTCGTCGACCTGATCCTCGATCCGCCGTCCGACCCTGGGACGCCAGATGGGGTCTCCGCGCCGGGAATGTCTCGCTGAGGTCGCAAACTGGAGTCGATCTGGTCTCTGTGGATTGCGCTGACGTTTGCTCACTCATCGATCAGGACGACCTCGATGGTGATGCGGTGCAGACGCGGCGGTTACTGGTCGGAATCTGTCTCCCTAGTGGTTTCGGGGAGCGGCTTCTCGAGCTCACAGGGCCGCAGAATCAGGCCGCGACCAGTCGCGTGACCTCCGTCTGCGGACGGGGAACTCGCGCCGGAACCGTCAATTGATCCAATTGGGACGATGCGCCGGCCAGGCACCTCTCATAGAGTGCCGGCATGCCTCCGGGTACTTCAGCAGGGCGGCCTATTGTCCTCATCCTCGGCGGCGGCTTCGCCGGGATCGGCGCCGCGCGCAAGCTGAAGGACGCCGACGTCGACGTCGTGCTCGTCGACAAGCACAACTATCCACACCTTCCAGCCGCTCCTCTACCAGGTCGCGACCGACCTGCTCGAGACGTCGGCCGTCGGCCATCCGCTGCGCGACCTCTTCCACGACCAGCCGAACGTCGCCGTCCATCAGGACACCGCGACCGCGATCGATCTCGCCGAAGCAGCAGGTCGCAGTTCGACGAGATGGCGCCGATCGCGTACGACTACCTCGTGCTCGGCGCTCGGCGCCGAGCGTCAACTTCTTCGGCACCGAAGGGCGCGGCCGAGCACGCATTCCCGATGTACACGCTCGCCGACGCGGTGCGCCTCCGCGAGCAGGTGCTGGAGAAGTGGGAGGCGGCCGACAGGAACCCGGAGCTGATCGAGGACGGCGCGCTCAACGTCGTCGTCGTCGGCGGCGGCGCGACCGGGATCGAGAGCGTCGGTGCGATGGCCGAGCTCTACCGCATCGAACTTCGACGAAGGACTACCCGCAGACCTGCCGCAGGACAAGGCGCGACTGATCCTCGTCGAGGCCGGCCCGGAGCTCTTCACGATGTTCAAGTCGGACATCCGCACGTACACGAAGCAGGCGCTCGAGAAGCGCGGCGTCGAGGTGCTGCGGCGGGAAGTCGTCCTCCGATCACGCCGACGCGCGTCACGCTCAAGTCCGGGCACGGAGCTCAAGGCGCACACGCTCGTGTGGGGCGCCGGCATGCAGGCGAACCCGATCGTCCAGTCGCTCGGGCTCGAGCTCCAGCAGCGGAAACCGCGTACCGGTCGGGCCGGACCTCAGCCTCGCCGGACCACCCCGAGGTGTTCGTGGTCGGCGACATCGCGTGGATCACCGACAAGAAGACGGACGAGATGCTTCCGCAGCTCGGCTCGGTCGCGCTCCAGTCGGGCGAGTGCGCGGGCGAGAACATCGCGCGCCTCGTCGGGCGGCAAGAAGACCGAGCCGTTCGACTACAACGACAAGGGGACGATGGCGACGATCGGCCGCGGCGCCGCGGTCGTGCAGTTCAAGCAGCGGCAGGACGATGAAGGGCAAGACGGCCTCGCTCGCCTGGGGCGCCGTCCACCTCGCGCTGCTCTCGACCGGCGAGGACCGCGCGAAGGCGGTCGTGGACTGGACGTGGGCCGGCTTCTCGCACGAGCGGCCGCGGCCGGATCACGTGACTCGACGAAGCGGAGGAGACCGAGATGACGCAGACAGGAGGAGACGATGCAGCGACCGAAGCCCGCGGACGTGCTCGTCGATCTTCGGGATCACCGGCGACCTCGCGAAGGTGATGACGTTCCGACTCGCTCTACCGGCTCGAGCGGCGCGGGCTGCTCGACTGCCCGATCGTCGGCGTGGCCGTCGACGACTGGACGCTCGACCAGCTCGTCGAGCGCGCCCGCGACTCGATCGTGGCGACCGGCGAGAAGCTCGACGAGACAGGTCTTCGAGCGCTTCGCGGCGCGGCTCTCCTACGTCCAGGGCGACTTCGCCGACGCCGCGACCTACGAGCGCGTCGGCGACGCGATCAAGGACGCCTCGAGCTGCCGGTCTTCTACCTCGAGATCCCGCCGTTCCTGTTCGGCACGGTCGTCAAGGGGCTGTCCGACGCCGGCCTGACGAAGAACGCGCGCGTCGTCGTCGAGAAGCCGTTCGGTCACGACCTCGACTCGGCGAGGGCGCTCGCCGACGAGCTGCACCAGTACGTCGACGAGTCGCAGATCTACCGCATCGACCACTACCTCGGGAAGATGGGCCTCGAGGAGATCCTCTACCTCCGCTTCGCGAACACGATGCTCGAGCCGATCTGGAACCGGAACTACCTCGAGTCGCGTCCAGATCACGATGGCCGAGAACTTCGGCGTCGAGGACCGCGGTCACTTCTACGACCCGGTCGGCGCGCTGCGCGACGTCGTCGTCAACCACCTGATGCAGGTGGTCGCCGCCGCGGCGATGGAGCCGCCCGGCGGGCGGCGACCCGAGAACGCTCAAGGACGCGACCGTGTCGCGTCTTCCGCGCGATCGACGACGCCGATCCGGCCCACTACGTGCGCGGCCAGTACGACGGCTACCTCGACATCGACGGCGTCGCGCCGGACTCGACCACCGAGACGTACGCGGCGCTGCGGCTCGAGATCGACAACTGGCGCTGGTCGGGCGTGCCGTTCTTCATCCGCACCGGCAAGCGGCTGCCGGTCACGCAGACCGAGCTGCGGCTCGTCTTCAAGCATCCGCCGCGGCTCGGCTTCGGTGCTCAACGGCCCGGATGCCCGAGCCGAACCAGCTCGTGGTCAAGCTCGACCCGTCGACGGGCATCCGGCTCATCGTCGACGCGCACCGCGCGGACATCGCAGGGAGCCGGGCCGATCACGCTCGACATGGAGTTCGCAGAGCAGGGCGGCGAGGGCGCGACGCCCTACGAGGTGCTGCTGCACGCCGCGATGGTCGGCGACAGCACCCGCTTCACCCGCCAGGACGGCGTCGAGGAGACCTGGCGGATCATGCAGCCGCTGCTCGACGCGCCGCCGCCCGTGCACCCGTACGCGCCGGGACCTGGGGGCCCGACGCAGGCCGACGACGCTCGTCGCCGGGCTACGGCCGCTGGCACGGGCCGTGGATCGCATCATGAGGAGCTGAGCGTGGAGCACTACGACGTGATCATCGTCGGCACCGGGCGCCGGCGGCGGCACGCTCGCGCGGCACCTGGCCCCCTCCGGCAAGCGGATCCTGCTGCTCGAGCGCGGCGACTGGCTGCCGCGCGAGCCCGAGAACTGGCTGCGCCGAGGACGTGTTCGTCGACAACCGCTACGTCTCGCCGGACACCTGGTACGACGCGAAGGGCAAGCCGTTCCAGCCGCAGATCCACTACTTCGTCGGCGGCGCGACGAAGCTCTACGGCGCCGCGCTCTACCGGCTGCGCGCGGAGGACTTCGGCGAGCTGCGCCACCACGACGGCATCTCGCCCGCCTGGCCGATCTCCTACGACGAGCTCGAGCCGTACTACACGAAGGCCGAGCAGCTCTACCAGGTGCACGGCGCACGCGGCGAGGACCCGACCGAGCCGCCGGCGAGCGCGCCGTATCCGTTCCCGGCCGTCTCGCACGAGCCGCGCATCCAGCAGCTCTCGGACGACCTCGCGGCCGCCGGCTACCACCCGTTCCACGCGCCGTGCGGGATCATGCTCGACGAGGCGACATGCCGGCTTCAGCGCGTGCGTGCGCTGCGCGAACTGCGACGGCTTCCCGTGCCTCGTGCACGGCAAGTCGGACGCCGAGGTGCTCGGCGTGCGGCCGGCGCTCGAGCACGCGAACGTCACGCTGCTGACGAACGCGCAGGGCGGTGAAGCTCGAGACGAACGAGGCCGGCACCGCGGTGACCGAGGTCGTCGTCGAGCGCGACGGCGCGCGAGGAGCGGTACGCCGCCGACATCGTCGTCGTCGCCTGCGGCGCGGCGAACACCGCGAAGCTGCTGCTCGCCTCGGCGAACGACAGGCACCCGAACGGCCTCGCCAACGGCTCCGACCAGGTCGGCCGCAACTACATGTTCCACAACAGCCAGGCCGTGCTCGCGCTCTCGCGCGAGGAGAACCCGACCATCTACCAGAAGACCCTCGGGCTCAACGACTTCTACTTCGGCGGCGACGACGACGAGTTCCCGCTCGGGAACATCCAGATGGTCGGCAAGTCGCAGGCGCCGATGTTCCGCGGCGAGAAGCCGGGCGAGACGAAGCTCGCGCCGGACTGGACGCTCGAGCGGGTCGCCAAGCACGCGATCGACTTCTGGCTCTCGACCGAGGACCTGCCGCGGCCCGAGAACCGCGTCACCGTCGACCGCGACGGCAAGCGTCACGCTCGCCTACACGCCGACGAACGACGTGCCGAAGGAGCGGCTCTACGCGCAAGCTCAAGTCGCTGCTCGGCCAGCTCGACATGAACCCGGACCACCTGATCCCCGCTTCGCCTACATGAAGAACGAGATCCCGGTCGCCGGCTGCGCCCACCAGGCGGGCACGTGCCGGTTCGGCGACCGACCCGGCCGACTCGGTGCTGAACGCGACTGCCGCGCGCACGAGCTCGACAACCTCTACGTCGTCGACACGAGCATCTTCCCGAGCATCGGCGCCGTCAACCCGGCGCTGACGGCGATGGCGAACGCGCTCCGCGTCGGCGACCACCTGCTCGAGCGGCTGCATTGACCAGATGACCAGTGCCTGACCACGACCGACCCACTCGCAACCTACGAGGTACGTGAAACGAACGACGGGATCCAGATCCGCGTCTGACCGGGGCGGCGCTCACGGTCCAGGGCGTTCGCAGGTGACCTCCCCGATGTTGCAATGTTGATTTTCGCGTCGAACCTGGCAGCCGCGCGAGGCCAGATGGCGTTCACGCTGGGTTTCCACATCATCCTGGCGTCGCTCGGCGTGGCTCTCCCTGCGATGATGCTGATCGCGAACTACCGCGGTCTTCGCCGCGACGACGCGGACGCGCTGAAGCTGGCGCAGCGCTGGTCGAAAGCGGTGGCGGTCACCTTCGCCGTCGGCGCGGTAACCGGAACCGTCCTCTCCTTCGAGTTCGGGCTGCTCTGGCCGGCGTTCACCGGCCGGTTCGGCGAGGTCTTCGGTCTGCTCTTCGGGATCGAGGGCATCTTCTTCTTCCTCGAGGCGATCTTTATCGCCATCTATATCTTCGGCTGGAAGCGCCTGTCGCCGTGGAAGCACTTCTGGACGGGCGTGCCGGTCGTGATCTCGGGCCTCGGCGGCGCGTTCTCGGTCGTCGCCGTGAATTCGTGGATGAACCAGCCCCAGGGGTTCTCGCCGACGACGGGCAACGTCACCTCGGTCAAGCCGTTCGAGGTGATCTTCAACCCGGCAGTGCCCTACGAGGTCCCGCACATGATCCTGGCGGCGTACCTGGTCACCGGGTTCATCGTGGCGTCGATCTACGCGGTCGGGATGCTGCGCGGCCGGCGCGACCGCATCCACCGGCTCGGTCTCCTGATCCCGCTCACGGTCGCCTGCATCGCGACGCCGATCCAGTTCGTGGTCGGCGACACCGCCGCGCGCGCGATCGCCGCGGACCAGCCGATCAAGTTCGCAGGAATGGAATGCGTGGAGCAGACCTCGACCGACGTCACCGAGTACATCTACGGCCGCTGCACCTCAAGCGGCGTCGAGGGCGGGATCGCGATTCCCGGGTTCGACTCGTTCCTCGTCGGTTGGAGCACGAGCACCCAGGTCACGGGGCTCGACTCCGTTCCTCCGGACGACCGCCCACCGGCGAACACGATGCTGCACTGGGCCTTCGACACGATGGTCGGGATCTGCACGCTTTTGATCGGGCTCGCGGTCTGGCTGGGCATCGGCTGGTGGCGCAAGCGAGACGTCCCCGGAACCCGCTGGTTCCTGCGTTCGGTTGCTGTCTCCGGCGCTCTTGCCGTGATCGCCCTCGAATGCGGCTGGATCGTCACCGAGGTCGGACGGCAGCCCTGGATCGTCTACAACGTCATGCGAACCTCCGACGCGGTCACCAACGCCAGCGGCATCTGGGTCACCTTCGGCCTGATAATCGGCCTCTACGTCGCGCTCGGTGCGTCGCTGATCATCGTGCTGCGGGCGATGTCCCGTCGCTGGCGGAGCGCCGACGCCGCGGAAGAGGGTGGGCCGTACAGTCCCGACCCGACGCCGCCTCCGACTCCGGCGGCCGGGACGGCCGGATGAGCGCCGCGACCGCAGTCGCCGCCGTCCTCTGGATCGGGGCGACGATGTACGCCGTCTTCGCGGGAGCGGACTTCGGCGCGGGACTGTGGAGCCTGCTCGCAGGAGGGGGCGACCGCGGCCGGCGGCCGCGCGAGCTGATCGACTGGGCGATCGGGCCGGTCTGGGAGGCCAATCACGTCTGGCTGATCTTCGTGATCGTGGTGCTCTGGACGGCCTTCTCCCAGGCGTTCGAAGCGATCTTCTCGACGCTGTTCATCCCGCTGAGCCTTGCCGCGCTCGGCATCGTTCTGCGCGGGTCGGGCTTCGCGTTCCAGCACACCGCGGCCCGCGAGAAGGCACGGAGGGTGTCCGTCACGCTCTTCGGGCTCGCATCGGTGCTCACTCCTTTCTTCATGGGTACGGTCGTGGGTGCGATCGCGGGAGGCCGCGTGCCGGTGGGAAACGCGAGCGGCGACCTCGTCACGAGCTGGGTCAATCCGCTTTCTCTGTCGATCGGAGCGCTGTTCGTGGCGACGAGCGCCTACATGGCGGCGGTGTTCCTCGTCAGCGACGCCCGACGGGCGGCCACGCCCGACCTCGAGCGGTACTTCAGCAACCGCGCGCTCCTGGCCGGCGCCGTTGCCGGCGCGTTGGCGGCTGTCAGCCTCGTCTCTCTGCACAGCGACGCGAGCTACGTCTTCGAGCGCCTCACGAGCGAGGGATTGCCGCTCGTCGTCATCTCGGGTCTCTGCGGGCTGGCGGTGCTCCTACTGCTTCGCCGCGGCGTCAGGCGCGGGGTACGTGCGCTTGCGGTAGGCGCGGTCGCCGCGGTGGTCTGGGGCTGGGCCGTCGCGCAGTACCCCTATCTGCTTCCGGAGACACTCACCATCTCCCAGGGGGCGGCTCCGAGCGAGGTGCTCACCGGCGTGCTGATCGTCTTCGGCGTCGCCGTCCTCGTCGTCATCCCCGCGCTCGTGCTCCTGTTCACGCTCGTCCAACGCAACCTCGTCGAGGAGACATCCGGGCCTACCTCACGGTCTCCCGAGGGCAAGGGAGGCACGAGTCCGACGAGCTCGGCCACCTGACGGGTGCGCGACACGGTTCTAGGCGGAGTTGAGCGGAGAAGCCTCGACGCGCTCCACGGCTCGCGCTCCACGCAAGGCTCACACATCTGTAACGGCCTGACCGTGCGGAACCGAACGGAGCGGCGCCGGAGTCGAACCGACGAAGCGTGGGGTTGCCACGCCTTACTGGTTTTGAAGACCAGCCGGGGCACCGGCCCCTTGCCGCTCCGCACTCAGCCTAGCGCCGCGGCAACCGCTCGATCCGTCCTAGTCTGTGGCTGAGCGGCGCATGTCGTCGGCCGCCGAGCGCGCCTGGTCGTGCAGCGTCCTGCGCTTCGCATCGATCTCGTCCGCGGTCGCCCCCGAGGCCGGGACGGCGTCCTCCACCTCGCCGTCGGCCCGGGACCGGGTCTCGCCGAGCTTTCGCCGGAGCTCTCCTGCCGGATCGTCCCCCGCCAGATCGTCCCCCGCAGAGATGTGCACCGGCTCTGGCCGTTGAAGCGCGCGACGGAAGAGCCAGAGAAGCCCTACCAGCGCCATGAGCCAGACGAAGCGCCGTTTCATGCCAGGCCGATGCTACAGTGTCCCGGCTTCTCGCCACGCCATTGCGACGACCGTTCCCGGGTCGCGCAGGAAGGGCGGGGCCGCCTTAGACCGAGAGGAGACCAAGGGAACGTGAACGACTACGAGATCCTGCTCATGCTCGACCCCGAGCTGCCGGAGGATCGCCAGGGCGAGATCCTCTCGAGAACGCAGGAGCTGGTCGCCAGTCAGGGCGGAGCGGTGGAGTCGCACGAGCCCTGGGGTCGGCGCCGGCTCGCCTACGAGATCGACCACAAGTCCGAGGGCGTCTACCACCTGCTCCAGTTCAGCTCCACACCGGAGGCTCTCGCCGAGGTGAGCCGTGTCCTCAAGATCACCGACGGGGTCATGCGCCACATGGCGACGCGCCGGCCGATGCCGCACCGGCGATCGGCGCCGGCACCTGTACCCGCCGCTCCTCCGCCTTCGGCGGAGCAGGTCGAGGAGCCTCAAGCCGAGACCGCCGAAGGGGGCGACTGACCATGGCCAACATCAACCGCGTCATCCTCGTCGGCAACCTGACGAAGGATCCCGAGCTCCGGTCGACGCCCAGCGGAACGTCCGTGTGCAAGCTGCGCGTGGCCGTCAACACGCGCCAGAAGGACGCGAGCGGCCAGTGGGTCGACAAGCCGAACTACTTCGACGTCACCGTCTGGGGCAACCAGGGCGAGTCGTGTGCCCAGTACCTGTCCAAGGGCCGCCCGGTCGGAATCGACGGGCGACTCGACTGGCGCGAGTGGGACGCGCAGGACGGCACCAAACGGCAGGCGGTCGAGATCATCGCCGAGAACGTCCAGTTCCTCGGCGGTCGAGACGCCGGCGAAGGCGGCCGCCCGCAGTTCGTGCCGGAGACGGCTCCGGCAGCCGAGGCCGATTTCGCGCCGGCCACCGACGACGACATCCCCTTCTGAGGAGAGGCATGGCAAAGACGAGCGAACGACGTTCCACCACCAGGCGTCCCAGTGCCAAGGACGGGCTGATCAGAAAGCGCAACTGCTACTTCTGCCGGATGAAGATCCAGGATGTCGACTACAAGGACCTGAACCAGCTCCGGCGGCTCATCTCGGAGAAGGGCAAGATCCGGTCACGACGGATCACGGGCGCCTGCCGGCGCCATCAGGTGCAGATCGCGACCGCGGTCAAGCGGGCCCGAGAGATGGCTCTTCTCCCGTATGTCGGAGAGCGCTAGACCACGATGGAAGTCATCCTGCTCAAGGATGTGGACAAGGTCGGCCTGCGCGGCGAGATCGTCTCCGTCGCCCGCGGTTACGCGCGTAACTACCTGCTGCCGCGCTCGCTCGCCGAGGCCGCGACGCCCGGCCGGGTGGCCGAGCTGCGAAAACGCGACGGCCAGCGGGCCCGCCACGAGGCGCGGTCGGTCGATCAGGCCCGTGAGATCGCAGCCGTCCTCGAGAAAACCGTTCTTCGCTTCGAGGTCAAGGCCGGCCCGAGTGGATCGCTGTTCGGGTCGGTGACGGCCACCGACGTCGCCGACGAGCTCTGGCGAGCCCGGAAGGTGCGGGTCGACCGTCGCAAGATCTCACTCGACGAGCCGATCAAACGGGTCGGCCGCTACGAGATCGCGATCGACGTCTTCCAGGACGTGCGCGTCGAGGTCAAGACCCTCGTCGTCCCCGAGGGCGGCGAGCTGCCGCCGGAGGAGGAGGTCGCGCCGGAGCCTGACGCCGGCGAGGCCGTCGAGGTCACCGAGGCTGCTGCCGGGACGGAACCGATCGTCGATGCTTCCGCCGGTGACGTGCTCGAGTTCGTCCCGGACGACCCCGTCGAATAGCAGGCGAACCGGGGCGAGCCCGATCGGAGTCGCTCCGCTTGTCGCGGGAGGACAGAGCCCTCTTGGCCGTGCCCCAGGGACAGTCCCTGGAACGCGGCGCGGACGGAAGCGCGTCGCTTCTCGAACGTTCACTCCACAGCTGTTGAGAACAGCTGTGGACGCTTGTGGAATTCCCGACGAACTTCCCGCGTAGAGCGGGATTTTCTTCCACCTCTCCGTCCGGTCGATGAGAGAACATACGTTCTCTTATTCCTGCACAAACACGGTTTCCAGGTCTGGACAGGACGTGTCTCCACAGGCCTCGGACCGTCCGACGGAGGTGGATCATGCAGCCAATGGCTCAAGCAGCGCCCGCCGCGCCGACCGCCCCGGTCCCGCCGCAAAACCTCGACGCAGAGGAGTCTGTCCTCGGCGCGATGATGCTCTCCCCTGGCGCGATCGGGGCGGTCAGCGAGGTGCTCTCGGCCAGTGACTTCTACCGGGAGAGCCACGCGAAGGTCTATCGCGCAGGGCTCTCCCTCTACGGCCGCGGAGAGCCCGTCGACGCGATCACGCTCGTCGACGAGCTCGAGCGGCGCGGCGAGCTTGAGGACGCGGGGGGAAGGGTCCGCATCCACGAGCTCGCAACCCTCGTCCCGGCTGCGTCGAACGCCGGGCACTACGCGCGAATCGTCCGCGAGATGGCCACCCTCCGGGGGTTGATCCGGGCGGGCAGCGAGATCGCCCGCCTCGGCATGGACCGCGACGGCGACGAGGCGACCGAGCTCGTCGACCGGGCCGAGCAAATCATCTTCGAGCTCTCCCAGTCGCGGGTCGCCGGCGACTTCAGCCACATCGAGGAGCTGCTGAAGGAGAGTTTCGAGCGGATCACCGCGCTGTACGAGTCGGGTGCCGACATCACGGGCATCCCCTCTGGCTTCCGCGACCTCGACCACCTGACCTCGGGGTTCCAGCCGGGGAACCTGATCATCGTCGCCGCCCGCCCGAGCATGGGCAAGTCCGGCCTCGCACTCGGGATGGCCGTGGAGCTCGCCGTACGGCGAGAGACTCCCGTCGCCCTGTTCACGCTCGAGATGTCCAAGTCGGAAGTGACGCAGCGACTGATGTGCAGCGAGGCGAAGGTCGAGTCGCAGCGGCTTCGCTCGGGCAGCCTCGCGCCCGACGACTGGCCACGCCTCACGGCCGCCTGCGACCGGCTCGCGAAGGCGCCCGTCTACGTCGACGACACCGGGTCGATCACGATGATGGAGATCCGCTCCAAGGCCCGGCGCCTGAAGATGCGCGTACCGAACCTGGGGCTCCTGATCGTCGACTACCTGCAGCTGATGACGTCCGGGACATCGGCCGAGAACCGGGTGCAGGAGGTGTCGCAGATCTCACGCTCGCTGAAGGTGCTCGCGCGCGATCTCGATGTTCCCGTGCTCGCGCTCTCGCAGCTTTCCCGAGCGGTCGAGCAGCGACATGACAAGCGGCCGATCCTGTCCGACCTGCGCGAGTCTGGCTCGCTCGAGCAGGACGCCGACCTCGTTCTCTTCATCTACCGCGACGAGTACTACAACCCGGACACCACCGACCAGCAGGGACTCGCCGAGCTGCACCTCGCCAAGCATCGGAACGGCCCCACGGGCACGGTGAAGCTCTCGTTCCTGAAGCGGTTCGCAAAGTTCTCCGACCTGGCAGCAGCATAGGAGGCGGGGGAGACGGAGGCAGGAGGGCAGACGGAGACTCGGCAGATCATCTGGGTTCGTCCCGGCGCCACCGCATTTGCAGCGCCGTGCGAAGCGTGCGAGTTCGACCGGCGAACGCCGCCGGCGGTCGTCCAGGGAACGCTCCGCGTCGAGGCTGACGTCGGCTTCGTGACGTGCTGGCGGGGACACCGAGTCCGTGTGAAGCGGATCACGCGCGCGCCCGCAGCGGCGTAGACCGACACACCGCGGGCACACGAACCGCCCGCACCGCCGGGAGAGGTGGCACACTTCGAGCCGTGCCTGCCACCGTGATCGTAGGTGCGCAGTGGGGGGATGAGGGCAAGGGGAAGATCGTCGACCTGCTCGCGCAGCACTCCGACGTAGTGTGCCGCTACAACGGCGGACCGAATGCAGGCCACACCGTCGTCGTGAACGGCGAGACCTTCAAGTTCAGCCAGATGCCCTCTGGGATCGTGTGGGGCAAGGACTGCGTGCTTGGAGCAGGTTGCGTCGTCGACCCCAGCGTCTTCATCGAGGAGGCCGACGACGCCGAGCGGCGAGGCATCCCGCCGGAGCGGATCCACCTCTCCGGCAACGCTCATCTGATCATGCCATGGCACGTCGCGATCGACGGCGCCAGCGAGCGGCGTCTCGGCAACCTGCAGATCGGGACGACCCGCCGCGGTATCGGTCCGGCCTATGCGGACAAGGCGTCCCGGCTCGGGATCCGTGTTCAGGACGTCCTCGATCCGAAGATCCTGCGTCAGAAGATCGAGGTCGCGCTCGCCGAGAAGAACGTCTGGCTCGAGCGCGTGTACGGCGTCGAGCCGCTCGAGCTGGAGGAGATCGCCGAGCGGTACGAGGGGTATGCGCAACGGCTACGCCGCCACGTCGACGACACGTCGCTCTTCGTCGACCAGGCACTCCGCGACGGGAAGTGCGTGGTCTTCGAGGGCGGCCAGGGAACCCTGCTCGACCTCGATCACGGCACCTATCCGTTCGTCACCTCGTCGAATCCGATCGCCGGCGCGGCGACAACCGGTACCGGCATCGGGCCGACGCGAATCGATGCCGTCCTGGGCGTGGCGAAGGCCTACGTAACGCGCGTCGGTGAGGGGCCGTTTCCAACCGAGATCGAAGGGCCAGATCAGGAGCGGGTTCGCGAGCTCGGTGCGGAATTCGGCACCGTAACAGGGCGCGAGCGGCGCTGCGGCTGGCTCGATCTCGTCGCGCTCCGCTATGCGACTCGGCTCTCCGGCTTCACCTCGCTGGCGCTGACCAAGCTGGACGTCCTCTCGTCCTTCTCGGAGTTGCCGGTGTGCGTTCGCTACCGGCTTCGCGACGGCTCGGAGACCGACGAGTTCCCGGCCCACCAGAGCGACTTCCACCAGGCAGAGCCCGTCTACGAGGTGTTGCCCGGCTGGGATGAGTCGATCGACGCAACCGAGGACATCGATGACCTTCCCGACGCCGCGCGCCGCTACGTGGGCTTTGTCGAGCAGCAGCTCGACGTCCCGGTGGCACTGGTCGGCACCGGCGCCGAGCGCGAGAGCGTGCTCGCCCGAGGCAGCGTCGAAGCATCGCTCGCCCACTGACAGGCCGGACGACCCGAGACGCAGGCCGCGGTTAGCTCCGTCCAGCGGCGTACCAGGCTCTCGCCGGGAGAACGAACGACCCCGCAGGCGTTCCGAGCTTCGAACGGAGCTCCTCCCTGAGCATCGCCTGCTTCTCCGCCGAGAGCGACGCGCAGAAGGCGCCGGCCGGGCCGACACCGGTCAGGAACGGCTCCCAGAAGTCGTCGAAGCTCTCGTAGGAGGCCTCCACCTCGAGCGCGCCGTTCACGACGTCGGTGAGTCCCGCTTCGGCGAACAGCTCGGCGATCTCACCGTCCCGGCCGAACCGGAGCTCCCTGGCCTCGTCGGGCGCCGATGGATCGACGGCGCGGGCGGCGTCCCAGAAGAGCCGAAGCATCCGCATGCCGTTCGCGAGGTCCCACACGCAGGCGACCGCGATGCCCCCGGGACACACCACGCGCCGCATCTCGTGGGCCGCGGCCAGCGGGTCGGCCACGAAATGGAGGACGAGCTCCGCAACGGCCGCGTCGAACCGGCCGTCCGCATAGGGCAAGGCCTCCGCATGACCGACACGCACCTCGACTCCGGGGTGGCTGCGCGCGCATGCCTCGACGAACGGCTCCGACGGATCGATCGCGCACACGTTCTCGGGACCGAGCCTCCGCACCAGCTCAGTCGTGAGAGCACCCGTCCCGCAGCCGACATCGAGTGCCGTCTGCCCCGCCTCGATCCCTGCTGCATCCGCGAGCTTCAGGGCGAGAGGCCGCGAATAGCGGCCCATGAAGCGCTCGTACGCCTCTTGCGCGACCCGGAAGGTGCCGGCTCCCTCAACACCCGACACGGTCGAGATCCTCCGGAAAGTTGACGTTCACGAGCAACCCAGGATCGACCCGGACGACTGCACCGTCAAGCTCGCGGACCGCATCGCGGAGTGCCAGCTCGCCAGCGGCGAGGCGCCGCTCGAGCACGGGCAGCGCCGTCTTCCTGTAGGCGCCCGGGAGAGGCCCCGTCTGCGGCACGGCCGCATCCCCCGAGCACCCGGCGGCCAGCTCGGCGAGAAGCTTCGGCGTGACCAATGGGCAATCGACCGGCAGGAAGACACACACCTCGCTCGAGGCGACGCGCAAGCCCGCTACGACGCCGGCGATCGGCGCTCTGACCTGGGCTCCGTCGTCGAGGACGGGAAATGGGAGTTCGACCCTGTCGGCGAGCTTCCCGATCGCGAGACACTCCACGCAGGCTTCGCTGAGCACCCGCCAGGCACGCTCGGCAAGGGTCTCGCCACCGAGCCGCGCCACCGCCTTGGGAGAGCCGAAGCGCGTCGACGCGCCGCCGACGAGGAGCACCCCCGTCAGGCGCGGATCCGCCAAGGCTCCGTGTAGATGTTGACGCGGCCGTCTCGAACAAACCCGCACACAGTGATACCACGGTCGCTCGCCAGATCGACGGCGAGACTGGACGGAGCACCGACCGCCACCAGCATCGGACATCCCGCGACGGCAGCCTTCTGGACGAGCTCGAACGAGACCCGTCCGCTCACGCAGAGGATCGCGCGCGAGAGGGGTAGGAGGCCTGCTCCGAATGCCCAGCCGATCACCTTGTCCATCGCGTTGTGGCGGCCGACGTCCTCTCGCACCGAGAGCAGCGCTCCCGTCTCGTCGAAAAGCCCTGTGGCGTGCAAGCCTCCTGTTGCCGCGAACGCGCCCTGACCCCCGCGCAGGCGATCGGGGAGCGCGGCGACGAGCTCGGCCGCGACCGTGAGAACCGAGTCGACGCGCGCAGCCTCGACAGCAACTGCCTCGAGTGCTCCCTTCCCACACACACCGCACGAGGAGGACGTGAAGAAGTTCCTCGCGAGTCGAGCCGGGTCGAAGCCCGGAGCGTCGACGTCGATCGTGTTCGCGGCCAAATCCTCGGGGATTCGCACGCTCTGCGGCCTGAGCCCCTCCGAAAGACAGAAGCCAAGCGCGAGTTCCTCGTCATGTCCAGGGGTGCGCATGGTCACCGCGACAGCACGGCTGTTGACGCGGATCTCGAGCGGTTCCTCGACCGCGACTCGATCCCGTTCCGTCGTACCGGCCGGCAGACGTACGAGATCGACACCGGTCGTGGCGTAGGCCGGAACGTCGGGCGAGCGCTCGTCGGTGGACATGCTGCCGGAAAGCTTAGGGATCAGGTGGCGATCTCCCACGTCAGCGGGAAGAACCTCCTGCAGGTGTGACAAAGTGGTCACCGAAGCCAACGGCCAGAGAGAACATGACGAGTCGAGTACCGAGCCCACGAAGCGGCGAGTGCTCCCCGACCGCGTAGGGCGCTCGGGGTGAACGTGCTCGTCGTGGGTTCGGGCGGCCGTGAGCACACTCTCGCCTGGAAGCTCGCCAAGAGCCCGGAGCTCCGCGAGCTGCATGCCGCCCCCGGCAATCCCGGCATTGCAGAGCTCGGCAACTGCCATCCGGTGCGCGCCGAGGACGCCGAGGGGCTGCTCAGTCTTGCTCGTGCGCTCGACATCGATCTCGTCGTCGTCGGGCCCGAGGCACCGCTTGTCGCCGGAGTCGCCGACGAACTCCGCCGCGGCGGCTTGGCGGTGTTCGGCCCGAGCGCTGCAGCAGCCCGGATAGAGGGCTCCAAGAGCTTCGCCAAGGACGTGATGCGAGAGGCCGGGGTGCCGACGGCGGGAACCATGGCCGTCGCCAGAGCTCCGTGCGTGCTCAAGGCGGACGGCCTCGCCGCCGGCAAGGGCGTCTTCGTCTGTCACACGCCGGAGGAGCTCGACGCCGCGCTCCGTCGGGTCAAGGCGTTTGCAGGCCCGGTGGTGATCGAGGAGCTGCTCGAAGGCGAGGAGCTCTCGGTCTTCGCGTTCACAGACGGCACCCACGTGACGCCACTCGCGGCCGCGCGGGACTACAAGCGGGTCGGCGACGGCGACACAGGCCCAAACACAGGCGGCATGGGTGCGTACACCCCGGTCGACGAGATCCCGCCGCTCGACGAGTTGGTCCAGACGATCCACGCGCCGGTCGTCGCCGAGCTTGCGCGCCGGGGAACCCCGTTCGCCGGCCTGCTCTACGCCGGGCTGATGCTCACCGAGAGCGGGCCGAAGGTGATCGAGTTCAACTGCCGGTTCGGCGATCCGGAGACACAGGTGGTCATCCCGTGTCTCACCTCCGATCTCTTGCCGATCCTGAGAGCGGTTGCGTCCGGCGGGCTCGACCTGCTCCCACGATGCGGGACGGCAGGCGCGGCGGTGACGGTCGTCGTCGCGGGCGAGCGCTACCCCGAGGCAAACGACGCCGGCTCCCCCATCGACGGGGTCGCGGACGCAGAGAAGGCTGGGGCTCTCGTCTTCCATGCCGGCACGGCTCTCCACGGCTCGACTCTGGTCACGAACGGGGGGCGCATTCTGGCCGTTACGGGCGTCGCGGAGTCGCTCACCGACGCGCGTGCGACCGCTTACGCAGGGGCAGAGCTGATCTCGTTCGCAGGAGCTCGATATCGTCGGGACGTGGGCGATGTCTAACGAGCAGCCACTTGTCGGGATCCTGATCGGTGCGGAATCCGACCGCGAGCGCATGCAGCCCGCGCTCGACGAGCTCGCCGCCCGCGGCATCCCGTGCGAGCTCGAGGTGCGATCGGCGCACCGATCTCCCGACGCGGTCGCCGAGTACGCGCGCGCCGCGGCCGGAAGAGGCATCAAGGTGCTGATCGCGGGCGCGGGCCTTGCCGCCGCCCTCCCCGGAGTCGTCGCTGCGCAAACAGAGCTGCCCGTGATCGGCGTCCCGCTTCGCTCGTCGAAGAGCGTTCTCGACGGCCTCGATGCGCTGCTCTCGATCGTGCAGATGCCCCCGGGGGTGCCGGTCGCCTGCGTGGGCGTCGACAACGCGAGGAACGCCGCTCTGCTCGCGGCTCGCATCCTCTCGATCTGAGAGCCCGCTCCTCTGCCCCCGAAGCCTCGAAAACGGGCACAACTCCGTCGGCTCCATCCCTAGCCCCCACCCACCCGAGGGGCATGAACATCGTGCCGACAAGAAACGCACGCGCCTGTGTCGAAGATCCGCAAGTCCGCAACGGGAGCGTGACGATTCCGCCGCGGCGCCCGCCTGGACGGTCACTACACTTGATCCAGTGATCTCGCGCTACTCCCGACCGGCCATGGCGAGGGTCTGGTCGGACGAGCGCAAGCTGGAGTTGTGGCTCGAGGTCGAGCTGGCGGCACTCGACGCCCGGGCCGAGCTTGGTGCCATGCCCGTGGAAACGGCCCGGGAGATCCGCGCGGCAGCGGCGGCGCCGTCCCCCGAGCATGTAGCCCAGATCGAGAGCCGGACGAACCACGATCTCGCCGCCTTCGTCGACGCGGTCGGCGAGGGCCTCACCGAGGAGGGTAGACGCTGGCTCCACTACGGTCTCACCTCGTCGGACGTGCTCGACACGGCGCTCTCCTTGCAGATCCGCGAGGCGGGCGCACTCGTCCTGAACGGCGTCGCCGCGGCGTTCGACGCCGTCGTCGCGCGGGCGGAGGAGCACCGCGCAACGCTCATGATCGGGCGAACGCATGGCATCCATGCCGAGCCGACGACATTCGGGCTCAAGCTGGCCGGCTGGGCCTTCGAGCTGGACCGGGGCCGACGGCGCCTTGCCCGTGCGCTCGAGGAGCTGCGCGTCGGCAAGCTGTCGGGCGCGGTCGGCACGTACTCCGCAACCGACCCCGAGCTCGAGCGACTTGCGTGCGAGCGGCTCGGTCTCGAGGCGGCACTCTTCTCGACGCAGATCCTCCAGCGAGATAGGCACGCAGAGCTTCTGGCCGCGCTCGCTGTGCTCGCCTCGTCGCTCGAGACCTTCGCGCTCGAGGTTCGCCACCTGGCACGCACCGAGGTGAGAGAGGTGGAGGAGCCGTTCGGGCGCGGCCAGAAGGGGTCGTCGGCGATGCCGCACAAGCGCAACCCGATCACCGCCGAGCGGATCTGCGGCCTCGCGCGGGTCGTCCGTGGAGCTGCCGTCGTCGGACTCGAGAACGTCGCGCTCTGGCACGAGCGCGACATCTCGCACTCGTCAGCCGAGCGCATCGTCGTGCCCGACGCCTTCCTTGTCGTCGACTACATGCTCGACCGATTCCGGTGGCTCGTCGAGGGCCTCGTCGTCCGCGCGGAGCGGATGCGTCAGAACCTCGAGGCGAGCCACGGCCTGTACTTCAGCCAGCGTGTTCTGCTCGCCCTCGTCGACTCCGGTCTGCCGCGCGACGAAGCCTATGCACTCGTCCAGAGGGACGCCATGCGCGCGTGGGACGAAGATCGGCCGTTTCGCGACATCGTCACGACCGACGCCGCGATCGCGGGTCGCATCGACCTCGACACCGTCTTCGATCCGGGCGCGTACACCCGTCACGTGGACGTCGTCTTCGACCGACTCAACTCGCTGATGCGAAAGGAGGAGCGTGCCCATGTCTGAGGCCCCTGCCCACGTCGGGAGCGGGAAGGTTCGGGAGATCTACGCGATCGGCGACGATCGGCTGCTGCTCGTCGCAAGCGACCGCATCTCGACCTTCGACGTCGTGCTGCCGACCGAGATTCCCGACAAAGGCCGCGTGCTCACGGGACTCTCGGCGTTCTGGTTCGCGCGGAGCCGCGCGATCTGCCCAAACCACCTACTGGACATCCGCACCGACGGGCGTTCGACGGAGTGCCAGCGTCTCGAGATGTTGCCGCTCGAGTGCGTCGTGCGCGGCTACCTCGCCGGCTCGGGCTGGAAGGACTACCAGCGCACCGGTGCGACGTCGGGCCACGAGCTGCCGCCAGGCCTCCGGGAGTCGGACCGCCTGCCTGAGCCGATCTTCACGCCTTCGACCAAGGCTAGCGAGGGTCACGACGAGAACATCGACGCGGCACAGGCAGCTGAGCTCGTCGGCGAAAAACGGTTCCGCGAGCTCGAGCAGGTTTCCCTCGAGCTCTACCGATTCGCGTCCGCGTACGCGAATGACCGCGGGATCATCATCGCCGACACGAAGTTCGAGCTCGGCCTCGACGACAGCGGGCAACTCGTGCTCGCCGACGAGGCCTTCACACCCGACTCGTCGCGGTTCTGGCCGGCGGACGAGTACGAGCCGGGACGAGCCCAGCCGTCCTTCGACAAGCAGTACGTGCGCGACTACTGCGAGTCGCTCGGCTGGGACAGGACGTACCCCGGCCCCGAGCTGCCGGACGAGGTCGTGGCGGGCACACGCGCGCGCTACGTCGAAGCGTTCGAACGACTGACCGGCGTCGCTTTCGAGGACTATCTTGTCGATCCGGCGATCGCTCTCCGATGAGAGTGACCGTTTCGGTACGCCCCAAGCCGGGTATCCTCGACCCACAGGGCCAGGCCGTACAGGGCTCCCTCCAGCACCTCGGTTTCGACGTGAGAGATGTACGCGTAGGCAGAATCGTCGACCTCGAGCTCGAGGCCGCCGACGCCGCGCAGGCACATGCAAGCGTCGAGCGAATGTGCGAACAGCTCCTCGCGAACCCACTGATCGAGACCTACGAGATCGAGATCTCCCCGTGACCGACGAACCACGGCCACGGATCGCCGTCGTCATCTTCCCGGGGTCGAACGACGACCGGGACGCTGCACATGCGCTCGAGCTCCTCGGTGCCACGCCGGTCGCGGTGTGGCACGCGGACGAGGAGCTCCCGGACGTCGACGGCGTCATCCTTCCCGGCGGCTTCTCGTACGGCGACTACCTGCGCTGCGGCGCGATCGCACGCTTTGCGCCCGTCATGCAGGCCGTCTCGGCCTTTGCCGACGAGGGAGGGCTCGTGCTCGGCATCTGCAACGGCTTCCAGATCCTCTGCGAGGCCGGCCTCCTCCCCGGGACGCTCCGGCCCAACACCTCGCTCTCGTTCATTTGCCGGGACGTCGCCGTCCGAGTCGAGAGCGTCTCGACTCCGTTCCTGGCACGAAGCATCCACGGGCAGCGGCTTGTAATCCCGGTCAAGCACGCCGAAGGCTGCTGGACGTATCCAGATGTGTCGAAGCTGGAGGCGACGGGGCAGATCGTGCTTCGCTACGAAGCCGGCGACAACCCCAACGGCTCGCTCGGAGATGTCGCGGGCGTCACGAACTGCGACGGCAACGTCATGGGTCTGATGCCGCACCCCGAGCACGCCGTCGACCCATTGCTCGGCTCGACCGACGGCGCCGTCATTCTCGGCTCGCTCGTCGACGCGGCCCGGGACCGGGTCGCGTCGCCCGCGTAGCCGCTCCTCCGATACCGAGGGCCGCTCCCAGCTCGGAGTGGCCGCCAAGTGCCTCGTGCAGGCGCTCGAGATCAGAGGCCCTCAGGGTAACCGGGCCCCGCCGCGCGGTACCGCCCGTCGCATACGCAAACCGCACGAGCCGTTGCCCTCGCTCTCCCTCGAGCAGCTGGACAAGCGACGAGAATCGCCTCTCGCCCGCGCGCTGGGCAACGACGACCTCGTCAACGACGGTTGCCGCACCCCACGGAGTCGCCACCCTGGTCGCCATGCCAAGACGGTAGCCAGGGAAGGCGCGTGCAGGTGCGACCAGAATGTGCCGAAACCGTGTTGCTCTGTGCGTCTCTAAGCGACGGCTCCGCGCCGTGCCATCGTGACGACGGCTCGAGCGACGGCTCCGGTGCAGGTTCGACGGACGGCGCAGTGGTCGCCGGGGCAGAGGCCACTCGTGACCGGGGAGTACGGGTGCGCCGTGATGTGCGCGGTCGCGTTCCGGTCGGGGTCGAGGGAGCCGTGGGCGTCGGAGCCACCGTCGATTCGGGTGAAGAGATCGGCTGCTCCGCTGGGGCGGTCGGCCCCGAACCGCGGTCGGGCGAGGCCGGGACTGGCGTCGGCGTCGGCGTCGGCGTCGGCGTCGGCGGCGACGTGCCGGTCGTCGGAGGTGAAGGCACACTCTGCGGCGCATCGATCGGGGCGGAGATAGGTCCAGGAGGCGCCGGTGGCGCGACTCGGGGTGCCGCCTTCGCCAGCGGCGGGGAGATCCTCGGCGTTGGCAGCGGAGGTGAAGCGCTGGCGTGTGCTGGTGCGTGTCCGCGGTTGAACGGCGCCGGGGTGCTCGCCCGGGACGGTGTCTGGCTCGACGGCGAGGATGGGTCCGTTGCCGAGGCCTGGAGACCGGGTGGGGAGAGACGCGTGCTGACCTTGGCCGAGGTCCGCGCCGATGTCCGCGCCGTCGCGATGGCCGTCGCAGCTCGGGTTGCTTCCCTCGACCCGAGCGCCGTCTGCCAGAAATGCGTCGACATCGCGACGAGTGCAGCGAATGCACATAGGCGGGCCGCCGATGCAACACGTGATCTCGTCATCGGTTCACCTCCGAGTCCGTGGTCTTCGATCGAACGATCCTGTTCTTGCCCTGCTGCTTTGCCTGGTAGAGAGCCCGGTCCGCCGAGTGGAGGAGCACCTCGGCCGAGGCGTCCGGGGGCGTCGCACAGACACCGAAGCTCGCGGTCAACGACACCACTCCTCCACCGGCAGCTATTCGGACGTCCTCGATGCTCTGTCGGAGTCGTTCGGCGAGCTCGGCCCCGCCATCCTCGTCGGACTCCGGCGCCAGCACCGCGAATTCCTCGCCGCCGATCCGGGCCGGAAGATCGATGTCGCGGGTGCCCTGACGGAGGACGTCGGCGAGCGTTCGCAGCGCCTCGTCGCCCGCGCCGTGGCCGTAGCGGTCGTTGATCGTCTTGAAGTCGTCGAGGTCGAGGAGGACGATGGCAACCGGCCGGCCGTAGCGGGCTGAGCGGCGAAGCTCCGCCTCCAGCTCGTTCTGGAACCAGCGTCGGTTGGCGAGGCCCGTCAGCGAGTCGGTAACCGCCTCGTACTGCGCGAGCGCGTGGAGCCGCGCGTTCTCGAGCGCGGCCGTTGCCTGCGGAGCAAGCGTTCGTGCTCGGCCGCGTTGCTCGTCGTCGAAGCCGCCCGGGGGAGCGGAGAGGATGAGCAGGACATCCTTGCCTTCGCCCTCGGAGAGCGGGATCAGAAGAGGCTCGCCGTGCGTACCTATCTCCCCGGTTCGCGCCGCTTCGCGGGTTCCGTCGACCAGCAGCCCGCCCGCCGCGCCGGCCGCGTCGACCATCGTGGCGAGGACGATCGGCAGAAGGGCATCACGATCGTGACGGGCGGCGAGCGCGTGACCGATGAGCTCCAACCTCTCCATCTCATCGATCAGGCGGCGGCGGCGGCGGCGGGCCTCGAGCACGGGCGAGAGCAGGTCGGCGAGCAGAGCAAGGGCGAGCAAGCCAGCGGCCGATGCGAGCACGACGTTACGCCGGGTCTTTCCCGTTGCGCTGTCGACGATCGACTGCGGCAAGGCACCGACGAGCACGAACGGGCTTCCCGGTACAGCCCGAACGAGTGCACGGAACGTGGAGCCGTCGATCGAAACACGACCCGGAGCGCCCGCCTCGAGCGTGAGGGGCTTTCCGGCCCGCGCGCCTGCGACGATGCCATCGTCTCGGGCGACGAGGAGCCGAACGCCTTTCGGGCCGGCCGTGCTCCCGAGCCGCTGGAGCAACGCACGATCCAGACGAATCGCAACCGATACTCGCCCGATCGTGCGACCGAGATCGACGACGTCGACGGAGCGAACGAGGTCGCGCCGGGCGATCGGATGGCCGGCGAGACGGCGACCCGCAACCCAGATCGACACGCCCGCAGTCGGTGCGACCAGCCGGGCGAGCCGCGCGCGATCTCGATCGGCCATCGCGTTCTGGACATGTGGGGACTCGGCCACCCGCGAGGCCGTGGCGCCGGCGTCCGCTGCCAAGGCTCGTAGGCCTGCTCTGCCGGCTTCGACCGTCGCCGAGAGGGTGGTATCGACGCGGGCGAGGTCACGCTGCTCGAGCAGTCCGTCGGTGAACCAGGCGAGCGCTGCGAGCGGCACGGCGAGCGCGGCGACGACGAGGGCAGCCGAGCGCAGCCGCCGATCGACCCGCCTCGGTTCCTGAAAAACGGATCGTCCCTGCTGCAATGTGTGCTTGACACCCCCCAGCTCCACCACCCCTATGGCGGTCGGCGCGTCGGGCAGCGCTGCGCATCCCTCGAACGGACGAATACGCAGGACCTGAAACAGACGGCGCTGCCCTTCCGCAAACAGCCCCGGCCTGCAACGATGTCGGCCGTACGAGAGACTGACCGTTCGATGACGTTCGCCATCCTGCTCACTTTCGTCTCGGCCCTGGCCATCAACTGGGCCTGGATCCGCGAGCACAGCGCCGCCGCCTCCCTGCCTCCACTCTCGGTCAGACGGCCAGCCGAGTCGCTGAGGCTCCTCTTCCGGAACCGCAGATGGCTCGAGGGCTTCGCCGCAGAGTCGGGTGGTTTCCTCTGTTACGTCGGCGCGCTCGCCCTGGCCCCGCTTGCGCTCGTGCAGTCACTCTCGGCCGGGGGCTCGGCATCCTCGCGTTCCTGAGCTCCCGACTCGCCGGCGCCCAGTTGACGCGGCGCGAGCTAATCGGCGTCGCCGTCTCGGTCGTCGGTCTGGTCATGCTCGGGATCTCACTCGCGGGAGCGACCGGCAACGGGGACCAGGGTGATTGGCTGATGGTCGTCGTCTGGTTCGTCGCGTCAGGGGTCATGGCCGGAGTTGCGATCGCGTTCGGGCAGCGGTTTCTCAGTGGGGCGGCAGCGTACGGCCTTGCAGCAGGCGTCCTGTTCGCGTCCGGGGACGTCGTCACGAAGACGGTCGTCTCGGGCGGAGCGAGGATGATCTTCATCCCCGCGATGATCGCCGCCTACTCGATGGGGACGATGATCCTGCAGCTCGGCTTCCAGCGCGGCGGTGCCCTGACAACCGCCGGGATGGCGACGCTGTTCACCAATGCCCTCCCGATCATCGCGGGAACGACGCTCTACTCCGAGCCGTTCCCGGACGGTGAGCTCGGTGTCCTCCGCGGAATCGCGTTCACGCTCCTGATCGCCGGCGCGGTCCTCCTCTCACGTCCGGAGCCAGTCTCGACCGAGGAAGCTGTCCCTGAGCTCGAGCTCGCCGGCGCCCGGTAGCCAGGCGCTCGATCGGGGCGTAACCATGCGGCGTCGCGCCGGAATCGGCATTGCTCTGGGCGCGCTCGCCTGCGCAGCCCTCGCCGCCCCGGCGAGACCCGGGATCCGGGGGCAGCCGATCCCGACCCCGATCGGAGTGACGAAGGAGTACCGACTCCCGGCGCACGGAAACGCTGTCGCGGCCGGCCGTTCGATCGGATCGCTTCGATGCTCGCGACGCGCAGGCAGGCGTTTCGGCGTCCACGTCGAGCTCTTCGCGCGGGGGCTCGTGCTCCTCCTCCCTGCGGGGATCGGGATCGCCCCGCCGCTCCGAAGGGATGGCGCCTACGTGCCCGGTGGCCGCTGCTCGTACCCGCTGCTCACACACGAGCCGACAGGCGTAGTCGAGGTCGTGGAAGGCCGGGCACTGACCGTCGGACAGCTTTTCGACGTCTGGGGGCAGCCGCTGTCACAGCATCAGATCGCGGGCTTCCGGGCCAGCCCCGGCACGCGAGTCTTCGCCTTTGTCGACGGCCGGCGCTGGACGGGTGATCCGCGCGGGATCCCGCTTCGCAGGCATGCTGAGATCGTGCTCGAGGTGGGCGGCTACGTTCCCCCTCACACGGCGTACCGCTTTCCGAAAGGACTCTAGTGTCGCGCATCCCGATCAGACGTCTCGCCTCCCTCGCTCCGTTGGCGGTGCTGGCCGTCGCCGCAGCCGGCTGCGGCTCGTCCTCTGGCCCGCCGAAGGTGACGATCGAGAAGGCCCGTCAGTTCCGGATCGCCGATCTCCAGCCCTCGGGACCGGTCGCGGCCGGGAAGCCGACGACCGTATCGTTCCGCATCCTCGAACCCTCGGGTGCGCCGATGACGCGGTTCCGGACGGGTAGCGGGCCGCACACCGGAGTTCATCTGATCATCGTCCGCGACGACCTCGGCGTGATCATCCACCGGCACCCGCCGATCGGCCCGGAGGTCGGTTCCGCCAACAGATCACGTTTCCGTCACCCGGCCCGTACCGGATGTTGCTCGACGTCTACCCGGCGGCGACGTCGACCCAGGCCGGGTTCCAGCAGACGAACTTCCAGCTCTTCTCGCGGCTACGCGTGCAGGGGAAGTACCGGCCGCAGCCGCTGCCATCGTCGGCCGAGACGACAACCGTCGACGGCTACCGCTTCAAGATCGAGGGGCATCCGTCGCTCAGGGCGATCGAGCCCACCTTCCTCAAGATCGCCGTCACCGACCCGAGCGGGAAGCCGGCGACGTTCCAGCCGTGGTACGGGGCGCTCGCTCACGCCATCTTCTTCAAGAAAGGAACGCTCGACTACTTCCACACGCACGTGTGCAGCCCGGGTGCCGGTGGTTGCACGAGCGTGCTGGGCGCCCAGCGGGTGACGGGAAGCTCGACGACGCCCGGACGGCTCACGGTCGGCGTCCTCCTGCCGCTTCCGGGCACATGGCGACTCTTCCTGCAAACGCAGTCCCACGGCCACGTTCTGACAGCGCCCTTCACGCTCGTCGTGCGCTGAGGCCGCGCGGCCGGCGGCTATGCTTTCGCGGATGCGACCGACGACACTGCGTGTCGGCGGGATCCGGCACCTCCTGCCCGTCGCTCTCTGCGCACTCGGCGGGCATGTCGCGCTCTACCGATCGATCCGGCCGGCGAGCGGCCACCATGCCTACTTCGCCTGGTACGAGCCGCTCGTGGCGGGACTCTCGCTCGCAGCCGTCGTCGTCTTCGGCGGACTCGTGCTGACCGTGCTCCTCGGTCGACACCGAGCCAGGTCGGCAGCCCTCGGGTTCCTCCTCCCTGCAACGACACAGGCCGACACGACCACCCGCCGGGCGACGCGGCTCGCTCTGGCAAGCCTCGCGTTCCTTCTCGTCCAGGAGTCGCTCGAGCGGTCCCTGGCGGCGGAACGGCTCATGGTCGCGGAGCTCAGGCCTGTCGAGATCCTGACTGTGCTCGTAGTGCTCGCGGGACTCGCCGCGCTGCTCGCACTCGCCGGGCGGTCCTGCTCGCAGCTGATCGAGTTCGTCGCTCGCCGCGTCGCTACCTCCCACCGCCGGGAGACGAGCGTTCGATACTCACGCTTGCGGCCGACGATCGGCCGCCGCCGGAACCCGCTTGCCGACCTTCAGGGTCAGCGCGCGCCTCCGCTGACCGCCTGACCAGGCGCGCTCGGGCGCGCTCGTCATCGGACCGACGGAGGAACGTTTGCAGCTCTCGCATGCAGGGCGCGTTGCTCGCCTGCTGATCGTGGTGACCCTCGCCGCGCTGGCCGTGCCGGCCGGTGCAGAGGCTCACCACACCGCGGTCCCGGTGGTCGCTTCCGACTACCGGAACCGCATCGAGGCCCCCAGCCGGGCCCTGGACGGCGTGCGGGCGTCGCTGGATGACGCAGGGCGACGGCTCCGCCTCACCGTCGATCCAACGCGACAGGTCGTGGTCCTCGGCTACGTGGGTGAGCCGTTCCTCCGCTTCTCGCGGTCGGGCGTGGCGGTCAATGCCCGCTCGGCGACGGCGCAGGGGTTGCGGCTTGCCCCGAGCGGCCGGATCGCCGACCGCGCCGACCACGCGGTCTGGACACGGTCGACGAAGGGGCACTCGTTCGCGTGGAACGACGCGCGTGTGTGGGCATCGTCCGCGGCGTTGCACGGACGATCGTCGGTCGCATGGACGGTGCCGCTCGAGGTCGAAGGCCGACAGACCCAGGTCTCCGGCCAGATGACGCGCGAGCCTCAACCCGTTCTCTGGCCCTGGATCGTGCTCGTCATCGCCCCCGTGCTCGCCGCGGGTGTCGCAATACGGCGCCGACGGTGGGCATGGCCTGCGGCCCTCGGCATGGCCGTGGCAGCTGCGATCTCGACGGTGGTCGCTCTCACCGGGTTCGCGCTGGCCGGCTTCGACATCTCTGCGGATCGATGGCTCCTGTTCGCGGCCGAGGTCGCACTCGTGGCCTGCGGGCTCGCTCTCCTCGTTCCACGCCGGCCGCGCATGCTCGCGCTGACCGGTCTCGCGGCGTTCGCGGTACTGCAGGCGCTGTCGGAGCTCAGCGTGTTCCGCCACTCCGTCGTCGTCTCCGAGCTTCCCGCGCCTGCGGTCCGCCTGGTCGGCTCACTTGCGCTCGGCTGCGGCCTCGGCGTCGGTGCCCTGATTTTCTTCGCGCTCGCCCAGCCCACCGGTCGCAAGGCTCAGGCTTCAAGCCGAACGGCTCCGCATCGCGTAGAGCCTTTGCGAAGGAAACAGACATGAGGATCGGTCGCAGACTCGTCGCGGTGCTCACAGTCGTCGGGACCGCACTCATCCTGCCGGCGGTCGCCTCCGCGCACGCCTACCTGATCAGGACGTCTCCGTCGGCGAGCGTCGTCGTCAACACCCCACCGAAAGAGCTGTCCCTGACCTACAGCGAGGCGATCGAGCCTCGCTTCGCGACGATCTCCGTTACCGACCCGGAGGCGAATCAGGAGACGGCCGCCAATCCGAGCCGCTCGCCAACGAACCCGGACACGCTCGTCGTCCCGCTGAAGCGCCTTCGGGAGGGCTGGTACCTCGTCTACTGGCGCGTGATCTCGGCTGACGGCCATCCCGTCCGTGGCGCCTTCACCTTTGCGGTCGGCCCGAATCCGGGTCCGGCGCCGCAGTTCGTGATCCCCTCGATCTCGGAGAGCGCCGCCACGCCGGGGCTCCTGATCGCGCGCTGGGCCACGTTCCTGTTCGCCATGTGCGCCATCGGGTTGTTCCTCCTGCGAGCGCTGGTCGCGCGCAGCGTGCCCCGCCGGGTTCCCGGCGTGTCGCTCCGCCCGCTGTCGATTGCCTTCGGTCTCTCGACCCTGCTCGCGCTCGTCGCGGTGCCGATCTACGTCGTCATGTCGACAGCGAAGTTCTCGCAGCACTCGGTCTTCGACCTGGGCGACATCGTCCCGCTCCTCACGTCGTCCTCGTTCAGCCGCGGGTTCCTCGATCTCGAGCTCGTCCTCGCGCTGTTCGCGATCGCAGGGACGGTCGCGATCTGGCTCGACGAGCCGCGGCGCGAACACCGCTCGGTCGCAGCCTTGCTCGCGCTGACGGGAGCGCTCGCCGCGGCCGGCGCGGCGCTTCTCGTTCCCGGCCTGACCGGCCACGCCGCGCAGACCACCCCGCGCTGGCTCTCCCTCCTGCTCGACTGGCTCCATCTCGGGGCCGGCTCGATCTGGATCGGCGGCCTCGTCGGCCTTCTCGTGCTCGGCGCGAGCGCCCGCGAGCACCGGGTGGCGGCACTCGCTATCTGCGTGCCCCGGTTCTCACGGATCGCGTTCTGCTCCGTGATCGCCCTGATCGGCACCGGCATCGGATCGTCACTGACCCACTTTCCGACCTTCGCCTCGCTGTGGGACACGTCGTACGGCAAGTCGCTCGTCCTCAAGCTGATCCTGCTCGGCGGGGCGCTCGTGCTGGGGGCCGTCAACTTCACAAGGACGGCGCCGATGTTCGTGCGGACGGCCGCTGGCGCAACGGCCGAGGGTCCTCCGGCCGCGAAGCTCCTGCGCACCATGGTCAGCGGCGAAGTGATCCTCCTTACAGGGGCGGTCTTCGGCGCGGCTCTCCTGACCAGCCTCGCACCACCCCCGAAAGCGCTCGCCAACCTCGGTGCCGCAAGCGCCCGTGTCGGACCCGGGCCGGGCAGCGCCGTCGTCGAGAAGAACGGCTACCGGCTCGAGTTCCAGCTCTCCCCCAACCGGGCAGCCGTACCGAACACGTTTGCCGTGAAGATCACGAAAGACGGCCGGCCCGTCCGCGGCGCCGACGTGACAGCGACCTTCACCATGCTCGACATGGAGATGGGACAGCTCGCGTACACGCTCCCCGAGCGTTCGCCAGGGCTCTTCGCGCGCCCGGACACCCCCGCGCTCGTCATGGTCGGCCACTGGGGGATCTCGTTCGACATCCGACCCCCGGGTGGGTCTCCACTCGAAATCCTGCTCCTCGACCACGCCGTCGGATGAGCACACCGGTGGAGCCCACGTCTCGCCAGGTCCAGATCCGTCTCGCCGCGGGGTTCGTCGCCTTCGCGGCGGGCATCGGCGCAGTCGTCACCGTCGTGCTCCTCGCTCATTCGATCCTCGGCACTGCCGACTCCTCGTCCACGAGCTCGAGCGCGGCGGGGGCGTCGCAAAGCGGATCGACCACAACGTCCTCGAGCTTTCCGAGCCCGCCCCCGGGAGCGCTCGTGCTCGCCCATGAAGATCGAGACCTGGCGGTCGGGCTTTCGGCCAAGCCCAGCTCGGGCCGGCTTGCCCTGCAGGCCTCGGTGATCGGCCAGGAGGGCCCTACAGACGACCTGCAGGTGTCGTTTCGCGTCCGCTCCTCCGGCTCGAGCGCAACCGGCCCGGCAGCGCCCTGCGGAAGCGGCTGCTACGGGACGACCGTCGCCTTGGAGGGCAAGCCGGCGAGCGTCGACGTCAGCGTGCGAGGCGCGAACCGGGCTCCGAGCACCGTCTCGTTCGTGCTTCCCCAGGCGTGGCCGCCGAGATCCGCAGCTCGCATCGTCAGCCGGGCGGCGAGCGCGTGGCGGAACCTGCGGAGCCTCGTCGTTCACGACCGGCTCTCCTCCGGACCCGGAGCACGCCTGACGACCGTCTGGCGAATGGTTGCTCCCGACCGACTGACCTACGACATTGCCGGCGGGGGGAAAGCGGTCGTGATCGGAGCGAAGCGTTGGGACAAGGAGCCAGGGGGACGCTGGCAGACCTCGACGCAGCAGCCGATCGCGGAGCCGGTGCCCTTCTGGGAAGCGGTGGCCAACGCACGTCTGCTCGGCTCCGGCACGATTCGCGGGACACCCGCCTGGCGACTCTCGTTCTTCGACCCGCAACTCCGCGCCTGGTTCGAGCTCTGGGTCGACAGCCGAACCTTTCGAACGCTCGAGCTCAGGATGACGGCGCAGGCGCACTTCATGCATCAGATCTACAGCGGATTCGACCGACCACTCGCCATCGTCCCACCTGTCGGAGCTCGCTCGTGAAGAGCGCATCGCTCTTCGCGGGGATCCTGGCCAGTGTCTCGATCGCTGCGCTCGCCGGACCGCTCGCTCCGGGAGCGCTCGCAGACGGAGATCCGGCAAGCGACATATTGATCGTCCAACGCGTCTTCTACCCCTACTACTCGAACACTCCAAAAGACGAGCTCAAGGCCCTGCAGAAGACGGTCGACGCGGCGACCGCGGCCGGCTACCCGATCCGGGTCGCCGTGATCACCTCGCCGTACGATCTCGGCACGCTCTCGGCACTGTGGCACAAGCCCCAGGCGTACTCCCGATTCCTGTCGCTCGAGATCAGCTTCGCGTACAAGCGGCGCCTCCTGGTCGTGACCCCGAACGGCTTCGGCTACGTCGACCGGAGCCGGCCGGACCAGGCCACGCTCGCGCTCCTGCGAACAGTCGAGATCGAGAAGGGCACCGACGGTCTACTGAGAACAGCAGACCGTGCCGTTCGCCGGCTCGCGGGCGCGTCCGGCTACAAGCTCCCGGCCGCCGAGCGAAGCTCCGGGTCGAGCATGACGCGCGACATCCTCCTGATCGTGGCCGCCGCCGTCGCTCTTGCTCTACTATCGGTCGGTGTGCACCGCCTGCGACGGGGACGCAGGCGAAGACCGTCTGAGGACATGTCGCCGTGACGCCACGATCGCTCGGCTCGCTTCTTCTTCTCCTTCTCGTAGGGGTATGCCTCGCTCCGACGGCCGGAGCCCGTGCGCTCCATTTCAGCGTCTCTGTGTCCGTCTCAGGCCCCGGCCGCGTGAGCGGCACCGGCAACGGCGGCACGATCGACTGCCCCGGCAACTGCTCGGCGCTGATCCAGCAGGAGACGAGCATCACGCTCGCCGCGAGAGCCGACGGCGGCGCTGAGTTCAAGGGTTGGGGCGGCGACTGCTCGTCGGCCGGAACGAGCGAGACATGCACTCTCACCATGAGCTCGTCGAAGTCGGTCTCTGCCGGCTTCGACGAGCTCCCCGCCGCCGCCGCCGAAGTTCGCGCTCAACGTCGTGAAGAACGGGACGGGAACGGGATTCGTCGGCGGAGGAGGCATCGACTGCGGTCCGACCTGCTCGTCGATCATCACCAAGGACGAGAAGGTGACGCTGCTCGCCGTCGCTGACGACGGCTCGAAGTTCGTCGGTTGGAGCGAGGCCTGCACCGGAACCGATCCCTGCGCCCTGACGATGGAGGCCGATACGCAGCTCACCGCGACCTTCGACAGGCTCGACCGGAGCCCGCCGCACGTATCGACGCTCCGTGCCTCGGCGAAACACGGGACGACGGCGCAGCTCCGGTTCAGGGTCTGGGACGACAGTGGCAAGAGCCGCGAGGAGCTCACCGTTCTCGACGGCAAGCTCAAGCTGATGCAGCGCCAGGTACCGCTTCGAACCGTGATCTACCGGCACGTCTACTCGGTGGGCTGGCGCGTCCCGGCCGACCTCCACCCTGGAGTCATGAGGTTCTGCGCCGTCGGCGTCGACGAGGTCGGCAACCGGAGCGTCAAGTCGTGCTCCGCCCTCGCGATCACGTGATGCGCACGCTTATCGCATTCGCCGCGCTCGCGGCCGTCGTCGCCGGCTTCGCGTCGCCCGCCCGAGCGGACGGCGATCCGGCCAGCGACGTCCTCTACTTCCAGGACCTGTTTCTGCCGTACACGCGACCTTCGGCCGATGTGGCCGCAGAGCTGACGAAGGCCGTTGCCGACGCGAACAAGGCCGGCTTCCGCATCAAGGTCGCCGTGGTGGCGACCGCGCAGGATCTCGGCTCGGTACCCAGCCTTTTCAATCAGTCGCCTCTCTACGCTCGCTTCCTCGGCACCGAGCTGAAGACCTTCTACACGCACCGGCTACTCGTCGTCATGCCAGGAGGCTTCGGCATCTACAACGGCGGCCTGCCAATCGACAGGGAGACAGCGGCGCTCGCCGACCTGAGAATCGAGTCTCCGGACCCGGACGGGCTGGCGAAGGCCGCTGAAGCAGCAGTCGCGAAGCTCCGCCAGTCACTCGGCACCTCCGGTGGCAGAGACTCGAGTCCGCCGGTCGTGACCGCGCTCGCGTCGACCGGCACGAAGGGAAAGACGGCGACCCTTCGCTACCGGGTCTTCGACGCGAGCGGGAAAAGCCGCGAGGTCGTGCGTGTCTACGGGCCAGCGTTCCTGCTCTTCACCACGATCGTCAAAGGCTTCGCGAAGGCGAAGCCGAAACGGACGAGCGCGGTCGTCTGGAAGGTGCCCCGCGACTTGGAGACGAAGAAGCTTCAGTTCTGCGTGCTCGCGCAGGACCCGTCGGGGAATCAGAAGACGAGCTGCGCCCCGCTCAAGATCGTCTGAGCGACCGGTACGGCGCTCGGCCGGTCAGCGGCCGATGATCTCGATTCGGTACTGATCCGGGTCGCGGACGAAGCAGATGAAGGAGCCCCCCTCTCGGACTTGATAGGGCGGCTTCTCCGGTTCGATCCCCTGCTCGGCAAGGCGGGCGAGCGTCCCGTCGAGGTCGTCCACGCCGATCGCGATGTGCCCGTAGCCGGTTCCCAGCTCGTAGCTGCGCCCGTCGTGGTTGAACGTCAACTCGAGCACGTCGTCCGAGTCCCCGATCGAGAAGAAGTAGTTCGTCGCCTCCCGCTCGCCGTTCCGGACGATGTCCATCTCGCGCGAGAACCGGAAGCCGAGCGCCTCGTAGAAGGTCCGGCTCCGCGCCGGATCCGTGATCCGCACCATCGTGTGCAGGAACTCCACCATCCTCCGGGATCCTAGCGGCGCCGCCTCCCTCCCCCGATCGGATCCCGCGACCGAGGACGAACTCTGCGTGTACCCGGTCGGCGCCGTAGCTGCCGTAGGACGCGGCGTGGATCTCGCGGATCAGGTTGGAGCCACCATCCCGCACCGCTCGGACCGACGTCGGCCCGAACCGCGAAGCGTAGAACCCCCTACTCAGGGCAGCGGGCTAGAGCCACCTCGCCTGCCCGAGTGTTCAGACATGTGCCATCAAGTCTGCGGGGCTGAGAAACACCTCTATGCCCTTAGACTCGACCCAACTCGCGGAGCGACGAATGCCAGGGAGGACACGATGAAGAAGACACTGCAGATCGGAGGAATCGCGGCGGGGCTGGTCTTGATCGGCTTCGGCATAGCGGCGACCGTGCTGGGCATCAGGGGCGGCGACACCGTGAACTCGAACCTGAGCCAGGAGTTCATCACCGGCACACCCGACATGACTCCGAGCGGGATCGAACCCGAGGTCAAGGCGATCCAGGCCGAGCAGCAGAAGATCGCGGCGGAACAGAAGAAGGCCAAGGTCCCCGCCTCCCAGCAGATCACCTTCACGACGGTTGAAGCGCCTAGCTGCTCGGTGGCAGGCGAGCCGGTCGACGACGGCGACTCCGCGCTCTGCTTCGGGAAGTACATGCGAATCCACGCACTCGATGCGAGCAGCGGCCTCACCTACTCGCAGATGGGCAGGTACGCGGCGAAGCCCGACGCCCCGGTGCAGTTCACTGACTTCAACGGGGGCACGAACGATCCGAAGTACGCGCAGACCGACGCCCAGACCGGCCAGCCAGTCTCGAACGGCGCGCGCGACCTGTGGGTCACCGAGACGTCGCTCACGACAGCCCTTAACCTCGCCTACGCGGCCGGCCAGATCTCCCTGTTCGGGATCGTCGTCGGTATCGCCCTCCTGCTCAGCGGTATCGGCTTCCTGATCCTGGCCCTGAGCGGCGCCATCGAGCATGTCCCCTTCAGGAAATCGGGAGGGGCGCAACCGTCTCCGTAGCCACTTACGACTAACCCTCGCCGCGCTCCGTCGCGCACGCGCTGAAAATGGGATCGAAGCATCCCCGCATGGTCAAGCGCACATGACGTTCCCCGCAGTTACCAGGCGGCGACCTGGTGCACGCGTCGCAGGTCTGCCGGCGCGCGACGTGGCCGGATACGACCGTCACTCGGCCGTGAGTGCGGCCCGAACGACCTCCGCGGGGATGCGGATCGAGTCGATGAGCACGGCTCGATCGGGGATGGTTCGGCGCGGCGTCGGATCATTTCCTCGTACTTTCCCGCACGTCGGCGGAAAGTTCACGCACGGCCGAGACTTCACGATTGGAAGCGGTTTTACTTCACGATCGGAAGCAAAAAGCTTCACGATCAGAAGTCGCTTTACTTTTTGAACCAATTGAGCTAGGGTGCCCGAACCCCCGGCCCCGGGGGAGACGCGCAGCGCCCCGCCTGAGCCCAAGGAGACGACGTGGCGAACCCACCGACGACTTCCGCTCGACCGAAGAAGCCGCCTCCCGACTGGGAGCTCGTGCTCAAGCGGAATCCGGTCGAGCGCCTCAAGCAGGAGAAGAGCCCGCTCGGCATCCTCGGCGAGCTTCCCGCACTGATCGCCGCCGGGTACGAGAGCGTTCCCGAGGAGGACATCGTCCGCCTCAAGTGGTGGGGCCTCTACCACGACAAGCCGAAGGTCGGCACGTTCATGCTCCGCATCAAGATCGCGGGCGGGAAGCTGTCTCCGGCCGGCTTCCGCGCGATCGGCGAGATCTCGAACGAGTTCGGGCGCGGAGACGGCGAGATCTCCACGCGCCAGAACATCCAGCTCCACTGGCTCGAGCTGGCGTCGCTGCCGGAGGTCTTCGAGCGGATGCACGCGGCAGGGCTTACCTCGGCCGGCGGCTGCGGCGACGCCGTCCGCAACATCACGGGCTGCCCCCTCGCCGGCATCGACGCGAACGAGCTCTTCGACGCGCAGCCCATCGTCGACGAGGCGGCGGAGTTCTTCTACGGCAACCCGGACTACTCGGACCTGCCGCGAAAGCACAAGATCACGATCGCGGCCTGCACCGACCGCTGCAACGCGCCCGAGATCAACTGCATCTCGCTCGTCGGCGTCGTGCACGAGGGGTTCGAGGGCTTCGCGGTCCTGGTCGGCGGCGGGCTCGCGTCGGTGCCCCGGATCGCACGCGACCTCGGCGTCTTCGTCCCCAAGGAGGAGTCGATCGAGGTGCTTCGCGCACTGCTCGACGCGTGGAAGGAAGACCTCACGTACCGGGTCTCGCGCGTCAAGTCGCGGATGAAGTTCATGATGGACGACTACGGGCCCGAGGGGATGCGCGCGAGCTCGAGCGGCGCCTCGGCCGGAAGCTGACCGACTTCGAGCTCCCGCCGCCGGGTGAGTTCTCCGACCACGTCGGTGTCCACGAGCAGAAGCAGCCGGGCCTGTATGCGATCGGCGCTCCGGTGCACGTCGGCCTGATCTCCGGCGATCAGATGATCGCCGTCGCCAACCTCGCCGAGCGATTCGGCGGCGACATCCGGCTGACGCGACAGCAGAACTTCGTCGTCTCCAACGTTCCCGAGGGAGAGGTCGACGCCGCCGTCGCCGAGCTCGCCGCGATCGGCTTCCCGCTCGACGTCAACCACGTCCGCGGCGCCTCGATCGCGTGCACCGGAGAGCCGCACTGCAACTTCTCCGTCACAGAGACCAAGACCCGCCTCGACGCGCTGATCCAGGGGCTCGAGGAGCGCTTCGGCGACGAGATCTGCGCCCTCCGGCTGCACCTCGACGGCTGCCCGCACGCCTGCGGCCAGCACTGGGTCGGCGACATCGGCCTCCAGGGTACGACTGCCCGGGACGATGAGGGCCGCCGCCGGCAGGCATACGACATCCTGCTCCGCGGAGGGCTCGGGCCCGACGCGGCGATCGCGAGGCCCGTGTTCCGCCGGGTGCCGACCGACGACCTCGACGCGGCGGTCGAGGGTCTGATCCAGGGCTGGATCGATTCGCGCGCGGAGGGCGAGTCGTTCCACACGTTCTCCGTCCGGTTGTCCGACGACGAGCTAGGCGCGCTGGCCGGGCGCGAGCCGGCGCGTGCGAGAGAGAAGGAGGCGGCGTGAGCCTCTACGAGGAGCTGATCGACGACCTCGAGGCAGGTGAGCTGTCGGTCGAGTTCGAAGGCAGGGAGCCGCAGGAGCTGCTCGAGTGGGCGCTCGACCGGTTTTCGCCGAGGATCGCGCTCTCGACCGCGTTCCAGATCGACGGCGTTGCCCTGATCGACATGGCCTACGCGATCGACCCGAACGTCAAGGTGTTCTCCGTCGACACGGGGCGGATGCCGGACGAGACGTTCGAGCTGATCGAGCAGCTCCGCGACCGTTACCCGGGTCTCGAGCTCGAGCTCCTCTCGCCGAACCCGACCCACGTCCAACGGATGGTGGGGAAGCACGGCCCGAACCTCTTCTATCGCCAAGTCGAGCATCGCCTGCTCTGCTGTCAGATCCGCAAGGTGCAGCCGCTGACGCGACACCTCGCCTCCCTCGACGCCTGGGTGACCGGCCTCCGCCGCGACCAGTGGGCGTCGCGCACCGACATCCGCAAGATCGAGATCGACCACGACCACGGCGCGATCGTGAAGCTCAATCCGCTCGCCGAGTGGTCGGAGGGCGAGGTCTGGGAGTACGTGCGCGAGAACGACGTTCCGACGCACCCGCTATACGAGCGTGGCTACACGTCGATCGGCTGCGCACCCTGCACGCGTGCGATCGCTCCGGGCGAGCCGTCCCGCGCCGGCCGCTGGTGGTGGGAGTCGAACGCGCCGAAGGAGTGCGGCATCCACTGCGCGATCGAGACGGGCGGCCTCGAGCACGAGCTGCGGGCGCTGATCGGGGAAGACGATGAGTAGCGTCGTCACGCTCTCGGAAGAGGCCCAGGAGGTCGCGCTCGCCGAGGCGCAGGCCGTCCTGGCCTTGGCTCGGGACGAGGATTATCGCGGTCGGCTCGCCAGCCTCGCCTCCGCCGCGACCGAGGGTCACCTGGCTGGCGAGGAGCAGGAGACCCTGCAGGAGCTGCTCGAAGTCGGCCTCCAGAGTGGACGACTGCGGGCGATCTATGGACCTGGCGGCGAGCGCGCCGCCCTCGCCGCATACCGTCGACTTCCGAATGGAACCGCGCTCGCGGCGAGCGCCCGCGAGGTGTCCGAGGCGCTCTCCTCGCTCACCGGCCAGGAGCTCCAGTCGGTGTCGATCGAGGCGACCGGCCCGGGCGCGTTCTCGCTTTCGATTGCCGCTGGTTCCGCGGAGATCTCCGTCCGGCTGGACCGTCAGGGAGTCCGCCTCGCCTCGGTCGGAGTCTGACCCCGTGGCGGAGAAGCAGTACTACATGGCCTGTCTCGACCTCGAGGGAAGGAGCTGCCTCGTCGTCGGCGGAGGTCGCGTGGCGCTCGAGAAGATCCAGGGGTTGCTGGAGTGCGGCGCCCACGTGACGGTGATCGCGCTCGAAGTGTCTTCCGAGGTCGCGGCTCTTCCGGTGGAGACGATCGTTCGCGGCTACCGCTCCTCGGACCTCCAGGGCCGGTTCCTCGTCGTCGCTGCGACGTCGGACACCGTGCTCAATCGCCAGGTCTTCGCGGACGCCGAGGCACGAGGAACGCCCTGCAACGTCGTCGATGTGCCCGAGCTCTGCAGCCTGATCCTCCCGGCGATCCACCGGCAAGGCCCGATCGCCGTCGCTGTGTCGACCGGCGGCGCGTCGCCGGCGCTTGCTCAACGGATCCGCGACGACGTAGCGAGAACGGTCGGCCCCGAGCACGCCGAGCTCGCCCGACGCCTCCGGTCGCTCCGGCCCTGGGCGAAGCGCAACCTCCCGACCTACGAGGCTCGCCGGGACTACTTCCGAGACCTCGTCGACGAGGCGCTGACGAGATGATCGGATCGGTGTCGCTCGTCGGTGCCGGGCCAGGCGATCCAGAGCTGATCACGGTCAAGGGACTCGAGCTCCTCCGTGTCTGCGACGCGCTCGTCTACGACCGCCTGGTCGCGAGCGAGCTCGTCGACGAGGCGCCCGCCGGGGCCCTCCGCATCTCCCGAGAGCCGCTGAACCAGGACGAGATCAACTCACTCCTCGTCCGCCTCGCGCGGCGCGGGCTCGACGTCGTCCGCCTCAAGGGCGGCGACCCCTTCCTCTTCGGTCGCGGCGGCGAGGAGGCCCTCGCGCTCGCCCGGGCCGGAATCCCCTTCGAGGTCGTGCCCGGGGTGTCGGCGCTGGCCTCGGTCCCTGCGGCGGTGGGTATCCCGATCACCCATCGGGGTGTCTCGTCGCGAGTCACGATCGTCAACGGCCACGCCGAACTCGGCGCCCTCCCCGCCGCGAGCTCGCCGGGCACGCTCGTCGTCTTCATGGGCCTGGCGCGCCTCGACGAGATCGTGCGGGAGATGATCGCCGGCGGCCAATCGCCCGACACGCCTGCCGCCGTGATCGCGAACGGCACACTCCCGGACGAACGCGTGGTCCGCGCGCCGCTCCAGCGCATCGCACGGTCGGCCCGCGACCTCGACTCCCCTGCGCTCCTGGTCGTCGGCGACGTCGTCTCGCTAGCGGACGAGCTCGCTCCGGATCCGCTGGTCTCGGCGCTGCAGGTGGCGGTTTGACGGCGCCTGCGGGCCCCGACACGCTCCACCACCAGCCATAGCGTCGAGACGAGGGAGCATTGCCCATCCGAAGACGGTCGTAACGTTTCCGGCGTGCCGCGCCCGAGGACTGATCGAGCGGCGGATGTCTCGATTCCTCCGCGAGCCGGTGTCGGTTCGCAACGCGGTCAATGTGATCGTCACCGCGACCGCCGTCGTCGTCGTCATCGGCGGGGTGCTGTTAAGGGTTCTCGACCACCACGAGTACTCGAACATCTGGGTGGGCATGTGGCTCACCCTGCAGACCGTGACTACGGTCGGCTACGGGGACGTGACGCCGACGGACGTCGTGGGACGGATCGTTGCTGCGGCCATGATGCTCCAGGGCGTCGCTTTCCTGTCGATCATCACCGCCGCCATCACCTCGAGCTTCGTCGCCCGCGCACAACGTGAGCGCGCCGTCACCGGGGCGGCGGAAGAGGCGGAGAACGGCGGAAGATCGAGGCGCGCTTCGACGATCTCGCCTCACGTCTCGACCGTCTCGAGACGATGCTCTCCCGGCTGACGAAGACCTGAGGCCGCCCGCGCTATGCGCCGGCCAGCCGGCGGCGCCGGCGCAACCAGCGGTACCCGAGCCAGGCGAGCGTGACCAGCGCGGAGATGGCGATCAGCCCGATCACGGCGCTGAGCCATTTGCCGGTGCCGATGTCCGCGTCGGTGAGCAGCACGATTGCGGCGACCACGACCGGGAGGATGATCAGAAGCAGCATTCGCACGAGGCCGGCGGACATTCCGATTCGCACCGCGGAGCGCATTCGTAACCGTGACCCCGGCCTCGTCGGTTTGGCTCTCGGCGTAGAAGCGCGTCGCCCGCTCGCCCATCCGCAGCCCGCTCTTTCGGAACGCCATCGCCATGTACGGGACCCAGACGAGCGGGAGCACGAGACCGACCAGGAAGACGACCCCGACCAGGACCATCCCGAGCATCGAGCGCAGCCGGCTCGGCTTCTCGTCGGCCGACCCCATCACGCCGAGCATGAAAGCCATGCGCTTGACCATGCTCCACCGGGTTCCGCGGGGGAGCTTCTTTCCTTCGTGTCTCTTCGGGTCTCGCGTCACCTTCGCCAACGCCGCGCTCGCATCGGCCGTCGAGGGGTACGCGCCTTGCAGGACGAGCAGGTCGGCGGCACGCATCTCGTCGCTAGGGGCGTGGCCGGCGAGCGCGGCCAGCTCGAACGCCATCTGCGCCTGAGCGAGCAGCGCCGCGCAAAACGCCACCGGGATCAGCACGATGAACGGCCCGCCCACGAACGCGCCCTCGGTCATCGAGACGCGCGGTCTGCCGCTCGATCACCACCGCTCGAGCTCGCCCGGCGTCGGCGTCCGGATGGGCGTGGCGGAGCTTCTCGACCGCCGACGCGGCTCTCGGCCCGAAGCGCTTGAGCGACCAGAGAGCAAGGTGCTCCGGCATGTTCTGCGGATCAGCCCAGAGAATGCGGAGCACCGCCGGCGCCTCGAAGACGGCGTCCTCTTCGGGGTGGCCTGAAGCCAAAGCTTCCTCGGACTCGCCGGCCTGAACGTCGCTCATGGCGGCACGTTAACCGGACCGCTGCCGTCCGCGCGCTCAGTGACTCCCCCGCTCTCACCCTTGCGGTTTGACGCTCGCGAGGTCGAGCGGCTAGGGTGAAAGCCGTGCGCCCGGCGTCTCGCTAAGCGGAGTTTCGACAGCGGTTCGACCGCTCGTCGCCGCGCGCCACCGCCAAGAGGACCAGAACGCTGATGGAGCTTCGTCGCGTCACCTCCCTCCCTCCGTACGCCTTCGCCGAGGTCGACAGGGTGAAGCTCGAGCTGCGCCGGGCCGGCGAGGACGTGATCGACCTCGGCTTCGGCAATCCCGACGCGCCCTCCCCGAACGTGGCGGTGCAGAAGCTCGTCACCGCAGCCCAGGATCCCCGGAATCACCGCTACTCGGCAAGCCGCGGCATCCCGAACCTGCGCAAGGCGATCTGCGACCTCTACCTCCGGCGGTTCGGCATCGAGCTCGATCCCGAGCGCGAGGCGATCACGACGATCGGCGCCAAGGAGGGTCTCTCCCACCTGATGTGGCTGCTCGTCGAGCCGGGCGACGCAGCACTCGTGCCCGATCCCAGCTATCCGATCCACCGCTTCGCTCCGCTCCTCGCGGGCGCCCACGTCGAGGGCTTCTCGCTCGAAGGTTCGATCGAGAGCTCGCTCGAGGAGGCGCTCCGCCGCGCACCGGGCCGCACGCGCACGGTCGTCCTCTCGTTCCCCCACAACCCGACGGGTGCCGTCGCCGACCTCGACCTCTTCCAGCGGGCGGTCGACTT
>CAVTNK010000005.1:0-79081 GCA_963736045.1 uncultured Actinomycetes bacterium | reverse complement strand
GAGGGAGGATCGGTCGGCTGCGTCGTCACGTCAAGCTCCTTTTTCTCGGGCCTCATAGGTCCTATACGGAAGCACGAACGGTTAAGTTTGAGGTAAGAGCGATGCGACCGGGCAGCATGCTTTTTGCGACCGGACAAATGCGTTACGGCCTCCTTTGCAGAATGAGCAATATGAGAAGACGGTTTGTCATTGTCGGAGCGGTCGGGCTAGCCCTGCTGTCGACGGCTGCCCCGCGCGCCGCGCTCGCTGTCACCGCCGTGACGATCACGCGGACGATCGTCCTCGACCGCTCGATCGCCGGGGTGAACCTGGGCGAGACCCGCGCGAGCATCGAGCGGCGGATCGGCACGGGCTTCGTCCTCGGGGCCGCGCGCACAGACACGTCGACGACGCCGCCGCGCGCATGTCGAGCGCAGTCGAGTACACGCCGCCGGCCTCTACGTGACCTACGCGTCGGCCGGGCACGTCGGCTCGGCTCGCGGCCGGGAGGGCGCTCGTCCTCGAGACGACTGGACGTCGTTCCGAGACGCCGCAGGGGGTCCACGTCGGCTCGCTCCTCTCGCGCGCGTTAAGGCGATTCCGGGCGTGCAGCTGCTTCGCCGGCGTCTGCCAGCACGGCTACTCGGCCAGGACGGCGGGCGGGACGTCGTTCCTCGTCGACCCGGTGCGCAGGAGGGTCGTCCGCATCGTGGTCAGCTTCGGCGCGCTGACGGGTGCCGCGTCACGCGGTGGTCGGAAATCGTCTACTGTCGCGTGCTGAACTTCGGTCGCAACCCGCTCCTGATCATCATCGTCCTCTTCTGTTCCTGCTCTTCATCCTGCTCTCGCTCCTGAACGCAGGAAGAGCTCGGCGAGCCTGACCGACAAGGAGCGCGCCAGCGCACGCAGCAGGCGCATGACCAGCGTGTCGACAGGCCGAGGCCGCATACCGGCCAAGGCGAACGGGAACTACGCGGACCACGATGTCCGACCTCGATCCCGCTTGCGCCGAGGCTCTCCGACCGATCTCGCCGACGGCGTCGTCCTCCGATCGACACGAGCGGCGACAAGACCTACCTTGCGCAGGTGGCGAGCACCGTCGTCTCCGTCTCGAACAGGACGGTCGCGAACGGGACAGACGATCACGGACGCTGCCTGGCAGCTGAAGAGCGCGGCCAAGAACTCTGCACGCGCAAGACGGACGACAGCCCGATGTCGCTCCGCCACGACGTAGCGCGACCACGCACTGGCCATGGTCCGGCCGTCGACCGGCGTGCTAGGCTGGCTCGCATGCCAGGTTGGATTGGACCTGGGAGCTCTTGATCCTCCTCGTCGTCGTGCTGCTCGTCTTCGGGCCGAAGCGGCTGCCGGAGATGGGCCGCTCGCTCGGTCGGGGCATGCGTGAGTTCAAGTGCTCGATGACACGGCAGTCACAAGGATGACGAACGCCGGCCGAGCTGACTGCGTCGCGCCGATCGAGGAGCCGGTCACGGCCCCGCCAGCACCGCAAGCGCGAGCTCGACTCGATCTAGCGCCATGCGCGCCTGCTGCCGCGGCGCCTCGAGCACGGGGAGGAGGCGACCCTCGTCGAGCATCTCGGCGAGCTGCGTACACGGCTCGTCATCTGCCTGCTCGCGCTCGCCGTTACCTTCGGGCGTCGCCTTCGCGTTCCACGGCACGATCCTCGACTGGCTGAACAAGCCGCTGCCGAAAGCCCGACGGCTACAGCAGATCAAGCCGATCACCTTCGACGTCACCGAGCCGTTCATGACCGCGTTCTGGGTCAGCCTCTGGGCGGGGATCCGTCATCGCGATGCCGATCATCCTCTGGCAGGTGTGGGGCTTCTTCGCGCCCGCGTTCGAGAAGCACACCCAGCGGATGGTCGTCGGCTTCGCCATCTTCTCGGCCGTGCTCCTCGCCGCCGGGGTCGCTGTTCGGGTACTTCGTCGTCTCGAGCCCGCCGTCCACTTCCTGACCAGCTACGACAGCACGCAGTTCGACATCCAGATCCGGGCGAAGGAGCTACTACTCGTTCGTGACTGCTCGTCCTCGTCGCCGTGCGCGATCGTCTTCGAGCTGCCGATCTTCATCCTCGCGCTGACGCGGATCGGGATCCTCCCGGTCGAGCAAGCTGCGCCGCAACCGGCGCATCGGCTACGTGATCGTCGCCGCCGTGGCCGTCGCGCTCCCGGGTGTCGACCCGGTGACGACGACGCTCGAGATGATCCCGCTGATGATCCTCTTCGAGCTCTCGATCTGGATGGCCGTCTTCTTCGACCGGCGGCTGGAAGCGCCGCGCCGCCGAGCGCGACGCGGAGTGGGAGCGCGAGTACGTCGAGACGCTCGGCTTCGGCGACGGCATCGAAGCCGACGCGATCTAGCGCAGGCGGCGTGAAGCCGACAGCGCATTCGCGGCGCGAGATCCGGGAGCTCGCGCTCTCCTTCCCGGAGACGTACGAAGACTCGCCGTGGGGCCATCCCGTCTTCAAGGTCGGCGACAACCGCATGTTCGCGGCGATGTCGAACGATGACGAGCCGATCGCAGCTGACCGTCAAGCTGACGCTCGGAGGAGCGCGAGATCGCCGAGCTGTTCCCGTTCGTCAGCATCGCGCGGTACGTGGGCCGCTACGGCTGGATCACGGCCGAGGTCACCGACGAGGAGTCGCTCGACGCCGCGCTCGAGTGGCTGCGCGAGAGCTACTGGCTGAAGGCGCCGGCGCACCTGCGTGAGGCGGTCGAGGGCTTCGATCGAACGAGCGCCGCTCGTCCGCGCCGTCGTGCCGGAGCTCGCCGACCGGATCGAGGACGGGCTTCGGGCGCAGGGTGAGGAGCGGCTCGCAGCGCAGGTTCCGTCGCTTTGCATCAGACCAGCCGGCGACGTCGTGCTCGACGTCGTGCGTGGTGAGATCGCCCACGTCGAGGTCCGCGATGCGATCGCCCGGACCGGCCAGGGCGTGAGTAGGGACCTCTGACCGGAAGTATCCTTGGCGCCATGAACGTGATGCTCCCCGACGGCTCGGAATCTCGAACTCCCCGACGGCGCGACCGGTCTCGACGCGGCACGCGCGATCGGGCCGAAGCTGGCCGAGCAGGCCGTGCTCGTGCGTTCGACGGCCATGTCCGGACCTCCGGCTGCCGCTCGAAGACGGCGAGCCGATCCAGATCCTGACGACGCGGGACACAGACGACCCCGACGCGCTCGCGGTGCTTCGCCACTCCTCCGCTCACCTGCTGGCCGAGGCGGTGCGCCGGCTCTATCCGGGCGTGAAGATCGCCATCGGGCCGCCGATCGACAACGGCTTCTACTACGACTTCGAGTTCCCCGAGCCGATCAGCGATGCCGACCTCGAGCGAATCGAGGACGAGATCCGGCGTGAGCTCAGCGAGGGCCGGGCGTGGTCGCGCGAGGAGATCTCACGCGACGAGGCCCGCCGGCGCTTCGAAGCCGAGAACGAGCCGTTCAAGGTCGAGCTCGTCGACACGGCTGAAGGCAACATCTCGCTCTACACGCAGGGCGTGCCCTCAGGCGTCAGCACGTTCACCGATCTCTGCCGTGGGCCGCATCTGCAGGACTCGGTTCCGATCAAGGCGGTCACGCTGACGGCCTCGCCGGCGCCTACTGGCGCGGCGACTCGACAAAGCCCCAGCTGACCAGAATCTACGGGACTGCCTTCTACTCGCAGGGCGATCTCGATGCGTACCTGGCGGGCCTCGAGGAGGCGCGAAAGCGGGACCACCGCCGGCTCGGTGTCCAGCTCGATCTCTTCCACCTCGAGGATGTCTCGCCAGGATCGCCCTTCTGGCACCCGAAAGGAATGGTGATCTGGAACGAGCTCGAGGACCTTCGCCGGCGGGAGAACGCGAAGCGAGGCTACGTCGAGGTGAAGACGCCGCTGATCTACGAGCAGCGGCTCTGGGAGCGCTCCGGGCACTGGGAGAAGTTCCGCGAGCACATGTTCCTCATCCCGGAGCCCGATCGGACGTACAGCATCAAGCCGATGAACTGTCCCGGGCACATGATCCTCTTCGCATCCACCCTCCGGAGCTACCGGGAGCTGCCTCTTCGCTACGCCGAGGCCGCTCCGCTCCATCGCAACGAGCTCGCCGGGCACCCTCCACGGCCTGACGCGCGTCCGCCACGTCACCCAGGACGATGCACACATCTTCTGCACCCGCGAGCAGATCGAGGACGAGATCTTCGGCTGTGTCGACTACGCGATGTTCCTCTACGGGCTCTTCGACCTGGGAGCACGCTTCGAGCTCTCGACCCGTCCGGAGAACAAGCTCGGCACCGACGAGGAGTGGGACTTCACCGAAGGCGCCCTTCGGGCCGCACTGGAGCGGCGAGGGATCGAGTTCGATCTGAACGAGGGAGACGGCGCGTTCTACGGGCCGAAGATCGACCTCCACATGACCGATTCGCTTGGGACGCTCATGGCAGATGGGCACGATCCAGCTCGATCGCCAGCAGCCCGAGCGCCTCGAGTGTCGCTATGTAGGCGCGGACAACGCGGAGCAAACGCCATACGTGGTCCACCGTGCCCTCTTCGGCTCGTTCGAGCGCTTCATCGGCATCCTCGTCGAGCACTACGCGGGCGCCTTCCCGTTCTGGCTGGCGCCGGTCCAGGTGCGTGTGATCCCGGTCGGCGAAGATCACCGCGACGCCGCGAAAGCGCTGGCGACGAAGATCCCGTACCGCGTCGAGGTGGACGACTCGGACGAGACGGTCGGCAAGCGGATCCGCAACGCCGAGGTCGAGAAGATCCCCTACGTCGTCGTCTACGGCGACAGGGAGTCGGAGGATTCGCTCGCGATCCGCGAGCGTGGGGGAGAGCAGTCGACGCAAGTCGCTTGCGGAGCTGCCTGGCGGAACTTGGTAGCCTGTGAGCCTGCAAGCAGGGGCGGCATCTGTCTCCTCACCTTCCGAGCCGACGGGCTCCGTGGAGGTTCAACCGAGTCGAAAGACGAGGGGCCGAGGCCGTTGCGTTGCTTGCAGACGGTCTTGTTCGTTTCCCTCCTGAAGGAGGAACTCGCGGCTTGGTGACAACCCTTTGAGACCGAGGCGGTTCGTCGAACCCGTCCGTCCGGTCCCGCAGACCCGGATCAACGAGAACATCCGCGTGCCACGCGTCCGCCTGATCGACGACGACGGCGCGCAGCTCGGCATCAAGCCGACGAAAGACGCCCTCGCACACGCCGAGTCGAAGGGACTCGACCTCGTCGAGGTCGCCGCCCAGGCGGATCCGCCGGTCGCCAAGGTCATGGACTACGGCAAGTACCGCTACGAGCAGGAGCAGAAGGCGAAGCTCGCGCGGAAGCACCAGTCCCAGATCCACGTCAAGGAGATCAAGCTCAGGCCGAAGATCTCGATCCACGACTACGAGACGAAGAAGGGCCACGTCGTTCGCTTCCTCAACCAGCGCGCGAAGGTCAAGGTCACGATCATGTTCCGGGGGCGGGAGAACCTCCATCCGGAGCGGGGTCGTGACCTGCTGATGCGGCTGTGCGGAGGACGTGAAGGAGATCGGTCAGATCGAGTCGTCGCCCGAGCTCGACGGTCGCAACATGGTCATGGTGCTCGGGCCGACGAAGAACGCAGGAGCAGTAAGAGATGCCAAAGCAGAAGACGATCAAGCTCAGCGAAGAAGCGGTTCAAGGTGACGGGCACGGGGAAGCTCCTGCGCCGTCACGCGATGAAGAGCCACAACCTCGAGAAGAAGTCCGCCAAGCGAAAGCGAGACGTTCGGCAACGACCAGGCCGGTCGCCTCGAGCGACGTGCCCGAGGTCAACAAGCTGCTGGGAAGAGGGTCCTGAGCCGTGCCTCGCGTCAAGCGATCCGTCCACGCTCGCAAGAAGCGGCGCAAGGTCCTCGAGCAGGCGAAGGGGTACTGGGGTCTCAAGCACTCGAGCTACCGCCGGGCCAAGGAGCAGGTCGACCGCTCGCTCGTCTACGCCTACCGCGACCGCAAGGTCCGCAAGCGCACGATGCGCTCGCTGTGGATCATCCGGATCAACGCGGCGGCGCGGCAAGAGGGGCTCTCGTACAACCAGTTCGTCGCAGGCTGCAAGAAGGCGGAGATTCCGCTCGACCGCAAGGTGCTCGCCGACTTGCCGTGAGCGATCCTGTCGCCTTCAAGGCCGTCGCCGAGCGCGCCAAGGCCGCGCTCGAGTCGAGCTGAGCTTCGAGCTTCGACCGGCACGCCTCGCCGATGCCGCGGGCATCGCGGCGGTCGATCAACGAATTGTCGCGGGCGCTCTACGGCGAGGACGAGACCACCCCGAACGAAATCCGCACCTGGCTCGAGGTTCCCGATCTCCTCATGCTGGTCGGTGCAGCTCGCGGACGGCCGGATCGCGGGGTACGCGGACATGGTCGACCGGCGCAGGAGCACCGCCGCTTCTCGATTGACCTCCGGGTGCCTCCCGCCGCGCACGGCTCCGAGATTGGAGCGGAGCTGCTCAGCGCCATGGAGGTCTTCGCGGCCGAACTCGCCACTCGCGATGCCAGCGTCAGGGTGTTCGTGCCGTCGACGCACGAGCATGCAGTGCGTCTTGTCGAGGATCGCGGGTACGAGCTCTTCCGGCACTCGTTCCAGATGCGGATCGACCTCGACCGTGAGGTTCCGGAACCGGACTGGCCCGAGAACATCTCCGTGCGGACGTTCGAGCCCGGGCAGGACGAGGAGGCCGTGTACGAGACGCAGCAGGACGCGTTCGCCGACCACTTCGAGTCCGCGCGCTGGCCATACGAGAGCTGGTGCCGCTGGTCCTTCACCGAATCGTTCGATCCGTCGCTCTGGCTGATCGCCGAGGACGGGCCGGAAATCGCAGGCGTGTGCCTCTGCCGCTCGGAAAGCGGCGCCTCCGGCGAGCTGGGGTGGGTCAACTGCTCGGCGTGCGGCGCCGGTGGCGTCGTCGTGGGCTCGGACGCGCATTCCTGCTACGTGCTTTCGCCGAGTTTCGCGTCCGCGGAAAGACGGGCGTTGGGCTCGGCGTCGACGGCCTCAATCTGACGGGGGCCGTCCGACTCTACGAGCAGGCGGGCATGCGCGTGGTGCGCCGCTTCGACCAGTACAAGAAGCCGCTCCCGTCGTGATCACGTCGTGCGACAACGAGAAGCTCAAGCTCGTCCGCAAGCTCGCCGAGCGCCGTTGGCGCGACAAGCTCGGCCTGTTCGTCGCCGAGGGAGAGGACATCGTCGAGGCTGCGCGAGGCGGCCGGCATCGAGCCGGTCGAGCTGCTCGTCGCCGGCCAGAGCGTGAAGGCAGAGCTGCTCGCGTCCGTCTCGGAGCTTCCTCACCCACCACGGGTCGTCGCCGATCTACCGCCGGGCCGACCTCCCGGGACCGCCGAGTAACACGTTGTTGCTTGGGGTTGCGCTGTGGCAGGTGGCCGATCCTGGAAACGTCGGTGCCCTTGTCCGCACCGCCGCTGCCTTCGGTGCGTCCGTTGCGCTGTCGTCCGCGTGCGGCGATCCGACCTCGCCTCGCGCGGTTCGCGCCTCGGCCGGCGCGATCTTCCGCGTTCCGCTGGTCGGATTCGACGACGCGCCCAGGCCGACGGATCGCGCTTGTCGCCCACGGTGGCCGAGCGCTCGGCGAGATCGAGCTCGCAAAGCCGGTCACGTTCGTGCTCGGCGCGGAGCGGGACGGCCTCCCCGCCGACGTGCTGGAGCCTGCGACGAGGTGGCGACGATCCCGATCGAGACGCGGTGCCGAGTCGCTGAACGTCGCGGCCGCGGGAGCGATCGCCCTCTACGAGCTCTCGCGCCGCCGCTAGAGCTTCTTGCCGGGGTTGAGGAGGCCCTTCGGGTCGAAGACCCTCTTCACCTCCGAGTGCAGCTCGACGGCGCGAGGTGACCACTGCCGCGCGAGCCAACCTCGTTTCGTCGACCCGATGCCGTGCTCGCCCGAGATCGAGCCGCCGAGCCGGATCGCCATCGCGAACAACTCCTCGGCACCGGCTCGCGCGCGGTCGAGCTCGTCCTCGTCTCCTGGATCGACGACGAAGTTCGCGTGGACGTTGCCGTCGCCCGCGTGTCCCCAGCTGCAGGCCTCGAGGCCATTGCGCTCGCCGATCGAGACCGTCTCCTCGATCGCCTCGGCGAGCCGGTCGAGCGGGACGACGATGTCTTCTCCTGCCTTGCCGCCGCGACGCGCGATGACGGCGAAGGCGACGCCCTCACGCCACCTCCAGAGCTCCTCGGCGTCGCGGGCGGTCGCCGCGGCACGGACTGCCAGGGCATCCTCCTCGAGCACCTCGCAGAGCTCGTCTCGCAGCCGCTCGGCCTCGTCCCGTGGCCCGTCCGCCTCGGCGATGACCATGAAGCCCGCCCCGCTCGGCGCGCCGCCTGGGAACGCCGCACTCGCCGCAATCAGTGTGCCAGCGTCGAGGTATTCGAGAGCTGCCGGGACGAGCCCACTCCCGACCACGCGCTCGATGGCCGCGCAGCCGGACAGCGTCCCGTCGTAGAAGCCGACGACGGGGAAGGCGGCCTCGGGCGCAGGGATCAGCCTCAACCACACCGCGGTCACGATGCCGAGCGTTCCCTCCGAGCCGATCAGGAGGCTCTTCAGGTCGTATCCCGCCACGTCCTTTCGGACTGGCCCACCGACGACGATCACGTCCCCTGGCGGGACAACGGCCTCGAGGCCCGTCACCCAGCGACCCGTGACGCCGTACTTGAACGCGTGGGGACCACCGGCGTTCGTGGCCACGTTGCCTCCGATCTGCGACTGATCGGCCGCGCCGGGGTCCGGGGGGAAGAGGAGACCGCTCTCACGCGCGATCCGCTGGACGTGGGCGGTGCGGACGCCCGCCTCGACGTGAGCTCGCCAGAGGAGCGGCTCGAAGCTGCGGATCGACGTCATCCGCTCGAGCGACAGCACGATCCCGCCTGCGAGCGGCACGGCACCACCGGCGAATCCGGTCCCACCGCCGCGAGGCGTCATCGGAACGTCGTGCTCGTAGCACCACGCGACGATGCGGGCGACCTCCTCCGTCGTGCTCGGGCAGACGACGGCATCCGCATGGCCGACGATGCCGCGCGTCTCGGTCGCGTCGCGAAGGTACGCGGGATCCGACCCGTCGAGCACGGCGCCGCCGCCGACGATCGCCTCGAGCTCGCGCCGCAGGGTGCTACCCGAAGCCGCCACCCCCACCACCGCCCCCTCCGCCGCCTCCGCCCGAGAAGCCGCCGCCGAAGCCGCCGCTTCCGCTCCCACTCGAGCTCGGAGGGGCGAGCGCCGAGCCGAAGCCGGCCGAGAGGTCGCTGATTCCGAGCGCGGTCGGGCCAGAGCCGAGGTCGCTATAGGGGGTGATCCAGTAGATCCCGCTCTGGTCGTGGATCTCCTGTGGCATATGGAGCTGGGCCCCCTGGAGCACCCGCTCGGCGATACCGAAGGTGATCCCGTAGACGAGGAACTGCTCCCAGAGCTGGAGCGTGGCCGGCGGGGCCTCCTTGAGGCGCGGAAAGTCGGTCAGGTAGCGGCGGAAGGCGTTCCAGCGCTCTGCCTCGGTCTCGCCCGCCTTCGTCCGGTGCCGCCAGAGCTTCACGTGCAGGAACGCGAAGAAGAGCACGACCGCGTTGACGGCCATGCAGATTCCGACCGCCAGCAAGACGACGTCGGTCCAGCGAGGGGCATCCGAGCGCCAGCCGCTCGCGGCCATCCAGATCAGGATGATTGCCGCAATCACGAACCCGGCGATTCCGAGCCAGAGCGCTGTCGAGCCGCCGCTCACGTACCAGCCGCGCTTGCCGACCGCGGTCGCCACGTGCGACTTGAAGCTCGTGAAGCGCTTGCTGTTCTCTGCGCGCTCGTCCTGGATTCGCTCGCGCATGTTGGAAAGACGCTCGGGTCCGGTCGCGAGGATCGAGTCGAAGACACTGGCCACCGGCGTCTCGTAGGCGGCCAACTCGACGCTCGCGTCGCCGGTGGACAGCTCGAGATCGGCGACCTGCTGGTGCTTGATGCCACCCCAGGACTCCTTGTCCGTGGTCACCGGCTTCGAGGTGTAGTAGCCGCGGCGGATCAGGTCGAAGAGGGTGGCCGTGAACTCGTAAGAGCCCGGCGTATCGTTCTGACGCAGGAGCGGTGGAACGAGTGCCGGCGCGGTGTCGGTCGGCGGCGCCTGCTCGTACTCCCGGTCGTAGCCCGTTCTGCGTTCCCGTCCGAAGACGAACCAGACGAGCCCGATCAGGAAGATCGCCGGACCGAGGCCGATCAGCAGCAGGTAGCCGGCAGTCCGCAGGATGTGGTGTTTGGCGTCGTCGATCTTGGCCTGGTTCGACTCGTACTCCTGTGCGCTCGCTGCCTCCTCGGCGACGATCGGTACGAGCCCGTTCCCGGCGACGAGCCTCGCACCGTCGGTCGAGGTCAGAAGCCGTCTCGGGAAGACGACCCTCATCTCGACGAACTGGTGCGAGGGAATCTGCACCGCCTGCAGCGTCGCTTCTCTCGGGTGCCGCTCGACGACGCCCTTCACCCACGCTGGATGTCCCCAGACCCGGTAGTTCGGTCCGAGAGGGGCGGGACTCGGCAATGTCATGATCGCCTGGAGCTGGCCGAGCGGGGCCGCCCACTGGTCGCCCCACACCTTGAGATTCACGTCGACCACGTCGTCGTAGGCGACCGCGAGTCCTCGCATGCGGTACGCGATCACGTAGGTCTGTGTGCCGCTGGACGGCTCGAAGTGCCAGACGATGCTGGCCTCGTGCGGTGTGAGTGCGACACCGAAGGCGCCGGGCGTCAGGTTCGCTCTCTTCTCGGTCGAGCCACCGCCCTGGAAAGGGTTGACGCCGCCGGAGAGGTCTTCGGAGGAGACCGAGACCCGATCGAGGGTCTCGCCCTCGCGCAGCGGAATGTCCCGGAAGCCGAAGGTGAACGCGCCGTAGAAGAACGCGCGGATGCGTTCGGTGACGAGGAGGGCGCCGTTCGGCGCGATCCGCACCGAAACGTCGGAGCTCTCGAGCGAGAACGAGCGAGCCGCCGCGACCGAAGGCCAGACGGCGAACGCGGCGAGCGCGACGAGGAAGAGAAGCGCCGCGCGCGGACGGCTCAGGAGAAGCTCACCTGCGGCACCTCGCGGGCCCCCTCCTCGGCCTGGAAGTACTCGCGCGGCCGGAAGTTGAACATCCCGGCAATGATGCTCGTCGGCACCGTCTCGAGGGCGTTGTCGTACGTCAGCACCGTGTCGTTGTACACCTGGCGCGAGACGGCGATGTTGGACTCGAGGTCGGTGAGCTGCGCCTGTAGCTGCTGGAAGTTCTCGGTCGCGCGGAGCTGGGGGTAGGCCTCGGCGACGGCGAACAGCCTGCCAAGCGCCTGGGTGAGGACGTTCTCCGCCGCGGCGGCTTGAGCCGGGCCTTGCGCCTGCTGGGCGGCCGTGCGTGCCTTCGTCACCTCGTCGAAGGTCTCACGCTCGTGGGCGGCGTAGCCCTTGACCGACTCGACGAGGTTCGGAACCAGGTCGTGGCGCCGTTTGAGCTGGACATCGATCTGCGCCCAGGCGTTCTCGGCTCGATTGCGGTAGCGAACGAGCCGGTTGTAGAGGCTGACCAGGAAGAACAGCAGGAGGACGACGACGACCGCGATGACGATCCCGATGATCAGACCCGATGAGACGGCGAGGATCACGCCGCAAGACTACAACGGGGATGGCGTCCGAGCCACCCAGATGCTGTCTTCCCCACCTTGGTACGGACGGCGGTCGAACCATCCGTAACACGCCTCGATCTCGAATCCCGCACGCTCGAGCAGCGCCGACCATTCGTCGGGCGTGATCCAGGAAAGCGTCATCGTCGACGACGCCTTGGGATCGCGGACGGTGAGCTGAAGCGTCCGCCGCTCCTCGTCCCACTCGGCCCGCTCGAAGATCTCCGGCTCCCGCTCGAGCCAGCGCCCGTTCGTCTCGGCGATGTCGTCGGCACCGGGGACGAAGACGTCGAAGACGAGGCGCCCGCCCGGCACGAGCAGCTCCCGCGCGGCTCGAAGCGCCCCCATTCGCGCCGTCTCGTCCGCGAGATGGAGGTAGGCGCGGAACGGGCAGATGACGAGGTCGACCCGTTCGGTGACGGGGGGATCCCGGAGGTCGCCGAGCCTGAGTTCGAGGAGATGCGAGACGCCGGCGAGCTCGGCTTGCTCGCGGCAGACCTCCAGCATGCCCCGCGACGAGTCGACACCGATGACACCGATCCCCGCGGCGGCGACGGGGATGGCGATGCGCCCGGTTCCGACCCCGAGCTCGACGATCTGCCCGCTCGATCGGCGCGCCTCCTCGGTGTAGAACGGCACGTCCTCGGTGACGCTTCGGCTCCAGGGGTCGTAGACCCGAGCGATGGCGTCGTAAGGGCTCGTGGAGACGCTGCTAGATTCGGCCGGTGAACTGGGATGACTATCTCGCCCGGGCACTCGGGGCTATCGTAGGCGCGCAGAGCGCCGCCGAGCTCGACGAAGCCCGCGTCCAGTACCTCGGGCGCAAGAGTCCGCTCAAGCTCGCGCTTCGTGAGGTACGCGACCGCGAGTCGGGAATGGCGCTGAACGACGTACGCGAGCGCCTCGAGGCGGCTGTCGAGAAGCAGGGAGCTGCGATCCGCCAGGCCGACCTCGAGCGAGTCTACGCCGAGGGCGCGGTCGACGTCACGCTGCCCGGCGTCGAGCTCCCGCGCGGCCGCCTCCATCTGCTCACGCAGATCAGGCGCGAGATCGAGGACATCTTCCTCGGCATGGGGTACGAGGTGTACGAGGGGCCGGAAGTCACCGATGCGTGGCACAACTTCGACGCGCTCACGACCGACCCAGGTCACCCTTCTCGCTCACCCAACGACACCTTCTACCTCTCGGACGAGGTGCTGCTGCGGACGCACACGTCACCGGACCAGATCCTGATGATGGAGTCGAGGCAGCCGCCGATCTACGCGATCATGCCCGGCCGGGTCTACCGCCGCGACACGCCGGACGCGACGCATTCGCCCACGTTCCTCCAAGTCGAATGCCTCGTCGTCGACCACGGCATCACCCTCTCCGATCTCAAGGGTTCGGTGCTCCATTTCTTCCGGCAGCTCTTCGGGCCGGAGCGCGAGGTGCGGATGCGGACGAGCTTCTTCCCGTTCACCGAGCCGTCCGTGGAGTTCGACGTCACCTGCTTCATCTGCGATGCCCAGGGTTGTCCAGTGTGCAAGCACTCGGGGTGGATCGAGATGGGCGGAGCCGGCTGGGTCGATCCGGACGTCTTCCGCAACGTCGGCTATGACCCGGACGAGTGGTCCGGTTTCGCCTTCGGGCTCGGGATCGAGCGGATCGCCATGCTGCGACATGGCCTGCCTGATCTGCGCCTGTTCTGGGACAACGACCTGCGCGTCCTGAGCCAATTCTGAGCATGCGATGAAGGTCCCCGTCTCCTGGCTGCGCGAGTACGTCTCGTTCGACCTGCCACTCGAGACGCTCGCCCATCGCCTCGTCTTCACGAGCTGCGAGGTCGACCGGATCGTCCGGCGCGGCGTCGCCGACGAGGACGGCAACCTCGGCCTGTTCCTCGTCGGTCGCGTTCTCGAGGTGATCAAGCACCCGAACGCCGACCGGCTGCAGCTCTGCCAGGTGGACGTGGGGGAGGGCGACGCGCGCCAGATCGTGTGTGGCGCGTGGAACTTCGGCGCAGGCGCGACCGTCGCCGTCGCGTTGCCCGGCGCGAGGCTCCCGAACGGGCTCGAGCTGGGGCAGCGCAAGGTTCGCGGAGAGCTCTCCAACGGGATGATCCTCGCCGAGGACGAGATCGACCTCGGCACCGACCACAGCGGAATCATGCTGCTCGACGACGTGCACGAGCCCGGCACGCCGCTCGTCGACGTGCTGCCGCTCGCAGACGACGTGCTCGAGATCGAGACGGGCTACAACCGGCCCGACCTCACCTCGATCTACGGCATCGCGCGCGAGGTCCACGCGCTCCTGGGGACAGACCTTGCCCCGCCGCCCGGACGCGAACTCGAACGCTCGGGCGACGAGCCCGTCGACATCCGGATCGAGGATCTGGAGCGCTGCCCACGCTACATCGGGCGGCTCTTCCGCGCCGTCTCGATGGGCGAGTCGCCGCCATGGCTGAAGGCGCGCCTGCTCGGTGCCGGCATGCGCCCGATCTCGAACGTCGTCGACGTCACGAACTACGTGATGCTGGCGCTCGGCAGCCCGCTGCACGCCTTCGACCAGGCGAAGCTCGCGGAGGGACGCATCGTGGTACGCCGGGCGCGGCCGGGCGAGCGGATGCGCACGCTCGACGGCACCGAGCGGGAGCTCGTCCCGGAGGATCTCGTCATCGCCGACGCCGATCGCCCCGTCGCGGTCGCCGGGATCATGGGCGGTGAGGAGACCGAGGTTTCGGCCGAGACCGAGACGGTGCTCCTCGAGGCGGCCAACTTCGAGCAGCTCGGCGTCCTGCGCACCGGCGAGCGGCTGCGTGTGCGATCAGAGGCGCAGACGAGGTGGGAGAAGGGAGTCGCACCCGAGCTGGCCGAGCAGGCAGCCGTCTATGCCACGGAGCTTCTCGTCGAGCTCACCGGAGCGCGCTTCGCAGGGAACACCGACGTCAAGGCCGACCTGCCGGCGCCCACGGTCATCCGGCTACGTCCCGAGCGAGGCGAGCAGGTCGTCGGCATCTCGATTGCCGCCGACGAGCAGCGGGAGCGGCTGCCGCGTCTCGGGTTCGACGTCTCCGGCGACTGGAACGTCCGGGTGCCGCCGTGGCGCGCCCGCGACGTGCGCCGGGAGATCGATCTCGTCGAGGAGGTGGCGCGCTTCCATCTCGAGGGGGTGCCGGCGACGATGCCCGGGCGGACGGAGATGTTCGGACGGCTGACACACGCGCAGCGGTTGAGGCGGGCCGTTGCGGACGTTCTCGTCGGGTGCGGCTTCTTCGAGGCGTACACGTACTCGCTGCAGCCGTCCGATCCGGATCCGAACGCCCTTGTTCTGCCGGAGCCGCTCTCGGCCGAGCAGCGTGTGCTGCGAACGACGCTCCTCCACGGACTCGTCCGGGCTACTCAGCACAACGTCGACGTCCGGAACCAGGACGTGGCGCTTTTCGAGATCGCGCACGTCTACCTCCCGACCGAGGGCCCGCTGCCCAGGGAGCCCTGGCGGCTCGGCGGTATTCTCCGCGGCGACTTCTTCCGGGCCAAGGGCGCCGTCGAGCAGGTGTTCAGCGTGCTCAAGGAAGCGCCGCGCTTCGAGGCTGCGCCCCATCCATTCATGGCCTCGCCCGCCTGCGCCTCGGTGCGAAGCGGCTGGGTGGCCCAGCTCGACCCGCGCCTGCTCGAGGGCGAGTGGGCGGCGTTCGAGCTCGACCTCGAAGAGCTCGTTGCCGGCGTCCCGGAGCGGGTGCTCTACGAGGACGTGATCACATTCCCGGGCGTGAAGGAGGATCTTGCGTTCGTCGTCGACGAGGCGGTTCCGGCGGCTGCGCTCGTCGAGGCGGCGCATGAGGCCGCCGGCGCGGAGCTGCGCGAGATGCGCGTGTTCGACGTCTATCGCGGCGACCAGATCGGCGACGGTCGCAAGTCCCTTGCGTTTGCGGTCGTGTTCCAGGCCCGGGACCGGACGCTCTCGGACGAGGTTGCGGCGGCGGTGCGGGATGAGATTGTGACTGCGCTTCGGGCGCGATTCGGGGCCGAGCTCCGCGCCTAGCGGACGTTGTTTGGGACGTTCAGGCGCACGATCGCGCCCGGCAAGACCGTGAGCGTCGCGCCGTTCCGCGTGAAGATGCCTCCGCCGTCGAACGCGGCGACGTTCGCGACCACCGCGGCGCCCGGGCGGAGCAGGATCGTCGCCGTCCCGTTGGCGCCGTTCGCAGCGATCGCACCCCCGAAGGCGGCCCGGTTTCCTTCGCCGGCCCGGTTCCGCCAAGGGCCGATCCTGCTCGACTCGACCGTGATGCTGGTCACGCCTCCGCTCGGATCGATGTAGCTGTCGATCCCACCGCCGAGCCCATGTGGCGAACGGTTGCGGCCAACTATCGAGGACGTGAGCGACACGCTTGAAGTGAAGCCGTGGAGCGCGTACGCATCGATCCCACCGCCCTGACCCGCCCCGTTGCCGACGATCGTCGAACGCTCGACGACGAGCGGCGCGTCTCCGTAGTAGGCGTCGCTCCGGATCCCTCCGCCGCCCACGGCGGCCCAGTTCCGGCTGATGGTGGAGTCGAGGAGCGTGAGGCTCGAGCCGTCGCCGCCGCTGAAGCCGATCCCGCCCCCGAACTCCGGCGAGACGTTCCGGCTCACCGTCGATCGGATCACGGTGACCACGGAGAGACCGGTCCAAATGCCGCCGCCGGAGCGGAAGTCGGAGGTTCCCGTCAGCCGGTTGCCGCTGATCGTCGACCCGGTGACGGTCAGGGTGCCGTCGAACAGCTCGACGCCGCCGCCATGCGGGCCGGTCGCGTTCCCGACGACGGCGGAACGGGTGATCGTCAGGTCGACGTCGTCGTCTGCGTCGATGCCGCCGCCACCCGCCACGGAGGTGTTGCTCCCGATGCTCGAGTCGGCGATGGTCAGGGTGCTCTCCGCCGCGTGGATGCCGCCGCCCTGATCCGCGGCACGGTTGCGGACGATCCGGCAGTCGAGGACGCTCAGCGTCGAGTCGGTCATCGAGACGGCGCCGCCGTTGGCGCCGCTCGGGTCGTCTGGCTCGTCGGGACCGCTGCCGTTCCCGTTCGTAAGCGTCAGGTTGGTGAGAGTGACCGTCGAGTCGTCGGCGACCAGGATCGAGCCGGTGCCGCCTCCGTCGAGGGTCGCGCCGTCACCCGCGCCCGTGATCGATACGGAGACGCCGTCCGCGGCGTAGTTTCCCGTGCACGCGCTCGGCCCCTGGAGCACGATCGACCCGCCGGCGTCGATCAGGGACTGGAGGTGGGGCCCATCGATTCCGGCTCTTCCCGTGCACGCATACGTGGCCGCCGCCGCGGCGGGCTCCGGAGAGCCCGCAAGCGCCGCGGCGGCCAGCGTGGCGACGAAGCAGATTCCGGCGAGATAGGGCCTGGCCCTCACACCGCCTTCTTGACGATCTTGCCGTTCGAGCCGACCGCGAACCAGATCTTCTCGACGCCTTCTCCGTTCGCCTGACCCGGCTTCTTGTCTCCGGCGAACGTGTAGAGCGGGAAGCCGGCGTAGGTGACCTGGAATCTGCCGTCCGGACGCCGGATCGTGCCGAGCTTCTTCGGGTCGAGGCCGGTGCCGGAGGTCGGCTTGGCGTTCCGCTTGATCAGGAGAGGCGGCCAGAACTGGGCGCACTGGCCCGTGCAGACGACCTTCTTTCCCTTCTCGGCAGTCATGTGGTACAGCGTCAGGCCGCTCGGGCTGATCAGGATCGTCGCGTCCAACGCCTTGTTGTGGGTTCCACGCAGCTTGACCTGTGAGTGAATCACCACCGGCGGGGGCGGGGGCGTCGGCGCCGGGGGAGGCGTAGGTGCCGGCGGAGGCGGAGGCGCAGGTGCCGGCGGAGGCTTGGGTGCCGGCGGAGGCGGAGGCGCCGAAGGTGGCGGCGGGCCAGGGGGTGGCGGTGGGCTGGGCGGCGGGGGCGGTGGAGGTGGCGGTGGAGGCGGCGGGGGCGGCGGTGTTGGCGGTGGGTTCGTCGGGTAGGTGTAGCCTTGCGGGCTCGCATGGCTCCCGGAGCTCGCGAGGCCGAATGACGCGCTCAAGCCCAGCCCGAGCACCACGATGGTCGCGCCGATAGCAACCAGCAGCTTCGACGACAATCCCGGAATCCGCTTGCTCATCGAATCTCCTCCCGTTGTCATAGGTTTGGCGACTCGTACGGGCGGCGTGACGAACCGGATTTCGCGCGGAAGCGGAGCCGTGGAGCGCTGCATAGTATTCGTGCCGTATGCGGCTACCCAGCTCGCCGCTCGGCAAGCGCGAACGTCAGCGGCTCGTCGGCAGCCTTGTGGCGCGGAAGCGAATCGGCACGCAGCTCGAGCTGCGGGACGCGCTCGCCGCGGCCGGCTGCGACGTGACGCAGGCGACGATCTCACGCGACATTCGCGAGCTCGGCCTCGAGAAGTCGAACGACGCTCTCGGCAGGCCTCGCTATGTCGTTCCGCAGCGCGCGCGGACCGTCGATCCCAGGAGGGCGCTCGGCGGCGTGCTCCGTCAGTTCGCGAGCCGGGCGACCCCGGCGGAGAACCTGGTCGTCGTCGTGTCGGAGCTCGGGACGGCGCCGGCCATCGGCAGGGCGCTCGACCGGCTCGAGCATACGCTGGTGGTCGGAACGGTCGCCGGGGACGACACGCTGCTCGTGATCACGTGGAACGCAAAGGATGCTCGGTCGCTGGCGCGCGAGCTGACCGCACTGATCGGCTAGAGCATCTTCCCTTCGATCTGCCAGACGGGCCCCTGGGTCGCGACCGGGTGTGTGTCCGAGAGCGCCCGGAGGATCTCCACCTGCCCGGGAATCCCCGCCTCGTCGAGGCGTACGAGGCAGCGTCGAGCCATCTGCGGCGAAGCGCCGTACCCGAACTTCCTCGCCACCCGGAAGTCGAATCCGCGCTCCTTCCGGGGTCGTGACGGATTCAAAGGGGCCGCCAGGAGCGCGGCCTGTGGCACGTCGTCGCTGGAGGAGAGCTCGACTCGGCAGAGGAGGTCGCTCCAGTCGTCGGGCAGGGCTTCGAGCGCGTTGTCCCACATGGAGGTGAGCCGGGGCAGCACTGTCGCCGCAACGGTCGGCGCAACCGTCTTGTCCGCAAGCGTGAGCGTGCCCGCGATTCTCGCCTCGTCGAGCCTTCCGAACAGTCGGCGCGCGGCTTCTGGTCCGACCCCCGTCCGCCGGGAGACGACGAAGTGGAGTTCGCCTCCGACTCGACCGGGAGTGAGCGGTCCGAGAGCCGCACTCGCGCGCCGACGCTCGTTGTCGTCCTCGATCGCCAGACGCAGTGCCGTGCTCTCCCAGTCCGCCGGTAGCGAGGCCGAGATGTGCTCCCACTGTGCTGCCAGACCCACGCGCTCAGCATAGACTCAGCCCCGTGGCGAAGGTCGAGCCCAAGAGGCGCGGCGGATTGTCGCAGGAGAAGCTGCGCGGCTACTACCGTGAGATGCTGCTCATCCGGCGCTTCGAGGAGAAGGTGGAGGAGTGCTTCCGCGCGGGCGAGCTCGCGGGTTTCCTTCACGTCGCCGTCGGCCAGGAGGCGGTCGCCGTGGGTGTTTGCAGCGCGATGGCGGATGGCGACGTCTTCGCGTCGACCCACCGCGCGCACGCTCATGCGCTCGCCCGCGAGGCATGCACCCGAACGCGCTGATGGCGGAGCTGTACGGAAAGGTCGAGGGCTGCTCGCGCGGGTACGGCGGCTCGATGCACCTGTACGACGTCGACATCGGCTTTCTCGGCGCCAACGCGGTCGTCGGGGGCGGTCTGCCGGCGATCACCGGCTGCCGCGCTCGCGTTCAAGCTCCGCGGCGAGCCACGTGTCGCAGTCGCGTTCTTCGGCGACGGCGCGACCAACATCGGCATCTTCCACGAGTCGCTCAACCTCGCGCAGCTCTGGCAGGTGCCGGCGGTCTTCGTCTGCGAGAACAACCACTATGCCGAGTCGACGCCCGCGAGCCAGCAGCTTCCGATCGAGGACCTGTCCAAGCGGGCCGTGGCCTACGGGATGCACTCGATCACGGTCGACGGCCAGGACGTCGAGGCGGTGCTGCGCGCGGCGTCGCGGGCGCTCGAGCATGCCCGGTCCGGAAAGGGGCCGGTGTTCCTCCTCGCGGAGACCTACCGGCTCGTCGGTCACTTCGTCGGCGATCCGCAGGTCTACCGGTCGAAGGAAGAGCTGCGGAGCTGCGCGAGACGCAAGATCCGCTCGACCTGACCCTCGCCAAGCTCGATCTCTCCGACGAGGACATCGCGGCGATCGAGCGCGAGGTCGCGGAGCTCGTCGACGGGTCGGTCGACTTCGCCAGGGCCGGCACCGACCCCAGACCCGAAGACGCCCTGAACAACATCTACGCCTGAGCTCTCCTACCGCGAGGCGGTGCGCGACGCCCTCTCGCGGGCGATGCGCTCAGACCGGACGTCTTCATCATGGGTGAGGACATCGCCGAGATGGGCGGCTCGATGGCGGTCACGCAGGGAATGCTGGCCGAGTTCGGGCCAGAGCGAGTGCGAAACACACCGATCTCGGAGATGGCGATCGTCGGCGCCGGGATCGGCGCGGCCATGCAGGGCATGCGACCCGTCGTCGAGATCATGTACGAGGACTTCACGACGCTCGCGATGGAGCAGATCGTCAACCAGGCCGCGAAGCACCGCTACATGTCGGGAGGTCAGCTCAAGGTGCCGCTCACGATCCGCACGCAGGGCGGCGCCGGCTGGTCGCCGGGCGCCCAGCACGCGCAGCAGGTCGAGGCCTGGTTCGTGCATGTGCCCGGGCTGAAGGTCGTCTTCGCCTCGACTCCCACCGACGTGCGCGGCCTCCTGTGGTCGTCGATCTACGACGACAACGCCGTGATCTTCTTCGAGCACCGCACCCTGTACGGGATCAAGGAAGAGGTGCCCGACGAGCTCGAGCCGATCCCGCTCGGCAAGGCCCGGGTGCACCGGGAAGGCGAAGACGTGACCGTCGTTGCCACCGGTCGGCTCGTCCACGAGGCACTCACGGCGGCCGCCGAGGCCGAGAAGGAGGGTGTCTCGGTCGAGGTCGTCGACCCGCGGACGCTGCAACCGCTCGACGAGGACACGATCGTCTCGTCGGTGAAGAAGACGAACCGCTGCGTCGTGGCTCACGAGGCCGTCACGCGAATGGGGTTCGGCGCCGAGGTCGCCGCTGTGGTCGGGCACCAGGCGTTCGACTGGCTCGACGCGCCGATCGAGCGTGTCGGCTCGAAGTTCACGCCGCTCCCGTTCGCGCCGGTGATGGAGAACTTCGTCGTGCCTCATGCGGCCGACGTCCTCGACGCTGTCCGCCGCACCGTGGGGCGCTAGTCATGGCCGCGGAGGTCAAGGTTCCCCGTCTCGGGCAGGGAATGGAGTCGGGCACGGTCGTGAAGTGGCTCAAGGCGGAGGGCGATCCGGTCGAGAAGGGCGAGCCGCTCTACGAGCTCGACACCGAGAAGGTGACGCAGGAGGTCGAGGCCGAGGCGGCCGGGGTGCTCCTGCGGATCACCGTCCCCGAGGGTGAGGTCCCGGTCGGGACAACGATCGCGTTCATCGGGCAGCCGGGCGAGGATGTCCCCGCCGCGTCCGGCAACGGGAAGGTGTCGCAGCTGGTCGAGGAGCCGCCGGTTGTTGCGCCGGTCGAGCCGCTGGCTCCCATGGCCGCGCGGCCGGAGGACGGCGACAGGATCAAGGCCTCGCCGCTCGCGCGCCGCATCGCCCGCGAGCGTGGCGTCGATCTCACCGCGATCTCGGGGACAGGCCCGGACGGACGGATCATCGCCGAGGACGTCGACCGGGCAACCGCAGGTGCAGCACCTGACCGGAGTGCACCGGTCGCAGCGCCTCTTCCCGCGGGTACCGTCGAGGAGATCCCGCACACGGCCATCCGCCGCACGATCGCGAGGCGCCTGACCGAGGCCGCACAGGTTCCCGTCTTCCAGCTGCAGGTGTCGATCGACATGACACGGGCGAACGAGCTCGTGGCCCGGGCGCGTGAGCTGCACTCGGAGGTGAAGGTGACGGTGAGCGACCTCCTGACCAGGATCTCGGCGTCGGCTCTCATGCGCCACCGAGAGGTGAACGTCTCATTCGCGGAGGAGGCGACTCTGCGCCATCAGAGCGCGAACATCGGAATCGCCGTCGCGGCTCCGCAGGGTCTCGTCGTCCCGATCGTCCACGGCGCCGAGCGGCTCTCGCTGGCGGAGATCGCAGCCGTCCGCTCCGATCTCGTCGAGCGGGCGCGCGGCGGGAAGCTCAGGTTGGAAGACCTGGACGGCGGGACGTTTACGATCTCGAACCTCGGCATGTACGGAGTCGAGAGGTTCGTCGCGATCTTGAACCCGCCGCAGGCAGCGATCCTGGCTGTCGGCGCGATCGAGGACCGGCCGGTCGCTCGAGACGGCACGGTCGACGTGCGCGCCATGCTGACGGCGACGCTCACCGTCGACCACCGAGCCGTCGACGGCGCCCCGGCAGCCGACTTCCTCCGCACGGTCAAGACGCTGCTCGAGGAGCCCGGACTGGCGTTGTGAGTACGACCCTCTGCCCGTGATCCGCCGCGGCGGTCAGCAGGACGTTCCGTTCATGCGCGACATGCTCCGCCACGCCTACTACTGGCGGTGGGCCGACCCGGAGATGGCGGATCTGCCGGTCGGCCGCTACGTCGAACAGTGGGGCCGCGAGGGAGACACGGCGCTGATCGAGATCGAGCACTTCCAGCCGGTCGGCGCGGCCTGGTACCGGCTGTTCGAGGCATCCGAGCCCGGCTACGGCTTCGTCGACGAGCAGACGCCGGAGCTGACCGTCGCCGTCGTGCCGAGCTGCCGGGGTCGCGGCTACGGCGATCAGTTGCTGGCCGCGCTCGTCGATAAGGCGCGGACAGCGGGCTACGCGCGGCTCAGCCTCAGCGTCGAGCCCGACAACCCGGCGCTCCACCTCTACGAGAGACATGGCTTCAGGGCCGTCGCCGAGCGCGGCGGCGCACGGGTGATGGTCGCGGAGCTGGCTACGGCCCGATGACCTCCTCCGTCCCAGTGTGGCTAGCCGCACCCCCGGATGCCTGCCCGCCCCACTGCGGCGTTGCTGCGTGGAATCCATGCTCCGGTCATGTCGAATGCGAACCGAAAGCAGAAACTCTTCGCCCTCCTGATCGGTGCGACCCCCGTGATCGCTGCGATCCTGGTGGCGACGTCCTCTCATGCCGGCTGACGGCCGGCGCACGGATAGGATCGTCCCCAGGTAAAGCGACTCTCGGGAGACGACATGGAGTGTGACGTTGCCGTCCTCGGCGGGGGGCCCGGTGGATACACCGCCGCGATCCGCGCCGCGCAGCTCGGCGCAAAGGCCGTCTGCATCGAAAAGGAGCCCGCCCTCGGCGGGACGTGCCTCCGGATCGGCTGCATCCCGACCAAGGCGTGGGTGCAGACAGCGCATGCGATCAAGGACGCGGAGGAGACCTTCGGCAAGCTCGGCGTCTCGGTCGGAAAGCCGGCGCTCGACCTTGCCGTCGCCAATACGTGGAAGGACGGCGTCGTCAAGCAGATGACGGGCGGCGTCGCATTGCTCTTCAAGGCGAACGGCGTCGAGTGGGTCAAGGGTCTCGGGCGGTTCAAGGACGCGAACACGATCGCGGTCGACGGCGGCGATGACATCACCTTCAGGAGCGCGATCGTCGCCACCGGCTCGTATCCCCTGCGGCCTCCGATCCCAGGCCTCGAGTCGCCGCGCTGCGTGGATTCGACGGGGCTGCTGGCACAGTCGGAAGTCCCTCGCCGCCTGGTCGTCCTCGGGGGCGGCATCATCGGCTGCGAGTTCGCCTCGATCTTCCAGCGCTTCGGCTCGGAGGTGACGATCGTCGAGATGCTCGACACGCTCATCCCGCAGGAGGACGCCGACGCCACGGCCGAGCTCGCCAAGCAGTTCAAGCGGCGGGGGATCGCCCTCCACCTTGGCAAGCAGTGCACCGGGATCGACGACGACGGGTCGTCGCTGGCCGTCCACTTCGGCGACGGGGAGACGGTCGACGCCGATCTGATGCTGGTGTCGGTCGGACGTGCCCCGCTCGTGCAGGATCTCGGCCTCGAGGGGATCGGCGTTCAGATCGATGCGCGCGCGGGTATCGCGACCGACGAGCATCGCCGCACGGCGGTCCCGAACGTGTACGCGGTCGGCGACTGCGCCGGCTACTGGCAGCTCGCCCACACGGCGTTCCGGGAGGGTGAGGTCGCGGCCGAGAACGCGATGGGCCACGAGGCCGTGATGGCCGACCGGGCCGTGCCGAGGCCGATCTACACCGATCCCGAGATCGCGGGCGTCGGTCTCACCGAGGCCGCGGCCCGGGAGCAGTACGGCGACTCCGTTGCGGTCGGCCTCTGCCCGTGGGTCGCGAACGCGCGCGCGGTGATGCAGAACGACACCACGGGCTGGGTCAAGTCGATCCACGAGACCCGGTACGGCGAGCTGCTCGGCGTTGTGATCGTCGGGCCGCACGCGACCGATCTGATCGAGGCCGGTGTTGTCGCGCTCGACGCCGAGGCGACGGTCGAGACGGTGGCCGACGGCATGGCCGCGCATCCGACGCTCTCGGAGGCTTTGAAGGAAGCCGGGCTCGTGGCGCTCGGCCGCCCGATCCATCTGCCGCCGAAACGGCGGGCGGCAGCGAAGACCGCCTAAAGACATCGACCTTGTCCGCGAGGCCCTCCCGAGTTAGCCTCGCGGTGACGAAAGGAGTTCCATGCCGCTGATCACGAAGAAGCGCTTTGCCTTTCTCGGCACCCTTGCCGCCATCCTCTTCTTCTGGCGCAAGAAGAAGAAGAAGGCCGGCGACAGCCCGACCGTCTAGCCGGCGACTCCCAGCGGTGACCGAGCACAGCCTCTTCCCGGAGAGGCTTCGAGGCGCGGTCCGCGACGACTCCTAGAATGGCTCGGCCGATGCCCGAGGCTCCCTTCGTCCATCTCCATGTCCACTCGGAGTACTCGATTCTCGACGGGGCCTGCCGGATCCCGGAGCTCGCGGCCCGCGCAGCGGAGCTCGAGATGCCCGCCGTCTCGCTCACCGACCACGGCTCGCTTGCCGGCGCGGTCGAGCTCTACCGCGAGACGGCCAAGCACGGCGTCAAGCCGATCGTCGGCTGCGAGGTCTACGTCGCCGACGACCGGCACGCGCAGGCGAAGGGGTACGCGCACCTGACGCTCCTCGCCGAGTCGAACGAGGGCTACGGAAACCTGATCAAGCTCTCGTCGCTCGGCTACCTCGAGGGCTACTACTACAAGCCCCGGGTCGACTGGGAGCTGCTCGAGCGGTACGCGAAGGGCGTGATCGCGCTCTCGGGATGCCTGTCCGGGCGCGTCTCGAAGGCGCTCGAAGAGAATCGTCCTGACGATGCGGCCGCGGACCTCGACCGGCTGGTCCAGGTCTTCGGCCGCGACTCGACCTACGTCGAGATCCAGAACGCCGGCCTGCCGATCCAGGCGACCATCAATCCGCAGCTCGCGAGCCTGGCGGAAGGGTCGAAGCTCCCGCTCGTCGCGACGGGCGACGTCCACTATCTGCGCCACGAGGACGCGCGCGCCCACGAGGCGCTCCTCTGCATCCAGTCGGGCGACTCGCTCAAGAACCCCGACCACTGGCGCTTCGACACCGACCAGTTCTATTTCAAGACCGCTGACGAGATGGCGGGCGACTTCCCCGGCTATTCCGAGGCGCTCGCCCGCACTCTCGAGATCGCCGAACGCTGCTCGATCGAGATCGAGCTCGGCAAGATCCTGCTTCCGAAGTTCCCGCTCCCCGAGGGTCGCGACGCGTTCGACGAGCTCGTCGAGCTGTGCGAGACGGGCCTCGCACGCCGGTACGAGAAGGAGACCCCCGAGCTCCGGGAACGCCTCGCCTTCGAGCTGAAGACGATCCGGGAGATGGGCTTCGCCGACTACTTCCTGATCGTTTCCGACTTCGTCCGCTTCGCCAAGCGGAACGGGGTCAGTGTCGGCCCCGGACGAGGATCTGCAGCCGGCAGCCTCGCCGCCTACTGCCTCGAGATCACCGACGTCGACCCGATCCGCTACGGCCTCCTGTTCGAGCGCTTCCTGAACCCCGGCCGCAAGTCCATGCCCGACATGGACATCGACTTCGCCGTCGCCGGGCGCGACCGGGTGATCAACTACGTCGCAGAGAAGTACGGCCGTGACCGCGTCGCCCAGATCATCACCTTCTCGACGATGATGGCCCGGGCGGCGATCCGCGACGCCGGGCGTGTGCTCGAAATCCCGTACGGCACCGTCGACCGGATCGCGAAGCTCGTCCCCGAGGGGCCGAAGGTCTACCTCGTCGACAGCCTCAAGCCGGGGCAGGAGCTCCGAGCCGCCTACGACGCCGACCCGCTTGTGAGGGAGGTGGTCGACCTCGCGACGCCGCTCGAAGGGCTGGTCCGTGCCGACTCGATCCACGCGGCGGGTGTCGTCATCTCCGACCGGCCGCTCACCGACGTCGTCCCGCTGCAGCAGAAGGGCGCCGACCAGGAGGTCGTCACGCAGTTCGCGATGGGCGACGTCGAGGCGCTCGGACTGCTCAAGATGGACTTCCTCGGCCTGCGCAACCTGGACGTGATCGACGAGGCAGTCCGTCTCGTCGGTGGCCTCGATATCGAGTCGCTCGCGCTCGACGATCGGCCGACGTACGAGATGCTGGCGCGCGGCGACGCGAGCGGCGTCTTCCAGTTCGAGTCGTCGGGGATGCGCGAGGCCCTCCGGCAGGTGAAGCCGACCGAGTTCGAGGACCTGATCGCGCTCGTGGCCCTCTACCGGCCCGGGCCGATGGCGCTACATCCCGATGTACGCGAAGCGGAAGAACGGCCTCGAGGCGGTCACGTACATCGACCCGCGGCTCGAGGAGATCACCGGTGGCACCTACGGGATCTGCATCTACCAGGAGCAGTACCTGGAGATCGCGAAGCGCATCGCGGGCTTCTCGCCCGCGGAGGCAGACGACCTCCGCAAGGCGATCGGCAAGAAGATCCATTCGTTGATGGCGTCGCTGAAGGAGAAGTTCCTCGAGGGCTGCGCGCAGACGGACACCGCGCCGGCGGTCGCGGAGCAGCTGTGGAAGGACATGGAGCAGTCGCAGGACTACTCCTTCAACAAGTCGCATGCCGCCTGCTACGCGCTGATCGCGTATCGCACCGCCTACCTGAAGGCGCACTACCCGGCGCAGTACATGGCCGCGCTGATCTCGTCCGTGATGAACACGAAGGACCGCGTGCCCTTCTACGTCAACGCCTGCCACGAGATCGGCATCGAGGTCCTGCCGCCTGACGTGAACACGTCGCAGGTCGACTTCGCCGTGGTCGAGGGGAAGATCCGCTTCGGCCTGAACGCTGTCAAGAACGTCGGCGAATCAGCATGTCACGCGATCGTCGCCGCACGGGAGAAGGATGGAGCCGTTCGAGTCGATCTGGGACTTCACCGAACGCGTCGACCCGCAGGTCGTGAACAAGCGGGCGCTCGAGTCGCTCGTCAAGTGCGGCGCGCTCGACTCGATCGGCGCGTCGCGCAAGGGGGCATGCTCGAGGTGCTCGACACGCGCTGCTCGGGCACGGCTCAGCAGCGACACGCCGACCGCGCTCGCCGGCCAGTCGTCGATCTTCGACACCGGCGACGAGCAACGCCGACGCTGGAGCGAGACGCCCGTCGATCTCGACCGACGAGTTCGACAAGGGCGAGCTTCTGCGGCTCGAGAAGGAGACGCTCGGCCTCTACGTGTCCGAGCACCCACTCGACGCCGTCCGCGACCAGCTGCGCCGACGCGTCGACCTCCCGCTCGCCGAGCTCGAGCGACGTCGCGACGGCGAGGTCGTGACGGTCGGCGGAATCGTCTCGACGCTCAAGCAGCTGACGACGAAGAAGGGCGATCCGATGGTGTTCGCCCGACTCGACGACCTCACCGGGAGGCGCCGAGGTCGTCGTCTTCAACTCCGTCTACGCGGCATCGCGGGAGCTCCTCGAGGCCGACCGCATCCTCGTCGTCAAGGGCCGTGTCGACCACAAGCAGGAGGGTGAGACGAAGCTGATCGCGATCGAGGTGAGCGAGTTCGAGCCGACCCGGTCGCCGGACGAGGTGCTGCCTCAAGGTCGACGCCGCAAGGCGCCGGCCGGTATCGTCCGCGAGCTCTCGCACGTCGTCCGCGACTTTCCCGGGGACGCGAAGGTCGTTCTCGCGCTCGAGACCTCGGACGGCCCGCGAGACGCTCGAGCTCGGCCCGGGCTACCGCGTTGCCCCGGTGCCGGACTTCTACGCCGAGGTGAAGGCGCTCCTCGGCGAGGCAGCCGTCTTGTAACAAGGATCCTAAGTCGTTATGGTCGGCTCGTGAGGAGACCGCGGCTCGCCGCAATGGTCGTACTCGCCGGCGCCGCGGTCGCCATCGGCATCGCCGGGGCGTCCGCAGGCGTGGAGAAGCTCGCCGAGACGATCAACGTCTCCCCTTTGAACACGAAGCCGACGCAGACGAGGGCTGCCTACGTTGCGAACTCGGTGCTGAGGGTGAGCGGGACCGTCGTCCAGACGCTCGGCGGCGAGCGGAAGGCCTTCGACGCCTTCCACTGCTACGAGGGCTGCGGCACGAGCACCGAGCAGTCGCTGCTCCAGATGAGTGCCGAGAACTACGCGAGCCAGGGGTTCAGCGAGCTCTCGGTCTGGATCAACGGTCAGACCCCCGCGTACGCGAAAGATCACGTCTACGAGGTGACCCTGCGCCTCGGGAACGACAGGCAAGCTCCGGTTCCAGGTCGGCGCGATGGCGGGCACGCAGTACAGCGGCTCCTACAGCGTTCAGATCGGCGGGCCTTCACCGCCCAAGAAGCGCAAGCCGCTCTGTCGGAAACCGGCGGCCAGGGTGACGTGCACCGCCGAGAAGATGCGCTTCGTCGGGTACGAGATCGCGGGCGACAAGATCGTCTCGAGCACGTTTGGAAAGGGCAGCTACAGAGCGAGATCCGCTGCACCGTGGTCGGCACGATCACCCACCGCGACTACGACCGGACAGACCGGCAAACTGGTGGCCGAGGTGATCATGAGCTTCGAGACCGGCGGCGGATCTGGCGGCGGGTCGAACTCGATCTCGCGTGCGGCCCTGGCGTATGTGTGGGACGAGATCGTGACGGTGACCGATTCCGAGCAGGTCTCGGGAAAATGCTCGATCGGGACGCGCGGGAAGATCGAGGTCAGCGAGTCGAGAGGCGCCGCGAAGAAGAACACCGGCTCGGTCCGTCTCGAGATCTGCGGCCACAAGCACGTGTACCTGAAGGCCGCGGTCGACCTGAGCGTCGGGGTCGACTAGCGTCGAGGTCGTGGCTCTGGCCGGCCACGCGACCCACTTCGCCTGCTTTGCGGGTGCCGGGCCGCGCCCGAACCGCGAGGTGGTGCCCCCGACGACCGTCCCGTCCTAGTCGGCAAGGCCCTTCGCGCGAAGCTCGCCGAGCGCCCGCTCCGACTTGTCGAGCTCGCCGAGGCCCATGCCCGCGAGGATCCGCGGCGTCTTCGTGAACTGGACGTCGCGGTAGCTCGACGACCTGCCAGTGGTTGCCCCACGGGTCGAGGAAGTCGTTGTCCCCGAGCATGTCGGCTCCGGCTTCGCCGCTCGTTCGAGAGCGTCGCCTCCCGGTCGTCGACGACGAGCCCGACGTGGCGGTCGCCGTCAGGCGGCTGCGTCCGGCCCGCCGACAGCGCGATGAACTGGTCGCCCATGTCGACGAAGGCCATCGGGCGACCGCGTCCGCGCAGCGCGAGCTCGTCGAAGATCCGGCTCGAGGAACTCGAGCGCCTCCTCGATCGACGTCGACCTCGACGGCGACGTGGTTGATGCCGACGAGCCGAGGCATGGAACGCCAGCGTAGCGTGCGGTGTAATTCCGCGTAGTGGTGGGCCGACCACTCGACGAGACGGAGCTCGTCGCCCGCGCGAAGCGGGGCGACGCGGACGCCTACGAGGAGCTCGTGCGCACCCACCAGGGAATCGCGCTCCGCACCGCGTACCTCGTCGCCGGGGACGAGACCGACGCGCAGGAGGCGGCGCAGGACGCGTTCGTCAAGGCGTACCGGGCGCTCGGCCGCTTCCGCGCGGGTGCGCCGTTTCGGCCCTGGCTGCTCTCGAATCGTCGCCAACGAGGCGCGGAACCGACGCCGTTCGGCGGCGCCGTCGGGAAGCGCTCGCGCTTCGCGCGGCGGCGGACGCGGCCCCGGGGGACGCGGCCCCGTCCCCCGAGGCGGCGCTCGTCTCGTCGGAGCGACGCAGACGAGCTGCTCGCAGCGATCAACCGTCTCCGCGACGAGCACCGGCTCGTGATCGCCTGCCGGTACCTGCTCGACCTCTCCGAGGAGGAGACCGTCGCCGCGCTCGGCGTCCGTCGCGGGACGCGTCAAGTCGACGGCTCTCGCGGGCGCTCGTGCGTCTGCGCGACGAGCTCGGGAAGGAGGACGATGGCTGAGCTCGAGCGCGAGCTGCGCGCGCTGGCGTCCTGGTCGACCTTCCGGCCGAGCGGGACCTCGTGCCGGCCGTGCGTGCCCGGCTCGCGGCTCCGCGCCTCGCCGCCGCGCCGCGCATGATCGTCGTCGGTCGCGCTCGCCGTGGTCGCCGCGGCGGTCGGCGTCGCCTTTGCCGTCCCGCCTGCCCGATCGGCGATCCTGCGCTTCCTCGGACTCGAAAGCGTGACGATCGTCCGCGTCGACAGGCTGCCTCCGGTCGCCCCGGGCCTGCGGCCGCCGGCCGGCGCGTCTCCTCCGACGAGGCGGAGCGGCGAACCGGCTTCCGGCCGCTCCTGCCCGACCTCGGTCCCCCGACGCGATCTACGTCGACTTCTCGGACCAGCTCCTGGTCCTCCTCTACGGAGCGCCCCGCCCGGGGCTGCGCGTCAGCGAGGTGAGGAGGGAGCTCAGCGTCTTCGCGAAGATCGGCGACCGACGGAGCAGCACGTCGAGCCTGTCCGCGTGGGGCGGCTTCCCGGGTGTCTGGATCCGGGGAATCGCACGTCGTCAGCGAGCTCTACGGCCAGCCGCGCCTGTCCGGCAACGCGCTCATCTGGGAGAGAGACGGCCTTGCTCTTCGCGTCGAGGGGCAGCTCACGAAGGCCGAGGCGCTCCGCATCGCTCGGTCGTTTCACCCGCGTTAACGCTCGATTACGGAGCCGATTCACTCGTTCGAGGGACATCCGAACGGGGGTGCTGGACGAATGTTGAGAGAACACGAGGAGCCAGGAGGCGAGATGTCGGCCACCGAGCTTCATATCGAGGTCGAGACCGAGCACCAGCGGGTCGAGCGCTGGCGGGTCGAGGAGCTCGAGCGGGCGGGGTACGACCCGGGTGCGGCTGTCCGTGCTGGCTGCCGTCCGCCGAGGTCGACCTTCATCGGGCGATCGACCTGATCAGGCGCGGCTGCCCGCACGGATACTCGCGATCCAGATCCTCCTCTGACCGTCTGACGGGAGCGGTCGGGCGCGGGCAGAATCCCGCGTGCCCGTGCTCCTCGGCTCGATCCCCTCGCCCTCGAGCGGCAACGTCCACCTCGGTCCGTTCACGATCCACATGTACGGCCTGATGCTGCTGCTCGGGATCGCAGGCGCGATCTGGCTGACGGGCAAGGCGCTGGACGAGACTGCGGCGGCGACTGGGACCTCGTCTTCCGGGCCGCGGTCTGGGGCGTCGCGGCCGGCGTCGTCGGCGCACGCGCTCTACCACGTGATCACGAGCTGGAGCGAGCTGCCGCACGCGTGGTGGGGCCCGTTCGCCGTCTGGCAAGGCGGGCTCGGCATCTGGGGCGGGATCTTCCTCGGAGTCGTCGCCGGCGCGGTCGTCGTGCGCCGCGCGGGCGCCAGCGTGACGCTGATGATGGACTGCGTCGCGCCCGGCCTCCTGCTCGCGCAGGCGATCGGTCGCTGGGGCAACTACTGGAACCAGGAGCTCTTCGGCAAGCCGACCGAGCCTGCCCTGGGGCGCTCGAGATCGACCCCAACCACCGTCCCGTGGGCTATCCGAGTCAGAACCACCTTCCATCCGACCTTCCTCTACGAGTCCCTCTACGACCTCGCCGGCGTCGGCGCTCCTGCATCGTCGATCGGCGCTGTTCCGCATCAGGCCGCCGGCCTCTTCGCGCTCTACGTCTCGTACTACACCTTCGGCCGCACTTCGAGGAGCTGCTGCGGATCGACCCGTCCCACCATTTCCTGGGCGCAGCGAGTCAACTTCTGGGTCGTCGCTGGTCGTCTTTCTCGTCTCGTCGGGCCTGTTCGTCTGGTTGCAGTTCGTGTCGGCCTCCCGGTGCCGATCCGGTAACGGGGCCGAGCCGTCGGGCCCGGCGACGCGATGGCCGTCCCGACGGGCCGCGTCCGCCCGCGACGCTAGGCTCCGCCCGGTGCACGCGCCCGAGCTCGATCTCGACCTCGACACGTTCGAGGGCCCGTTCGACCTGCTGCTGACGCTCGTCCTCCGCGAGGAGCTGGCGCCTGGGCGAGGTCGACGTGGCCGAGATCGTCGTCGCCTTCGTCGAGCGGCTCGCGGAGCGGGAGACCCTCGACCTCGAGGCCTGCGGCGAGTTCCTCGTGCTCGTCGTCGTCTCTGCTCGAGCTCAAGGCTCGCGAGCTCTTCCCCGACGAGGAGGTCGACCTCTCCGAGCTCAGCCCCGAAGAGGCCGCCGAGGAGCTCGCTCGCCGCCTCGAGGAGTACCGCCGGATCAGGGAGGCCGCGGCTCTGGCTCCAGGCTCGTCTGGAGCACGAGTCCGACCGCTACTTCCGGATCGGTCCTGCGCCGCTGCCCCGGTTCCCGAGCGACGCCTGGCCCCGCAGCGAGCCGAAGATCTCGCCCGGGTGATGCGTACGCTCGCGGCCGAGCCGCCGCAGGTCTCGCTCGCGCACATGGGCTTGCGCTTCCCGCCTATCGAGCGTTTCCTCGAGCGTTTTCGCGCGGTGCTGCGCCGGCGGTCGGCGCTTTCATGCTCGACTCCGAGCTCGACGGGCCTGCCGGACTCGAGCAGGCGGCGGCGTTTCTCGCGCTGCTCGAGCTCCGCAAGGCGAACGAGGTGCGGATCGAGCAGGCGGCGCCGTTCGCGCCGATAAGGGTTTCCCGTCCCGACGTCGAAAGGAGCTCCGACGTGGAGCAACGGTCGCCCCTTCCGCCTGATCACGTCAGGCCCGCTGGAGCGCCTGGCGCGGACGGTCGAGGCGCTGCTCGTCGTCGCCTCGGTGCCGCTCACCGTCGAGGAGCTGGCCGCTGCCGCCGACGACGACGAAGCCCGCGTCGAGTCGGCGCTCGAGCTGCTCGGGGAGCGGTTCCGCGAAGGGCGAAGCGGCATCGTCCTCGAGCACGTCGCGGGCGGCTACGCGTTCCGAGCGGCCCGCGAGGAAGCGGCTGCGTGCGCACGGCTCGTCGAGCGGCCTGTCGAGCGAGGGCTGTCGCCGGCCGCGCTCGAGACCCTCGCGGTCGTCGCGTATCTCGGGCCCGGTCTCGCGACCCGACGTTGCCCGGCTGCGAGGCGTGGCCGCGGACACGGTCGTCGCGGGTCTCGTCGAGCGCGGTCTCCTGACGGAGGCCGGGCGCGAGCCGGGATATGGGCGGCGCGATCCGCTACCGGACGACGGAGCTCTTCGAGCGGGTCTTCGGCCTCGAGAGCCTCTCGGCGCTGCCGCGACTCGACGACCTCGGCGACGAGGCCGAGGCGATCCGCGAGCGGCTCGACGACGTGGCGGCGCGGCGCCCTGCCTGAACCGACCGTCGGGAAGGGTCGCGGCGAAGCTAGCGTTTGCGACGACATGGACGTCACCGACGAGACCTTCTACGGCGACGTGCTCGAGCGCTCGCACGAGCTGCCCGGTCGTCGTCGACTTCTGGGCCGACTGGTGCGGACCCGTGCAAGGCGCTCGCGCCGGTGCTCGAGCGTGAGGTGGCCGCACGCGTGAGGACAGGTGGTCCTCGCCAAGCTCGACGTCGACGCCAATCCGGAAGTCGCCGTCTCACTACAGCGTCAGCAGCATCCCGGCGGTCAAGGCCTTCAGGGACGGACAGGTCGTCGCCGAGTTCGTCGGCGTGCGCTCCGCTCAGGGCGTGGCGAGCTTCCTGGACGAGCTGACGCGGACCGTCCGCGGGTGAGCGCCTGATCGACGAGCTGCGCGCAGTCGGGCGACGAGCCCGAGCTGCTCGCGGCGCTCGAGCGCGGTGACTCACGAGCGCGGCGCTCGAGCTGCTGCTGAGTGAAGCTCGATCGGCCGACACCGAGCGCCGTGACCGCGTCCGCGAGCTGATGGTCGCGATCTTCACCGAGCTCGGACAGGAGCATCCGCTCGCGACCCATTACCGCCGCAGCTCGCGACCACCCTCTACTGACGCCGGTCTCTTTGGCCATGTCCTGTTCGGCCGGGCCAGGTACCCCTGACCTCCTCCCCACTGCGATCGTATCGGGGAAGTCCGCAGCGATGAGTGACGGAATGAAGCCGAATCTGTGCCGAGTGCGATGAGGCTGAACGCCTATCTCGCCCGGGCCGGAATCGCGTCGCGACGGAACGCGGACGAGCTGATCCTGGCTGGCCGCGTGCGCGTCAACGGCAAGCCGGGCGAGCTGAACACGTTCGTCGTCGCCTGGTGACCGGGTCTCAGCTCGACGGTCGGCCGGTCGCGCGAGCAGCGCCTCGCGTACATCCTGCTGCACAAGCCAGCCGGCACGGTGACGACCGCGCGCGACCCGCACGGCCGGCCGACGGTCGTCGATCTCGTCCCCCGCGAGGTCCGCGTCGTTCCGGTCGGCCGCCTCGACGCCGACACGACCGGCGCGCTCCTGCTCACGAACGACGGCGCGCCTCGCCCACCGGCTCGCTCATCCGCGCTACGAGGTGGCCAAGGTCTACGTGGCCGACGTCGAGGGGGAGCCGTCCGACGAGGCGCTGCGCGCGCTCGCCGACGGCGTCGAGCTCGACGACGGGCGCACCGCGCCGGCGACGGTTCGGCGGCTCGCGCCTCTCACGGATCGAGCTGACGCTCCACGAGGGCCGCAAGCACCAGGTCAAGCGCATGTGCGAGGCGGTCGGGCACCCGGTGCGCCGTCTGCACCGGCGCGCGCTACGCGGGGCTCGACGCTCGCGCGGTCTGCGCCGCGGCGTCGCTGGCGGGAGCTCACGCGCGCCGAGGTCGAGCGTCTCTGGGCAACCGTGGCGCGCACGCCTACTCGTACAAGACCAGCGCGGCGAGGATGACGTAGAAGCCGACGAGGGCCCAGCCCTCGAACGCCGCGGCCTTGCCGTCTCCGGTGATCGCCCAGACTGCGATCGCCATCAGCGCGAGCGCGCCGGTGAGAACCGGGTTGACGACGAAGGTCAGCCGATGGTCGAAGAGGAGCGAGATCAGCACGAGAGTGGGGTAGAGGAAGACCGCGATCTGCGCGACCGAGTTCTTGACCACCGACACCGCAAGGTCGCTCTTGCCCTTGGCCGCGAGGGTGATGCCGACGAAGTTCTCGACGGCGTTGCCGGCGATGGCCGACGATCACGAGCCCCGTGAACGCCTTCGAGATGCCGAGGCTCTCGACGGCCGGGTCGAGCTCGGCGATGAACCAGTCCGAGACGAGCGCGGCCCCGACGCCGGCCGCGGCGAGCAGCACGAGCGCGACCGGGAACGGCGAGCGATGGCGCTCGTCGGCGTCGGCGGGCGGTTGCTCGCGTCGCTTCGCAGGTAGCCGACGAGCCACGACGCCGTAGACCGCGAGCAGGACGACCGCGCCGATCACAGAGATCTCCACCGCGTGATGGCTCGCGCGGTCGCCGACCTGGTCGGAGAGGCCGAGCACGACGATCATGAAGACGGCGAGGAGCAGGAGCACCGCCGTGTCGTTCGGTAAGCCGGGGGCCGAAGCGCATCACGCCGTCGTCGGCGCGTCGCGAGCCGGCGACGATGGCCAGTCCGAGCACGAGCAGCGCGTTCGCGAACAGCGAGCCGAGGATCGACGTCTGGGCGACGACCATCTCGCCGGCGGAGAGCGCGAAGCAGACGATGAAGAGCTCCGGCAGGTTGCCGAGCGTCGACTGCAGGACGCCGGTCACGGCCGGGCCGAAGCGTGCGCCGACCGACTCGGTGCCGATGCCGACGACCCAGGCGAGTCCGGCGAGCGCGAAGCCGCGCAGACGACGAACGTCGCGACAGGCTCATCGGTCGCGTAGTGGAGGACGCCGGTGAGCGCCGCCACGACGAACGTGACCGCCGATCAGCACGCGCTCGGCTCAGGGCGTCACGAACCCCATTCGCTCGTACATCGCCTCGAGCGTCGGCGCCGCGGCCGCCGCGGCCTTGCTCCGCCCCGACTGCGCAGCAGCCGCTCGAGCTCGGCGGGGTCGCGCAGCCAGCTCGTCGTAGCGAAGGCGAACGGGCTCGAGCAGCGCGATCACCGCCTCGGCGACGTCCTGCTTGAACTGCCCGTAGCCCTGGCCGTCGTAGCGCTCCTCGATCTCCTCGGGCGTCTCGCCGGTGGCGACGGACATGATCTCGACCAGGTTCGTGACGCCCGGCTTGTCCGGCGCGCGGCGCACCTCGCGCCCCGAGTCCGTCACGGCGACCTTGAACTTCTTCCGGATCACGTCCGGCGGGTCGGCGACGAGCACCGTCCCCTGCGGCGTGCCGCCGGTCGTCGACATCTTGCTCTCCGGCTCCTGCAGGTCCATGATCTGCGCCCGCCGACCTCGGGGTACTCGCCCTCCGGCAGCGTGAAGGTCTCGCCGAAGCGCGAGTTGAAGCGTGCGGCGACGTCGCGGGCGAGCTCGATGTGCTGACGCTGGTCGTCGCCGACCGGGACGATGTTCGTCTGGTAGAGCAGGATGTCGCCCGCCTGGAGCACGGGGTACGTGAAGAGGCCGGCCGAGACGAACTCCTGCTGGTCGGACTTGTCCTTGAACTGGGTCATCCGGCGCAACTCGCCGAAGCTCGTGACCGAGCCCGAGCAGCCAGGCCGCCTCCGGCGTGCGCGGTGACGTGGCTCTGCGCGAAGACCGTCGATCGGTCCGGGTCGAGGCCGGCTCGCGAACAGCATCGCCGCCAGGTCGAGCGTCGACCTGTCGAAGGTCGTCGGGGTCGTACTCGACCGTGATCGAGTGCAGGTCGACGATGCAGAAGAACGCCTCGCCGCAGCTCCTGGGTCGCGACGTACTGGCGGAAGCCGCCGATGTAGTTGCCGAGATGCTTCTGCCCGGTGGGCTGGATGCCGGAGAAGATGCGCATGCGTGTGCTCCTTAGTATCCCGCGGGGTCGAGACGTCGCGGCTCGCAGCGAGGAGGCTTGTCGGGCGACGCGGTCAGCATGGCCCGCCCGCACGCTCCCGCCTGACGGCTCGCAGCGCCATGACCAGAAGGGCTGTCGACGAAGACGGGATTCACGCCGCGCCAGCCTCGACCGCTGGATCCAGGCGCGCCCGTTGCGGTGGGCGGAGTCAAGTCCCGGCGTGCCGGCGACATTTACACTGACTGATCGTGACCGTCTCGCCGCCGACCTGGTCCCCGTCCTCCTGGCGGAGCCATCCGGCCCAGCACCAGCCCGACTGGCCGGACGAAGGCGCCGCCGAGGCGGCGCGGCATCGAGCTGCACGCGCTGCCGGCGCTCGTCTTCGCCGGCGAGGCGCGCCAGCTCCGCAGGCGCGCTCGCCGAGGTCGCCGCGGGCCGCGCGTTCCTGCTCCAGGCGGGCGACTGCGCCGAGTCGTTCCACGACTTCTCGGCGGTCACGATCCGCGAGAAGCTGAAGATCATGCTGCAGATGTCGGCCGTGATGATCTACGGCTCGACGTACCCGGTGGTCAAGGTCGGCCGCATCGCCGGCCAGTTCGCGAAGGCGCGCTCGTCGCCGGTCGAGAAGGTCGGCGACGTCGAGATCCCGTCGTTCCGCGGCCACATGGTGCACGACGACGCGCCGACCGCCGAGGCGCGCGTGCCCGACCCGGACGCGGATGATCCAGGTCTACCACCAGGCCGCGGCGACGCTGAACCTCCTGCGGGCGTTCACGAAGGGCGGCTTCGCCGACCTGAACCGCGTGCACATGTGGAACCAGGAGTTCGTCGCGTCGCTCGCCCGAGGGGCAGCGCTACGAGCGAATCGCCTCGGAGATCGAGCGCGCGCTTCGCTTCATGGCCGCGATCGGCATCGACCTCGACGACGCGCAGACGCTGCACCAGGTCGACGTCTGGACGAGCCACGAGGGCCTCGTGCTCGACTACGAGGAAGGGCTGACGCGGCGCGACTCGACGACGGGCGACTGGTACGACTGCTCCGCGCACATGCTCTGGATCGGCGAGCGCACGCGCCAGCTCGACGGCGCGCACGTCGAGTTCTTCGCCGGTGTCCACAACCCGCTCGGGTGCAAGATCGGCCCGACGGCGACGCCCGAAGAGGTCGTCGAGCTCTGCGAGCGGCTCAACCCCGAGCGCGTTCCCGGCCGGCTGACGCTGATCTCGCGCATGGGCGCCGACCGCGTCCGCGAGCTCCTGCCGCCGCTCCTCGCGCGCTGTCGCGGAGGCCGAGCACCCGGTCGTCTGGGCCTGCGACCCGATGCACGCCAACGTCTTCAAGACCGCATCCGGGATCAAGACGCGACGCTTCGACGTGATCATCGACGAGATCGAGGGCTTCTTCGCCGCCTGCCACGAGGAGGTCGTCTGGCCCGGCGGCGTCCACCTCGAGTTCACGGGCGACGACGTGACCGAGTGCCTCGGCGGCTCGGAGGCCGTGCTCGAGGAGGAGCTGAACCTCCGACTACATGTCGCTCTGCGACCCGCGGCTGAACGCGCGACAGTCGCTCGACCTCGCCTTCCACGTGGCCGAGCTGATGCGCGACGGCTGGCCCGCTCGCTGTCGAGATCTGAGATGGCGGTCAAGCGGCTCGCCATCGTCGGCACCGGGCTGATCGGCGCCTCGGTCGCCCTCGCGGCCAAGCGGAGCGAGGGGACGCGCGGTCGTCGGCTACGACGCCGACGGGCCATGCTCGCGACGGCGGTCGAGCGAGGCGCAGTCGACGACCGCAGCCTCGTCGCTCGCGGAGGCGCTCGCCGGGGCCGAGCTCGCCGTCGTCGCGGCGCCCGTCGCCCAGCTCGCCACGCAGGTCGCGTGCGGTGCTCGAGGCTGCACCGGAGACGTGCACCGTGACGGACGTCGGCTCGACGAAGGAGTCGGTCTGCGCCGCGGCAGCCGGCGTCGCCGCGTTTCATCGGCGGCCATCCCGTCTGCGGCTCGGAGGCGCGCGGCGCCGAGCACGCGAGCGCGAACCTGTTCGAGGGCGCGACCTGGTTCCTTGTCACCGCTGCCCGAGACCGATCCCGAGCGCTACCGGCTCGTGCACGGCTTCGTAGCCGAGCCTCGGCGCGACGCCGGTCGCCGTCGACCCGCGCGCGCACGATCGGCTCGTCGCGCTGACGAGCCACCTTCCGCACGTGCTCGCAAACGTGCTCGTCAATCAGGCGGGAGCGACTCGCGTCGACGGCCACGAGCCGCTCGCAGCGGCGGGAGGGTCGCTCCGCGACATGACCCGCGTGGCCGGCGCGAACCCGCGCATCTGGGTCGACATCTTCCTCGACAACGCCGAGAGCGCTGCAGAGCGGCGCTCGCCGACCACCGGCGCCGCGTCGAGCAGCTCGAGGCCGCGCTCGCAGTCGGGCGACGCCGGGTTCGCTCGCCCGCTGGATCGCAGAGGCGGCCGGCAACCGGCGCCGGATGCTCGAGCGCGAGTATCCGGAGCCGGGCGAGCTGCAGCGCCTTCGCGTCCACATCCCGGATCGTCCCGGCGTCCTCGCGGGCATCACGCAGGCCCTCGGTGCCGAGCGGATCAACATCGAGGACTTCGAGCTCCGCCACTTCTCGCCCGAGCGGGGCGGTGTCCTCTCGATCCTCGTCTCCGGCGAAGAGCGAGGCGCGCCGCGCCGCCGACCTCCTCGAGGCGCAGGGCTACGGCGTCGTGATCGCTCCAGTCATGGACGGAGTGATGGTCTTCCGAGCTCGGCCTGTACGCCTGTTCGGCGAGAGCCCGGAGCGGGCGTGGCGGTTCCTGCGCGTCTGGATGCCGACCGGTCGTCCGCATCCTCGCGCCGAGCGCCGGCTACGGGCTCGACCGCATGCCTGCGACCGGGGGTGCGGTGGTCGTGGCCAACCACCTGAGCGCGATCGACCCGCCCGGGATCGGCATCTACTCGCAGCGGACGATCTACTACATGACGAAGGTCGAGATGTTCGAGACCCCGGTCGTCAGGCGAGTATCCTCCGCATGACGGGCACGTTCGCCGTTCGCCGCGGGCGAGGGCGACCGCGATTCGCTCCGCGTCGCGCGCTGGCTCGTCCGCGAGGGACACATGGTCGGGTTGTTCATGGAGGGAACGCGGCAGGCGTTCGGCTACCCGGGCCCCGTGCACTCGGGCGCATCGGTGATCGCGATGCAGGAAGGAGTGCCGGTCGTTCCGTGCGGGATCGACTCCTTCGGCTGGTCGCTGAAGAACGCCGCGGCCGTTCGCTGTCGTCGTCGGCGACCCGGTCGACCTCGGTGGGCTCCCCGGAACGGCCGCGGCTACAAGGAGGGCGCGCAGATCCTCGAGGGTGAGCTCCTGCGCCTGTGGCGGCAGGCGGCGCAAGCGGTGGCCGACGGGTTCCCGCGACGAGCTTCCGGATGGAACGCGGCGCCAGCACTGGCCGCGGATGTGGGATCTGTATCCGCCCGTCGAGGGCCCAGCGCCTGGCCGACCGAGGACTGGGCCGAAGGTGCCGCTCGGCCCGCTCTACAAGGCGTCGCCGGTGACGTTCGTCGCGCCCGCCGTGAGCCTGCGCGGCGACCTCGTCGTCCCGGGCGTCAAGGGGATCTGCCAGCGCGGCGTCCTGCTCGGGGCGATCGCCGAGGGAGAGAGCGAGATCCGTGGCTTCGGCCGCGCGGCCGACACCGAGTCTGCGATCGCTGTCGCGCGGGCAGCTCGGAGTCGAGATCGAGCGACGTCTCGCGACGACGTCGTGCGCGTGGTCGGGCGCGGTTTGCGCGGACTCGATCAGCCGCACGGGCCGCTCGACTGCGGCAACGCGGGCACCGTGATGCGCCTTGCTCGCGGGCATCCTGGCCGGCCAGGCGGGCGCGGTTCGAGCTCGTGGGCGACGAGTCGCTGTCGTCACGGCCGCAGGAACGGATCGCCGTCCCGCTGCGCGAGATGGGCGCCGTCGTCGAGACGACCGACGGCCACGCGCCGGTCACGATCGAGGGACGGCCGCTGCAGCCGAATCCGCTACGAGCTCCCGGTCGCGAGCGCCCAGGTGAAGTCGGCGATCCTCCTCGCCGGGCTCTTCGCCGAGGGCGGTCCGACGACCGTCGTCGAGCCGGTGCCGACGCGCGACCACACCGAGCGGATGCTGACGGCGATGGGTGCTCGGGTCGAGCAGCAGCGGGGCGAGGTGAGCGTCTGGCCGGTCGAGCGCCTGCGAGCGCTCTCGCTGGACGTGTCCGGGGACATCTCGTCCGCGGCGCCGTTCATCGTCGCGGCCACGCTGCTCCCGGATTCCGAGCTGCAGCATCCACGGCGTCAACGTCAACCCGACGCGAACCGGCTCTCTCGACGTGCTCGAGCGGATGGGCGCGCGGATCTCGCTCTACAACCGGCGGACCGTGAGCGGCGAGCCGGTCGCCGACATCGAGGTCGCCGCACGCCGAGCTCGTGGCGACCGAGGTCGACGCCCGCGGAGGTGCCGCGGCTCGTCGACGAATTGCCGCTCTTCGTCCTGCGCGGCGGCGATGGCGCACGGTCGCAGCCGCGTCGTGCGCGGCGCGCGAGCTACGGGCGAAGGAGACGGATCGGATCGCCACCGTGACGGACGGCGCTTCGGGCGGTCGGCGCCCACGTGTCGGGCGACGAAGGACGGCTTCGTGGTTCGCGGCGTGCCGACTCGCCCGCGAGGCGGCCGAGTGGACTCGGTCGGCGACCATCGGATCGCGATGCTCGGCGCGATCGCGGGGCTCGTCTCCCGCGACGGAGTGCGACGTCGAGGGCGCGAGAGTCGGTCGCTGTATCCTTCCCCGGGTTTTTCGACCTGCTCGACTCACTGGCGCAGCGATGATCGTCGCGATCGACGGGCCCGCGGGGGCCGGCAAGAGCACCGTTGCGCGGATGCTCGCAGAGCAGCTCGGCTTCCGGTATCTCGACACCGGGGCGATGTACCGGGCGCTGACGTGGCTGGCAATGCGAGAGGGCTTCGACCTTGGAGACGGCGAGCGGCTTGGTCGCCTGGCGCAGCCGAAAACCCGGTCGCTCTCGACGTGAGCGGCCGCGTCTCGATCGCGGGCGCCGACGTCACGGCCGCGATCCGCAGGCTCGGATCGACAAGATGGTGCCGGTCGTCGCCCGTCACGCAGCCGGTGCGAGCGATCATGCGAGCACGGCAGCGAGAGCTCGCCGAGCAGGGCGATTCCGTGATGGAGGGCAGAGACATCGGAACGGTCGTCGCCCCGAACGCCGACGTCAAGGTGTATCTCGTCGCCGATCCTGCCGTGCGGGCGGCGCGCCGCCACGCCGAGCGACCGTACGTCGACGCGTCGACGCGCTCGCCACCGATCCACGCGTGCGCGACGTGCAGGATGCCGAGCGGATGCAGCCCGCGGCGGACGCTGTCAGGATCGACACGACCGAGCTCGACGTCGAGGACGTCGTCGCGGAGATCGAGGCCCTCGTCCGCGCTCGCCAGGTCGTCTGAGCCCGTGGGCGGGCTCCTTGGCAAGGTGGCGATCGTCGGCTACCCGAACGTTGGCAAGTCGACGCTGATCAATCGCCTGACGGAGAGTCGGGCCGCGGTCGTGCACGCCACTCCCGGTGTGACACGCGACCGCAAGGAGCTCGTCTGCGAGTGGAGCGGCAACCGCTTCGCGATCGTCGACACGGGCGGGGTTGACGTGGTCGATCCCTCGCCGATCGCTCGCAGCGTCGTCGAGCAGGCGAGCGCGGCGATCGAGGAAGCCGATCTCGTTCTCTTCGTCGTCGACGCGCGCGCCGGGATCACGCCGGGGGACGAGGAGCTCGCGGCGATCTCTCCGCAAGTCGCAGCCGCCCGGTTCTCGTGCTTGCCAACAAGGTCGACGAGCCCGATCGTGAGCAGCTGACGCACGAGTTCAACCGTTTCGGCCTTGGCGAGCCGATCCCGATCTCCGCGATGCACGGCCACGGCACGGGCGACCTCCTCGACGAGATCGTCGCGCGGCTCCCCGGGAGCGAGCAGCAGGAGATAGGGCTCGATGCGATCCGTGTTGCAATCCTCGGCCGACCGAACGTCGGCAAGTCGAGCCTGCTCAACGCGCTGCTCGGCCAGGAACGCGTGATCGTCTCGGACGTGCCGGGCACCACCCGCGACGCGATCGATACCGTGCTTGTGCGAGACGAGCAAACGTTCGTCCTCGTCGATACGGCCGGTCTGCGCCGCAAGCGCCGCCAGCGGCAGGGCATCGAGTACTACTCGGAGCTGCGGGCGCTCGAGGCGGCGGAGCGGGCCGACGTGGCTCTCGTCCTCATCGACGCCGCGGAGGGACTCGTCGACCAGGATCTTGCCGTCGCAGATGTCGCTCGCAGGGCCAACTGCTCGACCCTGATCGTCCTCTCGAAATGGGACGTCGCGACCGTGTCTCTCGAAGACGTCAGGTTCCGTCTCGCCGACCGTCTCCGCCAGAGACCGCCCCTCCTCGTCACGTCTGCGAAGAGCGGGCGCGGCATCCAGCGCATGATGGACAGGGTCGTCGAGCTCTACGGAAAGCACACGCGACGGATCTCGACCCCCGAGCTGAACAGGTTCCTGGCCGAGCTCGGGCAGTCGCGAGAGCCGCCGTCTCGCCGGGGCAAGCGTCTGAACCTCCTCTACGCGACCCAGACGGGAGCTCGCCCGCCGCGGTTCCGTATCTTCGTGAACGACCCGGGATTGATCACGCGCGACTACGGCTACTGGGTTGAGAACCGCCTGCGCGACCGATTCGAGATGGACGGGGTTCCCGTCTCGATCGATTTCGTGAGACGCAGCTAACGGGGGAAACGGCTGGTTTCCCCCGTTGACCCCTTCCCACGAGAGTCACGCGACTTCGCGCGGTGTGGCTACGCCCGGCAAGGCCGGGCTTCGCCGGCCGGTGACCTCCGGAGAGCGCTGGGTTAGGCTCGCTTCATGACTTGGCACCGCGGGATGGCTGTGACCGCATGAAGGCAGTTGTGGTGGGCGGAGGGTCGTGGGGAAGCGCGTTCGCGTATCTGCTCGCCGACCGTGGCCACGACGTGACGCTGGCTTGCCGCGACTCCGAGCAGGCACGGGTGATCGCCGAGACCGGTCAGAACCCGCGGTACCTGCAGGCGGCCGATCTCACCGGCGTTACTGCAACCTCGATCGATCGAGCACCCGTCGCAGAAGCCGACATCGTTGCCATGGCGGTGCCGAGCCGGGCCTTCGGCGAGGTCGTCAGGGCGCTTCCCGGGAACTCCCCGATCCTGACGCTCACCAAGGGGCTCGATCCTGCGAGCGGCGAGCTCTTACACACGCTCGTCCAGGGAAGATCGGTTGCGGTTCTCTCCGGCCCGACCTTTGCCGAGGAGGTCGCGGCGGGGCTCCCGTGTGCAACCGTGATCGCGAGTCGTGACGAGGAGCTCGCCGCGCGTTTGCAGCACGAGATCAACTCCGTCCTCTTTCGGGTCTACATCAACGGTGACCTGACCGGGGTCGAGTTCTGCGGGGCTGCCAAGAACGTGATCGCTCTCGCCGCCGGAGGCGTCGACGGACTCAGACTCGGCGACAACGCGAAGGCCGGCGTCATCACGCGGGGCGTTTCCGAGATGACGCGCCTCGGCTCCGCGTGCGGGGCACGACCCGAGACCTTCGCCGGTCTCGCCGGGATGGGCGACCTGATGGTCACGTGCTGGAGCCGGCTCGGCCGCAACCGCCGTGCCGGAGAGCTGATCGCGCGAGGCGCCACGCCCGACGAGGCTGTCGAGCAGATCGGGCAGGTCGTCGAGGGCCTGACCACGGCGCCGGTGCTCCGCGACCTCTCACGTCGCCTCGGAATCGAGCTCCCGATCACCGAGGCCGTCTGCGGCGTCCTCGAGGGTCAGAGCCTCCAGGAGCTGATCGCCTCCCTCATGGGACGTCGCCCCAAGGGCGAATAAGTCACGCCGAAGCCGAGAACTCCTCGAACCAGCCGGTTGCCTCCTCGGATGGGCGATCAGCCTCTCCGACCTCCTCTGCCCAGCGCCACCAGGCGAGCGCGCGAGTCAGCATCCCGAGGCGCTCTGCGAGCGCGGCTGCACGGAGAAGCTCGGCTCGCGATCCCCACTCTTCCCATCGCTCGAGGTAGCGTCGCGGATCCGCGCGAGATCCGGATCGTGCTCCGCCAGCTCGAACCTGTACGCGATGCCCCGGAGACCGACGAGGAGCGACATGAACGGATGCGCGATGCAGCTGTCGCCCCAGTCGAAGATCCGGTAGCCGTCGCCGTCCACGAACACGTTCCCGTCGTGGAGATCGTCGTGCTGGATCGTCTCGGAGATGCCGAGCGCGCCCAGCTCGCCGCAGAGCTCGGCCAGTTTCGACGCGTCTGGGCCGGATCGACCGAGCGCGGATCCGAGCCGCTCGGAGAGCTCCGGTAGGTGCGCAAGACGGTAGTCCGGCGTTCCGGACTCGAGGAGCTCATCGACGGCAGGCATGGCAGCGATCTGGAGCTCCGCGTACAGCGGCGCGAGGTCGAGCCAGCGGCGCGGGTTGTTCTCGTGGGCGACTACTTCTCGCAACCGCTCGCCTCCGTCCGGAAGCAGCATCCAGCGCCGCCCGGAATCGACGGCCAATGGGGTGAGGACGAGATCAGGCCGGAGCCGGGCGAGCGTCGTGGTGACGCCGACGTCATGGCTGAGGCTCGGCACGGCCGCCTTGAACCAGACGTTGCCGGTGACCGTCGGCACGCGGAGGACTGTCGACCACGGACGGACGTGTGGCTGTTCGATCTCGCCCGTGACGGCGAGGCCGAGCGAGTCGAGAGCGCTCTCGATCCACGCCCGGGCCTCAGCGAGGAAGACCGGGTCATCCCAGGCCGAAATCGCCTCCTCCACGATGGGAAGCTACAGCTCCGTGTACGGCTAGGCGGCGCGGCGAACGAAGAGGCCCGAGGCCCGCTTCTCGTCGATCACGCACGACTCTCCGCCGGTCGAGACCGTCAAGGTGCCGGCGCCAGCCTGCGAGATCTCCACCTCGGTGCCCGGCGCGAGACCCTCGTCGTAGAACCAGTGTAGGAGCTCCCCGTCGTGCTCGGCGAGGCGGACGATCGTCGCGCGATCGCCAGAACGGAGCTCCGAGAGAGCGACGAGCTCGCGGTTCTCGGCTTGCTCGACGTCCGGGTCGACCGGCCAGCCGTGCGGGCAGCGATCGGGATACCCGAGGCGCTCGGCGATCCGCTCGATCATCTCCTCCGTAAACGTGTCTCCGAGCTCGTCGGCCTGCACGTGCGACTCCGCCGCTGTGTAGCCCATGAAATCGGTCAGGAACCGCTCGATGATTCGATGCTTGCGCACGACCCTTCGGGCTCGCTCGGCTCCGGTCGGCGTCAGGATCGCCTCCTTCTGCTCACCGCGCTCGACGAGCCCCTCGACCTCGAGACGCTTCAGCATCTCCCCGGCCGATGCTCGCGAGACACCGAGCATCTCTGCAACCCGTGCGGCGATCGTGGTCGAGCCCGTCGCGGGTTGGTACTCGCCGATCGGGAACGCGAGGAAGTAGATGGTCTCGAGGTAGTCGTCTACCGAATGCCCGGCCATCCCACTCGACTATAGTGGCGCGGGTCTATTGTAAGGGTTGCCTTACATCGACGGGAGGGAGAGCCGCTTGTCCTCGGGTCAGATTCTCGTACTCGGCGCCATCGCCGGATTCACCATCTTCCTCGGCCTTCCGCTCGGCCGGGTGCGGAACGCCGACGCTCGGCTGCAGGCGGGTCTGAGCGCGCTTGCGACGGGAATCCTCTTCTTCCTTCTCTACGACGTGCTCGCCCACGGTGTCGAGCCGGTCGAGTCGTCGCTCGACCGCGCGGTGCACGAGGGCGGGTCGTGGGGTGACTTCGTTGGACTGGCAGCGCTGCTCGCAGCGGGCGTCGCGGCCGGGCTCCTGAGCCTCGTCTACTACGACCGGTGGCTCCTGCGACAGCGAGGGAAGAGCCTCCTCGGCCCTGGGACGGCGTCGGCCGCCGAGTACGAGCAGTCCTGGGCCGCGGGTATGTCGCCACAGCGCTGGCTGGCTCTGATGATCGCTACCGGCATCGGTTTCCACAACTTCTCCGAGGGACTCGCGATCGGACAGTCGGCGGCTACGGGGGCGACGAGCCTCGCGCTCGTGCTGATCATCGGCTTCGGGCTCCACAACGCCACCGAGGGCTTCGGGATCGTCGCACCCCTCTCGGGTGACCGCGACCGTCCCAGCTGGCGCTTCCTAGTGGTTCTCGGGCTAATCGGCGGTGGGCCGACGTTCGTCGGGACGCTCATCGGCCAGACGTGGACCAGCACTGCCCTTTCGGTCGCCTTTCTCGCCCTCGCCGCGGGCTCGATTCTCTACGTGGTGATCGAGCTCGTGCACGTGAACCGGCAGCTCGGCCACAAGGCACTTGTCACCTGGGCGCTGTTCGCGGGTCTCTTCCTCGGCTTCGCGACGGACTTCGTGCTCGGCGCAGTCGGCGGCTAGTCGCACGGGGGAAACAGCCGGTTTCCCCCGTGAGCCCCCTTCCCTTCGTGGTCGCGTCTCGCGCGGGCTGAGCTGCGCCTGGGCCAAGCCCAGGCTCCGCGGCAGCTGGACGCGCGTGGCCAGGCAGCCAACGTGAGGTCAGTCGCGGGTGCCGACAGACCGGGCAACTAGGCTCGGTCGAGTGCCTTACGCATCGGTCTACCCTCTCGTCTCGGCACGGTCCCTCGCCCGTCCCTTCACATACGAGGTCGAGGAGGGCGTCGAGAAAGGGACAGTCCTCTCGGTGCGCTTCGGCTCGGCACCGCGGCGCGCCGTGGTCGTCGGGCTCGAGGATGCTCCTCCCGACGGCGTCGATCCGGTCGCAGCCGGACGGACTCTGGACGAGCTTCCACCCTCGCTCATCGACCTTGCACTGTGGGTCGCCGACTACTACGGCTCGACGCCCGCTCGCGCGCTCGGCCTCGTCGCCCCGCCTCGGCCCGCCCGGCGCGGCAGGCGGCGTGAGCCGAGCCGGGACTACGCCCTGGCGTCGGAGGCAGAGCCGAAGCGCCTCACGGGGCCGCAGCGGGCGGCGCTGATGCGGGTCACCGAGGCGATGGACGGCGGCGGCGGGCACTTCCTCCTCTACGGAGCCACGGGAAGCGGCAAGACGGAGGTCTATCTCCAGGCATGCGCGGCGGCGCTCGATCGTGGCCGGAGCGCGATCGTGCTCGTCCCCGAGATCGCGCTGACACCACAGACGCTCGGCCGGTTCCGGGCTCGCTTCGGTACCCGGGTCGCCGTGCTGCATTCCGGTCTCTCCGATGCCGAGCGTCGAGACGAGCGCGAACGGATCTCCGCGGGCGAAGCGCCCCTCGTTGTCGGAGCGCGGTCGGCCGTCTTCGCCCCGGTGCCGCAGCTTGGCCTCGTTTGCGTCGACGAGGAGCACGATCCCTCCTACAAGAACGAGTCGGATCCGCGGTACGACGCGCGCACGGTTGCCGCCAAGCGCGCGGCTCTCGAGGGTGCGGTCGCCCTGTACGGCAGTGCGACTCCGAGGCCGGAGAGCTGGGCGCGCCTCGAGCATCTCGAGCTCGGGGGCCGCATCCATGCACCGCTGCCGACGGTCCGCGTCGTCGACATGCGGCGCGAGGCGGGCTATCCGCTGTCGGCCGTCCTGCTCGCCGAGCTCGCCAGGCTGGAAGAGGCAGGTGGCAAGGCGATCCTCCTGCTCAACAGGCGGGGGCTCGTTCCGGCGGTTCACTGCCGCACGTGCGGTGAGACGAGACGGTGCGAGCACTGCGACGTCGCGCTCGTCCTCCACTCGGACGGCGCGCTCCATTGCCACCACTGCGGCGAACGCGAGTCGACGTCCGAGCTCTGCCCGGTCTGTCGCTCACCCGATCTCGTACGCATCGGTGCTGGGACGCAGCGTCTCGAGCGCGAGCTCGCAAAGCGATTCCCGGGACTCGAGCTGATTCGCCTCGACTCCGACACCACGTCTCGCCCGGACGTGCTCGCTGCCGAGCTCGAACGGTTCGCACGGGCGGAACGGGCAGTGTTGCTGGGTACGCAGATGGTCGCCAAGGGCCATGACTTCGGCGACGTCGAGCTCGCGGCCGTCGTCGATGCGGACATGGGTCTCGCGCTGCCGGACTTCCGTGCCGAGGAGCGGACCTTCCAGCTTGTCACGCAGCTCGCCGGCAGGAGCGGCCGGCAGGCCCCCGGGCGGGTGATCGTCCAGACGTTCCAGCCCGACGCCCGGGCTGTGACGTTCGCCGCTCGCCATGACGTTCCGGGCTTTCTCGCAGAGGAGCTCCTGCGCCGGGAAGAGCTCGGCTATCCGCCGTATCGCCACGTCGTCCGCGTGCTCGTCACCGGACCCGATTCCGGTGGGACGATCCGCGTCCTCGAGGAGCTCCGCGACCGGCTCGCAGACCCAGCCGTGGTCGGCCCCGCCCCGCTTCTTCGCCTGCGCGGCCGGCACCGGGCGCAGCTGATCGCGAAGACGGAAGAGCCGCGCCGAATCGCCTCGGCCGTCGCCCGACTCCTTTCGGCAGCCTCACCCGCGATGAGGAAGGCGGGACTGACGGCCGTGGTCGACGTCGATCCGCAGACGCTCTGACGACGAGCCTTCGACCACCCGCATCGGGAGCTCTACACTGCTGCCGTGACGGAGGAACATGGGCAGGTTGTCGATTCGGAAGAGGAGGAGCTCGATCCCGAGCAGGAGGCGCGCCGCCGGCTCGCCCTCGCCCAGATCCGGCAGTATCCCGACGTCGCACTCCGGCTCCGCGCGCCGGAAGTCGAGACGTTCGACGACGACCTGAGCCGGCTCGCCGAGAGGATGATGCGTCTCATGTTCGACGCGAGAGGCATCGGTCTCGCGGCGACACAGGCCGGGGTCCTCCGCCGGCTGTTCGTCTTCACGAAAGACGACGACGAGCAGCCGATGACCATCGTCAACCCTGTTCTCGTCGAGAGCGGGGATGACCGCGAGTTGGACGAGGAGGGCTGTCTCTCGCTGAGGGGCGTGCGGGTTCCCGTCGAACGGGCGACGACGATCACGCTCGAGGCGCAGGACCTGTCGGGCACGAAGATCACACTCGAGCTCGCTGGAATCGACGCGCGGGTCGCGCAGCACGAGCTCGATCATCTCGACGGCGTGCTCATCATCGACCGGACGACCGACGAGGCGCGCCGGGAGGCTCTCGCCGCACTCAGACCGGCACCGGTTCTCGGCACGATCCCCTGACATGGCGAGACTCGGCGTCGCGGCGACCGCACCCTTCGGCGCCGACGTCCTCGAGCGACTTGTGGAGCGGCACGATGTGGCGTTCTGCCTCACGCGGCCGGATCGTCCTCGCGGCCGCGGACGACGGATTGCGGCACCGCCGGCGAAGGCGACGGCCGAGCGGCTCGGCATTCCCGTGCTCCAGCCGGAGCGCCTCGACACCAGTGTCTCTCTGCCTGCCGAGACGGTCGTGGTCGTCGCCTATGGGCTGCTGATCCCCGCAGCGCTGCTCGATCGTCATCTGTGGCTGAACGTCCATCCGTCGCTCCTCCCTCGCTGGCGCGGCGCAGCCCCGGTCGAGCGCGCCGTGATGGCGGGAGACGACGAGACCGGGGTCACGATCCACCGGGCGACTGCTGAGCTCGACGCCGGCCCGATCGCCGCGCAGCGTGCTTTCCCGATCGGGTCTGACGACGACGCCGGTGCGGTCTATGCCAGGGCAGCCGAGGTTGCCGTCCAGCTGCTCGACCGTGTTCTCTCGGGGCCGGCGACCTTCGTGCGTCAGCCGGACGAGGGGGCGATCTACGCCGACAAGATCGAGGCGGCCGATCGCCATCTCGATCTGACCCACCCTGCCGACGAGCTCGTGCGCCGCGTCAGGGCTCTCTCACCGCACATCGGCGCGCGTGCCGAGCTGCACGGGCGAGAGGTGACGGTGTGGAAGGCTCGCGTCGGCGGCACCGGGTCGTTCGAGCCGCTCGAGGTCCAACCCGAAGGGAAGCGGACGATGACCTACGACGCGTGGCTCCGCGGTCTTCGGTGACCTCGGGTTCGGTGTCGCCCGCCAGGAAGGCTGCCTACGACGTCGTCCTCCGCGTGTTCGAGCAGGATGCGTATGCCGATCGGGCTTTCGCCACGGCCGCGGAGCGCCTCGAGCCCCGGGATCGCGCCTTTGCCCAGCAGATCGCCTACGGCACGGTGCAGCGAGTGCGGACGCTCGACCACGTTATCGAGTCGCTCGCCCGGCGGCCGATGCAGAAGCTCGATCCTCCCGTTCGAGCTGCGCTTCGCACCGGCGCGTACCAGATTGCGTTCCTGTCCGGCGTCGCACGCTACGCGGCGGTCAACGAGACGGTCGAGCTCGTTCGTGGAGCCCACCTCGAGCGGGCGGTCGCGTTCACGAACGCGGTCATGCGGCGTCTCACGGTCGGGGCGCGCGAGCTGATCGACGCGCTCCCCGACGGCCCGCTCAAGCACTCCTACCCCGACTGGATCTCTGAGGTGTGGGGGCGAGACCTTGGCCGGGACGACGCACTGGCGCTGATGCGTGCGCAGAACGAGCCTGCGGAGACCGTCGTCCGCCTCGTCCGCGGCGATCCTCCCGGAGTGCCGACCGATCTCCCAGGCGCGTACAGGGTGGAGCGCGTCGAGCCCGAGGCCGTTGCAGCGGGGCTCGTCTGGCCGCAGAGCGTCGGCTCGCAGCTTGCCGGGCTCGCCGTGGGCGCCCGGGGAGGTGAACGGACGCTCGATCTCTGCGCCGCGCCTGGTGGAAAGGCGACGCAGCTCGAAGGCGAGGTCGTTGCGGTCGAGAAGCACGAGGGCAGAGCGCGAGAGCTTGCGGAGAACGTGACCCGCCTCGGCGCGACGAACGTCAGGGTCGTCAACGCGGATGCCCTCGATTTGCAGGAAGATCTCACCGACTTCGATCGCGCGCTCGTCGATGCTCCCTGCTCGGGCCTCGGTGTGCTCAACTCCCGCCCCGATCTTCGCTGGCGCGCGCAGCCGCTTCCCGAGCTGCAGCTCGAGCTCCTCCGAGTCGCTGCCGAGCGGGTCAGGCCCGGCGGCACCGTCGTCTACTCGGTCTGCACCATGAACACGGACGAGAACGAGGCGGTCGTCGAGGCGAGCGGCCTTGAGGTCGACGACCTCGGATCGGAGTGGCCCCGGTATCGCCATCCGTCACGGCCCGAGTTCCTGCTCACGTTGCCGCACGTGCACAGGACGTCCGGCTTCTTCATCGCCAGGCTCCGGGCCTAGGATTCTGAGCATGTCGACCGACTATCTGCGGCGTGCGATCGCGCTGGCTCGAGCGACGATCGGAACTGCATATCCGAAGCCCGACGTCGGAGCGGTCCTCGTGCGCGGCGGCGAGGTGGTCGGGGAAGGCTCGACGGAGCACGAGGGACGCCATGGAGAGATCGTCGCGCTGGACGCGGCCGGGAACCGTGCTCGGGGCTCCACGCTCTACGTGTCGATGGAGCCCTGTGCCCATCACGGGTCGACCCCGCCCTGCGCGGACGCCGTGATCGCCGCGGGCGTCACTCGTGTCGTGATCGGCTCCCTCGATCCGAACCCCGAGGCTGGCGGAGGAGTCGAACGCCTGCGTCAGGCCGGTGTCGAGGTGGAGGTCGCCGACAGTTTCCAGGCGCGTGCTCTGAACGAGGGTTGGCGCACGTGGGTCGCGCACGGCCGTCCGTTCGTGACCTGGAAGGTCGCGATCACGCTCGACGGGCGCGTCGCCGTTCCTGGCTCGAAGTGGATCTCCGGCGAGGCGAGCCGTCGTCGAGTGCACGAGCTACGCGCACGCTCGGATGCGGTTGCGGTCGGCATGGGAACGGTGCGGGCAGACAACCCCCGGCTCGATGCACGAGGGGTCGAGGCGGCGCGGCAGCCTCGCCGGCTTGCGTTTGGACGAGGCCCGCTTCCGGACGAATCCGACCTCGAGCTCCGCACGGGTTCTCTTGCAGAGGAGCTCGCATCGCTCGCCGGAGAGGGGGTGCAGACGGTCCTGCTCGAGGGCGGCCCGACGCTCGCCGCCGCGTTTCTTTCCGGCGATCTGGTCGACAAGCTTCTCGTCTTCCTTGCTCCGAAGGTTGGAGGCGCCGGCCCGCGGATGCTCAGCGACCTTCCGGCTCCGGTCTCCCTGTTGCATCTCGAGAGCGAGCCGATCGACGAGGATGTCCTCCTGACCGCGTATGTCCACGAGCCCTGAGCCAGCCTCCGCCTCTGCCGCGGAGAACGCGATCGTCAGCGCGCTCTCGCGCTGGCTCGCCTCCCACCTCGGAAACGCCGATCTTCGCGCTCGGCTAGAGACGATCGGAACGGACAGCCTCGGACCTGACCAGAGGCAGGCCGTCGAGGAGCTCCTTGGCGAGCTCGACAGCGCCAGGGAGGGCGAGCGCGGGGAGCTCGAGATGCTCGTGCGGGAGACGCTCGAGACCGTCGTTCTCGGAGGCTAGAGACGGTCCTGACGGCTGAGTTACCACTACGCTTGCCGGGATGTTCACCGGGATCGTGAAGGAGCGAGGACGGGTCATTGCGCTCGAAGGCGGCTCGGGCGGCGTCGTCGTTCGGCTTGAGGCACCGCGTACCGCGACCCAGGTCGCGATCGGAGACTCGGTCGCCCTCAACGGCTGCTGCCTGACCGTCGTGGACATCGAGGGACCGCAGCTGGCCTTCGACGCCGTACCGGAGACGCTCCGCAGGACGGCGCTCTCGCGGCTCGGCCCCGGGTCGGAGGTCAACGTCGAGCCGGCCGTCCGCGCGGGGGATCCTCTCGGCGGTCACTATGTCCAGGGTCACGTGGACGGTGTCGGAAGGGTGCGTGAGCTGGAGCAGGAGGGAGAGGGCGTGCGCGTCTCGTTCGACGTACCCGACGAGGTGCTTCGCTACTGTGTCGAGAAGGGGTCGATTGCCGTCGACGGGGTTTCGCTGACCGTTGCGTCGGTGAACCACGACGGATTCGCCGTCGCCCTCGTTCCGCACACGCTCGCGGAGACGACACTGTCGACCCTCGTGCCCGGAGCGGAGGTCAATCTGGAGGCCGACATCCTCGCCAAGTACGTCGAGCGGCTTGCAGGGAGACTTGACGGGTTACGATCTGGCGTGGAGCTCGAGCCAGGCGGATGACGGAGCACGAGGACAGACCCGGCGCGTACGACCCGTCCGAGGACACCGGCGACTGGCCGTTCCGGGAATCGATGCCACCCCCGGTCGAGGTCGAGGTCGACGTGCCCCCGAAGGACGACCCCTCGAGCACGCGCCCATTCGACCTCGAGGCTGCGGCGCCCGAGCAGGCCGCTGCCGTGCCGGAGGCCGACGAGGATGTGGAACCTCCGGTGGCCGACGAGGAGAGCCCGGCTGCCGAGACGAGCGAGCCCGACGTCGTGGACGAAGCAGTCGCCGACGATTCACCGCCTGACGTCGCCGAGTCGCCCGACGTCGTCGAGCACGCTCCAGGCGCGCTCCGGATCCCCGATGGGCTCGACGTCCTGGAAGGCAGTCCGAACGGATTCCGGCGCACCGTCGCAGTGGTCGTCAGCCGCTACAACGCCGAGATCACGAACAAGCTGCTCGAGCGTGCCCTGTCGACCCTGTCGGACGCGCACGTCGGGAAGGAGTCGATCACGATCGTGCCCGTCCCAGGGGCGTTCGAGCTGCCGCTGGCGGCGATGGCGCTCGCGAAGACGAGGCGCTTCTCGTGCGTCGTCGCGCTCGGCTGCGTGATTCGCGGCGAGACGAGCCACTTCGACTTCGTCGCGGGCGAGGCCGCGAGCGGGCTGCAGCTCGCGGCGATCGAAACCGGTGTCCCCGTGTCCTTCGGCCTCCTCACGTGCGAGACGACGGAGCAGGCTGAGGCGCGAATCGACCGCGCCTCCGATGCGGTCCACGCCGCCCTCGAGATGGCGGATCTCTTCACGCAGGTGCGGACCCGGGCCGCTCGCGCCGGCTAGACTTCCAGCCGATGTCCAAGGTCTGTGCCATCTGCGGCAAGAAGCCGTCGTTCGGAAACAACCGTAGCCACTCGATGGTGGCGACGAAGCGGCGGTTCGATCCGAACCTGCAGCGGGTCAGGGTGCTGCTCGACGGCACGCCGACGCGAGCCTACGTCTGCACTCGTTGCCTCAAGGCCGGCAAGGTTCAGAAGGCCGTCTGACGAACGCGAGCGCGCTCGTCGTCCTGGTGCCAGAGGCAGAGGCGGCGGTCGGCAAGTGGCGCCGGGAGCACACGCAGGATGGAGCGGCTGGGATGCCGCCGCACGTGACACTGCTGTTTCCGTTCGTGCCCGTCGATGAGGTCGACGGGGATGCAGTCGGCAAGATCTTCGAAGCCGTCGGCCGGTTCGAGTTCGCCCTTCGACGGGTCGGCGTATTCTCGACGGAAGATGTCGTCTACCTCGCTCCCGAGCCACCCACGCCGTTCGCGCGTCTGACTCGGGCACTGGTCGAGTGTTTCCCCGAATACCAGCCTTACGACGGCGGGATCTCCGTCGAGGCGATCGTCCCGCATTTGACGCTCGTTCAGACCGAGGATGCCGCCATACGCGCCGAAGCGATCGCTAGCGTGCCGAAGGCGTTGCCGATCGTCAGCAACGTAAGCGAAGCTTGGCTGATGCACGAGGTGAACGGGCGCTGGCAGAGACACACGCCGTTTCGTCTCGGTCACTGACCGCGTTTTCTGCCGTCGACCGGCCCGCAGGCTGGCCGCCGCCTGCCACGCGGCCCCGGCCAGAGCGGCTCGAAGCGTCGCTCGACACGTTGAAGGGTGTCGGGCCCCGCGTGGCGGCGAAGTTGAGGGGAATCGGCCTCGAGACCGTTCGCGATTTGCTCGAGCATCGACCGAGACGCTACGAGGCTGCTGTTCCGGAACGACGGATCGCCGACCTCCTCGCCGAGGAAGAAGTGGCGATCTCCGGAACGGTCTGCCGATGTGACGACGCGGCGGCCGAGGCGCCGGCTTGCGATCGTCTCGGCCCGCGTCGAGGACAACTCCGGGGAGATCTCGGCCGTCTGGTTCAACCAGGAGTGGCTCGCCGAGAAGCTCGTGGTCGGCAAACATGTGCGGCTCCGGGGGCAGCTCAAGCGCGGCGATTTCCATGTTCGCTCGTACGACCTCGACGGTGTCTCCGCGACGGCCGACTTCGCCCCCGTCTACCCGGCGAGCGAGGAGCTTCAACCGCGCAAGCTTCGAGAGCTCGTCGGGCAGGCTCTCGTCCACGTTCGGGACTTTCCGGACCCACTGCCGGCTGCCTTGAGGTCGCGGCGCGCGCTCCCGCTGAAGTCCGACGCACTTCACGCTCTGCACCGGCCCGCATCGCTTGCCGAGGCCGAGCAGGCGCGAAGCCGTCTCGCATTCGACGAGTTTCTCGTTCTGCAGCTCGGTCTCGCGCGGCGCCGAGCCGCACAGGACCAGGAATCGGCTCCGGCTATCGAGCCACCAGGCGAGCTCGTGAGCCGGTACTGCGGGATCCTTCCGTTCGAGCTGACCGTCGACCAGGAACGCGTTGTCGCCGAGATCGACGCCGACCTCGAGCGATCGGTTCCGATGGAGCGGCTGTTGCAGGGCGACGTCGGATCCGGGAAGACTGTCGTTGCGCTCTACGCTCTCTTGCGCTCGGTCGAGTCGGGCAAGCTCGCGGCGCTGATGGCTCCAACCGAGACACTCGCCGAGCAGCACTTCCTCACGATCGAGGGGTACTGCCGCGAGCTCGGTGTGCCTGTCGCGCTTCTGACCGGCTCGGTGGGCAAGCGCGATCGCAAGCTGGCCGCGGGTGCGAGCATCCTCGTCGGCACGCACGCGCTGATCCAGGAGGGAGTCGACCTCGCGGGGCTCGGCGTCGCCGTGGTCGACGAGCAGCACCGCTTCGGGGTCGAGCAACGTGCTGCACTCAGCGCGGGAGGAACCCCGCACGTGCTGCACATGACGGCCACGCCGATTCCACGGACGCTGGCACTGACCCTCTACGGCGACCTCCACGTCAGCGAGATCGCGAATCCTCCCGCCGATCGCAAGCCGATCGTGACCGCCTGGGTCGGTGCGGAGCGCTCCTCGGAGGCATACTCACGACTTCGCCGCCACCTGGACGACGGCCGGCAGGCGTACGTCGTCTGCCCGCTGATCGAGGAGTCGGACACGACGGTCGCGCGGGCGGCGGAGGCGGAGGCGGAGCGCCTACGCCGCGCCGAGCTGCGCGGGTATCGCGTGGGGCTCCTGCACGGCCGTCTTCGTCCCGCGGAGCGGCGAGAGCTGATGGCTCACTTCAAGGCGCGCGAGCTCGACGTGCTCGTTGCCACGACCGTGATCGAGGTCGGCGTCGACGTTCCGAACGCGACGATCATGATCGTCCAGGAGGCTGACCGGTTCGGTCTCGCGCAGCTCCATCAGCTCCGTGGTCGGGTCGGCCGTGGAGCGGAGCAGTCGTACTGTCTCCTCGTCTCGCGGCCGCGGGAGGAGCTGACGGAGATCGCCCAGGAGCGGCTGCAGGCGCTCGTCGACTCGACAGACGGCTTCGCCCTTGCCGAGAAGGATCTCGAGCTGCGCGGCGCAGGCGAGCTCCTGGGGAAGCGCCAGTCCGGCGCGACCGACTTTCGCTTCGCCCGCCTCCTCGGCGACCGAGCGCTGCTCGAGCAAGCTCGCAAGGAAGCCGCTCTCCTCGTCGGCTACGACGGCCCGCTCGCCGACGAAGTCGAGCGCGCCTTCGCGGATGTCGAAGCAACCGCATGACCCGGTCCCGGCAGCCATTGACGCGGCCGTCTCGATCGCGGCAGAGCACGGCATCCGCGTGGGCGAGGCCCGCGTGCTCAGTCACGAGCAGGCCGTGATCGTTCACCTCGCTCCAGCGCCGCTCGGCGCCCGGGTCGGAGTCGAGGCGGTGTTTGGCCCTCGGCTCGACTGGCAGCGCGGCGCGGTCGGGCTCGCCGCTCACCTCGCTGCCGCCGGCGCGCCCGTGGTCCCCCCGAGCGACCTGCTCCCGCCCGGACCGCATGTCCGAGAGCGGGCAGTCCTCAGCTTCTGGAGCTACGTCGTCGAGGATCGCTCTTTGCCGCCGGACCCGTGGGCAGCAGGCGATGGACTGCGACGGATCCACGAGCTCGGCGTCGGTTACGACGGGGAGCTGGCCAACTTCTGGCCGCTGAACGAGGCTGAGCTGCTCCTCGCCGGCCCGGAGGTGACCTATATCGCCACCCGTCGGGACAGGACAAGCCCCGCCGCTCCCTCGACTGGCTACGCAGCGGCCTAGTCTGAGCACATGCGGATCATCGCCGGCAGTTGCAAGGGCGCCCGGATCTTCGCCCCGAAGGGCGATGCGCGTCCGACGTCCGATCGCGTCCGCGAGGCGATCTTCAACCTGATCGGCCCGGTCGACGGCGCCGCCGTGCTCGACCTGTATGCGGGCTCCGGTGCGCTCGGCCTGGAGGCCCTCTCACGCGGCGCCGCGAGCGCTGTCTTCGTCGACTCCGACCGGGAGGCATGTGCGACGATCCGCCGCAACCTGACCAAGCTTCGCCTCGACGGAGCCGAGATCGTCTGCTCGGATGTGCTTCGCTTCCTCGCCTCGGCAAGCCGGCGGTTCGATCTCGTGCTGGTCGATCCCCCGTACGAGATGGTTGAATCCCTGGTGATGCGGCTCGCGCCTTGTCTACCGCCGATCCTGGCCGAGGACGGTCTCGTCGTACTCGAGTCGCTCGCCCGGGTGGAGCCCGAGCTCCCGCCGCTTTCTGTCCGCCGAAGTCGGCGCTATGGCTCGACCCGCGTGACGTTGTTCGACCCGGGTGGATCGGGATGAGTGCCGAGAGTCCGGTGACCGCCATCTGCCCGGGGGCGTACGACCCGGTCACAAACGGCCATCTCGACGTGATCAGGCGCGCCGCCGAGATCTTCGACCGCGTCGTCGTCGGCGTTGTCCGCGACCCGCAGCACAAGTCGACGACCTTCAGCGTCGAGGAGCGGGTCGACTTCATCCGCGGTGCGCTCGCCGACATCGGCGGGACAGAGAACGTCGAGGTGGACGTGTTCGCCGAGCTCGTCGTCGAGTTCGCCCGCCGCTGGGGCGCGAAGACGATGGTCAAGGGGCTCCGTGTGACCTCTGACTTCGAGTGGGAGTTCCAGATGAATCACCTGAATCGCCTGCTCGCACCGGAGATCGAGACCATGTACGTGATGGCGAGCCCGCAGTACAGCTTCGTGTCGTCGAGCGGCGTGAAGGAGATCGCGTCGTTTGGCGGAAAGGTCGACCAGCTTGTCCCGGCGCCGGTTGCGCAACGGTTCCGCGAGCTGTATCCCGAGGCACGTCTGGGCGCTCCCGTCAGCCCGCGCGAGTAGACTGAACCGCATGGACGTACTCGTTCTCATCGACAAGCTGGACGATCTGGTGCACAACGCCAAGGCCGTTCCGCTGACCGACCAGGTGCGGATCGACCGTGAGGAGATCTACGACATCCTCGATCAGATGCGCGCAACCATCCCCGAGGAGATCAAGCAGGCGCGCTGGATCGTCAAGGAGCGCCAGGAGATGCTCGCCGAGGCGAAGCGCGAGTGCGACCGCATGCTCGGCGAGGCGCGAGAGCAGGCGATTCGCGAGGCTTCGCAGACGGAGATCGTGAAGCTGGCCGAACGCCAGGCCCAGGAGATCACCGACGACGCACGCCGCCAGGCACGTGAGACCAAGCTCGAGATGGAGGACTGGGCAGACAGCATCCTCTCGACGCTCGAGGTCAATCTCGAGAAGTTCCTCACCGCCGTGCGGAGAGGCAGGGAGCGGCTGCACGAGCGCTCCCAGGAGACTGTCGTCGCCGGCGCCGGCGCCGGTGCTGGCGCCGGGTCGGACAACGACCACCACTAGCGAGAGCTACTCGAACCCGAGGTCCGTGATCCGGTCCTCGTCCATCCCGAAGTAGTGACCGAGCTCGTGGAGCACCGTGACCCGTATCTCGTGCTCGAGCTCGTCCGGGTCAGAGAACGACTCCTCGAGCGGGATCCGGTAGATCGCGATCGTCGCCGGCATGTAGGGCTCCTCCCGGAAGAGACCGAAGAGATCGGGCTCGTCGGGATCCTCGTCCTCGACGATGACTGCCACGTTCTCGAGCCTCTCCGCGATGTGCGGCGGGAGCGAGTCGAGAGCACGACGCACAGCTTCCTCGAACCTCTTCGTCGTCATCCGTACGCCCCTCCCGGCTCGCGCTGTACGAGGAATGGCACTGTCACGAGGCCGAAGAGGAAGCCTCCGACGTGCGCGAAGAAGGCGATGCCGCCGCCTGCCTGGGGATGCGTGAGCGCGTAGTTTCCCTGCCAGAGCTGGAAGGCAAACCAGAAGCCGAGGAAGAGGATCGCCGGAATCTCGACCGGGAAGAAGAAGCCGATCAGGGTCAGCACGCGAGCCCTTGGCAGCAGGAACAGGTAGGCACCGAGGACTCCGGCGATTGCACCACTCGCTCCGACATTCGGCACGCTCGCATCCTGGAACGATGCGTAGTGGAGCGTGATCGCCGTCTGCAGCGCCGTCGCGGCCAGTCCGGCGGCGATGAACCAGGCCAGAAAGCGGACATGGCCGAGAGCGTCCTCGACGTTGTTGCCGAAGATCCAGAGGAAGAGCATGTTCCCGATCAGGTGTGCCCAGCCCCCGTGCAGGAACATCGCTGTGAACGGACCCTCGTACCACGTGAGATGGTCGAGCGGCGCGGGCGGTACGCATGGCCCGGACACCGAGCAAGGGTAGAAGCCGTAACGGAACACGTCCGCGTCGACCGAGGTACGGAACTCCCAGATCCACACGAGCGTGTTGGCGACGATCAGCGAGATCGTGACGATCGGAAACGAGCGGGTTGGGACGTTGTCCCTGAGCGGGAGCACGATGGTCCCGGTTAGGGGATGATCAGCGCCATCAGCGCCTTCTGTGCGTGCAGGCGGTTCTCCGCCTGGTCCCAGACCGCCGACTGCGGTCCGTACAGCACGTCGCCCGTGATCTCCTCGCCGTCGTGCGCCGGCAAGCAATGGAGCACGAAGGTGTCCGGGCTCGCGAGCGCCAGGATCTCCGAGTTGAGCGAATAGTCCCGGAACGCGTAGCGACGCGCGTTCGCCTCGACCTCTTGCCCCATGCTCGTCCACACGTCCGTGTAGAGGACGTCTGCCCCTGCGACTGCCTCCCGGACGTTCGGTGTGATGTTCACCGAGCCGCCCGCGGCAGCCGCGGCGTCGCGGGCGATCGCGATCTGTTCGTCGGGAGGGGAGTAGTCCGCGGGGCAGGCTGCCACGAAGCGCATGCCGAACAGGGCTGCGCCGTGCATCAGCGATACGCAGACGTTGTTCCCGTCGCCGAGGTAGACGAGATTGACGCCGTTCAGGTGCCCGAGTCGCTCGCGGATCGTCATCAGGTCGGCGAGTGTCTGGCAGGGGTGCTCGTCGTCGGTCAGCCCGTTGATGACCGGCACGCTCGCGTGCTCGGCCAGCTGCTCGACGTCCGACTGGGAGAACGTCCTGATCAGGATCGCGTCGAGGTAGCGCGAGAGGACATAGGCCGTGTCGCGGATCGACTCCCCTCGACCGAGTTGGATGTCGGAGCCGGGGAGGTACAGGGCGGTGCCCCCGAGCTCGGCGATTCCGGCCTCGAACGAGACGCGGGTGCGGGTCGAGGGCTTCTGGAAGATCATCGCGACGGTGCGTCGCGGGAGGACCGCTGTTGGCTCGTACGCCGCCCGGGCGCGCTTCATGTCGTCTGCGAGATCGAGGACGAGCGAGATCTCCTCACGCGACCATGCCGTTATCCGCGTGAAGTCGTGCCCCTTCAGTGCATCGGAAACGGCGATCACTCGTGCGATCCTACTGAGGAGCGGCTGTCGGTCTGCCGTCCCTGTTTGAACGGCAGGTCCATCCGATGGCCGGTGGCCCATGCGGCCGCCAGCTCGCTCCTCCGCCGCATTCCGAGCCTCGCCAGAACGCGCGAGACGTGCTTCTTGATCGTGTCCTCTTCGAGGTGGAGGACATCGGCGATCTCCCGATTCGAGAAGCCAAGGGTCACGAGCTCCGCGACCTGTGCCTCGCGAGTCGAGAGCCCCGCGTCGAGACCTATCGGCAAACGTGCCCGTAGGAGATCGATCAACCCTGGCGCGAGCTCCTCGATTAGGCACTCGTCGCGGGGGCCGTGATCCTCCGGGCCCATCAACGTCAGGTAACCCTCACTCCAGCCGACCGGCAGCCGATGCGAGAGCTGACCGGCCAGGCGAATGCGCCGGAGGAAGTCGTCGACGAACCTGCACTGGGGCGGCGAGTGCTGCCCGTGAGCGACGGCAGCATAGGCACAGTGGCCCGGCAGGCGAGGCTCGGCGAGTGTGAGCATGAACGCGCTCTCGGAGTAGCCCAGATGCTCGTCCAGCGCGTCGAGCGTCGTGACGAGCAGCCTGGCGAGGGAGTCGGTGGCGGCGGCGGCTTCGAGGACGAGCTCGACTCGGCGGCGCTCGTCGGCTAGGAGGCGGTAAACCACCAACGAAGTTTCCACTTTCGTGGAATGCACGGCAAGCTGGCGGGCAGGGAGAATCGGGGTCGATGACGGAGCGTCGACGAGGGTCGAGCTTGCGTGGGGTGCTCGCGGCGACAGCGGTCGCGGCGATGGCGTTCACCGGGATCGCGTCGGCGAAGCTGACCGGCTCGAACGCGAACCCGCAGGCTCCCGCGCGGTCGGTGGCCGCCGGAGCGAGCGCGACCTACACGGGATCGGGCATGAGCTACAGCTTCGACCTCATGAACACCGGCACGGTCGCGATCTTCTACGTCTACTTCGTGCTCCCCGGAGGGGTGACTCCGACATCGGCCGCTGCGGGCGGGATCTCGACAGTGCTCGGTCAGCCGGCCGGGGCGAGCAGCTTCGAGTTCGGGCCGACGACGGTCGAGCCGAATGCCCATCTGACCGGAACGTTCACAACGAGCGCTCCCCTTCCCTGCGGGGCCAAGCTCGAGACCGATATCAGCGTCGACAAGGCCACGTACGTCCGGGCCGGCGACGCGACGAACCCCGGAACGTGCAGTAATCCTCCTCCTCCTCCTCCTCCTCCTCCTCCACCACCACCACCACCACCGCCGCCGCCGACAGCGCCACCGCCCCCACCGCCCCCACCAGCACCTCGCGCGAGGACGCCGGTGTGTGGGGCGGGTGAGCAGCAGCTTGCAAAGCAGTGGAAGCTGAAGAACGGCAAGCGTGCCTTGAGCGCGAAACCGTCGCCCAGTGCACTCCAGGGCCAGTGCACACTGCCACCGCGCGGCCCCTGCATGAACAAGAAAGGGTTGCTCATCGACGGTGGCCCTGTCGACGAGACGCTCGTCGGGACACCACTCGCCGACACGATGAACGGGCAGGGCGGCAACGACAACGTCAACGGCAAGGGCGACAACGACCTGCTCCGCGGTGGCCCGGGGCGGGACACGCTCGACGGCGCCGCGTGCGACGACGTGTTGTTCAGCTCGGGGAGCGACCACGACGCTGCATGGGAGGGAGGACCGGGCTACGACGTTCTCAACGGCAGCGCCGTGACGATGGACGGCGGGCCCGACGACGACTACGTCGTCAACGGTTTCCCGCGCCGCGGCACCACGAATGGAGGTGGGGGCGATGACCTCATCTCCGTGACCGTCGGCGAGGAAGAAACCGTCAACGGCGGCGGCGGAAAGGACACGATCGACGCCCGCAATCGCAGCCGCGACAAGATCGATTGCGGCCCCGGTAGCGACACGCTCTACGCGGACTCGGTAGACACGTTCAAGAACTGCGAGAAGGTGATCATCAAGTAGCTCCCGGCCCGGCCTCCGGTCGCCCTCCTGCGGTTAGATGGCACGGTGCGAGGCGGACCGGCTAGAGCTCCACGACGGGCTCGTCCAGACCTGCCTCGGCGAGCAGGTCGCCCAGGCGCCGCAGCCCCGTGAACATGCGACTCTTGATCGTCCCGAGCGGCACGCTCAGCCTCTCGGCGAGCTCGGACTGCGTCAGCCCGCCGTAGTAGGCGAGCTCGAGCGCTTCGCGCTGCTCGTCAGGGAGCTGGCGGAGCGCCTCCTGGACAGCTCGCCTGCGGTCTGTCAGCTCGACCTCGTCGTCCACCGGAGGTCCGAGGGCGTCCTCAGTCTCGGTCGCCAGATCGAGCGGTGCTGCTCGTCGGCGCTGCTCTCGGCGCACCACGTCGACCGCTCGCCGATGGACGAGGGTGAGGATCCACGTGCTTGCCTTCGCGCGATCGGCCAGGAAGCTACCGGCCGTCCGCCACACGCTGAGAAAGGCGTCCTGGACGGCGTCCTCGGCGAGCGCAGAATCGCGCACGACGCGAAGAGCCAGTCCGTAGGCGACCCGTCCGTAACGGTCGTACAGCTCGGCCAGGGCGAGCTCGTCGCCCCGGCTGACGAGCGCCAGCAGCGCCTCGTCGGGGAAGCTGGAGTAGTCGCGCGATCCGCGCGCCTGAGTGCCGGGCACGACTCGGACGTTCACCGCCGGGTCAGACGGTCTCGGTCACGGAGAGGATCACGGTCGGCTTCGGAGACCCACCGGCGCGCTCGAGCGAGAGGCCGATCTGTGCGCCCTTCGGGACCTGCCGGTCGAGCATCACGGGTGTCCCGGTCTTCCCTTCGGTGAAGAGACCGGCGGACTCCGGTGCTGCGCCCTCCCGGATCACCCAGATCTCGTACGTCTTGCCCGGCGGCGCGTGCGAGAGGCGCGAGATCAGCGCCGCGTCTCCGTTCGGCGCCACGACGACCTGGCCGGCGCGCCCGAGTGCCACCCGGTCTGCCGAAGGATTGGCGATGATCTGCAGGGCAGCGCGCTTCTCGTCGAGCGAGTTGGAGAGGCTCGAAGCCCACAGGCCAAGGACGATCGCGGCGGCCGCTGCGGCGACCGCTGCCGCAGCAACGGCCGGAAGCGCGAAGCGTCGCCTGAACGGAACGACGTTCGACGGCGACTCCTGCCGCACTGCGGTCAGCAGCCGGTCGCGGAGCTCGGGCGGAGGGGCATGGCTCTCCGTCACGAAAGCGAGCGCGGCGGCCGTGTCGCGGAGGCTCTCGAGCTCCTCGGAGCACTGCGCGCAGCCGTCAAGGTGCCGTTCGAACTCGCGGCGTTCGATGTCGTCGAGTGCGTCCAGGGCATACGCCGAAGCCAGATCGTGCAGGTCAGGGCTCGAGGTCACGTGATGGTTCGTTCGCGGATGCCGTTTCGGTTCGATCTGCGCACAGTATGGCGGCCCTTCGGCAGCCGGAGCCCAGGGCTGTAGCATCCGCGACATGGCAAACCTCTGGCAGCGGATCGGCGCCTGGCTCGGTGGAGGCTCAGGCCACGATCATTCAGACGACGATGGCCACAGCCACGAGCACGGTCACGACGACCATGACCACGAGCACACGCACGAGGATGGGACGACGCACTCGCACGATCACGCGCACGAAGCCGGGCCCGAGAGCGACCATTCGCACGAGCACTAGAAGTCGTTAAGGGCCAGCGAGAGCGCCCTGGCTTTCAATTGAGCTTCGGCAAGGCCTTCGCCGTCATCAGCACGCCGGCGACGACGATCACGAGCGCGCTGGCAGCGGGGAGGAGTCGAACGACTCTCCCCTCGAAGCTGACCCGGTTGAAGAGCTGTTTGGCGAGGACCGCGACGAGCCCGATGCCGGTGATCGTGAGAGCGAGGCCGACGCTGAACGCGAGGATCAGGAGGAGCCCGAACCCGACTCGATGAAGCGAGATCGCGGCGAGCAGCACGACGAGCGCAGACGGGCACGGGATCAAGCCTCCCGAAACGCCGACTGCGACCAGGCTCCGCCAGCTCATCTCGGCCGGAGGTGCGTGGGAGTGAGCCTTGCCTCCGTGTGAGTGAAGGTGGTCGTGGTCGTGCGAGTGGCCATGACCCAGGATCGAGTTCCTGTTCCGGAAGCGCAACGTCAGGGCAGACGCTCCGATCAGGACGACCAGTACGCCCGAGACGAGGTTGAGCCACGGGTAGAGCTGGTCGGGGACGATGAAGCTCGAGAGGAGCAGCGTCACTGCCCCGAGCGTGAACACGCCGATCGTGTGCGTGACCGTCGTAATCAGCCCGAGGTAGAACGCGTGCCGCGGCGCCCCGCGCTGACCGACGAGGTAGGCGGTGATGATCGTCTTGCCGTGCCCGGGTGAAAGCGCGTGCACGAGACCCCAGAAGAAGGCGACGCCGAGCGAGGTGAAGATGACAAGGAAGCTGAGGTGGCCTTGCGAGATGAGGGCTGCAAAGCCTCCGTCCGAGACCGCCCGGACGCCGACGCGCTGCTCGAAGACGGTGCGTGGGATCAGGGTGGGCGGTGACCCAGGCCCGGAGCCGGGCCGGATCGTCGCGGTGGTGTCGGTCACGTCGAGCGGGCTCGAGAGCAGATCCTTCGGATACGAAAGGAGCTCGTGCGAGACCGACGTCGAGGGCGCGCTCGCTTCGAGGACGCTCGCGCCGGAGCCGCTCTTCGTGACGATCTCCTTCCAGCCGATCCTGTCCGCGTAGTTCCGATCGCGGTAGACGACGGACAAGCCCGGCCCTGTGCCTCCCGGTGCAAGCCGCGGAGATGAGAGCACGACCTCGAGTCGGGTCGTCCGCAGCCCGGCCTGGCCGGGCGGGAATGCGAGGACGTGCTCGATCGGCTCCAGCGTGACCGGCTTGCCGCCGATCGTCAGCTCGATGCCCTTCGCGATCGATCGCGAGAGCGAGGCGGCGTACGCAGCCTCCCCCTCTGCGCTCACCTCCGGTCTGGCCTGGAACGTCGGGATCTCGGCCATGTCCAGTACGTAAAGGATGTACAGGCGATTGCCCGAAGGCTCGATCCGGCTGTAGCGGTTGATCGTGAAGTTGCCGAGAGGGTGGGCTTGCGCCGCCACGGGAATCACGAGCGCGGCGAGCAGGGCGAGGACGACGACGAGCTTCTTCACGATGCATATCTCCGTGCGACAGGAGCCCAGATCACCGAGAAGCTCGGGTTCAGGGCAAGAGCGCGCGCGAACCAGCCTCGGGCCTCCGAGGTGTGCCCGAGGCAGCGCTCGATCATGCCGCGATGGAAGAACTTGAGGGCGTCCTGCGTCCCCAGACGGAGCGCTGCCTTCGAGTGGCCGAGGGCCTCGGCGCAGCGACCGGTTCGCGCCAGGGCCCAGGCGAGCACGTCGTCGCCGTCGATCGACGGTCGATCGCGCTGTCCGATCCTGGCGAGCGAGAGTGCGTGAGTGAGATCGATGCTGTGGTCGACGTCGAAGAGCGCGATCTCGAGATCGGTCTTGACCCCGTTTGCGTGCAGCAGCCGCTCGATCGCTCCGATCAGCGAGTACTCGCGTCGAGCGAGGACAGGCCGGCCGGTCGCCCGATAGAGATCGCCGAGCGCCCCGACGTACTGGGGAAGCGGGATCAGCTCGACAGCGGATCGCTCGTGTGTGATCGCCTGCCGGTAGCGCCCTTGCGCCGCCTCGACCTGCGCGAGCGCGTCGAGCCCGTAGGCGTAGTTGGGGAAGACGGCGTTCGCGATCCGGTACTCGGTCTCGGCGTCGGCGTAGCGGCCGTGGCTGAAATAGAGCTTGCCGAGCTGTACGTGAGTCCACGCGTTCGGTTCGGTCGTGCTGGTCGCCGCATCGACGGCGAGCTTCATGGCCCTGATCGCCGCCTGTGTGCGGCCGATCAGCTCTCGACCGTACGAGACACGCGCGTACGAGGAGAGGCTCGGCCGGAGCCGGTTCATCGCGTCGAAGGCCTGGAATGCCTCGCGGTAGCGGCCGAGTTCCACGAGCGCGTCGCCGATCACGCCATAGTTCCGCGCCGAATACCTGTTGAGCGAGTGGGCCTTGCGGCCGAGCGCAAGGGCGTCGAGGAATCGGTGCCGCGAGAGGGCGAGCGAGCCGAGCCCGCCGTAAACGAGGTCGTCGTCGGACTTGAGTGCGAGCGCGCGATGGAGGGCTCCGTCCGACTTCGTGTAGTACGACGGGTCGCCGGACTCCCGTGCGCGCTGCTGGTAAGCGAGGCCGAGAAGCGCCCAGCTGTGCTCGTCTTCGGGGTTCGTTTCGAGCGTCGTTTGCAGATCGACGACGAGAGAGGCGGTGCTGCTCGAGAGCGAGAAGCCGGCCTTGAAGTCCTCGAATGCCTGTGAGCCGCCGAGCGTGCTCGCTGATGTCGAGGGTGCGCCGTCGAAGACGCCGCCGAAGAGCACCGCGAAGCCAGCGGCGAGGACGGTGGCGAAAAGGGCGATGAGCTTGGTCATGATCGTCTTCGGCAGTGGAAGGGAGAGGGCCCGCCCGGGTGGGCGGGCCCTCGATCCTCCGCTAGGGCTTCTGCAGCCCCTTCGAGTTCGCGAAACCCTCGTGCGGGTCGGTCTCGTAGGGGAAGCTGGCCAGGTTGGGGACGTCGTTTCCGTTGACGCCGTCGCCCAGCGGTACCTTCTTGCCCTTGAGGAACCCGGCGACCGCTCGCTCGGCGACGTCGATCACGTCGTCTGCGAGGCGGCGGCCGTTCGGCCAACCCGCGTTGTCGCCGGCGACCACACCGAAGTCGTTGACCTTTCCGGCGGGAGTCGGCGGGATGGTGAGGTTGAGGCGAAGCAGGTCGGCGACCTTCGTGCCCGTGTAGTTGAGCTTCGGGATGCCGGTCAGGAGCACGGCTACGAGATCGTCGCGGCCGGTCTCCGGCACGCCGAGCTTGTAGACGACGTTCATGACCTTGGCGAGGATCGGGTCGGTGTAGTACTTCAGGAACTGACCGTCCTGCCACGGAGCCTCCCGGTTCCACAGGTCCTTCTCGCCCGTCGGGATGACCACTTCGTTGATCAGGGGGTTGCCGAGCCGGGAGATCTGCGTCCAGCCGCGGCGAACCTGACCCTTCACGGTGACGTTCTTGCGCTCGGTGGTCGACCAGATGCCGACGACACCGTTCTTCGCGTGAACGCTGGCGATCGGGATCTGCAGTCCGATCGCGTGCACGTTGTAACCGGCGAAGAAGTCCTTGCCACCGCCCTTGTCGCCCGTCGTGCCGGCCTTCCGGAATCCGAGCAGGTCGAAGATCGCTCCGATGTCGCCGAAGAAGCCGTCGTCGCGCTGACCGGCGAAGACCTTGCGTGCCGTTCGAGGCCGTGACGACCGAGCTCTGTGCAGCGGCGTGGTAGTTCTTCACGCCGAGGAAGCCGAGCAGGCGCGGACCGATGTTGTTCGGCGGCGTCTTGCCTTTGGCGATCACCTTCCCGTTCAGCGTCGCCGTGAAGTTCTGGGTCGTGTTGCCCAGGAAGAACGGGCCTGGTCGGGGTCGAGAACTGGAACCGGTAGATCAGGTTCGGCCGGACGTCGCCGTCCGTGTCGACGTAGATCGTGTACCGGGCGCTTGGCGAGAACGTGTACCAGTTCGGGCCGGCGGCCGGATCCTCACCCGGGATCCAGTTCGAGATGATCGTGAACGTGCTCGGCTTGTCCGGGCTGCGGAACGCGTACAGGTCCGTGTTGTCCGCAGACGGATCCTCCGAGATCAGCGGTGCCTCCCGGTGGCTGGAGGCCGTGCTCGAGCCCGGGCTGAGACGCCCGACATAGAGCGCGACGAGAGCGGCGGTCACCGCGACCAGGAGGATCAGCGCATACCTCTTCATAGTGCGTCGACTCCTTTCTCCGACGGCCTGGGTTGCACGGTGGGGTCGCATCGAGTGGCCGTCATCGCGGCTCATTCGCTCGAGCCAGGAGACCGGTTCGGTCCGAGAGCAAGGAGTTTCGTCACGGACGTCTCGGTGGATAGAGTCAGGTCATGAGCAGATTCCCGGAAGCAGTCAACGAGCAGATCGCGAACGAGTTCGCCGCTTCACAGCAGTACATCGCCATCGCCGTGTACTTCGACGCGGAGACCCTGCCGAACCTGGCCGCTCACTTCTACCGGCAGGCGGTCGAGGAGCGAAACCACGCCATGATGCTGGTGCAGTACCTGCTCGACGCCGACGAGAAGATCGAGATTCCCGGCGTGACGGCGCCGGCGACGTCGTTCGGCGACGCGGTCGAGCCTGTCGCCCTCGCCCTCGAGCAGGAGCAGCAGGTGACGAGGCAGATCGCCGATCTCGTCAAGATCGCCCGCGAGGAGGGCGAGTACGTCGGCGAGCAGTTCCTGCACTGGTTCCTGCAGGAGCAGCGCGAGGAGGTCGCAGCATGTCCGACCTGCTGGCCATCGTGAAGCGAGCGTCCGAGACGAACCTCCTGCTCGCCGAGGAGCACCTGGCCCGCAACGCGGTCGGCGATGCCGGCGCTCCTGACACCGCCGCGCCAGAGGCAGCGGGCGGCGCTTTGTAGCCTGGAGAACCGCCCCACGACCGTGTGCCGACTCAGCGGCTAGGAGAAGGTCGCGGGCGGCTCGACGTCCGAGCGTAAGGCACGCGACTTCGGCGCTCGTCATCTGGTGGAAGTGCGACGGCTAGTTCTGCTCGACGGCGAAGAGCCGCCACTCGCCGGGCAGGCCCTTCAGCTCGTGCGGGCCGCGATCCTGGAAGGCGAGCCCGGAGCCAGCAACGAGATCCTTCACTGTGCTCGAAACGAGCACTTCACCCGGTTCGGCGTGCGCGGCGACCCGCGCACCAGTGTGGACGGCGACCCCGGCGACCTTGCCGTCGATCAGCTCGCACTCGCCGGTGTGCAGCCCCGCTCGCACCTCCAAACCGAGGGCGTGGACGCCCTCGACGATCGCCTCGGCGCAGCGGATCGCGCGCGCCGGGCCGTCGAAGCTGGCGAGGAAGCCGTCGCCGGCGGTGTCGACCTCCTTGCCGCGAAAGCGAACGAGCTGACGGCGGACGAGCTCGTGGTGGCGCACGAGGAGGTCGCGCCAGGCGCGGTCGCCGAGCTCGACCGCTCGCTGGCGTCGACTCGACGATGTCCGTGAACATGACCGTCGCGAGGACGCGGTCCGGCTCGGGCTCCTCCCACGCTCCCGACTCCCACGCATCCCTCAGGAAGGCCTCCGCCTCGTCGAGCGCGTGGCGGAGATCAGCGCCCGCCGGGATCATCGGCGCGCCTGGCAGCTCGAGCAGCCGCGCGGCCGGAATCTGCCGTGCCATGTACCGGGCACCTTCGATCGAGAAGGGTGTCGCCTCCGCCCCGTGGATCAGGAGCGTCGGCGCGCGGATGCCGGGTAGCACCTGCCGCACGTCGATCTCGCGGAGCAGCGCCTGTTGCGCCTCCAGTCGACCGCGGACTTGCCTGCTGCGCGGCGCAGGTAGTCGATCTCCGCGACAGAGCGCGTCGTCACCGAGCTCCCGGCCCTCTCCACGACCCGCGCGACCCTCAGCGCTTCTTCGCGCGAGCCGAAGAACAGCTGCATGAAGCTCCCCCGCATGGCGCTCGCCTGCTCCTCGGCTGCAGTCCCAAGGGGTAGTCGGCCGCCCACCTCGTCCGGGGCCAGGTGGCGAACAGGACGAGCGCGCTCGTCCGCTCCGGGTAGCGTCGCGGCGAACACACGGCTGATCGCCCCGCCCTCGGCCATCCCGAAGATGGCCGCGCGCTTCGAGCCCGCGGCGTCCATCACCGCGCGGATGTCGTCCATCCGCGTCTCGAGCGACTCCCCGGTGACGCGGTCGGACATCCCCATACCGCGCCGATCGAGGAAGATCAGCCGCGCGAACTCGGACAGTCGGCGCGGGTACCTGTCCGTGATGGTCCGGGTGCGACCAGGCCAGCTCGACATGCGAGAAGGCCGGCAGGAGCACGACGTCCAAGGGCCCGTCGCCGACGACCTGGTAGGCGATCGAGACGTCGCCGCTCCTGGCGTAGCGGGTCTCGGGAATCTGCACGTCGGCTAGTGTCGGGTAACGCGGCCCTGTAAGCAACCTGTCCCGTGAGCCGTCGGACTTGGCAAGGGCTTGGTGTCGCTCTTTGCGGGAACTGCGACAGGTTGCTGCACTGGTTCCTGCAGGAGCAGCGCGAGGAGGTCGCCAGCATGTCCGACTTGCTCTCGATCGTGAAACGAGCCGCAGAGTCGAATCTCCTACTCGCAGAGGACCATCTCGCTCGAACGCAGGTCGGCGACGCCGGCGAGGCAGCGGGTGCGCCAGAAGCCGCCGGGGGCGCGCTCTAGAAATCCGCTCCCAGCATTGCCGGATCGTGTCCGGTCAGGGTGCCCCGGAACCGACCTCGTCCAGGTACTCGATCCACAGTGACGCCATGTCGATCCCGTCGGCTGCCATCGCCGCCTGCGTCTCGGCGCTCTCCCACATCGCCTGCGCCTCCGCCCGGGAGTCGAGCGTCTCCTCGATCACGACGAAATTCGGATCGTCCTGTCCGCGCCAGACCCGGAAGGAGCGGACCCCGGGGTCAGCTGAACCGCGCGGTCGTAGCCGGGCCGAAAGATGTCGTAGTCGGCGACGCGGTAGCCGCAGAGCACAGTCGTCATTGTCCCTCCCTCGTCTCGAACGGCTCGTTCAGGTCCCTGAGCCTGCGAAGAGCACTTCTGCTCAGAGCCGTTCGCGAATGCGCTCGGTGACCGACAGCCATCTCGATCTCGGTGCCCGTCACGTCGTCGAGCAGCTCGTCCGCGGTCGCCGGCTCTGGCCGAGCGACCACAGCTCCCGGAGGAGCGACCCGGCGTCGCGGGCCGCGAACCAGTCGTTGCCGAACCGCTCGCGCAGATGGAACACGAGCTGCGCCTCGAATGCCCACGAGCGCAGATAGGCGCGTCACGTAGAAGCCGGCGTCGACGTCGGCGAGCCAGTCGGTCGGGCTCGGCTCGATCTTGAGCGCTCCCCGAGGATCTCGACGTAGCGCGACTTCATCGCACCGGATGTCGGTCGCCCTGAACAGCTCGAGCTCGTAGAGCAGCTTCGCGCAGTAGCGGCGCACGAAGAACAGGAGCTGCGCGGCGCCTTCGGCCGCGAACTCTCGCGGACGCCCGAAGTCGAGGCTGCGTCGTCAGCCACCGGGGATCGTCGGTCAGGTGCTCGAACAGGAAGGCCCAGCCTTCCGTGACCGCGTTGTCGCCCAGCCGCTTCTCCTCGACCGGGAGGTCCGCGCGAGGTGTTCGCGAAATGTTCGGTATGGCCCGCCTCGTGGAACAGCGCGCGCCAGTCGTCAGGCCCACCCATCGGCTGGATCACGAGCACGACCCGGTCCGGCACCTCGATCGGTGCGCAGAACGCGCGCGGCGTCTTCTTCTCGCGCTGCTCGACGTCGAGCTCGACGTTCGGCTGCGATCCGAGGTCGATCCCGAGCTCGGCCAGCGTCGCCTCGAGTGCGGGCAGCATGCGCTCGCGTGGGAAGACATCGTCCCAGTCGGCCGCCCGGACGAGCCGCGGTAAGTCCCAGCGCTCCGCCTCTGCGAGCCCGATCCCGACCCGCTCGGAAGAGACGGTCGATCTGCGTCCTCGTACACTCGCTCCGTGTCGGCGAGCAGCGCGCGGCACTGGTCGGCGAGCTCGTCGAGCCGGAAGCCGAACCGGCGGTGGAGCTCGACGTAGTCCGGTCGCCCCGAGTGCGGGCACGGCCGAGCGGACGACGTCGGCCGCCTCGAGGTAAATCGGATTGAGGTGCTCCTCGCCGAGCTCGCAGCGAGCGAGCTCGAGGGCCTGCCGCTTGGCGCGGTCGGGCTCGTTTGCGATCGTCGGCCGCATCATCCGGTAGCTCAAGGTCTCGCCGTCGACCGTTGCCTCGAGCGTCGCCTCGAGCTCGCTCGCCCTCGCCTCCTGGCTCTTCGTCAGGTTGCCGAGGTAACCGCCGCAGGCGAACCGCCAGAGCTCGCGCACGCCGGCGGTCGCCGTTCACGCTCGCCCGAGCCCGGCGGCCGCGTCGAGCGTGGTCAGATCCGGGTAGCGCTCGTAGATCGACTCGATCTCGAGCTCGTCCTTGAGCCCGGCGAAGTGGAGGTAGTACTCCTCCAGCATCTCCGCCTCGAAGCGGTCGGCCTGCTCGCGATAGGAGTCGATCTCCGAGGGCGGCATCAACGGCGTCCCAGTCACCGGCGTAGGATACGCGGTGCGCGAGATCACCCTCCGGACCGAGAAGCGCACACAGCTCGTCGAGATCACCGGAACAGGTTCGGTCGGCTCTCGTGGACGCGAACGGCGCCTCCGCGGCGCTCGTCTACGTGCCGCACACGACGGCCGGCGTGACCATCAACGAGCGCATCGACCCCGATCTCGTGGACGACTTCGAGGACGCGCTGGAGAAGATCGTCGACGACGACTGGTCCTGGCGGCACTCCGATGCCGACGGGCCCAACGCGCCCTCGCACGTGCGGGCTTCGCTGATCGGCCCGCAGGTGCTCGTCCCGCTGCGCGACGGCGACCTCGCTCTCGGCACGTACCAGGGCATCTTCTTCTGCGAGTTCGACGGCCCGCGCGACCGCAAGGTCTACCTCGCCACGCTGTCCTGAGAGCCGCGCGTAGGCTCCTGCCGTGGCCGCACCCGTCGTGCTCGACGAGGAGCTCGAGCTCCGCATCGACTCGCTCGCCTACGGCGGGAACGGCGTCGCGCGCCTGGACGGCTTCGTCCTCTTCGTGCGGCGCGGGCTGCCCGGCGACCTCGTCCGGGCCCGCGTGACGAAGGTGAAGCGCAACCACGCCGAGGCGCTGACCGTCGACGTCCTCGAGCCGGGCCCGGCGCGGGTCGACGCGCCGTGCTCGCACTATCCCGCCTGCGGCGGCTGCCGTTTCCAGGACCTGGCCTACGAGGCTCAGGTCGAGGCCAAGGAAGAGCAGGTCGCGCGACGCGCTCGAGCGCATCGGCGGGCTCGGCGATCTCGCCGCTCGAGCCGATCCTCCCCGCCGAGTCGTCGTTCGGCTACCGCAACAAGTTCGAGTACTCGTTCACGGAGACGCCGGAGGGGCCCGCGCTCGGGCCTGCACCGGGCCGGACGGTGGGACGAGGTGCTGCCGATCGAGCGCTGCTGGCTGACGACCGACCTCGGCAACGCGATCCGCAACGCCGTCCGCGACTGGGCCCGCGAGGAGCGGCTCCTCGCCTACGACCAGACGACGCACGAGGGCTTCCTCCGCCACCTCGTCGTCCGCGAGGGCCGCAACACCGGCCAGGCGCTGGTCGTGCTCGTGACCGCGCCCGGCGAGCTCCCCGACACCGGAGCACTTCGTCGACTGCCTCCGCCGCTTTCCCGAGGTGCGGTCGATCCACCGGGCGGTCAACGACCGGCCGGCCGAGGTGACGCGCGATCTGCCCACCGAGCCTGCTCTGGGGCGAGGACGCGATCGAGGAACAGCTCTGCGGCCTCCGCTTCCGCGTCAGCCCGAACGCGTTCCTGCAGACGAACACGGCCATGGCCGAGCGGCTCTACGAGCTCGCCCGCGAATACGCCGGGCTCTCCGGCGGCGAGACCGTCTACGACCTCTACTGCGGCATCGGCACGATCGGCCTGACCCTGGCCGCGGACGCGCTGACCGTGTGGGGCGTGGAGGCGTCAGAGGAGGCGGTCGCGTGCGCGATCGACAACGCCGCGCTGAACCGGATCGCGAACGTCGCCTTCTTCGCGGGCGACGTCGGCCGCTCGCTCGAGGAGCTGCACGCGCGCTCCGGCGACCCGGACGTGGTCGTCGTCGACCCGCCGCGCGCGGGGCTGTCCGGCCGGGCGGTTCGCCACCTCGGCCGGCTCGAGGCGCCGCGCATCGTCTACGTCTCGTGCAACCCGACGACGCTGGCCGGGAACGTCAAGGAGCTCGTGACCGAGTGGGGCTACACGCCTCGAGCGCGTCCGCCCGGTCGGACATGTTCCCGCATACGCCACACGTCGAGGCGGTGGCGCTGCTACGAGAGCGCAGTAGGTTCTTCGCGATGGAACGGCGGAGCCGCCGCGACGAGGTGGTCGGACGGCTGTTCGGCGCTGCGCATCGGCCTCGACCATCCTGACCGTCTTCCTCGGCGATCGCCTCGGCCTCTACCGCGCGCTCGCCGAACGTGGCCCGCTGACGTCGGAGGGCCTTGCCGAGGCAGCCGGGATCCACGAGCGCTATGCCCGGAGTGGCTCGAGCAGCAGGCCGCAACGGGGATCCTCGACGTGGAGGACGCAGCCGCCGGGCCATTCGAGCGGCGTCTACGGGCTTCCAGCGGGTCACGACGAGGCGCTCGCTCGGACGAACGGAGCCTGAACTTCATCGCCCCGTTCGGACGGCGATCGTCGGGTGCGTCCGCCTGTCGACGCACTGCTCGAGGCGTTTCGCACGGGCGACGGCGTGCCCTTCGCCGACTACGGCGAGGACCTGCACGAGGGCCAAGCGCGGTTCACGCGACCGCTGTTCGAGCACCTGCTCGACCAGCGAGTGGCTGCCCGCCGCTCCGGACGGTGCACGACCGGTTGATCGCCGACCCGCCGGCGCATGTCGCCGACGTCGCCTGCGGCTGCGGTGGTCGAGCATCCGATGGCCGTGCGTATCCGAGCGTACGGGTCGACGGAATCGATCTCGACGAGGCCTCGATCGACAAGGCTCGCCGAGAACCTCGCCGAGAGCGAGATGAAGAATCGCGTCACGTTCCAGCACGCGACGCCGCCGATCCCGGACTCGCCGGGACGTGTACGACCTCGTCACGATCTTCGAGTCGCTGCACGACATGTCGCGTCCCGTCGACGTGCTGCGGACACTGCGCAGGCATGCTGGCCGACGGCGGCTCCGTATCGTCGGCGACGAGGAGCCGAGGATGCCTTCACCGCGCCCGGCGAGCGACTACGAGCGCCTGCTCTACGGCTTCAGCGTCATGCACTGCCTACCGGTGGGCATGGTGCGGCGAGAACCCGCCCGGGACGGCACGGTCATGCGCGTGGACACCGTCGCCGCTACGCGCCGAGGCGGGCTTCGGCGGGTTCGAGATTCTCCCGATCGAGAACGACTTCTACCGCTTCTACCAGCTGCTTCCCTGAGCTCTCGCCGCCCGGCGGCGCTGCCAGAGCAGGTCGATGTTCACGGCCAGGAACGCGATCGAGAGGCCCGGCAGGGCCGGGAGGCCGCTGATGTCGGCGCCGACGGCGATCGTCAGCGTGGCGCCGAACGAGAGCGCGAGCGCCAGCCAGGTCCAGAAGACGCGCAGCCCGAAGCGGTCGGCCGCGGCGAGGAACAGTGCGAAGAAGAGGATGTCCGGCGGCCCCAGCCGCGCCGCGTCGTGCTCGCCGGGGATGGGCAGCGCGAACGAGACCGACGTGAACACCTGCGGGTGGTTCGAGACGATGTTCGACGTCGGCCCGCGCCAGACCGAGTAGGCGTCGACCCAGGGGATCAGGCAGGCGACGAAGACGACGAGGCCAGACGGTTTCGAACAGGTTGACGAACCAGAAGCCGAGCAGCGTCGCCGCCGCGAGCTTCGTGAAGTTGGCGACCGCGTCCAGGTCGGCCTCCTCGAGCCCCCACGTGAGGAGGACGAGCCCGAGCCCGAGTCCGAGAGCAGGCGCATCGCCATGTGCGCAGCGGCAACGCGAGGTAGACGAACGAGAACACGGCGGGGACGAGCACGAGCGAGATCAAGGCCACGTCCCACCACGTCGAGGCGTCCCAGAGCGAGCCGACCAGGCGTAGTAGCTGCCGACGAGGATGCCGATCGCCGCGGCGAGCAGGACGCGCCGCGCGCGCGTCAATATGGAGGCAGCGCCGCCCACCAGTCGCCGAGCGGCTTGAAGGCGTTCCAGAAGGCCGTCTTCGCCGCCTGCTCGTCCAGCGACGCGTCCACGTCCGGGACGACGAGCGCCTCCACGGTCGGCGTGAACGCCTGGAGCTCGCCGGTCTTCGGCTCCGCGAGAGGCGGAGAGCGGGAACTCGATCCTGTTCAGGAACTCGAGCGCATGCTCGCCCATGACGACGACGAGCTTCGGCTGGACGATGTGCAGCTCGCGCGTCAGCCACGCATCGGCGCGCTTGTCGGGCTCGGCGCCGGCGAACTTGAGGCAGTTCGTCCCGTAGACGGCCATCGGGTCGACGTGCAGCCGCTGCAGCGACTTGAGGATCGCCTGGCCGGCGCGGCCGTAGAAGGCGACGCCCTCGAGCAGCTCCGACTCCTGCGGCGAGTACTTGAGCAGCATGACGTCGGCGAGCGGGTGCCCCGAGCCGAGCACGGTCGCACGCTCACCGGCTGCACGGGCGATCTCGTCTGCGAGATCGTTGATCTCGGAGATCGCCTTTTGCAGGTACTTCTCGTAGATCTCGTCGGTCGGCACCGCCACGGGGAGCCGGTCCTTGTTCTCCCCTAGAGGACCTTTTCCTTGACCTGGGCCATCCACTTGAGGCTCTGGAGGTAGGCGAGGGACTTCGGGCGGCGCAGCACCTGGGCGCTGTGCAGGCTGATCATGAACTCCTCGGCGTTGCGGAACGCCCGCATGCTCATCGCCCCGGTGCCGACCCCGGGGAGCACGTGTGCGTCGGAACCGGCGCCCATGGTCAGGTTGTACTTGCGGGCGAAGCGCAGCGCCTCGTCGTTGTAGGTCTCGAACAGGAGGCGTGCGTTGTAGACCTCGAACACGTCGATCTCGGCCAGGTGCCGGTGGAGCGTCGCCGGGTCGGGGATCGCGTGGCGCCGGTCGAAGGGGTGGGGGAGGTAGACGAGCCCACCCTGGGCCCGGATCGCGGCCAGAGTGTCGGCGAACGACATGCCGCGCGGGATCTCCTCCTGCAGGAAGAGCCCGATCGCCTCGCCCTGGTTGTCCGTCTTGATCTCCTCGCCCGGGATGACGACGAGATTCCGTCCGCGAGCCTTCTCGACCGCCTCGAGAGCGCCGCCGAACGCGTTGTGGTCTGTGATCGCGATCGCGCCGAGCCCCTGCTCCTCGGCGTAGTCGAGCAGTTCGTCGACCTCCATGGAGCAGTCGTGCGACCACGACGTGTGCATGTGCAGGTCGCAGATGATCCAGTCGCGGTCGGCGAGGGCAGGCTCGGCGGCGCCGATCCTGCGCCGCGTGGCCAGGCGGCGGTAGAGGCGGTCGAGCTCGCCCGCGACGTGCTCGAAGCTCTCCCCAGCGACAGTCGAGCGGAGTCCGGCGGCGCGAGCCCGGCGGTAGTGCTCGTTTGTCCCAAGCTCGACGATCCCCTCAACCGACTCGGCCACCACCGTACCCGTGGCTGCGGCCTCGAGCCGGAGTCCGGGATTGCCACCAGGAGCGGGAACGAGATGGCTGCGGCTGTCAGGATGGCTGCCCTTGAGGCTGGGTCCCGGCTTGTTCGAACATGGATCCGATCCCGAAGGCGCCTCGGAATCGTCGGTCGTCCGGAGAGCGGCCGGGTGCGCAGCAGCACGAGCTCCCAACCAGGTAGCTCGTCGAGCGCCCGGATCGCCAAGCGAGCCGCCGGGCGCTCGGCGGGATCCCATTCGAGCACGACGGTGGACGTCTTCTGTCCCGGGG
>CAVTNK010000004.1:0-1014071 GCA_963736045.1 uncultured Actinomycetes bacterium | reverse complement strand
TTATGCTCGTCTGCTTGGTACAACTACGTATTGCTATCTCGGCCTTGACCGCGTCGGTGACGATGCGCGGGCCGCGGGTGAGGTCGCCGTACTCGGCGGTGTCGGAGATCGAGTAGCGCATGCCCGCGATGCCCTGCTCGTACATGAGGTCGACGATGAGCTTCAGCTCGTGCAGGCACTCGAAGTAGGCCGACTCGGGCTGGTAGCCCGCCTCGACGAGGGTCTCGAAGCCGGCCTGCACCAGCGCGGTGACGCCGCCGCAGAGCACGACCTGCTCGCCGAAGAGGTCGGTCTCGGTCTCCTCCTCGAACGTGGTCTCGAGCACGCCGGCGCGCGTGCCGCCGATGGCGTCGGCGTAGGAGAGCGCCAGCTCCTGCGCCTTGCCGCGGCGGTCCTGTGCCACGGCGATGAGGCACGGCACGCCGCCGCCCTCGGTGTAGGTGCGGCGCACGAGGTGGCCGGGGCCCTTGGGCGCGACCATCGCCACGTCGACGCCCGCCGGCGGCACGATCTGCTCGAACCGAACCGAGAAGCCGTGGGCGAAGAAGAGCGCGTCGCCCGGCTTGAGGTTCGGCGCGATGTCCTCCTCGTAGACCGCCTTCTGCTCGGTGTCGGGGAGCAGGATCATGATCAGGTCGGCCTCGGCCGCTGGCCTCGGCGATCGTCGTCACCCGCAGCCCGGCTGCCTCGGCCTTGGCCTTCGACGACGAGCCCTCGCGCAGGCCGACGCGCACGTCGACGCCCGAGTCCTTGAGGTTCAGCGCGTGGGCGTGGCCCTGCGACCCGTAGCCGATGACCGCGACCTTGCGGCCGGCGATGAGCGACCGGGTCGGCGTCCTTCTCGTAGTACACGTTGGCCATTGGCAGTTGCTTCCTAGGTCAGCGTTCGGGCCGGCGCGCGAGCCGGCGTGCGCTGGCGTTGCGAGCTTGGGCAGCGCGACCCGGCCGGTGCGCTGCAGCTCGACGATCCCGTAGGGCCGCAGCAGCTCCTCGAAGTCGTCGAGCTTGTCGGGAGGCCCTCGAGCGAGACCGTGAGCTGGTCGTGACCGACGTTGAGGATGCGGCCGTCGAACACCTCGACCAGCTCGATGATCTGGCTCCGGATGGCCGCGCCGGCGCGTCGACCGTGACGAGCAGCAGCTCGCGCTCGACCGAGTCGCGGGGGTCGAGCTCGTTGATCTTCACCACGTTGATCAGCTTGTAGAGCTGCTTGATCATCTGCTCGAGCGGCGCCGACTCGACGTCGACGACGATCGTGATGCGGCTGAACCGCTCGTCGTCGGTGGGGGCGACGGCGAGGGGATGATGTTGAAGCCGCGCCGGGCGAACAGGCCCGAGACGCGGGCGAGCACGCCGGCCTTGTTCTCGACGAGCACCGAGAGGATGTGGTGCTGGATCCGTCGCTGGCGTCATTGGACGATGTCCTTCCCGAGGGCGGGGTCGACGATGATCTCGTCGTTGCGACGCCCGGCGGCACCATCGGGAACACCTTCTCGCGACGAGTCGGTGCGGAAGTCGATGACGACCGGACGGTCGTCGATCTCGTTCGCCTTCTCGATGGCCGGCTCGACCTCCTCGGGCGACTCGACCCGCATGCCGACGCAGCCCATCGCCTCGGCCCACATCTTGTAGTCGGGCAGGTCGGGCGACAGGTACACCTCGGAGTAGCGCTCCTCGTAGAACATCTCCTGCCACTGGCGGACCATGCCGAGGTAGGCGTTGTTGAGGATCGCGACCTTGACCGGGATGCGCTCGGTCGCCGCGGTGACCAGCTCCTGCGCGGTCATCTGGAAGCAGCCGTCGCCGTCGACGGCCCACACCATGCGGTCGGGCCGGCCGACCTTGGCGCCGATGGCCGCCGGCACGGAGAAGCCCATCGTGCCGAGGCCGCCGGAGTTCACCCACGTGTAGGGGTGGTTGAACTTCCAGTACTGGGTCGTCCACATCTGGTGCTGGCCGACGCCCGACGCCACGATGCATGTCGTCGGGCGTGTTGTCGCGCAGCTGCTCGAGCACGAACTGCGGCTTGAGCGCGTCGCCCGGCTCGGACTGCTCGTAGGTGAGCGGGTACTGCTCCTGCCAGCCCGATGATCGTCGACTTCCACGGCGGCGCGGTCGGGGTGGGCCGTCGCCGCCGTCGAGCAGGCTCCTGAGCACCGCGACCAGCTCCTCGATCACGAGGCGGCAGTCGCCGACGATCGGCACGTCGGGCCGGCGCACCTTGCCGAGCTCGGCCGGGTCGATGTCGACGTGGATGATCTTGGCGTCGGGCGCGAAGCCGGCGACCTTGCCGGTGACCCGGTCGTCGAAGCGGCTGCCGAGGGCGATGAGCAGGTCGGACTGCTGCATCGACGTGACCGCGGTGTAGTTGCCGTGCATGCCCGGCATGCCGAGGCACAGCGGGTGGCTCGTCGGGGAAGGCGCCCCGGGCCATCAGCGTGGTGACGACGTGGATGTCGCACAGCTCGGCCAGCTCGCGCAGCGCCTCGGCGGCCCGGGCCTTGAGGATGCCGCCGCCGGCGTAGATCACCGGGCGCTCGGAGCGCGAGGATCAGCTCGGCCGCCTCGCGGATCTTGCGGGGATGGCCCTGTCGTGCGTGGGCTTGTAGCCCGGGCAGGCCGTCCGCGACCTCGGCGTCGGCGGCCAGTACCACTCCATCGGCCGAGTTCGGGTTCTTCGGGTCGACGATGTCCTTGGGGATGTCGACCAGCACCGGGCCGGGGCGGCCGGTGGTGGCGATGTGGAACGCCTCGCGGACGACCCGCGGGATGTCGGCCGCCGGGTGACCAGCTAGTTGTGCTTGGTGACCGACCGGGTGATGCCGATGGTGTCGCACTCCTGGAAGGCGTCGGTGCCGATGGCGGCCGACCGGCACCTGGCCGGTGATGCACGACCATCGGGATCGAGTCCATGTACGCGTCGCACGAGCGGCGTGACGATGTTGGTGGCGGCCGGGCCCGCTGGTCACCATGGCCACGCCCGGGCGGCCGGTGGCGTGGGCGTAGCCCTCGGCCATGTGGCCGGCGCCCTGCTCGTGGCGCACGAGGATGTGGCGGATCGGCGAGTCGATGATCGGGTCGTACACCGGGAGGATGGCGCCCGCCGGGCAGGCCGAAGATGATCTCGACGCCCTCCATCTCGAGGGCCTTGATCAGTGCTTGGCGACCGGTGAGCTGCATGTCCTGGGTTGCCTTTCACTGCAAAACGAGAACGACCTCCCGGCTGGGAGGTCGTGGAGCGCACGCGCGAGGTGGTGGGTCGCGGTGCGCTAGGTGATTACCAGGATGGATCGGCGATGGCCACGGCGGCAGTGTTCCACGCCGACGCCCGTCGGCGGGCAACCCGCAGAGCACATCCCCGATGACGGGGCTCAGGCCTCGGTGATGGCGCCGCGCTCGGCGCCCGGAGCGAGCCGGGCGTACTTGGCCAGCACGCCGCTCGTGTAGCGGGGCTCGGGCAGCTTCCAGCTCGGCCCGGCGCCGGCTCGAGGGTGGCGTCGTCGACGAGCAGGTCGATCGTGTGGTCGACGACGTCGATGAGGATGCGGTCGCCCTCCGCGACGAACGCGATCGGGCCGCCGTCGACGGCCTCGGGGCGACGTGGCCGATGCAGAAGCCGTGGGTGCCGCCGGAGAACCGACCGTCGGTGATCAGCGCCGCGTCGCCGCCGCGGCCGACGCCCTTCATCGCGCCGGTGACGGCGAGCATCTCGCGCATGCCGGGGCCGCCCTTCGGGCCCTCGTAGCGGATCACGACGACGTCGCCGGGCTCGATCTGCTCGCCGAGGATCGCCGTCCATCGCCGCGTCCTCGCCGTCGAACACGCGGGCCCGGCCCTCGAACTGGAGGTGGTCGATGCCGGCCACCTTCACGACCGCGCCCTTCGGGGCCAGCGAGCCCGTGAGCACCGCGATGCCGCCGACCGCGTGGAGCGGGTCGGACAGCGGGTGGACGACCTCGCCGTCGGGCGCCGGCGGGTCGAGCTCGGCCAGGTTCTCGGCCATCGTCTTGCCGGTGACGGTGAGGCAGTCGCCGTGGAGCAGCCCGGCGTCGAGCAGGTGCCGCATGACGACCGGGACGCCGCCGATGCGGTCGATGTCGATCATGTGGTACTTGCCGTGCGGCTTGGTGTCGGCGATGTGCGGCACCCGGGCGGCGACCTTGTTGAAGTCGTCGAGCGCGAGCTCGACGCGCGCCTCGGCGGCGATGGCGAGCAGGTGCAGCACGGCGTTGGTGGAGCCGCCGAGCGCCATGACGACGGCGATGGCGTTCTCGAACGCCTCCTTGGTCATGATCTGCCGCGGCCGGATGCCCAGCTCGAGCAGGCGGACGACGGCCTGGCCGGACGCGTAGGCGAAGTCGTCGCGGCGGCGGTCGACGGCGGGCGGCGACGACGAGCCCGGGCAGCGACATGCCGATCGCCTCGGCCACCGACGCCATCGTGTTGGCGGTGAACATGCCGGCGCAGCTGCCCTCGGTCGGGCAGGCGCTGCGCTCGATGGCGTCGAGCTCGGCGTCGTCGATGCGTGCCGGCGGCGTGGGCGCCGACGGCCTCGAACACGTCGACGATGTCGAGCGCCTGGCCGTTGTGCTGCCCGGGCAGGATCGACCCGCCGTAGAGGAACACCGACGGCAGGTTGAGCGGGCCGCGGCCATGAGCATGCCGGGCAGGCTCTTGTCGCAGCCGGCGAAGGTGACCATGCCGTCGAAGCGCTCGGCGTGCATCACCGTCTCGACCGAGTCGGCGATGATCTCGCGGCTCACGAGCGAGGCGCGCATGCCCTCGTGGCCCATCGAGATGCCGTCGGACACGGCGATGGTCGTGAACTCGATCGGGAAGCCGCCGGCGTCGCGCACGCCGACCTTGGACCGCTTGGCCAGCCGGTCGAGCGGCAGGTTGCACGGCGTGACCTCGTTCCACGACGACGCCACCGCCACCTGCGGCTTGTCCCAGTCGTCGTCGGTCATCCCGATCGCCCGCAGCATCGCCCGGGCCGGCGCCCGGCTCGGGCCGTCGGTGACGTCGCGGCTCCGCGGCTTGATGTCGACGGGCGTCTCGCCCTGCTCTTCGGCCATGCCGCGCAGGCTACCGGTGCCGTTCAGGTGGCCCCCAGCGCGATGTCCGCCCGGCTCCCGAGGCTGGACGGTGGTCGCTCGTCGCTCGACCAGGCGCGAGGATGGCGGCGGCCAGCGGCTTGGGCTGGCTGAGGAAGGCGCAGTGGCCGCCGGGGATCTCGTCGGGCTCGATGCCGAGGCGGTCGCGGACGACGCCGCGCATCCACTCGGGCGGGAAGAAGCGGTCGTCCATGCAGAGCAGGAAGCGGGTGGGGACGTCGGGCCAGGCGGCGAGCGGCCACGGCCTCCTCCATCGGCGTCGCCCGACTGGTCGCGAGGCGGCCCGGCGGCCGCCAGCACGTCCGGCGGGCACGTCGTGGGTGAACAGCGTCTCGCGCGGTCGTCGGGGAGGCCCAGCGCGGCCACGGCCTCAGCGTGTGCCGGTGTTGGCCCACCACTCGCCGCCGGTCTCGCCGGGCCGCGGGACCATCGCCGTCACGAGCACGATGAGCTGCGACCGGCACCCGCTCGGCGACGAGCGGCGCGGTGAAGCCGCCGAGCGACTGCGCGACGAGCACGAGGTCGTCCCGCCGGTCCCCGATCGCGTCGACGACGGCGTCGGTGTACTCGGCCAGCCCCGCCGCATCGTCATCGCACGGCAGGTCCATCGCCACCGTCGTCGTGCCCGCGCCGCCCGCAGCTCGCGCCCGGCCACCAGGTCCCAGTACGAACCCACGCACCACCGGCCCCGTGGATGCACGACGAACGTCGGCCATCACGCCACGGGGTGGACGACTCGACCGGTCCCGCCGCGATGGCTCATCGCTGCGGCGGCGTCAGAGGCCGGCCTTGGAGCGGAGGAGGGCGGTGGCGGCCTTGCCGTCGGCTTGGCCCTTGGTGGCCTTCATCACCTTGCCCATGAAGAAGCCGGTGAGCTTGCCCTGGGCCTTGTCGTCGCCGGTGCGGAGCTGCGCCCACTCGTCGGGGTGCGCGGCGATGACGGCGTCGACGATGCGCCTCGAGGGCGCCGGTGTCGAGGGCCTCGAAGCCGTGCGCCTTGGCGACGTCGGCCGGCGACGACCCGGTGGCGACGACCTCGGCCAGCACCGTCTTGGCCTGGGTGGCGGTGAGCTCGCCGCCGGTCTCCATCGTCACGAGCGCGGCGAGGTGCTCGGCCGACAGCGACTCGGCGCCGTCGACGGCGAGGTTGTGCTCGACGTGGGTGAGCACCCGGCCGGCGTCGGCGCCGGCCGCGATGGCGGCGAGCGCCAGGTCGTCGAGGCCGCGGTCGACCGCGATCGCGACCGCCGCCGTCGGTCGGCTCGACGCCCGGCGGCGGCGGCCAGCGCCGCGCGGCGGGCGGCGGGCAGCGCCGGCAGCGCGGCGTCGATGCGGGCGATGTCCTCGGCGGTCGGGCTCGAGCGGCACGAGGTCGGGCTCGGGGAAGTAGCGGTAGTCGTCGGCGTCCTCCTTCACCCGGAGGGTGCCGGTGCGGCCGGCGGCCTCGTCCCAGTGGCGGGTCTCCTGGCGGACCGTCTCGCCGCTCTCGAGCAGGTCGATCTGGCGGAGCGCCTCGTGGTCGATGGCCCGGCCGAGCGAGCGCAGCGAGTTGAGGTTCTTGATCTCGCAGCGGGTGCCCCACGGCTCGCCGGCGCGGTTGACGGAGACGTTGGCGTCGACGCGCATCGAGCCCTCCTCCATCTTGGCGTCGCTCACGCCGGTGGCGAGCAGGATCGCGCGCAGCTCGCGCGACGTACTCCTTGGCCTGGTCGCTGGTGCGCATGTCGGGCTCGGACACGATCTCCACCAGCGGCACGCCGGAGCGGTTGTAGTCGACGAGGCTGTGCTCGGCGTCGTGGATGCGACCGCCGCCGCCGACGTGGGTGAGCTTGCCGGTGTCCTCCTCGATGTGGGCGCGGGTGATGCCGACGCGGAGGCCCGACGGGCAGCTCGAGCACGCCGTCCTCGTTGGTCGGCAGGTCGTACTGGGAGACCTGGTAGTCCTTCGGCTGGTCCGGATAGAAGTAGTTCTTCCGGGCGAACACCGAGCGCTTCACGTCGCAGGCAGCGCCCGGCCGAGGCGCATGGCCATCTCGACGGCGGCCTCGTTGAGCACCGGCAGCGAGCCCGGCAGGCCGAGGCAGGTCGGGCAGATGTTGGTGTTGGGCTCGTCGCCGAAGCTGGTTGGGGCAGCGAGCAGAACAGCTTCGTCGCGGTGGCCAGCTCGCAGTGGACCTCGAGCCCGATCACCATCTCCCAGCCCGTCGGGGCAGCCGCTCATGCCAGCGCTCCTTCGAGGGCGGCGGCCACGCGGAACATGCGTGACCTCGTCGAGGGCGTCGGCCATCACCTGGACGCCGACGGGCAGGCCGTCGTCGCCGACGCCGAACGGGCACCGACATGGCCGGGTGGCCGGCCAGGTTCGACGGGATCGTGCAGACGTCGTTGAGGTACATCGCCAGCGGGTCGGCCTTGGCGCCGAGCTCGAACGCCGTGGTGGGCGACGTCGGCGACAGCAGCACGTCGAAGCGCTCGTAGGCGGCCTCGAAGTCGCGGATGATCAGCGTGCGGACCTTCTGCGCCTTGCCGTAGTAGGCGTCGTAGTAGCCGGCCGACAGCGCGTAGGTGCCGAGCATGATGCGGCGCTTCACCTCGGCGCCGAAGCCGGCGGTGCGGGTGCGGTCGTACATCTCGCCCGTGGTCGGGCGCGTCGACCCGCAGGCCGTAGCGGACGCCGTCGTAGCGGGCGAGGTTGCTCGACGCCTCGGCCGGGGCGATCAGGTAGTAGGCGGACAGCCCGTAGATCACGGCCGGCACCGACACCTCCTCGACCTTGGCGCCGGCCGCCTCGAGCGCCTCGGCGGCCGCCTTGGCACCGGGCGGCGACGTCGGGGGCGATGCCCTCGACTGTCGAGCAGCTCCTTCACCACGCCGACCCGCAGCCCGTCGACGCCGTCGCCGAGGTGGTCGAGCACCGACGGCGACGGCTCGGGGATCGAGGTGGAGTCGGCCGGGTCGTGGCCGGCGATCACCTCGTAGAGCGCCGCCGCGTCGGCGACCGTGGCGGCGAACGGCCCGATCTGGTCGAGGCTCGACGCGAAGGCGACCAGCCCGTAGCGGCTCACCCGCCCGTAGGTGGGCTTCATCCCGACCACGCCGCACAGCGCGGCGGGCTGGCGGATCGAGCCGCCGGTGTCGGAGCCGAGCGCGAGCGGCGCGAAGCCGGCCGCCACCGCCACCGCGCTGCCGCCGGACGAGCCGCCGGGCACCTTGGTGGGGTCGTGCGGGTTCTTCGAGGGCCCGAAGGCGGAGTTCTCGGTGGACGACCCCATGGCGAACTCGTCGAGGTTCGTCTTGCCGATCGAGATCGCCCCGGCCGCGGCCAGCCGCTCGACGACGGTGGCGTCGTAGGGCGGCTTCCAGCCCTCGAGGATCTTCGACGAGCACGTGGTGGGGATGCCGCGTGGTGCAGAGGTTGTCCTTGAGCGCGATGGGCACGCCGGCGAGCGGACCGGGGTCCTCCCCCGCCGCGACCCTGGCGTCGACGGCGTCGGCCGCGGCCAGCGCCTCGTCGCGCGTGACGAGGTTGAAGGCGTGCAGCTCGGCCTCGCGCGCGTCGATGGCGGCGAGGTGCTCCTCGACGACCGACGCGCGGCGCGACGCGCTCCCCCGCCGCGGCACGGCCGCCGGCGATCTCGCAGCGGCGCGTCACGGCGCCTCGCCCGAGGACCGGCGGCACGCGGAACATGCCCTGCTCGGCGGCCGGCGCCTCGGCCAGCACCGCGTCGCGGATGCCGGCGTCGCGCGCCACGTCGGGGCGCCACACGTTCTTGAGCGGGTACGGGTGCGAGGTGGGCGGCACGTCGGCGAGGTCGAGCGCCTCGACGTCGGCGGCGTGCTCGAGGATCGCGGCCAGCTGCGGCGTGAAGGTGTCGATCTGCTCGTCGGTCAGCTGCAACCGAGCCAGCTTGGCCACGTGGGCCACCTCATCGCGCGACAGCGAAGCCATAGGGCGGGCCATCGTAGGGGCGGGCCCGGGGCTCCCGAACCCGTTGGCGGCGGGCGGTCAGGGCCGCCGCTCGACGAGCTCGTACAGCTGGCCGTCGGGCGCCCAGAAGTGGACGTAGCGCTCCCGCTCGTTGCTCGACACCTCGTCGTCGGTGCGGACCCCGGCCGCGCGCAGCTCGGCCACGGCCGCGTCGAGGTCGCGGACGAGGAGGCCGACCGTGCGACCGGCCGCCCGTCGTCCGAGCCGGTGACCGCGAGGGTCGTGCCGTCCGGCAGGGCGAAGACGTCGGCGTCCATGCCGCGGGCATCGGCCGGTGCCACGCCGAGGACGTCGCGCACGAACGTGGCCATCGGCGCGAGACGGCGAGAAGCTGCCGACGAAGGTGAGGCCGAGGATCTCCATCAGCGCGGGTCGCGCCACATCTTGATGAGGCTGGGACCGTCCGGCAGCGGGATCTCGCCGGCGTCGACGAAGCCGTGGCGGCGGTAGAGGGTGAGGTTCCGCGGGTTGCTCGACTCGAGGTAGGCCCGGGCGCCGTCGGCGTCGCAGCGCTCGAGCACGGGCTGCAGGACCGCGGTGCCGAGGCCCGGCCCTGGTGCGCGGGGATCGTGCTCACCACGTTGAGGTACCAGTGCGGCTCGTGCGGGTGGTTGGCCATCATCGCGCTCGCCGAGGATGCCGAGCCGCTCGAGCTCGTCGGCGGCGAACGGCATCGGCGCCGTCGCCGCACGCCTCGACGGCGTCCTGCACCCGATCGGCGGTCGAGCGACCGTGCTCGAAGGTCGGGTCGCGCCAGAAGGCGGCGCACGACGTCGTCGACGAGGTGGACCGTGCCGCGGTCGGGGAGCATGTCGCCGGCGAGCCCGCTCATCAGGAACGTCGAGCTGGTCGAGACGGCGGGCGTCGTCGCGGAACACCCAGCTGAGCACCGGGTCGTCGTAGAAGCCGGCGGCCGCGATGCGGGCGAGCCGGTCGACGTCGTCGAGGGTGGCGGGGCGCACGTCGGGCATGCGCGGACCGTAGTGCCGAGCGGCCAGACTCCGCGGGATGCTCACCAGCGAGTCGCGGATCCTCACCACCCACGCCGGCAGCCTGCCGCGGCCGGCGGCGCTGGCCGAGCTGCACGGTCGCCGGAGCCGGGGCGAGGACGTCGACCCCGACGAGCTGCGGCAGGCCGTCGAGGAGGCGACCGCGGCGGTCGATCGCCGCCCAGGTCGACGCCGGCATCGACATCGGCAACGACGGCGAGCAGGCGCGGGAGAGCTTCGTCACCTACGTGCAGCACCGCATGACCGGCTTCGGCGGCACGAGCCAGCGGCCGCTCATGCGCGACCTGCTCGAGCACCCCGACTTCCTCGAGCTGGCCGCTCCCCCGCTTCGCAGCGGATCAAGGTGAGCCTCATGGCGGCGCCGGCGGCCATCGCCGACGTCACCTACCGCGACACGACCGAGCTCGACGCCGAGTGCGCGCTCGTCGCCGACGCGCCGTTCGCCCAGACGTTCATGACCGCCGCGTCGCCCGGCATCGTCGCCTCGGCGATGGAGAACCGGCACTACGCCGTCGCGGGAGGAGTACGTGCGCGCCGTCGCCGCCGCGCTGCGCACCGAGTACCGCGCCATCGTCGACCGCGGCCTGCTGCTGCAGATCGACGCGCCCGACCTCGCCCTGGAGCGCCACACGCTGTTCGCCGACCGCCCGCTCGGCGAGTTCCTCGACGTGGGTCGAGCTGGTGGTCGACGCCATCAACGGCGCGCTCGACGGGCATCGACCCGGCCGCCGTGCGGCTCCACGTGTGCTGGGGCAACTACGAGGGTCCGCACACCCACGACGTCGCCGCTCGACGAGATCCAGCCGCTGCTCTACGAGGCGCACGTCGGCGCGCTCGTGATCTCGATGGCCAACGCCCGCCACGCCCACGAGGTACCGCTGCTTCGAGCGCCGGCCGCTGCCCGACCGCATGGTGCTCGTCGCCGGGGTGATCGACACGACGAGCAACTACGTCGAGCACCCCGAGGTCGTCGCCGACCGGCTCGACGCGCGTCGCCGCGGCGGTCGGCGACCCGCGCCGGGTCATCGCCGGCACCGACTGCGGCTTCGACACCTCCGCCGGCATCGGCGACGTCGCCCCGTCGCTCGTGTGGGAGAAGCTGCGCGCGCTGCGCGCCGGCGCCGACCTCGCGTCGGACCGGCTGCGGCTGCTGTCGGGCTCAGATCCGGAAGAAGAGGTTGCAGAAGCGCTCGGCCAGGCGCGGCGTCGCCGCGGGCGGTGCCGCCGTTGATGCGGCCCATCGCGGTGAGCACGAAGCTGGCGGCGTCGAACTCGAGCACCAGCGGCAGGTCGCTCGAGGTCGCCCGGCTCGAGCGCCACGCCCTCCGGCGCTGACCGACACCCGGTGTCGCCCCCGTTGTTGCCGGTGAGCCGCACGCCGAGGCTGAACGGCTCGACGTCGGCGCAGTCGGCGGTCGACTGCCAGACGATGAAGCAGAACGGCACGAGCAGGTCGGCGGCGTCGCCGTCCAGGGCGTGCGAGCCTGCCCGGCGCCCTGGCGGATGTCCCAGGTGTGCACCGTGTAGTCGACGAGCTGGGCGACCGGGTAGAAGAACGCCGGCAGCGGACCCATGTACTTGTGCGGGACGAGGAAGCCGCCCCACGCTCGGCGTCGAGGCCCTCGATGATCGCGAGCATCTCGGCCCGGTCCTTCTCGAGCCGGGCCAGCAGCTCGTCCTGCGGACGTGCCCCGGAACGCGAGCGCGCCCTCGTCGACGTGCTCGTTCATGCCCCGCACGCCGAGCGGATCCGGCGGCCGTGCGCCGCCGCTGCGCGCGACGTCGAACCCGGCGAAGTAGCCCTCGGTGGTGTCGACGAGGTGGCCGATGATGTCGCGCACCTGCCAGTGGCCCGACGGCCGTCGGCGCCTCCCACGCGCCGGGTGCCGATGCCAGCGCCAGCATCTGGTCGGACTGCTCGCGGACCGTTCGCAGCAGGTTGTCCTTGCTGGCGAAGTCGCTGAAGTTCCACTCGCTCATGTAGGCCCCCCTCCAACGCGTGTGCGGAACCGGATGGTACGCCGGTCGGGGGGCCCGGCCGGGCGGTTCAGGCGTTGCCGGCGCGGAGCTTGAAGACGGCGCCGGTGGCGTCGGCGGCGGTGGCCAGCACGCCGTACGGGGTGTCCTCGCCGGGGACGATCGGTCGAGCCGCCGAGCTCCGCCGACCTGTGGCCAGCGCCGCGTCGACGTCGTCGACCGCGAAGTACACCGACCAGTGCGCCGGCACGCCCTCGGGCAGCCAGTCGGACGGCGTCCATGATCCCGGCGTTCTCGCCGTGGCCGACGTCGAGGACCGTGTAGCGGAAGTCGGGCGTCGTCGCTCACCGTCTGCGGCTCCCAGCCGAACACGTCCTTGTAGAACGCCACGCGACGTGTCGTAGTCGCGGGTGTGCAGCTCGAAGTGGCACGGCGCGCCGCCGGTGCCGACCAGCCCGCCCCGGTGCTCGCCGGGCTGCCACATGCCGATCATGGCGCCGCCGGCGTCGGCCAGCACGGCCATGGTGCCGAGGTCGCCCACGGCCATCGGCTCGACGAACACCTGGGCGCCGTTGGCCTTGGCCACCTCGACGGTCTTCTCGGCGTCCTCGACCGCCAGGTACACCGACCACACGTCGGGCATGCCCTCCTCCTGGGCCGCCATGAGGCCGGCGACCTGCTCGCCGTCCTTGCGGAAGTTCGTGTAGCCGCCGAACTCCGGGTTGGGCTCGTCGGCCGTCCAGCCGAAGAGCTCGCCGTAGAAGGCCTTGCTCTTCTCGACGTCGGACGACATCAGGTCGACCCAGCACGGGGCACCGGCGGGGACGTTGTCTCGGATGGTCATGGGAGGCTCCTCTGCGGTGGGGACATCGTTGCCCGTCTGACGGGCCGCCGCGGCGCAACTCATCGTTGGTCGCGCGCCACACCCGATGAGTCGTCCGCGGCTGTGCCGTCGTACGGCCATGGAGGAAGGCGCGGAGCCACGGGCGGTGGTGGTGCTGCGGCGCGACGGCGCCGAGGTCCTGCTCGGGCCGGTCTACGGCACGGGACCGGTGCGACCTCGGGTTCGTCGAGGGGCTGCTGCGGGTGCAGCTCGCGGCTCGGCGGTTCGGCTGGTCGATCGAGCTGCGCGACGTGCAGCCCGACCTGCTCGAGCTGGTCGAGCTGACCGGTCGCGCCTCCGAGCCGACCTGGTGGAGTGACGCCTCAGTCGAGCGAGAAGGGCGGGTAGTCGTCGGTGAGCAGGAGGGCGTAGCCGGACAGCCGGCTCGTCCACCGGAAGTAGCCGAGCACGAAGTGCCGCAGGCCCTCCGGCCAGCGGCCGGTGAACAGCACCGCGAACCACGGCGATGACAGAGGCGACTGCCGCGCCGATCCCGATGAGGCCGAGCACGATCGCGCTGCGGATCACGAGGAGCCCGCGGAAGAACACCGTGAGGCGATTGCGGTCGGTCAGCTCGGGGACGAGGTCGACGCGGACCCGCGGGTCGTCGCCGGGGTCGGCCGCGGTGGTGTCGAACGAGAACGGCGGGTACTCCTCCCGGAGGAAGTACGGCGTAGGTCATCGCCCGCGTCTGGTAGCGGATCGACATCGTGATGAGCCCGCGCCAGGCCCTCGGGCATGCTTGCCCGTGAACAGGATGGCGAACCACGCCGACGAAGCGCGCACACGCTCGCCACGATCTGCACGACGTAGAGCACGAGCAGGTGCGGGATGCACGAGCAGCCAGGCTGACGAACGGACGCCACCGAGCCACCGTGCTCCGGCGGCTCGAGCGCGAAGCGTGAGCGGGTACGAGGCGGCGTTGGGCTCCATGGGTCCTCCCCTGGGCACAGCGTTCCGGCGAGACGCTACGCCTCGCGGTCGCGCGTCAGGCTTCGAGGAACGGCGGGGAGCCCGAACTCGGCGAAGAGCTCCGGGTAGAGGAAGTTGTGGTGGCCGGACAGCCGGCCGTCGCTGCACCTCGATCACCTGCAGCGCCCACGGCTCCCAGCGGCCCGGACCGGCCGGCTTGTAGCTGCCGAACCCGGCGGTGCCGTTGGCCCGCACCGGCAGGAGCTTCGACCCCTCGCACCCGTGCCCCGGGCCCGACCATCCAGCCGACGACGTTGTCGGGCGCCCTGCAGCCAGAGGTCGTGCGGCGGCATCGAGATCACGACGTCGTCGCGCAGCAGCGCCGCCAGCGCCGTCATGTCGTAGCGCTCGAAGGCGTCGACGTAGCGGGCCAGCAGCGCCTCGTGCTCGGGATCGACCGTGGAGTCGAGCTCGTCGACGTGCGAGCGACGCCGAGCGTGGCCCGGGCCCGCTGCAGGGCGCTGTTCACCGACGCCACGCTCGTCTCGAGCAGCTCGGCCACCTCGGTGGCCTGCCACTTGAGCACCTCGCAGAGGATGAGCACCGCGCGCTGGCGGGCCGGCAGGTGCTGCAGGGCGGCGACGAAGGCCAGGCGGATCGACTCGCGGGCCGCGGCGACGTCGGCCGGGTCGCCGTCGATGGCGATGACGCGCTCGTCGGCGATCGGCTGCACGAAGGTGTTCTCGGCCTGCGGGCGTGAGCACGGCCGTCTCGACGGTGGACGACGGGCCGAGGTCCATCGGGCGGGCCCGGCGCTGCGGGGCGCGGCAGCATGTCGATGCAGACGTTGCTGGCGATCCGGTAGAGCCACGACCGCACCGACGAGCGGCCCTCGAAGCGGTCGATGGCCTTCCAGGCCCGGACGAGCGTCTCCTGCACGGCGTCCTCGGCCTCCGCGCCGGAGCCGAGCATCCGGTAGCAGTAGCCGGTGAGCTCGCGCCGGTGGGCCGGCGAGCTCGTGGTCGAGGTCGATGTCGAGGGCCGTCATCGCACCCGAGCGTAGAGGCGTCGCGAGGAGGGTCACACCCGGTTGACGAGGCGGCCCCGCCGGACTCATCGCCCGACGGACCGCTTGGCTCATCCCAGCAGCTGGTAGGTCGGGTTCAGCATGGCCAGCCGGTTGTGGAACACCCCGACCGTGCCGCTGCACCTCGAGCGTGCGTGCCCACCCCGATCCCGGCGATCTCGCCGGCGGCCGAGGAAGACGACCGACAGGGCGCCGGAGCCGTCGGTGAGCACGACCTCGAGCGTCGGCGAGTCGTGCTGGGAGACGACGCGCAGCGAGCGGACCTCGCCGGCGACCCGGACCTGGTCGCGCCACCGCGCCTCGACGATCGGCGTGACCGCGCGAGGGTCCGCCTGGCGCGGGGCTCGGACCCGACGGCACGGTCGCCCGCCTCGTCGGCCGACACGGCGTCGAGCACGCTCGGTCGGAGCCGCGGGTCGACCGGCCGTCGGGCCGTCGAGCTGGAACGGGCACCGTGGTGACGTTGGCGTGGGGGAGGCGGGAGAGCTGTCGGCGAGGATGGCCTCGGCGGTCTGGTCGTGCGAGCACGCGGTGCCACAGGCCGCGGTACTTCCGGTCGGGGAGCAGCACGCTGACACCTCGGTCTCGCCGTCGGCCAGCTCCCGCGGCCACGCACTCGCACCGCGGCGCGGGTGAGGCGCCGGTCGGGGCAGTCGACGATGCTCGAGCGGGACGCGCGTGCAGGCCCGAGCGCGCGCCCACTCGCTCGGCCAGCTCGTCGGCCGCGTGCTCGTCGATGGCGAAGTGCACGGCCCGCAGCTCGTCGGGCGTGAGGCGTGCGGGCGTACTGGATGGCCCGGGCCGGCGGCCATGTCGAGGCGGTCGACGAACACGAGCACCACGTGGCGGCGCAGGATCGGCGCCGTGGCGGCGGCGGGCACGTCGTGCTCGAGCTCGCTCGGCCTCCCGCTCGTACTGCCGGTTCAGCCGGAGCAGCACGACCACCAGCACCGGCAGGAGGATGAGGATCACCCAGGCGCCGTCGGTGAACTTGGTGATGGCGATGATGAGCAGCGACGACGGCCGAGAGCATGCGCGCCGACGCCGTTGATCGACGATGCCCTTGCGCCAGCCCGGGCTCCCGCAGGCGCAGGTGGTGCTTGGTCATGCCGGCCTGCGAGAGCGTGAAGCCGGTGAACACGCCGATGGCGTAGAGCGGGATCAGCGCGGTGACCTCGGCGCCGGTGGCGATCACGAGCAGGATCGGCGGCGCCGGCCAGGACGATGATGCCGTTCGAGAACACGAGGCGGTGGCCGCGCTTGGTCAGCTGGCGGGGCAGGAAGCTGTCGCCGGCCTGGAAGCTGGCCAGGCGGGGGAAGTCGGCGAAGCCCGTGTTGGCCGCCAGCACGAGGATCAGCATCGTGCCGGCCTGCAGCGAGTAGAAGAGGACCTCGCCGAGCGTGCCCGTGCCGTAGACGGCCTCGCCGATCTGGGCGATGCACGGTCGGGGTGCCGTCCTCGAACGGGGATCACCTCGATCTGTGCGGCGAGGAGCGACAGGCCGAGGAACATGATCGCCGAGGCCCGATGCCCATGAGCACGAGCGTCTGGCGGGCGTTGCTTCCACGCCGGCTCCTTGAACGCGGGCACGCCGTTGGAGATCGCCTCGACGCCGGTGACCGCGGCGCCGCCGGAGGCGAAGGCGTGCAGCACGCACGTAGAGCGCCGGCCCCGTAGAGGAGGCCCGTGCCGGCGTTGCCGATGTGGCACGTTGCCCTCGACGGACTGCGCCGACGACCGGCAGGTCGCCGCCGACGTAGCTTCCAGAGCCCGAGCCCGAGCAGCACGAACATGTTGACCATGAAGAAGTAGGTGGGGACGGCGAAGACCTTGCCCGACTCCTTCACGCCGCGCAGGTTGCCGTACGCGATGATGGCGATGAAGAAGAGCGCGATCGGCACCCTGTACGGGCGCGAGCGCGCTCGAAGGCCGAGACGAGCGCGGCGGTGCCGGCCGACGACCGACACCGGCACGGTGAGGATGTAGTCGATGAGCAGCGACGCGCCGGCGACCTGCGCGGGCACGATGCCGAAGTTGTCGCGGGTGACGAGGTAGGCGCCGCCGGCCGACGGGTACGCCTTGATCGTCTCCCGGTAGCGAGAGGATCAGGAAGCCAGCACCACGACCATGGCGACGGTGATCGGCACGACGAGCGAGAAGGCGGCCAGGCCGACGGCCGGGACGAGGACGTGGAGGATCTCCTCGGTGGCGTAGGCGCGACGACGAGAGGTTGTCGGACGCGAACACCGCCAGCGCCGTCGGCTTGCCGAGCCGCTGGTGCTCGAGCTCGTCGGTGTGCAGCGGCGGCCCGAGGCAGCTTCCGCTTCAGGCGGTAGCCGACGCTGTCGGGCGGCAGCGGCACGCCGGTGTCGGCGGGGATCGGCTCCGGGGGCTCGAAGACCTGGATCGGGAGATCGGCGCCGACGTCGATGGTGCCCGCTGCGCCCGATCGTGGGCTCGTCCATCCGCCCATGCAAGCACACCGGCCGGCCGGTCCCGAATGCGGCGAGCGGCGGTGCGTCAGCCGGCGGTGACGCGCTGGGCGAAGGCGACGCGTGGCCGACTCGACCTCGGCCTGGTCGTAGTCGAGGGTGGCCACGTGGAAGCTCTTCTCGAGCCAGATGCGCTCGACCGGCCCGCCGATCTCGTCGGCCAGGACGTCGGAGTCCTCGGGGTTCACGACGTGGTCCTGGCGGCTCGTGATGATGAGCGTCGGGTTGCGTGATCTCGGCAGCCGCGTCGCGCACGTCCTGCCCGGCCATGATCATCGTGAGCAGCGGTCGCAGCGGCGTCTCGTCGTAGGAGGCCTCGTCGGCGTCGGGATCGGCGATGTCGCCGCCGATGGAGTCCATGACCTCCATGCCGCCGGCCAGCATCTCCTCGACCGCCGCGGCCATCTCGTCGGGCACGGCGGCCGGCGTGTTGATGAGCACGATGCCGGCCAGCTCGGGTGGCCCTCGGCCAGCGCCGACGTGAGCGCGCCGCCCATCGAGAGGCCCGACCACCACGACCTGGCCGTCGGGCATGCGGGCCTGGAGCGCCGCGAGGGCGCGCTCGGCCTCGGTGAGCCAGTCGTCCCAGCCGGTCTCGATCATGTCCTCGGACCGCGGTGCCGTGACCAGGGAGCCGAGGCAGCTCGACGGCGAACCCGGCGTCGGCGAGCGCCTCGGCCAGCGGCCGCATCGACACCGGGCTGCCGGTGAACCCGTGCAGCACCAGCACGCCGTGCGGCCCACCCCCCGGCGACGACCACGGCTCGCACCCCGGCAGGATCGGATGCACGTCGTCAGCAGGCGTACGGACCATGCCGCAACGCTAGCCTCCCTCCCCGACACAACCTGCGGCCGGAGTCGACGCTGCGGGCGCGAATCAGCCGCAGGTTCGCGACGTGGACGTGACCCCAACGAAGGTGCGGCCGAGATCGACTCCGGGGGCTCGATTCGGCCGCAGGCTCGTGAGCGGTGTGGGGGGTGTCGTGGGCCGGGCGGTCGCGCCTACGGTGCGTGGGCTTCCCCGGCGACTGGCTCTACCGCTGGATGCACATGTCGGACCTGGACCGGGGGCTGGCCGAGCTGGCGAGCCGTCAGCACGGCACGTTCGCAACGCGACAGGCGCTGCTGCTCGGCGGCACCCGATTGATGCTCCATGGGCGTGAACGGGCTGGTCGCATCGACAAGGTCGACGTCGACGTCTATCGGATCGCGGGCTCTGCCGCCTTCCTGGGAGTCTCGGATCATGGCCGTCGTCCTCTCGGCAGGCCCCGGCGCCCTCATCTCGCACCGGGCGGCGGCGGCCCTGTGGGGCTTCGAAGGGTTCAATCGAGGCGTTCCCGAGGTCACGATCCCCCGTGGCCGCAAGTACCGGCGCACTGGCGTTCGAACCCATGAGAGCACCGACCTCGACCGAACCGCTCCACGCCAGCGAGCGGGAATCCCTCTGACGGATCCGAGCCGGACGCTGCTCGACCTCGCCGCGCTTCATCGGCGACCATCGCCTCCTCCACGCGGTCGAGTCCGCGCGGCGATCTGCACCTGACCTCATGGCCCGAGCTGATCGCCACGCTCGCGAAGCACGCTCGTCGTGGTCGCCCCGGGATCCGGCGCCTTCGGCGGGTCATCGCAGCGAACGCCCATCGCGACGAGATCACCGACAGCGACTTCGAGCTTCTCGTGCTGGCCCTCCTCCGTGAGCACGCGCTGCCGGAGCCGGTCCTTCACCACCAGCTCCGCGCAGGCGACGGTCGCCTACTCGCGGAGATCGACCTGGCGTACCCACAGCTCAAGATCGCCATCGAGCTCGACGGCAAGGTCCATCAGACCGACGAGGTCTTCGAGCGGGATCGGCCGCGCCAGAACCAGATCGTCGCTCGAAGGTTGGACGATCCTTCGGTTCACCTGGAAGACCTTCCGGGACCGGCCCGAGGAGATCGTCCGGGAGGTCGCCGCTGCGATTCGAGCGGCGACGGCGACGCGACTCGGCTCCCAACCTGCGGCCCGACTCGACCTGGGCGACACGGATCGGCCGCAGGTTCGCGTGGAGCGAGGAACCTCTTCAAACTGCGGCCGAGATCGACCGAGGTGGTCGATCCTGGACGCATGTTGCGTGGTGAGGGCGACCTACCGGTACGGATCGTCGGTGGCCTGCTCCTGCCACCAGTCGTCGCCGGAGGGGGTCCAGTCGGGGTCGGGGTAGATGCAGTCGACCGGGCAGGGGTCGAGGCACTTGTCGCAGCCCGAGCAGAGCTCCGGGATGATGATCACGTCCATCCCGTGGTTGAAGATGGCGCCGAACTGCGGCGGGCAGTGCCGGATGCACGTGTCGCAGTTGATGCAGATCGACATGTCGATCAGCAGCGGCGGGTTCTTCCACTTCGGGTTCCGCTCGCGGTCGGCGATGCGCTCGGGCCGGGTGGACGCTGCCATCGCCGGCCGAAGGTACCAGGACGCCGAGCATTGACCCGTGGGTCAAGAGTCGGGCACGCTCTTGCCGCGATGGAACCGGATCGGCGGCTCACCGCCCAGGGCCTCGAGCGCAAGCAGCAGCTGCTCGACCGCGCCGCGGAGCTCTTCGCCGAGCGCGGCTACGCCGAGACGCGGGTCATCGACATCGTGCGCGCGGCCGGCGTGGCCAAGGGCCTCTTCTACTGGTACTTCGAGAACAAGGAAGCGCTGTTCAAGGAGCTGGCCGGCAGCATCCGGCTGAACCTGCGCCGGGAGCAGGGCGCCGCGCTCGACCCGCGAGGCGCCGCCGCTCGTCAACCTCTACCGCGGCACCGAGGTGTCGGTGCACTTCATGGCCGAGCACGCCCACTTCTTCTCGCTCCTCGAGGTCGAGGGCCGCAACTTCACCGACGTCCTCCGCCAGGGCACCGCAGCAGCACATCAGCGACATGGTGCGCATCGTCAAGGCCGGCCAGGCCGACGGCACGATCCGCGAGGAGGACCCGACGCTCATGGCGCTCGGGCGTCGTCGGGCTCGGTCGGGCACTTCTCCCACTTCCACCGCACCGGTCGGATCTCGGTGCCGCTCGACGAGCTGGCGGCCTTCGTGGCCCGGTACGTCGTGCACTCGGTGGCCGCCGACGAGCAGGCCATCGCCGACGCCCTGCGGGGCGCCGCGCGGCCGCCGCGCCGGCCTGACGCGCGACTTCCTGCACGCGCAGTGCAATCGGGATAGGGTGCCGCCCGCCCAACACCCCGAAGCTGGAGGTACGCCGCCGTGGCGCAGTACGCATTCCTGTCCGACGAGTGGCTCGAAGAGGCCAAGAAGATCCGCGAGGAGTACGCCGGGCAGACCGCCGCCGCCGGCCCACGCCGTGCGGATGAACCAGATCATCACCGAGGTCCCGTTCGGCGACGGCACCATCGAGGCCCACATGGACACCTCCGGCGGCGAGATGGAGATGGAGATGGGCCACCTCGAGAACCCCGACCTCACCGTCACGCTCGACTACGTCGACGGCCAAGGCGATCCTCGTCGACGGCAACCCGCAGGCCGGGATGCAGGCCTTCATGGCCGGCAAGATCAAGGTGCAGGGCGACATGACCAAGATGATGGCCATGCAGTCGGGCACGCCCGACCCGACCGCAGGCCGAGATCGCCGCCAAGATCAAGGAGATCACCGCCGACTGAGTCCGATGCTGGCGCTGAGCGTCGCCAGCGCCGGCGTCTCGGATCTCGTCGCGAGGGCGCCCTGCGGGGCGCCCTCGGCGCGTCGGGGGCTCGACCGCACGAACAGCGCGCACACCAGCCCGAGCGGCGGCCACCGCCGCGCCCACCAGGTAGGCCTCGCCGTAGGCCGCCACGGCGCCGACCGGCGGCTGCGCGGACGACCGACACCGTCTGCATCACCTGGATGCCGATCACCACGCCGAGCTGCGTCATCATCTGCTGGAAGGCGCCGGCCACCCCGAGGTCGCGCTCGTCGACCGCGTTGGCGATGCTCGCGGCCAGCGACGGCGACGAGCACCCGAGGCCGACGCCCGACAGGGCCAGCGCGCCGACGATCACGAGGTCGGACGACGCCGGGCGCGACCGTCGACAGGGCGACCATCGACGCGACCACGAAGGCGGCGCCGGCCACCGCCGACGTGCGCTCCCCCACCCGCACCGCGACGTAGCCCGCGAGCGGACCGGCGATGGCGAAGGCGAGCGGCCGGGCGATCATCAGGCGCACCGACGCGCGTCTCCGGGTAGCCGAACACCGACTCGAGGAAGATCGGGGTGATGACGAAGCCGCCCATGTAGGCGAAGTTCGTGAAGAACTGGGTGGAGATGGCGAAGGAGAAGTTGCGGCGCCGCACGTAGGCGAGCGGGAGGAGCGGGTGCTCGACGCGCCGCTCGATGCACGACGAACGCGACGATCGCCAGCGGCGCGAGCGACGAAGCCGGCCACGATGACCGGGCTCGACCAGCCCCACAGCGGGCCCGCGGTTGATCGCGAACAGCGAGCGACGTGGCGCCGATCGCGAGCGATGACCGCGCCCTTGACGTCGAAGGCGACCCGCTCGCGCCGTTCGGTCTCGGGCAGCACGAGCAGGCCGAGCAGCAGCCCGAGGAGCGTCAGCGGCACCTGGGCGATGAAGATCCACCGCCAGCCGAAGGTCTCGACGATCGGGCCGCCGGCGACCACGCCGATCACCGGTCCGCCGGCGCCGACCATCGACCAGTAGCCCATCGCCTGCACGCGCCGCTCGCGCGGGAACAGCCGGTTGATGATGGCGATCGACGCCGGGCCCGACGGCGGCGCCGGTGGCGGCGCCGAGCGTGCGGAACGCGATCAGCGAGCCGGCGCTCCACGACAGCGCGGTGAGCCCGGCGAAGAGGCACACGCAGGCCATCGACAGGCCGTAGACGCGGCGGTGGCCGTGGATGTCGCCGAGCTTGCCCATGGCCGGGCCGAGCACCGCGAAGGCGAGCAGCGGGCCGGTGACGACCCAGGTGATCGTGCTGGTGTCGCTGCCGAGCTCGTCGGCGATCCGCGGGATCGACACCGAGAGGATCGTGATGGTGAAGCCCACCGAGAACAGGCCGAACAGGGCCACCGCGAGGACGATCCACGGGTAGCGAGGGCTGTCGGCCATGCGGTCGACGACGCGGCTCGCGGAGCATGAGCGGCCACGGGCACGACGGCCACCTCGTCGGCGCCCGGCGCGTCGATCGACAGCTCCTCCGGATGGCTGTCGTCGACCTGCTCGCGCACGGCGGCCAGGATATTGACCCGCGGGTCAAGCCGACACAGCCGCACGGGCGCGCACGTGCCCGACCGGCTGGGGCGGCGGCCTCATCGCGGCGGCTGGGGAACGCCACGTCCAGCACGCCGCCCCAGCGAGCCGGGCACGTGCTTCGGCGCGATCGTACACGCGACGATCCGGCGCCTCCTCGGCGCCCGACGGGCTCGGCGGTCAGCCCGAGGATCGACGGGCAGCTGCTCGGCCGAGGTCGTCGATCGTCCAGCGGTCGTCGCGCTCGAGGCGCTCGCCCATCCGCCACGGCTCCATCACGCCGCACGGTGCCGCCCTGCACGAAGAACGTGCGGCCGGTGATCGTCGCAGCCCGCCGTGGCGAGGTACGCGACGAGCGGCGACACGTTGGCCGGGTCCCACACGTCGAAGCCCTCGGTCGGGGCGGCCACGACCTCGCCCAGGCCGGGCGTGGCCTCGGTGAGCCGGGTGCGGGCGGCGGGCGCGATGCAGTTCGACCGCACGCCGTAGCGCGCCAGCTCCTGCGCGCAGATGATGCTGAAGGACCCGATGCCCGCCTTGGCGGCGCCGTAGTTGGTCTGGCCGGGGTTGCCGAGCAGCCCCGAGGTCGACGACGTGTGGATGATCGAGGCGTTGCACGGTCTCGCCCGCCTTCACCTGCTCGCGCCAGTGGGCGGCCGCGAAGCGGGTCGGCACGAAGTGGCCCTTCAGGTGCACGTCGACGACGACGTCCCACTCCTCCTCGGACATCGACACGAGCATGCGGTCGCGCAGGATGCCGGCGTTGTTGACGAGCACGTCGAGGCGCCCGAAGCGCGCTCGACGGCCGCCTCGATCAGCTCGCGGCCGCCGTCCCAGTCGGTGATGTCGTGGTTCGACGCGATCGCCTCGCCGCCGGCGGCGCGGATCTCCGCGGCCGTCTCCTCGGCCACCTCGCCGAGGTCGTTGACCACGACCTTGGCGCCCTCGGCCGCGAACAGCCGGGCGTGCTCACGCCCGAGCCCTCGGCCCGCGCCGGTGATGATGGCGACCCGACCCTCGAGTGACCCCACGCTGCCTCCTCCTGCGGCGTCGCGTGCCCGGTCAGGCCGCGTCGGCGCACTGTAGTGGGGCTACCGGCGCAGGTAGATGTCGACGGTGGCGCCGCGGCGCACCTTGGTGCCCGCGGACGGGATCGGTGAGGAACGGGTCGCCCTTGGCGGGCCCGAACGCGTCGCCGACGACGAGCCCGGCCGCCTCGATGGCCTGCACGGCCTCGTCGAGCGACATGCCCTGCACCGACGGGACCGCGACGAGGTCGGGGCCCTTCGACACGACGACCTCGACCTCGCTGTCGCGCGGCGCGGTGCCCGACGCCGGGCGGAGCTCGATGACCTTGCCCTGCCTCGACGTCGTCGCTGAACTCCTCGACCTTCTTGGCCTTGAGCTGCACGGCCTCGAGCGCGGCCGCCGCCTCCTCGAAGGTCTTGCCCTCGAGGCCCGCCGGGGATCGGCGCGGGGCGCCGGGCCCTTCGACACGATGAGCGGCACGGGATCGCCCTTGGGCAGCTCGGCGGGCACGTCGGGGCCGAGGGAGATCACGCGGCCGGCGGCGACGTCCTCGGACTCGACCTCGGTGACCTCGGGCGTGAAGCCGCCCGCCGTCGGCGAGGAGCTGCGGTGGCCTCGTCGAGCGTCTTGCCGGCGAGGTCGGTGGGCACCGGCGCCGGCGTGTTGCCGAGCGAGACGAACAGCACGAGGGTGCCGCCCTCGTCGAGCTGCTCGCCGGCGGCGGGATCGGTGTCGAGCACCTCGCCCGGGCGTGCTGCCGTCCCGCCGGCGTCTCGCGGATCTCGATCTCGAAGCCGTAGTCGGCGACGGCGGCGCGGGCCTCCGCCTCGGTCATGCCCGGTGAGGTCGGGCACCTCGTAGCTGGGCGTGCGGACCTCGTTCCAGGCGAACGCGGCCGCGGTGCCGACCAGCGCCGACGAGCACGACGGCGACCAGCGACCCAGGGCCAGCGGCGCCGCGACGGCCGTCGTCGTCGCTCTCGACGACGAGGTCGTCGTCGAGGTACTCGGGGGGCGCGGACTGGACGCGGCGACCGGCGCCGGCGTCGACGACCGTCGGCCTCGCCGGGCTCGGCCAGCCGGGTGCCCGCGAGGGCGGCGCCGAGCATCGTGGCGTCGGCGTCGCCCGCGGTGCGCGGTGAGGTCGACGATCGGCGTGGCCGTCGACGAGCGGGCAGCGGGGCCGGGCGCGGGCAGGTCCTCGGCGCTGGCCATCAGGGCGATGGCCAGCTCGCCGGCGTCGGGCCGGTCGGCGGCGTCGGGGAGCCCGGCGCGGGCGAGCGGCTTCTGCAGCGGGCCGAGCGCGTCGGGCACCTCGACCGGCTTGCCGACCCGGGCCATCAGCGTGGCGATGGTGGTGTCGGCCGAGAAGGGCACCGAGCCGGTGACGGCCTCGATGAGCACGAGGCCGAGCGAGTACACGTCGGCCTTGCCGTCGACCGGCTGGCCCTGCGCCTGCTCGGGCGAGGCGTAGCGGGCGGTGCCGAGCACGGCGCCCTGCGGCTCGGTCCACGCCGCCTCGGCCAGGGCGCGGGCCAGGCCGAAGTCGGCGACGCGCAGGCGGCCGTCGTCGCCGAAGAGCAGGTTGGCCGGCTTGACGTCGCGGTGCACGAACCCGCGGCGGTGGGCGTAGTCGAGGGCCCGCGTGGCCTCGAGGCCGACGAGCAGCGCCTGCGACTGGGTCAGCCGCACGCCCTGGTCGAGCACGGCCCGCAGGCTGCCCCCGCCGAGGTACTCGGTGACGATGTACGGGGCGCCGTCGTCGTCGCCCCAGTCGTAGACGGCGACGATGTTCGGGTGGTTCAGGGCCGCGGCCGCCTGCGCCTCGGCGCGGAAGCGCCGGAGGAACGCGTCGTCGTCGGCGAGCGCAGCGTGCAGGACCTTCACCGCCACCCGACGGCGCAGGCGCACGTCGTCGGCCAGGAAGACCTGGGCCGACGCACCGGTGCCGACGGGGGCGATGAGCCGATACCGCCCGCTCAGGACGCGACCGATCTGGTCCGTCATGCGGGACATGACCACGGAGCGAGGGTATCCGGTCGGTCCCGCCGGCCCGGTGCACCCCGACCGGCGCCGAAGCGGTCAGACTGACGGCATGGTCGCACCCCGACCGCCGCCCGCGCCTGTCCGACGGCCGCTTCCGGCTCCTGATCGCGGCGCTGGTCGTCGCCGGCGCTTCGTGGCCGCTCTACGCGGGCGTGCGGGCCACCGACACCGGCGACGACGACCCGGTGACGCGTGTCGGGCCGGCCCGACGTGGTCGAGCACCTCGTCCCGAGCGCGGGCGACGAGGTCATCCGGCAGGCCGAGCTGGGGATCGACCTCGCGCCCGGCTACGAGGGCGCCCTCGTGCGTGAACGGCGTCGAGATCCCCGCCGAGGAGCTGCGCCTCGTGCCCGAGCAGAACCAGGTGTTCTTCACCCCGGGCGAGGGCAAGGTCGTCGAGCGGCTCAACGCCGGCCCGAACTGCGTGATCGCCGTCGTGTGGAAGGTCGTCGGTCGGGTCGCGGCACGGCCGACGACCAGTCGTTCACGCTGGTGCTTCGAGGCCCTCTGAGCTGACGGCCGCGCGATCAGGCCGGCCGGCGAGCACGTCGGCCAGCGCCGGCGCCGCCGAGCAGCCGCGCCAGCGACGCCCTCGTCGAGCACGGGCACGCCCTTCTCCTGGGCCTTGTCGAGCTTGGAGCCGGCCTCGGCGCCGGCGATGAGCGCGGCGGTCTTGGCGGACACGCTGCCGCTGACCTTGGCACCGAGCGCCTCGAGCCGCTCCTTCACCTCGTCGCGGGTGAAGGCCTCGAGCGTGCCGGTGACGACGAACGTGAGGCCGGCCAGCGGCAGCGACTCGACCGCGGCTGGCTCGGCCAGGTCGGTGTCGGTGCGGACGCCGAGCCGCACGAGGTCGTGCGCCAGCTCCGCGTTGCGCGGCGTGTCGAACCAGGCCCGCACCGCCGCGCGCGATGGTGGGGCCGATGCCGGCGATGGCCGCGATCTGCTCGGCGGGCGCCGCCTCGATGCCCTCGAGCGTGCGGAGGTGGCGGGCCAGGTCCTTGGCGACGGTGGGGCCGACGTGGCGGATGTTGAGCGCGACGAGCAGCCGCTCGAGGGGCCGCTGCGCGCCGGCCCGGATGCCGTCGAGGAGCTTGTCGACGCTCGTCTCCTTCCAGCCCGCGCAGCTCGAGCAGCTCCGCGCGGTGGTCCTCGAGGCGGAACACGTCGGCGAGGTCGTCGAGCCAGCCGAGCTCGCGGAGCTGGCGGACGGTCTTCTCGCCGAGCCCCTCGATGTCGAGCGCGCCCCGCGACGCGAGGTGGATCGAGCGACGCCTCGATGCGGCTCGGGCAGTCGACGTTCTCGCAGAAGTGGTGGCCCTCGCCCTCGGGGCGCACCAGCGGCTGCGCGCACGTCGGGACAGGCGGCCGGCATGTGCCACGCCTTGGCGCCCTTCGGGCGCTGGGCCTTGACGCTGCCGACCACCTCGGGGATCACGTCGCCGGCCCGGCGGACGATCACCGTGTCGCCGACCCGCACGTCCTTGGCGAGGACCTGGATCTCGTTGTGGAGCGTGGCGTTGGTGATCGTGACGCCGGCGACGGCGACGGGCTCGAGCACGGCGAACGGCGTGGCCTTGCCCGGTGCGGCCGACGTTGACCTCGATGGCGCGCAGGATCGTCTGCTGCTCGATCGGCGGCATCTTGTAGGCGATCGCCCAGCGGGGCGCCTTGGCGGTGGAGCCGAGCGTGCGCCGCTGCTCCATGTCGTCGACCTTGATGACGACGCCGTCGACCTCGAAGCCGAACGAGTGGCGGCGCTCGGTGAAGTCCTCGATGAGGCGCCCACACCTCGTCGATGCTGTCGACCGACGGTGGACGCGTCGGGCACCGGGAAGCCCGGCCCGCCGCGCCCAGTCGAGGAACTCGGAGTAGGTGGCGAACGAGCGGCCCTCGAGGTGCCCGAGCCCGTGGACCCACATGGCGAGCGGCCGCTCGCGGACCTTGCTCGGGTCCTTCTGGCGCAGCGCGCCGGACGCCGCGTTCCGCGGGTTCATGAACGCCGGCTCGCCGCGCTCGATGCGCTCCTCGTTCATCTGGTTGAACTTCTCGATCGGGTAGTACACCTCGCCGCGGATCTCGATGACGTCCGGCGGGTGGTCGTCGGCCAGCCGGTAGGGCACGTCGTCGAGCGTGAGGAGCTGCTGGGTGACGGTCTCCCCCACCGTGCCCGGTGCCCCGCGTGGCGCCGACCGCGAGCACGCCGTGGCGGTAGACGCAGCTGATCGCGGTGCCGTCGATCTTCAGCTCGCACGCCCAGCGCACCGTCGGTGCCGGCGGGCAGGCCGCGCATGCACGCGCTCGGACCAGGCCCGCAGGTCGGCCTCGCTGAACACGTTGTCGAGCGACATGCATCGCCTCGAGGTGCTCGAAGGGCGGGAACGCCTCGTCGAGCGGCGAGCCCACCTGCTGGGTGGGCGAGTCGGGCGTCTGCAGCTCCGGGAACGCGCGCCTCGATCGCCTCGAGCTCGTGGAGGCGGGCGTCGAACTCGGCGTCGGGCATGGCCAGGTCGGACAGCACGTAGTAGCGGTAGCGAGCGTCGCGGACGACGCGGCTCAGCTCGTCGTGCCGGGCGCGGGCAGCGGCGAGGGGGCGGTCAGCCGGCATGAGCGCCGATCGTACCGACCGGCTGTGACGGCCCGGATCGCCGGGGCTAGGCGCCGACGGTGAGGCGCATGCCGTGGGTCTGCGTCTCGAGGCGGCGGGCGACCTGGTTCGCGAGGGTGATGACGAGGTCGGCCTGGTCCTCGGTGTGCAGGGCGAGGCCGCACGCCGGGGTGATGAGGGCCTGCTCGCGGAGCAGGACCGGGTCGCAGCCGGCCTGGGTGAGCGTGCACCACTCGGCGGAGAGGTGCTGCCAGAGGCGCTCGGGCGTGGAGCCGAGGGGTCCGGCGGTGGGCACCGCGCCCCAGGCCACGCGACCGCCGCGCTCGAGGAAGGCGCCCAGGGCGCCGGCGTGCTCCACGGCCCCGGCGTCGAGCGGGCAGGGACAGGATCTGCGGACCGGCCTGCAGCACGACGCGCCAGTCGGCCAGGCCGCAGCAGTGCAGGCCGGTGACGGCGTGCGGCTCGATGGTGGCCAGCGCGCTCGACACGAGGTCGATGGTGCGGTTCGGGTCGAGCGGGAAGCCGGGGTGCATCGCGGCGGTGAGCCCGGGTTCGTCGAGGAACACCACGAGCGGCGCCATCGGCGCCGTCTCCTGCGCCGCGGCCACGAGCGTGCGCGCCCGGGCCCGCACCGCCGACCCCGCCACGGCGAAGGCGCGGCGGCGCGGGCACGCCGAGGTTGAGCAGCGCGATGCCGAGCGTCACCGGACCGGTGAGCTGCAGCTTGATCGGCGCGCGTCGCCCGGCCACCGCGCCGAGGAACGCGCGCAGCCCGACGAACGGCTCGCCGTCGATGCCGGCGGTGGTGAGCGGCGCGCGGGGGTCGAGGCATCGGGTCGTCGAGGGCCAGCGAGCCGTCGGGCAGCACCTGCACGCCGGCGATGCCCCACGCGGCCTGGGCGACCATCCGCTCCATGCCCGACCGGTTCGGCAGCGACGGCGCGGCCGGGAGGCGGGGCTGGCGCTCGAGCACGAAGGTGGCCGCGGCGCGTGGATCCGTGTGCGGCAGGCTGCCGATCGAGCTGGCCACCCCGTGCTGAAGGTCGAGCGACCTTCATCGTCGCTCGTGCTCCCAAGCCACCGCGTCCCCCTGGTCTGGTCATCCCGAGAATGGCCACCGACGATGCGCGTGGGCAAATCTCGGCGTGCCATGCACGTCCTCACCGGTCCCTGGCCCGCCCGCGTCACGTGGGCGCTGCTGCCCCTGCTCATGGGGCCGGCGCTCGGGCGACGCCCTCGGCGAGCACAGCCTCGCGGTCGCGCGCACCGGCGCGGTGCTCGCGTGGGGGACGTGGGTCGGCGGTGCTCGTCGCCGTGCTCCTCCCGCGCACCGTGAGCCTCACCGCGCTGCGCATCGCGGCGCCCGCCGCGCTCGGTCGTGGCGAACTGGGCCGCCCTCGCGGGCGACCCGGGCGTCGGCCGACGCGGTCGCCGTCGCCGGCGCCGCGCTCGCGGTCGTGGCGGCGTTCTCGCCGCTCACCGGCGAGGTGTTCATCAACGGCTCGGCCTACGGCGACGAGGTGCGCCTGCCGCTGCGCGTGCCGACCGCGCTCGTCCTCGGGCCGCTGCCGCTCGCCTGGGTCGCGGCCGTGGCGGCGCCCGATCGCCGGACCGCTCCTGCTCGCCGCCGAGCAGTGGGTCGCCGGCGTGCGTGGTGCTCGCCGTCGGGCTGCCGCTCGCGGCGGCGGCCGGTGCGGGCCCTCCACGGGCTCGCCCGGCGCTGGGTCGTGCTCGTGCCGGCCGGGCTTGGTGCTGCACGACCAGCACGCGCTGGTGGAGGCCGTGCTGTTCCCGCGTCGGTCGATCCGACGCCTGGGGCCGGCGCCCGGCGGACGCCGCCGACGCGCGCCGCGACCTCACGCAGGGCGCGCTCGGGCTGGCGCTCGAGCTCGAGCTCGACGGAGCCGATCGATCGTCTCCCCTCGCCGGCGCCGACAAGACGGTGCAGGTCGAGTCCGTCGACCGGCTCCTCTTCACCCCGACCCGCCCGGGCGCGCTCCTCGCCGCGGCGGCGAGCGCCGGCATCCCCGTCGGGCTGAGTCGCCTCGACGATGTCGCGCGCGCGTGGCGGCGTGGCAGCTCCGACCGCGGGTGTGGTGTCGGGTGGAGGGGTGGAGACGGTCGTCGAACCTGTGCGGAGCCGGCGGCACCGCCGCCCAGGGTGCGGCGCCGGCGCCTCGCGTGCTGGTGGTGGGGTCGCTGGTCGTCATCGGCGTGGTGGTGGTCGCCGCCGATCGGGTGTCCCAGCCGAAGCCCGAGCCGCTCGGCCCGGCCGCGGGCGCGTGGACCCTCGTCCCCCACACCGGCCTCGGCGCGTGGGTCGACGTGTACGACTGGACCGTCGAGCTCGGCGGACCGGCGCCGTCGGTGGACGCCGACGACGTCGACGCGATGGCCGACGCGGGCGTCCAGACGCTCTACATCCAGACCGCGCACACCCGCTCGGCCACGCCCGGGCGTGATGGAGCCGGAGCGCCTCGGCTCCGATCCTCCAGCGCGCCCACGACCGGCGGCTGCACGTCGTGGCGTGGTACCTGCCGACCTTCGAGGACGTCGACGCCGACCTGCAGCGCGCTCACCGAGTCGGCCGCCCTCGACGTCGGCGGGTTGGCCGTCGACATCGAGTCGACCGCGGTCGCCGACGTCGCCGAGCGCAACCGCCGCCTGCTCGACCTCTCGGAGCGCCTCCGGGCCGCGGTCGGCCCCGACAAGGCTGTGGCCGCGATCACCCCGTCGGCCGTGCACCTCCAGGTGGTGAACCCGTCGTACTGGCCCGCCTTCCCGTGGTCCGAGCTGGCCGACACCTACGACGCCCTGCTCCCGATGAGCTACTGGACGATCCGCACTGGCGACGCTCCGGAGACGGCCAGACCTACACCGCCGACAACCTCGATCGGATCCGGGCGAGCATCGGCGACTGCCGACATCCCGATCGTCCCGGTCGGTGGCCTCGCCGAGGACAGCACCATCGACGACCTCGAGGGCATGGTGGCGGCCATCGACGAACGCGGGTCGCCCGGCGGCGGGCTCTACGACTGGGCCACCTCCACACCCGAGCAGTGGGCCGCGCTCGCTCCGCTCCGCGACCTGCCAGCTGCCGGTGCCCGGGCCGGCTACCGACGGCTCAGCGCGCGATGCCGCCGCCGACGACGTCGTCGCCCGCGTAGAGCACGACGCTCTGGCCGGGCGCCACCCGTCGGGCCGGCTCGTGCGAACACGACCGTGGCGCCCTCGACCCGGCACGGACGCGGGCGGCGCCGTGGGCGCTCGCCTGCGCGACAGCGGCCCGGCTCGGGCGGGCCGTCGACCCACGTCAGGTCGGTCGAGCGCCGACCCGGTCGACGAGCAGGTCGGCCTCCGAGCCGACCGTGACCGTCGCGGTCGGCACGTCGACGTCGACCACGTAGCGGGGGTCGCTGCCGCCGGGCAGGCCGAGGCCGTGGCGCTGGCCGAGCGTGACGAGCTCGACGGCGGCGACCGCGCCGACGCGTCGCGCCGGCGCCGTCGACGACCGCGCCCGGGTCGCGTCGCGATGCGATCGCCGAGGAAGGCCGCGCCGGCCGCCGGTGGCCGTGATGAAGCAGACGTCCTGGCTGTCGGGCTTGTCGGCGGTGGCGAGCCCGAGCCGGGCGGCCTCGGCGCGCACCTCGGCCTTGGTGAGGTGCCCGACCGGGAACCGCACGCGCGCCGAGGGCGTCGGCGGTGAGCACGTGCACGACGTAGGACTGGTCCTTGGCCGGGTCGGCGCCCGCGGGCGACGCGGCGGGTGCCGTCGGCGCGCTCGACGATCGCGGGCGTGGTGGCCGGTGGCCACCGCGTCGAAGCCGAGCGCGTCGGCCCGCCGGAGCAGGCGGTCGAACTTGAGGTGGCGGTTGCACTCGATGCACGGGTTCGGCGTGCGGCCCGGCGGCGTGGTCGGCGACGTAGGGCGCGACCACGTGCTCGTCGAAGTCGTCGCCGAAGTTGAAGACGTGGTGCTCGATGCCGAGGCGGCGGGCGACCGCAGCGCGCGTCGTCGACGTCGGCCACCGAGCAGCAGCCCGAGTCGGACTCGCCGCCCCAGAGCTTGAGCGTGGCGCCGACGACGTCGTGGCCGGCCTCGACGAGCAGCGCCGCGGCGACCGACGAGTCGACGCCGCCCGACATCGCGACGAGCACGCGCTCGGTCATGCCGGGGCTCCGTCGCGCGCGTGGCGCCTGCAGGCGCCGGGTGGCCGCGGCGGCACGCCCGTCGACTGGCGGCGTCGACGTCGGCCTCGGTGGTCGACCAGCCGAGCGACAGGCGCAGCGAGCCGGCCGCCAGCGCCCGCTCGATCCCGAGCGCGGCCGAGCACGTGCGACGGCTCCTGGGCGCCGCTCGCGCAGCTCGACGCGGCGCTGGCGAGCACCGCGTGGTCGTGCTCGAGCACGTACAGCAGCGCCTCGCTGTCGACGGCCGGGCAGGCAGACGTTGGCGATGCCGCGCGACGAGGTGGTCGCGCGCCGCACCCGGCGGGCACGGCGCTCTCGACGGCGCCGGGGACGGCCGCCAGCGATCGCCGTCGACGAGCGCGTCGCGCCAGCGGCTCGGCGCGCGCGACGAGCGCCGCGCGCTCCCGGCGCCGCGGCCGCGGCCGCGGCCGCGAACCCGACGCGCGCCGGCGACGTCCTGCGTGCCGCTGCGGCGCTCGCGCTCCTGGCCCCCGCCGAGCTGCTGCGGCTCGAGGGCGACGCCCGTCGCGCACGACGAGCGCGCCGATGCCGACCGGGCCGCCGCACTTGTGCGACGCGAGCGTGACGAGGTCGGCGGCGGCGGCCGCCTCGCGCGACGTCGAGCCAGCAGAGCGCCTGCGCGGCGTCGGTGTGGAGCACCGCGCCGGGCGCGCGCTCGCGGACGACGTCCGCGATCGCGGCCAGCGGCTGGATGGTGCCGATCTCGTTGTTGACGAGCATCACCGACACGAGGGTGACGTCGTCGTCGAGCGCGGCGGCCAGCGCGTCGAGGTCGACGACGCCCCGCCGGTCGACGGGCACGACGCCGCCCGCCGGCCGCGCGCGACCGGGTGCGAGCACGGCGTGGTGCTCGATGGCGCTGCACACGGCCGTGCCGCGCCGCGCGCCGAGCACGCCGCGCACCGCGAGGTTGTCGGCCTCGGTGCCGCCGCTCGTGAACACGACCTCGCCGGGCTGCGCAGCCGACGACGCTCGGCCAGCTCGCTCGCGGGCGTCGTCGAGGGCGGCGCGCGCCTGCGCGCGCGAGCGCGTGGGCGCCCGACGGGTTGCCGACGCCGTCGCGCAGCGCACGGCACCATCGCCGCCAGCGCCTCGGGGCGCAGCGGCGTGGTGGCGGCGTGGTCGAGGTAGTGCCAGGCGCGGTCCACGCTCAGCTCGGGGGCGCGTAGCGGGCCCGGCGTCGTCGAGCGGCGGCGGCGGCGCAGCGGGCGGCGCCGGGGCGGAGGGGGCGGCGGCGGAGGCGGGCGGCGGCGGGGGCGGAGGCGGTGGCGGCGGCGGGGGCGGGGGCGGAGGCCGGCGGCGGCGGGGCGGCGGACGGCGGCGGTGGCGACCGGCGGGCGCCGACCGCCTGCGCCGGCGCCGCACGCGGCGGCGCTGGTAGGCGGCGGCCACGCACACGAGGAACAGCTCGGGGTGCACGCCGGGCGGCGGCCTGGTGGTGCATCGCCGTCGCGATCGGCGTGGCGAGGCGCAGGGCCATCGCCGCCCGCGCCTCGGGGGCGAGCTCGTGGACGCGCAGGAGGAACGACCGGACCACGGCGAACTGGGCGTCGGTGACGCGTCGAGACGTCGAGCGTCGTGGGCGTAGCCCTCGAGCCCGGGCGGCGGGCTGAACCAGACCGCCATGGCCGGCGCGCGCCGCGGCTCCGCTCGCGCAGCACGATCGTGCCGGCCACGAGGTCGCCGAGCCGCTGGCTGCTGCGGCGACAGGAGCGACGGACACGACCGCGCACAGGCCGCCCGGGCGGGATCGAGGAAGTCGACGATCGCCGACGGTGGAGCGGATGAACGCGTGCCGAGGCGCCGCCGGTGCGCCCTCGACGGTGACGACGCGGAGCCCGAACGACGGCCTTGCCCGGGCGACCGGCCGCGCATGAGCATCTCGCAGAGGATCGGGTAGCCGAAGCACGACCGCGCGCCACGCCGATGATCGACGACGACGACGCCGGCGGAGCCCCGGCACGGCGAGCCCCGACGAGCGATGAGCGAGCGCGAACAGCGCCGCCACCTGGATGAGCGCGTCGATGAGCCGGCGCGACCGCCCGCGACGCGATGCCCGCCGTCTCGAAGTCGAGCACGACGGCCTCGGGCGTGACGATGCCGGCGGGGTTGATGGCCATCGCGCTGGCTACGGTACCGGCGGCCACCTCGCGCGGCGTGGCCGAGCCTCCCGTGGACATCGACCGCTTCATCACCAGCAACCAGGCCAGCTGGCACCGGCTCGAGCAGCTGACCGCGGCGGCGGGCGCAGCGGCGCCCGGCTGCGGCCCGGCCGAGGTCGACGAGCTCGTGCAGCTCTACCAGCGGGCGTCCACCCACCTCTCGCACGCCCGCACCGCAGCAGCGCCGACCCGGCCCTCGTCGCCCGCCTCACCCGGCTCGTCGCCGACGCGCGCGCGGCGTGCTCTACGGCACGCGCTCGCGGTCGCTGGCCGGGGTCGGCCGCTTCTTCACCACGAGCTTCCCGGCCGCGGTGTGGCACGCGCGGCGGTTCGTGCTCGTGTCCGCGCTCCTCCTGTTCGTCCCCGCCGTCGCTGATGGGCGCGTGGCTGGCGCGGTCCGACGCCGCGCTCGAGGCGGCGGCGCCCGACGCCGCTGCGGGAGGCCTACGTCGAGGACGACTTCGAGGAGTACTACTCGTCGGCGCCGGCCGCCGAGTTCGCCACCGCAGGTCACGGTCAACAACATCCAGGTGGGCTTCCTCGCGTTCGCGCTCGGGATCCTCCTGTGCGTCGTCACCGCGTTCATCCTCGTGAACAACGGGGCCAACGTCGGGCAGGCCGCCGGGCCTGTTCGCGGCGGTCGGCGCAGCAGCCGAAGTTCTACGGGCTGATCCTCCCGCACGGCCTGCTCGAGCTGTCCGCCATCGTGGTCGCCGGCGGCGCCGGGCTGGCGATCGGCTGGGCGATCATCGACCCGGGCGACCGCACCGCGGACCGAGGCGCTCGCCGAGCAGGGCCGCCGCTCCGCGGTGATCGTGCTCGGGCCTGATGCTCGCGTTCATCGTCGCCGGCACGATCGAGGGCTTCGTCACCCCGAGCGGCCTGCCGACGTCGATGCGCGTCGCCATCGGCGTCGCCGTGCTTCGTCGCCTTCTGGACCTACGTCGTCGGTCCTCGGCCGCCGCGCCGCCGCCGTCGGCTACACCGGCGCCTTCGGCGAGCACGACCAGCCTCGAGAAGCAACGAGCCCGCGACCGCGCGCGTCCGCGCCGGACGACGTCGAGCGCAAGGCGGGCGCCGTCGGACGGTCGCCACGGCGTGTGGCGCAGAGTCAGCCGGAGCCCCGCCCGCGACGGTCCGCCGTCCCGAGCCGCAGCGCACCGGCTCCGCCAGGGGCGCACCGCCGAGCTCGAGGAGCCGTCGAGGCGAGCGACGAGGCCAGGCCGCCGTGGCCTTGACCTCGAGGTAGGCGTCGGCGAGGCGCGGGGCGAGCTGGCCGGGCGGCGCGTCGACGACGGTGGCGCCGAGGCCGCGGAGGCGGGCCGTGGCGCGGTCGCGCTCGGCGAGGGCCATCGTGGCCGCGGCGGCGCGGTAGGCCTCGCCGACGTCGCGCGGGCGGCTCGGTGGCCCAGCGGACGACGTCGGGGTCGTGCACGGCGGCGACCACCACGACGTGGTGCCGCACGATCAGCGGCAGCGCCGGCAGCAGCGACTCCCCCACCGCCTGCTCGACGAGGTCGGTGAACAGCACGAGCAGCGCCCGGCGCCGGAAGCGGGCGAGGGTCTGGGTGAAGGCGCCGCGGTAGTCGCTCTCGGCCAGCTCCGGCTCGAGGTCGAACATGGCCTCGGTGACCCGGCCGAGCTGGTCGCGGCCGGAGCGGGCCGGGAGCACGGCGCGCACGGTGCGGTCGAAGGCGACGAGGCCGCACCGGTCGCCGAGGCGGGTCGCGACCGTCGTGAGGCATCATCACCGCGTCCATGGCGTGCTCGACGCGGGGCACGTCGGCGACCTGGCCGGCCATCACCCGACCGTTGTCGAGCAGCAGCAGCACGGTCTGGTTCCGCTCGGCCCGGTAGGTGCGCACGATCGCCTTGCCGGCGCGCGCGGTGGCCGCCCAGTCGATGCGCCGGAACTCGTCGTCGACGGTGTACTCGCGGAGCTGGTCGAACTCGGTGCCGCCGCCGCGGCCCTGGGCCGAGCGCAGGCCGACCTCGAGGATGCGGGCCCGTGTTGATGCGCAGCTCGGCCTCCTCCCGGCTCGGGAAGGCGGGTGGACCCGGAGCAGGTCGGGGCGGTCGAGCGCGGCGCTGGCGGGCGCCGAGCCCGAGCGGGCCGTCGACGCGCACGCACGAGCGCCTCGGATCTCGAAGCGGCCGCGGCGGGTCGGGTGGAGCGCGACCGTGCTGCGCAGGGTGGCGCCGCCCGGGACGGTGCCGCGGAGCCGCCGGGTGGTCGGCGCGCAGCGACGGGGCCAGCTCGTCGGCGAGCGCGACGCGCACGGTGCGGCCGGTGGGGTTGCGGACGCGTCCAGGTGAGCTCGCCGGTCGCCGCGCAGCGCGACGCACCGGCGGCAGCGTCCGCGGTCGATCTCGAGCCGCGTGCGGGTCGACGGCGAGGGCGACGTCGACGCAGCACGACGACGAGCAGCGCGAGCGTTGACCGCGCAGCAGCACGCGCGAGCAGCCCGTCGACCGGGAGCGGCGAGCACGACGACGGCGAGCGGCCGCCGCCACGAGCGCGGGGCGGCGGGTGGGGACGGGTCTCATCGACCGGCGGTCGCTCACCGGGGCACCGGCACCGTGGCAGGATGCCGTCGAGCACGCCGTCGGCGGTGGCGCCCTCGAGCTCGAGCTCGGGCCGCAGCTGGACGCGGTGGCGCAGCGCCGGCTTGGCGATCGCCTTCACCTCGTCGGGCGTGACGAAGTCGCGGCCGCTCAGCCAGGCCCACGCCTTGGCCGCGTGCAGCAGCATCGCGGAGCCGCGGGGCGACACGCCGAGGGACAGCGACGGCGACTCGCGCGTGGCCCGCGCCAGGCTCACGACGTAGGCGAGCACCGGCGCCTCGACGCGCACCTCGTCGACGAGGCGCGCGGGCCGCGGCGAGGTCGGCGGCGCGTGGCGACCGGGCGGACCACGCGACGCGACGTCGTGCGGGTCGAGCCCCGCGTCGTGGCGGCGCAGCACCTCCTGCTCCTGCTCGGCGGTCGGGTAGCCGACCTGCAGCTTGAAGAGGAACCGGTCGAGCTGCGCCTCGGGCAGCGGGTAGGTGCCCTCGTACTCGATCGGGTTCTGCGTGGCGACCACGATGAACGGGTCGGGCAGCGGGCGGGCCTGGCCCTCGATCGTGACCTGGCGCTCCTCCATCGCCTCGAGCAGCGCCGCCTGCGTCTTGGGCGGCGTGCGGTTGATCTCGTCGGCCAGCAGCAGGTTCGTGAACACCGGGCCCTCGCGGAACCGGAACTCGCCCGGCCGACCCGGCCGCCTGGCCCTGGCTGAAGATGACCTGGCCGATCACGTCGGACGGCATCAGGTCGGGCGTGAACTGCACCCGCGTGAAGTCGAGGTCGAGGCGACGCGGCCAGCGCCTTGACGAGCAGCGTCTTGGCCACGCCGGGCACGCCCTCGAGCAGCACGTGGCCGTGCACGAGCAGCGCGGCGACGAGCCCGGACAGCGTGCCCTCCTGGCCGACGACGACCTTGCCGACCTCGTCCCGCACGGCCAGGACGGCGGCCCGCGGGTCGGTGGAGCTGGTCTGCGTCAATGGAGGACCTCCTGGTGGACGGATGCGACGGCGCGGGCGACGGCGACGAGCTCGTCGTCGGTGGTGACGGCATGATCGCCGATGGCGGCGCGCGCCTCGTGCAGGTCGACGCCGGATGCGCTCGGCGACCACCTGCGGCGAGCGTCGCCGGCGGGAGCGTCGGCGGGACGCCGAGGCGGGCGCGCAGGTCGCGTCGCAGCCCGCTCGCGCAGCACCTCGGCCGCCTCGCCCGGCGCGCGGCCCCGCTCGAGCAGGCGGCCGGCGGCGGCCGACCAGCTCGGAGCCGGCGATCTCGACCGGCTGCGGCTCGCGGCACGGGCCGGCCGAGGCGGACGGCCCGCCAGAGCGGCGTACACGAGGAAGGCCAGGCCGAGCTGCAGGCCGGCGCGACGGACGCCGTCGGACACGAGGTCGTACGAGCGTCTTGTCGCCGCCGCCGGCCGGGAGCGGCGCGTCGACGAAGCGCACGGTCGTGCCCGGCCGGGGCGCGAGCAGGCCCGGCGGCCAGCACGGCGTTGTCGTCCTCGGCCGAGCCGGTCGTTGGTGGCGAAGGCGGCGCCGCCGACGGCCACGACGTCGCCCGCCCCCTCGGTCGAGACGCACGACGAAGGCGAAGTCGCGGCTGCCGAGGCACGACGAGCGGCGCCGGCCGGTGTCGTAGCGGACGGCCGCGCCGCCGTCGACCGTCTCGACCCCGTCGAGCGCAGCGATCGTGCAGATGCCGCCGGTCGAGGGCCTCCGGCGTCGAGCGGCGTCGCCGGGCAGCGACGCGCGGGCGCGAGCGACGACCCGGGGTCGGTGACGACGAGGCGTGCCGCCGCGCGCGGACCCAGGCCGAGCACCTCGTCGGTCTGCTCCTCGTCGAGGCGATCGGACAGCAGCAGGGCGACGTCGTCGCCCTGCGTCGGGCAGCCCGACCGAGAGCTCGACGTCGGCGCCGAGGCTCCTCGAGGAGCGACACGAGCGCGCTGGTGCCGAGCGGGCCGTCCGACCGCGGATCGAGCGGCGGCCCGTCGTCGGGCGCGCCGCCGAGCAGGCGCGACCGCGAGCAGCCCCGCGCCGACGCACCCGGCGACCACGGTGCCCCGCGACGCGAGCCACTCAGCGACCCGGCACCGCCAGGACCCGGGCGTCGAGCTCGGCGAAGCGCGCCGCCTCGGCGGCGACCGGTGGTGGCGCCGCCGTACCAGGCCGCCTCGAACAGCTCGGTGGCCGCCGCCAGCGAGCGCGGCGGCGTCCGGGCAGGCTCGACCGCGACGTCGCGCACGTACTCCCCCGCCGTGCGCCCGGCCTGCTCGGGGATCGACCCCTCGGCGCACGAGATCCGCGACCAGCGCGCGGTGGCGGCACCGCAGCCCCTCGGCCCAGCGACCCTCGGCCTCGAGGCGCTCGGCCTCGGCTCGCCACTCCGCGGCCGAGCGGGTCAGCTCCACCATCACCTCGGGCTCGGCGGCGTCGGCCGAGCGCGGGAGCGGCGACCCGGCCGTAGCGGACGAGCAGGTACACCACGCCGCCGACGGCGCGCCGCGCAGGATGATCCACGCCAGCACCGTGCCCCCGCCGCCGCTCGACGAGGCGTCCCGAGAGGCTTGGCGAGCTGGTCGCCGATCCACCCCATGACCCGGTCGGGGATCGACTCGGGCGGCCGGTCGTAGCGCGCCTCGGCGAGGATCTGGTCGGCGAGGTCGCGAACCGCGCCGGGGTCCTGCTCCGACGGCGGGAGCCCCATCAGGTGGCCGCGGGGAACGCCTCGATGGCGTCGAGCTCGAGGTCGAGCCCCTCGGTGCGCACCCGCAGGTCGAGGTAGATCAGCACGGTGATGCCGGCCACGACGGGCATCGTGATCAGCTGCGTGAGGATCGCCGACCGCGGCGGGCAGCACCCAGCCGATCCCGTCGGTGCCGAGGAAGAGCGACAGCACCGACGGGAGCAGGCCGATGGCGTCTCGAAGAGCGAGCTCCACCAGGCACGCTCGAGCAGGGCCAGCGCCGAGCACCATCCAGAACCGGCGGCTCACGAGGCGCGCCGAGCGGCGCATCGCCGCGATGGGCCCGAGCCCCTCGGCGCCGATCACCGGGCGCGGTGACGAGGAACCACGTCATCACCGCGAGCGGGAGGATCCCGAAGCCGAGGACCGAGACGACCTCGAGCACGTGCACGAGCACGCAGGCGACGAGCAGCGGCCAGGCGCGCGTCAGCGCTGCCGCGCAGGAGCTGCGCCGAGCGTGAGGTCGTGGCCGACGTGCCAGGCCGAGACGAGCCGGGCGATGGCGGCGGCCACGAAGACGAGCGCGATCATCGGCCCGACCTGGAGCACGAGCGTCGCGCCGCGCCGCTGGTGCCGCCCGTGTCGCCGAACTGGAACGAGGTGTCGCTCTGCGACGAGGGCCTCGTCCGACGTCGAGCCCCTCGGCGCCGCGGTTGAGCCACGCGCCGAGCGCCTGGACGGGCACGACGAAGACCGCGGTGAGCCCGATGATCGTGGCCGGGGCCCGCTTCAGGATCGGCGAAGCCGCCGTCGAGGATGTCCGACACCGTCATCGGCGCCAGCCGGGGGACGGCCCGGCGGCCGGTGCGCCGCGGGTCGGCCGGCGCGCCCAGGCGCGCCGGCCGGCGGCGGGGCGCCGTCGGCGGCGGAGCATCGGGGGCGGCCCAGTCCACGGCCCCGTTCTACTGGCCCGGCCAGGGCGAGCGGCGGTGCGCCAGCCGCCACACTGGGCCGGTGGAGGGCTACGAGGCGAGCACCTACGGCGACCGCTTCGCCGACGTCTACGACGACTGGTACGGCGACGTCACCGACGTCGACGGCGTGCACGCGACCGGCTGGCCGCGCTCGTCGACGAGGTCGGCGGCGGTCCGGTGCTCGAGCTGGGATCGGGTCGGGCCGCCTGGCCCTGCCGCTCGCCGCGCGGGGCGTCGAGGTCCACGGCATCGACGCGTCGCCGGCGATGCTCGAGCGGCTGCGCGCCAAGCCCGGCAGCGATGCGCTCACGCTGACCGAGGGCGACATGGCCGACCTCGACCTCGGTCGACCCGCCGCCGTTCGCCGTCGTGTTCGTCGCCTTCAACACCTTCTTCAACCTCGGCTCGCGCCGAGGCAGCAGCGTCGCTGCCTCGAGCGGGTCGCCGACGCTGCTCGCGCCCGACGGGCTGTTCGTGCTCGAGGCGTTCGTGCCCGCCGACGCCGACGACGCGCCCGACGGCGGCGTCGGTGACGCCGCGGCGCATCACGGTCGACGAGGTCGTGCTGACGGTCGAGCCAGCACGACGCGCGCGAGCAGACGATCACCGGCCAGCACATCCACGTCACCGAGGCCGGCATCCGGCTGCGCCCGTGGCACCTCCGCTACGCCGATCCGGACGAGCTCGACGCCATGGCCGAGGCCGCCGGGCTGCGCCTCGCGTGGCGGCACGGCGGGCTGGGACGGGCGCCCGTTCGACGCCGACGCCAGCGTCCACGTGTCCGCCTACCGCCGCGGTAACGTCCGAGCCGTGCGATCCCCCGGCTCAGCTGCTCCATGAGTCAGCTCCGCCTGAACCCGCTGACGGGGCGCTGGGTCACGGTCGCCGTCGAGCGGGCGGCTCGCGCCCGGGCGAGCTCATCTCCCGGCAGCTCCCGGTCGAGTCCGACCCCACGCGCCAGTGCCCGTTCTGCCCGGGCAACGAGGAGGCGACGCCGCCCGCGCTCGAGACCTACGGCCCGAGCGGCACCTGGCTCGTGCGGGTGGTGCCGAACCTGTTCCCCGCCTTCGAGGGCAACGAGCCGCTGCGCGTGCAGAACCTCGGCCCGGTGTTCACGCAGGCCTCGGCCAGCGGCGTGCACGAGGTGCTGGTCTTCAGCCCCGAGCACACCGGCAGCTGGGCCGACCTCGACGACAAGCACGCCGGGCTCGCGATGGCCGCGATCCGCGATCGCATGGAGGACCACGCCCGCCGGTCCACGGTCCGCTACACGCAGGCGATCGTCAACGCCGGCCGGGAGGCGGGCGCCTCGCTCGAGCACCCGCACGGCCAGCTCCTCGGCATCCCGTTCGTGCCGGGCGAGATCGCCGAGGAGGAGGCCGGCTTCCGTCGCTTCGGCGAGTCGTGCCTGCTGTGCACGATGGCCGAGGCCGAGCTCCAGGTGGGGCACCGGGTGGTGATCGACGACGAGCGCGTCGCTGGTGGTGTGCCCGTTCTGGAGCGGCGCGCCCTACGAGATGCTCGTGCTGCCCCGCACCCACGAGGTCCACCTCGAGAACACCGTCACCCGCCGACGTCGTCGCCGTCGGGCGCGCCATCCGCGACGCGCTGCGCCTGCTGCGGTCACGCGTCGGCGACGTCGCCTACAACCTCGTGTTCCACACCGCGCCGCACCACCACGAGGGCCCGTTCCACTGGCACGTCCACATCGTGCCCCGCCTCACCAGCCTGGCCGGGTTCGAACAGGGAACCGGCGTGATGATCAACATCGTCGCCCCGGAGCTCGCCGCCCGACACCTGACGGGGTAGCGGGGCCGGGGTGCTGTTCCCCACCGTCGCCTTCGCTGTCTTCTTCCTGATCGCCTTCACCGTCAGCTGGCTGCTGCGGCCGACCTACCGCCTCTGGCTGTGGGTGATGACGGCCCTCAGCTTCGTGCTTCTACGGCTACGCCGAGGCCCGGTTCGTGTGGCTGCTGCGTCTTCTCGATCGTCGTCGAGCTGGGGGTTCGGGCCAGGCGGTGCTGCCGGTCCCTCGCGCCGCGACGGGTCGGCCGACGCCCCGGTCGATCAACCTCGTGCGCGCGGCGGTCGTCGTGCGACCTCGCCGTGCTCGGGGTCTTCAAGTACTACGGCTTCTTCGTCGACAGCGTCGTCGACGCGCTCGACCGCTCGGCCTCGGCCTCGACCCGCCGGTGCTCGAGATCGCGCTGCCCGTCGGCATCTCGTTCTTCACGTTCCACGCCATCAGCTACGTGATCGACATCGGCCGCGGGCAGCTCGAGCCCCTGCGCCTCGACGAGCACGGCGCTCTACCTGTCGTTCTTCCCCCACCTCGTCGCCGGGACCGATCGTGCGGGCCAGCGAGATCGCCCCGCAGCTGCGCGCGCCGGCCGACCCCCGGCGGATCCCCGTCGGGCGAGGCGTTCCGCCTGATCGCCTTCGGCCTCTTCAAGAAGGTCGTGGTGTCGAGCTACGTCGCCACCGCGATCGTCGACCCCGTGTTCGGCGCGCCCGCCGCGCACGGCCCGCTCGACCTCCTGCGTGGGCGTCTACGCGTACGCCATCCAGATCTACGCCGACTTCTCCGGGCTACACCGACATCGCGATCGGCTGCGCGCTGCTGCTCGGCATCCGCTTCCCCCAGAACTTCGACGCGCCCGTACCGCGCGCTGTCGCTCCAGGACTTCTGGCGGCGCTGGCACATGACGCTGTCGCGCTGGCTGCGCGACTACCTCTACATCCCGCTCGGCGGCAGCCGCGGACGGCGTGCGCCGCACCTACCGCAACCTGTTCCTGACGATGGTGATCGGCGGGCTGTGGCACGGCGCCGCCATGACCTTCGTCGTGTGGGGCGCGATCCACGGCGGCTTCCTGGTGGGCGAGCGCGTGGTGAAGGCAGCGGTGGCACGAGCGAGTGCCCGAGCCCGGTCCTGCCCGCGCCCGGTGACCGCGGTCGCTCCAGTGGGTGCTCACGTTCAACGTGGTGTGCCTGGCGTGGATCTTCTTCCGCGCCGACTCGGTCGGCGACGGCCTTCGAGGTGATCGGCGGGCATCGTCGGCGGGCACGCAGCCCGACGAGCTCGTCACGCCGCTGCTCCTGCTCGACGATCGGCCTGATGCTGGCCAGCCAGTTCGTGCCCGCCGACCGTCGTCGAGCGCGGCCAGGTCCGCTTCGCGCACCCTCGGCCCCGGCCTCCAGGTCGCTCGGCCTGGTCGGCGCGCTCACCGTCATCGACGTCCTCGGCCCCGACGGCGTGGCCCCGTTCATCTACTTCCAGTTCTGATGGCCGACCACCGACCTCCGCCCCCGCCCTCGGCCCGACCCGCGGCCGCGCCCGGCCCTCGGCGGCCCGGCGAGCAGTCGGCGGGCGCGTGCTGCGTGACCATGGTCGTCGCCCTCGCCCTGGCCGCGCTCGTGAACGCCGACGCGCTCGTCGAGCGGGCCGAGCGCAAGCCCTTCGGCGACGGCCGCGACCGGTCGCTCGCCATCTGGCACCCCGTGCAGGACATCGCCCACCTCACCCAGATCAGCCGGCTCCGCGACCTCGGCGACTGGCTCGGCGGGCAACGAGGACGAGGGCGGCCGCGGTCGTGCCCCGGTGGCGCCGCAGGGCCGACCACCACGGTGCCGCCGAGCTCGTGACGCGCCCGGTGCTGCGGGCGCCCGACGCGCGGCGGAGCCGCTGCGCGTGTACCTCGCCGGCGACTCGATCATGCACGACGCCGGGAACGCCTTCCTCGACCTCGCCGGCGACACCCCGCTGCTCGACGCCGACCCTCCACTACGAGAACGCGACCGGCCTGACCCGCCCGGACTTCTTCGACTGGCCGGCGGCGCTCGCCGACGACATGGACGACCCACCAGCCGCCGAGGTGGTGTTCCTCCTGTTCGGGGGCAACGACGCCCAGGGCCTCGTGACGCCCGACGGCGACGCGTCGTCCAGGAGGTCGACCGACCCGGCCTGGCAGGCCGAGTACGGCCGCCGCGTCGGCGCGGGTGATGGACCTCCTGCGGGCCGACGGCCGGCATCGTGTTCTGGATCGGCCTCCCCCGATGCGCTCCGACACGGCTTCGACGCCAAGGCGGCCATCATGAACAACATCTACCGGAGGCCGCCGAGCGCCGGCCGTGGGTGACCTACGTCGACACCGTGCCGCTGTTCGGCGACGCCGACGGCGAGTACGTCGAGCGCAAGCCCGACGCGGCCGGCGACCGGGTCGACTGCGCAAGGACGACGGCGTCCACTTCAACGCCGCCGGGGCCGACCGGCTGGCCCGCCACCTGCTCGAGCCTGATCGACGAGGAGATCCAGGCGACGACGTCCACCACCGCGACGACGACGCGGCGAGCCGGCGGCTAGCCGCGCAGCCGCACGGCCAGCGTCGTAGGCCCGGCGCTTCGGCACGCCGAGGGCGGCGGCGACGCGTGGCGGCGGCGTCGCGGGCGTGTCGCCCGCGTCGAGGCGAGCCTGCGACGGCCGCCTCGACGTGCCGTCGTCGCCGGCCGGGTCGGGCGCGGGGCGCCGTCGAGGACGAGCACGAGCTCGCCGCGCGGCTCCGTTCGGCGACCCAGGCGCAGCGCGCCTCGGCGAGCGTGCCCCGCCACACTCCTCGTGGAGCTTCGTCGAGCTCGCGGGCCGACGACGACCGCCGATCGGCGCCGCAGGCGGCGGCGAGGTCGGCCAGGGTGCGGGCGAGCCGGTGGGGCGCCTCGTAGAGCACGATCGTGCGCGGCTCGCGCGGCGACCTCGCGCGAGCCGGGCCGTGCGGCCCGAGCCCTTGCGGGGCAGGAACCCCTCGAAGACGAAGCGGCCGGTGGGCAGCCCGCTGGCGACGAGCGCGGTGACGGCGGCCGACGGGCCCGGGCACGACCTCGACGACGTGGCCGGCGTCGACGGCGGCCCGCACCAGCCGCTCGCCGGGATCGGAGATGCCCGGCATGCCGGCGTCGGTGACCACGGCGACCCGCTCGCCCCGCGCCAGCCGGTCGAGCACGCCGGCGATCGCGCGCGACCTCGGTGTGGTCGTTCACCACGACGAGCGGCGCGGCGCGCGACGCCGGCGTGCTGCGAGCAGCCGTCCGGTGCGCCGGGTGTCCTCGCAGCAGATGGCGTCGGCGGCCGCGAGCGCCTCGACGGCGCGCGGCGACAGGTCGCCGAGGTTGCCGATCGGGGTGCCCACCAGCACGAGCGGCACCGGTCAGTCCTCCCGCTCGAGGCTGGTCGCCGACGGCGAGGCCCCACCGGGCGAAGCGCGCCGGCCTCGGCCTCGAGCACGCGAGCGGGCCTGCGAGCACCGGGCGGCGTCACGCGGTGGCGGCGCATGCGACGTCGTGCGCAGCACGGTGAGGTCGCCGTCGAGCCACGCCACGTCGATCGGGAAGCGCATCCCGAACGTGTGCACCGACCGGGCCGGCCGCAGCAGCAGCGCGCCGTCGATCGACGTCCCGCCCGAGCAGCCCCTTGCGGCGGGCGGCCGGGTCGTCGGCCACCTCGAGCGACGCCAGCACCTCCCCGTCGCGCAGCAGCCAGGCCATGGCGCGAGGCTACGAGGTGCGGCCGTCGGCGGCGGCCCGGCGTCACACGTTGAAGCGGATCTCCAGGACGTCGCCGTCCGCGACCTCGTAGTCCTTGCCCTCGACGCGGAGCTTGCCGACGTCCCTGGCCTTGGTCCACGAGCCGAGCTCGAGCAGCTCGTCCCAGTGGATCACCTCGGCCCGGATGAAGCCCCGCTCGAAGTCGGTGTGGATCACGCCCGGCGCACTGCGGGCGCCTTGGAGCCGGCGCGGAACGTCCAGGCCCGCGACTCCTTCTCGCCGGTCGTGAGGAAGGTGCGCAGGCCGAGCAGCTGGTAGGCGGCGTGCAGGAACGTCGGGCAGCGCGCCCTCGCCGAGGCCGAGGCCCTCGAGCATCTCGGCCCGCTCGTCGGCGTCGAGCTGGGCCGCCTCGGCCTCGAGCTGCACGCACATGCCGATGACCTCGGCCGCGGCCCGCCAGCTCGGCCGCGACCGGGCGCGATCGACGGCGTCGATGTCGTCGAGCTGGTCCTCGCCCACGTTGACGAGCGCCAGCACCGGGCTTGTTGGTGAGCAGGAAGTAGCGGCTTGCAGCAGCGCGCGGTCGCTCGGCCGTCAGGTCGGCTGCGGTAGATCGGCGTGCCCGTCTCGAGGACGGCCTTGGCCTGGTCGAGCGCGGCCACCTCGTCGACGAGCGACTTGTCGCCCTTGGCCGCCTTGCGCCGCTTCTCGATCTGGTTCTCGACCGTCTCGAGGTCGGCGAGGTCAGCTCGAGCTCGACGATGCGCGAGGTGCTCGAGCGGGTCGGACGGGCCGGGGACGTCGTCGTCGGCGAAGGCCCGCAGCACGAACACGATGGCGTCGACCTCGCGGATGTGGCCGAGGAACTTGTTGCCGAGGCCCTCGCCCTTGCTGGCGCCCTCGACCAGGCCGCCGATGTCGACGAACTGCACGGTGGCCGGCACCACGTTCTTGCTCTTGCTCATCGCGGCGAGGCGCGTCGAGGCGCGTGGTCGGGCACCTTGGCCATGCCGACGTTCGGGTCGGTGGTGGCGAACGGCGTAGGGCGCGGCCAGCGCGCCGCCGCCCGGCGAGCGCGTTGTACAGCGACGACTTGCCCGCGTTGGGGAGGCCGACGAACCCGAACCGCTCCATGGGCGAGCAGGGTACGGGTCGGACCCGGCCGTCGCGCGAAGCGGGGCGCGCCGGTAGGTTGGCCGTCGATGAGCACCATGAGCCCGGCCGAGGCCCTCGACCGCGTCGTCTACCTGCTCGACCGCGACCTGGCCGAGGGCCGCCGCGGTGCGCGGCCTTCGCGCAAGGCGCGCGACCTCGTGCGCGAGCTCGGCGACGACGAGGTCGTGCGCCTGCACCGCGCCGGGCGACGCTCCTCGACCTGCCGGGCATCGGCAAGTCGCACCGGCGACGTCATCGCCCTGGCGCTCGACGGCGGGATCGACGAGCACCTCGCCGAGCTCGAGGCCGAGACGGCCATCGACGTCGGCGAGGGCGCCGAGCTGCGGGCCGCGCTCAAGGGCGACTGCCACAGCCACACCGATCTGGTGCGACGGCGGCGCGTCGTCACGAGAGATGGCCCGCACGGCGCATGGCGCTCGGCCACGAGTACCTCGTGCTCACCGACCACTCGCCCCGGCTCACCATCGCCCACGGCCTCAACCGCGAGCGCCTGCTCGCAGCAGCTCGACGAGATCGACGCGCTCAACGAGGAGCTGGCGCCGTTCCGCATCCTCACCGGCATGGAGGTCGACATCCTCGAGGACGGCGCCCTCGACCAGGACGTCGACCTGCTCGAGCGCCTCGACGTCGTCGTCGCCAGCGTGCACTCGAAGCTGCGGATGCCCGAGCAGGAGATGACCCGCCGCATGGTGCTGGCCGTGGCCAGCCCCCACGTCGACATCCTCGGGCACTGCACCGGGCCGCAAGGTCGTGGGCACCGGTCGCCCGCAGAGCCAGTTCGACGCCGAGATCGTGTTCGCGGCGTGCGCCCGCTTCGACACGGCGGTCGAGATCAACTGCCGCCCCGAGCGCCAGGACCCGCCCGAGGAGCTGCTCGCGCTGGCCCTCGACTGGGACTGCAAGGTCTCGATCGACACCGACGCCCACGCCCCGGGCCAGCTCGAGTGGCAGGCCTACGGCTGCGACAAGGCCGCCCAGCATGGGCATCGAGCCCGAGCGCATCGTCAACACCTTGCCCGCCGACGACCTCCTCGCCTGGACGCGCCAGCCACCCGACGGCGTCGGCGATGCCGGACGCGTCCGAGGCGGCCGCAGCGACGACGAGGATCACCTGGGAAGGTGAAGAGCATGAGCTGGGTGGCGTAGGCGACGAGGGTGGGGCCGTGGGCCGGCCGGGTCCCAGAGCGCGGCCTCGACGCTGGCGTAGCCGTCACCGGCGTGGCGGGCCTTGCTGGTGGGCGAGCAGCCAGCTCGGAGCGGGCGGGCCGGAACAGGTGGAGCGTGTAGTCGACGCTCGGCGCGAACCACTGGCCGCGTGTCGGGCCCGAGCTTCTGGCCGACCGAGCCCGGGCATCGTGTCGCACATCACGATGACGCCGGCGACGTCGAGGCGAGCCGTCGGCGCGCAGCGGCGGGTCGTCGAGGCGGTACCAGTTCGCCGACCTCGGCGGGCCCGTCCACGAACTCCTCCCACGGTGGCCGCCCGATCGCCGGGTCGGCTCTCGATGATCTCGCTCCCAGAACGGGCACGGCGGGCCGTCGAACTCGAAGTCGATGCCCGTCGGGGAGCGGATCGCGGAAGCCGCGGCAGGTCCTCGGGTCCGGGCGACGTCGGGCATCACCAGCTCGGTGAAGTCGAAGCCGCGCCGCGGCGCGCCGAAGGCGGCGATCGCGGTGAGCCCGGCGTCGGCCCCGGGTTCCGGACGGTGGCCGTGAGCTGCGACATCGAGCGGCCTCGCCGCAGCAGCTCGCACGTCGACCTCCACCGGTCCGCCGGCGACCTGGCCCGGCGAACATGCGCCGTCATCGTGCGGAGCGTCTGCGTCGGGTCGTCCAGCTCGCGCTCCATCGCCCGCACCGCGATGCGCCGCGACGATGCCGCCCTGCGGCACGATGGCCAGCTCCCAGGCATCGGCGAGATCGACGTCGTGTAGCGCCCGTCGCCCGCCCGTCGAGCTCGAGGTCGTCCCAGCCCGTGCCCATGGCGGCGAACCTACCGACCGCGCGGCGTCCGGAACCGACGCATCGAGTTCCGGCGCACGACGCGGGTAGACACGCGGCCATGGGACTTCGCTGGCAGTGCATCTGCATCGACTCCACCGACCCGGGCCGATCGGTCACTGGTGGGCGGAGCTGCTCGGGTGGCGCGTCACCCACGAGGAGGCCGACGAGGTGGTGCTCGAGCCGCCCGTCGGCAGCCCCGAGGACGGGCGTGTCGCCCGACATCCTGTTCCTGAAGGTGCCGGAGCCGAAGGGCGAGAAGGTGCGCCTCCACATCGACCTGCGCCCGGAGGACCAGGCGGCCGAGGTGGCCCGCGCCGAGGCGCTGGGCGCGACGCGCGTCGACATCGGTCAGGGCGACGACGTGACGTGGGTCGTGCTCGCCGATCCGGACGGCAACGAGTTCTGCATCCTGCGCGCCCTCACGCCCGAGGAGCTCGCCGGCTGAGCCGCGAGACTGGAGCCGCCCGCGGCGGCCGGTAGCGTGGCACCCCTATGTCGAAGCGCACCAAGAAGGCCACCCTCCGGGCCCGCAAGAAGAAGGCCAACCACGGCCGGAAGCCCAACCGCGGCCGCAACTCGTAGCCGCACGGCCCTGAGCGAGGTCCCGCCGCCCCCGGCCACCCGGGTCGACGACATCGTCGAGACCCTCCACGGCATCGAGGTCGCCGACCCGTACCGCTGGCTGGAGGACGGCTCCTCCGCCGAGGTCCGGGCCTGGACCACCGCCCAGAACGAGCGCACCCGCACCGCCCTCGACGCCATCCCGGCCCGGGGGCGGTTCCGCGCCCGGCTCGCCGAGCTGACCGAGGCCGGCACCGCGACCGTCGCCCGCGATCCGCGGCGACCGCTCTTCACGATCGACCGGTGGGGCGACCGCGACCGCGCCGCCCTCGTCGTCCGCCCGGTCGCCGAGCCGGTCGACGGGCCCCGGTCGCGTCCTGATCGACCCGGCCGACGCCAGCGGCGCGGTCACCTCCGCCATCGACTGGTACGAGCCGTCGCCCGACGGCGCCCTCGTCGCCTTCGGCACGTCCGATCGGGGGCGACGAGCGCTCGACGCTGCGCATCCTCGACGTCGCCACCGGCGCGCTGCTCCCCGACGCCCTCCCCCACACCCGCGCCGCGTCGGTGGCGTGGCTGCCCGACGCCAGCGGCTTCGCCTACACGCGCTACCCCGACCCCGACGAGGTCGGCGACGACGAGGCCGGCTACCACCGCACCGTGTGGTGGCACCGCCTCGGCGACGCGCCCGCCGACGACACGCCCTGCTTCACCGACCTGCCCGACAAGGAGGCGTGGCCGGAGGTCATCGCTCTCGCGACGACGGCCGCTGGCTGCTCGTCCACGTCGAGCGCGGGTGGAGCCGCACCGACGTCCACCTCCTCGACCGCTCGACCGGACACGCTGGACCACCGTCGTCGAGGGGATCGAGGCCACCACCTGGCTGCGCGTCGACGGCGATCGGGACCGCCTCGTCGGCGCGACCACGCTCGGCGCGCCGAAGGGCCGGCTCGTGTCGCTGCCGCTCGACGGTCACCCGGCTCGAGCGGACGGGGACCGGATCGCCCGGTCGTCGACCCGAGCCCGCGGCTCACCGACCTCGTGGCCGAGGGCGACGACGTCCTCACCGCGCTTCGCGCTCACCGGCGACGACCTGCTCGTGCTCCGCACGCGCGCCGGCGTGTCGTCGCTGCACCACCACGCGCCCGACGGCACGCACCTGCGCCGACGTCACCGCCGTCACCGGCGGGCTGGCGGCGGTCAGCGGCCTGGCCAGCCACCCGAGCGCACCCGGGCTCGTCGCGGTCGGCCACACCTGCTTCACCCGCCCGGACACCGTCACGGCCTGGCGACCGCGACGCGGAGCCGGTCGAGCTCACCGCCTGCCCGGCCCGATCGATCGCCGCCGCCACCGTCGCCCAGGTGCGCTACCCGTCGACCGACGGCACCGTCGTGCCGATGCTCCTCGTGCACGCCGCCGACACGACGATCGACGCCGCGCACGCCCACGCTCCTCACCGGCTACGGCGGCTTCAACATCACCGAGACGCCGGCGTGGAGCCCGTTCATCGCCGTGTGGTGCGAGCTCGGCGGCCAGGTGGCGATCCCCGGCCTGCGCGGCGGCGGCGAGGAGGGCGAGGCCTGGCACCAGGCCGGCATGCGCGCCAACAAGCCGCAGGTGTTCGCCGACTTCGAGGCGGCCGCCGACTGGCTGGTCGCCGAGGGCCGCACCTCCCGCGACCGCCTCGCCATCCGCGGCGGCTCCAACGGCGGGCTGCTCGTGGCCGCGTGCATGGTCCGCCGCCCCGACCTGTGCGCCGCCGTCGTGTGCGACGTGCCGCTCACCGACATGGTGCGCTTCCCGCGGTTCCTGATCGCCCGCCTCTGGATCCCCGAGTACGGCGATCCCGACGTGCCCGAGGAGCTCGCCTGGCTCCACGCCTACTCGCCGTACCACCAGGTGGTCGACGGCACCGGCTACCCGGCCACGCTGGTCACCACCGGCGAGGAGGACAGCCGCGTCGACCCGTGCCACGCCCGCAAGATGGCCGCGCGCCTGCAGGCGGCGTCGACGAGCACCGGTCCTGCTCCGCGTGGAGGCGGCCGCCGGCCACGGCCAGGGCAAGCCCGCCACCAAGCAGATCGAGGAGCGAGCCGACGTCCTCGCCTTCCTCGCCTGGCAGCTCGGCCGACTCGTGCAGCCTGGCGACTGCGCTGCGGACCGCTCAGAGCGTCGACAGGTCGGCTGTGCCTTCGGCGGCGGCCGTGACCGGGACGGGCGCGTCGGCGAAGGAGGCGACGATGGCGTCGACCTCGTCGTCGGTGCGGGTCGGGTCGTGGTGGAAGAGCAGCACCGACCGCGGCGCCGGCCAGCTCCGCCAGGCGCACCGGCGTAGTCGGCGGCCGAGTGGCCGAAGCGCGCGCGCGACGGCAGCTCGTCGGCGGTGTGCTGGGCGTCGTGGATCAGCAGGTCGACGTCCGCGGCCAGCGCCAGCGCGGCGTCGTGGTACGGCCCCCAGCCGTCGGGACCCGGGCCGAGCGCCGACGGGCCGTGGTCGGACAGGTAGGCGATCGACGAGCGCCCGTCGCTGACGCGGTAGCCGAAGGTGCGGCCGCCCTTGTGCGGGATCTCCAGCGCCAGCACCTCGAAGCCGCCGAGGTGGTGGACGCCGGGCTCGAGGCTCTCGAAGGTCCACGCGCCCCGCAGGCCCTCGGGCCCGATCGGGAAGTGCGGCGGCGACATGGCCCGGCGCAGCACGTCGACGGCGGCGTCGCCGTCGTCCTGGTCGGGGAGGCAGAGCCGCACCTCGGCGCCGTCGTGGTCGACGGCGCGCGAGAACGGCAGGCCCTGGGTGTGGTCCCAGTGCAGGTGGCCGAGCAGCAGCGCGCCGCGGAACGGCCGCTCTCCCGAGCAGCGCGGCCGAGGCCCCGGATGCCCGGTGCCGGCGTCGAGCACGCAGGCTCGGCGGCTCGCCGTCGCGAGCCAGCGCGACGCAGGACGTGTTGCCGCCGTGGCGCGCGAAGGCGTGCCCGGGTGCCGGGGTCGAGCCCCGCACGCCGAGCACGTGCACCTTCACGACGCGGGCCTGCTCCTCGCGCCGGTGGCCCTCGCTGACCTCGGCCAGCTTGGCCAGGTCGAGCTCCACCTTGCGGGCCTCGGCGACCTTGCACGGCGACACGGCGACGAGCGTGGCCGTCCGCCGCCCGCCCTCGAGCACCGCCCGCTCGCCGATCAGCGCGCCCGGGCCGAGGTTGGCGATCTCCTCGCCGTCGACCAGCACCTGGATGACGCCGTCGAGCAGCAGGTAGATGGCGTCGGCCTCCTCGCCCTGCTCGGTGAGCGCGGCGCCCTCCTTCAGCTTGCGGACCTTCGGCTTGCCCTCGCCCATGATCACCCGGGACAGCTGGCGCTCCATGGCCGACTCGACCGCCGTCACCAGCGCCGGCGAGTCCTCGCCGCCCCACGGGCTGAAGTCGCCGAAGGCGTGGCGGTACCAGTCCTTGAAGTCGACCAGGCCGGACTTGGCGGCCAGCGCGCCGTCGGGGCCGTAGACCCAGTGGCGCGGGAACGGGCTGGCACCGTCGAGGTCCCAGCTCGGCGCGGCCGTCGGCGTGGATCGTGAGCGACAGCGTCGACCACGCCGTGGGCGCGTGGTACTGCACGAACGGCGGCTTGGCGACGCGGCGGGGCGCCGGCACGCCGGTGCGGCCGCCCGCCGTCTGCGTGAACCGCACCCAGCCGTCGCCACCTCGGGCTCGGCCTGCAGGTCGGGGTAGGCCACGGCCTGGAAGGTGGCCGACGCGCCGACCCAGGCCCATCGTCGTGGAGCCGATCACGCCGCCGCCGCGCGTAGCCGTGGCCGATGATCGCGCCGTCGTCGTCGACGTCGATCCACGCCCGCAGGTCGTTGGCCACGCGGAACAGGTCCCGCTCGCTGCCAGTCCTCGAGGTCGCCGAGCACGTCCGGCAGCGGCTGGTCGTAGTGGGCGATCCCCAGCTCGAAGGGCGCCTTCATGGCGCCCTTCACCGCCTCGGACGGGATCCAGGACACGGCGACGACCCTCGACTCGATCTTCATCGCGCGCTCCTTGCGTCGGCTTGCGTCTCACCATCCACCTGCCGCGGCCGCTCGCGCCCAAGGGCGCTGACCGGCGTCGCAGGGGTGGGGCTGGCACCCCCTCCGGGTCGCATGGCTGCCCCCTCGCCCCGGCGCCGCCGGATCTGGCTCGATGGACGCCATGCCCGACGGCGTGATCACCGTGGTCCTGGCCGATGACAACCTCATCGTGCGCGCCGGCGTGCGCGCCCTGCTGGCCCGGGAGCCCGACGTCGAGGTCGTGGGCGAGGCCGCCGACCACCCCGAGCTGCTCGCCGCCGCCGCTGGAGCACCAGCCGCAGGTCGTCGTGAGCGACATCCGCATGCCGCCGACGTTCCAGCGCGAGGGCATCGACGCCGCCAAGGAGATCCGCCAGCGCAACCCCGGCACCGGCATCGTGATCCTGTCGCCAGTACGACGACCCCGAGTACGCCGTGTCGCTCCTCGCCGACGGCGCGGCCGGCTACTCGTACCTGCTGAAGGACCGCCTCGCCGAGGGCGACCAGCTCATCGACGCCATCCGCGCCGTCGCCACCGGCGGCACCCTGCTCGACCCGGTGATCGTCGACGCGCTGGTGCGCCCGGTGCAGACCGGCGACGACGACCTCAGCGACGCCGACCAGGAGCTGCTCACCTTCATCGCCGAGGGCAAGCCGATCAAGGCCATCGCCGTGGCGCCGCCAGACCACGCCCGAGGCCGTGTCGCGATGCCGTCGAGCACCTCTTCCTCGAGCTGGCCAAGGGCGCGTCGACCGGCGCCGACAGCGCGCTGCGGCGGCTCCGGATGCTCCACCAGATGATCGTCGACCGCGAGGAGCAGGGCGAGACGCTGTCCCGGCTCCTGCCCGGCGGCCTGGCCGAGAAGCTCCGGCTGGAGGGCAAGCACATCGGCGAGTCCGAGGAGCTCGAGGTCACCGTGCTGATGTCGGACATCGGATGGCTTCTGGTGTGCTGCGGAACCTCATCCCGTTCTCCTCTCGTCCGTTAGCTCGGCTCGGCTCGCTCGGCGCACCATCGCTCGTACGCGGGGCGCCACGCATCACCCAGCGGGAAGAGTCCATCGATCGCCTCGCCCTCGGCCACCCGCTCGCTGATGAATCGTTCCTGCCGCTCCTGCTCGACCGCGTCGGCGAGCACCTCGGGCGCGAGCTCGGGCGGCACGACGACGACACCATCCTCGTCGCCGACGACGATGTCGCCCGGCTGGACGAGGACGCCGGCGCAGGCCACGGCTGTTCCGGTCTCCCAGGGGACATGCCGATGGCCGAGCACGGCCGGGTGCGTGGCTGCGAAGTACGTCGGCATGTCGAGGGAGGCGATGACCGCGCTGTCACGCAGCGCACCGTCGGTGACGATACCCGCTCCCCCTCGCTGCTCGACCCGCTGCGCGAGGACGTCGCCGATCGTGCCTGCCCCAGCCACACCACGCGCGTCGATGACGAGGACGTCGCCCGGAGCGACCTGTTCGACAGCCTGCTTCTGCGCGTTCATGCCGCCTCCGCGCTCGGCGAAGAGGTCTTCGCGGAACGGCAGATAGCGGAGCGTTCTCGCTCGGCCGACCATTCGCGTTCCGGGCCGCGTCGACCGGAGGCCCTCCATGGCGACGTTGTCGAGCCCACGCTGGCGAAGCTGCGCGCTGAGCGTGGCGGTCGCAACCGACCGCAGCCCTTCGAGGACGCGGGGATCGACGTCCCCTCCCGGCGGACCTGGCGGCACGCCGAGGGCGAAGGCGCGCGTTGCCTCGTCGACGCGCGGCATCGCACCGATTGGGGCGAGCTCGCCTTCTCCCTGGACGACCGGACTCTGCAGCCGGCCGGCGCGGGCGCTTCCCGCCGATACCTCGATCTCGACCAGGTCGCCCGGCTCCACCACCGTGGCGCCGGCAGGCGTTCCGGACAGGATCAGGTCCCCAACCTCGAGGGTGAGGAAGCGCGACAGGTCGGCGACGAGGAAGTCGAAGCCGAAGATGAGGTCGTCCTGCACCGCCGCGTTCTGGACCTCGACGCCGTTCACCCAGGCCTGGAGGCGGAGCTCTCGCCAGTCGATCTCGCGCGCGTCGAGGAGGCTCGGGCCGACTGGCGTGTAACCGTCGGCGCCTTTCGACCTCGTGTTCGAACCCATGTCCGCGTAGCGGATGTCGTGCGCGCCGAAATCGTTCCCGGCCGTCACCCAGCCGACGTGATCCCAACCTTCCTCGACTGTGACATTTCGCGCGTCCTTCCCGATGACGAGCGTGATCTCACCCTCGAACGCGAGCAGCTCGAACCCGGGCGGGCGGACGACCGGGTCGCCCGAGCTGCCGAGCGAGGACGAGGGTTTGAGGAAGTAGGACGGATACTTCGGATCGCGTCCGCGTTGCCGCGCTCGCGATCGGAAATTGGCGTGGACGGCGATGATCTTCCCCGGCCTCCGCGGCAGCAGATCACTCACGGCGGTCATTCCTGCATGATGTCCTATATGACCGCGCCGCCGTCGTAGGTCAGGCGGAGCCGACGCGCACGACCGCCTTCATCACTTCGCCAGGATGGCCGATTGCGTAGTCGATCGCCTCGGGCGCCTGCTCGAGGTCGAACTCGTGCGTGACCAGAGTGGAGGCGACGTCTGCGCGCCTGCTGACGAGATCGGCCGCCGCCGCGAAATCATCGGCGTCGCAGCAGCTCACGCCCAGGAGGTCGATCTCCTTGAACGGGAGCGCGCCGACTCGGATCGGTGCGTCATCGGTCGAAAGGCCGACCACGACAACGCGTCCTGCCGGCGCGACGAGCTCGAGTGAGCCCTTGACGAGCCCCGGCACACCGGTCGCCTCGATGACAACCTCCGGCCCGTCTCCACCGGCCCAGTCACTCGCACGGGCGAACCCGTCTGCATCGTCCGAGGCGACGAGCGTCTCGGCGCCGATCACCTCGCCGTGCGCGAGGCGGCTCTGGACCCGATCGACGAGGAGCACCCTGGCGCCCCGGTCGATCGCGGCGAGCGCCACTGCCTGCCCGATCGGCCCTGCCCCGAGCACGACGACCCGCTCTCCTTGGGCGACGCGTCCTCGCACGACCGTGCGGACGGCGATCGAGACCGGCTCGATTAGCGCCGCCGTCGTGGCGGGGAGGTCGCCGACCGGGAAGACCTGCGTCGCCGGGAGGACGATCTGCTCCTGCAGCGCCCCGTCGAAATGGATTCCGATCAGGCGGATGTTGACGCAGACGTTCCCGCGCCCGATCCGGCACGGATAGCACTGGCCGCACGGGTTGACGGGCCAGATCGCGATGCGCGTACCGCTCTCGATCCCGTCCGTGCCGTCTCCGACCGCCACAACCGTGGCGGCGACCTCGTGCCCCTGGATACGGGGAAAGCGCTCGCTGTCGTCGATCCCGCCGATGTCGCCCATGTAGTAGTGAAAGTCGGAGCCGCAGAGGCCGATCGCCTCGGGCCGGACCACGACCTCGCCTGGCCCGGGAGCGCCCGGCTCGGGGACGTCCGTGACCACCATCTGGGCGGGGCCGCGAGTGACTGCTGCTCGCACGGTTTCCTCCTCGTCGCGGGTCCGGATCGAATCACGTCGGGCTCTGAGGTGCAAACGACCCGCGTTACGATCTCAACGGTGCCCGAGGCGCTGTTCACCGAGACGCTCCAGGTCGCGCTCGTCGTCTCCGACCTCGATGCGGCCCTCCGCGTCTACTGGGACGAGTACGGGATCGGACCGTGGGAGATCTACGAGTTCAACCCGGACGTCGTCGGGAACATGACGAAGGACGACCAGCCCGCGGAGTACGCGATGCGCGTGGCGCTGACGAAGGTCGGAAGCGTCTTCTGGGAGCTGATCCAGCCGCTCGACGACCGGAGCATGTACGCCGAGTTCCTGGCCGAGAAAGGCGAGGGGCTCCACCACGTCGGCGTCGGGGTGCGGAGCTACGACGAGGCGCTCGCGACCCTGCGCGCGAAGGGGCACTCGGTGCTGCAGGGCGGCATCTACAACGGCGTCAAGTTCTCCTACCTTTCGACCGACCGCGACCTCCACGCGATCACGGAGATCTTCGACTGGCCTCCCGGCCTGACGCAGGAGCCGGACGCCGTCTACCCGCCGGCGGCACCGCCGTCTTCCTAACGCAAGCCCAGGCCATGAAGGCCCGAACGGACTTTCCAAAGCCTGCTGCTCGTATCGCTCGAAGATGAAGCTCCGTTCGGGCGCGGTGCTGACCTTCTGCCTGCTCGGCGCAGCCGCGCAGGCCGCTGCCACTCCTCCACTCGCGGACCGTGTTCCCCCGCCCAGGTTCCGACCTGCGCCAGGCTGGGTCGTGGTCGAGAACGGCCCGAAGGAGCCTAACGTGAGTCCATCTCAGGTGTGGGCCATCACGAGCCCCGACGTGGCAGCACTGGTGCCGATCAAGCTGTTCACCAGCCTCACGCGACTGAGCCCGCGCGGGATTGCGATCTGGGCGCAGACGATCGGCCGAGGTGGCGCGACCCGGGTCTTCACCCCGGCCACGTTGCCGTTGCGTTTGTCGACCTTTCGGGTCGATCGGGGATGGGAGGGCCAACCAAGCGGCAACGTCCAGCAGCGGCTCCGCTGGGCGGCCGTCCGGAACTGGCAACTCGACGTCCGTGTCTACTTCGCCACCGAGCACCCCGACAAGCGACTCGTAAGAGCTGCCCAGGCGGAGCTCGACCGAATGCTTCTAGCGACAAGTCACTGAGAGCAGCTCTCTACGTCCTGCTAGCCGGCATCAAGAACTCCCACGGCGACGCCTCGGTCGCGGGATCGACCGGCACCTCGATCACCGTCGGCTCGCCTGACTCGAGCGCAGCTGCGAGCTCCATCCTGAGCTCGTTCGGCGTCTCGGCGCGGGCGCCCCGGGCACCGAAGCTCTGCGCGAGAGAGACGAAGTCGGGGTTCCGTAGCTCGACGCCGATCACGCGACCGTCGTAAAGCCGCGTCTGGTCGCGCAGGACGTTCCCGTAGGCTCCGTTCGCGAAGACGACGGTGACGACTCCGAGCGAGTGTTGCACGGCGGTCGCCAGATCCGCCAGGCCGAACATGAAGCCGCCGTCTCCGGTGATCGAGACGACCGCCCGATCCGGATTGCCGGCCTTGACGCCGAGCGCAGTGAGAAAGCCGAAGCCGAGGGTCCCCTGGTATCCGCAGGTGACGAAGGTCCTCGGTTCGTAGACCGGGAAGGCGTAGTACGAGGCAAAGCCTGCCTGGCAGACCTCCTCGACGAAGAAGCCGTCTCGGGGAAGCACGTCCCTGATCGCGTCGAGGAAGGCGACCTGCGGCTGGATCCGCTCGATCTCATGCCGTTTCGAGGCTTTCAAGGTCTCGAACTCGCCACGTCGCGACGGCCGTCCCGCCTCCCCGGCCAGGGCATCGAGGATCGCCTGCACGCTCTCCGCCGCGTCCGCGACGATCGGAATCGCGGGCTCGACGCGGGCGGCCTGCGCTGGGTCGATGTCGATGTCGATGATCTGCAGGCCCTCCCGCTGGTCCGGCCACCGGAACCACTGGAGCTCGAGCCTCGACCCCACGCCGAGCAGGACGTCGGTCTCGCTCCACCGCTCGAACCCCTCGGCGCAGGTGAACGAGAGATGGTGGTCGGCGCCGACTATGCCGCGGCCGCTTCGGAAGGAGACCACCGGGGCCTGCAGGAGCTCGGCCAGCTCGCGGACCTGGCTCGTGGCGCCGAACGCACCGCTCCCGACCATGATCATAGGATTCTCGGCCGCTGCGAGCAGGTGAGCCGCTCGCTCGACCGCGTCGGAATCCGGCCGGTGCGCCGGTTCGGGCTGGGCCGGCGCCACGAGCTCGACCGGCTCGACGAGGTCGAACACGTCCCACGGCGTCTCGAGCACCACGGGCTGCGGACGGCCGCCCGTGGCCTGTTTGAAGGCCTCCCGGACGAGGCCCGGTGCTTGCGAAGGACGGTCGATTCGATCCGCCCACTTCGTCAGTGACCGTAGTGTTGCGAGCTGATCGGGCAGCTCGTGGAGGTGTCCCTTGCCGAGCCCGAGGAACTCCGACGGCACCTGTCCGGTGAGGCAGACGACCGGTGTGCTTGCGCCGTAGGCCGTGCAGAGCGCAGCGCTCGAGTTGAGGACGCCCGGACCCGGGACGACGGAGTACACGCCGACCTTGCCGGTCGACTTCGCGTACCCGAACGCCATGAACCCGGCCGTCTGCTCGTGGCGCGGCGCGATCACATTCAGCTTCGTGCCCGCGCGCTGCATGGCGTCGAAGAGACCGTAGGTCTGCGCGCCGGGAATCCCGAAGACAGTGTCGACGCCATGCGCGAGCACCGAGCGGACGATCGCGTCGCCCCCGGTCATCTCCTCCGAGCTCGATGGTCGATTCGTCACGCCGGTCGAACGATACGCTCCCCTGGTGAGCGTGAGCACCGGGTCGGTCGAACTCGAAGCCGCCCTCCGCCGGGTGCTGGGCGACGACGCCCGCGTCCGTGCCGGAGAGTCGGATCTCGACCTCCACGCAGAGGACATGACCTTCCATCCGCCGCACCGGCCGGACGTCGTCGCCTATCCGGTGTCGACAGACGAGGTGTCCGGCGTCCTCGCCCTCGCCAGCGAGCTCGGTGTCCCGGTCACGCCGTTCGGTGCGGGATCGAGCCTCGAAGGTGGGGTGATCCCGCTGCGGGGCGGGATCAGCCTCGACCTCTCTCGAATGGACAAGATCCTCGCGATTGCCCAGGACGACCTGGTCGCGATCGTGCAGCCCGGCGTGCCGCGTAGCGCGCTCGCGCGTGCGGCTGCCGAGCACGGCCTGATGTTCCCGGTCGACCCCGGGGCCGACGCGACTCTCGGCGGAATGGCGTCGACCAACGCGGGCGGGACGACCACCGTCCGCTACGGAAAGATGCGCCCGAACGTTCTGGCGCTCGAGGTCGTCCTCGCCGACGGCTCGGTGGTTCGCACCGGCAGCCGTGCCGCGAAGACATCGGCCGGGTACGACCTGACAGGGCTGATGGTCGGCGCCGAAGGAACGCTCGGCGTGATCACCGAGCTGACGTTGCGGCTGTACGGGATCCCCGACTACGTCGTCGCCGCGCGCATCTCGTTTCCAACGGTCGAGGCGGCATGCCGGACGGCGAGTGCGGCGGTCGCCGCAGGGCCCGCCATCTCACGGATCGAGATGCTCGACGCCTGGACTGTCCGTGCCATCAACGCGTACGAGGACACGTCGTATCCCGAGACTCCGTGCCTCTTCGTGGAGATCGAGGGCGCCAGGGACGCTGCCGAGGCCGATCTCGAGCTCGTCCGTGAGCTTGCCACCACGGAGGGTGCCGACGATTTCATCGAGGAGCGAGCGCCGGATGCTCGCGCGGCGCTCTGGCGTGCCCGTCACAGCACCGGGTATGCCCTTGACGCCTGGGTGCCGGGCAAGCAGTCGCGCACGACCGACGTCTGCGTCCCGGTCTCGGAGCTCGCGGCTTCGGTCGAGCTTGCACGGGTGCACCTCGACCGGCTCGGGCTCGTGGCGTCGATCCTCGGCCACGCGGGCGACGGCAACTACCACGTCGGTCTGATGATCGACCCTGACGACCCCGCCGAGGTCGCGGCGTCCGACGAGTTCGTCGAGATCCTGGTCGACGACGCGCTCGCCAGAGGAGGGACCTGCACGGGCGAGCACGGCGTCGGAGCGGGCAAGCTCGGGGCGCTCGAGCGCGAGCACGGCGACCTGTTGGCGTTGATGCGCGGCGTCAAGCAGGTGTTCGACCCGGCCGGGATTCTCAATCCGGGCAAGGTCGTGGCGCCCGCGCGCTGATCGGACCAGCGTCCGACTATGCTCTTGCTTGGATGCGACTGAGCGGACGTGTCGCCCTCGTCACGGGTGGGGGAACCGGGATCGGGGCCGCCACCGCTCGCCGCTTCGCGGAGGAGGGCGCCCGTGTCGTCGTCCTCGGCGACGAGGCCGGGCCGGTCGAGGCGATCGCGGCCGAGATCGACGGCGTCGCGGTCGTCGGCGACGTCGCCGATGGCGAGGTTGCGGAGGCGGGTGTCGCCGCGGCGGCTGAGCACTACGGAGGCCTCGACGTCCTCGTTGCCTGTGCCGGCTCCGCACAGATGGGGTCGCTCGCCGACATGGATCCGGCCGAGTGGGCAGTCAGCATCCGCAACAACCTCGAGACGGCGGTCGTCAGCGCACGGGCCGCACTGCCTGCTCTCGTCGATCGCGGCGGCGGCTCGATCGTCATGATCTCGTCCGTCGGAGGACTCTCCGCCGGACCCGGGATCGCCAGCTACGCGACTGCCAAGGCGGGGCTCATCGGCCTCGTCCGCTCGCTCGCCGTCGACTACGGGCCGCAGGGGATCCGCGCGAACGCAGTCTGCCCCGGCTGGGTACTGACACGTATGACCGAGGGCGTGCTCGGCGATTTTGCAACGCAACGCGGCATCTCCGAGGAGGAGGCGTCGCGGCGCGTACACGGTGTCGTCCCGCTGCGCCGGCCGGCCGAGCCGGCGGAGATCGCGAACGTCTGCCTCTTCCTGGCCTCGTCCGAGTCGTCGTTCGTCACCGGTTCCGTGATCGTCGCCGACGGCGGCCAGATGGCCGTCAACGTCGGAACCGTCCCATTCACCCTTCCCTGAGAGGAGCTCATGACCGATCCCACGTATGACAAGGGCCTCGAGATCCGGCACCAGATGTTCGGCGCCGAGGCAACCGACGCCCAGATCCGCGACGCGGACGACTTCACGCGCGACCTCCAGGAGATGGTCACGACGTACTGCTTCGGCTACACCTGGGGTCGCGAGGAGTTGTCGCTCAAGACCCGGAGCATGCTCACGCTGGCGATGCTCGCAGTGTTGGGGCGCGAGCCCGAGATCAGGGTCCACGTCCGCGGCGCGCTCGCGAACGGTGTCACGAAGGAGGAAATCCGCGAGATCTTCCTCCACGCCGCGATCTACGGCGGAATCCCTGCGGCGGTGGGCGGCTTCCGCAGCGCCCGTGAGGTCTTCGCCGAGGCGGATCGGGGTGAGGCGGTTCCCGATCCGACACGCCCCTGAGCCTGAGCCGATGGGAGGTGCAGCCGCGAGCGCGGTGAGCATCCGGCCTGCGAGGGCGGACGACGCGGACGCCTGCGGGCGAATCTGCTTCGAGGCCTTCAAGACGATCGCCGAGGCCCACGGGTTCGCGCCCGACTTTGCCTTCGTCGAGGAAGGGGTGGCGCTCGTAACCGCACTGATCACCCATCCGGGCTTCTACGGCGTCGTGGCCGAGCGCGATGGCAAGGTCATCGGCAGCAACTTCCTCGACGAGCGCTCGACGATCGCGGGCATCGGGCCGATCACGATCGACCCCGCCGAGCAGAACGCACGCGCGGGCCGGCAGCTGATGGTCGAGGTTCTCGACCGCGTGAGGGAGAAGGGCTTCCCCGGCGTCCGGCTTCTCCAGGCCGGGTATCACACCCGGTCGCTCAGCCTGTACGCGAAGCTCGGGTTCGAGGTTCGGGAGCTGTGCGTGACGCTCCAGGGGCCGCCGATCGGTCGGGTCATACCGGGTTACGTCGTCCGCCCGGCCACGGGAGACGACCTCGTTGCGTGCAACCGCATCTGCGCGGGAGTGCACGGCCACGACCATGGCGGAGAGGTGCGGGATGCAATCGGACAAGGGGCCGTTCAGGTGGTGGTGCACGACGGTCGCATCACGGGCTACTCGACGGGCGTCTCCTTCTTCGGCCATTCGGTCGGCGAGTCGAATGACGATCTGAAGGCGCTGATCGGCGCAGCGACGGAGTTCGGAGGCCCCGGGTTTCTCCTTCCGGCCAGGAACGGCGAGCTCTTCCGGTGCTCGCTCGACTGTGGCCTCCGCGTCGTCCACACGATGACCCTGATGAGCGTGGGTCTCTACAACGAACCGGCCGGCGCCTTCCTCCCTTCCGTTGTCTTCTAGTCCGATTGCGGCTCGCTCGCCGCGTCGCTCGGACGGTCGAATACGCTCCCGCTCACACGCGAGATCAGGAGGTCGACGATGGCACTTCATCCACAGGCACAGGGGTTTCTGGACGCGCTGGCGGCCCAGGGCGGCCCGCCGCTCTACGAGCTGAGCGTCGAGGAGGCGCGCGAGATTCCGGTCGCGCTCACCGAGGTGATCGGACCGGGGCCCGAGGTCGCGGAGGTCCGCGACATCTCGATTCCGGGTCCGGCCGGAGACATCCCGGCCCGTGTCTACGAGCCGTCCGCCGACCCGCCCGGCACCGTCGTCTACTACCACGGGGGCGGCTGGGTGATCGGCACGCTCGACTCCTGGGACGCCGTCTGCCGGGCGCTCGCGGTCCAGTCGGGCTGTCGGGTCGTCAGCGTCGACTACCGGCTCGCGCCAGAGCATCCGTTCCCGGCTCCCGTCGACGACTCGTACGCCGCGCTCGAGTGGGTGGCGGCGAACCTCGCCGGAGGAAAACCGCTCGTCGTCGCGGGCGACAGCGCCGGGGGCAACCTCAGCGCCGTGATGGCGATCAGGGCTCGCGACCGGAACGGCCCGGCCATCGCGCTCCAGGTGCTCGTCTACCCGGTGGTCGACTTCACGGGGTCGCGGAGCTCGTACAAGGAGTATGGGGACGCCGGCCTGCTCCTGGGCGAGAAGGAGATGCACTGGTTCCGAGACCACTACATGCCCGATCAGGCTGACTGGTCGAACCCGGACGCGGCCCCGCTTCATGCGGCGAACCACTCCGACCTCCCACCGGCCTACATCGTCATCGCCGAGTATGACCCTCTGCGTGACGAAGGGCATGAGTACGCCGACAAGCTCCACGCTGCCGGGGTCCCGGTCACGGTGAAGCACTACGACGATCAGATCCACGTCTTCTTCACGATGGTGAACGTGATGGACAGCGCGAACGAGGCCGTCGCCGACGCCTCGAACGCGATCAAGGCCGCGGTCGGCGCGAGCTAGTCATGCGGATCACCGCCGCCGTCCTCGGCGAGCTTCACGCACCGTTTCAGGTCGAGGAGATCGAGATCGAGGAGCCGAGGGCGGACGAGGTGCTCGTCCGGATCGCGGCGACCGGCATCTGCCACACGGACGGGATCACGAGGCACGGCGATCTGCCGTTCCCGGCGCCGGGCGTGCTCGGGCACGAGGGCGCCGGTGTGGTCGCGGCGGTCGGCGACCGCGTCACGAACGTGAAGGAGGGCGACAAGGTCGTGATCGGCTGGCCCTGGTGCGGCGAGTGCCGGAACTGTCTCGACGGGCAGCCCCGTTACTGCGTGAACATCGGACAGCTCGTGGCGGGCGGGTCGCGGCCGGACGGGTCGACGGCGCTCCGCCGGCCCGACGGCACGCCGCTACACAGCCACTTCTTCGGCCAGTCGTCGTTCGCGACGCACTGCGATCGCGCACTCGTCGCAGCCTCGTCCCGGTGCCCGCGGACGCGCCGGTCGAGCTGCTCGGCCCGCTCGCCTGCGGGCTCGGCACCGGAGCAGGCACGGTCCTCAACGTGCTCGCGCCCGCCGCTCGGATCGAGCGTCGTCGTCTACGGCGTCGGCACGGTCGGCCTGGCGGCGGTGATGGCCGCCCGCTGCAGCGGCGCGACGACGATCGTCGCGATCGATCGACACGAACACCGCCTGCAGCTCGCGAAGGAGCTGGGCGCGACCGACGTGGTCAACGTCTCGGCGGGCGATCCGGTCGAGGCGGTCAAGGAGATCTGCGGCGGGCCCGCGGACTTCAGCCTCGAGTGCACCGGTGTGATCGAGGTCGTCCGCCAGGCCGCCGACTCGGTCGGCATGCGCGGCACCTGCGCGCTGATCGGCGGCGCGCCCGCCCAGGCCGAGTTCACGCTCGACCACCTGACCACGCTCTGGGGCAAGCGGGTGATCGGGATCCTCGGCGGCGAGGGCCGCTCGACCACCCTGATCGGCGCGTTGATCGACCTGAACCGGCAGGGCCGGTTCCCGTACGAGCGCCTGGTCACCTCGTTCAGCCTCGAGCAGATCAACGACGCCTTCGAAGCAGCCGAGTCTGGCGAGGTGCTCAAGCCATTGCTGACGATGCCCGCCTGAGCGGCGAGGCTACGCCGGCGGAGCGAACGAGCCGATGTACGTGGCAGCCGCCTCGGGGCTCGCGAGGTGCTCCAGCTGGCGGTCGGGGGCGGTGAAGTTGTCGGTGAAGTCGTCCGCGAGCACGGAGTTCTGGGACATCGCGCCGATCACGTCGAGGAGCTGCGGCTGCGGCGCGAGCATGAAGTTCGTGAAGTCGAAGTGGGCGAGCACGCCGGGCATCCGGCGCTCGTCGACGCGCTTGCAGAACCCATCGTCGAACGGGCCTCCCTCTGCGATCGCCTCACCGAGCGCGAACGCCGACAGCGAGGCGGCGTTTGCACCAAGGCCGCAGACGGGGTCGAGCACGACGTGTGCGTCGCCGACCGCGATCGCGTACGTGCCGTCGTCGAGGCGTGCGTGCGACTCCCGCACGGTCGGGACGACGTCGCCCTGCAGGATGCTGCCGGGGTCGACCACGCCGAACGACGCCTCGTCGATCCGCTCGTAGACTCGCGGCGCGTACGTGCGGAGCTTGTCGAGCACCAGGCGCTCGTACCCCTTCGGGTCGTCCGCGTACGGCGTGCGGGCAACTGCCTCGAGATCGCCGCCGGGCACGCACTCGAAGAGGATCACGGCCACGTTGCCGTCGAAGGACTCCATCGGGATGTTGATGATCTCGCCGATCGGCCCGAGGAGGGTCAAGGTCACGTAGAGCCGGTCGGGCGTGTCCGCGACGCCGGTGAAGAGGCCCGCCATCAGCAGTCGCGCGGGATCCGTGTGCGGCGATCGGCCCGCGATCGGCGGAAAGAGCTCGGTCAGGCCGCCACGGCCGGTCGAGACCACAATCAGGTCGTGCCGCACGGCGAGCTTCGGCAGACTCGAGGTTTCGACCGCGCCGAACTCGACCTTGCCTCCTCGGTTCTCGAACTCCTCGAGGAGCCTCGCCTGGTAGAGCCGGTAGTCGACGCTCAGGCTCGGCGCCGTGAAGTAACCGGGAAAATCGAGCCGCTGCTCCGGGCCTGTAGGAATCGAGTGCCAGTGGCCGTCGATCGGCGGCGCTGTCCCGTCCCAGAAGTTGGCGCCGATCTCGCGCTCGCGGGTGCGCGTTCGATGGTTGTGGACGACGGTATTCGGCAGGCGACCCTTCCGCACCTCGTCGGCCGTGCGCTCCGCATAGAGCGTCGTGTCGACTCCGCGCCGCTCGAGCAGAAGCGCAAGCTGGAGGCCGGCGGTTCCCGCCCCGACGATCCCGATGTCGCTCACTACGGCAAGCCTAACCGCGGAGCGGCATCTGTTTCAGCTGTCGGTTCATGATCTCGGCAAGGCTGAGCGGATCCCTTCCAGTCAGTGTCCGGTAGTCGTTCGACTCGACGTCGAGCTCGCCCGCGACCTGCGAGTCGAACGACGTCAATCCACCCTGGATCTGCCACTCCTCGCCGCCGCGTGACCGCCATCTCGCCTCCCAGTCCTCACGCGGCGACGGCTCGTAGCGGTACCGGGCACCGGTGACCTCCGTTGCGATGTCGGCGAGCTCCGTGAGCGTCACCGACCTCGGCCCGACGATGTCGTAGACGACGTTCTCGTGGCCGGGCTCGGTCAGGCATACGGCGATCGCATCGGCGAGCTCCGGCCGGTACGAGAAGTTGATCTTCCCGTCGCCGACCGGCTCACGCGCCACACCTTCGGCGTCGAACCACCCGGCGATGTCGTCCGTGTACATGCTGTTCCGGATCGAAGCGAAGGCGACACCCGACTCCCGCAGCATCTGCTCGGTCGCCCCGTGCGAGCGGGCGTGCAGGAAGACGGCGTCGGGGCCGGCGGCGAGGAACGAGAGATAGACGATCTGGGCCACACCATGCGCTGCCGCGGTCTCGATGAACGAGCGGTGCAGGGGGACTCGCTTCTCGGGGCCCTCGTGAACGGAGACCATGAACACCCGATCGCCCTCGCGGAGCGCTGCTCGGAGGGACTCGGGGTCGCCGTAGTCGGCGGCAACGACTTCCGCTCCTGGAAGCTCGGGCGCTCGCGACGGATCGCGGACGAGCAGGCGCATCGCCTGTCCCTTACGCGCCAGCTCCTCGGCCGCGAGCCTCCCGACGTGGCCGGTCGACCCGGTGACGACGATCACGCGATCGCTTCCGTCAGCAGGTCAGCAGCCCGCTCGCCGATCATCGTCGCGGCCGCGTGCGTGTTGCCGGACGGCACGGAGGGCATGATCGAGGCGTCTGCGACGCGCAAGCCGTCGATGCCGTAGACGCGAAGCTCGGGATCGACGACGCTCTGCGCGTCGACGCCCATTCTGCACGTACCCACCTGGTGATGATACGTCCCGAGCGATCGGCGGATGTAGTCGCGAATCTCGGCGCTCGAGCGGATCGCTGGGCCGGGGTAGAGCTCCTCCCCACGCCACTCGTCGAGCGCGGCTGCCTGTCCGATCTCGCGACACTGGCCGAGTGAGATCTCGAGTGCGTCGACGTCGATCTTCTCGTCGAGATAGGCCGGGTCGAGGAGCGGTGCGTCGCCCGGATCGGCGGAGGCGAGACTCATCGAGCCGCGGCTCGCAGGCCGGACGAGCCCGGCGTAGATCGTGTAGGCGTCCGTCGGGCCGGACATGTCCTCCGTGTAGGTCGGCACGGGGACGATCAGCGGTTGGAGGTCGGGCCCGAGCAGACCGGGCCGGCTCCGGGCGAAGAGGTGGGAGTGGTGCGGGATGAGGCCGGGCAGCGGTGGCGGTATCGGGCGAGACGAGGTGTAGATGATCGGCGAGACGGCGTGCTCCTGCAGGTTCTCGCCGACGCCTGCGAGCTCGAGCCGCACCTCGATCCCGAAGGGGTTGAGCTTGGGCGCGGGCCCGATGCCCGAGAGCAGGAGCAGCTTCGGCGACTCGATCGCGCCGGCGCACAGGACGACCTCGTGCTCGGCGACGATCCGCCCGGTCTCTCCGTCACGGGAGATCTCGACGCCCACGCACCGGGAGCCCTCGAAGACGAGGGAGCGGGCAAGCGTGCGGCTGGAGACCGTCAGGTTCGGCTCGTCGAGGATCGACGCGACGAAGGCGCGGAAGTTGCTGTGTCGCCGCCCGTCCTTGATCAGGAGCTGCGGAAAGCTGACGCCGTCGAGCTCCGCCCCGTTGTGGTCCGGATTGAACGGGATCCCCGCCTGCTGCGCGGCCTCGACGACGGAGGCGTGAAACGGGTGCGGCTCGTAGCTCGCCATTACATGCAGCTCCCCGCCGATGCCGTGGTAGGCGGACTCGCCGCCGTCGAAGTCCTCGGAGCGTTTGAAGAGAGGAAGCACCTCGTCCCAGCCCCAGCCATGACAGCCCGCGTACGCCCAGGCGTCGTAGTCGGTGCGGTGCCCACGGATGTAGACCATGCCGTGCAGGCTGCTCGATCCGCCGAGCACCTTCCCGCGCGGCCAGTGGATCTCGCGGCCGATGCAGCCGCGCTGTGGGACGGTTCGGTAGCCCCAGTCGACAGGTGAGTCCCACAGATCGCTGACGCGGCGCGGATCATGGATCGCCGGCTCGTCGTCCGTCCCGCCCGCCTCGATCAGGCAGACGGTCGCGCCGGCGTCGACGAGACGGCGGGTGACGACGCACCCCGCGCTCCCCGATCCGACGACGACCACGTCATACCGCCCCTCTACCACGTCACTTCGCGGACGTGAGGAGCTCCGCGGCTCGCTCGGCGATCATGGTCGTCGGCGCGTGCGTATTGCCGCACGGGACAGCGGGCATGATCGAGGCATCGGCGACGCGGAGGCTTTCGACCCCGTGGACGCGAAGCTCCGGATCGACCACGCTCAACGCGTCGACACCCATCTTGCAGGTTCCGACGACGTGCTGGTACGTCGTTGCCTGCTGACGGATGTAGTCACGAATCGCGTCTCTCGAGCGCATATCCGGTCCCGGGTAGAGCTCCGCCGGCTCCCATTCGGCGAGCGCTGGGGATCCTCCGATCTCGCGGCAGAGCTCGAGGCCCCGCTCGTGCGACTCGACGTCGGCCTCGCAGGCGAGAAAGCCCGGATCGACGAGCGGACGGGTCTCGGGATCGGCGGATGCCAGCCGGAGCGAACCGCGGCCCTCAGGGCGGATCAGGCCCGAGAGCAGGGTGAATCCGTGCTCCGGGCCGCGCATCCCCGGGAAGTAGAGCGGGATGTGGAAGAAGAGCGGCTGCTGGTCGGGGACGACGAGCCCCGGCGTGCTGCGCCAGAAGAGATGTGCATGCAACGGCTGCAACCCGGGCACGGCCGGGGGCACGGCCCGGCCTGACGAGTAGACGAGGGGAACGAGCGAATGGTCGTGCAGGTTTTCGCCCACTCCGGGGAGATCGACGACCACGTCGATGCCGAGCCCACCGAGTTCAGCCGACGGCCCGATCCCGGAGAGCAGGAGCAGCTTCGGGGACTCGAGCGCGCCCGCGCAGACGATCACCTCGCGTTCGGCCCGCGCTTGCTCGACGCCGTTCCCATTCCTGAACTCGACGCCCGCGCAACGATCACCCTCGAAGAGCAGCCGGCGTGCGTACGCCCCCGTGCGAACGGTGAGCTTCGGGTTGTCGGCGATCGGGCGCAGGAACGCGACAGCCTGGCTGTGGCGGTTCCCGTCCTTGATCATCAGCTGGGCAAAACCGACGCCGTCGAGCTCCGCGCCGTTGTGGTCCGGGTTGAGGGGGATGCCGGCCTCCTGCGCGCCCGACACGATCGAGGCGAGGAGCGGATGCGGCTCGTAGGTCCCCATCACGTGCAAGAGACCGCCGGCGCCGTGGTAGTCGGATTCGCCGCCGTCGAAGTCCTCGGATCGCTTGAAGGCGGGCAGCACGTCGTCGTAGCCCCAACCGGGATTGCCCGCGTAGGCCCACGCGTCGTAGTCGAGCCGATGGCCGCGGATATAGATCATCGCGTTCAGGCAGCTCGAGCCGCCCAGCACCTTGCCGCGAGGGATGTGCATCTCGCGGCCGGCACAGCCCGGTTGCGGCACGGTCACGTAGTCCCAGTCGTCAGGCGAGGTCTGCAGCTCCATGCAGCGGGCCGGGTCGTGGATCGCCGGGTTCTCGTCCGGGCCGCCCGCCTCGAGCACGCAGACGCTCGCGCCGGCGTCGACCAGCCGGCGGGCGATGACGGCGCCAGCGCTCCCCGAGCCGACGACGACGTAGTCGTACGTCGCGCTCATTGCAGAGCCTCGGAGACCCGGAGCGTGTCGACGAACTGTTCGAAGCCGGTGATCTTGCCGCCGTGCACGCGGAAGATGTGGGTGACCCGCGCGCTCATCGCCTTGCCCGTGGCCTTGTAGACGCCGGAGTACGTCCCGACGCCGACGACCGTGTCGCCTGCATCGAGCACCTCGTCGACCTTCATTGCGAACTGATCCCACTCGGTCCCGATGCGGACGAAGACCCCGTCGCGCACGGCGTCGGGGCCGTGGTAGGTGCCCCCGTAGGGAAATCCGTCCATGTCTGTCCAGACGACGTCGGCCGCCATCAGGCCGAGCGCGCCCGGTGGGTCGCCGCCTGCGAGCGCGGCGTAGAAGCTCTGGATGACACTCGTGTTGTCACTCATGGCCGCAGACTACGACGCGGCGGCGCGCGGGGCTGCACGTACCGCTGCCGGGTCCGAGCCGAGCAGGGCGCGGACCCGTGGCATGACCTCCTCGGCGAAGAGCGTCATGCTCCTCACGACCTTCTGCTCGGGCATGTTCGCGACCTCGAAGACGAGGCTCATCCGGCTGCAACCGGCATCGCGCACCCATCCCGCAAGCGTCTCGGCCACAGTGTCCGGCGAGCCACAGGCGATGCGCTGGATCGCGAGCATGTCCTCCCAGGTCGCCTCGGTGCCGTGGGCGAGCGCCGAGTCGGACGCACGGCGCAGGAACTCCTGACTCGACACATAGCCGGGCGGGAGCAGGTACTTCGGCGGGACGCGGTGCGACCAGCTGAAGAACGATTCGACCTGCGGTCGCAGATCGGTGATCGCTTCGGCGTCGGAGTCGGCGACGTGGACGACGGCGACGACGATGATGTCGTCCGGGGTGACGGTGCGGCCACGCTCGGCTGCCAGCTCGCGCATCCGCTCGAACGCCTTCAGCTGCATCGCGACGGGAACGAACACGATCGAGTAACCGAGTCCGTAGTCGAGTGCGAGTTCGACCGTCTCCATGCTCCCCGAACCGACCACGAAGCATTTCGGGTGCGGCTTCTGGAACGGCTTCGGCCATGGATTGAGGTAGCGGTAGTTGAAGAACTCACCGTCGTGCCGGAAGGGTCCGTCCTGCGTCCACGCCTTCAGGATCACGTCGAGCGACTCGCGGAAGCGGGCGCGTGCCGTCGCCGGGTTGATCTGCCCTGCGTTCGACCAGTACTCCATCCCGGTGCCGAGCGGGAAGGCGAACTCCATCCGGCCGCCCGAGAGCACGTCGAGCATCGCGTACTCCTCGGCGACCCGATTCGGATACGCGAGGTTGATCGGCACACCGGCGACGAGGATGCGCACGCGCTCGGTCTGGGCGGCGACGGCTCCGGCGAGGACGCTCACCGCCGGGGTCATGCTGAACTGCGTGTTGTGGTGCTCGTTGAGCGAGACGCCGTCGAATCCGAGCTCCTCCGCGAGTCTGAACAAGCGCAGGTGGTGCTTGTACAGATCGTGGCCGATCTCCGGATCGAACAGGCTGTTCGGATAGTCGACCCAGGTCGCCCCGTAGCGGTCGGGATCCTCCGGTAGCGCGGTGTATCCGCAGTTGTGGAAGAAGTAGAAGTCGACGTCGTTGACGACGGGCGTCTCCATTCGCACAACCTCCTCGAAACGCTGGAGAGGGGAGGTTACTCGAGCCCGCTGGCGCGGGCCTGCTCGCGGGCCATCACTGCCCAGTCGCGCTCGCCGTCGCCATGGGCGATCGCGCCGAGGAGCCGGTCTCGATACGTGTTCGCGCTCGGCAGGGGAACCCGGGCCTGGTCGCCTGCAGCAAGGATGAGGTTCGCGTCCTTGAGGCCGAGCTCGGCGGTGAAGCCGACTCGGTCGTAGTCCTCGTCGACCATGATCTGCCCGTAGACCTTGTACGCAGGGGCCGAGAAGAGACCTTCCGTCAGGACGTCGTACATGACCTCGGTCTCGACGCCGTACCGGCGGACGAGCGCGAACGCTTCGGCCATCGCCTCGATCGCGCAGCCGAGCGCGAAGTTGTTCGCGAGCTTGATCGCGGTCGCGCCCTCCGGCCTCCCACCGGCCTGGAACGTGTGTTTGCCGATCACCTGGAAGAGTGGATCGCACCGTTCGACGGCTTCGGGAGGGCCGGCGGCGACGATCCCGAGCTGACCCGATGCGGCCATGTCGGGCCGGCCCAGGACGTGGGCTGCAACGAGGATCTGCCCCGCCTCAGCATGGGCTGCCGCGAGCTTCTCGATCACGGCGACGCCGTGCGTACCCATGGCCTGATGGATCGAGCCCGCCGGGAGCGAGTCCCTGATCCCGCCCTCGCCGAGCGTGACCTCCGTGAGGGCGTCGTCGTCGGCGACCATCGTCACGACCACGTCGCGGCCTTCGCAGGCCTCCGAGATGGATGTCGCGCTGCGTGCGCCGGCCTTCACGAGCTCCTCGTCCTTTCCCGGCGTCCGGTTGTAGACGACGAGATCGTGACCCCCGCCGAGGACCCTTCCTGCCATTCCAAGACCCATGCGGCCGAGGCCGATGAAGGCGGCTCTCACGGCGTCTTCCTCATGTGCAGTAACGCTACACATACCCTCTGTGTCGTGTAGGCTCGGGCCGCCGACGCCCGGAAGCTTCGAGCACGCGTCGGCAGCACCGCTGACGAGCTGCGCTGCGCGCGAGGAGGATTGCCGAATGTTCAACGCGACTGCGGACAGGACGCTCCCGACGACGATCACCGGCTCGTTGCCGCGGCCGAGTTGGTACACGGAGAATCTCGGTAGCCGGTCGTTCCTGGATGCGATGGTGACGACGCGGTTCCGCGAGCAGTACGTCGACGCGCTGACGGTGTATCTGAGCGAGCAGGAGCTGGCCGGTCTCGACATCGTCACGGATGGGGATTGCCGGTTCGATCAGGACATCGGCGGTCAGTCGTGGACGGGGTATCCGACGCGGCACATGGACGGTTTCAGTCGGGACGAGCCGAAGCTGGCGCGTGCGGGCGCGGGCGGGATCGCCTTCCCACGTGGGCACATCCTCCACGACTATCTCGAGGCTCGGGTGATGCCGAAGATCGTCGGACCCGTCGGGCGCGGCGAGCTGCAGTACACGGAGTGCTGGAAGGCTGCGCAGCGGATGACGACGAAGCCCGTGAAGTTCGGAACTGTTACGCCGGAGCTGGTCGCGTTCGCCGTCCAGGATGAGCACTACAAGGACATTCCCGACCGGATCATGGCGTTGAGCAACGCGTTCAACGAGGAGCTGAACGATCTCGCCGACGCCGGTTGCCAGGCGATCCAGATGGAGGAGCCGCAGATCCACCTGCTCGCGGCCAGGGGGATCGTCGACGATGTGATCAACCCGGAGTTCATGCTCGACGTGTTCAACAACACCGTCCGGGGTCTCCGAGACAAGACCGAGGTCTGGTGCCACACCTGCTGGGGCAACCCTTCGCAGCAGCGCATGTTCGCGCAGGTGCAGTCGTACAAGCCGGCGCTCGAGGTGCTGAACGAAGTCGACGCCGACGTGATCACGTTCGAGACCGCCAGCTCGGGAGCAATGGATCTCGAGGCGATCGGTCGGGAGATCACCGAGAAGAAGGTCGCGATCGGCGTCATCGACCACCACACGCTGCAGGTCGAGTCACCGGACGAGGTCGCTGCGCTCGTCCGCCAGGCGCTCGAGCACATCCCCGCAGAGCGGCTCGTGATCTCCTCCGACTGTGGGATGGGCCGCGAGGGGATGAGCCGTCGGCACGCGCTCTACAAGATGGCCTCGCTCGTCCAGGGTGTGAACACCGTGCGGCGTGAGCTCGGGTTGCCAGAGGCGGAATGCCTGCTCGCCGACCCCGCGTACTCGCTGATCCGTAGTTCGAGCTGAGGGCGGGGCCGTGATCCGCGCAGCGATCGTCGGTCTCGGCTGGTGGGGGAGGACGCTGGTCGAGTCGGTGCAAGGAACGAGCGACGTGGTCACGTTCACGAAGGGCGCGACCCGCACTCGCTCGCCCGAGGTCGAGGAGTTCGCGAGTGCGAGTGGATTCGAGCTCGCCGACGGCTTCGAGGCGGTCGTCGCCGATCCGGACGTCGACGCGGTCGTGCTGGCGACGCCTCACTCACTGCACTCACAGCAGGTGATCGCAGCGGCAAGCGCCGGAAAGCACGTGTTCTGTGAGAAGCCGTTCGCGCTTCATCGCGACGAGGCAGAGGCCGCGGTCGAGGCCGTTCAGAAGGCGGGCGTGACGCTCGGCCTCGGCTACAACCGCCGTTTCCATCCGGAGATGACGAAGCTGCGCGAACGGATCCGTTCGGGCGAGCTCGGCGTCGTCGAGCACGTCGAGGCGACGATGACCTTCCCGAACGCGCTGTTGCTGAAAGCCGACCAGTGGCGGGCCCAGCGCGACGAGACGCCGTGCGGCGGGTTGACCCCGATGGGTGTGCACGCGGTCGACGGGATGATCGATCTGTGCGGTGAGGTCGACCACGTCTTCTGTCAGAGCTTTCGCCGCGTCGTCGAGATTGACGCCGACGACACGACGCAGGTCCTCTTTCGCATGCGCGAAGGCATGTCCGGCTACCTCGGCACGCTGACCGCGACCGGACCGGGCTTCAGCTTCCAGGTGTTCGGCTCCGCCGGCTGGGTGCGCCTCGAGGGAATGACACACGTCGCCGGCGCCTCGTCCGAGGAGCGCCGCACCCGGCTCTTCGGGGCGTGCAAGTTCCAGCCGGCGAAGGGGCCGGCCGAAACATGGGAGGCAGAGCGTTACGACGTCACCAGGGCTGCGCTCGAGGCGTTCGCGAACGCCGCTGAGGGTGGACCCGCCTACCCGATCACGCTCGAGGAGATGGTGCACGGCGCCGCCGTCACCGAAGCGATCGTCCGCTCTGCTGAGACGGGGAACGTCGAGGAGGTTGGCTGATGGATCTCGGTAACGGGCTCGGGCATCTCACCTATTCGACGCTCGTCCATCCCGGCGACACGTGGGAGGAGATGTGGTCGAGCCTGACCACCTATGTGCCGCAGGTGAAGGCGCGGGTCTGCCCGGACGCGCCGTTCGGCGTGTCGCTACGGCTGTCGGCGTCGTCGGCCGAGACGCTGGTCGGGAGCGCCGAGGAGCGGGAGAAGCTGCGCGAGTTCCTGGCCGCGAACGACCTCTACCTGTACACCGTGAACGCGTTCCCGTACGGCCCGTTCAAGGGGCGGATCGTGAAGGAGCAGGTGTACGAGCCCGACTGGCGCTCCGAGGAGCGGACGCAGTACACGATCAACGTCGCCGACGTGCTCGCAGACGTGGTGACCGAGGATACGGCGCCGTCGATCCAGACCGCGCCGCTGGGGTTCAAGCCGAACGTCACCGGTCCCGACGTCATCGAGAGCTATACCGAGCACGTCCTCCGCGTCGCCGCTCACCTCGTCGGCCTCGAGCAGCGGACGGGACGGACGGTCACGCTCGCGATCGAGCCTGAGCCGTTCTGCTTCCTGGAGACGACGGACGAGACGATCGACTACTTCCAGGAGCATCTCTACTCGGGGAAGGGCGCCTCGACGCTGGCGAAGCTCTCCGGCCTGCCGATCTCCGAGGCATTCGTCGCGCTGCGACGCCACCTCGGGATCGTCTTCGACATCTGTCACCAGGCGGTCGAGTACGAGGACATCGCCGCGTCGCTGCGGAAGCTCGTCGACGCCGGCATCCCGATCCTCAAGCTCCAGGAGGCTGCCGCGCTCCACGTCCCGGAGGTCACCCAGGAGGCTGTCGAAGTGCTCGCCCGGTACGCGGAGACGATCTACCTGACCCAGACGCTCCAGCGGCGGCCCGGCAGCGACAACATCGACTACTTCCTCAACGTCGACGATGCGATCGTCGCCTGGAAGGCCGATCCCGGCCCCCGAGAGTGGCGCGTCCATATCCACGTCCCCGTCTTCCTCGACGACCTCGGCGCCTTTCGTTCCACGCGATTCGCAATCGCCGACGCGCTGGAAGTGCACAAACGGACACCGCTCTCACGGCAGCTCGAGATCGAGACTTACACGTGGGACATGCTTCCCGACGACCTGAAGACGGGAGACATCGTCGACTACGTCTGCCGCGAGATCGAATGGGTTCGCGGCCAGCTCGTCGGCTGACGCGACCCGGTGGCTCTGAAACGGGAACGATCCGGGACCGGGAAACGTTTGTGGCAAGAGCGTGCGGCACCGGTGCACGTGTGATCAGTCGACGTCGAGAGGAGACAGCATGACAGTTGCAATCGCCGGAGCCGGCGGCCACTTTGGTCGCGCAACGGCAGACCATCTGCTCCAGCGCATCGATCCGGGAGACGTGGTCATGGTGACCAGGGACCCGGCCAAGCTCGAGGAGTACGCATCCCGCGGGGTGAGCGTTCGTCAGGGCGACTTCGACGACGCGGCATCGCTGGTCGACGCCTTCGCGGGGGTCGAGCGGCTCGTTGTGATCTCGACCGACGCGCTGGGACGGCGGGTCAAGCAGCACGCGACCGCCTTCACGTCCGCGAAAGAGGCGGGCGTGCGCCACGTCGCGTACACGTCGATCCTCAACCCGGTCGCCGACAACCCAGCCGGGGCCGTGCAGGAGCACATGGGCACCGAGGCGGCGCTGAAGGCGAGCGGCGTCGAGTGGACGCTCCTGCGATGCGGCATCTACGCCGACTTCCAGGTTCCGGGGCTGCAGCAGGCGATCGCCAGCGGGTCGCACGTCCACAACGCGGGCGACGGCGTGATCGCCTACATCGCTCGTGACGACCTCGCCGCATCCGCCGCAGCCGTCCTCTCGAGCGACGGGCACGAGGGCAAGGCATACGACCTCAGCGGCCCGGAGCTGCAGTCGGCCGCCGACCTCGCGGCGGTGGCCGCCGAGGTGAGCGGCTCGCCGGTTCAGGCTGTACCCGTCGACGACGAGTCGTTCATTGCCGGTCTCGTCGAGCACGCCGGGTTCCCGCGCGAGATCGCCGAGTTCCTCGCCTCCTTCGGCCGGGCGATTCGCGAGGGCAAGTTCGCGGTCCAGACGTCGACCGTGAAGGACCTCACGGGCAAGAATCCTGTCTCGGTTCGCGAGTTGCTCGTGGCTGCCGGATAGTTGACGCTCGGGGCCGGCAAGACGGACTCGATTGGTGAGGCGGCCACGACGGCCGTCTCACCTCCCGAGCCGGATCTCGGCCCCGAGGAGATCATCGAGCGCGCCCGAGCGCTGCGGCCGCTCCTCGTCGAGCAGCAGGCAGCGACCGAGGAGAACGGTCTCTATTCCGAGGAGATCCACCAGGCCTTTCTCGACGCCGGCTTCTACCGGATGCTCGTGCCCCGACGCTACGGCGGATACGAGTTCGACATCCCGACGTTCGCGCGCGTGATCATCGAGATCGCGCGTGGGTGCCCGTCCACGGGATGGTCGCTCTGCCTTCCGACCGGGCACTGTCTGCAGATCGGATCGTGGTTCGAGGAAACTGCGCAGGCGGAGACGTTCGGGGACGGCGACTGCCGGATTCCCGCCGTCGCCGCGCCGTGGGGCACCGCTCGCCGGGCGCCGGGCGGCGAAGGCTGGATCCTGAACGGAACGCATCGATACTGCTCGGGCGCTCCGTACGCGACTCACTACCTCGGCCAGACGCTGGTCGAGCGTGAGCCCGGCGACACCGAATCTCCCACCGTGCTGCTCTTCCTGGCCCGCCGCGGTCAATGGACGATGCTCGACGACTGGGGTGACGTCCTCGGGCTGCGCGGGAGCGGCTCGCACAGCATCCGCTTCGACGACGCACTCGTTCCGGCGCATCTCGTGATGGAGAACACGATGATGGTCGACGTCGAGGTATCGGGCGGGACGCCCGGGTCACGTCTGCACGGCAATCCCATGTACGCCGGTCGCGCGCCGAGCTTCTACGCGATCGAGATGGGCGCGCTCGCGGTCGGCATGGCCAGAGGCGCGCTCGACGAGTACGAGCAGATCATTCGCACCAGGCACACGCAGCGTCCTCCGGTCGTGCACCGGTACCTCGACCCCGACTACCAGCGCTGGTATGGAACGGCAGCCGGCAACATCGAGGCCGCCGAGGCCATGCTCCTCCAGTGCGCGGAGCAGTACATGGAGGCGTGCCGCGCTAACGTGAGCGGTGGGCCGATCTTCGGGCCCGAGGAGGACCTTCGCCTGAACATCATCGGGCGCGAGGTGATCAAGCTCGCCTGGCGCACGGTGAGCGAGGATCTCTACGGCACTGCCGGCACGGGTGCCGCCCACCACGGGCAGCGAATGGAGCGTATCTTCCGCGACCTTGCGATGGCGCGGGGCCACTATCTCATGGTCATGGGCGACTGGTCGGCGCGAGAGTACGGGCGGCTACGGCTCGGCATTGCAGCGGACCCCGCGCCACCGGAATAGGCGGCCAGTCGACGGCGCTCGTGCTGTATGTTCAACCGAGATGTGCTCCGGGCGCACGATCGGGTGAGCGCAGGCGTTTCCGAGCAGTCGGTTCCGGTTCCCGAGCCGGAACTGACATCCGAGGAGATCGTCGCACGGGCCGACGCCCTGCGCCCGCTCCTCCTCTCCGAACAGGCCGAGACGGAGGAGCGCGGCTACTACTCGCAGGAGATCCACGAGGAGATGCGCCGGGCCGGGCTGTACCGGCTCCTGCAACCGCGCCGCTTCGGAGGCTACGAGTTCGACCTCACGACCTTCGCGCGCGTGGTTCTCGCGATCTCGCGTGGGTGCCCGTCGAGCGGTTGGTGCTTCTGCCTCGCCACAGCGCATGCCATGCAGATCGCGTCGCTCTTCTCCGAGCAGGCGCAGGCGGACGTGTTCGGGCCGGACGGTGACTTCCGCGCCCCTTCGCGGGGGACCCCGATGGGGACGGCCGTTCCCGTCGAAGGCGGCTGGCTCGTCAACGGCACCTGGGACTACTGCTCGGGCGCACCGTACGCGACGCATTTCGTGCCGGTCGCCTTCGAGGATCCGGCGGATCCGACGAGCCTCGTGTTGGCGGTCGTGCCGCGCTCGCAATGGACGATGCTCGACGACTGGGGCGACGTGCTCGGCCTCCGCGGCAGCGGCTCGCACAGCATTACGGTGAAGGACGCTGTCGTCCCGGAGCACTTCGTCGTGCGCGAGAATCTGCTGGACGTGGACGTCTCGGGGGGCACGGTCGGGTACCGCCTTCACGGAAACCCCATGTACGCCGGCAGGACGCTCGGCTTCTTCTATGTCGAGATCGTCTCGATCGTGGTCGGAGCTGCACGCGCTGCGCTCGACGAGTTCGAGGAGATCATGCGCGCGCGGACGACGTACATCCCGCCGATCGTCCCCCGCTACCAGCACCATGAGTTCCAACGCCCGTTCGGGCTTGCGCTCGGGATGGTCGACGCGGCCGAGATGACCGTCCTCAAGGCAACCGACCTATACCTGGATTACTGCCGGCGCGGCGTCGAGGGCGGCGAGCCATTCACCGTCGAGGAGGACACACGCCTCTATACGAGCCTGCAGCACGCCGCACGGTTTGCGTGGGAGGCGACGGAGCTCCTGTTTCGCAACGCGGGAACGAGCGCCGCCAGGAATGGCCAGCGGATGCAGCGCTACTACAGGGACATCTCGATGTCGCGAACACAGTTCGCAGCCAACTTCGAGCGGGCGGCGGAGTGGCTCGCGCGCACCCATTTTGGCGAGCCGAGGTACGGCTCTTGACACGTTTTCTGCCACGAAATAGCGTTGTTCACTCGACCGGCCGTCCGCACGTCGATCCTGGGAGGAGGGGGATTCAAAGGTCGCCTCGCCGCGCCTGACCCCGAGCATCGTCACGTGGACGATCCAGAGGACACTGACTTTTCGGCGCGCGGAGCGTCCTTGAAAGGAGGGAAACAGGCCTGTTCTAAGAGGAGGAGGAAAGAGTATGCGCATGAGATCTCTGCGACTCGCCAGTCCCGGGCGACTCGCTATCCTCGCCGTCGTCGTCGCGGGCTTCGCGATTCCGACTGCGGCGAGTCTCGGGGCGTCGTCCGCCACACCGGCCGCCGGCGTCGTCACGGACTACAAGGCGTACCTCGGAGCGAGGACGGGTCGGGCAAAGGGCAAGCCGTTCGTGATCGGCTGGATCAACACCCAGGGCGGGCCGTTGCCGTCGTTCATCGCCGCAACGAGGGCGATGATCGCCGGGGCGCGCTACCTCAACGCCGAGCTGAACGGTGCCCACGGCAATCCGATCTCACTTCACACCTGCTACATCGGAGGCAGCGAGGAGGAAGGGAAGAAGTGCGCCCTCGAGATGGCCAACGACCCGAATGTCAAGGTGATCGTCTTCGGGGCCGTCATCGTCGGGAACCAGTCGATCTACGCGACGATCAAGGGCAAGAAGCCGATCGTGATCGGCGTCTCCGCATCGCCGGTCGATGGCGACCAGAGGAACGTGTACGCCCTGAACGGCGATCAGCCGCACGTGCTCGGGCCATGGGGAACGTATGGAAGGGATGTTCTCCACGCGAAGACCGCGGCGGTCATCAACGAGAACCTGCCTGGGGCGATCCCGGCGGCCCAAGCGTTGACGCAGGGGCTCCAGGATGCGGGCATCAAGGTTACGCACGTGCAGTTCGACTCGACCCTCACCGACCTACTCGGTCCGGTGACGGCGGCCAACGTCAACAAGGTCGACATGATCATCCCGTCGGTCGGCTTCCCCTACTGCGTCGGCATCGCGAAGGCGCTTCAGCAGACGGGAACGACCAAGCCGGTCGTGGCGCTTCCGCTGTGCACGTTCATCCCGGCCGTTGCGTATCCGGGCGGCGATTTCCCGAAATGGGTCGTCGGCGAGGCGCAGGTGAACACGCTGATCAACACGCCGGACGTGGTCAAGTACCTGACGACGTCGGCGAAGTACGGCCTCGGCAAGGTCGACGCGCAGAACGTGTTCGCGTCGATCGCCTGGGCCGAGCTGCTGGCGCTCGTCAAGATCGTGAACGCGATCCCGGCGGGCAAGGTCTCGGCCGCCACGATCAGTGCCGGGCTGAAGACCTTCAAGGGTCCTGTCGTGATGGGGCCGCCGAACATCGATTGCGGCCAGTTCGCCAAGGAGGGCGCTCGCGCGATCTGCAACAACCAGACGCGGTTCGACGAGTACCTCGGCAATGGCCAGTGGAAGCACGTCACCGGGTGGCTCAAGCCACCCAAGTGAGTCGACCTGCAATGAAGGCGTGACTCACGCTCGGAGAGCGGGCCCGGCCGTCAAGCCGGGCCCGTCCGGGCGTATCGCCAACTGAGACCGAATGGACTGGACCCAGCTACTCCTGTTCGCGTTGCTCGGTCTCGGCGCGGGGGCGCTGATCTCGGGAATCGCCCTCAGCGTCGTCCTCTTCTACCGCGGCTCCGGGATCATCAACCTGGCGGCGGGCTCGGTCGCCATGGTGGCCGGCTACATGTTCTGGACGTTCAAGGCGAGGATCTTCGGTGGCGACGTCCCGACCTGGGCGGCGTTCGTGCTCTCGATCGCGGCCGCGCTCGCGATGGGTGTCTTGATGGAGGTGCTCGCGTTCCGGCCGCTGCGGGCCGCGTCGCCCCTGGCAAAGCTCGCCTCGTCGCTCGGGATTCTGCTGGTGGCCCAGGCCGCGATCGGCCTCGCGTATGGCACCAACGCTCAGTCGTCGCCCACGATCCTGCCGAGCAACACCCTCGAGATACTCGGCGCGATCGTGCCCGTCGATCGTTTCATCCTGACCGGGATCGTGATCGGCATCACGCTCGTCCTGATGGCCCTCTACCGCTGGACGCGGTTCGGCCTGGCGACGAGAGCAGGTTCGGAGAACGAGGTCTCGGCCATACTCGCCGGGCTGTCGCCTGACCGGCTGTCGATGGCGAACACCCTCCTCGCCTGCGGCGTCGCGGGCGGCGTCGGTGTGCTGGCCGGCTCGATCGTCGCGCTCGACACGACAACGCTGCCCTTGCAGATCGTCCCCGCGCTCGCGGCGGCGCTGTTCGCCCGCTTCACCTCGTTCGGTATCGCCTGCGTGGCGGGCCTCCTGATCGGGATGAGCGAGAGCCTGGTCGTCTACATGTCCGTCAGGCCAGCGGGCTTCGAGTGGTTCCCGCAGGTCAACGACGCACCGCTGCCGGGAGTGCAGCAGCTGTTCGTCTTCCTGATCATCGTCGTCGCCATGTTCTGGCGCGGCGCGAGCCTACCGGGGAGAGGGGAGCTCGTCGAGAAGCGGCTGCCTATCGTGCCGCGACCCGAGAATCTCGTCCGTTCGGCTCTGATCGGGATGACCGTCGGCACCGTCGCGCTGATCGTGCTCCCGTGGGACTTTCGCAACGCGCTCGTCAATTCCCTGCTCGGCGCTGCAATCGCACTGTCCCTCGTCGTGATCACCGGCTTTGTCGGACAGATCTCGATCGTCCAACTCGCCCTGGCCGGAGTCTCGAGCTTCATTCTCTCCCATATGGCGACCGACCACGGGATCGGCTTTCCGTTGGCTCCCCTGATCGGCACCGTGGGCGCTGTCGTCCTCGGGCTCCTCGTCGCGGTGTCGGCGCTGCGAGTCCGCGGCGTCAGCCTGGCCGTGGTCACACTCGCAGCCGCTGTGGCAATCGAACAGTTTGTCTTCACCAACTCCGTGTGGGGCGGCAGCTTCGATGGGTCTCCTGTTCCAGAGCTGTCCTTTCTCGGCATCGACCTGGGTGGAGGCGCGTCGTTTCGAGGACTGGACGGGAAGCAACCGAGCCCGATCTTCGGCATCATCCTTCTTGGCGTGATCGTGCTGCTCTGCCTGCTCGTCGCCAGCCTGCGGCGGTCGAGCCTCGGGCAGCGGATGCTGGCCGTGCGTTCGAACGAGCGGGCGGCGGCGGCCGCCGGGATCAACGTGACGCACGTCAAGCTGACCGCGTTCGGAATCGCGGCGTTCATCGCCGGCGTCGCCGGCGCGCTCTACAGCTACAACGCCTCCGCGGTCAGCGCGGCGCACTACAGCGCCCTCTCGGCGCTCGGTCTCATAGCATTCGCCTACGTGGGGGGCATCACGATGGTGTCGGGTGCGATCTTCGCCGGGTTGATCTCGACCGAGGCGCTGTTTCCGCACGCATTTCAAGCGTGGTTCGGCCTCTCCGGGACCTGGGCACTGCTTGTCGGCGGGCTGGCCCTGATCTTCAACCTCGCCGTCTATCCGGAGGGTATTGCCGGAGCGGGGTACATGAAGAAGCAGCAGAAGTTGAGGCGTGCCGCGGCGGGGGTTCCGGATCCTCCGAATCCGCTGGTGGTTCTTGTTTCTCGTGTCCGTGGGCGGCTTTCGGCGGTGGGTGGGTGAGCGTGGTCTTGTCGACTTCGGGCGTTTCGGTTTCGTTTGGGGGTGTGCGTGCGCTCGTCGATGTCGATCTCGACGTGCGCGAGGGTCAGCTCGTCGGGCTGATCGGGCCGAACGGTGCAGGGAAGACGACGTTCATCGACGCCATCTCCGGCTTCGTGCGCTTTCGCGGGAAGGTACTCCTCGACGGTGAGGACATCACGTCGCTCCCGCCGCATGCGCGTGCGAGGCGGGGGCTGGCCCGGACGTGGCAGTCGATCGAGCTGTTCGACGACCTCACCGTTCGCGAGAACCTGACCGTGGCCTCTTATCGACCGTCGGTCTTTGGGACTGTCAAGGAGGTGCTGTCGCTTCCGGTTGAGTCGACGGTGGCCGCGGACCGGACGCTCGGATTGCTCGGCCTCACGGGCCACGCGGACGCGATGCCCTCCGAGCTGTCCCAGGGACAGCGCAAGCTGGTCGGTGTGGCGCGCGGTCTGGCGGCGGAGCCTCGGCTGATCTGTCTGGATGAGCCAGCGGCGGGTCTGGACACGAACGAGAGCGTCGATCTGGGGCGCCGGCTGCGCGAGGTGGTCGACGCGGGTACGTCGATGCTCCTGGTTGACCATGACATGGGGTTGGTGCTTTCGATCTCCGATTACGTGGTCGTCCTCGAGTTCGGCAAGGTGATCGCGCGCGGCACGCCGGACGAGGTTCGGCGCAACCCCCAGGTGATCGAGGCGTACCTGGGGAGCGCCTCGGCCGAGCTGGCCAAGGAAGTCGCCCAATGAACATGCTGCCTGTTTGGGTTGCCCGATGACCACGAACGACGCGCTGCTGCAGATCGACAAGCTGACCGCAGGCTACGACCAGGCGGCGGTCGTGCGCGACCTGGAGGTGAGCGTCTCTTCGGGAGAGGTCGTCGCTCTGCTCGGCGCCAACGGTGCCGGCAAGACGACGACGCTGCGGGCGATCTCCGGGCTCGTGAAGCCGCTGTCGGGCCGTATCTCGTTTGCCGGTGAGGATCTGGCCGCGCGTTCGGCGAGCGCTCGGGCACGGCTCGGCATCGCGCATGTTCCCGAGGGTCGAGGCATCTTCTTCGGCCTGACGGTCGCGGAGCACTTCAGGCTCGGCCATCGCGGCGAAACCCTCGACTCGGAGGCTGCCTATGCGTACTTCCCGGCGCTGGGCGAGCTTCGTTCCCGCAGGGCCGGCCTGCTCTCGGGAGGCGAGCAGCAGATGCTCGCCCTCGGGCGGGCGCTTGCCCGCAAGCCGAAGCTGCTGCTGCTCGACGAGCTGTCGCTCGGCCTGGCCCCGGTGATCGTCGAGAACCTGCTGCCGATCGTCCGCCGCTACGCGCAGGACTCCGGTTGCGCGGTGCTCCTCGTCGAGCAGCACGTCCACCTCGCCCTCGAGGTCGCCGACCGCGGCTACGTGCTCTCGCACGGAGACATCGTTCTCCACGACAAGGCTGAGAAGCTTCGCGCCGACCGGCACCTCCTGATCGCCAGCTACCTCGGCGAGCAGGCACAGGCGACCGGGCAAGCCGGCGGTGCTGCCACCGATCCAGGGAGCGGATGACGGCGACGTCGGAAGCGCACGTCGGAACCGACTCGCTTCGCGCGCGTACGACCTCTCTCGTTCCGCTCCTCAAGGAGAACGCCCTCAGGACCGAGCGCGAACGTCGGGTCGTGCCCGAGAACATCGAGGCGCTTGCCGAGGCAGGAGTGTTCAGGCTCACGCTGCCGCGCTCGCTTGGCGGATACGAGGCGTCGATGGCCACACAGGTCGAGGTGCTGGCCGAGATCGCGCGTGGTTGTGGCTCGACGTCGTGGGTCGCCTCGGTGTACAGCGTCGGGACGTGGCTCGTCGCACTGTTCTCGGACGAGGCTCAGGACGAGGTCTTCGCGACGTCCGACGTCCGGGTCACGGTGGTCGCCACGCCGACCGCCGTCGCGCATCCCGTCGAGGGCGGCTATCGCGTGACCGGGCGCTGGGCGTTCAACACCGGTTGTCTCGATGCGCACTGGGCCTTTCTCGGGGTGAGGCAAGAGGGCGTCGAAGGTCCGCTCGGTCACATTGTCGTGCTCGTCCCGTATTCGGAGCTCGAGATCCACGACGACTGGTACGTGAGTGGCCTCGTAGGAACCGGAAGCTGCACGGTCAGCGCCGACGACGTCCTCGTGCCGGCGCACCGTGTTCTCCACATGGAGGAGCAGCTCTCCGCGACGTACGACGTCCCGAACCGAAACGCCAATCTTCAGCTCTACCGCATCCCGAGGGCGCCGTTCATCGTCGCGAACAGCCTCGGCGCGCCGCTCGGATTGGCCAGGGCCGCGATGGACGCATTCATGGAACGACTGCCGGGCCGGTCGATCATCTTCACGCAGTACTCGGACCAGAGCGAGGCGCCTCTCACGCATCTCCAGGTGGCGAGGGCGTCCATGACACTCGAGTCTGCGGAGCTCCACACCCGGCGCTGCGCCGAGCTCGTCGACCGGAAGGCTGCTGCGGACGAGCCCTACACCGTCGAGGAACGTGCGCTCGTGCGGATGGACCTCGGTTGGGTCACCGAGCTCGCGCGCTCTGCGACGCTGACGCTGCAGGAGGCGAGCGGCGCGACGTCGATCAACGAGAACGTGCCGATCCAGCGCATCGCGAGAGACATCCAGGCGCTCGCGCTGCACGGCATACTCAACCCGACCACGAACCTCGAGCTGTACGGCCGCGTGCTCTGCGGGCTCGAGCCGAACACCGTCATGTTGTGACCGCACTCGGAGGCATGCCATGAAGTTCCACTGGTTCCACCTGATGCCCTATCCGCAGCTTCCCGAAGAGTTTCGCGAGCGCTATCACAGCGTGTGGGTCGATCTCCCGGTCAGGGAGGTGTACGACCCGGTCGTCGGGAACGCCGTCTACCACGAGTACATGGACGAGCTCGAGTTCGCCGATCAGGTCGGCTTCGACGGCATCTGCGTGAACGAGCACCACCAGAATGGTTACGGGCTGATGCCGTCGCCGAACCTGATCGCGGCGACCCTGGCACGCCGGACGCGGAACGCCAAGCTGGTCGTGATGGGTAACTCGGTGGCGCTCTACAACCCGCCGATCAGGGTCGCCGAGGAGATGGCGATGCTCGACGTGATGTCGGGCGGCCGTCTCGTCTCGGGGTTCCCGGTGGGGACGCCGATGGACACGGTCTTCTGCTACGGGGAGAACCCCTCGACCCTGCGGGCGAAATACCGCGAGGGAGTCGAGCTGATCCTCCGCGCATGGAAGTCCGACGAGCCGTTCGCGTTCAACGGCGAGTTCACGCAGCTTCGCTACGTCAACCCGTGGCCGCGTCCGATTCAGCAGCCGCATCCGCCGGTGTGGATCCCGGGCGGGGGCAGCGTCGAGACGTGGGACTGGTGCGCCGAGCACGACTTTCTCTACGCATACCTGTCGTTCTTTGGCTACCAGTTGGCGCGAAAGACGATGGATGGGTTCTGGGAGAAGATCGACGAGCACGGGCTCGAGCGGAACCCGTACCGTGCGGGCTTCGTCCAGTTCGTCGGGATCGCCGACACGGACGCCGAGGCCGAGGCGCTCTACTCCGAGGCGGGCCTCTACTTCTTCAACCGTTGCCTGCACATCGACCCGGTCTTCCTCGGGCCGCCCGGCTACGTCACGGTCGAGACGATCCGGAAGATGCTGCCGACGCAGATGAAGGCGACCGCCAAGGCCTTCGACAACGACCTGACCTGGAAGGAGATCGTCGACCGCGGCTACATCATCGCCGGGGGCATCGACACGGTCGTCGATCGCCTGACCGAGGTCGCGGACACGCTCAACGTCGGACACCTGATGGTGATGCTCCAGTTCGGGAACATGCCGAAGGACACCGTGCTCTACAACACGCAGCGGTTTGCCGACGAGGTGATCCCGCGCCTCCGCGACCGCTTCAGCGAGTGGGACGACAAGTGGTGGCCGACGGACACACTCGTCGACCCGGCGACGCCCGCCTTGATCCCGGAGCCTGCATCGCGATGACGACGAAGACGCTCGACAAGACGACGATCATCCTCCGGGGCGGTCAGGAGCAGATCGTCTTCCGCGGCGGCGACGGCCCGGCGCTCGTGTGGCTCCACCCCGCCAATGGCATCGTCGACAACCACCCGCTCGTCGACGCGCTCTGTGAGCGCTTCTCGGTCGTTGCGCCGCTTGCGCCCGGGTTCAACGACTTGAAGGAGCTCGACGACGTCCGGAACATCCACGATCTGGCGATCCGCTACGACGACGTCTTCGACGCGCTTGGCCTCGAGGGTGCGACGGTGATCGGCCACTCCTTCGGAGGGATGGTGGCCGCCGAGCTCGCGGCGCATTACCCGAAGCGGGTGGACAGGCTCGTCCTTCTTGCGCCGGTCGGGCTCTGGAACGACGAGTACCCGGTGATCGACTTCTTCGCGGTGCCGTTGGCGCAGCTGCCGGACGTCTTGTACGCCGACAAGGAGGTCGCCGACCGCGACTTCCCGCCGCCGCCCGACGACGACGCCGAGCCCGACGTCGAAGCTCTCGTCGCGGTGGTGCAAGGGATGACGTCGGTCGCGAAGTTCATGTGGCCGATCCCGGACCGGGGGCTCGACCATCGCCTGTACCGGATCCGGGCGCGGACGCTCGTGCTCTACGGCGAGCTCGACCGGCTCTCGCCGGCGCGGTACGCGGACGACTTCGTCAAGGGGATCGACGGTGCCTCGAAGGTGATCGTGCCGGGAGCCGGCCATATGGTCCCGGTCGAGCGACCGGACGAGGTGCTGGCGGCGATCGACGCGTTCCTGGGGTAGCCCAATCGGGCGAAGTCGTCGGTCGAGCGGTTACAAAGGGCAGGGATGAAGTTCCACTGGTTCCACCTGATGCCGTACCCGTACCTGCCGGACGACTTCCGCGAGCGCTACCACAGCGTGTGGGTCGACCTTCCGGTCAGGGAGCTCTACGACCCCGTGCTCGGCCACGAGGTCTACAACGACTACCTCGACGAGCTGGAGTTCGCCGACCAGGTCGGCTTCGACGGCATCTGCGTCAACGAGCACCACTCAGAACGGCTACGGGCTGATGCCGTCGCCGAACCTGATGGCGGCGACGCTGGCGCGCCGAACCGCGGAACGCCAAGCTGGTCGTGATGGGCAACTCGGTGGCGCTCTACAACCCGCCGATCCGGGTCGCCGAGGAGATGGCGATGCTCGACGTGATGTCGGGCGGGCGGATCGTCGCCGGCTTCCCCGTCGGCACGCCGATGGACACGACGTTACTGCTACGGCCAGAACCCGGCCACGCTGCGCGAGAAGTACCGCGAGGGCGTCGACCTGATCCTGCGCGCGTGGACGAGTCCGACGACCGTTCGCGTTCAACGGCAAGTACACCCAGCTCCGCTACGTCAACATCGTGGCCGCGGCCGATCCAGCAGCCGCATCCGCCGGTGTGGATCCCGGGCGGCGGCAGCGTCGAGACGTGGGACTGGTGCGCGCGAAACGACTTTCTGTACGCCTACCTCTCGTACTTCGGCTACCTGCGGCGCGCAAGACGATGGACGGCTTCTGGGACGCGGTCGAGCGGAACGGGCTCGAGCCGAATCCGTATCGCGCCGGCTTCCTGCAGTTCGTCGGGGTCGCCGACACGCGATGCTGAGGCGGAGCGGCTCTACGGCGAGCGGCGCTCTACTTCTACAACCGCTGCCTGCACATCTACCCGGCTTCGTCGACCCGCCTGGCTACACGTCGATCGCGACGATCCGCAAGAGCATCGCGAGCCAGGTCAGAGCCGCGCGCCGAGACGCGAGACCCAGATCTGACCTGGTAGCAGATCGTCGAGCGCGGCTACGTCATCGCCGGCAGCGCCGACACCGTCGTCGACCAGCTCAACGACATGGCGACACGCTGAACGTCGGACACCTGATGGTGCTGCTGCACTTCGGCAACATGCCGAAGGAGACGGTGCTCTACAACACCCACGGTTCGCCGACGAGGTGATCCCGCGACTTCGCGACCGCTTCTCCGAGTGGGACGACCGCTGGTGGCCCGCGACACACGGCTCAGACTGGCCGAGCCGGCTCCCGTTCCCGGCGCCGGGGCGGCGAGGGCCGGGCGAAGTGACGGCTGAGCCCGTGGGCCTCGTCCGGGAGACGATCGAGCTTCCGGCGGGGCGCACGCAGGTCGTCTTCCGTGCCGGCACGGGGCCGCCGCTCGTCTGGCTCCACGGAGCCGACGGGATTCAGCGCCAGCATCCGGTCATCGAGTCCCTCGCGCGCCGCTACTCGGTCGTCTGCCCGCTCACACCGGGTTTTCACATCCTCGACGAGGTCGAGGACGTCGACGACATTCACGACCTCGTCATCCATTACGACGACGTCTTCGAGGCTCTCGATCTCACCGACGTTCCCGTCGTCGGTCACTCCTCGGCGGGATGGTCGCCGCGGAGCTCGCGGCGCACTACCCGAATCGAGTCGGTCGCCTCGTCCTCCTTGCCCCGATCGGTCTCTGGCGAGACGACGAGCCGGTGGCGGACATGTTCGCGGTGCACTTCCGCAAGCTCCCCGGCCTCCTCTATGCCGACAGCGAGGTCAAGGCCAGGATGGCGCCGGGCCCGGCCGTGCTCGAGGTCGAAGCGGAGGTCAAACGCGTCCAGGGGATGACGACGGTTGCGAAGTTCACGTGGCCGATTCCCGACCGGGGCCTGCGTCGCCGTCTGTACCGGATCACAGCTCCGACGTCGTCGTCTTCGGAGAGCTCGACGCCCTCGTGCCGGCGAGCTACGCGGACGATTTCGTCGCCGGCATCGAGGACGCGGTGGGAGTCGTCGTCCCCGGAGGCCGGCCACATGGTTCCGGTCGAGCGCCCGGCGGAGGTGCTGGCCGCGATCGACGAGTTCCTGGGCGCGTAGGCCCTAGAGCGAGACGAGGGCGGGCGCGAGGGCCCTGATCGGCTCGAGGTCGAACTCGCTCGAGGGGAGCGTCTGGATGCAGACGTGGTCTGCCCCGGCATCGAGGTGTGCCTGCACGCGCGTGCGGATCGCGTCCTCGTCTCCCCAGACGACGATGCGCTCGAGCAACCGATCCGAGCCGCCGTTCTCGAGATCCGACTCCTCGAGGCCGAGACGGAGCATGCTGTTCCGGTAGTTCTCCGCGCCGAGGTAGAAGGTCGTGTGCTCGCGCGCGATCTCCCGCGCCTTCGCCTCGTCGGTGGTCAGGATCACGGCCTGCTCGACCAGCAGTAGGCGGTCCGGCCCGAGCCGCTCCCGCGCGGTCGCAGTGTGTTCGACTGGGACGAAGTAGGGATGCGCGCCCGCCGTACGCTCTCGCGCCAGATCGAGCATCTTCGGTCCGAGCGCGGCCAGGATCAGCGGCACCGGCTCGGCGGGCTCGGGGCCGCGGTAGACGGCGGCGTCCATGGCGTCCAGATACGCGCGCATGGCAGGAATCGGGCGGAGGTACTCGTGGCCGCGGCCGGCGACGGCGTGCGAATGGCTGACGCCGATGCCGAACACGAACCGGCCGGGGAACGCCTCACCGATCGTCCGCGCTCCGTTCGCAGACGCCCACGCGTCGCGCGCGTAGATGTTGGCGATCCCCGAGGCGACGACGATCCGCTTGCTCCACGAGAGGAGCAGCGCGGCCGTCGAGAGGCACTCCTTCCCGATCGCCTCGGGATACCAGACGGCGCCGTAACCCAGCTCCTCGATCTCGGGGAGGGCCTCGCGAAGCGTCGCGGCCGGTGCGCCGGCGAACCCCCAGTTCCAGACACCGACACGCCCTAGATCCACGCTCATCGGCGCGATCCTAACCGCTGGAGCCGTCGCGGACCGCGAGTGAGCAACGCGAACGGGACCAGAGCGGCCATGCTGAGTACGGCGATCGCGACCGCCATCGGGATCGCCGTCTGCGTTCCCGCCACTCCGACGATCGGCGCCGTGACGGCCCCGATCACGAACTGCGCGACCCCGAGCAGAGCGGAAGCGCTACCGGCTGCCGACGCGTGGTCCGTGAGGGCGAGGGCGGTCGCGCTCGGCAGGACGAGGCCGATGCTCGAGACGACAACAAACAGCGCAGTAAGCACACCCGGCAAGCCGGCGTCGCCCACGATCGAGGCGACGAGGCCGATTCCGCCGGCCGCGCCCACGACGAGGCCGCACGCGACCACGCTCCGCGCACTCACCCGCTTGACGAGCACGGCGCCGAGCTGGCTTGCAACGATGAGCCCGAGTGCGTTCAGGCCGAAGACGAGGCTGAACGCCTCGGGGGAAACCCCGTAGATCTCCTGGAGGACGAAGGGCGAGCCGGCGATATAGGCGAACATCGCTGCGAACGGGAAGCCGCACGAGAGCGCATAGCCGACGAACACGCGGTCGGCGAGCAGTTCCCTGAAGACCCGGAATGTCGGGCCGAGCCCCGCTGATCTCCTGTTCTCGCGCGGTAGCGACTCGGGAAGCCAGATGCCGGCTCCCACGAAGAGCAGCCCGCCGATCGCAGCCAGACCGACGAATATGCCCCGCCAGGAGGTGAAGTGGAGGAGTTGCGCGCCGAGGATCGGAGCGAGGATCGGAGCGATCCCGGTCACGATCATCAGGATCGCGAAGAACCGGACGAGTGCCGTCCCCTCGAACCAGTCACGAGCGACCGCGCGTGCGATCACGATCCCCGCAGCGCCGGCGATTCCCTGCAGGAGGCGCATCGCGATCAGCACCCAGACCGAAGGAGCGAGGGCGCAGAGGACGCTCGTAACCGTGAAGACCACGAGCCCGACGAGCAGTGGCCGGCGTCTGCCGAGGACGTCGCTCAGGGGCCCGGCGAGAAGCTGACCCGCGGCAAGGCCCAGCAGGCAGGCGGTGAGGGTGAGCTGTACCTCCGAGGCGGAGGCATCCAGATCCCGGCCGAGAGCGGGGAGGGCCGGCAGATACGCGTCGATGCACAGCGGGCCGAAGGCGCTGAGCCCGCCGAGGACGAGAATCAGCCGTGCCGGGACAGGGTTCCGCTGCCTTGTCCCGGTCTGCACGCCCGCAGTAGCCTACTGGTGTGGAGGTCGAGCTCGCCTACGGACAGTCGGGCCTGACCGTCGATGTCCCGGACGATGCCGTCGTCGTCCGGCCTCGATCGCTCCCCGGTCTGGATGACGAAAGGCAGGCGATGCACGATGCGTTACGCCGGCCGCTGAGCGGCCCGTCGCTTGCCTCGCTCGTTCGCCGCGGCGACCGCGTTCTGATCGCGTTTCCCGACATCACGCGGCCGATGCCGAACAGGACCGTGCTGCCCCCGCTCCTCGCCGAGCTGGAAGCGATCGGAGTCCCCTCTGGCGACATCGAGCTCGTCGCCGCGACCGGCACGCACCGGCCCGCGACCGAGGCCGAACTCGCGGAGTTCGTCGGCGAGGAGATCGTCCGGCGCTACTCGGTCAGGAACCACGTGGCGACCGACGGTGACCATGTCGAGGTGGGCGTCGTGGACGGAGCCCCGGTCCTCCTCGACCGCGGGTACGTCGAGGCCGACGTCCGGATCGTGACCGGCTTCGTCGAGCCGCACTTCTTCGCCGGCTTCAGCGGAGGCCCGAAAGCGACCTGCCCGGGGCTCGCAGCGCTCGAGACGACTCTCGAGGCCCATTCGCCGACACGAATCGCGAGCGACCAGGCAACCTGGCTCAGCCTCGAGGGCAACCCCGTGCACGACTTCGTCCGGGCGGCGACCGCGCTCTGCCCTCCGACCTTCTCCGTCGACGTCGTCATCAACGACCAGCGCCAGCTCGTCCGGGTCTTTGCCGGCCGGCTCGCAGACGCTCACCGCGCCGCCTGTCAGCACGTGCGGGAGACCGTCGTCCAGCGTGTTCCCGGCCGGTTCGACGTCGTCGTGTCGACGAACGGTGGCTATCCGCTCGACCGCAATCTGTACCAGGCCGTGAAGGGCATGGCTGCGGCAGAGCGCGTCGTCGGCGACGGTGGCTCGATCGTCGTCGCCGCAGAGTGTCGCGACGGCGTACCGGACGAGGGCGACTTCGGGTCGCTGCTCGAGCAGGCTTCGAGCGTGGACGACCTGATCGACCCGACGGCCAGGCCGCAGCTCGATCGCTGGCAGGTGCAGGTCCTCGGACGCGTGCTGCGCCGCGCACCGGTCGCCATCCGGACCGAGGGTCTTTCCGACGAGCAGGTCCGGCGCGCGTATCTCCGCCGGATCGACGACGTCGGGCGCGCGATCGACGACGCTCTCCGTGCAGCCGGGCCGAAGGCGAGACTGTGCGTGCTGCCGTTCGGGCCGCTGACGGTCGCCGACCCGGTCTGATCGAACCGTCGCGCGCCGCGAGAGCGATTATCCTTGGTGCAATGGCCGGGAAGCTGATCGTTCACGATCCGCGCGGTTATCCGCCGAGGGTCGACGGGAAGCCGCTCGCTGGACGGCTGGACAGGCTCGACGGCAAGAAGGTCTACCTCGTCGATTGCCTGTTCGACAACTCCGATGTCTTCATGTCAGAGCTGCGGGACTGGTTCGGGCAACACCTGCCCGCGATGAACACGAGCATCATCAAGCCGAAGGAGAGCTGGGTCGACGACCCGGACATGCGTGCCGCGATCGAGGCCGACGGCGACGCGGCCATCCTCGGCGTCGGTCTCTGAAGCACCTGTAGCCCGACGGTCGTCGGGCTGGCGATGGCTCTCGAGGAAGGCGGAGTGCCGACCATCGCCGTGCACACGCACGTCTTCGCACGGCTCGCGCGATCGGTCGCCCGCGTGAACGGCATGCCCTCGACACGGCAGGCGTTCGTGCCGCAGCCGGTCGTGGGGCGCTCACCGGCAGAGCTCCGGGCGTATATCGAGGGCACGGATCCGGTCAACGGCCGCGCCTTCGTGCAGGAGTTGATCGAGGGGCTGACGCAATCGCTCGCGGCGGAGGACATCACCGGCCTGTCCTTCGACCGCTCGATCCCGCGCCTGCTCGAGCCGGACACGGAGGACAACCTCCAGCAGCTCTTCATCGACAGCAACTGGACCGACTTCCTGCCGATCGTGCTGCCGACCGAGCAGCGGGTCGAGGCGATGCTCGCCGGGACGCGCCGCGAGCGCGACGAGATCGTCGGCCGCCTCAGTCCGACGGCCTACCGTGAGCTGTGGGAGTTCGACGTCGAGAAGGTGGCGGTCAACGCTGTCATGGCGGGCGCTCGCCCCGAGTATCTGCCGGTCATCCTCGCTATGGCTGCGAGCGGCCTGACAGGACGTTCCAGCTCGACGACGTCGTTCGCCACCGTCTCGATGGTCAACGGCCCGATCCGGAACGAGATCGCAATGAACTCCGGCATCGGCGCGATGGGCCCGTACAACCACGCCAACGCGACGATCGGCCGGGCATACGGCCTGCTCTCCCAGAACCTCCAGGGAGGCTCGGTCCCGGGCGAGACGTACATGGGCTCGCAAGGCAATCCGCTGTCGTACAGCCTCACGTTCGCGGAGAACCAGGAGGCGAGCCCGTGGGAGCCGTTTCACGTCCAGCACGGGTTCGAGCCGGGTGAGAGCACCGTCAGCCTCTTCTTCGGCGGCTGGTACACGATCTTCGGGAACGGCCCTCGCGAGACATGGGAAGAGCGGTTCCGCCGCTCGCTCCAGGCATGCGATCCCTTCTCGGGTCCGATCGTCGCGCTCGATCCGCTCTCGGCGCGGGGCTTCGTCGAGCGCGGCTTTGCCGACAAACAGAAGCTGATCGACTGGTTCGCGGAGAACAGCCTGCTTCCGGCCTCCCTCTACTGGGACAACCTCTGGATGCAGACGCTCGCGCGTCCGTGGGGCGTGTCGGGGATCGAGCCGTACGCGAGCCATCTCAAGGCCGCTCCCGATGAGTTGATTCAGGTCTACCAGCCCGACCAGATCAGCGTCGTTGTCGTGGGCGGCGAGACGCAGCCGACGTGGAAGCTGATCGGCGGTGCGCTCCGCGGCAACATCGTCTCGGTCGACGCCTGGCGCTAAACGGACTGAGCTTCGAACAGGAGGACTCAGGATGAAACGGCTCGACGGCGTCCACCACGCCACCGGAGTCACTGCCGACATCACTGCGAACGTCGACTTCTGGTGCCGCATTCTCGGCTTGCGCCTCGTCAAGAAGACGCTGAACTTCGAGACGACGTTCCGGTATCACCTCTACTACGGCGACGAGGAGGGCATGCCTGGAAGCGTGGTCACCTTCCTCGAATTCGGCGAGCGCTCGAGGGGTCTACCGGGCCGTGGCAACATCGAGCGCCTCATCCTGCGGGTTACCGACATCGAGGCTCTGGACTTCTGGATGGATCGGCTCACCCACGAGGAGATCTACAGCGAGATGTACCGGATCGACACCTCGAAGCCGCCGTCGCTCGTCTTCGAGGATTTCGAGGGACACATCGTCGAGTTGATGGGCTGCAAGGTCGACGACACGCCGCAGTGCGCCGATGCCGACGACATCCCGGCGAACTACCGGATTCGCGGAATCGAGGGGGTTCGCTCGTACACGACTCTCGAGCAGGACCGGGCGTTCTTCGAACACCTTGGCTTCGAGGTGGACGGCGAGCGGATGGTGCTTCAGGGCGAGACCCGAAGTGCCGGCTGGTACTTCTCGCCTCCGCCCGATCGCGAGACGGTCGTGAAGCTCCCGGGTGTCTGGGATCACATCGCCTTCGACACCGGACACGAGCTCGAGAAGTGGCGCGACTACGGCGACACCGGTCCGCTCAGGTTCACGCCGATCTTCGACCACTACTACTTCGACTCCGCCTATGCGCGCCCGAGCGCCGGCACCCTCGAGCTCTGCAGCTACGGGCCGGGATTCACGCTCGACGAGACCGTCGAGAACCTCGGGGAAGAGTTGACCCTCTCACCCCGGACCGAGCCGCTCCGCAGACGGCTGGAGCAGGATCTGACGCCGATCGTCAATCCACGCAGCCGCCGGACGGCGTCCGCGGGATCGAAGGTCGTCTCCCCCTGATGCTCGGATCGGCCCGAACGTCGAAGCCGAACGGGTAGGACGCCCGTGCCCGGCACCCCCGATCTCGCCCGCTGAGCTGGCCGGTTTCGAAGGAGATCGAGCAGCCACCATGCGGCCCTTTCCCCCGGATGCTCCGGCGATCATCACCTGTGCGCTGACTGGCGGAATCCACGGCAAGGAGGCCAACGAGAACCTGCCCGAGCAGCCGGACGAGATCGTCGAGCAGGGCGTGCGAGCCTGGCAAGCCGGTGCGGCGATCCTCCACGTCCACGCTCGGAACCCGGACGGCTCGAACACGATGAGCCGTGAGATCTACACCGAGTTGCACACGCGGCTTTGCGCGGAGACCGATGCCGTCGTGCAGCTCACGACGGGAGGAAGTCCGAGGCTCACAGTCGAGGAGCGTCTGAACACCGCCCTGCTCGCTCCCGAGATGTGCTCGCTGAACATGGGGCTCCTGAACTTCTTCATCCGCGGCGAGCAGGTGTTCTTTCCGAACCATCGCTCCGACATCGAGCGCTTCGGCCGCGAGATGCGAGCCCGGGGCGTGAAACCCGAGTTCGAGGTCTACTCGAGCGCGATGCTCGAAGAGGTCGCGCATCTCCTCTCGCTGGACATCCTCGAACCGCCGTACGTGATCAATTTCGTCCTGCACACGCCGACCCAGGGTGGCCAGCGCGGGACTCCAGAGAACCTCATGGACATGGTCTCTCGACTCGCCGACCTTCCCGTTCCCGAGGACCAGCTTCGCGTCAACGTCTCGTCGATGGGTGCGACCCAGCTGCCGATCACGACCATCGCTCTGGCCATGGGGTTGCACACGAGGGTCGGGATGGAGGACAACGTGCTCTACCGCCGCGGCGAGCCGCTGCGCGAGAACGCGCAACTCGTCGAACGAGCGGTACGCATCGCTCGCGAGCTCGATCGCCGTCCGGCCACTCCCGGCGAGGCGCGCGAGATCCTCGGCCTCCGGGGCCGAAAGCCCGGGCAAGTGCCCGACTAGCGCTTCCTTTCGCTCTCACGCACGTCCGAGCTCCGAGCGAACGATGGCCGCCCCGTCGACCATCGCGCAGAGCTTCCCGTACGCGGTTTCGTGCGGCAGGTACTTCATTCCGCAGTCGGGAGCGACGACCAGCCGGTCGGGCTCGACGTGCTCGAGAGCCGAGCGGATCCGCCCGGCGACGACCTCGGCGGTCTCCACACCGGGGTCGCCCAGATCGAGGACGCCGACGATCATCGTCTTGGTCGGTAGGCCGCGCAGGATCGAGAGGTCGAGGTGTGGCTGCGCTGCCTCGATCGAGATCTGCTGCACCGAGCAGTCCTCCAGCTCGACGAGAAACGGATAAGCGGCAGGCTTGTTTCGGACGAGAGCGGCGTAGCCGCAGCAGAGATGGAGCGCGGTCTTCGTGTCGATCCCGGCCAGTGCCCGGTCGATCGCCTCGATCGCGAACTTCCTGGCCTGCGCGGGACGTGCCTGGAGCCACGGCTCGTCGATCTGGACGATGTCCGCTCCGGCGGCGACGAGGTCGTGCAGCTCCTCGTTCACCGCTTTGGCGAAGCCGAGCGCGAGCGATCGTCCGTCGCCGTAGTAATCGTCGTGCGCCTGCTGGGACATGGTGAACGGCCCGGGAACCGTGGCCTTGATCGTTCTGTCCGTGAGGCCGCGCAGGAATTCGACGTCTCGCACTCCGACGGGTCCGGGACGCCGGATCGGACCGACCACCCTGGGTACGGGAAATGTCCTGTTGTCGCGACCCACCGTCGTACCGGGGTTCTCGAGGTCGATTCCTTCGAGCTCGGTGGCGAAGTGGTTCGAGTAGCTCTCGCGCCGGACCTCGCCGTCGGTGACGACGTCGACGCCCGCGCGCTCCATCGCCCGAACAGCGAGATCGGTGGCGTCATCCTGCGCACGCTCGAGCAGTGAGGTGTCGATCCGCCATAGCTCGCGTGCCCGAACCCGGGGCACTCCCTTGCTCAACGCCGTTCGATCGATCAGCCAGTCGGGCTGCGGGTAGCTGCCGACCACGGTCGTGGGCAGGAGAGTGGCGGAACGAGAGTCGGCAGCCAGGAGCTCTGCCAAGGTCGTCAGCCCCGGTCGTGGGGCGCGAGGAAGTCGATGTCGGGGCCGGCAGGGATGATCCGGCTGGGGTTGAGCATGTCGTGCGTCGTGTAGTAGTGCCGCTTGATCTGCTCCATCGAGACCGTCTCGGCGATCCGCGGTAGCTGGTAGAGGTCACGCGTGTAGCCCCAGAGGTTCGGGTAGTCGATCACCCGGCGCCGGTTGCACTTGAAGTGGCTGTAGTAGACGGTGTCGAAGCGGACGAGAGTGGGGAAGAGGCGCCAGTCGGCCTCGGTCGGCGCCTCGCCGACGAGGTATCGCGTTCGCCCGAGACGGCTGTCGAGCGTGTCGAGCGCGGCGAAGACCTGCTCGAACGCCTGCTCGTATGCGGCCTGACTCGCGCTGAACCCGGCCTCGTACACGCCGTTGTTCGCCTCGTAGATCAGATCGTTCAGGGTGTCGATCTCACGGCGGTGGGCACGCGGATAGAGCTCGACATCGTGCTCGGCGAAGGCATCGAAGGCGGTGCCGAGCATGCGCAGGATGTCGCCCGACTCGTTGCTCACGATCTGCCCCGTCTCCCGGTCCCACAGCACGGGGAGCGTGATGCGGTCGGCGTAGTCTGCGTCGGTGGCCAGGTACCCCTCGCGCATGAGCGTGAATCCGTTGACCGGGTCGGTGAACTCGCCTCCTGTGAAGGCCCAGCCGAGCGAGTCGCGGTAGGGGTCCGAGAACGAGATCGAAATCGTGCTCTCGAGTCCCTTCAGGATCCGTCCGATCGTGATCCGCTGCGACCAGGGGCACGCCAGACATGCGTAGAGGTGGTAGCGGCCTGAGGCAGCCGGAAAGCCGGAGCTTCCGTCCGGTGTCACCCAGCGGCGAAACTTGCTCTCCTGTCGGACGAAGCATCCGTCGCCTGTCAGCTCGCGGCCGAGCTCGAAATGCAGCGGCTCTGTTGCCTGCCCGGTCGTCAGCGCGATCTCCTCGCGATCATTCTGCCTGCTCGGCCAGCACGCTCTGGGCGATCGCAAACGCCGAGTTTGCCGCCGGGACGCCGCAATAGATCGCGCTGTGGAGGAGTACCTCCTTGATCTCGTCTGGCGTCAAGCCGTTGCGAAGCCCGGCTCGGATGTGCATGGCCAGCTCCTCCATCCGGCCAAGCGCGACGAGGGCGATGATCGTCATGCAGCTCCGCGTACGCCGGTCGAGGCCGGGACGGGTCCAGACCTCGCCCCAGGCGTAGCGGGTGATCAGATCCTGGAACTCGGCCGAGAACTCCGTCGTCCGCGCGACCGCCCGGTCGACGTGGTCGTCGCCGAGCACCTCGCGCCGCACTTTCATTCCCCGGCCGTGCGTCGACTCAGCCATCCGTCTCACCGAGCAGGTGGCCCATGACGGCCTTCGTGTAGGAGTCGGGCTGCTCGACGTTGGCGAGATGCGCTGTCCCTTTCAGCACGACGAGTTGCGCGCCCGGGATGCCCGCGGCGATCAGCTCGCCGTCGGCCGGCGGCGTGGCCGGATCGTCCGAGCCCGCGATGACCACCGTCGGAGCCCGGATCGCTCCCAGCCGCGTTCGGAAGTCCCAGTCGCGGAGTGCGTCGCAACAGCCGGCGTAGCCCTCGGCCGGCGTCGAGGCGACCATCTCCCGGAACCTGGCGACCGTCTCCGGATGCTCGGCGCGGAAGCCGGGCGAGAACCAGCGCTCCATGACGGCGTCCGCCAGCGCCTCGACTCCACTGGCCCGGACGAAGGCTGCGCGCTCGGTCCAGATCTCGGGCGTTCCGAAGCGTGCCGAGGTGCAGGTGAGAGCGAGCCTGTCGACGCGCTCGGGGGCGTTGGCGCCCAGCCACATGCCGATCATCCCGCCCATCGAAAGACCGCAGACCGAGACCCGGTCGATTCCGAGCGAGTCGAGGAGCTCGAGCACGTCGGCTCCAAGCTCGTCGGCCGAGTAGGGCCCGGGTGGCACCTCCGACCGGCCGTGACCTCGCCGGTCGTAGCGGAGCACCTGGAACCGCTCGGTCAGAGCAGGCATCTGCGGATCCCACATATCGAGGGTCGTGCCGAGCGAGTTCGAGAGCACGACGACAGGGGCGCCTTCGGGCCCTTCGAGGCGGTGGTAGGGGATCAAGGCAGCTCCTTCCGATAGAGGGCGAGTGCGCGGTCGACGAAGGCGTCAGCCGAGCCGAGGTAACCGGCAGGATCGAGCACCGCGTCGATCTCCTCCTCGGTGAGCTCGATGCGTGGGTCGCCGACGAGCTCGTCGCGGAGCGGGCTTCCCTCCCGTGCGGCCCGCTGACAGATCTCGCGCATGAGGTCGTGCGCGTTCACGGAGTGCTGCCGGTCGGCGACCGCGAACGCCACCCTCTCGGCCATGATGAGGCCGTTCGTCGCCTCGAGGTTCCGGCGCATGCGCACGGGGTCGACCTCGAGGCCCTCGACGACCTCCCTGATCGAGGCCGCGGCGCCGCCGGTAAGCGCGATCGCGTCTCCGAGGGGCTTCCACTCCGCCTGCCACGCTCCGGCGGCACGCTCGTGCTCCTGGGCGAGGGCCCCGGTGAGCACCGACACGAGTCCGTGCACCTGGCCTGCACAGGCACGTGCAAGGACCGAGCCGACCGCGTTCCGCTTGTGCGGCATCGTCGAGGAGCCGCCGTGGCCGGCGCTGCCTGGCTCGGCGACCTCACCAACCTCCGTCTGGGCGAGGAGGGCGACGTCGAGGCCGATCTTGGCCAGCACTCCTGCCGTCACGTCGAGCGCCGACCCGAGCTGCGCGATGCGAACCCGATTCGTGTGCCACGGCACGATGGGCTCGGCGAGATCGAGCTCTGCCGCGAAGCGACCGAGGACGGCCAGGCCTCGATCCTCGAGCGATGCGAGCGTTCCGGCAGCCCCGCCGAGCTCGACGGCCAGCCCGTCCCGGACGATTGCGAGAGCCCGCCGGGCGTCGATCACCCCGACCAGCCAGCCGGCGGTCTTGAGGCCGAACGTTGTCGGAACGGCCTGCTGAAGGAGGGTCCGGCCTGCGACGAGTGTCGAGCGATGGGCGTCGGCCAGCGTGGCGCAACCGGCAGCGACGCCGCTCAGGTCGGCGAGGACGAGCTCGAGCGCGCGTCGAGCGAGGAGCGACGCCGCCGTATCGAGGATGTCCTGGCTCGTGGCGCCGCGATGGACGAACCGCGCCGCGTCGCCTCCGACCTGCACCCTGAGCGCCCGCACGAGCGGCTCGACGGGAGTGCCTGCGCTTCGACCGTCGCGGCCGATCGCCTCGGGGTCGAATCGCTCGGCACTGCACACGCCGGCGATTCGCTCCGCCGCCTCGGCCGGAATCACACCCTCCGCCGCTTCGGCGAGGGCCAGGGCGCGTTCCGCGTCGAGCATCGCCTGGAGCCACGCGCGATCCGACACCGCCTCGCGCAACGCCGGCGGCACGAACAGCGCCGCAAACAATCCGTCAGATGGCAAAGAAGACGGTCTGCCCTTCGCCCTGGAGGCGGATGTCGAAGTGCAGTGCGCCCTCCTCCTCGTGGGCGACGAGCGTCGCGCGGGCCTCCGGGTCGAGCGAGGAGAGGACAGGATCAGCCTCGTTGGCTTCGTCTCCGGGGAAGTACATGCGGGTCGCGAGGCGCTTGAGGAGGCCGCGGGAGAAGACACCGACCTCGATGTGCGGTGCCTGCATCCCTCCGTTCGCTCCCGGCACCTGGCCGGGCTTCACCGTCACGAATTCGAACGATCCGTCTGCTGCCGTCCCGGTGCGTCCGAAACCGAGGAAGCCTTCCTCGAGCGGGATGTCTCGCGTGTCGGCTGGATGGGCGTACCGCCCGGCGGCGTTCGCCTGCCAGAGCTCGATCATCCCGTCGGGAACCGGATCGCCGGCGCCATCGATGAGCCGGCCGCGAACGCTGATCGCCCGCGGATCGTCGGCGGAGACGAGCTCCGGGCCGATCAGGTCCAGGCAGAGCCCGAAGCTGAAGAAGGGTCCGACCGTCTGAGAGGGCGTCAGTCGTAGCGTCATGTCAGTCGTCCTCCATCGGTGTTCCGAACCGGCTCCCGACGACGATGTCGAAGCGGAACCCGAGCGCCCAGCTCGGCTCGGTCAGCTCGAGGTCGAACGCGCTGATCATGCGCTCCCGATCCCTCGGGTCACGCACCGACTGGAAGATCGGATCGAACTCGAAGAGCGGGTCGCCGGGAAAGTACATCTGGGTCACGAGACGCTCGGTGAACGCGTGTCCGAAGAGCGAGAAGTGGATGTGGTTCGGGCGCCACGCGTTCTCGTGGTTCCCCCACGGATAGGACCCGGGCTTGACGGTGACGAAGCGGTAGCGGCCGTCGTCGTCCGTCAGGCAGCGGCCCGCGCCCGTGAAGTTGGGATCGAGAGGCGCAGGATGCTGGTCGACCTCATGGATGTATCTCCCCGCGGCGTTCGCCTGCCAGATCTCGACGAGCTGGCTCCGCAATGGCTTGCCGTCGCTTCCGAGCACGCGTCCGGAGACGATGATGCGCTCGCCGAGCGGCGGCCCGGCGTGTTGCCGCGTCAGGTCGTTGTCGAGCTCACCGACAGCGCCGTCGCCGAAGATAGGCCCCGTCAGCTCGGACAGTGTGTGAGGCAGGAGGACGAGCGGCTCTTTCGGCGCCCGGAGTCGCGTGCCGACGTAGTCCGGGTAGTAGTAAGGGGGATCGATGCTGGTGCCCGGTCCGTCGACCACCCGGGCGAGGCTGGTCGGGGTGCTCATCTGCCCACTTCCTCCTTTGTCGGGACTGTGTGCGGGGACGTCCGCGACCTTCTCCCGTTCGGCGATGGTCTGGGCTCGCCCGGGCCCGAGGCGCGGACGAGCAGCTCGCGCAGCGTTCGCCGCTCGTCGTCGTCGAACGGCGCGAGGATCTGCTCCTCGACCTCGTGCGCGAGCTTCCGCGCCTTGGCGAGAACGCGTCGTCCGTCCGGAGTGAGGTAGACGGCGTAGGCGCGCCTGTCGTCCGGATAGGCGCGGCGCTCCGCAAGACCGAGCCGCTCGAAGTCGTCGATCAGGTTGACCATCGTGCTCGAGTCGATCCAGAGACCGTCGACCAGCGTCCGCTGCGTGGCGCCCTCCATCGTCGAAAGGTAGTTCAGCACCGTGTAGTGCTTGGGGCGCAGGCCGAGCGGCTCTAGCGCAGCGGTGAAGAGCTTCTCCGAGCGTGCGCCGATCCGGCTGAACAGGAAGCCCGCGTCCTCGACCAGCGCTGCCGACCAGGGGCGCGGCTCGCGCGGAAACGCGGGCACCGGTGCCGCACCGCCGCTCATCGAGTCTGACTCGCCTGCTCGACCAGCTGCTGCCTGAGGCGGCGCTTGTCGAGCTTGCCGACCGACGTCTTCGGCAGCTCGTCGACGAGCTCGAACTCGTCCGGCACCCACCACTTGGCGACGCGTGCGCGCAGGTACTCGGCCAGCTCCTCCGCCGTCACCGAGGCTCCGGGCCGGCAGACGACGTAGGCGACCGGTCGCTCATCCCACTCGGCATCCGGTCGGGCGACGACGGCTGCCTCGATCACGTCCGCGTGCGCGACGAGATGCTCCTCGAGCTCGATCGTGCTGATCCACTCGCCGCCCGACTTGACCAGATCCTTCGTCCGGTCGAGGATCGTGAAGAGGCCATCGGAAGTGATCGTTCCGACGTCGCCGCACCTCAGCCAGCCGTCGTGGAAGCGCGTCGTGTTCGAGTCGTCGTCGGGATTGAAGTACGCGCTCGCGACCCACGGGCCGCGCACTTCGACCTCGCCGACCGATGTCCCGTCCCAGGGTAGCTCGTCACCGTTCTCGTCGCAGATCCGGATCTCGAGCGCCGGGATCGACCCGCCCTGGTCAGTCCTCGTGCTCGGCCTCGACATCGTGCCCGTCGGCGACATCTCGGTCATGCCCCAGGCGCGGCGGATCTCGATCCCGTGCTCGGCGTATCGCGCGACGAGCGAGCTCGGCGATCGACATGCCGCCGATCAGGATCCGCTTCAGCGACGAGAGGTCGTACGTGCCTGCCTCAACCTTCTCGATGAACCGGGCCCAGACGGTCGTCACCGCGGCCGTCACGGTCACGCGCTCGCGCTCGATCAGCATCCCGAGGTGGTCCGGATCGGTGTTCCTGCCGGGCAGCACGAGCTTTGCGCCTGCGTAGCGCCGTCGAGTACGGGAACCCCCCAGCCGTTGACGTGGAACATCGGCGTGACGAGGAGGAACGTGTCGTCGGCCGAGACGCCGTGGTTGTCGGCCATCAGCGCGGCCATGGTGTGGAGGCAGACCGAGCGGTGCGAGTAGACGACGGCCTTGGGGTTGCCGGTCGTTCCGCTCGTGTAGCAGATCGACGCGGCATCCGACTCCTCGAGCGACGGGAAAGTGAAGTCCGGCGACTCCTGCGCCAGGAGCGCGTCGTAGCGCGGATCGTCGGCGAACGCCGGCGCCGGCTCGGCCCCGTCCTCCAGACGACGAACGTGTGCACGCCAGTGAGCCGCTCGCGGATCTGCTCGAGCAGAGGTGTCAGCGACGCGTCGACGAAGATCACCTTGTCGTCGGCGTGGTCGATCATCCACGCGAGCTGATCCGGGTGGAGCCTGACGTTCGCCGTGTGCAGTACACGGCCCGAGCAGGGCACGCCGAAGTAGAGCTCGACATGGCGATGCGTATTCCACGCGAACGAGGCGACGCGCTCGCCGGGCGCCACGTCGAGCCGGTCGAGCACGCGGCAGAGCTGCAGCTTCTCCCGGCGATGTCGCCCCAGGTCGTCCGGTGATCGGGAGCGCTGACGACCTCGCGGGTCGCGGAGTCGCGTGCGGCGCGACGGAAGACGAGCGGCAGCGTCAGCGGGACGTCCTGCATCAGGCCTTTCACGCCACGCTCCTCCTCGTACGCATCCCGTTTTCCGCGCGGAGCCTAACCCTGAAAGGAACGCAGAGCAAATAATTTGACGTCGGATTATCCATGGACTTAGACTCGCTCCCCATCCGAGAAAGAGGAGGCAGAAGGATGGTGCTCGAGGGGAAGGCAGCGCTGATCACCGGCGCGGGCCGAGGCATCGGCCGAGCGACGGCCGGGCTGCTCGTCGAGCACGGTGCGCGCGTGCTCGTCAACGACATCGACGCCGACGTCGCCGAGCAGGCGGCCAGCGAGCTCGGGCGAAGGCGGTGCCCTTCGCCGGCGACGTCACGGTCGCCGGCGTCGCCGAGGCGCTGGTCGGGCGCGCGGTCGAGGCGTTCGGCCGGCTCGACATCGTCGTCAACAACGCCGGCTACACCTGGGACGGCGTCGTCCACAAGATGTCCGACGAGCAGTTCCAGGCGATGCTCGACGTCCACACCGTCGGGCCGTTCCGGGTCCTGCGCGCGGCGGCGCCGCACATGCGCGACGCTGGCGAAGCAGGAGCGCGAAGAGGGCAACGATCGTCTTCCGCAAGGTCGTCAACGTCTCCTCGATCTCGGGCGTGATGGGCAACGCCGGGCAGGCGAACTACGCGTCCGGCAAGGCCGGGCCTGATCGGACTGACGAAGACGCTGGCCAAGGAGTGGGGGCAGTTCTCGATCAACGTCAACGCGGTCGCCTTCGGCTTCGTCGAGACGCGGCTGACCGCCGACCGGACGAGGCCGGCGAGACCATCGAGCGTGGCGGTCACGCAGATCGGGCTCGGCATTCCCGGCAAGATGCGCGACATGGCGGCATCGATCGATCCCGCTCGGCCGCGGCGCGACGCCCGAGGAGGCGGCCGGCGCGATCTTCTTCCTCTGCTCCCCGTGGTCGAACTTCGTCCACGGCCAGGTGATCAACGTGACCGGTGGCCAGACCGCCGGGATGACGAGCTGATGCGTTTCTCGCCTCGATGCGCTCGGACGCCCGACCGCCGAGCGGCCGCTTCGCGGTCGAGCGCGACCGCTGTCCGGCCTACGCGGTGGCGACGAACGAGACGGACGCGGCGCTCCTCGCCGGGGATCTCGCGCCGCCGGTCTTCGCGGTCGTGCCCGTGTGGGAGACGATCCGCGACGCGACTGCCGGCGTCGTCCCCGACGAGGCGCGGCCGACGGTCGTCCACGGCGAGCAGGACATGTTCATGCACGCTCCGCTTCGGTCCGGGGATGGAGCTCGTCTCGCAGCGCGGCGGTCGTCGGCGTGCACCCGAAGCCGTCGGGGACGACGGTCGTCATCAAGACCGAGACGCGCGACGCGCGGCGGCGAGCTCGTCAACGAGCAGTACGTGACCGAGTTCTACCGCGGCGTCGTGGCCGAGGAGGGCGGCGGCGAGACGGCGCCCGACCATCGGCTCCCGGAAGGTCTCGCCGAGACCGAGCCGCTGGCGACGATCGGCTACCGGGTCGACGACGACCAGACCTTCCGCTACGCCGAGGCGTCGGGCGACCACTTCGAGATCCACCTCGACGACGTCGCTGCGCAGGCGGTCGGGCTGCCCGGGATCATCGTCCACGGCCTCTGCGTGATGGCCTTCACCGGCCGCGCCGTGCTCGAGGCGGCGGGTGGCCGCGAGCGATCTCGCGCCTCGCCGTCCGCTTCTCCCGTCCGGTCCGGCCCGGCGAGACGGTCGACGACGCGGATCTGGCGAGATCGGGACGGGCGCGTACGCGTTCGAGACGTCGAACGGCGAGGGCGAGGTCGTGATCTGCGCGACGGACGCGCCGAGGTCAGATCGACCGTGATCGACGTCGACGCCGTCGTCGCGATCGACGTCCACACCCACGCCGAGGGATCGGCTCACGGCGGCGTCGACGGGCTGGCGCCCGAGCTCAGGCAGGCAGCCAAGGCGTACTTCGGCGAGGAAGGCGCTGCCCGACGGCGAAGGACGTCGCCGCGTACTACCGCGAGCGGTCGATGGCCGCGGTCGATCTTCACCGTCGACGCCGAGTCGGTCACGGGCCAGCCGCCCGTCTCGAACGAGGAGGTGGCCGAAGTCGCCGCTGCGAACCCGGACGTCCTGATCCCGTTCGCCAGCATCGATCCGGCGAAAGGGACGCCAGGGCGTCGCTCGAGGCGCGCCGGCTGATCGACGACTACGGCGTCCGGGCTTCAAGTTCCACCCGAACCTCCAGGCGTTCTTCCCGAACGACCGCAGCGTCCTACCCGCTGTACGAGGCGATCGCGGCGGCGGGCCTGCCGGCGCTCTTCCACACCGGCCACAGCGGGATCGGCATCGGCCTGCCGGGCGGCGGCGGCATCCGGCTCAAGTACTCGAACCCGATGTACGTCGACGACGTCGCCGTCGACTTCCCCGACATGCCGATCGTGCTCGCGCATCCGTCGTTCCCGTGGCAGGACGAGGCGATCTCGGTCGCGCTGCACAAGCAGCAGGTCTACATCGACCTCTCGGGCTGGTCGCCGAAGTACTTCCCGCCGCAGCTCGTGCACTACGCGAACACGCTGCTCGCGCGACCGCGTCCTCTTCGGCTCCGACTACCCGCTGATCACGCCCGACCGCTGGCTCGCCGACTTCGAGCAGGCTCGAGATCAAGCCCGAGGTGCGGCCGCTGATCCTCAAGGAGAACGCGGCGCGGCTGCTCGGCCTCCGGTGAGGACGCAGGTCGGGATCGTCGGCGCGGGTCCGGCGGGCCTCGACTCTCGCGCACCTGCTCGACGGGCGGGCATCGAGACGGTCGTGCTCGAGAGCCGCAGCCGCGAGTACGTCGAGCAGCGGATCCGCGCCGGGCGTGCTCGAGCAGGGCACGCGTCGACCTCCTGCGCGAGCTCGGGCGTCGGGCGAGCGGCTCGAGCGCGAGGGCATCGTCCACGACGGCATCGAGCTCCGCTTCGACGGCCGAGCGGCACCGCGATCGCCGATGGACGAGCTGACCGGTGGGCGCGTCGATCGATCTACGGGCAGACGGAGGTCGTCAAGGACCTGATCGAGGCGCGGCTGGACGCCGGGCTCCCGCTCCTGTTCGAGGTCGACGGGGTCGCGCTGCACGACCTCGACTCCGAGCGCGCCGTCGATTCCTTCCGGCACGCAGGGCGGCGACGGGGCTCGAGTGCGACGTCGATCGCCGGCTGCGACGGCTTCCACGGCGTCTGCCGGCCGCCGATCCCGAGGCGTGCTGCGCGTGTTCGAGCGCGAGTACCCGTTCGGCTGGCTCGGCATCCTCGCCGCAGGTCGCGCCGTCGAGCGACGAGCTGGTCTACGCGCACCACGAGCGTGGGCTTCGCGCTGCTCTCGATGCGCTCGCCGACAGCTGTCGCGCTTCTACGTCCAGTGCGCGCCCGACGAGGACATCGCCGGACTGGTCCGACGACCGGATCTGGGCGGAGCTGCGGCTCCGGCTTGGCGCTCGACGGCTGGACGCTCGCGCGACGGGCCGATCCTCGAGAAGGGGATCACCGGATGCGCAGCTTCGTCGTGCGACGCCGATGCAGCACGGGCGGCTGTTCCTCGCCGGCGACGCCGCGCACATCGTCCCGCCGACGGGCGCGAAGGGGCTCAACCTCGCGATCCACGACGTGCGGGTGCTGGCGGCGGCGCTGGCCGGTTGGTATCGAGCGACGGCGACCGCTCCGGCCTCGACGCGTACTCGGCCGCGTGCCTGCGTCGTGTCTGGCGGGCCGAGCACTTCTCGTGGTGGATGACGTCGATGCTGCACCGCTTCCCGGGCGACGACCCGTTCGAGGAGCAGCTGCAGCTCGCGCAGCTCGCGTACGTCACGTCGTCGCGGCGCGGCCGCGACCACGCTGGCCGAGAATTACGCCGGGCTCGAGCGCGTCTAGACTCGCGGCCGTGGAGCCGGCGACTCGCTATGCGCGGAGCGGCGATGTCTAGATCGCCTACCAAGTCGTCGGCGACGGGCCGTTCGACGTCGTCTTCCATCCTGGGTTCTTCTCGCACGTCGAGCTGATGCGGACGATGCCGACCTATCAGCGACGGCTCGCAGACCGCCTCGCCTCGTTCGCCCGCGTGATCGTCTTCGACCAGCGGGGGATGGGCATGTCCGACCGGGTCAGCGGCGCTCCCACGCTCGAGACTCGGATGGACGACGTTCGCGCCGTGATGGATGCGGTCGGCTCCGCGCGCGCGGCGTCTGTTCAGCCTGAGCAACGGTGTGCCGCTGTGCCTGCTCTTCGCGGCGACCTATCCCGGAACGGGCGAGCGCGCTCGTCCTGTGCGGCGGCTTCGCTCGGGAGCTCTGGGCGCCTGACTATCCGTGGGGCTGGACCGAAGAACGACATCGACGCGTACTCGAGGCGCTCAAGCAGCTCTTCCTTGGCTCCCGCGACGATGCGGTCGCGGCTCTGGGCTCGCTCGGCGTCTCGTACCCCGACGCGGACCTGGACTACTTCAGGCGTGCCGCCGCGAGCCCCGGGACGATCGACGTGCTCGGGACGATGAACCGCGAACTCGACGTCCGGCACGTCCTGCTCCGCAGTCCGGGTTCCGACACTGCTCGTCCATGGCACCGCCGACGCTCTCTGGCCGATCGAAGGTTCTCGGTACATGGCCGAGCGGATTCGCGGGGCGAAGCTCGTCGAGTTGGTTGGCGAGGGTCATCTTCACGGTTGGGGTCCAGCTCTCGAGCGGGCCCTCGACGAGGTCGAGCCGTTTCTCCGCGGGGTCTGGGAGTCAGGCGGCTGGGAAGAGCCGGAGCCGGACCGGGTGCTGGCGACGATCCTGTTCACGGACATCGTCGGCTCGACCGAGCGCGCGGCCGCGCTCGGCGACCGAGCGTGGCACGAGCTGCTCGAGCGCCACCACGAGGCGGTGCGTCGTCAGTTCGTGCGTTACCGCGGTACCGAGGTGAACACCGCCGGTGACGGGTTCCTCGCCAGCTTCGACGGGCCAGCCCGGGCGATCCGCTGCGCCTGCTCGATCGTGGACTCTGTCAAGGAACTGGGAATCGAGGTGCGAACCGGCCTGCACACGGGTGAGTGCGAACTGGTGAACGGGAAGGTGTCCGGGATCGCGGTGCACACCGGCGCGCGCGTTGCTGCGGAAGCGGGCGCGAGTGAGGTGCTTGTCTCGAGCACGGTCAAGGATCTCGTCGCCGGCTCCGGACTCGCCTTCGCCGACCGCGGATCGCACGAGCTAAGAGGTGTCCCTGGGGATTGGCACCTGTACGCGGTCGACCGGTCGACCGCCTGAATCGTCGCGTCTACGTCGTGGGCTCGATGCCCGCCATCCGGGCGAGCACGTCGAAGAGCGCGGCGAAGTCCTGATGCTCGAGCCCGAGCGCACGGGCCGCCGTGAGGTACTCGTTGACGACGGCTGTCGTCGGCAGCGGCACGTCGAGCTCCCGCCCCGCCTCGAGGGCGTAGAGCATGTCCTTCTGCATCATGTTCACGTCGAACCACGCCTCCTCGGGACGGCCGAGCACGAACGGGCCCCGGTACTTGACCATCGGCGAGGCGATCGCGCTATTGGTTAGCACCTCGACCGCCGTCGCGCGATCTATGCCGCCTTTCTCGGCCAGTAGCACGCCCTCCGAGAAGGCGAGCATCTGCACGGCGAGGGAGAGGTTGTGCGCGATCTTCATCAGCACCGCCTGGCCGTTTCCGCCGACGCGCGTCACGGTCGGGCCGACGTCGAGGAGGATCGGCCGGATTCGCTCGTACGTCGCCTCGTCGCCCCCGACCATCACCGAGAGCTTCCCCTGCTCGAGCGTGGCCACACTGCCGGATACCGGTGCGTCGAGCATCTCGGCGCCGGCCTCGCGCACACGCGCCGCGAGCTCGCGGCTCGCCGCGGGGCTGACCGTGCTCATGTCGACGTAGACCTTGCCGGGCCCGAGGCCGGCGATGATCCCGTCGGTCCCTTCGGCCACGGCTCGAAGCGCGGCCACGTTCGTGACCATCGACAGCACGACGTCGGAGCGCTCCGCCAACTCGCGCGGGGAGTCGCACCAGACGAGCCCGGCCTCGATCAGCGACTCCGCCTTCCCCTTCGTTCGGTTGTAGCCGGCCACCTCGTGACCGGCGTCCAGGAGACGGCGAGCGATCCCTCCGCCCATCACCCCCAACCCGACAAAGCCGAGCCTGGCCACCTGGAATCCTCTCTGTCGACGCCGACTACGGGAGATATTGCTGGTCGAGCGAGCAGACAGTATCCACGTGAACGCGAATCCAGATGCCACTGTCGAGAGGCTCGAACAGCTTGTGCCGGCTGCTCGTGCCGTTGGCGACGATCCCCGCCAGCTCGGAGACCGAGATCGGAGTCGAGAGAATCCCTGTCCCGTTGTTGACGAGAACGGTGGCTCGCGCGGTCGTCGGTACCAAGTAGGTCAGCAGCCGGTGACCCTCTTCGATCCGGTAGTTGTCGTTCGGCACCGGTTGACCCGGCTCGACCTTCCCGTCCTCGGCAGCAGCGGTGTTCGCAGTCACGCCGCTCGTGAACCAGGCGGGGTCGAACCGCAGCTCGAAATGATCGCCCTTGCGTGTCAGAGAGTGGATGTGACCGAACGTCCTGTCCCCGCAAGGCTTGACGACCACCGTCTTCTGCCCCGGCTCGTCCGTGAAGTACAGCGCTGCGAAGACCGCTGCCGCGACGATCGCGACGGCTGCGAGGAGCATGGGCGCTCGCTTGGCCACTCGCACGATTGTCGCATCCCGGTGAAGGTCGCCGTGAGCGATCGACTTTGACTTTTCCGGAGCGGCACTCGATAGTCGGTCGGGGTCGCAATGGGTGAGGCGCGAACAGTTCGTGACGAGACGCTCGATGTCCTGAGGGACTTCGGGCTGACCACGATCTTCGCCAACCCCGGCTCGACCGAGATCTCGTTCCTTGCCGACCTTCCGGAAGAGCTCCGCTTCGTGCTCGCGCTGCACGAGGGCTCCGTTGTCGGCCTGGCGACGGGCTACGCGATCGCCCGCGACACGCCGTCCTTCGTCCTGCTGCACACGACGGCAGGGCTCGGCAACGCGGTCAGCGCTCTGGCCACGGCACGGGTGAACCGGGCTCCTCTGGTCGTCCTCGTCGGTCAGCAGGATCGCCGCCATCTCGCGTTCGAACCGTTCCTCGCCGGCCGCCTACACGGTCTCGCCGGTGAGTTCCCCGTGTGGGTCGACCAGCCGGTGCGAGCGCAGGACGTCCCGGGGTCGCTGGCCCGTGCGTGGCACGAGTCGCAGACCGGACGGGGGCCGGCGATCGTGATCGTGCCGCAGGGCGACTGGCGCGAGCCCGCGTCTGAATCCGGCGAGCGCGCGGCTCCGGCCCGCCTCTTGCGGACGCGAGGGGCCGAACCGGGCGACGTGGGCGAGCTTGCGGTGCTCGTCGCAGGCGCCCGATCGCCGGCAATGGTTGTCGGGGCGCGGGCCGACGACGCCGAGTCGTGGTCGGCGCTCGTCCGCCTCGCCGAACACCTCGGCTGCCCGGTGTGGCAGGAGTCGTTCGGGGCGCGCGCGGGTTTCCCGCAGGATCACCGGCTCTTCGCGGGGCACCTGCCCGGGGACCGGACAACGCTCCGCGAGATCCTCGGCGCCTACGACCTCGTCCTCGCCGTCGGCGCTCCCGTCTTCCGTCAGTACACCTATGAGCCCGGGCCGCTCGTGCCTGAGGGCACCCGCGTCGCGCTGGTCACCGACGACCCGGTCGAGGCGCATCGCAGCGCCGCCGAGCTTGCGGTGCTCGGTTCGCCTGCGGCGATCTGCTCAGCCCTTGTCGACGCCGTTCCCTCACGAGACAGCCTCGCTCCGGCATCGTATGCCCGTCCCGATCCGCCGGATCCGCCTGGCCCCGGCGAGCCTCTGCGCGCGGGACACGTCCTCGCTGCGCTCGCCGAACTGCTGCCGTCGAATGCGGTCGTCGTCGAGGAGAGCCCGTCGAGCCGTCCCGAGCTGATCGCCCGCATCGCCGCACGCGAGAACCTGGGGTTCGTGAGTGCCGCGATGGGCGGTCTCGGGTTCGCGCTGCCGGGGTCGACCGGCTTGCGAATGGGGCTTCCGGATCGACCGGTCGTGGCAGTCGTGGGTGATGGCTCGGCGCTCTACCAGATCCAGGCGCTCTGGAGCGCCGCGCATTACCGCGTGGGCGCCCTCTACGTGATCCTGTCGAACGGCGGCTACGCGGTGATGGACCGCCTCGGAGACCTCCATGGAGGCGCGATGCCGTGGCCACGCATCGACCTCGACATCTCAGCGCTCGCCCGCGGCTTCGGCTGCCCGGCGATCCGCATCGACGGACACTCGACGCTGCTGGAGACGCTCGACGAGGTCATCCCCGGGCTCGCAGCTCGAACCGAGCCGCTCCTGCTCGAGATCGTCGTCGCGCCCGACTCCTCGTTCCAGCCCTAGTCGATCAATCGGCCGGTGCCGTGATCGCCGTGTAGGGAGCATGGCCAGAGGGTGTCGAAGGTCGGCGTTGTCTGTAGCCCGTCGACCTGGAGGCCTACGTGCGCGCCGACCTCGACACCCTGTTGATCGCAGTCTATTGCGCTGCGTGCTCGCTCTTTCCTGCGCCGCCGCGCCGAGGCGCCGCCGGGGTCGTCCCCGCCGGATCAGCGACAACGAGCTGCATCTGCCTGATGGTCGCCCAGATGCTGCTCGGCGTGCCGAGCGACCGCCGCTTCCTGCCGGTCGCCGGCTGGCGGCTCCGCCACCTGTTCCCGCTGCTGCCGTGCCAGACCGACGCTACAACGAGCGCTGCCGCGCAGCTCGCGCCCGAAGCTGGTCACGCTGTGGCGCGCGATCGCCTGCGAGCTGCCCGGCTTCCACGACTCGCTGTGCTGCATCGACACCACGCCGCTGCCGTGCGGGCAGAGCCCTGCACGACCGTCAACCGAGCAGAGCTCGCGCCCTGGTGCGGCTTCGGCTACTCGCGCCGCCCACTCCCGCTTCTACTGGGGCATGCGGCTCGTGCTCTGGTGCGGCCCCGACGGCTGCGTGCGCGACTTCGATCTCGTCCCCGCCAACGCGCCCGAGCGCGAGGCGGTGCTCGCACTGCTCGAGCGGCAACCGCTCGCCGGCCAACTCGTGATCGCCGACAAGGGCTTCGCCGGCGCCGACGTTCGAGCACGCCGTCAGCGAGCTCGGCGCGCTGCGTGCTCCGCCCCAGCAGCGCCGACGAGCCCGCACCGGCACAGCCCACCGATCGGGCACATCCGCCAGCGGATCGAGTCGATCGTCCAGACGCCTCAAAGACCAACTCCGGCTCGAGCAGCCATCTAGGACTCATCATGCGATGCCGTCAGAGGAGGGTGCTCTTCGGCGGTCATTCGAGCAGGCAGTAGAGCGCGCTGATCGGCGCCGGCGCAGGCCCGCGGGCTGGTGCAGCAGACGGTTGGGCCACCCGGAGGGTCAGTACGGCGAAGACGACAAGCGGCACCGGTGCCAGGCGCACGAGCACCGATGGTGCCGGCGTTAGCCGCCGGCGCCGGAAGATCGGACGGCGGCTCGCAGCGGTCTCGCCGTCCTCGGGGTCACGGATCGAGCGCACGAGGCCGCACGCGACGAAGCAGAGGATCCCTGCGGTGACGAAGGCGCTGGTGTACGTGCCTGTCCAGGTGCGGATGGCTCCGGCTCCCCAGGCGGCGAAGGCTGCTCCGATCTGGTGTGCGGCGAAGATCCAGCCGAAGACCACACCGACGTGTCTCCGCCCGAATGCGTCGGTGGTCAGCGCAACGGTGGGCGGAACGGTGGCGACCCAGTCGAGGCCGTAGAAGACGACGAAGAGGATGAGCGTGACGTGCGGCGATCCGAACGCGTACGGCAGGGCGAGCAGCGAGAGGCCGCGCAGGCCGTAGTACCAGACGAGGAGCGTCTTCGGGTTGTAGCGGTCGGTCAACCAGCCGGATCCGGTCGTTCCGATCAGGTCGAAGACGCCGATGGCGGCGAGCAGGCTGGCTGCCGCGACCTCGGTCATCCCGTGGTCCATCGACGCGGGGATCAGATGAGTCCCGATCAGGCCGTTCGTCGTCGCACCGCACACGAAGAAGCTCCCCGACAGAAGCCAGAACGTGCGCGACCGGAAGCCCCGACCGAGGCCCGCGAACGCCTCGGCGAACGGGCGACCCCCGGAGCGGCCATGGTCAGGGACGTAGCTGGCGTCGGCGCCAAACGGCCTCAGCCCCACGGCCTCCGGGCGGTCGCGCATGAAGATGGCGACCAGCGGCAGGACGAACAGGACGGCAGTTCCGGCGACGGCGAGCGCTGCGGGCCGCCAGCCGTACGATGTCACGATCCAGCCGAGGAGCGGCAGGAAGATCAATTGTCCTGTCGCATTCGCCGCAGTGAGCATGCCCATCACGAGGCCTCGCCTGGCGACGAACCAACGGTTGGCGACGATGGCGGCGAGCGTCACGGAGATCGCCCCAGTGCCGAGGCCGACGACGATGCCGATCAGTAGATCGAGCTGCCAGGGGGCCTCGACGAACACGCTTGTGGTGTATCCGCCCGAGACGACGAGCAGAGCGCCCACCATCACTCGCCGTAACCCGAATCGCTCGATGAAACCGGCGGCGAAGGGCCCGCCGAGCCCGTACAGCAGCAGGTTGATCGACAGCGCGATGCTGATCGTGGCGCGGCTCCACCCGAACTCGTTCTGAAGCGGGACGATCAGTAGGCTCGACGTCGAGCGGAAGCCGGCCGTCATGACGAGCGTGAGCAGCGTCACCGCGGCTATCACCCAGCCGTAGTGGACCCGGCCTCGCATCACCGGTTGGCCTCGCTCGGCCGCATGACAAGCCCGTCGAGGACGACTGCTAGGAACGAGCGAAGTGGCTCCACGTCGTTCGCTAGCCGGGCCCGCATCAGCGCACCTTCCCAGCCCGAGATGAGCGTTCCGGCTATCGCTCGAGGCGTTGCCTCGTCGCGGATCTCGCCGCGCTGCTGGCCCTGCTCGACGAGCTCGGCGAGCAGCTCCTCCCAGAGCTCGAACTCGGCGGAAACCGCCTCTGCAATCGGCTCCGACGACCGCGACACCTCGAGGGCGAACAGGGCTAGCAGGCAGCCGCGCTCCCGCGCGTCGGCGTTCGTCGCCCGCTCGAGCAGCCCGCCGAAGTACGAGCGAAGCCTGTCGTCGGCCGGAGTCTCCTCGTCGGCGATCAGTTCGCCGAGGATCTGCTCGTGCCGCTCGAAGAAGCGTCGCGCGAGCGCGATTGCGAACGCCTCCTTGCTCTCGAAGTGGTGGTAGAAGCTGCCCTTGGCGATACCCGCGTCGGCGAGGATGTCGTTCACCGCCGTCCCGCCGTAGCCGCCGCGGAGCATCAGCACCGTCCCTTGCCTGAGGAGGACGGAACGGCTCGTGTCCGGGCGGCCCATTCCCGATCAGGGTACTAGACCAGATGGTCTACTAGCAACCCTGCTCTTTGCCCTGTCAAGACGACGGGAAGGTCTCGTCCGGGAACCCGCATTCGAGGCAGACGTGTCGTGGCGCGAGATCCTCGTCGAGGACGATGCCCATCGTGACGCCGCACCCCGGGCAGATCGGAGGGCGGTCGTCGTCGTCGTTCGGGTCGGGCTGGCGCACGACCGTCAGGGTAATGGCAGAGTTCGAGGATGAGCCGAGAGCCTGACCTGAACGTCGTCGGTGGCACGCTGCTTCCCTGCTCGGTCGATCCACTCACCGGCTTCTACCGTGACGGCTGTTGTGCGACAGGCCCCGAGGACGTCGGCAGCCACACCGTCTGCTCGGTCGTGACCAGCGAGTTCCTCGAGTTCAGCCTTCGTGCCGGCAACGATCTCTCGACGCCGCGGCCCGAGTGGGGGTTTCCCGGTCTGGTCCCAGGAGAGCACTGGTGTGTGTGCGCGGAGCGCTGGCTCGAGGCGTACCGCGCCGGCTGCCCCCCGGCTGTGGTCCTCGGTGCGACTCACGCGCGTGCGCTCGATGTGATCCCGATCGAGACGCTGACCGCGCACGCCTTCCAGCCGGACGTCGCGTCGTAGCGCCCCGCTAGCGAGCATCGAGTTCGGCGGTCTCGCGGCCGCGGTGGAGGCGCCTCTGGGCGGCAGCTCGCGCCATCCGAGCGGAGGCGGGAAGTATCCGGTACACAAAGCCGGGGGTGGGCGCGAGCGGCCAGCTCCGTAGCATCGCCGCAGCCGACCGCAGGCGACCGGCCCGGATCGCGCCAGCGGCTGCCCGGGCCGTGAGGAAGAGCGCGGTGTCCGACTGGCGGTCGGGCCAGATGCGCGCTGCCGTCGTGAGCTGACGCAACCGCTGGTCGGGATCGTCCGTGAGGTACGAGAGTCGCGAGGCGACGAGGACCGGCTCACGCGAGAGCTCCGGCAAGAAGCGGCACGCCTCGCGAAGCTCGTTGGCGACGGTCCGCTCATCGTGGCCGGCAAGCCCGCGGAGCGCCGCCGTGTAGGCCTGCCTGCCGCGAGCTCTCTGCACGAGCTCCCTCTGATCCGGGCGCTCGAGACCCGCGACCGCGGCAAGCCCGCTGAGGCCGACAAGCTCGAGCGCTCCGACGTACGACCCGTCCCGTCGGGCCCGGTCGACGAGAGAGCCGCGAGTCGCCTGGCAAACGACCGTTCGTCGCCGGAGAGTCGCCGAAAGAGCCGCGGGCAGCGAGCCGCGGCCAGAGCTCGTTTCCCTCCATGACGGGAAGCCGCTCGTCGAAGCCACCAACCGCCGAGAGATCGCGGCGACGGATCGCAACGCAGCTCGGGCTGCCGACGAGGTTCTCGCCCAGCGTTGCCGGCAGCGCGTCGAACACATTCGCGGCTGCGGCCTGCTCCCGGCCTCCGATCTGGAATTTCGGGCACGTAGACACGAGCACGATCTCCGGGTTACGAGCAAATACCTCCGCGACGACCTCCAGGTGGTCGGGGAGCCAGCGATCGTCCGAGTCGAGGAACGCCACGGATCTCGCCGGTGGCGAGGCGCAAGCCCGTGTTGCGGGCAGCGGAGACGCCGCGATTCTCCTGCCACTGGTAGCGCAGGCGGGGGTCGATGCCGACGAGTGCCTGCTCCGTGCCGTCGGTCGAGCCGTCGTCGACGACGATGAGCTCGAAGTCCTGATAGGTCTGGGCGAGCGCGCTCTCGACGGCCCGTTGGACGTAGTCGCGCCGCTGATACGTCGGGATGATCGTGGAGATCGTAAGGCGGGCGATCGGACAACGATAACCGGCGCCCCCGCTCGCGGTGCGAGGTGGCGGAAGTGACCGACGCGAGCAGTGGAGGCTTGCAATGAGAGCCTAAATCGACCCCATATACGTCAGAGCGCCCACGCCCACGGGCACCGCGACGAGATCCCGCTATCGTTCGCTGCTTGCGCGCACCAGCGGCGCTAAAGGCCCGCAAGCAGACGATGACTGGCGGTCGGCCATGACAACGGTTCTTTTCGTCCTCACGGGCTCTGAGACATGGGCGCTCAAGGACGGCTCGATGCATGCTGGGGGCTTCTGGTCTCCCGAGTTCGTCTATCCACACCACGCCTTCGCAGAGGCGGGCTACGACATCACGGTCGCCACGCTCGGCGGGGTCCCGGCTCCCGTCGACGAGGCCAGCCTCGGCCTGGGGCTGCAGGAGAACGATCAGTCCTCGGTCGACTTCCAGCGCGAGTACCTCGATCGTGCCGAGATCAGGTCGGCGCTGGCGAATCCCGCCCGGCTGGAAGACCTCGACCCGGCCGACTACGACATCGTCTTCGTTCCCGGCGGATTCGGCGTCTTCGAGGATGTCGGCGACAATCCGATCGTCGGCAAGGTCATCTCGGCGAGCTACGCCCAGGACAAGATCGTGGCGACTCTCTGCAGCGGCGCCTCGGCGCTGCTCGGCGCCCGTAACGACGACGGGTCGTGGCCGTTCGTCGGGAAGCGGATCACCGGCTTCCCGACATCCGAGAAGGCCGACTTCGGCGTCGCTGAGGACGCTCCGTGGCTGCTCGAATCGCGACTGACCGATGCGGGAGCCGCCTACGTTGCGGGCGAGAAGCACAAAGACCACGTCGAAGTCGACGGGAACCTCGTCACCGGCCAGAACGGGGCATCCGCGAGACATACCGCAGCCGCGGTGATCGCGAAGCTCAGCGACCCGAGTCGCTAACTCGAGGCTGCGGCCCGCTGGCACGCCAGCCTTGCCACCGAAGCCATGACCACACTCGAGAACCGGCCGAACACCGCACTCCTCGTCGTCGACGTGCAGAACGGCGTCGTCGAGGGGGCTCACGAGCGCGACGCGGTCGTCGCGAACGTCGGCAGCCTGGTCGAGAAGGCGCGGCGGGAACAGGTCCCCGTCGTCTGGGTCCAGCACTCCGACGAGCAGCTCGCGAGGGGGAGCGACGACTGGCGGATCGTCCCCGAGCTGACTCCGGGCGATGCCGAGCCGCTCGTCGAGAAGAACTACGGCGACTCCTTCGAGGACACCACCCTCGAGACCGTGCTGTCGGGCCTCGGAGTCGGGCGACTCGTCGTCGTCGGCGCACAGACCGATGCGTGCATCCGCTCGACGCTCCACGGCGCGTTCGTCAGGGGGTACGACGCGACCCTCGTCAGCGACGCCCACACGACGGAGGACCAGACGGCATGGGGGGCGCCGCCGCCGGACCAGGTCATCGCGCACACGAACCTGTACTGGACCTACCAGACGGCGCCGGGGCGGACGGCCGGGACGGTCGAGACCAAGGACGTCGACTTCGGCGGCACGTCCTGAAGAAGCGCTCCTCCCTTGTTCGCCGTGGCGGGTCGCCCGGTGGTCTTGGTTGAGGGCATGCGTTCGCTCGCGGGTGTCATAGTGTGCGGTAACTTCGACGGAGGAGGTTGGGATGGCTGGTGTCGAGAAGCGCGACTTTGACTCGCCGGACGAGAGTCGCACTCCCGACAAGACGCAGGTGGACGTCGTGCATCTCGGCGACACGACCGCCGCTCGCTTCACGATGGAGCCTGGGTGGAGCTGGTCTGAGTGCGTGAAGCCGGTTGCCGGGACCGACAGCTGCCAGCACAGGCACGTGGGCGTTGTGCAGTCGGGAAGGATGCGCTTGATCCACGACGACGGCACCGAGCTTGAGCTTGGGCCTGGCGATGCGTACGTGATCGAGCCTGGCCACGATGCGGAGATCGTTGGCAATGAGCAGTTCGTCGGCTTTGAGTTTCAGCCGCAAGGCTGCTGAGGAGTACGCGCGCAAGTAGCCAGCCCAACCGCTCCATCGACGGTCACGGTGCCGGGACGGGGGCGCGAACAGCTAACGAAGCAGAAAGGCCCCGTTTCCAGGGCCTTTCTCGTTGGAGCGTGCCGGGATCGAACCGGTGACCTCCGGCTTGCAAAGCCGGCGCTCTCCCAGCTGAGCTAACGCCCCGAGCCCGCCCCATCTTCAGAGGGACGGCCGCGTCGGTCGGATCGGTCCTAGGCCGCGCGCTCGAGACGCTCTTCGTGGCGTGCGCGCTGGATGATCTCGTCGCGCTCGCCGAAGCGGACACGGGCTCGCTCGATGCGGTGCTCCTCCCAGAGCTTCGCGATCTCGGTCTTCGAGGCTCGCGTGCTCTGCGGCGAGTGCCGTGTCGTGCTTCTCGCTCAGAACGTGGAGGAGCTCGGAGCGCTGCTCGGTCAGTTTCTCGATCTCGGCTACGGATGTCGGTTAGTGATCGCACAAGTTTCCTCAACGTCTTCGTTTGCGGGGCTGATTCCGGTTTGGTCAGGCAGCGCAGAGAATCCTTCTCGAAACGTTTGCAAAGTGATCGGGCCGATTCGACGAACGCCGATGCCACCGGCGTCTTGAGGCGATCCCGGTGCCAGGCGATTCCGATCAGCCGTGCCGGCACCCGGTCTCCCAGCCCGACGACCGACGATGCGCTCGTCGCTTCGCGTCGACTGTCAGCTGCGGCACGAGCGCCACGCCGACGCCGGCCGCGACGAGACCCTGCACGGTCTCGTTGTCGTCCGAGCGAAAGACCACGTGGGGATCGCGACCCGTCACGCGGAGCCTCTCCTCGACCTGCTGCGTCGTTCGGCAGGAGCGGTAGCTGATGAGCGGCAGCTCGACGATCTCGCGGAGCGTCGGCGGCCGTCCGCGCCGTGCGAGCGGCGAGTTGCTCGGAGTGAGCAGCACGTAGGGGTCGCGCATGAGCTCGACGGCCTCGAACGGGCCGGGTACGAGAGGAAAGACGACGAAGCTGACGTCGACGTCGCCGCTCTCGACTAGCGTCGAGGAGCTCTCGGTCGTCCGCGGACTCGACAAGGCTTACCTCGACCTTGGGCCAGTCGGATCGGAAGCTCCGCAGAGGATCGGCAGAATGCGCGCGCCCACGCTCTGGTACGTCCCGATTCGCAGCGGCCCCGCGTCGCCGGCGCCGAGGGTGGCGAGGTCAGCCTGGGCGGCGCGGAGGCGCGCGGTCACGCCGTCGGCGTGGGAGAGAAGGAGCTGCCCTGCCTCGGTCAGCGAGACCGGGCGCGGCCCACCGGGACGATCGACGAGTCGCTGGCCGACGATGCGCTCGAGTCCGGCGAGTTGCTGGCTGATCGCCGACTGCGTGTAACCGAGACGCCGTGCCGCGCGCCCGAACGAGCGCTCCTCGGCGATCGCCTTCAGGGCGATCAGATGACGGAGCTCGAGACCGAGCCAATCATCAGCTGACATGATCGACATCGAATCGTAACAAGACTTGTGCCTAGAATCGACGCGTGCTGGCAAGGTGCCCATCTATCGCTGATGCGCAGATCGACAGCCGCGGCAGGCCGGACGAGGATCTGGGCGGCTCTGCTCGTCGTCTATGTCGTCTGGGGCTCGACCTATCTGTTCATCTTGATCGCCGAGCGGACGCTGCCAGTCTTCCTGATGGCGTCGATCCGATTCCTCGTCGCCGGCGGACTGCTCTACGCGTGGGCTGTGCGGAGGGGTGACCGCGAGCGGCGACCGGCCGAGACGGAAGCAGTGGCTCGCAGCGACTGTCCTCGGAGTCGCGCTCTTCGTCGTCGGTAACGGTGGCGTGGCCTGGGCCGAGACGCGGGTCGACACCGGCGTCGCGTCGCTGCTCATCGCTGCGGTCCCGCTCTGGATGGCCCTCTTCGACCGCGTCGCCTGCGGCCAGCGGCTGACGAGGCTGACGATCGCCGGGCTCGCCCTCGGCTTCGGCGGCGTTGCGCTGCTCGCCTGGCCGACCGGATCGAGCCGGATCGCGGTCGGCGGTGCGATCGCCCTCCTCGTCTCGGGGGCCGGGTGGGCAGCGGGGTCGCTCTACTCGACGTGGCGCGCCGCTTCCCCGGCGCCCACTCGTCAGCGCCGGGATGCAGATGCTGCTCGGCGGAGCGTTTCTGCTGATCGTTTCCGCCTCGGCGGGCGAGATGGCCGAGCGTCCACGATGTCTCGGCGGAGTCGATCCTCGCGCTCGTCTACCTGATCGTCCTCGGGTCGTGGCTTGCGTTCTCGGCCTATGCGTGGCTGCTCCGCAACGCGAGGACGTCGCTCGTCTCGACCTACGCATACGTCAACCCGCTCGTCGCCGTCTTCCTCGGCTGGGCGGTGGAGAACGAGTCGATCGGCGTCAGGACGATCGGCGCGGGAGCGATCATCCTCGCCGCTGTCGCTCTGATCGTGACGCCACCGAAGGGAGAGCCGTTGGTCGAGCCGGCACCCGTACCGGCTCGAGGGAAGTAGCCGGAGGCCGTTGGTACGCTGGCCTGCATGACCCTGCTCGACCTGAGGAACTACAGGCTGAGGTCGGGGGAGTCGCTTCTGCGACGAGCAGAAGGTCGAGATCGCCCCGATCGAGATCGGCGGGCAGCGCTACATCGCCGTGCCCGAGGAAGTCGCTGCAGAGCTGGCGGTGACGCGTGCGTCGACCGGAACCGTGTTCGAGCTGCGCTTCCACGTGCGGCTCCACGGGCCGTGCTTTCGCTGCCTCGGCGACGCGGTGCTCGACGAGGACCTGCACCTCCGCGAGTACCAGGCCGAGAGCCCGGGAAACGTCGAGGAGCTGACGACGCCATACATCATCGAGAACCGCCTCGACCTCTCCTCGTGGGCGCGAGACGGGCTCGTGCTGGCGCTGCCTGACAAGATTCTCTGTCGCGCGGACTGCGCCGGGCTCTGTCCGGTCTGCGGTGTCGACCTCAACCGTGAGCCGCATGTCCACGAGGACGTGACGACCGATTCCCGCTGGGCCGCGCTGGCCGAACTGAAGGAACGCTTGTAACATCGGATGCGGCGCACGGCGCCGCCCCATGACGGACTGACCGAGCAATCCACGTCGTCTCGCGTCCCAGTACGCGAACCCGTCCTGCTCTCGGAGGTGCTCGGTCGTGCGAATCTCACTCGAGGGCGTCTCGAAGTCGTTCGGCGCCCGCTCCGTTCTCGATCACGTCACGCTCGCGGTCACGCCGGACCGCCGGGTCGGCCTCGTCGGGCCGAACGGGGTCGGCAAGTCGACGTTGCTTCGACTGATCGCCTGCATCGAGGAGCCCGACGAGGGTCGGGTCATCCGGGCACCGCGTGAGCTCACCTGCGGATACCTTCCACAGGAAGCCGACGGTCGAGCCGGCGAGACGCTGCTTGCGTATCTCGCCCGGCGGACCGGGGTCGGTGAGGCCGGGCGGGCGCTGGAGCGCAGATCCACCGAACTCGCGGAAAGGCAAACCGAGGCGGTCTCCGTCGCGTACTCGGAGGCTCTCGACCGCTTCCTCGCGCTCGGCGGCGGTGATCTCGAGCCGCGTGCCGGCGCCGTCTGTGCGGATCTCGGTCTCCCGGTCGGTCTCGACCGGCAGCTCGCCTCGCTGTCCGGAGGAGAGGCGGCTCGGGCTGCGCTCGCCGCGATCCTGCTGTCGCGCTTCGATGTGTTGCTCCTCGACGAGCCGACCAACGACCTCGACTTCGACGGGCTCGAGCGGCTCGAGCGATTCATCTCCGGGCGAGACGGGGGTTGGTCGTCGTCTCGCACGATCGCGAGTTCCTCGACCGGACGGTGACGAGGATCGTCGAGATCGAGCCAGGAACGGGGCGCGTGCGAGAGTGGGCCGGCGGCTTCAGCGAGTACGAAGCTGCGCGCGACGCGGCACGTGCGGCGGCGTACGCGCGGTTCGAGCTGGCCGAGGAGCGGCGGCGCGAAGTCGCCGATCTGCTCGCGCCGAAGGCGAAGCGAGGCGCGGGCGGGCGGCGCGATGGCCGACCGTCGTCGGCACACACGCGCTCCAGACGAAGGTGGGGCAGGCGGAGCGTGCTCTCGAGCGTGTCGACCGCCCCGACAAGCCGTACGAGCCGTGGGAGCTTCGGCTGCGGCTCGGGTCGGGGGAGCGTGCCGGCGACCGTGTCGCTTCGCTTGTACGGTGCCATCGCCAGGCGCGGCTCGTTCACGCTGGGCCCGATCGACCTCGAGCTTGCTCCTGGTGAGCGAGTCTCGATCTCCGGCCGCAACGGCAGCGGGAAGTCGACACTGCTCGGCATGCTGCTCGGAGACGTGCCGCTCGTGGAAGGCAGCCGTTCCGTCGGGGCGGCGAACGGTCATCGGTGCACTCGGGCAGGTCCGAGGCGGTGTATGTCGGAGACGAGGCCTTGCTCGAGCGCTTCTGTCGACGGAGTCAGCTGGCCTCCGACGAGGCGAGGACGCTGCTCGCGAAGTTCGGGCTCGGCGCCGAGCACGTCGGTCGATCGTGTCGCTCGCTTTCCCCGGGCGAGCGAACGCGCGCCCATCTGGCCGAGCTCCAGGCGCGCCGGGTGAACCTCCTGGTGCTCGACGAGCCGACGAACCACCTCGACCTCGAGGCGGTCGAGCAGCTCGAGGCGGCGCTCGAGGGCTACGACGGCGCGGTGGTGCTCGTCACCCACGACCGACGCTTCCTGGAGCGCGTCGGGACAATGCGCACGATCGCGCTCTGATCGCTTGCTGTCGGATTCGTAACGGCGGTCGCTATACTCCGCAGCCGCATGGCTGTCCCGAAGCGAAAGACGTCGAAGGCCCGCCGCGACAAGCGTCGCGCACAGCACAAGATCGAAGCGCCGCGCCTGAGCGTCTGTCCGCAGCTGCCATCAGCCGAAGCGCTCGCACGAGATGTGCCCGACCTGCAAGACGTATCGCGGGCGCGAGGTCGAGCCGCTCCGCACTCCGGCTCCCTAGCCCAGGTCAGTCCAAGGCATGCCAGCCCCGGTGAGGGTCGCGGTCGACGCTCTCGGGGGCGATCGAGGGCCTGACGAGGTTGTCGCGGGCGCTCTGGCTGCGAGGTCCAAGACGATCGAGCCCGTGCTCTACGGCCCCGCAGGATTCGACTCACAGGGGCTCGCCTTCGTCGAGACGACGCAGGAGATCGCGATGCACGAGAAGCCAGCCGACGCCGTGCGCGGCAAGCCGGACAGCTCGCTGGTCGCCGCTTGCCGCGCGGTCGCACGAGGGTCGGGCCGACGCGGTGATCTCGGCGGGGAACACCGGCGCAATGCTCGCGGCCTGTCTCGTCTACATTCGGCGCCTTCCGGGAGTGCTCCGACCGGCGATCGTCGTCATCGTCCCGACGCCGCAGTGGACCGTCGGTCCTCGTCGACGCCGGCGCCAACGCCGACTGCCGTCCGGAGCACCTGCGCAGTTCGCCGTGATGGGCGCGATCTTCGCCGAGGAGATCCTCGACGTCGTCGCGGCCCTCGATCGGCCTGCTCTCGATCGGTGAGGAGCCGGAGAAGGGAAACCAGCTCACGCTGCAGGCGCACGAGCTGCTGGCCGCGAGCGACGCTCAACTTCATCGGCAATGTCGAGAGCCGCTGGCTACTTGCGCACGCTGCCGACGTCGTCGTCTGCGACGGCTTCACCGGCAACGTCTGCGCTGAAGCTCCTCGAAGGGCACGATCCGGACGACGCTCGACTGGCTACGTCGGGAGATCACCGCCACGGCCGGTGGCAAGCTCGGCGGGATGCTGATCAGACCCGCTGCGCGCCGGCTTCGGTCGCACCTCGATCCCGACACCTACGGAGGCGCGTACCTGCTCGGTCTGCGCGGGATCGCGGTGATCGCGCACGGCAACTCGTCGTCTGCTGCGATCGCCAGCGCGATCCGGCTTGCCGCCCGAGGCGTCGAGCACGGTGTCGTCGGCAAGGCTCGGTGAGCGAATGGCGCGGGAACCAGCGGGAAGAGCGTGTTAGCATCGGCGCGCCTTCGGAATCCAACCGGCAAGAGAGGTGACATGGCAGCTTCGCGCGAAGAAGTCTTCGAGCGAGTCAAGGAAGTCCTGGTCGAGCAGTTGGGCGTCGACGAGAACGAGGTGACGGAGGAGGCGTCCTTCCAGGAAGACCTCGACGCCGACTCACTCGATCTCGTCGAGCTGATCATGGAGCTCGAGGACCAGTTCAACATCAAGATCTCGGACGAGGACGCCCAGAAGATCCAGACCGTCGGGCAGGCCGTCGACTACGTCTCGAAGCAGTCGTAGCGATAGCCAGTCGGGGGACGGTCGGCGGCTCGCCGAGCTGATCGACTCACTGCCGCCGGAGCGGCTCGGCCACGTCTTCACGCATTCATCGTGGGCGGACGACCGCGCCTCGTCGTACGAGCGGCTCGAGTTCCTCGGCGACAGTGTCCTGGAGCTGGCCGTCGCACGGCACCTGTACGACCGGTACCCGGAGCTGTCCGAGGGGCGGCTGGCGAAGATCCGCTCGCACGTCGTGTCGCGGCGCTCCGTGCGCGGGCATCGCGGAAGAGCTCGGGCTAGGTGCGCGCCTCGCCGAACGCGGGGCAGGCGCCCAGCCCGACGAGCTCGCTCGCCTCGTCGAGAATCGCAACGTGCTTGCGGCGCTGCTCGAGGCTGCGCTCGCCGCGCTTTTCCTCGAGCACGGGTTCGAGGCAGTCGAGGGCGCGATCGTCGGCGCTTTTGCGGCCAGATCTCCTATGCGGCGAACGCACTCGGTCGACTACAAGACAGAGCTTCAAGAGGAGCTCGCACGCCTGCGAACGCAGGTCGTCTACACCGTCGTCGAGATGGAGGGCCCTGCTCATGACCGGCTCTTCACCTGCGCTGCCCTGATCGACGGCGAGCAGCGCGGCATCGGCACCGGACCGACGAAGAAGGAGGCCGAGCAGCAGGCCGCCTTGCAGGCGCTCGAGTCGCTGGTCGGGGAGGACTCAGCCGAGTAGTTCGACAAGCCGCGGCTGAACCCGTGCCAGCCGCGCTGATCGTTAGCGTTGCGCGCGCGTGTATCTGAAGTCCGTCCGCATGCGGGGGTTCAAGAGCTTTCCCGACCAGGTCGAGGTGCGCCTCGAGCCGGGGGTGGCGGTCGTCGTCGGGCCGAACGGATCGGGCAAGTCGAACATCGCCGACGCGCTCGTGTGGGCCTCGGGCAGCCTCGCCCCGAGCGAGCTGCGAGCCGAGAAGCCGGACGACGTCCTCTTCAACGGCTCCGCGTCGCGGCAGGCCGCCGATTTCTGCGAGGTCGAGCTGCTGTTCGACAACGCCGACGGGACGATGCCGGGCCTCGACTTCAGCGAGGTCTCGATCGTCCGGCGGCTCCACCGCGGCGGCGAGGGCCAGTACCTGGTCAACGGCGCGACCGTGCGCCGGCTCGACATCGTCGAGCTGCTCGCCGACATCGGCCTTGGCGCTGGAGCGGGCTCGATCGTCAGCCAGGGCAAGGTCGAAGCGATCCTCACGTCGAGCCCGGCCGAGCGGAGGGCTCTGGTCGAGGACGCTGCCGGTCTCGGGCGCTTCAAGCGGCGACGCCACCGCGCCGAGCTGAAGCTCGCCCGCGTCGCACAGCAGGTCGAGCGGGCGCGCGATCTGGAGACCGAAGTCACGAAGAGGCTGCGGCCGCTCGCGCTCCAGGCGACCGCGGCCGAACGTGCTGAGAAGCTCGCCGCCGAGATCGCCAGCCATCGGGCGGCGATCTCGACGATCGACCTCGGAGAGCTGGGAGAGCGGATTGGCGAGGCCGAGGTGCGTCGGGAGAGCGCGGCAGGGGAGCGCGGCCATCTCGAGCAACGACTCGAGGCGCTGCTCGCTGAGCGGGAGCAGGCGGAAACCGAGCTCGCGGCGGTTGCAGGCGGCCGCGAAGGCGCTGCGGCAGCGCTCTACCGGCTCCGCACCGCGCGGGAACGGCTCGAGCTCCGCCGCGAGGCTGCCAACCGAGCTTCTCGAGCGCCTACGCGTGCCCGTCGTCGAGGAGACCGGCAGCGAGCTTCGCGAACGGGCAAGGCTTGCCGAAGCACGAGCGATCGCGCTCAAGCGCGCCCTCGACGAGCGCGAGGGGCTTCCTCCCGCGGCTCGCGCTCTCGCCGAGCGTGGAGAGCGGCTCGCGCTGAGCATGATCGACGTCGAGCCGGGACACGAGCGGGCAGTGGCAGCTGCGCTCGGCCACTGGGCCGCCGCGATCGTCGCCGACACGGCCGAGCGTGCTCTCGAGCTCGTCCAGCAGGCCCGGGCGACGGGCCTGGGCAGCCTCGTGGTCCTGATCGGTCAGGATCCACGGGCTCTGGTCGAGCGTCTCCCGGTCGTCACGCTCGACGACCTCCTCGCTTCGCCGGTCCCCGCCGTGACGAGGGAAGGAGTCGGCTACGACCCGGAGCGTGGTGAGCTCTGGTTCTCGGGCGAGGCCGCCGAGGCACTTCAGCTCGAGCTCGAGGCCCAGCACCGTCGGGTGGAGGCGTGAAGCCCTCGAGCTCGCCCGGCTGGCTGCGTCCGCAGAACCACGTGTGCGGCATGCAGATCCGCGCGTCCTCGCACTCGCCGAGCAACTCGTCCAGACGATCGCCGCGACGGCAGCTTCGGTACCGCGCCTGGAGCAGCCGCTCCAGAAGGAGGCTGCAACAGAGTCGGGGAGGGCCGGAGAGCTCGCCGCGGAGCTTCGACGGCTCGGCGCGGCCGAGGCCGATCTGCGGCACCAAGGGGCGGCGGCCACGGAGCGAGCCTCGACCGTCGAGGTCGAGATCGCACGGCTCGAGGCCGAGGCCGCAGAAGCGCGCCGACGGCTCGACGCTGCGGATGCCGAGCCGGCCGAAGGCTCGCGGGAGGAGCTCGAAACCAGGCTCGAACGGCTCGAGCGCCGGCGCGAGTCGCTCGGCGGCGTCAATCCGTTCGCTAAGGAGGAGTACGACCGTGAGAAGGAGCACCTCGAGGAGCTGCGGACAGGGCGGGCCGACCTCGAGCGATCACTCGCCGAGCTCGAGAAGCTCCGTCGCGATCTGAGCGAGACCGTCGAGCGCCGCTTCGCCGAGACGTTCGCCGCGGTCGAGAAGAACTTCTCGGAAGTGGTCGCGACGTTGTTTCCGGGTGGGGAAGGGCGGCTGAGGCTGACGGAGGCAGATGGCGAGGATGAGGGGGCGACCGAGCACGGCATCGAGGTCGAGCTCCGGCCCGCCGGCAAGCGGATCACCCGGCTCTCCCTGCTCTCCGGCGGCGAGAAGGCGATCGGCGCGATCTCGTTTCTGTTCGCGCTCTTCCTCGCGCGGCCATGCGCCTTCTACCTGCTCGACGAGGTCGAGGCCGCCCTCGACGACACCAACATCGGTCGCTTCGTCTCGCTCCTCCGCAGCTTCGCCGACCGTGCGCAATTCATCGTCGTCACTCACCAGAAACGGACGATGGAAGCCGCCGACATCCTGTACGGCGTGACGATGGGCGGAGACGGCGTGTCGCAGGTCGTCTCGCGGCGGCTGCCGGCAGACGGCGCCGAAGCAGCGGTCGCGTAACTATCCTCGCGCCCGTGGCGCGAAGCTGGTCAGACCTGCTCGGGGACGAGCACGAGGTCTCCGAGTCGGAGGAGGAGCGGCGCGGCTTCTTCCGCAAGCTGCGCGGCTCGCTCGGCCGGACACGCTCCGCGATCCGGCTGCCGCTATCGCATTTCGATCCCCGTGCCGACGAATCGTGGGAGGAGCTCGAGGAGGCGCTGATCGGTGCCGACGTGGGTATGGCGGCGACCGATCGGCTGGTCGAAGGTCTTCGCAAGCGTCGAGATCCCGCTGATCTCGAGACGGAGCTCGTCGAGGAGATCACGGCGCTCCTGGGTGAGCCGACACGCCTGGAGCTCGAGGCGCGGCCGAGCGTGATTCTCGTCGTCGGCGTCAACGGGACCGGGAAGACGACCACGATCGGCAAGCTCGCCTACCGTCTCTCCGAGCACGGGAGGTCGGTTCTGGTCGCCGCCGCCGACACCTTCCGTGCCGCGGCCGACGAGCAGCTCGAGATCTGGGCCAAGCGAGCGAGCGCCGACTTCGTCGGCTCGACGAAGGGCGGCGACCCTGCGGCTGTCGCCTACGACTCGATCGAGGCGGCCGAGAGCCGCGGGCGGGACATCGTCCTCGTCGACACCGCCGGTCGCCTGCACACGCAGACGAACCTGATGGAGGAGCTGCGCAAGATCCGCCGTGTCATCTCCGGTCGGCTCGATGGTGCGCCGCACGAGACGCTGCTCGTGCTCGATGCGACGACAGGCCAGAACGGCCTACAGCAGGCGAGGCTCTTCGACGAGGCGGTCGACGTGACCGGGGTCGCGCTGACGAAGCTCGACGGAACGGCGAAGGGCGGGATCGTGCTGTCGATTGCGGTCGAGCTCGGCCTGCCGGTCAAGCTGATCGGCGTGGGGGAGGCGCTGGAGGACCTCCGGCCGTTCGATCCGGCCGACTTCGCCCGCGCTCTCGTCGGCTCAGACGCCGACTGACCTATCGCCACCGGCCACGTCCAGGGGACAGTCCCTGGAACGAAAGCGTGACGGGCTGTCACGGGAACGTCACGGCAGGCGGCCCGTACACTGTTTCGCGATGTTCGACGCCTCGGCGACAAGCTGCAGTCGATCCTCGGCGGCCTCCGCTCGCGCGGAAAGCTCGACGAGGAGACGATCTCGAAGGCGATGCGCGAGATCCGGCTCGCGCTGCTCGAGGCGGACGTCAACCTGGCCGTCGTCAAGGAGTTCACCGCCGCCGTCAAGGAGCGTGCGCTCGGCCAGGAGGTGACGAAGAGCCTGACTCCCGGTCAGGAGGTCGTCAAAGATCGTCCACGAGGAGCTGACCCGGATCATGGGCGGCGGCGACTCGCGACTGGCCTTCGCCGGACGCCCGCCGACCGTGATCCTGCTCGTCGGACTCCAGGGCTCCGGCAAGACGACCGCAGCGGGCAAGCTCGCGCTGATGCTGCGCAAGGAGGGAAAGAGCCCCCGCGCTGGTCGCGGCCGATCTGCAGCGTCCTGCCGCGATCACTCAGCTCGAACAGCTCGGCAAGCAGATTCAGATCCCGGTCTTCGCGAGCGAGCGCGACGATTCCGTCAAGGCGGCAAAGCTCGGCCTCGAGCAGGCGCGATCCCAGGGGCGGGACGTCGTCATCGTCGACACTGCCGGCCGCCTGCAGATCGACGCCCAGCTGATGGACGAGCTCGAGCAGCTCCGAGATGAGCTGAAGCCGACGAACGTCCTGCTCGTCCTCGACGCGATGACGGGCCAGCAGGCAGTCGACGTCGCCACCGCCTTCCAGGAGCGGGTCGCATTCGACGGCGTCCTGCTGACGAAGCTCGACGGCGACGCGCGCGGCGGTGCCGCGCTCTCTGTCCAGGCGGTCACCGGCAAGCCGATCAAGCTCGCATCGGTCGGCGAGAAGCTCGACCAGCTCGAGGTCTTCCATCCCGATCGGATGGCGTCGCGGATCCTTGGCATGGGTGACGTGCTGACGCTGATCGAGAAGGCCGAAGAGGCCTCGTCGGAAGAGGAACAGCAGGAGATGGAGCGCGCGCATGATGGCCGGCGAGCTGAACTTCGACGACTTCCTGGCCAGCTACCGCATGATGCGCAAGATGGGCTCGGTGAAGAGCCTGATCTCGATGATCCCCGGCATGGGAAAGCAACTCGAGGACGTGGACGTCGACGAGAGGGAGCTGCCACGGACCGAGGCGATCATCCTCTCGATGACGCCGAGGGAGCGCAAGACTGCCGCACGTGATCGACGGCTCGCGTCGCCAGCCGGATCGCGAAGGGCAGCGGGACGACCGTGCAGCAGGTGAACCAGCTGCTGAACGCCCGCAAGCAGATGCAGAAGATGATGAAGCAGATGAGCAAGGGCAAGATGCCCGCAGCTTCCGCCCGGCTCCAGATGGCCGGGCAAGAGCTGACGCGCTGACAAGGGAGGTGACATGGCAGTTCGCATGAGGCTGACCCGGGTCGGGTCGAAGAAGAACCCGATCTACCGCGTCGTCGTCGCCGACTCGCGCTCGCCGCGGGACGGCAAGTTCATCGACATCGTCGGGCGCTACAACCCGCAGCACGAGCCGTCGCTGATCGAGTTCGACGAGGCCAAGGTCAAGGACTGGCTGTCGAAGGGCGCACAGCCGTCGCAGCCGGTCGCGCGCCTGCTCAAGGCGAAGAACATCACCCTCGCCTAGCACGTGCCGATCCCGGCCGCCACCTCGTCGCTCTTCCTGGCGAAGAAGATCGTCGACGACCCGGAGGCCGTGCGGGTCGAGGAGATCGAGTCGGGACGGCGACCTGCTCCTGCGCCTCCACGTCGCCGAGGACGACCGCGGCAAGGTGATCGGCCGGCGGCGGGCGGATGGTGCAGGCGCTGCGGACGCTCGCGCGGGCGGCCGGTGCGCGCGTCCGATCGCCGGGTCCTGCTCGAGATTGCCGAGTAGTCTGCTGAGCGGCGAGGAGCTCGTCGTCGTCGGTCGTGTCGGCCGAGCCGCACGGGCTGGACGGGTCGTTCGTCGTCGAGCGACGCCAGCGCAGATCCGGCGCGTTTCGCAGTCGACGCGGACGCTCTGGGTCAGACGGCGAGCCGGCGCGTGTCGTCGCGTCGAGGCGGGCGCGAGGACGTGCCGGTGATCCGGCTCGACCGGGCAGTCGAGCGCGGGCGCGACTGCTGACCGTGCCGGCGTCGGTGCTTCCGCCACCCGACGGACGGCGTACTACGTCTTCCAGCTCGTCGGGCTCGAGGTGCGAGGAGGAGGGCGGGCGCGTGCTCGGGCGCGTCGCCGACGTCGCGCCGGGTGTCGCGAACGACGTGCTCGAGCTCGATTCGGGCCTGGCGCTGCCGATGCACGAGGACTGCGTGCGCGAGATCGACCTCGCGGCAGGCAGAATCGTGGTCGCGCGCGGTTTCGCCGGCGACGGATAACCTCCCCTCTTGCAGCTCGACGTCTTCACCCTGGTTCCTCACGCCTTCGCATGGCTGACCGAGCAGCGTCCGCTCGCCGGCGTGCTCGGCGGAGGAGCTCGAGCTGCGGCTGTTCAACTACCGCGACTTCACGCCGCTCCGGGCCGGCCAGGTCGACGACGAGCCGTACGGCGGCGGCGCCGGGATGGTGCTCCGGGTCGACGTGGTCGCCGCGGCGCTCGACGCCGTCTACGGCGGTGTTGCCCGACCACCGGGTGGTCGCGCTGACGCCGCAGGGCCGGCCGCTCGACCAGCGCGTCGTCGAGGACCTCGCCGCCGAGGAGCGGCTCACGCTGCTCTCGGCGCGGTTCGAGGGCTTCGACGAGCGGATCCTCGTTCACCTGTGCTCGGACGCGATCTCGATCGGCCCATACGTCCTCTCGGGCGGAGAGCTGCCGGCGATGGTCGTCGTCGACGCCGTCTCGCGAGGCTGCTCCCGGGTGCGACCGGGAAGCGAGGAGTCGCCGCGGGTCGAGAGCTTCTCCGCAGAGCTCGACGGCGGCCTCGAGTATCCCCACTACACACGGCCAGCCGAGTTCCGCGGCTGGCGCGTGCCCGGAGGTGCTGCTCTCCGGGCACCACGCCGAGATCGACGGTGGCGCCGCGGCCAGAGCCGTCTGCGGAGCGCTCGGTGAGCGCGGCTTCGAGCCGCTGCCGGACGAGCTCGGACACGTCCTCGGCGTTTCCCGGACGCCTCGCTGAGGACATGCCGGTCCGGCGTTCAGTCGTCTGCGCCGAGGACCTACCTGCTGACCGAGTCCTCGGACTCGATCGAACCGCGCGGCTGACGGAGACTCGAGTACGCGTATCGGCGTCCTCTCCGACCCCGATCGCCGTGCCCTCGTACGACACGGATCGCGCTCTCAGCGGATCGGACACAGCCAACCGATCGCACCGCCCCCGTCGGCCGAGCCGGCGATGTGCCGTGCCGCCGCCGACGATCCGATCGCCGGGGAGCCCGCGACATCGGTCGGCCGAAGAGCGAGTCGGCCGACGTCAGCGCCATACCTGGAACCCGATCGACCGGACTGACGATGAACCTGCCGCGGCCGTGGCGGATCGCGATCGACTGGGCGGTGACGATCATCGGCGCGTCGCTGATCGTCCTCGCGCTCAAGCAATGGGTCGTCAACCCGTACCGGATCCCGTCCTCGTCGATGGAGCCCACGCTGCACTGCGCGTCGTCCGAGCCCGGGCTGCGAGGCGCACTTCTCCGATCGTGTGCTCGCGTGCCGCTTCTGCTACTGGACTTCTCGAGCCCGGAGCGTGGCGAGATCATCGTCTTCAATACGCCCCCGCAGGCGGCAGAAGTGCGGCGAGGGCGGGACGTTCGTCAAGCGGCTGATCGGGCTTCCCGGCGAGACGGTCACCGAGAAGAACGGCTTTGTCTTCATCGACGGCAAGCCGCTGAAGGAGTCCTACGTCAAGAAGGATCGCCGCGACACGCCGAAGCGGTACCTGGCAGGTCCCGAAGGGCCAGTACTTCTTCATGGGCGACAACCGTGCCGAATCGTGCGATTCGCGCGAGTGGGGGTCGGTTCCGAGGAAGAACATCATCGGCAAGGTGTTCTTCGTCTACTGGCCTCCCAACCGCATCGGCTTTCGCTGAGTCTGTGCGGGAAGACGGCCGAGTGACGCAAGCGCGACCCCTTCGAGGGTCAAGCGTCCGAGGCTCGCGCTTCATTCGCTAGCATTGGCAGTCGGCCCACGGGGCCCTCCTTCGACGATGAACGCCATCGAGACCATCGAGCGGCGTCAGCTGCGCAAGGGTCTGCCCCAGTTCAAGGCGGGCGACACCGTCCGCGTCCACTTCCGCGTCATCGAGGGATCGCGCTCCCGCATCCAGGTCTTCGAGGGCATCGTCATCAAGCGGCAGGGCGCCGGCGCTGCGCGAGACCTTCACGGTGCGCAAGCAGTCGTTCGGCGTCGGCGTCGAGCGCACGTTTCCCGCTCCACTCACCGAAGATCGAGCGCATCGAGGTCGTCCAGATCGGTGACGTGAATCGCGCGAAGCTCTACTACTTGCGCGAGAAAGTGGGGAAGAAGGCGCGCGTCCGGGCCAAGCAGTACGGGGGCAAGCTATCCTCGGCCAGTGTCGGCGACACCCTCGAGGAAGCTTCCGAAGAAGCTGCCGAGGCACGAGGTCGAGGCAGTCGAGGAGCCGTCAGAAGCGTCGGCCGGCGAGACGTCGAGTCTCGAGCACCGCTGAAGAAGCCCGACGAGCTCGCCGAGGCCAGCAGCTCGCCGCGAGGCGGACAGGCCAGCGACTCCTTAGCTTCGACCGACGGATCGGCGCCCGCTACGTCGTCGGCGCCGACGAGGCCGGTCGCGGATCGCTCGCCGGGCCGCTGCTCGTCGCCGGCGTGCTGCTCGACTACGGAGCCTGCGCGGTGCAAAGGTGCGCCCGCTCGCGCTGCTCAACGACTCGAAGCAGCTGACGCCCGAGCAGCGAGAGGTGCTCTTTCGACGCGGTCGTCGGCTGCGCAGAGCGGATCAGCGTGCGCGCGTTCTCGCCGGCCGAGATCGACCGGGCCGGCCTCCACGTCTGCAACCTGCGCGGTCTTCGCGCGGTACTCCACGCACTGACGCCGCCGGGCGAGGTCTGCCTCGTCGACGGCTTCCGCCTCGGGCCGTGCAGCGCCCGAGCACACGGCGGTCGTCGACGGCGACGAGCGTAGCGCGGCGATCGCGGCAGCGTCGATCGTCGCTAAGGTCGTCCGCGACCGGATGATGCGCCGCCTCGACGCCTCTTCCCGGCCTACGGCTTCTCGTCGCACGTCGGCTACATCACGCCCGAGCACTCGGCGCGGGTTCGCGAGCACGGGCCCGTCCGAGCGTCCACCGCCTGTTCGTTCCAGGCGCTCTGCTACGCGCGCGTGTGAGGAACGACGCCGAGCGCGCAGCCGCTCTGGCACTACCGGCTGCGCGGGCTATCGGATCCTCGGGACGAACGTCTGGGTCGGCGGCAACGAGCTCGACGTGATCGCGCGCCGAGGCCGGCGGCTCGTGTTCTGCGAGGTGAAGTCGAAGAGCGGCGCCGGCCGCGGCGATCCGCTGGAGATGGTCGGCCCGAGAAGCAGCGCCGCCTGCGCCGCGCCGCCGAGGCGTGGCTCGCGCGCACCCCGAGCTGCACCGGGCTCGAGGCGACCTTCGACGTCGTCGCCGTGCGCGGAGCGCGAGCTCGAGCGTGTCGTCGACGCCTTCTACGATGGCCGCTGCGGACGTCTTGCTATCCTGAGAGCTGCCGAGGGGCACTATCCCCGAACGGGCGCGCTCGTCAGAACGGTCGCTTCGGCCCGGGTGCGTCGGCCCTCTGAGGCGGGAGAAACCTTCGGCTGTTCGTTGAGTCAAACGTTCAGTCGAAAGGAGTCTCCAGACCATGAGCATCACCCAGGCCAGATTCACGACGCAGCTGCGTACGTGGGTCCTGATCGCGGGACTCTACCGCGCCTGCTCGATCGCGATCGGCGCCGTCCTCGGCGGCGGCTTCCTCTACATCTTCGTCGTCTTCGCAGTGCTGATGAACGTCTTCGGCTACTGGTTCTCCGACAAGATCGCGCTCCGCGCGAGCCGGGCGAAGCCGGTGTCCGAGCAGGAAGCACCTGATCTCTACCGCATCCTGCGAGAGCTGACCGAGCGCGCGGAGCTGCCGATGCCGCGCGTCTACACGATCCCGTCCGAGCAGCCGAACGCCTTCGCCACCGGCCGGAACGCGAAGCATGCCGCGGTCGCCGTGACGGAAGGGCTGCTCAAGTACCTGCCGCAGGATCAGGTGCGCGGCGTGCTTGCCCACGAGCTCGCGCACGTCAAGAACCGCGACATCCTCGTGACGTCGATCGCGGCCATGATCGCGGCCGCGATCTCGACCGATCGCCAACATCCTCCAGTTCTCGTTCCTGTTCGGCGGCATCGGTGACGACGACGACAACCCGCTCGGTTCATCGGGGCGCTCGCGACGATCATCCTGGCGCCGATCGCCGCGATGCTGCTCCAGCTCGCAGTCTCCCGGCAGCGCGAGTTTCTCGCCGACGCGACCGGCGCCGAGCTTCTCGGCACGGGCAAGCCGCTGGCCGATGCCCTGGAGACGCTCGAGAAGGGCGTGCAGACGGTGCCGATGAACGTCAATCCGGCGACGGCGTCGCTGTACATCGTCCACCCGTTCGCCGGCCAGGGCATCCAGAATCTGTTCTCGACGCACCCGCCGCTCGCCGAGCGGGTTCGCCGTCTCCACGAGTACGACGCCGCTCAGGGCATCCACTACGGCTAAGTACGGTCAGCAGCGCTCGGAACGACACACGAGGACGTCCTCGAAGAACTCGCCGGCCCGTCTTCCGGTGCGTCGATTCACGTGCCGGGTGACACGCTCTTCGAGGCGGAGGCTCGAACGATCGAGGATGTCTGGATAGAGACCCCGGGAGTCGTTCACGACGATGACGATTGGCGCGCCGGGCCGGAGTTGGGCTGCGCAGTTCGACAGGACCGCGACCATGCTGTCGCTGTAGTGATCCAGCGCGCCGCGCGATATCCCCCGCTGCGCCGGGCCGATCTCGTCAGCTCGGCGATCATCGAGTCGGAGTAGCTCGTATGCGTATCGGTGCTGCTCGTGGTAGTCGATCAGGCCGGGATACGGAGGGGAGGTGATGATGCCTCCGCCCTGAAGCGGAAGCTGGAGCGTCCGCGCATCGTCGTGGATGATCTCGATGCGAGCGTCGTCCCGTCGCAGGAGTGCGAACTCGCGTAACCGGCGAATCGTGTCGCGGGTGTAGCGGTCGCAGGAATTTCGCGGCCTCCTCCACCGGCCTGCATGTCCGCTTGTGCTTGTGGCATTGGTAGGAGTCGCGGACAGGGGCCTTCGGGAAGTCGAGGTCGAAGTGCGTGGTCAGACGAGCGGAGCGTGCAGACCGCGAGAGGATCACCTTGGCGGCGGCTCCTGCTGGGGGACCGAGCCGACCGATCGCTCCGCGATAGGCGAGCAACTCGCTCAACGCCTGCGGTGCGTACCAGTTTCGCAGCCACGGCGTGGCCTCATCGACTCGGTCCTGGCCTGATGTCCGCGCCTCCTCGAGCGCTCCCCTGAGTGTCAGCTCGAGAGTCGGGAGCGAGTACTCCGCCGTCTTGACCTCGGAGAGCAGGCAGTTGAAAGCCGAGATGTCGCTCCCCATCGCATGACAGCCGAAGATGTTCGCCTCGACCAGGGTGGTACCGGAGCCGACAAACGGGTCGTACACGCAGTCTCCGGGTTTGAAGTACCGGTGCAGGAAGACCTCGACGAGCTGCGGGACGAACTTGCCGAGGTAGGGGTGCAGCGCATGGACGTGCTTCGTGCGCTCAACCTGGGGGAGCTCGCTCTCAGACCAGGAGAGCTCCAGGTCGATCTCAGCGTAGAGAGCTTCTTGAGATCGGCCTACCACCGGGAAGACCGAGTGTAGGGGCCGAATCGGATGAGCCTTGTCGTGGGGCAGCGCTTTGGCACGAACGTGTCACTCCCGCGTTGCACCTTGCGGGCTAGCGTCGAAGCGTGCTCGCGCGGACGGTCACGCATGCGCTCGTCGGGCTCGACGCACGGCGCGTCGAGGTGGAGGCTCACCTGCAGCTCGGGCTGTCCGGGTTCACGATCGTCGGACTCGCCGACCGCGCGTGCCAGGAGGCGAAGGAACGGGTGCGAAGCGGGATCGCGTCGGCCGAGCTGGAATGGCCGGTCGGGCGCAGGATCACGGTCAACCTTGCTCCGGCCGGCCTGCGCAAGGAGGGTTCCGGGCTTCGACCTCCCGATCGCCCTCGCGATCCTTGCCGCCTCGCGCCAGGTACCGGTAGACGCGACTCTGCGCGCCACGCTGCCGTCGGTGAGCTTGCCCTCGACGGTCGTATCCGTCCCGTCGGAGGCGTTCTCGCTGCGGCGGAGGGCGCCCGCCGAGCGGCTTCGCACGCCTTCTCTGCGCCGCCGAGTCGGCGCCCGAGGCCGAGCTCGCCGGCATCGACGCCGTGCCGATCCGTCACCTGGCCGATGCGGTCGCATATCTGCGCGGTGAGCGAGAGCCGCCGCCGTACGTCCGGCCAAACGGATCCGACCCGCGTCTGCCGCACATCCGGACATGGCCGACGTTCGCGGGCAGGAGCGTGCACGGCGGGCGCTCGAGATCGCCGCCGCAGGAGGCCACAACCTCCTCCTCGCCGGCCCGCCTGGCACGGGGAAGACGATGCTCGCCCGGCGGCTGCCCGGCATCCTGCCACCGCTCTCGCCGGACGAGGCGCTCGAGGTGACGAGGATCCACTCCGTCGCGGGCCTGCTGCAACCCGGGCGACCCGCTGATCACGCGAGCCGCCCTTCCGCGCGCCGCACCACTCGGCGTCGACGGCGGCGATCGTCGGCGGCGGCACCGGCCCGCGACCCGGCGAGGCGAGCCTGGCGCACCGCGGAGTGCTGCTCCTCGACGAGCTGCCCGAGTTCGTCCGGCCGGCGCTCGAGTCGCTGCGGCAGCCGCTCGAGGACGGGGTCGTCAGCGTCGCCCGCGCAGCCGGCCAGTCGTTGTTTCCGGCGCGCTTCCAGCTCGTCGCGACCATGAACCTCTGTCCCTGCGGCGGCCGGGGCGATCCGGGTGCCGAGTGTTCGTGCACGCCTCAGCGCCTTGCGTCCTTCCGGGCGAAGCTCTCGCGGGCCCTGCTCGACAGGTTCGACCTCGTGGTCACGGCGCCGCGTCCGCGCGGCGCCGAGCTTGCCGCCGGACCCAGCGAGGGGTCGGGTGCAGGTGCGTGAGCGGGTCGCTGCCGCGCGCGAGCGGCTCGGCCGCAAGCCGATCCACCGATCGGCGGCGGCCGACGAGCTCCTGACGCGCGCCGTGGAGCGCCTTCCGCTCTCGGGACGCGGCCGGGCGCGGGTCGCCCGCGTCGCCCGGACGATCGCGGCGCTTGCCGGCGCCGACGAAGTCGGGAGCCGAGCACCTCTCCGAGGCTCTCTCCTACCGAACGCCCCCGGAGATGAACGTCTCGTGACAGAACTCGCGCTCGCCGCGTTCGCCGCGCAGACGGATTCCCATCTCATCGCAGCGCCGCGAACGGAGCGCTTCGCCCGCTTTCGCCAAGACTTTGACGAGCAGGCCTATCTCGCCGACCTCACAGGTCGCGGAATCCGTTGGCTGCCGCGCTCGTCGGAGACCTTCCCACGAGCGCTGGGCGCGATCTTCGACGCGCCGGCCGGCCTGTTCGTGCGGGGCAAAGGCGCGCTCGAGCTGCTCGATCGACCCGCCGTCGCCATCGTGGGCGCCCGGGCGTGCTCGGCGTACGGAGCCCAGGTCGCACGCATGCTCGGCCGCGAGCTGGCAGCCGCGGGGCTCGTCGTCGTCAGTGGTCTGGCCCGAGGCGTCGACGGACACGCTCACCGCGGGGCTCTCGAAGCCGGCGGGCCAACCGTGGCCGTCCTCGGCTGCGGTATCGACCGCGACTATCCCGCCTCGCACGCCGAGCTCGCGAGCCGGATCGGTGAGACAGGTGTTGTCGTGTCCGAGTACGCACCGGGAGTTGAGCCTGCGCCATGGCGCTTCCCCGCCCGCAATCGCTTGATTGCCGGACTCGCCGGAGCAACCGTGGTCGTCGAGGCGCGCGAGCGGAGCGGCGCGCTGATCACGGCCGACCTCGCGCTCGAGGAAGGCCGAGAGGTGTTCGCGGTGCCGGGCGAGATCACCTCTGCGCTCTCGGTCGGATCGAACAGGCTGCTCAGGAACGGCGCCGCCGCGGTGACGGACGTGATCGACGTGCTCGAGGTGTTTGGTTTCTCTCCCGCGCCGGCCCCAAGGCCGGACCTGAGCGCCGAAGCCGCTCGCGTTCTCACCTGTCTCGAAGAGGCGGCGGCCAGCGTCGACGAGCTCGTCCGGTCGCTTGGAATCGACGCTGGCACGGTTGCGGCGGCCCTCGCCGAGCTAGAGCTCTTTGCAGCCGTGGCCGAAATGGACGGCTGTTTTCGGGTGGTCGCGCCCCGTAGGATGTCGCCGTGAGCGAGCCGCGCGAGGTTGCCGGGCGGATGGAAAGAGTCGCTCCGAGCCTCTACCGCTGGGCCGTCTCCGACGACCGCATCGGGGGAGCGCAGAGCGACTCGTTCGCCGTCGACACGGGTCGCGGAGTCGTCTTCGTCGACCCCCTGCCGATGACCCAACTTGCGGCGGAGCGCTTTCCGGCGGTCGCCGGCGTCTACCTCACCACGACGTGCCATCAGCGCTCGTCATGGCGTTACCGGATGGAGCTCGGCGCCCGCATCTGGGCTCCGCGGAGCGGGCTCGGCCTCGACGGCGAGCCTGACCGCTGGTACACCGACGAAACGAGGTTCCCTGGCGGCTTCGAGGCGATCAAGACCCCGGGGCCGCAGCCCAACCACTACGCGTTTCTCCGGCGTGGCGAGCCGACCGTCCTCTTCGCTGGCGACCTTGTCGTTCGACACGATTCCTCGAGTTCGCTCGAGCTCCCGCCGCCAGAGCGTCAGTGGAACCCGGCTCGGACCCGTAGGAGCCTCGAGCAACTCCTCGATCTCGAGTTCGATCTTCTCTGCCTCTCCCACGGGGGCCTGGTATCGGACGATCCGCACGGCGCCCTGCGGGAACTGCTCGAGCGGACCGCATGACTTCGCCGTACTGGCTCGACGAGTCGGGCCCCGCGCGGCCTCGGCGCTCGTTCGATGGACGCGCGGACGTGGCGGTCGTCGGTGGTGGCATCACCGGTTGTTCGTGCGCCCTCACGCTCGCCGGGCGGGAGCGCGGGTGCGTCTCTACGAGGCCCGGGAGATCGCAGCCGGGGCGAGCGGTCGGAACGGCGGTTTTGCCCTGCGCGGGGGCGCTGCGTCCTACACGGTCACGGCGGACTCGATCGGTCGCGCCCGAGCTGCGGACTACTGGCGCTCGACCGAGCGGGCCCTCGACCGGCTCGAGGGTCTGGCGGGCGACGCGTTCCGGCGTACCGGCAGCCTCCGCCTGGCCGCGGACGACGAGGAGCGCGACGAGCTCCGAATCGAGTTCGAAGCCCTGCGCGAGGACGGGTTCGCCGTCGAGTGGGTGGACGACCTCGAATCGCCCGTTGCCGCCCGCTTCTCGGCCGCTCTCTTCCATCCCGCGGACGGGTCGCTTCAGCCGGCGCGACTGGTTCGCGGCCTCGCCGTGCTCGCCGCCGAGGCGGGGGTAGAGGTTCGCGAAGGACGGAGGGTCGCGTCGGTCGACGAGCTCGACGCGGACCAGATCGTGGTCGCGACCGACGGCTATCCGAGCGGCCTCCTCGGCCCGCTCGAAGGGCTGATCGTTCCGACCCGTGGACAGATGATCGCGACCGAGCCGATCCCCGAGCGGCTGTTCGATTGCCCGCACTACAGCCGCCATGGCTTCGACTACTGGCAGCAGCTCGACGACGGGTGCATCGTCGCAGGCGGCTTCCGGGACGCCGCGCTCGACCAGGAGTTCACCACGGTCGAGGAGACGACGCCCGAGATCCAGGCGGCGCTCGAGGAGCTCGTTGCGGATCTCGTCGGCTGGCCGGTGCAGGTGACGCACCGGTGGGCGGGCCTCTTCGGGCTCGTGTTCGACTTCATGCCCGTCGTCGGCCGTGTGCCTGGGGAGGAGCGACTATGGGTGTCCGGTGGCTACTCCGGGCACGGCAACGTGCTCGGCCTGATGTGCGGGGAGCTCGTCGCTGCCGCGATCCTCGGTCGCGACGACCCCCGACCTCGACCTCTTCGAGCCGTCGCGGTTGCTCTAGGGGGCCTGCCGTGGACGCTCCTGCAGCGGCGAATGTTCGGCGTGCATGCCACACGCCCCAGATGGCCAACCCGACGAGGATCGGAGTCCCGGTGACGAACGATACGACGGCGAAGCCAGCGATGCTGCTGGAAAGGAGCGCCCAGAGGCGCAGTCCTGCGCGCGCCAGGCAGTAGACACCCCAGACCACGGACTGCATCTCGAACTCGCGACGGTAGAGCTTGCTCGCCCTGAACTCGGGCGGGAATGGATACCACGCGCGGGCGAAGGCGCCGATCAGCGGCTTGTCGATCGCGACGGAGACGAAGTAGGCAAGCCCCATAGGGCACTCAGCACGACCGGCTGCGCCAGGTACACCGTCGCGCTGTGCGCCGCCAGCGCGACGACGGCCTGGATGACGAGGAAGACGCAGGTCACTCCGGCGAGCGCTACGTCGTGGCCGCGCCGTCTCTGCCAGAGGACGATCGGCGCTCCCCGACACGGATGTGACAACGACCGCTGGGCCGAGGCCGACGGTGCGCAACAGCACGTAGAAGACGAGGACGGGGAGGACGGCGTCGGCGGCGAACATCGGAAGCCCACGACCGAGCAGCAGGCGCCAGGTGGGTTCAGGAAGATCGATCACGCCGCCTCGCGCGCAAGTCGATGCTCCTGTTGGTCGCACCACTCGATCCCCCACTGGCAGTAGTCGAGGCCCCACCGGTAAACGAGGTCGACGAACGGAGGGTCGGGCCCCGTTCCGTCGTCGAGGGTGCGGAGGTACTCGAGCATGTGGCGGTAGCCCTCACGTCGCGCTACGAGGAGTCCCATTGCGTAGTCGCGTGGCAGCGTGTCGGCGAAGAAGAGGCGTAGGAGTGACTCGTCACGAAGCTCGATCCGTGTCTCGCGTCCCGCGAGCCATCCGTGAAGTTCCCGGATGCCCTCGTCGGTGATGCGGTAGATCCGCCGCGCGCGGCCCCCGCGTGGAGCGTTGTCGCCGGCGATCCAGCCCGTCTCCTCGAGCCGCCTCAGCTCCGGGTAGATCTGCCCGTAGCTCGCGGCCCAGAAATGGCGGATCGACCTGTCGACGACCCGCTTGATTTCGTACCCACTCCGCGGTTCGAGGGCGATCAGGCCCATGACCGCCCAGGTCACGGCGTTCGTGCTTTCCATACCGCGTACAGATATATCAAAGCGATGTATTTGTCAACCTTAACCGGTCGTGGACGAAGCGAGCCTCGAGAACAGGGGCCGCGGCGTGGCACCCTCGAGGAGGACCTCCCGTGCCCGCCGAAAGTGCGTCCTGCTATGGAGCGCTAGAGGTCGATCTCGGGCAGGTCGAGATCTGCGGACTGCTCGTGGGCGGCGATGGCGATCGCGAGGTCCTGGATCGCGAGCCCGGTCGAGTCGAAGACAGTGATCTCGTCGGCGCTCCCGCGACCGGCCGACTTCCCCGTCAGCACCGCGCCGAGCTCGGTGACGTCGTCGCGACCGACGAGGCCGGCTTCGACGGCGTGCGCGATGTCGCCGGAATGGCTCGCCTGTTCCCAGTCGTCGCAGAAGACGTGGGTGCGGGCGAGTGCGGCGGCTGCGATCTCGCCCTTGCCCGGTCCATCGGCGCCCATCAGGCTGATGTGCTGCCCGGGACGGAGCGACCCTTCGCCGAGCAGGACGCTCTTGCCGGGGGTGACGGTGGCGACGATGTCGGCGGCGAGCACTTCCTCGAGCGATCCGGCGACGTCGGCGCCCAGTTTCTCCGCGGCTGCCTCGGCGCGCGCCCGCTCGACATCGTGGATCGCGACCCGCCGTCCCCGGGCCAGGAACATCCGCGCGACCGCCTGGCCGTTCACGCCTGCGCCGACGACCGCGGCCGACCCGGCATCCGGTTTCCCCAGCGCCTCGGCTGCGAGCACCGCGGCGGCACCCGTCCGGAGCGCGGTGAGCGAGGCGGCGTCGAGCACAGCGACGAGCCTGCCGTCCGACGCGTCCGAGAGGAGTGCGATCCCCGAGACGGTGGGCAGGCCGTGCGCAGGGTTTTCCGGGAACGAGTTGATCCACTTGAGCAGCGCATAGCCTCCGCCGAGTGCTGGCATGGCCCGGAAGTCGCCGGCCGGATAGGCGGGAACGTACGTCTTCGGCGGCATCGACCACTCGCCACGGGCGTATGCGAGAAACGCCTCCCGGACCGCCTCCAGCGCACGCTCGGGCGACACGGCTAGGTCGACGTGCTCCGACGTGAAAAGCAGCGCCACCGGCAGCGCTAGACCGATTTGACGGCCGAGACGAGCTTCTCGACCGAGGACTTTGCGTCTCCGAACAGCATCACGGTTTTCGGGTCGACGAACAGAGGGTTGTCGATCCCTGCGAAGCCAGGGCTCATGCTCCGCTTCAGGACGACCACGTTGTGCGCATGGTCGACATTCAGGATCGGCATCCCGTAGATCGGGCTCGTCGGGTCGCTTCGCGCCGCCGGGTTGGTCACGTCGTTCGCGCCGATCACGAGCGCCACGTCGGTCTGGTCGAACGCCGGGTTGATCTCGTCCATCTCCTTGAGCTGGTCGTACGGCACGTTCGCCTCGGCCAGGAGCACGTTCATGTGGCCGGGCATGCGGCCGGCAACTGGATGGATCGCGTACTCGACGTCGACGCCCCGCTTCTCGAGGATGTCCGCGAGTTCGCGGACCGCGTGTTGCGCCTGTGCGACGGCTAAGCCGTAGCCCGGCACGACGACAACGCGGTGCGCATAGGCGAGCATCACCGCGACGTCCTCGGGCGTGGTCGGCCGGACCGCTCCGTCCACCGCGGCCGCTGCCTCGCCGGTGACCTGAAGCGTTCCGAAGGCTCCGAAGAGGACGTTCGCCACCGACCGGCCCATGGCCCGGGCCATCATCAGCGTGAGCAGCGTGCCCGAGGCGCCGACGAGCATGCCGCTCACGATCAGGACGTTGCTGTGCAGGACGAAGCCCGTCGCAGACGCGGCGACACCGGTGAACGCGTTGAGGAGCGAGATGACGACGGGCATGTCCGCGCCGCCGATCGGAAGCACGAACAGCACGCCGAAGGCCAGGGCGCCGAGGATGAGCACGCCCAGGATCCACTGGTGCTCGGCACCGGCGACGATCGCGAGCCCGAGCCCGAGCAGGCCGGCGAGGAGGGCCATGTTGACGAGCTTCTGCCCCGGGTAGGTGATCGGACGGCCACCGATCAACTCCTGCAGCTTGGCGAAGGCGATCATGCTGCCTGCAAAGGAGATCGAGCCGATGAGCGCCGACAGGACGATCGCGATCGAGCCATTCAGGGGGAGTCGTGCGGATGGCGGGGCCGAGGTGTGGAAGTCCGCGAACGCGATCAACGCCGCCGCACCGCCGCCGACGCCGTTGAACAGCGCCACCATCTGCGGCATCGCGGTCATCTTCACGGCGCGAGCCGCGTAGGCCCCGATCGGAGCTGCGAGCGCCATCACGATCAGGATCGAGGCAATGTTCTTCAGGCCCGGCTGGAAGAAGGTGGCGAGAATGGCGACGCCCATCCCGAAGGCGCCGATCCAGTTCCCCTTCCTCGCGTGTGCAGGGTTGGAGAGAAACCGAAGGGCGACGATGAAGCTGACGATCGCGACGATGTAGGCGAGCGAGATCCAGTCGCCGCGACTCAGCGTCGCGACCGGAAGCGACACGGTCACTCGCGCTCCCCTGCGTCCGGCTTGCGGCGCTTGAACAGCTCCAGCATCCGGTCAGTGACGACGAACCCGCCGACCACGTTGACCGTTCCGAGCGCAACCGCGGCAAGCGTCACGATCCGGAGCCACGTCGGCTGGCCGGGGAGACCGGCGACGATGATCGCCCCGACGACCACGATCCCGTGGATCGCGTTCGTGCCGGACATGAGCGGCGTGTGTAGGAGCGTTGGAACCTTCGAGATCACCTCGACCCCGAGAAACGCCGCCAGGATCAGCACCGTCAACTCGATCAGGAAGCTCGTCGTCACGCGGTCTTGGTCTCCTTTCTGGTTACGCAGGCGCCGGCGGTGATCTCGTCCGCGAAATCGAGCTTCAACTGACCGTCGGGGGCCAGGTGTGTGAGAAGCGCTGCGACGTTTCGGGCGTAGAGCTGGCTCGCGTGTGTCGGCATGGTGCTCGGCAGGTTGACGAGCCCGATGATGGTGACGCCGCTCGACACGGTCTCCTTGCCGGGCTTGGTCAGCTCGCAGTTGCCGCCTGTCTCGGCCGCGAGGTCGACGATCACCGAACCGGGGCGCATCGCCTCGACGGCCGAGGCCGGGATCAGCTTGGGTGCGGGCCGCCCTGGAACGAGAGCGGTCGTGATCACGACGTCGAAGTCTGGGAGACGCTGCTCGAGCGCCGCCTGCTGCTGGCGCTGCTGCTCCTCGGTCAACTCCGTCGCGTAGCCGCCCTCGGTCTCCTCGCCGCGAATGCCGAGGTCGAGGAAGGTCGCTCCGAGCGACTCGACCTGCTCGCGGACGACCGGTCGCACGTCGAATCCCGAGACGACGGCACCGAGCCTGCGTGCGGTGGCGATCGCCTGCAGCCCGGCGACGCCCGCCCCGAGGACGAGCACTTTCGCGGGTGGCACGGTGCCGGCGGCAGTCGTCAGCATCGGGAAGAACCGGGGTAGCCGCTCGGCTGCCAGAAGCACGGTCTTGTAGCCGGCGACGGTCGCCTGGGACGAGAGCGCGTCCATCGGCTGTGCGCGCGTGATGCGGGGGATCGATTCCATGGCGAACGCGACCACGCCGCCGGAGGCAAGCCGCTCGATTCCCTCCGTGTCGGTCAGCGGCTCGAGGAATCCGATCAGGACGTCACCCTGGCGGAGCCTGCCGGCCTCCTCGGGCGAAGGCTTCTGCACCTTGACGATGCCCTCTGCCTGACCGAGCACACCGTCCGCGAGGCTCGCCCCGGCCTCGGCATAGGCCGAGTCAGGGAACGATGCCTGCTCGCCGGCGCCCTTCTCGACGAGGACGTCGAAGCCGGAGCCGGTCAGACGCGAGACGACTTCGGGCACGAGCGCGACACGGCGCTCTCCCGGCGCCGTCTCTCTCGAAACGCCGATTCTCATGCCATGCCCAACTCTACGCGAGCGCCTCAGACCGACGAGAGGGGAAGGAGCGGGCACTTCGGCCGAGAAATGAGCCGGGCGATGTCGACCCTTCTGGCTGTTTCGAGAGCGATCGAGGCCAAGGATCCCTACTCGTCCGGCCACGGTGAACGCGTCAGCGTCCTAGCCGAGATCGTGGCCGCACGGCTTGGATGGGACGAGGATCTCACCGAGGTGCTGCGCATGGGAGCGGCGCTGCACGACATCGGCAAGCTGGCCGTCTCGGAGCGGATCGTCCGCAAGCCTGGACCGCTCGACGCCGACGAGTTGGCCGAGATGCGGAGGCATCCGGAGGAGGGCGCGCGGATGGTTTCTCTCGTCAAGACCCTTCGGCCAGCGGTCGCGGCTGTGCTCTTTCACCACGAACGCTGGGACGGACTCGGCTATCCGTTCGGCGTGTTACGGGATGCCATTCCCGCGGAGGCGCGCGTCCTTGCGATCGTCGACGCCTTCGACGCCATGACGACCGATCGCTCCTACCGGCGTGCCCTGACGGCGAGTCGGGCGATCGCCGAGTTGGAGACCTGCGCAGGAGCGCAGTTCGACCCAGACATGGTCCGGGTGTTCGTCGAGGCCTGGAGAGACGGCTCGCTGTCCGAAGCAACCGCGGTCGTCGAACGCACAGTCAGCGCCGCCGCGGTCTAGCGCCGGGCAACCGCTCTCTGCGAGAGACAGACTGGATCTGTTCCTCGAACGCTGCCTCTCCGGAGTTAGAACGACCTGTTCCAGCAGGCAGTCAGCTGCCCGGCCCGTGTTTGGTGTGCTCCTCACTGACGGGTTCAGGGCGTCCCTGAATGCGGTGATTCAGTCCCTCGAATGAGGGAGGCAGTTTGCACCAAACAGGGGCGACAACTAGCTGATGGATCATGAAGTCGGATACCTGAGTTCCCTGGCAGCCATGGCGTGGCCTGCCCGGCCGCTAGGCCCGTGCTGGGGTGGACAAGGGGCAAATCCCAAGCAAAGAAGGGGAAACAGATGAGGGGTCATTTCACGAAACGGCGGCTGATCGCTGTCGCTGTTGTCGCTGTGGCGATCGCGATCGCCGGGGGTGCGTTCGCGTACTTCTCGAGCACGGGCAGCGGCACCGGTACGGCGGGGGTTGGCTCGACCTCCAACATTGAGCTGAGCAGCCCGAGCGTGGGCACGCTCTATCCGGGTGGCTCTGCCGTGCCGGTCACGGTCACGATTCACAACCCGGGCAACGGGAACGAGTACGTCGGCACGATCAGCGGGTCGGTCGCCGACGGCGGCACGGGCGGCAACTGTTTGGGCTCGTGGTTCACGGTGGCGCCGATCGTCTACGACACCAACGTCACTGCCGGTGCAAGCCCGACGGCGAACACGACGGTGACGATGAACGACAGTGGCACGAATCAGGATCCCTGCCAGGGCGCGACCCTGACGATCAACTGGTCGAGCAGCTAGGAGAACGCCGTCTTGGTGGAGGCGCCTCGCGGGGCGCCTCCACCGAAAACGCCAGCGGTGATCGTGTCGAGTTGATCTGATGAGCTCAAGATTCAGCAGCTGGTGGGCCCGACCGACGGTCATGGTGGTCTTCCTGGCTGTCTACGCGCTGACGGCGGGTTTCTCGCTCGCGTTCGGGAGCCATCGGTCGGCTCCGACGCCGGTGATCACCGAGCATCCGGACAACCCGACGACGGCCAGGGACGCACGCTTCGCGTTCACCGGCAGCGATCAGGACGTGAGCTTCCTCTGTTCGGTCGACTGGGGCTGGCCCCATCGCTGCTGGAGCCCCCGGAACGTCAGCGGCTGGCGTATTGGTTGGCACCGGTTCTGCGTGCGCGCGGTAGACACGGCCGGGAACGTCAGCGCCTCCACCTGCTTCAGCTGGAAGATCGTCAGGCAGCAGCAGAACCTCTCGATTGCGGGCAGCCCCTTGCCCGGCGTGTTGCTCTACCCGGGCGGCGGCAACGTCCCCGTCAACCTCGTCTTTACCAATCCGAACGCGACGCCGATCACGGTCACGCGGGCGTCCGTCACGATCACCGGCACCTCCGCCGCCGGATGCGCGGCCGCCAACTTCTCGGTGGTGCAGCAGTGGCGTGGCAGCCTCGTCGTGCTCGCCCACTCGTCGCAGTCGCTACAGGGCGGCGGTCTCCCACAGTCGAGCTGGCCGCAGCTCGCGATGAGAGACAGTGGCAACCAGGACGCCTGCGAGCACGCCACCGTCGATCTCTCCTTCGCCGGGACGGCGCGGTAGATGGCTCGTTTCCGCCGAGTGTTCGTCTTGCTCATCGCGGCCGGGGTTGCGCTGACGGTCGGGGTCGGCGTCTGGGCGTACCTCAGCTCGATCGGCAGCGGCCAGGCGAGCGCCACCGTCGCCACTCTCCAGACGGCCAGCATCACGAGCGCGACCCCGGGGGCCGGCACGGTCAGCCTGCAGTGGTCGGCGATCACTCCTCCGGCACCGGACACCGTCAGCTATTACGTCACGCGAGACGGCGGAGCCCCAGCCGGCGGCTGTCCGACGTCCTCGACACCCTCGAGCGCGACAAGCTGCATCGACAGTGGTCTCGGCGTCGGAACGCACCAGTACACGGTCACTGCCCTCTGGCGCACCTGGACGTCGACGAGCAGCACGACGTCGGCCAACGTCACGTACGGGCCGATCGACCACTTCCGACTCACCGCCGCGACGACAATGCCGACGGCGGGAGCGGGCGACAACCTGACGATCACCGCCCAGGACGCCAGCAACAACACGGTCGGCAACTACACCGGTTCGCAGCAGCTCACGTTCGCTGGCGCGAGCACGATCGGCTCCTACACCCCGACCGTTGTCGACAGCTCCGGCACCGCTGTTGCCTTCGGTTCCACCACCGCAATAACGTTCACGAACGGGGTTGCCACCGTCTCCTCGGGCAAGAACGGCGTCATGGCCCTGCACAAGGTGGAAACCGCCACGATTTTCGTCAGTGACGGCAGCCACACGAACGGCGGCCTCACCGTCACCGTCAACGCGGCGGCGGCGGCGTCGTTTTCGTTGTCGGCTGTGGTGACGGTGTTGACGGCGGGGGGTGGTGTGAATTTGACGGTTACGGCGAAGGACAGTTACGGGAATGTCGCTACTGGTTATGCGGGTTCGAAGAATCTTGTTTTTGCTGGTGCTGCGACGATTGGTACGTTCCGGCCGACGGTGACGAACCGGTTGGGGGCGGCGATCAATTTCGGTTCGACGACTTCGACGACGTTCACGGCTGGTGTGGCGACGGTGTCGGGGACGAGTAATGGTGTGATGACGCTGTACAAGGTTGAGGCGCCGAGCATTACTGTCACGGCTGGTGCGATCAGTAATGGTGCTGGTCTCGCGGTTACGGTTGGCCCGGCTTCGGCTGCGCGTTTCAGTGTTCCGACTCCGGTGACGCAGACGGCGGGCTCGGCGTTCAATGAGACGCTGACGGCGCAGGATTTGTATGGGAACACGGCTACCAGCTACTCGGGTAGCCAGACGGTGACGTTCACTGGCCCGGGTAATGCTCCTGACGGCACGGCACCGGCGTATCCGGGGTTGGTCACGTTTGCTGCCGGTGTCGGTACCGGGTCGGTCACTCTCTACGCTGCGCAATCAACGACGTTGACGGCGACTCAGGCTGCGATCAGTGGCAGCTCGGGCAGCTTCACGGTCAGCCCCGCCTCCGCCCACCACTTCGCCGTCCCAACCCCCGCCACCCAGACAGCGAACGCTGCCTTCAACGAGACGCTGACCGCGCAGGATCAGTGGAACAACACTGCCACCAGCTATGTCGGCAGCCAGTCGGTCACCTTCACTGGCCCTGACAACGCCCCCGACGGCACAGCACCCATCTACCCGGCCACGGTCACCTTCGCCGCCGGCGCCGGCACCGCCTCGATCACCCTCTACAACGCCCAGACAACCACCCTCACCGCCACCCAGGCCACCATCACCGGCACCTCCAACAACTTCACCGTCAACGCGGCGGCGGCGGCGTCGTTTTCGTTGTCGGCTGTGGTGACGGTGTTGACGGCGGGGGGTGGTGTGAATTTGACGGTTACGGCGAAGGACAGTTACGGGAATGTCGCTACTGGTTATGCGGGTTCGAAGAATCTTGTTTTTGCTGGTGCTGCGACGATTGGTACGTTCCGGCCGACGGTGACGAACCGGTTGGGGGCGGCGATCAATTTCGGTTCGACGACTTCGACGACGTTCACGGCTGGTGTGGCGACGGTGTCGGGGACGAGTAATGGTGTGATGACGCTGTACAAGGTTGAGGCGCCGAGCATTACTGTCACGGCTGGTGCGATCAGTAATGGTGCTGGTCTCGCGGTTACGGTTGGCCCGGCTTCGGCTGCGCGTTTCAGTGTTCCGACTCCGGTGACGCAGACGGCGGGCTCGGCGTTCAATGAGACGCTGACGGCGCAGGATTTGTATGGGAACACGGCTACCAGCTACTCGGGTAGCCAGACGGTGACGTTCACTGGCCCGGGTAATGCTCCTGACGGCACGGCACCGGCGTATCCGGGGTTGGTCACGTTTGCTGCCGGTGTCGGTACCGGGTCGGTCACTCTCTACGCTGCGCAATCAACGACGTTGACGGCGACTCAGGCTGCGATCAGTGGCAGCTCGGGCAGCTTCACGGTCAGCCCCGCCTCCGCCCACCACTTCGCCGTGCCAACCCCGGCGACGCCGAAGGCCGGCACCGCGTTCAATGAGAAGCTGGCCGCGCAGGATCAGTGGAACAACACTGCCACCAGCTATGTCGGCAGCCAGTCGGTCACCTTCACTGGCCCTGACAACGCCCCCGACGGCACAGCACCCATCTACCCGGCCACGGTCACCTTCGCCGCCGGCGCCGGCACCGCCTCGATCACCCTCTACAACGCCCAGACAACCACCCTCACCGCCACCCAGGCCACCATCACCGGCACCTCCAACAACTTCACCGTCAACGCGGCGGCGGCCAGCAGGCTCGCCTGGACGTCATCCAGCGTCAGCGGCGGTTCGCTCCAGGCCAACTGTCTCTTCACATGCAGCTGGTCGGGCGCAAACAACAAGACGTTCACCTTCCGGGTCAGCGTCACCGACTCCCGCGGCAACATCGTGCAAAACCTAGGCAGCAGCCCGACGATCACGATCACCGGCAGCCACGGAACGCCCGCCAGCCAGACCGGCTCGATCTCGAGCAGCGGAGCGGCAACAACCGGAGGCGGCCCGATGACGTTCACGTTGAACAATGGAGGCTGGACCACCGACACCCTGACCGCCTCGGCTACCGGCTACACACACGCAGTCATCAACATCACGTCCTGAACCACGCGACCGGGCGCTCCACCCATCGGCTGGCGAAATCCACGCGACGCAGAGGCGAGGGACAGGCCCGCGCCTTTCCCCTGACCTAGAGCGTCGACCAGATCTCGAGCTTCTGGATCACGCGGCGGATCACCTCGTCCGTGAATTCGCTCGACGTTGCGTGACCGCCGAGATCCGCTGTGCGAGTGCCGTCGGCGACGCTCTCCAGGCACGCTTCGCGGATCGCTCGGCCGGCTGGTTCGGCGTCCTCTCCCGCGAACGAGAGCAATGCCGCTGCGGCGAGGATCATCGCCATCGGGTTCGCGACGTTCTTTCCCTTCAGCGACGGCGCCGTGCCGTGCGCAGCCTCGGCGAGGATCGTCGTCGGCACGTACTCGTCGTCGAAGGCGACGATCAGCGATTCCGAGCCCGCGATCGATCCGAACAGAGGGAGCACGAGGTCGGAGAGAATGTCGCCGTCGCGATTCAGCGCCGGAATCACGAGCGGTTCGCCGCTCGACGTGAGAAGCAGCGCGAAGGTGGCATCGATCAGGAGCGGCTGGTAGGGCACTTCGGCATGGCGCTCGGCCGCAGCATCCATCTCCTCTTTCAGCATCGCCTCGTAAACGGGGCTGACCGTGTACTTCGGTCCGCCGAATACCTTCGCGCCGGTTCGTTCGGCGAGCCGGAACGAGAACTCCGCCACCGCACGGCAGATTCGCCGCTCGATTCGCTCGGTGCGGAACGCGACCTCGTCCTCGCCCTTTCCCTCCCGCCACTCCTTTGCGCCGTACGCGTCGCCGACGGCCATGCGCACGACCGAGATGGGAGCATGCACGCCGCCGAGCGGCACGATTCCCGGGATCCGCCGGCCGGTTCGGACGATCACCTTTCCGCCGATCTCCTCCCGGAGGATCCGGTTGGGCGAGCCGACGTCGTCTGCCTGCTCGGGTGTGATGGTCGCCGCCTTGAGCCCGAGGCCGTGCTGTCTCACGGCCGCTGCCGCCTCGTGGACGACCTGGTTCCGGGTCACCCGGCGATGCTCGAGGGAGAGGTCGTAGCGCTCGAACTCGAGATCGAGCCCGATCACATCGGCCTGGACGACTCGCAATGCCTCCTCGAGGAGCTCTTGCCCCGTCTCGTCTCCGTCGAGCACGACGATCGTATCTGTCTTCATCGCCGCCGATTCTACGGATCTCGATCTCGTTGCAACTTGTCTCGAAAAGCCGAATGAAATGCTGCGGTGATTCGACACTGATTCTTTGACTATCCTTCGCGAATCAGTTGATGTGAGAAAGGAGTTGGATCATGGCTCGTAAGACAATTCTCGTCTGTGACAAATGCGGTACTGAGGTCGACGAGGGCAAGGGCGCGATGATGCGCATCAATTTCACCGATGCGCGGCGCGGCTCGAAGCAGGCCGATCTCTGTGACAACTGTGCGGCCGGCCTTCCCGGCACTGCGGTGGCGCGGCGCGGTCGCCGGCCGAAGGTCGCGGTCTAGTCACTCGTCCGGGCGCCGCTGGCCCGGCTGTTTTTCTTGCACTTTCCACGGTTCCGTCGCCAGTCGGAGGGCGGAGCCGTCCCGCTGCGACCGTAGACTGAGAACGTGGCGTTGACCCTGCTCGCGGGCCCGGCAAACGCCGGAAAGGTGGCCCGGCTCCTCGATCGATATCTCGCCGATCTCGGGCGGGAACCTGTCTTGATCGTGCCAAACCGAGCGGACGTCGATCGGGTCGAACGAGATCTGCTCGAGCGCAGTGGAGCGCTGCTTGGAGGAGAGATCGGAACCTTCGACGACCTCTTCCAGCGAATTGCGCGTGCGAACGGTGCCCACAGACCGCTGCTGACCGACGCCCAGCGCGCGCTTGTCGTTCGATCGGTCGTCGCGCGGGCGCGCCTCGATCAGCTCGGACCGTCGGCGCGTTTCGCCGGGTTCGGCGACACGCTTTCGGTCGCCGTCTCCGAGCTCGAGTCCGGGCTCGTCGAGCCTGCCGACGTCGGTGGCGAGCTCGGCGAGCTCGTTCGCGCGTACCACGAGGAGATCGACCGGCTCGGCCTCTGGGACTCGGACGTCGAGCGGCGGCACGCCGCCGAGCTCGTCGCGAGCGACTTCGGCGCCTGGGATTCGCGACCGATCTACGCGTACGGGTTCGAAGACCTGACCGGCGCGCAATGGGAGCTGCTCGAGGCGCTTGCGGCGCGCGTCGACGTGACGGTGTCGCTCCCATACGAGCCCGGCCGTGCGGTGTTCGCGTCGCTCGAGCAGACGGCGAGCGACCTTGCGCGGCTTGCCGAAGAGCGGATCGAGGAGCTCCCGAGCGCGTACGAGACCTATGCCCCGGCGGCGCTCGCCCAGCTCGAGCGAGCCCTCTTCACCGGCGTGCAGGAGCCGGCGCGGCCTACGGAAGGGGCGATCAGGTTCCTCGAGGGCGCGGGATCGCGCGGTGCCGCGGAGCTCGTCGCCGAGGAGATCCTCGAGCTCCTCAGGGGTGGAACGAGCGCGGAGGAGATCGTCGTTGTCTGCCCTTCGGTCGAGCGCTGGCGTTCTGTCTTCGATACGGCTTTCGGCACGCTCGGGGTGCCGTACTCCGTCGAGGGGAGGATCCGCCTCGCGCAGTCCGCCTTCGGCCAGGCACTGCTGTCTGCTCTCCGGTATGCCTGGCTCGGTGGCGGCCGCGCAGATCTGTACGGCTTCATGCGGTCGCCGTTCTCGGGGCTCCGAAGGGACCACGTCGACTTCCTCGAGGGCCGGCTCCGCGGCCGTGCGGTGCGGAATCCCGAACGCGTGGAGGAGGAGACGCTGAAGCTCCGTGGGCAGGGCCTGCCGTTCCTCGACTCCCTGCGCGCTGCACCTGGGCCGGTCGAGGCGGTGCGCGATCTCGCTCGGACGATGATCACAGCCGCTCACGGCCTCGGAGCTCCGCCGGTCGACGACTCGGCCCGACTCGACCTCCGGGCGAGCGAGGCGGTGATCGGGGTGCTCGACGACCTCGACGGCTGGCGGGAGCTCGGTCAATCGGTGGGAGTCGAGGACGTCGTCGCCAGCCTCGAGCGCGCCCAGGTCAGGCTCGGCTCGTCGGCCGAGGCGGGGCGAGTCGCGGTCCTCGATCTTCTTCGCGTACGCACCCGCCGCTACGCCGTGGTGTTCGTGCTCGGGTTGGAGGAAGGCAGCCTGCCGCGACGCGTCGACAGGCCACGCCTCCTCGACGACGACGTTCGCCGCGATCTCGAGACGAGGTCGGGGCGAACGAGGTTGCCGCGCCCGGATTCGGTCTCGCGTGACCGGTATCTGTTCTATACAGCCTGCACCCGCGCGTCGCGGCGTCTCTATCTCGTCCGGGAAGCGGCAACTGAAGACGGCTCGCCGCGTCAGGCAAGCCCGTTCTGGGACGCTGTGCGGACGATCTTCGAGCCGGACGACGTCGAGCGCTGGACGACCAGGCGCCGACTCTCGACACTCGTCTGGCCGCTCGCGGATGCCCCCAGCGAACGCGAGCGGATCCGGGCGGCGGCCGCCCTCGCCGCGAGCGACCCCGAGGCCGCCCGAACGCTCGGTCGGGCCTACGGCTGGGAGCGTCGCATCGATCGGGCACTCGGCGCGTTCACGCGCTCCACTCGCCTCACGCATCCTCGGGTGCTCGAGGAGTTTGCCGCGCGTACGACGTTCAGCGTGACCGAGCTCGAGGCGTTTGCCGAGTGCTCCTCGATCTGGCTGGTCGAGCGGTTGGTCGACCCGCGCACGATCGACGGAGAAGTCGACGCGAAGCTTCGTGGGTCGGTCGCTCATCAGACGCTCTATCGCTTCTTCTCGGGTCTACCGAAGCGCCTGAAGACGGACGCGGTGGAGGCAGAGCATCTCGATGAGGCGCTCGTCTTCCTCCGGGAGTGCCTGGACGATGCGCTTGCGGGACATGTCTACGGGCGCCTCGAGCTGACCGACGTGCAGCGACACGAGCTCGAGCAGCGGCTCTGGCGCGACCTCGAGCAGTTCGTTCGCAGCGAAGCCGAGTCGGAGCTGCGTCTGGTGCCGCGGCGGTTCGAGGTCTCGTTCGGCTCGGAACGGTCGGCGCCAGAGCTGCGCGCGGGCCTCGATCTCGGCGGCTTCTCCCTCTCCGGGAAGATCGACCGCATCGACCTCGACCCGTTCAGCGCCCACGGCATCGTCCAGGACTACAAGTCGGGTGTCAGCGCCCATTCCGCCCAGCAGATCGACTCGGAGCTCAAGCTCCAGATCCCCCTGTACATGGTCGTCCTGCGCGATCTCGTGGGAGTCGAGCCGCTCGGCGGGCTCTACCGTGCGTTGGCCGGCGAGCAGAAAGCGCGCGGCCTGCTCCGTGCCGAGGCGAGAACCGACGGCTTGCCAGGCTTCGCCGCGAGGGACTACCTCGATGACGAGGCGTTCTGGGGCGTCGTCGAGCGTGCACAGGAGCATGCGCGGCGCATCGTCGGCCGGATCCGTGCCGGCGACGTCCGGCACGATCCGAAAGGCGGGGGTCCTGTCCGACCTGGTGCGGGCTTTCGTCCATGTGCAGGGTGAGCCGGGCATGACCACGACCACCGTGGACGTTCGCTTGCAAGGCGCGAATCCGAATCCCGAGCAGCTGGCCGCGATCGAGGCGGACGGGCTCGTCTTCGTGTCGGCGGGAGCCGGAACGGGCAAGACGACCGTTCTCGTCGAGCGCTTCGTACGTGCTCTCGAGCGCGGCGTCGACGTCGACTCGATCCTCGTCATCACCTACACGGAGCGGGCAGCCGGCGAGCTCCGGAGTCGCATCCGCTCGCGCCTCGTCGAGCTCGGCCTGCGTGACGCAGCCCTTCAGCTCGACGGCGCCTGGATCTCGACCATCCATGGCTTCTGCCTGCGCTTGCTGCGCGCTTACCCGTTGGCGGCCGGCCTCGACCCGCGGTTCCGTGTGCTCGACGAGAGCCAGGCTCGTGTGCTGCGCGCTGAGGCGTTCCAGGAGGCGCTGGCGGACTTCTGCAGGGGTGGCACGCCCGAGCGAATCGATCTGCTCGCAACCTACGGATCCGCAGGGCTCCGGCGGATGCTGACCGGCGTGTCGGAGACTCTTCGCTCGGCGGGTCGCCCGCTCGAGCTCGCCCTCGGGGACGAGCCCGACCTCGCGAGGCGTGTTGGCGAGCTTCGCGAGGCCGCCCAGGCAGTCCTGGTCGAGACGGATGGCGAGGCGGCCCTCGATGACCGGCGGGCGATCGTTGCCGCCGCATCGAGCTCCTCGAACCGATGCCGTCAGCGGAACGCTTGCTCGACCTCTCAGGAGTCGCGATCAAGGGACGCGGCAAGGAGCGTTTCGCCGTGTACGAGCAGGCCCGGTCGGCCCTCGAGCAGACGGCGCTGAACGTGGTCGCGGTGCGCGATCGCGACCTGCTCCAGGAGCTCCTGGTCGTGTTCGACCGGACGTACGCCGCGGCGAAAGAGCGCGAGTCGGGCCTCGACTTCGAGGACCTGCAGCTCGAGGCGCGCGATCTCCTGCGAGCCCGAGAGGACATCCGGTCGCGCGAGAGCCTGCGCTTCCGTGCGGTGATGGTCGACGAGTTCCAGGACACGAATCGCCTTCAGTGTGATCTGATCGACCTCCTCGCCCCGGAGGACATGTTCTTCGTCGGGGACGAGTTCCAGTCGGTGTACCGCTTCCGGCACGCTGACGTCGACGTCTTCAAGGAGCGTCGCGCGGCCTCGGACGATGTCCTGCCACTGACGAAGAACTACCGCTCCAGACCCGAGCTCCTGGCTGTCGTCAACGAGCTCTTCTCCGCGGACTTCGGCGACGAGTTCCATCCCCTCGAGGCCGCGGGTCGGTTCCCCGATCCTGCGGCCGGACCCGCCGTCGAGCTTCTCGTCACCGACAAGGACGCCTTCGCTGACGGAGGCGTGCACTGGCGCACGGCGGAAGCGAAGGACGTCGCGCGGCGCGTGCTCGAACTCGTCGACAGCGGCGAGGCGGCTCCGAGAGAGATCGTCCTGCTCTTCGCGGCCGGCACCGACGCCGAGCTCTACGAGGAGGAGCTTCGGACCCTCGGGCTTCCGACCTACCGTGCCGCCGGCCGAGGCTATTTCGGCCAGCAGCAGGTCGTCGATCTCCTCGCCTACCTCCGGCTGATCCACAACCGCTACGACGACGAGTCGCTCGTCGCCGTTCTCGCCTCGCCGCTCGTCGGCGTCTCGAACGACGCGCTCGTCCTGCTGCGGCGTGCGGCCACCCGGAAGCCGCTCTATTGCGGACTCGAGCATTCGCTTCCGAGCGGGCTTGCGGAAGAGGACGAGCGTCTCTTCCGGGCGTTTCGCCAGCGCTATGACCGGCTGACTGCGCTCTCGGCGCGGATGGGTCTCGAGCGTCTCTGTGAGCAGATCGCAGCAGAGCACGACTACGATCTCGCCGTTCTCGCCCGGTGGGACGGCCGCCGCCGTTATGCCAACCTCCGCAAGCTCGGGCGGCTCGCGCGGTCGTACGAGGATCTCCGCGGCCCGGACATCGAGGGCTTCGTCCGGTTCGTCCGCGACCAGGATGCCGTCGGCGCTCGCGAGAGCGAGGCATTCGCGGAGGAGGAGGGAGGCGATGCCGTCCGGCTGCTGACGATCCATGGCGCCAAGGGGCTCGAGTTCAAGGTCGTGGTCGTCGCCGACGCGGGGCGCGACAGGCTCCCCACCCGGGGAGAAGAGATCCTGTGCCTTCCGGACGGTCGCTTCGGCTTCAAGGTCGTCGACCCGGCCAGCGGCAAGCGCAGGGGTGCGTTCGACTACGAGGCCGTCAAGAACGCCGAGGAGCTGGCGGAGGAGGCGGAGCGGCGCCGCCTCTACTACGTCGCGATGACCCGGGCAATCGATCGTCTCATCGTCTCCGGGTCGATCGGTGTGGAGAAAGGTGGCGACGAGCGTACGCCCATCGGATGGGTACTCGGCCGGCTCGAGGGTATCGATCTTCCCGAGGGCGGCGAGCCCGTCGAGATCGAGAGTGGTGACGCGCGGCTCCTCCTGCGGGTCAACAGGTCTGTCGAGACTCCGGCACCCGCGGTCGAGCCCGACACCGGCGAGGACCAGCTGGTCCTGTTCTCACTCGACGGCTCGACCAGCACGGAGGAGAGCGACGTACCGGATCTGCCACCGCTCGCGCCCGTACCGGACCCTCCGGTGCACGAGCCGCGCCGTCTCTCCTACAGTGCGCTTGCCCTCTTCGCCCGCTGCTCGTATCGGTACTACGCCGAGCGTGTCGTCGGCATGCGCCCCGCTGACCCGAGCGGCAGACTGCCGGGACGGACCGGGCTCGCCGCGACCGAGGTGGGCGACGCGGTGCACGGGCTGCTCGAGCACGTCGATCTCCACGCTCCACGAGCGCTCGCAGGCGAGGAGCTCACAGGCGCCGTGCGAGGTCGGTATCCGGTGGCGACCGACGAGGAGGTTGCGCGGATCGGCGCGCTCACGGCCGCGTACTGCGAGTCGGATCTGGCACGGCGAGTGGCCGCGCTCCCCGAGGTGAGGTCGGAGGCGCCCTTCGCCTTCGAGCACGACGGTGTTCTCCTCCATGGGCGGCTCGATGTGCTCTCGCTCGCCGACGGGGAGGCGGTCGTTGTCGACTTCAAGACGAACGTCCTCGGCGAGGCATCACCCGGTGAGGTGATCGAGCGCGAATACCAGCTCCAGCGCCTCGTCTATGCCCTCGCCGCGTTTCGCGCAGGAGCGGAGCAGGTGGAGGTCGTCTACCAGTTCCTCGAGCAGCCCCACGAGCCAGTGTCCGGGTCATTCGTTCGTGAGGATCTGCGGGCGCTCGAGACCGAGCTCTCGGCGGAGATTGCGCGTATCCGCGAGGGCCGGTTCGTTCCGACGCCGAGCGAGATGGCCTGCGCCGGGTGCCCGGCGCTCGACCTCGTCTGCGCCGGCCTACGCCTCGAGCACTAGCTCGTTCGGTGGCCCGCAGCTACGTCAGGGAAGCGCGTCGGCGCGTCGGGCCAAAGCGGGATCGAATCGGCCCGATCGTCGAGCGTCTCGAGCGCGCTCATCCGGATGCCCAGATCGCGCTTCGGTCGCACTCCGAGCTTGAGCTGCTCGTGGCGGTAATGCTCTCCGCACAGACGACCGACGTGAACGTGAACAAGGTCACTCCACGTCTGTTCGCCAAGTATCGGCGCCCGGAGGATTATCTTGCGGTGCCGGTCGAGGAGCTCGAGCGCGATATCTACCAGACTGGATTCTTTCGGCAGAAGGCGAAGGCGATCCGCGGCACGATGCGGATGCTGCTGGAGGAATACGACGGGGCGGTGCCGCGCCGGCTCGAGGAGCTCGTGCGGCTACCCGGGGTCGCACGCAAGACCGCGAACGTCGTCGCGGCCGAGCTTGGCGATCCACAGGGCATCGTCGTCGACACGCACGTACGCCGCCTGTCGCAACGCCTCGGCCTCAGTCGCCACGACGACCCTGTCAAGATCGAGCGTGATCTGGCGCGGATCGTGCCGCGCCCCAAGTGGGGGGTCTTCCCGCACCTGCTGATCTGGCACGGCCGCCGCGTCTGCATCGCTCGTGCCCCCCGCTGCGAGGACTGCACGCTCGTCGATCTCTGCCCAGCGAACCGGCTCTGATCTCACGCGAGCCGAAGAGCTAGCGCGGAGTCAGGGCGACGAGAAGGCCCCCATCCTCGTCATAAGCGGGGAAGATGTCTGCGGTAATTGCCTTGCGCATTCCGCCGGCAGCAATGAGCTCGAGCTGCTCGCCAAGCCGCCGCACGCCCCACTCGAGAGCCAGGGCCACGGGGTCCTTGCCATCCTCGAAACCCGTCAGCGACAGCACCTCTACGAGCTTTTCCCCCATCAGCTGGTCCTCCTGGAAGCCGGTCAGCTCGAAGACGCCGCGACCCGAGGCCAGGATACGACCGTCGGCGTCGCAGACGACCATGCCGGCGTTGGGAGCCGCGTAATAGTCGTCCATCAGCTCGAAGAGAAAGCCGAACCCGCAACGGTGGCAGCCGATCGCCGTCGGGTCGAGAAGGCTCTCGCGGCGGTCATGGTCGATCGAACGGTCCTTGCAGTTCGGGCAGACGAAGTAAGGCACGACAGCGATCGTAGCCGCGGGTCAACGGGCTGCAGGACGGCAACGAGATCGACTAGATCCAGCGCCGCCGGCGGAAGTACCAGAGCTGCAGAAGCGTCGTCGCGACGATCAGCCCCCACGACCAGGCGTAGCCGAACCGCCAGTGATACTCCGGCATGCGAATGAAGTTCTGACCGTAAAGGCCGACGATGAACGTCGGCACCAGAAGGAGCGAGGCGACCATGGTCAAGCGCTTCATCACCTCGTTCTGGTCGTTCGCGATCTTCGCCTGATGGTAGTCCCGAACGCCGGAGACGAGATCCCGGGAGAGCTCGAGCCCCTCGGAGGAACGGAGTAGCTTGTCGTAGGCGTCGGCGAAGTTGAGCTCGATATCGCGAGTGAAGAGCTCCTCGCCCGCGAGCTCGACCCGGTTGTCGAGCACGCGACGAACCGCGTCGCGTGTCGGCCCGAGCGTCCGTCTGATGTGGAGGATGTCGTGGCGCAGACCGGACAACCGCTCGCGAACGCGTTCCGCTGGCCATGCCTCGACCTGGTCCTCGAGCTGGTCGATCTCTTCGTCGAACGCGTCGATCAGTCCGAGGAAGCACTCGGCGACGTCGTCGACCAGGTGGTAGAGGACGAGCGCTGGATTGTCGTCGTCCCGACATGCCGCCTGCGCGGACGACGGGTCGTAGGGCCGGCGACCTTGGTCCGGCGTCTTCCGCACGGTGACGATCAGCTCGCGCGTCAGTACGACGTCGACCTCCTGGTAGAAGACGACGTCGTCGTCATGCTCGACGATCGGAACGAGGAATACGCCGAACACGTAGTCGCCCTGCGACTCGAGTCGCGGCCGAGGCTCGTCCTCGTGCATGATCGGGGCGAGGAGGCGCTCGAGAGCCCGGTCGTGGATGTCCGCCGGCAGGTGATCCGCCAGCTCGCCCTCGGCCGGATCGAGTAGATCGACCCAGTTCGGCACGAAGGCGAGCGTAGCGCCCGCACCGGCTGGCTCTGAGGCTACGTCTTCGTCGTCGCGAGTGCCTGCTCGCGGTGGTGCTCGGCGGTCAGGAAGCGCTCGGCGTCGAGTGCCGCCATGCAGCCGGATCCGGCTGCCGTCACTGCCTGCCGGTACACGTGGTCCTGCACGTCTCCGGCCGCGAACACGCCCTCGACGTTCGTCAGTGTGGAACCCGGCTGCGCAACGAGATACCCCGCCTCGTCGTGATCGAGCCAGTCGATGAAGAGCTTCGTGGTCGGATCGTGTCCGACGGCCACGAAGAGGCCGTCGGCCGGGATCTCGCGTGTCTCTCCCGTGTTCGTGTCGCGGAGCACGACACCTGTGAGGTGGCCGACGTCCGCTCCGAGGACCTGCTCGACTTCCGCGTTCAGCTGCCACTCGATCTTCTCGTTGACGCGCGCGCGCTCGACCATGATCGGAGAGGCGCGGAACTCGTCCCGGCGGTGGACGATGACGACCTTCGTCGCGAACTTCGTCAGGAACGTCGCCTCCTCCATGGCCGAGTCGCCTCCTCCGACGACCACGACCACGCGATCACGGAAGAACGCGGCATCGCAGACGGCGCAGTAGGACACGCCTCTGCCCTGGAGCGCGACCTCGGTCTCGAGGCCGAGCTGTCGGGCGTTGGCGCCCGTGGCCACGATCACCGCGGAAGCGCGGTGCTCCTCGTCGCCGACGAAGACCCTGAACGGCCGCTCCGAGAAGTCGACTCTCGTGACGTCGTCGGTCAGGAACTCGGCGCCGAAGCGTTCGGCCTGGCTGCGGAAATCCTGCATCATCGTCGGCCCGAGAACGCCTTCCGGATACCCCGGGTAGTTCTCGACGTCGCTCGTGATCATGAGTTGACCACCCCACTGGACTCCCTCGATCACGAGCGGCCTGAGATTTGCACGAGCGGCGTAGAGAGCGGCCGTGTAACCGGCCGGGCCTCCACCGATGATGATCAGCTCGCGGACGTCGTTGTCTGCCACGTTGCCTCCAACCCTACGTGCCCGCATCACGGGCGAATCTGTCTAGCCGATTAAACGATCCGGGCCGGCTGGCCCTTCCGCCCCGCAGGCGGAGGATGGGCTATGCCGCTTCGATCGCCTGCTGTACCGCGGGGCCTGCCACCTCGGCATCCGCAACCGTCTCGTGCTCGGCCGCGCGCTCGAGCTTGCCGTCGAATCGTGCCAGCCGTTTCTCGGCGTCGACGTACTTGGTCTGGGCGCGCCCGAGATGTGTTCCGACGAGCTCGAAGTCGTCGCGAAACCGACCGAAGTCCTTGCGCAGGTCGGCAAGGTAGCCCATCACCTCGTGTGCGTTTTGCTCGAACTCCATGCCCTTGAGCCCGAACGCGACCACCTGCAGATAGGCCGTGAACGTCGTCGGCGAAACGGGAAAGACGCAGCGGTCGTGGGCGTACTTGAGCAACGCGCCAGTCTTGCCGGACACGAGCTCGTAGTAGATGCCCTCGACCGGGAGGTACATGAAGGCGAAGTCGTAGGTGCCTTCGGTGGGCTTGATGTACTTCTGGGCGATGGCGTCGATGTGACCTTTCACGTCGCGGGCGAACGCCTTCGCAAAGAGTTCGCGCTCTGCCTCGTCGTCGACCTCGACCATGCGCTCGAAGTTGTCGAGCGGGAACTTCGCGTCGATCGGGACGAGCTTTTCGACGTGGATGACGGCGTCGACGCGCTCGCCGCTCCTGAACCCGTATTGCGTCTGGTATGCCGACGGCGGGAGCCGGTCTCTGAGCAGGTTCTCGAGCAGCAACTCGCCGAAGCCGCCCCGAGCCTTTGGCGGCCGGAGAATCTGCTCGAGTCGGGCAAGATCGTTCGCCCGGGCGAGCATTTGTGCCGTCGCGCCCTCGACCCGCACCAGCTTCTGTGCGATCTCGTTCGCCGTCTTGAGCGACTCGCCCTGGGTGGAGAGCAGCCTGCCGTCGAGGCCCTCGAGGCGACGGTCGACCTTCGCGTCGATGCCGACCAGGCGCCTGTCGAGTCGTTCTTCGACTCCGCCGAGGCCTTGCTCGAGCATCCCCCGACCGGCGCGGCTGAGCCACACCAGCCCGACGAGGACGATGACGCCGGTGACGACTGCGATGGCGACGGCAACCATAGAGCCCGGAAACGCTAGTGCCGCGGTCGGACGGAGCCCTGCCCAGGAGATGACGAGGGCGGCCTGAGCCGCCCCTGAGATCGTGTGCTCTGCCTCCGGGCGCTATCCGGCGCCGCCGGCTCCACCACCGCCGGCCCCGCTGTCGCTAGCTCCGTCGAGCTTGTCCTCTGCCTTGTCGACCGCGCCGTTCGCCGCGTCGAGTCCCTGGTCAACGACGTCGTCGGCCTTGTCGACCGCGCTCCCTGCCACGTCTGCGCCTTCGTCCGCGCTCTCCTTGTCGCGACCGAGAAGCTTGTCGAGAAACCCCATGGGTCAGTCTCCTTGTCGGTGTCCGATGTGGCGGTTGCCGCCACCGAGTATCCAGGAAACCGGCCGGGAAAGAAAGGCCGGGCCGGATCGGAATCAAGAGGCCGGGCCGGATCGGAATCTGCCTCCGAGCAGCCAAAAAAGCCAAAAAAACGTCAGATCCGGCTGGCCCGAAAGCCTACCGGATCTGACAGCAGCGAGAGTACGACGTTGAGAAACGGTCGTCAAGTGGTGACGGTGAGGAAAATGTCGCTCGGAGCGTTCTTTCTCTCACGGGTTGGCGGAGGCGATGTTGCGCGACCGCCGCGACTTCTAACCTCGAAGCGTGCAACACGTGTTCGGAACAGCCGGCAGCCTCTCGAACGTGCTCGACGGCTTCGAGGTCCGCGAAGAGCAGGGCCGACTTGCCGAGGCGGTCGCAATGGCGCTCGCGCAGCGGACGCACCTCCTCGCCGAGGCCGGCACAGGGACCGGGAAGAGCCTCGCCTACCTCGTGCCGGCGCTCGACTCGCGGCTCCGCGTCGTCGTCTCGACCGCGACGAAGGCGCTCCAGGAGCAACTGTTGACGCAGGACGTTCCACGGGCCGCGGCCGCGCTCGGCCGCACGGTCGACGTCGCTGTGCTGAAAGGGCGGTCGAACTACGTCTGCCGGAACCGCCTGCATGGCTTCGAGCTGCTCGGCGGCTCGCTCTTTGCCCGGGCCGAGGACGGCCGTGCCTTCGACGACATGCGCATCTGGCTCGACTCGACCGATAGCGGAGATCGTGCGGAGCTACCTGCCGAGCCTTCGGAGACGCTCTGGGCCGAGCTCGCCGTCGGCTCCGACGGTTGCCTCGGCCGAACGTGTCAGTTCGCGGGAACCTGCTTCTCCGAGGCGGCCAGGGAGCGAGCGCAGCGAGCCGATCTCGTCATCGTCAACCACGCGCTCTACTTCGCCGATCTCGGGCTCCGTGAGCGTCGCGACCGTGGAGTGCTGCCGGATCACGACGTGGTCGTCTTTGACGAGGCCCATCGGCTCGAGGACACCGCTGCTTCGTGGCTCGGCGGCAGGGTGAGCGCCGGTCTTCTGCACCGTCTGGCTCGGGACGTCGACCGTGCCTGCCGCGAAGCGGGAATGGCGGTGCCGGCGCGGGCAGCTCGATCGGGTCGAGCATTCGGGCGCGGCCGTCTTCGCTGCCGTGTGTCCCTCCTCGGGGCGTGTCCGAATCAGGGAGGCTCCCGTCGGGCTGTGCCGTGCGCTCGAGGAGCGGCTGACCGAGCTCTCGCAGAGCCTGGCTGGGCGCGGCGACGACCTCGACGCTCTGGCCGCGCGAGCGCTGGCGCTGGCTTCCACCTCCGCCGCCTTTCTCGACACCGGCGATCTCGATCGGGTCGTCTGGTCAGAGCCCGATGCGCTCGTCTGGGCTCCGGTCGACGTCTCACGCGAGTTGCGCGAACGGCTGTGGGACACGGGCCCGACGGCGGTGCTCGTCTCGGCCACGCTGGGCATCGCGGACGACTTCGCGTTCGTCCGGGAGCGGCTCGGGCTGCGAGACGCGGACGAGATCCGGGTCGGGTCGCCGTTCCGGTTCGGCGAGCAGGCGCTCCTCTACCTTCCAGACGGGCTGCCGGACCCGCGCACCGAGGGGGCCCTCGTCCGCATTGCCGAGGAGGTCGCGAGCCTCTGCGAGCTGTCGGCCGGCCGGGCGCTGGTCCTCACCAGCTCGTTTCGAGCACTCGAGGCGATCGCCGATCGCCTGCGAGGGAGGCTCCCCTACGAGGTGCTCGTCCAGGGCGAGGCTCCGCGGGAGAGACTCCTGAAGCGGTTCCGCGAGCAGGTCGACTCCGTTCTCGTCGCCACTGCCACCTTCTGGCAGGGCATCGACGTCCCGGGCGAGGCCTTGTCGCTCCTCGTCATCGACAAGCTCCCGTTCCCTCCGCCGGGGGATCCGCTCGTAGAGGCGCGGTGTGAGCGGATCGCGGAGCGCGGCGACGACTGGTTCGAGGGTTACTCGCTCCCGGTGGCAGTGCTGCAGCTGCGGCAGGGCTTCGGCCGGTTGATCCGGACACACCGGGATCGGGGTGTGGTCGCGATCCTGGATCCCAGGGTCAGGACGAGACCGTATGGACGGGCGTTTCTTCGCGCGCTTCCGCCCTGTCCGATCGTCGCCGACCGCGAATCCGTTGCGGACTTCCTGGCGGGCGGGGTGCCGGTGACTGCCTGATACAGTGGCCCGCCGGGTGGCCAAGAAGCCGAGAACGCCCAAACCGCCGCGGCCCGCCCAGGGTCAGACGCGGCAAGTCCAGGCGCCGACGACACGCAGCGGCCCGTCGCGTACCGCCTCGCGGCCGGATGTCGGCAGTCGGCGGACATGGATCCTCGCCGCGGCGGCGGGCATGCTGATCATCGTCGCGATCGTGCTCGGAGTCGTCCTGACGTCAGGCTCGTCGAGCGCGAAGCCCGCGCTCGACGGCGCGATCGACTGGTCGACGGTGCCAGACCTGCAGACGGGGCCTCCTCCGTGGCCCAACAATTCGGAGACGCTCGAGTCTCGACTCGCGGCTATCGGGCTCAACGCGCTTCCTCAGGAAGCGCTCGCGTTCCACATTCACCAGCACCTGGACCTGTACCTGGACGGCAAGAAGGTCATCGTTCCACGCTACATCGGCATCTCCGTCGATCCCACGAACAGTGCGAACAGCTTCCTCACCGAGATACACACGCATACCGGGGACGGAGTCATCCACGTCGAGTCGCCGCAGACGCTTGCGTACCAACTCGGGCAGCTCTTCGGCGCGTGGGGTGTGAAGCTGACCGCGACCTGCCTCGGCCGCTACTGCGGGAAGCTGCAATGGTGGGTGAACGGCAAGAAGCAGCTCGGAGATCCGGCTCGCCTGGTGCTGAAGCAGCATCAGGAGATCGTGGTCGCTTTCGGGAAGCCGCCGCCCACGATCCCGACGAAGTACGACTTCCCGGCCGGGGAGTGAGATCGCGACACAGGCTCGTAGCCGGCCGCATGTCCGCGAGCTAGCATCGGCGTGCGCCGGGGTGGCGAAATCGGTCAAACGCGCCTGACTTAAAATCAGGTGTCCCCACGTGGGGCATGCGGGTTCGACTCCCGCCCCCGGCACTGATTCAAGCCGTTTGAGGCTGCTTCAGTTGTCTTCATCGGCGACGGCGACACGCGGGTGGCAAGCAAAGTGGCAAGGACCGAGTCGGCGGGTGGCCTGATGTGGGGCAGGGCGGGGAGCCGCATCGGTTGCAAACATGAGCGGCATGATGAAGGCCGCGCTGTGCGCGCCGATCTGCTCCGGGCCATCCTCGCCCGACCTCGGGGCGGGCGAGCTGAAGGCTCCGAAGCAGGTGTGGCTCGGTTGGAGGGTGCGGCGACCGCGCGTTGGGGGGCGTTGGCACAACGGCGTAGGCGGGGACGCTAAGTTTCGGTGAGCACAGATGAGCGCGAGTTTCGCCCCGGATGACCTTGACGCCCTTACTGGCTTGTTCAACGAGCGGTACTTCGAGCGGGCGCTGGCTGAAGAGCTTGCGAGCGCCCGCCGGGAAGACCGCCCGCTTTCGCTGATCCTGTTCGATATCGACGACCTCAAGTCGGTCAACGACCGGTTCGGGCACGTTTTCGGGGACGATCTGCTTGCTGGCGTGGCGCACCGTGTGCGGGAGGTCGCTGGTTCGGCGGACATCCCGTGCCGGATCGGCGGGGACGAGTTCGCCGTTGTTCTCCCTGATTCGACGCCTGAGGATGCGGCGCTCGTGTGTTCGCGGCTCGACTCCAAGCTCGCTGCTCATCCGTTCGGCTGGGCCGGGCGAGTGAAGCTCTCGCTCGGGATTGTTGGGTTGGAGCCGGGTGAGGACGCCAACTCGCTGGTCAGGCGCGCCGACTCTGCGCTCTGCCGGTCGAAGGGAACCGCGCGACTTCGACCCGTCGTGCTGACCGAAGCAGGCCCGGAGAGACCGCGATTCAGCCGTTGGGAGTACTTGGTCGAGGAGGCTGAGTCGGTGCTTCCTCGGCTGAACGAACTAGAGGCTTGATGTGGGTTCGCAGCGTCATGAGCAGGGACCCGGTAGGGAAGACGAAGAAAGGGCCTCCAGCCCTGTTCCCTCGTGATTGGAGCACGAGATGACAGCATCGCTGGAGACCCTTGTCGTCGCGGCGTACCTGTTCGCGGATCAGCGGCGATCCCTCGCCCGGGCCCGAAGGGGAAGATCACCGACGCCGAGCTGGTCGCTTTGGCGGTGGCGCAGGCGTCGATCGGGGTGCCGTCGGATCGCCAGTTCCTCGGGCTTGTCGCGAAGGTGCTGCCCGGCTGGTTTCCGCATCTGCCCTGAGCAATCGCAGTACAACCGCCGGTTGCGCCGGCTTGCGCCTTGCGATCGCGGCCGTGCAGCTGCGGGTCGTCCGAGCTCGTCGCCGTCGAGCGACCTGCGGATCGCCGACGGCACCCTGATCGGCGTCGCCAACTACGCCGGGCTGCGCCAGCCGCAGCGAGTTCGCGGGCACGGCCGCCTACGGCTACTGCGCCTCCAAGAGCCAGTTCGTGTGGGGAGTGCGCCTTGTGCTTGTCACCGATCGCGAACGGCTTGCCGGTCGGGTACACGCTCGTCGCCGCCAACGAGAAGGAGTACGAGCCGGTGCGTGAGCTGACGACCGCCCACCCAGGCTGCACCCTGATCGCCGACAAGGGCCTGTGGGGGCGCCAGTACGCCGAGACGCTCGCCCTGCAGGACGTCGCGATCCTCACCCCCGACCGCGTCCGCACCGCCGACAACCTCGCCCGCGAGAAGCGGCTGGCCAGCCTGCGGCTCGTGATCGAGTCGACCATCTCCAACCTCAAATGCCAGATGCGCCTCGAGCACCACCTCGCCAAGACCCCTGCCGGCCTCGCCCAGACGATCGCCCAACGCCTGCTCGCGCTCACGATCGGCATGCTCCTCAACACCCTCACCGGCCGCCCACCCCGAGCGCTCGTCGCCTATGACGGACGCTAAACCCACATCAAGCCTCTAGGTAGGCGGCGGCGGGGATTGTCGTCACCGAGATGGCCACGCCGACGGCCGAACTGGCGCGGGTTTCAAGTGCGAGCATCCCGGCCACGCCGGCAGCCAGGGCGACGACGATCGTCTCGTTGTTGACGCTCGTGAGGCTGCCCAGCACCCCCGTCTCGTGCAGGTTGAAGCCGGACGGGATGAGGTGGAGCCGGTGACGGCCGGCGGAAGCGAGCTCGACGCCTCACCGGGCCCTGTCAGTCAGGATGTCGCCGTGTTTTTCTCGCTGAGTAGTTGGGCGCTTGCGCTGATCATCTTTGCGGTCGTCTTCGGCGTTACGCTCATCGGGGTCGCGGCGGGTCGCTACCTGCGCAAGCACTCGGCGACGCTGAAAGAGCCGTTCGGTGTGTTGCAAGGGGCGCTCCTCGGCGTCGTTGGGCTCTTGCTGGCGTTCGGTCTGACACTGGCCGTGGGTCGCTATCAGGACAGGCGCGCAGCCGTGGTCGCTGAGGCGAACGCGATCGGGACGACCTACCTTCGCGCCCAGACGCTGGCTGAACCGGTTCGGAGCCGGTCGCTCGACCTGCTTCGCCGCTACACAGATCTCACGATCCGCCTGTCGACCGAGGTGCCAGGTAGCGATGCGTCAAAACGGACAGTTGCCGCCGAGGACGTGTTGCAGCGGAAGCTTTGGGGGCTGGCCGGCCAGTCGCTTGTGGCTGCGCCGGTTGCCAGCGCGCCCCGCCTGTACGTGGACAGCCTCAACTCGACGATCGACCAACAGACGGTGCGCATTTCAGCCCTCAACAACCGAGTGCCCGGCGCAGTCCTGGCACTCGAGGTGCTCGGGGCCGCGATCGCCCTCGGGCTGCTCGGGATGTACCTGTCCGTCCTCGGCCGCGGGTTCTTACCGATGGTGCTCGCCGCCGCGCTCATCACACTGCTTCTGCTCGTGACCTTCGACCTCGACCGGCCCACGCGCGGCCTGATCACAATCCCCGACACGCCACTCACGTCGCTGCGCGCATCGATGGCGCTGCCCCCCGCCGCCAAAGAGCCATAAGACCGCCAAACCAGGCTGCGCACGGTCACGCTGATTAGCAGAGTTAAGGTTGCCGGCCGCGAGGGTTGTCGATGTGGTTGTTGAACCCCGACTAATCACCGAGAGCGATCCCACACCGAAGACCGGGAGGTCTTCGCTGATAGAGCGGAGGGCTCGACGGATCGCGAACGCGCGATCCGTCACCCTCGGCTTAGCCGCGACCTTCGTGGGGCTTGCACTCGTCGGCGCGATCGGGATGCGGTTCGCTGATCCGAACAACTTCCCGTCCCTGGGTCTCGCCATCTGGTGGGCCCTGCAGACAGTAACGACAGTCGGATATGGCGACGTCGTGCCCACAACCGTCTGGGGCCGAGTCGTCGGCGGCGTTGAGATGGTGATCGGAGTCTCGTTCTTCGCATTCCTGACAGCAGCGGTAACAAGCACCGTCATTCAGCGAGAAGAGGCGGGCTCCCAGGACGCGGAGCGTACGGACAGAGAACGAAGCACCCAAACCATCCTCGGCGCACTAGCTGAGACACGACGAGCAGTCAGCGATCTCGATAAGCGTCTCGACCAGATCGAGTCGAAGATCATCAACTGAGATGGCGGAACCGACGGGCGACGGCGTCGAGGCGACGCTGATCGGTGAGTCGCGATGGCCACCTGCCGCCGCGCTGCTCGTGTTCTTAGAGCTCATTGCAGAATGAGTTTCGGTAGTCGGCGGAAGCAGATGATGCAGCAGCCGATCGCGAGCATCGCTTCGTGCATCTCGGCGCGGCGCTCGTAGCGGACGAGTAGCCGCTTGAACTGGTGGAGGTGGGCGAAGGTGCGCTCGACGACCCAGCGCAGGACGCCGAGACCGGAGCCGTGCTTGGTCTGGCGGCGAGCGATCACAGTTTTGATCCCGCGCGCACGAACGAGCCGACGATGCTTGTCGTAGTCATAGCCTCGGTCGCCGATCAGCTGGTCAGGGCGGCGACGAGGCCGGCCGACAACTCCGGCGACCGCGGGCACACGGTCGAGCAGCGGGATCAGCTGGGTGACGTCGTGGCGGTTGCCGCCGGTGAGCGTGAACGCGAGCGGGATCCCGGTCGCGTCGACGAGGAGATGGTGCTTCGATCCGGCTCTGCCCCTGTCGACCGGGCTCGGGCCCGTCTCGGAGCCCCCTTTTTCGCCTGCACGTGGCTGGCGTCGACGATCGCTCGCGACCACTCGATCTCCCCAGCTGCGCGTAACCGACTCAGCAACAGCGCGTGCAGCCGCTCCCAGACCCCGGCTCGCTGCCACTCATCCAGCCTGCGCCAACATGTGTATCCAGATCCGTACCCGAGCTCCTGCGGCAGCTGCATCCACGGGATCCCCGTGTGCAGCACAAACAAGATCCCTGACAGCGCCTGACGATCCGGCAACCGTTTGCGTCCCGGATACCTCGACCGCCGCGGCGTCTGCGGCAGCAGCGGCTCGACGAGCCCCCACAACCCGTCCGACACAGCCCAAGGCGGACTCCCAGCCATCGGCACCCCTCCCAGCTTGACAACGGATGCCGACGTGCTTCGTCGTCAGGAAACAGGTCCCTTCATTCTGCAATGAGCTCTTAGTACTCAACGTTGTACTTCGGCCTCGGCTGGAAGGCCCGGCCGCGTACGCGGCCGGGCTCACAGGTCAACAGACACAACGACTCTGACAACGAGCGGACCGACGAACCGGGTCCGGTCCCCTTCTCAACCCTTCTGGAAACGCATCCGGTGGGGCGATGCCGTGCCTTTCGGGTCATACTAAGGCGCTACAAGGGGGAATCTCACGGGGAGGAGTGGAGCAATGAGCGTGTCGGTCAAGCGTGCCGAAGCGGGTGTCCTCGGCTGGATCGATAGGGACATCACCGGTCCGATGGAGGACTTCCGGGACCCTAATCAGGAGTGGCGTCGCCTGTTCTCCGAGTTTTACGGGACGTTTCTGCTCGTGCTGGTGGCCGCTGGTGGCGGGATGATGAGCCAGGCATTCCCGAACACGATCACGAGAACGGCGGCCGTCGTCGCGCCCGGGTTGATGGTGATGGGAGTGATTTTGTTCATGGGCAAGGTGTCGGGTGCGCACCTGAACCCGGCGGTGAGCCTTGCGTTCTCGCTGCGCGGCGACTTTCCCTGGCGTCGCGTGCCGGGCTACGTGATCGTGCAGTTGGTCGGGGCGTCGCTCGCCGCGTTGTTTCTGCACGAGGTGATCAAGGTGTCCGCGAAGTACGGTTCGAACTACCCGGCCAGCGGGTATTCGAACTGGCAGGCGCTCCTGATGGAGGCGGCGCTGACGATGGGTCTCGTGAGCGTGATCCTTGGTACGGCTTCGGGTGCGCAGAACATCGGCATCTTCGGGGCGATCGGCGTCGGCGCCTACATCGCGCTCGCGGGACTGTGGGGCAGTCCGATCTCGGGAACGTCGATGAACCCGGCTCGCACGTTCGGCCCCGATCTCGTCGGGCGTGACTTCACGGCCTACTGGGTCTACGTCGTCGGCCCGATCCTCGGCGCGGCGATCGCGGTCGCCATCGCCTTCGTCCTGCGCGGCGCCGGAGGCGGCAAGTCCGGCTCCGCCGCGGCTCAGGGGGATCTCGACACCGAAGTCAAGAAGCCGGAACAGGCATAACAAGGCTGGGCTTGCTGGAGTGAACCGCTCGACTGCTGCGGCCACGCGGTGAGCTTCCGGAAGTACGGAGACACGATTCAGTCAGTCGCGCGCCAATGCGGCGATGACCTCCTTCTCGAGGTCCCGCCACGCCCGCAAACAAATCAAAGCCGCCCGCCAAAGCACCACCACAAGACGAGTACGACTGCCTCGCCACCAACATCGCCATGCGGCGCCCGCGCCGGGCGCCGCAGACCATAAACGGCATTCACGCCCGGAAAGGAGCGTTAAGGCGTGGTCTCGCGCCTCTTTTTCGCGTCCCGCAGCCGGGCCCACGACTGGGCTGCGGAGCCGGGTGCACGAGGGAGCCGGGCTGAGACGACGTAGGAGACGATGACGGCGAAGATGACAAGCGGCATCAGGGTCAGGCCGTCGGCCTGGAGGAACACACTCACGATGAGAACAGACGTGAGCGGCAGTCCCAGCATTGCGACCATCATCGCGCCGATACCCATTGCGGCACCAGCGATCATCGGCAGACCGGGAAGGTGGGAGAGCGCAATGCCGCCGGCAGCGCCGATGAACATGCTCGGGAAGATGGGGCCGCCTCGGAAGCTGCTCAGCGAGAAGCTATACGCGAGGCCCTTGCAGAGGAGGACCATCAGGAGCGCGCCCACGGTCCAGCCGGCGGCGCCTTCGATCAGGCCCGGGAGCTGATCCTGCCCCGAGAAAAGCACCTCGGCCGAGCTTCTCCCTGTTACTTCGACGAAGATCAGCACGACAACACCGATCGCGACGCCGATAACGGGTGTCAGCAGCACCATTCGGCGTTCGACGATCGGCTGGAGCAGCAGCGCCAGCCGCTTGATGCCGGCGCCGAGGATCGCCGCGATGACGCCGATCACGATCGCCCACAGAAACTCGGCCACACGGGGGCTGCCGGCCGGAGGGATGTCCGGGACCGCGAGTGAGAAGGTGCCGAAGCCGGTCCAGTTGTCGAGCCCGATGAAGATCAGCGAGCCGACACCGGCAGCGAGCAACCCGGGCGCGAGCACCACTCCGAGCATCGCGCCGCCGATCCCGGCCACCTCCATCATCAGGAACGCGGCCGGAAGAGGCGAGCCGAGGAGCGTGCTGATCGCGGCGAAACTGCCGGCAGCGCCGATCACGACGCTGGCCATTTCAGGAGCGTCGCGCTTGACGAGGTGGACGGCGAGGACGCCGAGGCCGCTGCCGATCGCGATCAGAGGCGCCTCAGGGCCAAGAACGACCCCGAGGCTGAGCGTGGCGAACGAGGCAACGACGATACCGGGGAGCTCGATCGGCGGCACAGGTCCAGATGACTTGAACCCCTCCGCCGGCTTATGCCCTGCCGTTCCCGGCAGGTACCGGATCGTGAGCGCCACCAGCAGGCCGCTCAGCGCAAGCAGCGGAATCGGCCACCAGACAGGCTGGCTTTCGAAGCCGAGGTCGCCGGGCAAGGTGCTGAACAGATACTGCTGCAACTCGGCGACACCCTCGAGAAAGAAGTACGCGACCGCCGCCACCGGCACACCGATGATCGCGCCGAACACGAGTAGCACGAGGTACGAGCGGCTCCGAAGAAGCTCGACCGGACTCGGCGTAGCCTGTGTCGACGGCGCTGTGCGCGCGTCCGGCTGGCCCTCCTCTTCCACGCTGTTCTCGCTTCCGGCAGTGATCAGGACTCGTCGAGGCGGCGACGGGATCAGATCCCGAAGACTCATGATCGTACCTCCATCACGACGCAAGCCACCACCGGCCCCGTTCCGAGAACGACCGCCCGTAAGAGTCAGCGCCAACCTGTCGATTGCGAACTAGCGGCCTATGTTGTCGCACGGACAAGTAGTCGATGAGGCCGCAACCACAGGTCAGCGTGCTCCGGGGTTCTTAGCCTTGCCGGTTGAAATGCACCGGCTCCGATATCCGACAGGAGCGCAAGTGCGGTTCGCGGAGCCCGAGTCTTCAACGGCGTGGCTCCTCGTTCGAACTCCATGTCGCAACACGGCGGTAGACGCGTGGTAGACGAACAAGGGGAGCTCACCGCCTGCCCACCCGCAAACCCGTTTCGTCACCCCGGGGAAGGAGATGCCCCCGGCATGAATCGAACATGCGCACGCGGTTTAGGAAACCGCTGAGTAGCTGACGCCGGCGGCGGCTCGCTCGGCATGGCTGGCCCGGCCGTCGGCCTTGCCGAGGCCTGCGTCAGCCGCCTCCTCGCCGGCCACGAACGGGCCGAGCCGGTGCGGCGAAGGAAGCCTTGCCGTGCGGCGAGGTACCCCTTGCCAGTTCTGGGCAGGCTGGGAGAGCCGAGGTTTCCATTTACTCCCATGCGGCTAGTCGAAGTCAACACGGGAGTCGCTGCGAGTGCTCCCTGACATCGACTGAAGGGAGGTAGAGATGACGTTCACAATCCGGCGGCGCGGTCTGCTGGTCGGCGCCGCGATCGCTGTTGTTACGATCGGAGGGGGCGTCGCGTACGCGACCATCCCGGACGGAGCGGGCGTGATCCACGGCTGCTACGACAACAAAGGCACGCTGCGTGTGATCGACCCATCGGCCGGGGGTGCGTGCAAGAACAACGAGACCCCGATCAGTTGGAGCCAGACCGGGCCGGCGGGTCCGCCCGGGCAGAACGGCGCCAATGGCACCAACGGAACGAACGGGACGAACGGCGTGAGCGGCTACGAGATCGTGCAGTTCACAGGGCCGCTGCCCGGCGGTGATCCCGGGACGGGTCAGATTGACGACGCCAATTGTCCTTCGGGCAAGAAGGTCGTCGGTGGAGGCGTCACAGTCAGCGACAGCGCTCGTCGATGTAGGCGGCACCCGCGTCGAAATCGCCGACCTCGTACTCGACCAATGCGCGCATCGCAAGGGCACGCGGATCCCGGGGCTGCGCCTTGGAGCCGACCTCGCTCATGTGCCGGGCGGTCTGCCAGTCGCCCTCGTAGACGGCCAGCCGAGCCCTGTCGAATCCGGCGGAGGCAAGCGACCACCGATCGCGTACCTTGTTGGCGAGCGCGAACCCGGCTTCGGTGTGGGTTCGGACCTGTTCCAGCTCGCCTGAGCCCATCAGCGCCCAGATGATGGAGCGCCGAGCGTCGATCTCGGGTTGCTCGTCGCCGCCGGCTGTGCCGGCGAGCTCGATCGCCCTCAGTCCCTCTCGGAGGCAATCTTGCGGACGGAAATGCCATACATCCACCCAGGCAGCGTTGGCGAGCGTCCTGCGCTCCAGGACGGCGTCGTTTTGCCGCTGTGCGATCGATAGCGCGCGCTGAAAGGCTCGGTGCGCCTCGGCGTGGTCGGCCTCGACGATTCCGGAGTACCAGCCGTGCTGGGCGAGCAACCGGCCCGCCTCATGAGAATCCGGCGCGACGAAATTCAGCGCGCGCGCGATCAGGTCGGGGAAAGACGTGTATCCCAGCCCCAACGAAAGTGGGACCGGGTGGGACGCCACAGTGACCGCTTGGCTCACGTCACCAGCCCGGGCGTAGTAGTCGAAGGCGCGAAGTAGACTCGTGGATCCCGGTTCCAGCTCGTACCGGGGAAGCGCCCCCAGCTGGGCTCGGCCACGGCCGAAGTAGAGCGCCGCGGTTTCCTCGTCCATCTCCGCGTCGCCTTTCGCAGCGAGCGCCCGCTCGAAGTACACCAGCGCCTGCTCGTGCGCATACGCCGCCAGCGCCGCCTCCCCAGCGGCGAGGGAGTAACGAACGAATTTTCCCGGTCCAAGAAGCGTCTGGGCCTCTCTGAAGTGGTGGGCGAGTTCGGGCGCGTGCTGATCCGCGTCTTCGCCGTAAAGCGCCTCGAGCGCCTCGGCGATCCGCGCGTGGAGGCGCACTCTTCTCGTCAGCGAGAGTTCCACCGCCAGTGTCTCCTGAATGAGGGTGTGGGTGAACTCGTAGCGGCCAGGAACGCCGGGCAACTCCTCGATCACTCGGGCGGACAGCGCCTCCTCGAGCAGGTCCAGGAGCAGATCCTCGGAGGAGTCCTCGACGAGTCTGTCCAATTGGTCAAGGCTGAACTCGCGGCCGATGACCGAGGCGACGGCGAGGGTCTGGTTGCAGCGATCGGAGAGACGGTCGAGGCGCCTGCCGATCACCTCCCGCACACCCTCCGGGATGCGAATGCTCCAGCCTTCGCGCGCGGCGAGCCGCTCCGCCGTCAGCGCGCCCTCCTGCGTGAGCAGTCGGACGATCTCGGTGACGAAGAAGGGATTGCCCTCGGTCTGCCCGTGCACGGCGCCGACGAGCTCCGCGGGCGGCGCGGTGCCGCAGGCTGCCTCGACGAACCGGCGCACGTCCTCCCGGTTGAGCCCACGCAGCACGATCCGCTCGAAGAGGCGCTCGCGGTTCAGTTCGGCCAGCGTCTGCGAGAGGGGATGCCGGCGTGAGAGCTCGACGTCGCGGTAGGTGCCGATCAGCAGCAGGCGCGAGCCGGAGAGCTCGCGCGCGGCGAACTCGAGGAGGCGCAGCGATCCCTCGTCGGCCCAGTGCAGGTCATCGATCACGAGCACGAGTGGCTGGGTACGGGACACGCTGGTCAGGAAGGTGGTGATCGAGTCGAACAGGTGGAAGCGGGCCATCTGCGGGTCGGCGATTGCCAGCGAGGGCCCCAGGTCAGGCAGCCGCTCGCGGACGTCGTCGACGACGTCCGCGATTTCCGCTGCGCCCGCCCCCAGCTCCGCACGGAGCCGCTGCACGTCGGCCTCGCGCACGTAGGAGCGGATTGCCTGCGCCCAGGGCCAATAGGGAGGCGCACCCCCCACCTCCCAGCAGCGGCCCCAGTAGACCTCTGCCCCGTCGGCTCTCCTCGTAAGCTCCTCGGCGAGCCGGCTCTTCCCGATGCCGGGTTCGCCGCCGATCAGGAAGAGGCGTCCGCGGCCGGAGCGCGCGTCGTCCAGGGCATTCAGCAGCGAGGCAAGCTCCCGCTCCCGCCCGACGAAGTCGTCAGCGACTTGGTGCTCCACGCCGCGTGCGAAATCCGTCGGCTCGGCAGGCGTGCGAGGCGTGGGGTGAAGGTCAAGCGAGAGATCCTGCTGGAGGATCGCCTGCTCGAGCTGCTGAAGCGCCCGGCCTGGCTCGAGGCCGAGCTCCGCGAGCAGCGTGCGCCTCGCCTCCTGGTACACCTGCAACGCCTCGGCTTGGCGTCCACACCGATAGAGCGCGAGCATGAGCTGCCCGCGCGCGCGCTCACGCAGCGGATGATGCGCGACCAAGGTCTCGAGCTCGGGCACGAGATCGGCCTGACGTCCAAGCGCGAGATCGGCGTCGATCCGCTCCTCGACGGCCGACAGACGCAACTCCTCGAGCCGGGCGATCTCTTCCGTTGCGAACGAGTCGTAAGCGAAGTCGGCGAGCGGCGGGCCGCGCCAGAGCCCGAGCGCCTCGCGGAGAAGCGTCGCAGCGTCGTCCGCCGCCCCTGCAGCCATGGCAGCTCGCCCCTTGCCGAGCAACGTCACGAAGTGCTCAGCGTCGAGTTCTCCCGGTCCGAGCTGAAGTGCGTAGCCCGGCGACCTGGTGACGAGGATCGAGCTGCCCTCGTCTGAAAGCACCTTCCGAAGCTGGGAGACGTACCCCTGCACGATTTTCGGCGCCGTCGCCGGCGCCCCTTCGCCGCCCCAGATCTCGTCGATCAGCCGATCACTGGAGACCACCTCGTTGGCATGGAGAAGAAGAACTGCCAGAAGTGCACGCTTCTTGCCTCGGCCGACCTCCACCGGACGGCCTCGCCGCACGACCTCCAAGGGGCCGAGGACACGGAACTCGATCACGCGCTCGAGGTCGAACCTAACACGGGCGCCCGCGTTCGTCACGCCGTTCCAAAGCGCGTCTACCGAACCCTTACCGACCTACACCGCTACGGCACCGCCTCCCGCGATCCTCACCAAGTCACCGTCGAGAGGAAAGGAGTGGCGATGAGCTTCCCACTAATCGGAGCAGGAGTCTTCCTCGGAATCTTCCTCATGGGGCTGTGGGGCGACGTCGTGATCGGCGCCCTCATCATGGGAGCGGCGCGTCTCGCCGAGGCTATGGCAAAACCCGTCGCCCACACGTGGCGGCGCGCCCGGCACGGCCCGAGCTTTCGAGCACCGGCCGAACCTCGCCCGCCTGCTGCCCTCGTCCGAGCCGGCAGCAGCGAGAGGTAAGCCGATGGGCCACGCAACTCCACGACCAGCGTTACCCGGACTGGACGGGAACAGAATGCCTCCGGTATGGAGCGTGAGGAGCCCGGCACCATATTGCGGGCGGCACCGATGCGCGCGCCGCCCGCAGGGGGTTCACCCAGGCTCGGCTAGACCCGCTCCGCGACAGCATCAACCCACCAAACCGGCATGACCGTTTGCACCTGAGCCTCGCCCTGCCCGGGGTCCCCCTGACAAAACCTACGGGACCGATCTCGAAATAAGCATGTGCGGAATGAAGGGAGTGGACTCGAACCGCACATGAAGCAGACCCTGTCGCGACCCTGCAGACCCGCTCGAGACCCTGTCGATAGGGTCTCGAGCGGTGTCAAGCGGCGTACAACGGTGCGTGACGGTCTGGTCGCCAAATCTCACACTTAGCAGGCTCTTTGCGTGGATTTGGCTTTACATGAGGGGATGCCCCCGGCATGAATCGAACATGCGCACGCGGTTTAGGAAACCGAGTTTGTCTTCAGCGGGTCGCCGACGGGTTGCACACAGCCGACAGATCGGGCTCGATCGTTGCCGAAACGGTCTTAGCGCAGCTCCTTGTTCGACTCGGTGAGTAGTGGATAGGCGGGCGACGTTGGTTTCGCTCTTGGTTCCCGACGCTGGACCACTGGGCGACACGAAGGAACACGGGCGAGGTTCCGGGTGCCTTCCGGCCCGTCTGAGGAGCCACTTCAAGGCATGTGACGGCACAGGGTGGCACGGACAGGCGGTGCCTTAAAATCAGGTGTCCCCACGTGGGGCATGCGGGTTCGACTCCCGCCCCCGGCACTGATTCAAGCCGTTTGAGGCTGCTTCAGTTGTCTTCATCGGCGACGGCGACACGCGGGTGGCAAGCAAAGTGGCAAGGACCGAGTCGGCGGGTGGCCTGATGTGGGGCAGGGCGGGGAGCCGCATCGGTTGCAAACATGAGCGGCATGATGAAGGCCGCGCTGTGCGCGCCGATCTGCTCCGGGCCATCCTCGCCCGACCTCGAGGCGGGCGAGCTGAAGGCTCCGAAGCAGGTGTGGCTCGGTTGGAGGGTGCGGCGACCGCGCGTTGGGGGCGTTGGCACAACGGCGTAGGCGGGGACGCTAAGTTTCGGTGAGCACAGATGAGCGCGAGTTTCGCCCCGGATGACCTTGACGCCCTTACTGGCTTGTTCAACGGGCGGTACTTCGAGCGGGCGCTGGCTGAAGAGCTTGCGAGCGCCCGCCGGGAAGACCGCCCGCTTTCGCTGATCCTGTTCGATATCGACGACCTCAAGTCGGTCAACGACCGGTTCGGGCACGTTTTCGGGGACGATCTGCTTGCTGGCGTGGCGCACCGTGTGCGGGAGGTCGCTGGTTCGGCGGACATCCCGTGCCGGATCGGCGGGGACGAGTTCGCCGTTGTTCTCCCTGATTCGACGCCTGAGGATGCGGCGCTCGTGTGTTCGCGGCTCGACTCCAAGCTCGCTGCTCATCCGTTCGGCTGGGCCGGGCGAGTGAAGCTCTCGCTCGGGATTGTTGGGTTGGAGCCGGGTGAGGACGCCAACTCGCTGGTCAGGCGCGCCGACTCTGCGCTCTGCCGGTCGAAGGGAACCGCGCGACTTCGACCCGTCGTGCTGACCGAAGCAGGCCCGGAGAGACCGCGATTCAGCCGTTGGGAGTACTTGGTCGAGGAGGCTGAGTCGGTGCTTCCTCGGCTGAACGAACTAGGCGCGCAGGGATGGGAGTTGGTTGGTGTCGTGGGAGCGAAGTTGGTCTTCAAGCGCCGTGTAGACGAGTCGCCCGGTGACATGGCCTCAGGGGTGCGGGAACCACGCCGCCCGACGCCTTCTGCTGACAGCGCCCCGGTGCGCAAGTCTCTCGGAGACAGCGGGTCTTAGCGCGCGGCTTGCGGATCGTCACCTGGAACTGTGCGATGCGGCTCCGCGATGACAAGGCCGAAGCCCTGGACAGCCTCGGTGCCGACATCGCGGTTGTGCCGGAGTGCTCCCGTCGCGATGCTGAGGCGTACGCGACGAGGATCGGAGGGTCCTGGTTGTGGCGTGACGGTCGAGCGGACGCGCCGGATGGGGCGGGACGGCAGGCGAAGGGTCTGGCGGTGGTCGTTCGCGGCCGGGCCGAGTTGACGCTTGCAGACGAGCACGACGCTGAGTTGAAGTTGATGTTGCCGATTCAGGTGCGTGGCGGGCTGTCGGTGAATCTGCTCGCGGTTTGGACGAAGGATCAGCCTCTTGGGCGTTACGCGGGCGGTGTGTGCAGGGCGGTCGAGCGGTACGCGGACTTCCTCAGCCATCCGTCCGCCTTGATGGTGGGTGACTTCAACAGCAACACGAGCCTGGACAACCACCGGACGCTCACCCACGCAGAGGCCGACAGGCGACTCGATGCCATCGGACTGTCGAGTGCCTATCACCGCTATTTCGGAGAAGCGCAAGGAGCGGAGACGCAGCCGACCCACTACTTCTGGCGGCGGCATGACCGGCCCTTCCACATCGACTACTGCTACCTAACGGCAGAGTGGGCGAACCGGATCGCCTCAGTCGAGGTTGGCGGCTACGACGATTGGGTTCCGATGAGTGATCACTGCCCTGTGATCGTGGACGTGAGCAACACTGAAGGGCCGCTCTCGCGGCCCTTCGAATACGTGGTTCTCGGGGTGGGGTGGCCTAGATGGCGCCCTTGACGCTGTTCAGCGCGCCGGAGATTCCGCCCGAGAGAGCCGTGAACACGCCCACGACGGCGAGAGTAATCACGCCCAGCACGACGGCGTACTCCGCCATCGTCTGACCCTCCTGGCGCTTGCGCACCGACTTGATCAGCTCGATGTAGTCGGAAAAGGTCATTGTTGCTTCACCCCCTCTCGCAGGTCGCGGAGCCTTGGAGGCGTCGAGCGCCTCGGCCCAAGATGTCGTCCGGGGAGGCTCGCGGCTCGATCACTCGTTCGGGGGTGCGGCCGGAGAATGCGGCTCGGCGCACAGGGCCTCAAGGTTCGGCCGTACGAGGACGATATTGCGGCTATGGCCAACGACACCAATCGGCCTGCCCTGGGTCGGGTGCTGGTCGAGCGCGGAGTGATCAGCGAGGAGCATCTCGCGCGGGCTCTCGCGATCCAGCGCTCGGGCGGCGGCCTTCTGGGCGAGATCCTCACCAACCGCGGCTGGGTCAGTCCACTATCGATCGCCGCCGCTCTGGCCAGGCAGCGTGAGGAGAGCGAGGTTGGTCCTCTTCCTCAGCGGTCGGCCGAGGTACGCGCGAGCCCCGGCGAGACCTGGAAGCCGCTCGGGACGATCCTGATCGAGAAGGGTTGCATCACCGACGTCGAGCTCAAGCAGGCCCTCGCGATCAAGCAAGAGCAAGGTGGGTTCATCGGCGAGGTGCTGGTCGAGCGAGGCTGGTTGAGCTCGTCCGATCTCGTCCTCGGTCTCGCCGCCCAGCTCGGCCTCGACTACGACCTCAGGCGCTCCAAGGCCGACGGCATCCTTCTCCCCACCGACCGCCCCGATCCTCACTTCGAGGTTCTCGAGGAGCGCGACGGCACCGTCCTCATGTTGAAGAAGGCCGCCAGCTTCATGGAGGCGACTGACTTCGTCTTCGACGAGGTTCTCTGGGAACGGGAGCCCGGCAATCTCCAGATCGTCAGGGTCGACGCCGGGCCGCGGGAGGTCGTCTGGACCTTCAAGCCGGGTGAGACGAACGTGAGCGCGCCTGCGGGCGACGATCTTCTCAGCATCTTCGGCTACCCCGTGACCAATTGGCAGGGCCCGGAATATCTCTACGACGGAGAGCGCGCCGACGGGCCCGCGCGTCAGTCGCCGCAGCCGGTCACGTAGAGGGAGGCTTCACGGTCGTCAGCCGCGGCCTGCCGAGCACAGCGGCCGCGCCGCCCAGATAGGCAAGGAGCGACACCAGCGCCGTGAGCCTGAGTGGATGCTTCATCTCGCCTCCTCGTTTCGCGCCGATCGGGTTCGGTGACCGCGCCGGGAGTCCTGCCGCGGAGCGCTTCGGTACGCTCCGCGACGTGGTTCGTGAATGAGCCCTGAGTCCGCGGACACGGTGCTCGAGAGCGCGCCGCTCGAGTGGGACGCGTCGCTTTGGCGGACAGCGATCGCGCAGTATGAGCAAGCGCTCCCGCACGCGGGAATCGACCCCGGCACTGCCGAGCGGCTCCGGTATCCGGAGCATGCGGTCGTCGTCTCGGTGCCGATCCGGCTCGACTCGGGCGAGACCAAGGTCTTCCCCGCGTACCGCGTGCAGCACTCCCGCGTGCTCGGCCCGACGAAAGGCGGCGTGCGCTACGACCCCGGCGTTTCGCTTGCGGAATGCGCTGCCCTCGCAATGTGGATGACATGGAAGTGCTCGCTGCTCCGGCTTCCGTATGGAGGGGCGAAGGGCGGTGTCCGCTGCAGTCCACGCGAGCTCTCCCGCGGCGAGGTCGAGCGCCTCACGCGCCGCTACACCGCCGAGCTCCAGGGCGTGATCGGCCCGCAGATCGACATACCGGCGCCGGACATGGCGACCGACGAGCAGACGATGGCCTGGATGATGGACACGTACTCGGTGCAGGTCGGCCACGTGACCCCCGAGATCGTGACAGGCAAGCCGATTTCGGTTGGCGGATCGGTCTTCCGGACCGAGGCGACCGGGGCGGGGGTGGTGATGGTGGTGCAGCGAGCCTGCGAGCGCCTCGGGCTCTCACTCGCCGGCCTTCGCTGCGTCGTCCAGGGGTTCGGGAAGGTCGGTGGGGTCGCTGCGCTCGAGCTGGTCGGGAGCGGGGCGACGATCGTCGGACTGGGCGACTACTCGGGCGCTGTTCACGCGGCCGACGGGCTCGACGTGGAGGATGCGAGGCGCTGGGTCGCCGAGAACGGGCGCCTCGCAGGCTATCCCGGTGCCCGAGAGATCACGAACCAGGAGCTGCTCGAGTTGTCGTGCGACGTCCTCGTCCTCGCCGCGCTCGAGGGGCAGCTGACGGCCGAGAACGCGCCTCGCATCAAGGCGCGGATGATCGCCGAGGGTGCCAACGGGCCGACGACCGTCGAGGCCGACGCCATCCTCGCCGAGCGCGGGGTTCTGATCCTTCCGGACGTCCTGACGAATGCCGGCGGCGTCACGGTTTCGTACTTCGAGTGGGTGCAGGACCTCGGTCGGTTCTTCTGGGACCGGGAGGAGATCCGAGGGCGCCTCGCCGAGAAGATGTTCGACGCGTTCGACCGTGTCTGGAGCCTGTCCGAGGGGGAGGGCATCACGTTGCGAAGCGCCGCGCTCGTCGTCGGGATCAGGCATGTCGCGGATGCGCTCGACGCGCGCGGCCTCTTCCCGTAGCGTTCCACCTCCAGTTGGCGTAGCGTCCTCGTCATGACCCTCGTTCGCGACGCGATGCTCACCGATCCGAAGGCGCTACCCGCTACCGCGAGCGTGCGGGAGGCCGCCGAGCTACTGTCGCGTCCGGAGGTTCGCGCGGTACTCGTCGTCGATGGGGACGCTCTGGTCGGTCTGGTCACGGCCGACGAGCTCGTCGAGCGCGTCGTGGCTGCGGGACGCGATCCCCTGACGACGAGCGTGGCCGAGATCGCCGAGCCCGTCGAGGTCACGGTTTCTCCCGACACGGCCGTCGAAGAGGCGATGAGGCTGATGGAAGAAGGCGATGTCGAACGGCTGCCAGTGACCGAGGACGGCCGGCTCGTCGGTGTCCTCTCACGGAGCGCGTTGGCGCGCCGCCTCGCCGAGGACGAGCCGCCGGCACTCGACCCGGACCTCGCGGGCGCGTAGCTCTTACGACGCAGCCTGAAGAGCTGCGCCGTCCAGGATGTCGTGCTCGCTCGCCTCGATCTCGCCGAGGCCGTACCGGTCGAGCACTTCGCGGAGGATCGTCGCTCCCGCCACGATCACGGGAGCCCGTTCCGGCTCGAGCCCGGGAACGCGGCGACGCTCGTCGAGCGGAAGCGCGGCAAGACGCTCGAGTTGAGAGCCCACTCCGTCGCGTGACAGAAGGTGACCGTGCACCCGCTCCGAGTCGTACGCGACGAGGCCGAGGTCGAGCGCGGCGAGGGTCGTCACGGTGCCGGCGACTCCGATCGCCCGCGCGACGTCGAGGGCTGGCAACAGCGCACGGACCTCGGCCGCGCACGCGTCGACGTCCTCGCCATGACGCTCGGTGAGACGGACGCAGCCGATATCGAGGCTCCGGTGGAAGTCGACCCCGTTCGGCCCGCCGACGATCAGCTCGGTCGATCCGCCGCCGATGTCGACGACCAGCGTCCCGGCAGAGACGCTCCGCCCGCTCGAGACGCCACGGAACGTGAGGAGCGCTTCCTCCTCTCCGCTGAGCAGGCGGGTCGAGAACCCGAAGCTCCGCTCGAGCTCCTCGAGGAACGCCTCGCCGTTCGAAGCGTCGCGCACCGCGCTTGTGGCGATCGCGAGGGTTCGCGTTGCCCCGAGGTCGTCGGCGGCCCGCCGGTACGCGTCGAGGCAGCCGTGGACGCGGGCAATCGCCCTCGGGAGCAGCCGTCGGCCCTGGTCGACCCCCTCGCCCAGCCCGGTGATGCGGACGCGGCGCTCGACCTCCTCGACGCGGCCCTCGTCCACGTCGGCGACCAGCAACCTCGTCGAGTTCGTACCGAGGTCGATCGCCGCGACACGCGTCACTTGGTGGGGATGAACGAGCGAGCGGTCGCGACCGCCGACCGAACCTCGCTCACTGCGCCCATCAGCACGCGAGCCCGTTCGAGAGAGACGGAGAGCGCAGCGACGTTCGACTGCAGCTCGGCGACCTGCCGCTCGGTGCCCGCCATCCGCCGCTCGAGCACGGCGAGACCGTCGTTCAGCTCGGCTACCTGCGCCAGCATCTCTCCCGGGAGCCGGCGCAGCTCACGCCAGGCGCGAACGAACTGGACGCCGACCCAGACGGTGCCGCCGACGACGGCGAAACAGAGGATTCCCACCCCGACCCAGATCGCAGATTCCACGCGGTCCATGCTACTCTTGCGGACGCGACGCGGGGTGGAGCAGTCAGGTAGCTCGCCGGGCTCATAACCCGGAGGTCGCAGGTTCAAATCCTGCCCCCGCTACCTCGAAAGCCCTGCTAACGCGGGGCTTTCTTCTTGACGAGGGTCACAGCTTGACACGGCCGTGGTACTCCCGGTGGTACTCCATCGCCTCTAGCGAGTCCTCTGATGGTAGGCGAAACGCTGACGCAACCCGACCGTAGGCTGGTCAATCCAGCGCCTGTCGCACTTTGCAGGGAAGACGCGACGGGCGGGGCATTACCCAGTGGGCGAGCAGGCAGGTAGACGCTGAAGCCGCCTGCGGCGACCCGCCGGTACCCGGCGTTGAGAAGTAGGCGGCGTGCTCGCCGTTCCGTGGTGTCGTTGCTCACGAACACCTCAGCGGCTGTCGAACTGCTGCGAACGAGCCGATCCCAGGCCGGGTAGCGGCTGTTGGTCGTGTCGGTCGGGACGAGACTGCTGCCTCGCCGGACGAAGTGCTCCTGACTCGACGGGGTGGCGATGATCTGCTCGCCACTGACGAAGTCGATCAGGTACGCGACCCAGTAGTCGGCGTACGCTCGTCGGACCCCGGCGCGTTGGAGCGTGTCGATCACGGGCTGGACAGTGAGCGGCATCTGTTTCCCGTGAACTTCCGAGATGGCGAGGCGGTCGCGATCCATGACGAGAAGGCCGGCTAGCGAGAGCGCGAATGCACCGGAAAGCACCACCGCGGCTGTGCGGGTGCTTTGGATCCATCTCGCCGCCAGGAGCGCGATCACCGGGGCGAGCGGCGTCAGGTAGCGCGGCTCCGAACTGAGATACGAGTACGGGGACAGGATGTAGAAGATCGGGAAGACCAAACACACGAAAAGGAGCAGCTCGATCTGGCCCCGCCGCTTCACGACGAGCAAGGCGAGGACGCCCAGCGCGATCGCCAGCAGCGCGTAACCGACGAGCGATCCAGGCAGCCACTCCAACGAAAACGGAACCCGCAGACCCAGTGCGGTCGGAAAGGTGGCGCTGATCAGGTTGCGGGCGTGCCCGACGAGGCTGGTCGCAGCCGGCGAGTTGTGCAACGAGAACCAGCCGTTGCGGGCGTTCGCGACGAACCAGGGAGCGGCGCCTACCAGGGCCGACACCGCCAGGATCCAACCGTCCCGCAACAGCGAGGGGCGGCGCCACGCGAGCCAGACCAGCGCCGGGAGCGTGACGACCACGCTCTCGGGCGTTGCCCACCAGCCGAGCCCGACAGCCAGGCCGAGAAGAACGACGTCGGTGACGGAACGCTTCTCGCGGAGGCGAAGCGAGAGCAGCAGAACAGCCAGGCCCAGCACGAGCACCGAGCCGTAGAAGCCGTACGCCTTCGTCGATCGCCAGACGAAGTACGAGGGCCACACCCAAAAGAGGGCGGCCGCATAACGAGCACCCGGCTCGCCAATCGTTCGGCGACCGACCCTCCAGACCAGCACCGAAGCGGCCGCGTAGAGGATCGTCGGCACCAGCTGGAGCGCCAACGCACCCGCTCCGAAGAGAGCGAACAGCGGTGCCGTCACCAGCACCTCCTGGGTTCCCCCGTAGGTCTGACCCCAGAAGAACGCGTGCCACTCTCCATGGAGCAGGTGCCGCGCCATCAGGCCCCAGACCGCCTCGTCGCTATCGAGGAAGCCAAGCGAAGGCGAGGACAAGATCCAGGCTCTCATTCCGACGCCAGCCAGAAACGCAACCGTCACCACCGTCGTCGCGGCAGTCGGCCTGCCGCTGGCCCGGATCATCGCCGTCCACCCGCCATGGCGAATCCACATCAAACGCGGATGGCTGCCCGGAACGTGGCAGCCAACGTGGGAGCCACGAACCCGGCGGGAGTCACCAAACCGACGGCGGTCGTGACATTCCTCCGCGAGCCCTTGAGAGATACCACCCGTCTCAGTCATAGCGCCGAGCAGGTAGTTGAGTGCCTGCTTGCTGATGCGGAGTCGGGCGGTGAGCTCGGACGGTCTTGTGCCTTGGGGACCGGGGTAGCGGAACACGTTCAGGTGGGCTGTGTCAAGGTCGTCGAATCCGTGCTCGTGCAGCCGTTCGAGCATCCGTCGCCGTACCGCTTCCCATGGCGCTCGTAGGAGCACGCCGATCAGCTAGAAGGAGCAGAGATGGCAGCAGTGGAACGCTGCTCGGGGCGGCCGTACTCTCGACCAGAGGTGGTGCCATCGCTTGGCCTGAGCGTACGTATCGAAGGACTTGGTGTTCCGGGGGATCGCAACCCACGGGAACCCAAGAGCCGTGGTACTCCGCGTGGTACTGAACTGAGCGAACCTGAGGCGATCGTAGAGCAGCCGACGTGGCTCAACCACGCCGAACACGACCGCCCGCTGCCGCCAGGAGCGTACTCATAACCCGGAGGTCGCAGGTTCAAATCCTGCCCCCGCTACCTCGAAAGGCCCCGGAAACGGGGCCTTTCTCGTCAGGTCGAGTCCATCTCGAAGACCCTCGCCTGGTATGCACGCGGACCATCGACTGGTCGTCGGCGACCAGCACGCGGATCGTCATCGCCGGTCGCCGCTGAGCGGGAGGCGCGGCCCTCGACCGCGAGTGCGCTCGTCGGCGCCTGGCTGGGTTTCCACGCAACAGCCGGGCTCCTGGCGGTGATCACTACGATTGTCGGAGCGGCCGTGGGCGCCAACTTGACCCTCCTCCTCCTCGACATCTCGTGGGATCGGGCGGTTTTCGTGATCGCGTTACTGCAACCGACGTCACCACGACCTTGAGGGGACGGCCCGTAACCTGCTGAGTTGACGAGCACGGTCAGGCGGGCGTCGGCCGAGCGTGGCTCGATGAGGGTCACGCTCGGTCGATGGTCCGGTGGGCCAGGGGGGCCGAAACGAGGCGCCGCAGGTCGGTGATCGAGAGCAGACCGGTGAGGCGATCGCCGTCGAGAACGAGCGCGCGGCCGACGCCAGCCCGACTGAGCTCGGCAAGCGCCTTTGAGAGCGGGTCGTTCTCCTCGAGGACAGGTGCCTCGTCGACGGGGAGCATGCACTCCCTCACGCGCCGCTCGTCCCAACGGACGCACGGGACACGCGCGACGCAGCTGAACGGCAGGAGGCCGAGCACGTGACCGCTCTCGACGACGGGGTAGGTGGTGTAGCGGTGCGTGTGCGCGACGACGTCCATGAAGTCGGTGAGCGACGCGTCCGCCGAGACGACCACGGGTCGGTGGACCATGACATCGCCGACGCGGAGCCCGGCGACTGCCTCGCGCAGGATGACGACGCGACCTTCCGCGGTTGCTGCTTGGACGAGGAACCAGCCGAGGAACACGAACCAAGCGCCGCTCCAGGCGCCTGCAAAGACGAACAGAGCGAGGCCGAGCCCGACCAGCCCGTATCCGAAGAGGCGGCCGGCCTCGGCGGCGACTCGGGTTGCCCAGGCGAAGTCATCCCGGGCCCGCCAGAGCAGCGCTCGTAGGACGCGTCCGCCGTCGAGGGGCAGCGCCGGGAGCATGTTGAAGACGAGCAGGATCAGGTTGACGTAGCCGAGCCAGGCGAGGACACCTTGTACCTCGGTCGGGGAGGAGACGGCGTGGCCGAGCCCGACGAAGAGGCCTCCGAGGACGAGCGAGACGAGTGGGCCGGCGAGTGCGATCCGCAGCTCGGCGCCGGCCGACGGGAATTCGCCGCGAAACCGGGCCACGCCGCCGAAGAGCCAGAGTGTGATGCCGTCGATCTGCATTCCCTCTCGACGTGCCCGGACAGCATGACCGAGCTCGTGGAGCAGAAGGGAGGTGAAGAAGAGACAGACGGCGACGATCGCCATCCCCACGTAGGCGCCGCCTGCGAGGTGCGGGTTCTGCGACGGAAAGACGGAGCTGGCGAGCGTCCAGACGATCAGCGCAAAGGCAACGAGCCAGCTCCAGTTAATTCCGATCCGGATGCCCGCGATCCGCCCGAGGGTGAGGCTTGGGTTCACCGCTTCCGTCCTGTCGACTACAGAGTGCGCCGTAACAGCGGCGTGTTCATCGGGGCAAGCTCGGAATCGGGCTCAGTGGAAACCGCCGCTCGGTGTTCACCGAAAGCGGCGCTCCGAGCGGCTCAGTAGTTCCGGGCAAAGGTGAGACGGTCAGTCCCCGATGGCGTCTCCGCGCCGGGCCGCGACCATTGGACCGGATATCGAAGGAGGTCGGCGATGGCTCAGATGAAAGCGCTCGTCGTCGTCGGTGTGGATGGATCGGAGGGGAGCAAGGCGGCTCTTCGCTTCGCCGTACGAGAAGCGGCGGTGCGGGCGGCGAAACTGCGCGTCGTGGGTGCCTGGCAGGTGCCGGCTGCCGTCTACGCAGGCATGTGGGGCATGCCCGGGGATCAGGTTTCCCCCTTCGAGAGTCAGGCCCGAGACGTCGCCGCGCAGGCTGTGGCAGAGGTCAAGCGTCTCGACCCTGGCCTCGACTGCGACTCCCACGTGATCGACGGGCAGGCAGCCGAGGTGCTGCTGCGGGAGTCCAAGGACGCCGATCTCCTCGTCGTCGGGTCGCGTGGCCTCGGTGGCTTCAGGAGCCTGCTACTCGGCTCCGTCGGCCAGCAGGTCGTCCACCACGCAACCGTCCCGGTCGTGATCGTGCCGCACCCCCAAGCGTCGAGCTGAGGATGATCTTCAGCGGTCCGCGATGAGGTGAAGCGTCCTCGGCTCGAAGCTCTCGACGACGTCCTGCAGCCGCGCCACTCGCTCCTGGTATCCGGGGAGCGAACGCCATCCTCGGGCGGCCTCGACGCTTCCCCAGGCTCCCGAAGCTGATGAAGGTATGGGCGTCGTCGACATCCCGGAGAAGTCGTGCGTGAGCGCCCAACCCCTGTCAATGGCTCCAATCTGCCCACTCTCCTCAGCGCTTCGCGAACTCGTCCTCGAGCCTGGCTTCACGTGCCACGTCGTGTGCGTGTAGATGTCGACCACTGCCCTACCTCCGGGCCGACCGGGGCTACGGCAAGACCGTAGTCGATTCCGCGCATTCCACGAGGTGGGCGGCACGTGCTCGGCGGTATGAGACTAGGCATGACGACCGCGAAGGAGAGAGATCTCGCAGGCCCAGGGATCGGTGACTACGCCGACCTGGAGACGGTGCTCCCGGACGACTATGCGTCGGTGCTGACGCCCAGGGAGACGATGCGCGCGCTCTACGAGGCGAAACGGCTGATCGAGGACGGCCTCTGCCGCGAGCTCGACCTGATTCTGGTGCAGGTGCCGCTGATCGTCGACGCATCGAGCGGGGTCAACGACTACCTCGACCGCGACGGTTCGCGAACGCCTGTCCGATTCCATATCTCGAACGATCGCGATCTCCATCCGCTTGACGCCGAGGTCGTCCAGGCTGCGACGAAGTGGAAGCGGATGGCGCTCAGGCAGTTCCGGATGGAGCCGGGCGAAGGCCTGCTCACGGACATGCGTGCGGTGCGCAAGGACTACTTCCTCGACCACGACCACTCGGCGTACGTCGACCAGTGGGACTGGGAGAAGGCGATCGCGGCCGAGGACCGCACGCTCGACCACCTGACCAGAACTGTGAAGTCGATCTGGCGGGTGTTGAAGGAGGCCGAGGGATTCCTCCACGAGCACTACCCGGCGCTGCGAGACCCCCGTTACCCACCGCTCCCGAACGAGCTCGAGTTCGTCCACGCGGAGGATCTCCTGGCTGCGTACCCCGACCTGCCCCGGAAGCAACGTGAGACTGCCTTTCTCCAGGACCACCCGGCCGTCTTCATCTACGGCATCGGCTGGCCGCTGGCCGACGGCTACCCGCACGAGCTTCGCGCGGCCGACTACGACGACTGGTCGACGGAGACGGTGTCAGCCGACGGCAAGCCGATGCACGGCCTGAACGGCGACATCCTGGTCTGGAACCCCGTCACGCACCGGCGGCACGAGCTGATGTCGGGCGGCATCCGCGTGACGAAGGAGGCGCTGGTGCGCCAGCTCGAAGCGGCCGGCCAGCTCGACTTCCTCGAGCTTCCCTACCACCGTGCGATCTTGAACGACGAGATCCCCCTTTCGATCGGCGCGGGGATTGGGCAGTCGCGCACCATGATGCTGCTGCTCCAGAAGGCGCATCTCGGAGAGGTCAGCGTGGCGGTCTGGCCGCAGGTGCTCAAGGAGATGTGCGCCCGGAGGAACATTCACGTCCTCGAGTAGCGCCGGTCATGCGCTGGCCATCTCGTCGGCGACCATCGGGTGCGCGCAGTGGTCGCAGCTGACAAGGGTGTCCTCGCCTGGCAGCGAGCGGAGCGCGTAGCCGAACACCTCCGAGAAGGTCGGGAACTGCGCGATCGTGTCCTCGAGGACGGAGACCGGAATCTCGGCGCGAATCGCGAGCACGGCCGTGTGGATCCATTCGCTTGCGAGCGGCGCGACGGTCCAGGCGCCGATCAGCACCTGACGCTCACGGTCGACGATGACGCTGAAGACGCCCTTCGGTTCCTCCTCGTAGGTGTACGGCCGCGCGATCGAGGTCGGCAGGTCGACGGTCGCGGTGACGACGTCGATGCCGGCCTCCGCGCCGCCTGCTCCGAGAGCCCGACGGCAGCCAGCTCCGGCTCGGTGAAGACCACGCGGGGCACGGCCCGGTAGTCGGCCTTGGCCGGCTTGCCCAGGATGTCCGTCGCGGCGATCCGGCCCTGGTACTTGCCGACGTGCGTGAACATCGCGACGCCGGTGACGTCGCCGATCGCCCAGACGCCGTCTGCGGCGCGGCAGCGGTCGTCGATCGCGATCCCGCGCGGGTTCGGCTCGATGCCGACGGTCTCGAGGCCGATGTCCTTCGTCCGCGGCCGGCGGCCGGTTGCGACGACGACCTCGACGCCGCGCGCCTCGCTGCCGTCGTCGAGCGACACGATCTTCTCGCCGTTCTCCTCGCGCACGCCGACCGCGCGCCGGCCGAGCAGGAGCTCGACGCCGTCGGCCTCGAGGATCTCGCCGAGCAGCTCGCCGACCTTCGGGTCCTCGCGGTCGGCAAGCCTCGGTGGACCCTGGACGATCGTCACACGGCTACCGAACCGGGCGAGGAACTGGCTCAGCTCGCACGAGACGACGCCGCCGCCGATGAAGACGACGCTCTCGGGGATCCCGGTCAGCGCCGTCGCCTCGCGGTTCGTCCAGTAGCCGACGTCCGCCAGGCCGGGAATGGGCGGGATGACCGCCTCGGCTCCGGTGGCGACGACGATCGAGTCGGCCTCGAGCACACGACCACTTGCCTCGACGCGGCCCGGTCCGTCGATGACGCCTGGCTCCTTCACGACGGTGATGCCACGCTCCTCGTAGCGGGCGACTCTGCGCGAGTCGTCGTGGTTCGAGACCATGTAGTCGCGGTAGGCCGACAGGCGAGACCAGTCGAGCGCCGGCGGTGCCGACACCGGCGGCCTTCGAGGTCTGACCCTTCAGGTCCGGTGGCCGGAGCAGCGTCTTCGAGGGAATGCAGCCCCAGTTCGTGCACTCGCCGCCGATCAGCTCGCTCTCGACGAGCGCGATCGTCACGCCAGCCTTCGCCAGCGTGTTCAGCGCCACCTCGCCTGCCGGGCCGGCGCCGAGGATGACGACGTCGAATGTCTCTTTCATGTCACAGCTCCTGTCTTCGTCGGGACCTCACGCATCGAGGTCTCCCCGTGTTACTTGACGAGAAGTGCGGCGCCGATCGCGCCGCCGAGGTCGCCGAGCCCGGCGACGTGGACGGCCGGCGGGCGCTCGGAGACGAACAGGTGCGGGAGCATGGCCCGCTCGATCCGCTTCGCGTAGCGGTCGCCGAGGCGCGTGCCGAGGCCGCCGCCGATGATGACCGCCTCGACGTCGAGCAGGTTGAGTGCCGAGGCGATTCCCGCTCCCAGCGCCTCGACCGCGCGATCGACGAGGCGGACGGCAAGCGGGTCGTCGTATGCAAGTGCCTTCGCCCACACGCCGCTCGTCAACCGAGTTCTGTCGGCGCGCTCCATGATCGCGAACAGGTGCGTCCGCTCACCGCTGGCGGCAGCCTTCCGCGCAGTCGCCTCCATCGCGGCCCGGCCTGCATAGGCCTCGACGCAACCGCGCCGGTCGCACGGACATCTCGCACCGTTCCGTTTGACGACCATGTGGCCGAGCTCGCCCGCAGCGCCACGTCCAAGCCAGGGCTTGCCGTCGAGGACGATTCCGCCGCCGACACCGGTGCCCCAGAACACGCCGAGAATGGACGAGTAGGGCTTGCCCGCGCCAAGCGCGAACTCCGCGTCGACGGCGACCTGAACGTCGTTGCCGATCACGACTCCTGTCCCGAGCTGGCCGGCGAGTGTCTCGGCGAGAGGGAAGGGCTCGTCCCAGTCGGGCAGGTTGCGAGCGTGTGCGACCGTGCCCGCCGACTTGTCGACGGATCCGGGCGAACCGATGCCGACGCCCTGAAGCGCTGACGTCTCGACTCCGGCCTGAGCCGCGGCATCGGCCAGCACTGCGGACATCTCGGCGGCAACACCAGCTGGGCCGCCGTCTCGAGGTGTGGGCCTGCGGGCCTGGCCGAGCACATCGTCGCCGTCGTCGACGACGACCGCCTGAATCTTGGTGCCGCCGAGATCGATGCCGCCTCTGATGCTCATGACGCCGAACAGCCTCCGTATCGACTCGCTTCGCTACGGACTGTAACCATGGGCCGAAGTCGAGACTGGCGCGGTTGGGACCCCGCCCACGCGGACTATCGAGCAACGACCACGAAACGGAGGCGGCAGATGCAACTCGGAATGATCGGCCTCGGACGGATGGGCGCGAACATCGTGCGGCGCTTGATGCGCAACGGCCACGAGTGCGTGGTCTTCGACGTCAACCCCGATGTCGTCGCCCAGCTCGGGGCAGAGGGCGCCATCGGCTCGACTTCGCTCGAGGACTTCGCCTCGAAGCTCCACACGCCGCGCGCGGCGTGGATCATGGTGCCCGCCGCGTATGTCGAGCCGATCATCGACGAGCTGGTCCAGTACCTCGAGCCGGGCGACATCGTCATCGACGGCGGCAACAGCTACTACAAGGACGACATCGACCGGGCGAAGGCGCTGAGCGAGAAGAAGATCCACTTCGTCGACGTCGGCACGTCGGGTGGGGTGTTCGGCCTCGATCGCGGCTTCTGCCTGATGATCGGTGGCGAGAACGACGTCGTCTCACATCTCGACCCGATCCTCCTCGCGCTCGCTCCGGGCGTCGGCTCGGCCGAGCGCACCGAGGGCAAGGCAGGCGAGCCGACTCCGGCCGAGCAGGGCTACCTCCACTGCGGTCCATATGGAGCCGGCCACTTCGTGAAGATGGTGCACAACGGGGTCGAGTACGGGCTCATGGCCGCCTACGCCGAGGGCTTGAACGTCCTCCACAAGGCGAACGTGGGCAAGGATCAGGGCGAGGCGAGCGCCGAGGTGGCGCCGCTGCGCGAGCCGGAGTACTACCAGTACGACATCGACGTGGCCGACGTGGCCGAGGTCTGGCGCCGTGGCTCGGTCGTCGCGTCGTGGCTGCTCGATCTGACCGCTCACGCGCTAGCAGGCCCGGCCATGCTCGAGAAGCTCTCGGGACGCGTGTCCGACTCCGGCGAAGGGCGCTGGACGCTGATGGCCGCGATCGACGAGGGCGTTCCGGTCCCGGTGCTCTCGACGGCGCTCTACGAGCGATTCAGCTCGCGGGGCGAGGCGCAGTTCGCCGACAAGCTCCTGTCCGCGATGCGCCAGGAATTCGGTGGGCACCACGAGCTGATGGGTGCGGCTGCGCGCACATGATCCTCGCCGTCGGCACCGGGATGCGGACCCTACGTGGAAGCGGCTCTCCGGACCGGCATCGCGGTCGACGGCGTGCTCGACTCCAGGCCTGGTCGGTCGCCGAGCTCCTGCGAGCTCGCAGGTTGCGAGCGCAGTACGCCGACCCCGGCCGCAACGACAGAGAGCCTTCTTGCAAGACTGCGGACCATGGCTGAAGTCGAGCGCACACGTCTGCTTGAGACTCCGAAGGGTAGGGCGCCGTGGCGGCACTGGGGGCCGTACCTGAGCGAGCGCGCCTGGGGCACCGTGCGCGAGGACTACAGCGCCGACGGCGACGCGTGGAGCTTCTTCCCGCACGACCACGCCCGCTCGCGCGCCTACCGCTGGAGCGAGGACGGCCTCGCCGGCATCTGCGACGACCGCCAGACGCTCTGCTTCGCGCTCGCGTTCTGGAACGGCCGCGACCCGATCCTGAAGGAGCGCATCTTCGGCCTCACCGGCCCCGAGGGCAACCACGGCGAGGACGCCAAGGAGTACTGGTGGTACCTCGACTCGACGCCGACGCACTCGTGGATGCGCTGGCGCTACATGTACCCGCAGGCCGAGTTCCCGTACGAGCGGCTCGTCGCCGAGAACGCCGCGCGCGGCTAGCGACGAGCCCGAGTTCGAGCTCGTCGACACCGGCGTCTTCGACGACGGCCGCTACTGGGAGATCACCGCCGACTACGCGAAGGCCTCGCCCGAGGACATCCTCGTCCGCATCTCGGTCCGCAACGCCGGGCCCGGAGGCGGCGACGATCGACGTCCTCCCGACGCTCTGGTTCCGCAACACGTGGTCGTGGGGCGACGACGTCGACGAAGCCGTCGATCCGGCTCGAGGACGGCGCGCTCGTCGCCGAGCACGACGACCTCGGCACGCGCGTGCCTCTCGGCGTCGCGGCGAGCCCGACGGCGCTCTTCTGCGAGAACGAGACGAACGCCGAGCGGCTGTTCGGAGCGCCCGCCGCAGACGCCGTACCCGAAGGACGGGATCGGCGACCACGTCGTCCACGGCGCGCCGACCGTCAACCCGGACGCAGACGGGCACGAAGGCCGCGTTCCGCTACCGGCTCGAGGTCGCCCGCCGGCGAGACCGCGACGGTCGAGCTGCGCCTCGCGCGAGACAGCCCGGCCTCGGCGGCGACTTCGCCGCGATGATGGCCGCTGCGCGAGGCCGAGGCCGACGAGTTCTACGACGACCTCGACGCCCGCCGGCGCGTCCGGACGACGAGGCGCTCGTGCTGCGCCAGGCGCTCGCCGGGATGCTCTGGTGCAAGCAGTTCTTCCACTACGACGTCGCTGCGCTGGCTCGAGGGCGACCCGACCGGCCCGCCGCCGCCCGAGTCGCGCCGGAGCGGCCGCAACCGCGAGTGGACGCACCTGAACAACATGGACGTGATCTCGATGCCCGACACGTGGGAGTACCCGTGGTACGCGGCCTGGGATCTCGCCTTCCACTGCGTCGCGCTCGCGCACGTCGACCCGGAGTTCGCGAAGTCGCAGCTCGATCCTGCTCTGCCGCGAGTGGTACATGCACCCGAACGGCCAGCTGCCCGCGTACGAGTGGTCGTTCGCGCGACGTCAACCCGCCGGTGCACGCGTGGGCCGCGCTGCGCGTCTACGAGATCGCCGGCGACGAGCGACTTCGAGTTCCTCGAGCGCGTCTTCCACAAGCTGCTCCTCAACTTCACCTGGTGGGTGAACCGCAAGGACGCGGACGGCAACAACCTGTTCGAGGGCGGCTTCCTCGGCCTCGACAACATCGGCCCGTTCGACCGCTCGTCGCTGCCGGTGAGCGGCCGGCTCGAGCAGTCCGACGGCACCGCCTGGATGGCGATGTACTGCCAGAACCTGCTCGAGCTCGCGCTCGCTGCTCGCCGAGCACGACCCGACCTACGAGGACCTCGCGACGAAGTTCTTCGAGCACTTCGCGCTGATCGCGCTCGGCGCTGAACGAGCAAGGGCCTCTGGGACGAGGAGGACGGCTTCTACTACGACCTGCTGCACACCGGACGGCGGCGTCGTGCCGCTGCGGGCGCGCTCGGTCGTCGGCCTGCTGCCGCTCGCCGCGGTGACGACGCTCGGCCCCGAGACGATGGCGCGCCTGCCCGACTTCATGACGCGCGTCGACTGGTTCACGGCGAACCGCCCCGAGGCGCGCGCGGTCGTCCAGCACATGGAGTCCGACGAGCACGCCGGCTGGCGGATGCTCTCGATCGTCGACGAGGAGCGGCTGCGCCGCATCCTCGCGCGCGATGCTCGACCCGGACGAGTTCCTCTCCGACCACGGCCTGCGCGCGCTCTCGAAGTTCCACGAGGCGAACCCGCTGCACGTCGACGCTCGACGGCGTCGTCGGCGACGCTCGACTACGAGCCGGGCGAGTCGACGAGCGGCCTCTTCGGCGGCAACTCGAACTGGCGCGGCCCGATCTGGTTCCCGATCAACTACCTGCTCGTCGAGACGCTCCGCGTCTACCACCGCTACCTCGGCGACGGCTTCACGGTCGAGTTCCCGACCGGCTCGGGCCGCGAGCTCGACCTCGGCGCAGGTCGCCGACGAGCTCTCCGCGCGGCTGACCGGCGATCTTCCTCGAGCGCGAGGACGGCCGCCGCCCGGTGTTCGGCGGCTACGAGCTGTTCCAGCGCGACCCGGCCTGGCACGACCTGATCCCGTTCCACGAGTACTTCCACGGCGACACCGGCGCCGGGCCTCGGCGCCTCGCACCAGACCGGCTGGACCGGCCTCGTCGCCGACCTGATCATCCTGCGGCGACGGTGATCGTCGAAAGCAGGAAGACCGAGGACCCGATGCCCGGTCCGACATGAACGCGACGAATCTGCGCCATCTGCTGATGGAAACCGACCATTTCGTGGTCGCGGCCGAGATCGTCACGAGCCGTGGCCTGATCACGGAGAGCCGCGCGCAGCGCATCCTGATGTTGGCGCGCGAGCTGGTCGACCATCCGCGGATCGACGTCCTCTCGATCACCGACAACCCAGGCGGCCACGCGATGCTCTCGGCCGACACGCTCGGTACGGATCTGATCGCGCGCGGCCAGGAGGTGATCATCCACCTCGCCTGCAAGGACTGGAATCGCAATGCGCTGGAGAGCCGGGGGTGGAAGCTCTCCTCGGAGGGGTTCCACAACGTGCTCGCGTTGTCGGGCGACTACCCGGTGAGTGGCTACCGGGGCGTTGCGGCGCCCGTCTTCGACATCGACTCGGTCGCGCTCCTGCGCATGTTCTCGGACCTCAACGAGGGCGTGGGCCTCGACGTCTCGCTCGGGAGGACAGCCTTCTTCCTGGGGGCGGTCGTCACGAATCACAAGCGCCACGAGCGTGAGGTGATGCCGCAGTACTTCAAGCTGCGGAAGAAGATCGAGAACGGCGCCTCGTTCGTGATCAACCAGATCGGGTACGACGCCCGCAAGGACGACGAGCTGATCCGCTGGATGGCGCTGCACTCGCTCGACGTGCCGGTGCTGGCGAACGTCTACCTGCTGACGCCGGAGTCCGCGCGAGTGTTCCATGCCGGCCGGATTCCGGGCGCCATCGTCACGGACGACCTGCGGGAGCTCGTCGACAGGCAGGCGCAGAGCGCTGACCGGGGCGCGCATTCTTCCTCGAGTTGGCCGCGAAGCAGGTTGCGATCGCCCGCGGCATCGGCTACAGGGGCATCTACCTCGGCGGCCACATGCAGCTGGACGAGTACACGCGGATACTCGACACCGCCGACTCCTTCGCGCCGGACGACTGGCAGGAGTTCGCACGCGAGATCCAGTTCTCGTTCGCAGACGAGTTCCACTACTTCGAGCGCGACGCCGAGACCGGCCTCTCCTCGACCGAGGTGAACCACGACTACCTCGAGTCGCGTCGGCGCAGAAAGGGTCACGCACCGCTCCGCTACCGGCTGAGTCGAAAGGTGCACGGCGCCGTCTTCGCCGACGACGCGCCACTCCACGGCGCCGGCCGAGCTGTCTACGGGGCAGTCGAACGGGCTCCACGGTCCGTCGGGAAGGCGCTGCACGTCCTGGAGCAAGCTGCGAAGATCCCGATGTTCGGCTGCCGCGACTGCGGTGACTGCTCGTTACCCGACATCGCCTACCTCTGTCCCGAGTCCCAGTGCGTCAAGAACCAGCGGAATGGCCCTTGTGGCGGCACACGCCAGGGGACGTGCGAGATCGGCGAGAAGGAATGCATCTGGGCGCTCGCATACGAGAGGCTGAAGGTCTACGGAGAGGAAGAGACGATGCTCGACGGCCCTGCCGTGGTCAAGGACAACGCCCTCCGCGGCAAGAGCGCGTGGGCCAACACGTTCCTCGGGCGTGACCACCACGGCAAGCTGACGACGGACGACGAGAGGAAGTGAGCGAGCAATGACTGGGAAGCAGGCGCAGGCAGATTCGCCGCCGTTCCGGTTCTACGACAACCGGCAGAAGTACCTGGCGTTCGTCAACACCTGCAACGAGAAGGCGGTCGTCGCGCGCGAGCGGCGCGAGGAGCTGAGTCAGCTCCGGCCGACGCCGCCGGCGCTGCGGATCTTCGACGCCGGCATGGGCGACGCGACCGTCCTCTCGCGGCTGATGCGCAGCGTCCATCGCGACTTCCCGACCGTGCCGCTGCTGGCGGTGGCGAAGGAGATCAGCCTCGAGGACGTCCGGCTCGGGCTCGAGAAGATGCCGGACCGCTTCTACGAGCACCCGCACACCGTGCTCGTGATCACGAACCTGAGCTACATGGACGCGCCGCAGCTGACGCCGCGCGACGCCGGACGATCGCGGCGCGCTGAACTGGCAGACGCTGCGCCTCGAGGGGCACGTCCGCGTACGAGTTCGTCGAGCAGATCGAGGCGCTCGGGTCCGGTGCTGACGCACGGCTGGCAGACGAAGCCGAACCCGAAGACCGGCAATCCGACGGTAGTGCGCCCGTCGGTGCTCGTGATCTACCGCGAGGACCACGAGTTCCTGCTCGACGACGTGATCCCGCAGCCGGGCACGGCCCCGGCGAGCAGTACGACTTCGTCCTCGCCTCGCAGCCGTGGCGCGCGCGCATGGGTGCCGAGTTCAAGGCGCGAGAAGGTGCTGGCGCCGCTGGCGCGCAGCCTCGCCCCCGGCGGGCGGCTGCTCGACGATCCAGTCCTACGGCCAGGATCCCGGCGCTCGAGATCGTGCAGAGGCTCTGGCCGGGCGAGAACCCGTTCCAGGTCGATCGCCACGAGCTGCTGCAAGGCGCTCGGAGCGGCGCTGGGAGACGACGCGAAGCAGCTTCGACCTCACGGTGCCGACGCGACGAGGAGGCGCTGTTCCGCTACCAGATGCACACGCTGCCGTCGGAGATCGGCGACCGGATCGGCACCTCGACGCTGTTCGCCGCGTGGAACGCGGTCATCTACGTGAACCAGATCGAGGACGAGCGGCTGGATCCGGTCGTGCACGACGGCTCGTATCTCGAGGCCACGCAGGACGTGCTGCACAAGCACGGCGGCCTCTGGTTCAACGACGAAGCGTTCGTCGTCTCGCGGAAGCGGCGCTAGACAGCCGTACCGAGGCCGGCGCCCTCGACGACCCGGGGCACCGCCTCGGCCTCCCACCCGGGTGCCATGACGTGCACGCCCCGCCACGCCCGGCACCTCGCGCAGTCGCCTGACGATGTCGACCGCGATCTCGATTCCGGTCGCCTTCGCCTCGTCGCCCTCGAGCCCCTCCATCCGCGAGAACGTCGCCTCGTCGACCTCGACTCCCCGGGATGTTGTCGTGCATGTGCCGGAGCATCCTGCGTGCTCCGGGGCGGTGTGACGCCGACGAGAAGCGGTGCCCGCGCCGGGACGCCGGCTGCGACGATCGGCGCGAACCACTCGGCGAAGCGGTCGACGTCGTAGACGATGTTCGACTGGAAGAAGTGGGTGCCGGCATCGAGCTTCGCCTCGAGCTTCTCGACCGTGTCGACGAGCGGATTGGCAGCGCTCGCGACCAGGAACGCCGGTCGGGAGCGTCGAGCGTCTCGCCGGCCGCGAGCCGACCCTCGTTCATCTCCGCGACGAGCTGCACCAGTCCCGTCGAGTCGAGGTCGCCGACGCGCGTCGCGATCTCCTCGTAGCGGCCCGACCTTCAGTGGGTCGCCGGAGAGAGCCAGGATCGACCTCACCCCGAGTGCCCAGGCTCCCAGCAGATCCGACTGCAGCGCCATCACGTTCCGGTCGCGCGTCGTCACCTGCATGATCGGCTCGAGCCCTTCCTCGAGCATCCAGACCGAGCAGGCGAGCGGGCGACATCTTCACGGTCGCTGCCTGGTTGTCGGTGACGTTGGCCGCGTGTACCACACCGGCGAAGATCCGTGCGGTTCGCGCGCACGGCCCCGGCGTCCGGGTTCGGCCGGCGGGCCGAGCTCGGCAGTGACGACGAACTCGCCCGATTCGAGCCGGTCGCGAAGTGTCATGACCGTCATGTCGCGGGCAAGCTTATCCGGCTGTCGGGGGCTCGCCCGAGGCTCTACACTCCCGCGCGTGGGCGCCCCGTATCGAGCCGAGACGGTTGGCTCGCTCATTCGCCCGCCGTACCTGAAGGAGGCGAAGGCGCGGCTCGAGACGGGTGAGATGTCGCAGGACGAGTTCAGAGCCGTCGAGGACCGCGTCGGCACCTGGGCAGATCCCACGATCGGCGAGGCCCACCCCGCGAACGGTGTCCGGATCGACCGGCTGCTCGACGAAGGCCTCGACCTCGTCAACTCGATCGCCGACGACATCGACGGCGTCACGTTCGCGATCCACCTCTGCAAGGGGAACAACACCGGCCACTACACCGCATCGGGTGGCTACGAGGCGATCTCCAGGCAGGTCTTCGGCCGGCTGACGAGCTACGACGTGTTCCTGCTCGAGTACGACGACGAGCGCTCCGGTGGCTTCGAGCCGCTCTCCGACTGCCCTGACGACAAGACGGTCGTGCTCGGCCTCATCTCGAGCAAGCTGCCCCAGCTCGAAGACGCGGACGAACTGGCACGACGCGTGAACGAGGCGGCCAGGTACCACCCGCGAGAGAACCTCGCGCTCTCGACCCAGTGTGGCTTCGCGTCGGTGATGGCCGGGAACCCGCAGTCCGAAGACGAGCAACGGGCGAAGCTCGAGCTCGTTGCGGACGTCGCGCACCTGCTCTGGGAGTAACTCGACCGGCTCAGGCTCGAGCAGCCGAGTGAACCGCGGGAGCGACCGTCGTCGCGACGAGCTCCATCGTCCGCCTGTCGCCCGGAGGACGGGCGAAGAGGAGGAAGTCTCCGACGCCGAGATCGACGTAGGGCAGGAGTCGCTCTGCGCACTGCTCAGGCGTGCCGATGATCATCTGGGATCCGGCGACCTCCTGCTCCCGGAGCTCATCCTCCGAGATGCCGAGCTCGGCGGAGCGCTGTCGCACACGGTCGGCAACCTCGCTCTCGTCCTCCCCGAGGAGGGCGCGGAAGACGACCTGCTTGCGGATCGAGCCGGGGTCGCGGCCAACGTCCGCACAGTGGCGGGCAAGGACGTCCAGCTTGTGTTGGTAGGCGTCCTCCGGAAAGAGGAACGTGTTCCACCCGTCGGCATGCTCGGCGACGATGCGGAGCGTCCGCCGCTCGCCCGAGCCGCCGACCCAGAGAGGAAGGCGTGACTGCAGCGGCTTCGGCTCGCAGCGGGCATCCCGAAGCTGGTAGTGGTGTCCGTCGAACGTCGATGTCTCGTTCACCAGCAGGCTCCGCACGACCTGCATCGCCTCGTCGAGCATGTCCATCCGCACGCCGATCGACGGGAAGTCGATTCCGTACTGCTGGTGCTCGAGCTCGTACCAGGCGGCGCCCAGCCCGAGCTCGAGCCGTCCGCCAGAGATGTGGTCGATCGTCGCTGCCATGTTCGCGAGCAGGGCGGGATGGCGGTAGGTGACGCCGATCACGAGCATGCCGAGCCGGAGGCGAGTCGTGTGCGCAGCCATCGCCGCGAGCAGCGTCATCCCTTCGTAGCACGGACCGGTCGGGTCGGCCTGGATCGGCATGAAGTGGTCGAAGGCCGACGCCCAGTCGAAGCCGAGGCGCTCGGCTTCCTGCCAGAGATCGACGTAGCCCGGGAAGTCGGAGTACTGCTGACCGGAATGGATCCCGAAGCGAAGGTCGTCGGTCATGGCGGCGCGAGCCTACTCGATTCCGCATGATGCGGCACGCGCCCACTCTTCGGTTGCGCGGGCGCCACCAGAAGGAGAGACTTCGGCGAAAGGTGTTCTCGAACGAGCGATCGGTGATATTCGCAGGCTGAAAGGGGACGACGATGTCGAGCGCTTCCGCAACCGCCACGACGTACTTCGACAAGCACACACCGTTCACCGGGCGATGAGTACCTGGAGAGCCTGCGCGACGGCCGCGAGATCTGGATCTACGGCGAGCGCGTCAAGGACGTCACCACCCATCCGGCGTTCCGGAACACGGTGCGGATGCTGGCCCGCCTCTACGACGCGCTGCACGACCCCGCGCGGAGGGACGTCCTGACGACCGAGACCGATACGGGGAACGGCAACGTCACGCATCCCTTCTACAAGGGGCCGCGCTCGGTGGAGGACCTGATCGCGTCGCGTGACGCGATCGCCGAGTGGGCGCGGGTCACGTACGGCTGGATGGGCCGTGCGCCCGACTACAAGGCGTCGTTCCTCGCCACGCTCGGCGCGAACCCGGACTACTACGAGCCGTACAAGGAGAACGCGCTCCGCTGGTACCGGCACTGCCAGGAGACGGTCGCGTTCGTCAACCACGCGATCGTCAACCCGCCGGTCGACCGCAACCGCCCGCTGGACGACGTCAAGGACGTCTACATGCACGTCGAGAAGGAGATCGACGGCGGGCTGATCGTCAGCGGCGCCAAGGTCGTCGCCACGACGTCGACGCTCACGCACTACAACTTCATCGCCAACAACGGCGCACTGCCGATCAAGACGGAGCCGTTCGCGTTCGTCTGCATCGTCCCGAACGACTCGCCCGGCCTGAAGCTCTTCTGCCGGCCCTCGTACGAGATGACGTCGAGCGTGATGGGCAGCCCGTTCGACTACCCGCTCTCGAGCCGCCTCGACGAGAACGACTCGATCATCGTCTTCGACAAGGTGTTCGTGCCGTGGGAGAACGTCTTCGCTACGCCGACATCGACAAGGTCGAACAACTTCTTCCCGCGCTCCGGCTTCCTGCCGCGATTCATGTTCCACGGCTGCACCCGGCTGGCGGTGAAGATGGACTTCCTTGCCGGGCTGCTGCTCAAGGCGGTCGCGTCGACGGGCGTCGAAGGACTTCCGCGGCGTCCAGGCGCAGGTCGGGCGAGGTGCTCGCCTTCCGGAACCTGTTCTGGGGCCTGACCGACGCGATGTGCCGCACGCCGAGCCGTGGACGCCGGGCTACGTCTCGCCGAACCTGAACTCGCGCTCGCGTACCGCGTGATGTCGAGCATCGCGATGACCCGGATCAAGGAGATCATCGAGAACACGATGGCGAGCGCACTCGATCTACCTGCCCTCGCACGCGGTCGACTTCAAGTCGCCCGAGGACATACGGCCGTACCTCGATCAGTACGTTCGCGGCTCCGACGACTACAGCCGGCAGTCGAGCGCGTGAAGCTGATGAAGCTGCTGTGGGACGCGATCGGCACCGAGTTCGGCGGCCGGCACCTGCTCTACGAGCGCAACTACTTCGGCGACCACGAGAGCATCCGCTTCCAGGTGCTCGGCGCGGCCGAGGGCTCGGGCGACGCCGACCGCTACCGGGGCTTCGCCGAGCAGTGCATGGCCGAGTACGACCTCGACGGCTGGACGGTCCCGGATCTGATCAACCCGGACGACATCAACGTGGTGCTGCAGGGCCTGCACAAGCAGTGACGCGCAAGGTGCGCCAGAGCCGAGGGACAGGCTTTCAGCCTGTCCCTCACCCAACCAGGTGGGTGAGGTGACCACCTCCTCTTCCCCCGCCCGCCCGATGACGGGCGACGAGTACCTGGAGAGCCTGCGCGACGGGCGCGAGATCTGGATCTACGGCGAGAAGGTCGACGACGTCACGACGCACCCGGCCTTCCGGAACGGCGCCCGGAGCGTCGCGCGGCTCTACGACGCGCTCCACGACCCGGCGACGAAGGACGTGCTGACGGTGCGAGACGGACACCGGCAACGGCGGCTACACGCACCCGTTCTTCCGCGCGCCGATGTCCGCGGAGGATCTCGTCCGCGGCCGCGACGCGATCGCCGCGTGGCAGCGGCTGACCTACGGCTGGATGGGCCGCAGCCCCGACTACAAGGCCGCGTTTCTCGCCACCTACGGGCCGAACGCCGACTACTACGCGCCGTTACGACGAGAACGCGCGCCGCTGGTACAAGGAGGCGCAGGAGCGCGTGCTACTTCATGAACCACACGCTGGTCAACCCGCCGGTCGACCGGAACAGGGAGATCCACGAGGTCGAGCGACGTCTTCATCCACGCGGTCAAGGAGACGGACGAGGGCGTGGTCGTCCGCGGCGCGAAGATGGTCGCGACCGGCTCGGCGTTCTCGAACTACAACTTCGTCTCCTACCACGGCTCGACGCCGATCAAGAAGGAGGAGTACGCGCTCTCGTTCTTCGCGCCGATGAACCAGCCGGGCATCGAAGCTGATCTGCCGGCCCGTCGTACGAGTTCATGGCGGCGACGGTCGGCAGCCCGTTCGACTATCCGCTCTCGAGCCGCTTCGACGAGAACGACGCCGTGCTCGTATTCGAGGACGCGCTGATCCCGTGGGAGAACTTCCTCATCTACGGCAACCTCGAGATCGCGAGCACCTACCACCTGACCGGCTTCATCTGGCGCGCGCTGATGCAGGGCTGCACGCGGCTCGCGGTCAAGCTCGACTTCCTCGCCGGCCTCTTCATCAAGACGGTCGAGGCGACCGGGACGATCGAGTTCCGCGGCATCCAGGCCTCGATCGGCGAGATCCTCGCCTGGCGGCAACATGTTCTGGGCGCTGACCGACGCGATGTGCCACAACCCGGTGCCGTCGGCGGGACGGCTCGGTGCTCCCGAACATCGAGGCGGCGTCGGCCTACCGGATCCTCTCCAACCAGGCCTACCCGATCATCAAGGGGATCATCGAGAACCAGACCGGCGGCGCGCTGATCGTCCATCCGTCGAGCTCGCGCGACTGGAAGCAGCCCGAGCTGCGGCCGCTGCTCGACCAGTTCTACCGCGGCTCGAACGGCTACACGGCGCGAGGACAAGATCAAGCTCGTCAAGCTGCTCTGGGACTCGATCGGCAGCGAGTTCGGCGGCCGCCACGAGCTGTACGAGCGCTCGTACTCGGGCAGCCACGAGCTGACGAAGCTCGAGTGCTACTGGATGGCGAAGGGCGACGGCACGGTCGACCGCATCAAGGGCTTCGCCGAGCAGTGCATGGCCGAGTACGACCTCGACGGCTGGACGGTGCCCGACCTGATCAACCCCGACGACGTCAGCGTGGTCGGCCGCCCGCGCTAGCGGCGTGTCGCGAACGGAGATACGCAGTCCGTTACCTGGTCGGCTCGGTGCGCGGCGGCCCGATGCCGCTCAGCGACGGCATGTCCCAGCCGAGCGCCTCGCGGAGTGCCTCGCCTTGCGGGTCGTGCAGACCGCCGAACTTGCTCGGAAGTAGACGAGCGGCCGCTTGCCGGGGGTCGCGCCACAGTCACGGACGAGGCCGGTGAAGATCGAGTGGTCGCCGCCCGGAAAGCGCTCGTGGACGTCGCAGACGAAGTGGGCGATCGCGTGCTCGAGTACGGGCAGATCGTGATCGGCGCGAGCGGGACGCCGGCGAACTTGTCTGCGGCCGGTCGCGCGAACTGCAGCGCGAGCTCCTCCTGCCCCTCGCCGAGCACGTTGACGACGAAGCGGCGGCTCGTCTCGATCGCCTCGTGGGTCGGCAGCCGGTTGTTGATGCAGACGAGGAGCAGGATCGGATCGAGCGAGAGCGAGGCGACGGCGCTCGCCGTCATCCCCGCCGGCTTGTCCTCGTGCAGGGTCGTGATCACGGTCACGCCCGGTCGCGAAATGGGCGATCGCCTCGCGAAAGGCGAGCTCGTCGACGGCCAGCCGGGGCATCTCGGCTGCTGCTCGCCGGCACCGCCGACCTGCCGTCGCACGGCACTGAGGCTAACAGACGGCGCTCACCTGTCTCGCAGACGATCGCCTTGGCACTTGACCTTGGCGCCCGAGGAGACGCTAGCGCGACCGCGCGTGATCGGCTACGAACGCATCCACGCAAGCACCGAGAGGAGGAGAGGAATGTCTGACGACCAGATTGAGCGAGCGTCGGAGGCGCTTCGCGCGAGCGGTCGACCGAGCACGCTGCTGAGGCGCGCCGGCGCGGGCGGGCCGCGCTCGGGCTTGCCCCGTACGTCGCGACGACGCGCGCATACGCGGCAAGCCGGACGATCAAGATCGGCTGGGTCGCGCCGCTGACCGGCCCGCTCGCCAGCTTCGGCGAGGCGAACAAGTACACCGTCTGCGCAGATGCAGAAGCTGTTCGGCAAGGGCATCCGGGTCGGGCAAGAACACCTATCCCGGTCGAGATCCTGCTGCGCGACTCGCAGTCGAACACGAACCGGGGCGCGACGGTCGCGCAGAGCCTGATCCTCGACGACAACGTCGACCTGATGCTCGTCTCGAGCACGCCGATCACCACCAACCCGGTCTCCGACGTGTGCGAGGCGAACGGGATGCCGTGCATCGTCACCGACGTGCCGTGGCAGGCGTGGTTCTTCGGCCGCAAGGGGGATCCGGCGAAGCCCTTCAAGTGGACGTACCACTTCTTCTGGGGCCTCGAGGACATCATCGCCGTCTTCCTCGACATGTGGAGCCAGGTGCAGACGAACAAGGTCGTCGGCGCGCTCTACCCGAACGACCCCGACGGCGCCGCGTGGGCCGACAAGAAGCTCGGCTTCCCGCCCGCGCTCAAGAAGGCCGGCTACACGCTGATCAACCCGGGCCTCTACCCCGAGCCGAACGACGACTTCTCGAGCCACATCTCGGCGTTCAAGAACGCGAACGCCCAGATCGTGACCGGCGTGCCGCTGCCGCCCGACTTCGTCACCTTCTGGAAGCAGGCGCTCCAGCAGGGCTTCCATCCGAAGGTCGCGACGATCGCGCAGGGCGCTCCTCTTCCCGTCCGACATCGAGGCGCTCGGCAAGGACGGAGCCGGCATGGCGACCGAGGTGTGGTGGCATCCCGGCATCGCCGTACAGGTCGTCGCTGACGAAGCAGTCCGCTGCCGCCGCTCGCGGCACAGTGGACGAAGGCGACGAAGAGGCAGTGGACGCAGCCGATCGGCTCCTCGCACGCGCTGTTCGAGGTCGCCGCCGAACGTCCTGGCGCGGACGAAGAACATCGACGACAAGGAGTCGATCGTCGCCGCGATCAAGGCGACGAAGCTGAACACGGTCTTCGGCCTCGTCACGTGGAAGGGCGGGCCCGCGCAGAACCCGGTCGCCAACACTCGAAGACGAAGCTCGCCGGCGGCGCAGTGGCGGAAGGGCAAGAAGTACCCGTACGAGATGGTCGTCGTCTGCAACAAGCGCGTTCCCGGTCTCAAGCGAGAGGGAAAGCTCCAGCCGATCGTCTATCGCTAGAAGCGAGGTCTGCTTGCCGGCCCTGGTCGAGCTCCACGGCGTCTCGAAGTCGTTCGGCTCGGTCAGGGCGATCGAGGACGTCAGCCTCACGGTCGACGAGGGCGAGGCGCTCGGGATCGTGGGCCCGAACGGGGCCGGCAAGACGACGCTTCTGAACGTGATCGCGGGCAGCCTGCGCGCCGACCGGGGCCGCGTCCTCTTCGCGGGCCGTGACATCACGACGCCTCTCCGGCCACGAGCACTGCCGCGCCGGCATCGCCCGGACGTTTCAGATCCCGCGGCCCTTCGCCGGGCTGACCGCGTTCGAGAACGTCCTCGTCGGCGCGACCTACGGGCGCGGCGAGTCGGACGGGAACGGCCAGCGAGGCCTGCGTCGAGGCGCTCGAGCAGGCGAGGCTGCTCGGCAAGGCGAACACGCTCGCGGGCCAGCTGACGCTGCTCGAGCGCAAGCGGCTCGAGCTGGCCAGGGCGCTCGTCACCGAGCCGCGCATCCTTCTCCTCGACGAGATCGGGGGCGGGCTGACCGAGCTCGAGGTGCTCGAGCTGGTCGAGACGATCAAGGAGCTTCGCGGCCGCGGGATCACGATCGTCTGGATCGAGCACATCGTCCACGCGCTCCTCTCGGTCGTCGACCGGCTCGTCGCGCTCGCCGCCGGGCGCAAGCTGATCGAGGGCGATCCGCAGACCGTGATCGAGAGCCCCGAGCTCCGCGACGTCTACCTCGGGACGCGAGCTCTGACGTGCAGCGCTGCTCGAGGTCGACGAGCGTCGACTGCTTCTACGGCGACTTCCAGGCGCTCTTCGACGTCAGCCTCGAGGTCGACGAAGGCGAGACGGTCGCGATCATCGGCGCCAACGGCGCCGGCAAGTCGACGCTGCTCGCGTCGGTCGCCGGCCTGCTACGCCCGGCCTCGGGGCAGGTGCGCTTCGACGGCGCGTCCGATCGGCCGGCTGCCGGCGTACCGCCGCGTCGCCGCGGGCATCGCGCTCGTTCCCGAGGGCCGGCGCATCTTTCCGAGCCTGACGGTCGAGGAGAACCTCCGCATCGGCGGCCACCGGCGGCGGCGCGGCCCGTGGGGCCTGCGCGAGGTCTACGAGCTCTTCCCGGCGCTCGATGCACTCGCCGGGCGGTGGGGCGGGACGCTGTCGGGCGGTGAGCAGCAGATGTGCGCGATCGGGCGGGCGCTGATGGGCAACCCCCGTCTCATCCTGCTCGACGAGCTCTCGCTCGGCCTGGCGCCGAAGATCATCAAGGCGATCTACGGGACGATCGAGGCCATCTCGCCGGCAGGGCACGACCGTCGTGCTCGTCGAGCAGGACATCGGCCAGGCGCTCGCGGCCGCCGACCGCGCGTACTGCCTGCTCGAGGGCCGCGTCTCGCTGCACGGCCCGACGACGGAGCTGACGCGCGAGCGCGTGGTCGAGGCCTACTTCGGGGTCGCCGAGGAGCACTGAATGGTCTGGGTCAACTCAGATCGTGCAGGGAATCCTGCTCGGGGGGCTCTACGCCCTCTTCGCCACCGGCCTCTCGCTCGTCTTCGGCGTCATGCGCCTCGTCAACCTGGCGCACGGCGACCTGATCGTCCTCGCGTCGTTCCTCTCGCTCGTGATCGTGGACAACCTCGGCTGGAACCCGTTCACGACGCTCGTGCTCGTCATCCCGCTGATGGCGGCGCTCGGGCTTCGCGCTCCAGTACCTGCTGCTCAACTACACGCTCGACAGCGGCCTGGCGCCGATCCTCGCCACGTTCGGGCTCTCGGTGATCATCCAGAACGCCTTGCTCGAGCAGTTCTCGGCCGACCAGCAGCGGCTGCACGTCGGGCTCGATCGAGACGGAGAGCATCCGCATCACGAGCGAGATCTCGATCGGCTGGTTCTCGCTGATCATGTTCCTCGTCGCCGTCGGCCTCCTCGTCGGTCTCCAGCTCCTGATCCGCCGGACGCGGCTCGGCCGGTCGCTCCGCGCGACCTCCGACGACCAGCGCACCGCACAGCTCGTCGGCATCGACAACCGCAAGCTCTACGCCGTCGCGATGGCGATGTCGCTCGCGACCGCGGCGATCGCCGGCGTCTTTCTCGGCGTCTACACGAACTTCGACCCGTCGAGCGGCCCCGCGCGGCTGATCTTCGGCTTCGAGGCCGTGATCATCGGCGGACTCGGCTCCCTCTGGGGGACGCTCGCCGGCGGGATCGTGCTCGGGGTCTCGCAGGCGATCGGAGCCGAGATCTCGATCGGCTGGGGCGACCTCGCCGGGCACCTCGTCTTCCTCGCCATCCTGCTCGTGCGCCCACGCGGGCTCTTCCCGGGGCCCGAGCCGGTATGAGCACGCATCAGGCCACGGCTCCCGTCGTTGCGGTGGTCCGACGCACGTGGACGAGTGCGATCGCGGGCGTGGTGCTCACGTGCGTGCTCGGAGTGCTCGTCACGGTTCCGTGGTGGGCGAGCCAGGGCCTCCAGCGCGACTTCGTCGAGTTCTTCACGCTGCTCGCCATGGCGCAGATGTGGAACCTGCTCGCCGGCTATGCCGGGCTCGTCTCGATCGGGCAGCAGGCGTTCATCGGCATCGGCGGCTACAGCCTCTACATGCTCGCCGACAGGGGTGGTGTGCACCCGTTCGGAGCAGTGGTGCTCGGCGGGCTCGTCGCCGCTGCGATCTCGATACCCGCCGCCGCCCTCGCCTTCCGGCTGCGCGGCGGCTACTTCGCGATCGGAACCTGGGTGATCGCCGAGGTCCTCGCGCTCCTCACCCTGAACGGCACGGATCTCGGCATCGACCTGGGTGGCGGAGTCGGCGTCACGATCTACTCCGCCGCGCTGCTCGACCGTGGCCTCCGCGCCCACGGCACCTACTGGCTGGCGCTCGGCGCCGGCGCGGGCGCCGTCCTGGTCGCCTACACGCTCCTCTGCTCGCGGATCGGCCTGGCGCTGACGGCGATCCGGGACGACGAGACCGCAGCGCGCAGCCTCGGCGTCGACGTCCTGCGCACCAAGGTGCTCGTCTGGATCGTCGCGGCCTTCGGCTGCGGCGTTGCCGGAGCCGTCTGGTTCCTGAGCCTCGTGCGCGTCGACCCGTCGGCTGCGTACACCGTCAACTGGACGGCGTACATGATCTTCATCGTCGTCATCGGCGGCATCGGCACCATCGAGGGCCCGATCGTCGGCACGATCGTCTTCTTCGTCCTGCAGCAGGAGCTCTCCAACTCGGCGGCTGGTACCTGATCATCCTCGGCTCGGTAGCCGTGCTGGTCGCGGTCTTCATGCGCGGCGGGATCTGGGGTGTGGTCGGGAGGCGGTTCGACCTGCACCTGTTTCCGGTGCAGCGCCGGGTGCGGATCGAGGCACCGGGCGTCGCGGGCACGGGCGCTACCCGGTCCCTGACCGCATCGTCCGGCGCTAGCTCAGCCGGCGACGAGCCGTTCCCAGTCGCCCCGATAGCGGAACTGGTGGCGCGACGGCGGCTGGGGTGCCTGCGTCTCGAGCCACCGCACGGGCGCATCCGAGCGGTTCGTCAGGGCGTGCATGCCCTGAACGCTGCTCCAGCAGTAGTCCCCCGCCTCGAGCGTGTACGTCTCGCCGTCGAGGACGGCCTCGATCTCGCCCTCGATGAAGAAGAACCCTTCCTCGAAAGCGTGGTCGTGCTCCTTGATCCCACCGCCCGGCACGTACATGAGCGTCATCAGGATGAACTGGCTCCCCCCGAAGTCCTGGTTGATCAAGAGGCGTACCGAGGCGCCGCCGACGTTGGCCAGCCGCCCGCCGCACCGGCCAGCCCGAGCGCCTGGGTGGGGTCTGGCAGGTCGCCCACGTCGAAGTGGCCTCGCCGGAACGGGACGTCCGGGGTGGCTCCCGCGACGCTGTCCGAGAAGACGGTGTCCTCGAGATCCGCGTCGGGAAGCGGTGCGCTCACCTCGAGCCACGCGGCCGGTGCTCCCGAGGTGTTCTCGAGAGAGTGTGCGACGCCGAACTCGATCCAAAGGTAGTCGTCGGCGACGAGCTCCTCGCGGCCACCGGCCACGTCCACGGCGAGCGAACCGGAGAGCACGTAGATCCCCTCCTCGAAGGCGTGCAGATGGCGATCGACACGGCCACCGGCGGCGAGCTCGAGATGAGCGATCGCGTGGTGTACCGACCCGGTGGCGCGATCGACGAGCGTACGGCGCGTGTATCCGCTGCTCCGCTCGGCATAGATGCCGGGATTCGCGGGGGTCTCGCTCAGCCTGCCCAGATGGTGCACCGTTGTCTCCTTGTTCGACGGGTTGCGGTCGCTACGGCTCGAGACGGAAGACCGGGTGGTCGGCCGGCTCGGGAAGCTCGCGGAACTGCGATTTGACCTGGCTTCCCCAACGTTCGAGATACGCGGCCACGAGCGGCGGTTTCTCGGAATCGGGAAGCTCGACGGCCTGGAAGGCGTCGACCTGTCCGCGGTGCCGAATCTCGCCGGCCCCGGAGGCGCGAAGGTTGCGGGCCCACTGTGTGTCCCCGCGCGGCGCAACCAGGTAGCGCACGCCGTCGAGTGAGAGCACGTTGACCGGAACCGTTCGCCATTCGCCGCTTCGACGGCCGCGGACAGCCAGAGTGGGAACGAAGCCGAACCGCATGAGCACCGGGTTCAGGATCCTGCTGACGACGAACCCGGGCTTGAGATAGGCACGGCTGGCCATCGACCCGAGCTTACCGCGGCGGGATCGATCAGGTGGCCCGTTGAGCGACGGCCGGGTGTGGTGCCCGGCGGGCGGCGATCTTGGCGCGGACGAGCGCGCCGGAGAGCGACAGGGCGACGGCTACGTTGACGGCAAGCGAGATCTCCTTCAGCCGGCTGGGGTGGTGCATGATCTCCCAGATCTCGACGGGAATGAGCGCCGCCGTCGTGGCGATGGTCAGATACACGGCGGCCTGGATCCGGAGCAGAAGCCCAACGCTCTCGACCGCGTAGAGCGCCCCGAACGCGAGCGCAAGAGCACCGAGAACGAGGAGGTCGTGCGGCGTGGCGGCCAGTGTCCGCCCGATCAGGAGGTCATAGGCGTTCTGGGACGGGCTCAGATCGTGATCGAGCCGGACGACCTTTCCGTTGATCGAGACCGGGTTGTCGCGCAGGACGATTGCGGTCACGCCGATCCCGATCAGCAGTGCGGCCCGCACCGCTCGCTCCGCGGCTGCGATCGGGAGAAGCGAGCTCCACTGGATCGCGCGCTTCGGTTCCCGGCGCGGAGCACCGGGGAACACCTTGGTGGGCATGGGGAACGTGTCGGTGGCGGTCTCGTGGAAGACGTGGGTGGACGCCATATCCGGTGCGAGCACAAGGACAAGCTCGCGCACGAACTCCCTGGCCGTGGCGAAGCGGTCGACAGGCCTGTCGGCGAGTGCACGCGAGAGCACTGCCTCGAGCTCCGGTGCGCGGTGGTTGACGTCAGGTGCGGCAGTGAGGAGGGCGTTGGCGACCGCGCCGAGCCCGAACACGTCGCTCGCCGGTGTGGCCGGGTCTCCGGCGAGGTGCTCTGGCGCGATGAAGCCGCCTGTCCCCTGGATCACGTCCTGGGCCTGAACGGCGGTGCCCTTGCCATCGAGCGCGCTGGCGATTCCGAAGTCCGTCAACCTGACGTTGTCGTGGACGTCCAGCACGAGGTTGTGCAACGTCACGTCCCGGTGCACCATGCCGAGCTCGTGGACGGCATCGATCGCCATCGCGGCCTGCCGCAGCCAGCGGATCGCAAGCTCGCCGGAGATCTGGCCGCGCCTCAAGCGTGATGCGAGGCTTCCCCCGCCGAGGTACTCCATCGCGAGGTACGGTCGCCCCTGCCATTCACCGACGTCGTAGACTCGCACCACCTCGAGCATGTGCGAGAGGCGTGCCACGGCCATCGCCTCGCGCCGCAGCCAGGCGCGGTGGTCCTCGTCGCCTGCGAATCGCTCGGCGAGGATCTTGATCGCGACCTTTCTGCCGAGTTGGCGATCGAGTGCCGAGTAGATGTCCGCCATGCCCCCGCGATAGATCCTCTCCGGGCCGACGTAGCGGGGCGGCAGAGACGAGCTCATATCCGCAGCGTAGTGGGGAATTTGCGTTTTTGGCCGGTATCGGACGATTTCCGCCCGGAAGGTGGGCCGCTGTGGAGGGCGCCGGGGAACGAGCGGCCAACGCTGGGAGGGCAGGCCCGTGCGCCCATTCGGCGAGATGGCTAGCTTTGTAGGGGCGTGACCTTCAGGGAGAGCACGTCCGGGCGGTGATAGTGGCCCGCCGGGTCGAAGCGCTGCCGCTCCTCGTCGAGGCGCGCCGGGTCGAGGTCGGCATACAGGATGCCCTCCTCGTCGTACAGCGGTCCCGCAAGGTAGCTTCCGTCCGGAGCGAGGATCGCGCTTCCGCCCCGGCCGAGGATCTCGAGTCCCGCGACCTCTTCACGGAGCGGGAACTCGTCGGGGTACGAGGCCCCGCGCTGGAAATGGCTCGGCGCGACGACGAAGGCGCGTGACTCCCGGGCGATGTGGACGAGGGTCGATTGCCACGCGTCGCTGTCGTCCGCTGTCGGAGCGAGGTAGATCTCGACTCCGCTCTCGTAGAGCGCGAAACGGGCGAGCGGCATGTAGTTCTCCCAGCAGATCAGACCTCCGATCCGCCCGATCGGGGTCTCGATCGCCCGGAGTCCGCCGCCGTCGCCCTGGCCCCAGACCAGCCGCTCGTGATTCGTGGGGACGAGCTTTCGGTGCCTGAGGGCGAGGGTGCCGTCGGGGGCGTGGTAGAGGAGCGTGTTGTAGAGCGTGCCGGGACGGGCGGGATCGCGCTCGGTGACGCCGGTGACGAGCCAGACGTCGTTTTCACGGGCGATCTCACCGAGCCGGTCGGCGGCGGGGCCAGGGACCTCGACCGACTCGCGGGCGAGCATCGCGAACGCGCTCTTTGCCCGCGGATCCGCCCAGCCCGCGAGGAACTTCGCCCACGCCGACGACGGATAGGCGGGCAGGAATGCCTCCGGGAAGACGAGAAGGCCTGCACCGGCGCGGGCAGCCTCGGTGGCCAGCGCTGCCTGCCTGTCGAGCGTTCGCTCCAGGTCGAGGATCACGGGTTCGGCCTGGATGCACGCGACCCTGAGCGGTTCCCGCATCTGCTCCTCCTCTCGTACGTCGCTCGCCGCTTTCGGCGATATCCTTGGATTGACGTGGCCGGGCGGATCATCATCGCAGTCGACGGCTCGCCGCCGGCGCAGAGAGCGCTTGAGGTCGGCATCGACCTCGCCTCGACCCGGAAGGCGGCTGTGACGCTGGTGCATTTCTCGCCCGTTGCGCGCGCGCTCTTCGACGCGAATCCGGCCGACAGCCCGACGCAGGACGAGATCAGGGCGGCCGACCCCGTGCTCCAGTCGGCGGCCGAGACGGCCGAGGCGCGTGGTATCCCGGTCGAGGTCGAGATCGCCGACGAGCACGGCACGGCCGACATCGCGGCGGCGATCGCCGGGATCGCCGAAGGGCTCGACGCTGACCTGATCGTCGTCGGCACACGCGGTCGAGGGGCGGTCGCGAGCGCCGTGCTCGGAAGCGTGTCACACGGATTGCTCAGCCTTGCGACTCTCCCGGTCGTGGTCGTGCACTCGACCGGCTGAGCGTCGTCGCAAGAGCCCCGGTAGAGTCGCGCCGCTGATGAGTGGGCGGTCTCGGCTCTCCGTCTCGATGATCGTGCGCGACGAGGAGGCGTGGATGGACGATTGCCTGCGCCGAGTACGTGAGATCGCCGACGAGATCGTCGTGGTCGACACCGGGTCGGTCGATCGCACGCCCGAGATCGCCACACGCCACGGCGCACACGTCGTCAGCTTTCCCTGGACGGGGAGCTTCGGGGAGGCGCGTACGGAAGCCACCCGTCGCTGCACCGGAGACTGGGTGCTCTACGTCGACGCCGACGAGCACGTCCGCGTGCCCGGCCGAGCACTCCTTGCCGGACTGCTCGATGACACGCGGCATGCCGCGTACTGGGTCCTCTTCCACAGGCGGCCGAGCTTCACCGCCAACTGGCAGGTACGGCTCTTCCGCAACGACCCCGGCGTCGTCTTCGAAGGGGCGATCCACGAGAACTTGCACGCGAGCATCGATCGGCTCTGCCGCGCCGACAGCCGCACGATCGGCTACGCAGGCATCGTCTACCAGCACTACGGCTACGAGGGCGATCAGCGGAGGAAGCACAGACGGAACCTTCCGCTGCTCGTCGAGGCGATCCGTCACCGGCCGGACGAGGTGTTCCTGCGCTGCCACGCCGCGCGGATCCACGAGGCGTTCGGAGAGCCTCTTCTCGCCGAGGAGCACTGGTGCGCGGCACTGGAGCTGGTCCGCCGTCTAGCCAACCCACATCTTGGTGAGAGCTTCCCGTTCACCGGGCTCGTCGAGCACCGGCTGCGGACGGGCGACGACGTGTCGGCGTTGATCGCCGAGGGCCTCGAGCGGTTCCCCGACAACCTCCAGCTCGTCTGGCACAGAGCCGTAGAGCTGGCCCGCGAGGGACGTTACGAGGAGTCGATCGCGCTCTTCGAGCGGCTCGTACGCTGCGGACGAACCCGGCTGTTCGACCACGCGATCGGTTACGACCGCCGCATGCTGGGCGTGCTGCCTGCCCGAGCTCTGCTCGTGTGCCGCGGCGCGATGGACGGTGGGCCCGACGTCGCGATCGATCCTCTTGCGCCCAAGCCCTCGGTCTACCACGCCCACGCCCGGCCCCACGACCCGGCGCCGGATCCCGCGCTGTACCGGCTCTGAGACGTGCGCGGCTACTTCTGGTAGATCGAGACGTGGTGGGTGCTCTCGGCCGTGAACGGCTCCCGCCGCCAGCTCGCCCATCGCTCCTTCAGGCGTAGCCCTGCCAACCGGGCCATCAGGTCGAGCTCGGTCGGGTAGGCCCAGCGCAAGCTGACCGGGTAGAGACGGACGCCCTCCGGCCCGACGACGATGTGCTGGGACTCGCTCCGCTGATTGTTGGCGTCGACGCGCGTCACATCGATCTGCACCTGGTCGAGCTCGATCCGGTGGACGTAGACCCCGCCAGCGCGGAACCGGGCCGGATCGGGGACAAAGGCATCGATGGCGAACAGGCCCCCGTCCACGAGGTGATGGGCGACGTTCTCGAAGCAGCGCACCTGGTCGTCCTGCGAGTCGAGCGCGAACAAGGTGTTGAAGACCAGGTAGACGAGCGGGTACGTCCCCTCGACGCCGACGTCGGCGAAGTCGCCGATCGTGATCGCGATGCGCTCGGCACCGGGTTTCTCGCGGAGCTTCGCCACCATCGCCTCGCTCGCGTCGATGCCATGCACCTCGACGCCATGCTCGGAGAGCGGCAGCGCGATCCTGCCGGTTCCGATCGCGAGCTCGAGCGCCGGGCCTGCGCCGGCGAGCTCCGCAAGCGTGTCGACTGCGGCGGCGGTGTCGAGGAACCCGGCGTCCGAATACCAGTCGTCGTAGACGTCAGCGATGCGCTCGCCGTACGTCGATGCTTCGTAACCTTCCATGTTTCCGAGCCTAGCCGAGCGAGGGACAGGCCCGGGCCTATCCCTCGCTCGTGGCTAAGCTCAGTGCATGGCTCGTTCCGTGATCGTCTCGGCCGTGCGGACGCCGTTCGGGAAGCTCGGTGGGGGGCTTGCCGGGAAGCATGCGACCGAGCTCGGTGCGGTTGCAATTCGTGGCGCGCTCGACCGGGTCGACATTGCAAGCGACGAGGTCGAATACGTGGTCATGGGGCAGGTGCTCCAGGGGGGCGCCGGGCAGGCTCCGGCGCGCCAGGCCGCGGTCGCGGCTGGGCTTCCGAAGGAGGTGCCCTCCGACACGATCAACAAGGTCTGTGCCTCCTCGATCCGTGCTGTCGAGATCGCGGATCTGATGATCAGGGCCGGTGAGCATCAAGTGGTCGTGGCGGGCGGGATGGAGTCGATGTCGAATGCGCCCTACGTGCTCCCGCGCGCTCGTCTCGGGTACCGCCTCGGTGACGGCGTCCTGCACGACCTGGTGCTCCTGGACGGGCTCGTCTCGACGTTCGACGGGCTTCACATGGTCGCGCAGGCCTCCGTGGTTTCCCGCGCTCTTGGAATCACGCGCGAGGATCAGGACGAGTGGGCGTTCCGCTCACAGCAGCGAGCCGTTCGCGCGATCGACAAAGGTCTCTTCGCCGAGGAGATCGTGCCCGTCGACTCAGTCGAGCTCGATGAGGCGCCGCGGCGTGACACGACACTCGAGAAGCTCGCCGCCCTGCCGCCGGTCTTCGACCCGGACGGCACGACCACCGCGGGGAACGCGCCGGGGGTCAACGACGGCGCGGGCGCGCTCGTCGTCACAAGCGAGGAGTTCGCACGAGCGCGAGGGCTCGACGTCCTCGCGACCATCGTTTCGCAGGCCTACGTGGCTGAAGAGTTCGCCTATCTCGCGCGGACACCCGCCGGAGCCGGCAACCGCGCACTCGAGAAGGCAGGCAAGACGATCGGAGACGTCGATCGGGTCGAGGTCAACGAGGCGTTCTGCTCCGTTGCGCTCAACTCGACGCGCATGCTGGGAGCCGATCCGGAGCGCGTGAACGTGAACGGGGGCGCCGTCGCGCTCGGCCACCCGATCGGGGCGTCCGGAGCTCGGATCCTCGCGACGCTGATCTACGAGCTCCGCCGGTCAGGCGGAGGCCTCGGCCTGGCCGCGATCTGCTCGGGCGGAGGCCAGGGCGACGCACTCTTACTGGAGGTCTAGAAGCACGGGGGAAACCCGGTTTCCCCCGTAGGCACCGGCACCTCTCGCTGGAGTCGCGCGCGTTTCGCGCGGTGGCTGTGCCGCCGCTCGCCCACCGGATCCGCTGACCGACTACAAGGGATGTAACTTCCGCTCGAGTCTAGTAGCGCGGGCTCACGGGCGTTAGCCTCCGCCCGTGGATGAGATTGAGCCCTCGCTCGAGCTGCGCGGTCGTCGGGTGGTGCTTCGCGCCTATCGAGCCGAGGAGCTCGATCGCGTCTACGAGCAGGCACGATCGAGCGCGATCCGGGTCGGTGAGCTTACGTCGGAGCGACTCCGCCTGCGCATTGCTCGCTCCGGACGGTTCGTGGAGGGCAGGCTCGACCTCGCCGTCGAGGTGGATGGCAGCCTCGCGGGATCGATCGAGGCGCGTGCGCCCACCGGATCTCTTCCGCCCGGTGTCTGCGAGCTCGGCATCGAGCTGTTCCCGGAGACGCGTGGCCAGGGTCTCGGCACCGAGGCGATCGAGCTGTTGACGCGTCACCTGCTCGGGCAGGGGTTCGCTCGGGTGCAGGTCTCGACGGACGTTGCGAACACCGGAATGCGGCGCGTGCTCGAGAAGGCGGGCTTCGTGTTCGAGGGGACGTTGCGCGGTTTCATGCCCGACGGTGAGCGACGCGCGGACTACGCCCTCTATGCCATGACCGATCCCGGCGCCCTCGGTAGCCTCCGGGCGTGAGGTTCGAGCACGTCCTCGTCGTCGGGGCCGGCCAGATGGGCGCCGGCATCGCGCAGGTCGTGGCTGCGTCGGGGCGGAGGGTCTCGCTCTTCGACGCCGCACCGGGAGCGGTCGAGCGAGGTCTCGCCGCGATGCGAAAGAGCCAGACGAGGCTCGCCGAGAAGGGCGGCGTGGATCCCGACGAGGTGATCGGCCGGGTCGCGGCCGTCGACGGTCTCGTGCCCGCCGAGCTGATGATCGAGGCAGTTGCCGAGGATCGAGCGGTGAAGGAGGACGTCTTCCGGCACGCGGACGAGCTGCTCCCGCCCGACGCGATCCTCGCCTCGAACACCTCCTCGATCCCGATCACCTCGCTCGCCGCAGCCACCGGGAGAGCCGACCGCGTTGTCGGCATGCACTTCTTCAACCCGGTACCGCTGATGGGTCTCGTCGAGGTCGTGCGCGGTCTCGCGACGTCGGACGAGACAGCGGTGGCGATCGCGGGCCTCGCACGGGAGCTCGGCAAGACGCCGGCCGAAGCGCGCGATTTTCCCGGCTTCGTCTCCAATCGGATCCTGATGCCACTGATCAACGAGGCGGCGTACGCCCTGATGGAGGGGGTCGCCGATGCCGAGTCGATCGACACGATCGCAAGGCTCGGGTTCAACCATCCGCTCGGGCCTCTGGCCCTGGCCGATCTGATCGGACTCGACACCTGCGTGGCGATCATGGAGGTGCTCCACGACGGTCTCGGGAACCCGAAGTACGCCCCGTGCCCAATCCTGCGCCAGTACGTGCAGGCGGGCCGCCTCGGGCGCAAGTCCGGCCGCGGCTTCTTCGATTACGGAGCAACGCTGGTCCGCGCGCGGTTGAGCCAACCAGTGGATGACGGCGGTCGACGGGTACACGAGACGACGGTTCTCAGATGAGCCTCTACTGGAGCATCGTCATCCTCGTGGTCGCCGATGCGGCGGCGGTCGTTGCCATGCTCCTGGTTCGCCGGAGGGCTCCCGAAGGGAGCTACTTCGCGAACGGGGACCGGGCGGCGGGTGTGTTCGGCGTGCTCGCGACGGGATTCGCGATCTTCGCGGGGTTCGTCATCTTCCTCGCCTTCACCAGCTATGACCAGTCGCGGAGCGGAGCCGAGACCGAGGCGCTCACCGTGGTCCAGCAGTTCGAGACCGCGCAGTTCCTCTCGGCCGATACCCGCCAACGCCTGAGCGGCGAACTCGTCTGCTACGGGCGGTCGGTCGTGTACCAGGAATGGCCGCGAATGAGGGACGGGAACGCAGGCGACACGTTCAATCCCTGGGGCCTGGCGCTCTTCAGGAGCCTGAAGCTGGCGAAGCCGACGACTGCGACGGAACAGGCGGCGTTTGCCAAGTGGCTCGACCAGACATCCGATCGGGAGGCAGCTCGCCACGACCGGGTCCACGGGGCGGACGGCATCATTCCGACCTCGGTCTGGGTCGTCCTGTTTCTCACGGCCGGAACCGTGTTCGTGTTCATGCTGTTCTTCGCGGACAGCGGTGAGCTTGCTCGTTCTCAGGCGATGCTGATGGGGTCCGCGACGACGATCGTCGTCGCGACCCTGCTTGCGATCAATGCGCTGAACCACCCGTACCAGCCCGGTATTGGGAACATCCGGCCGGTCGCCATGGAGCGATCCCTCCGCCTCCTCCGCGATGTCCAGGCGGTCGTGGACAACAGCGCCCCGCTGCCGTGCCGTGCCGACGGCACGCCGATCGCGTCCTGAAGAGACGGCACGGAACAGGCCCGTTGGACAGCGCGTCTCGAAGCTCGTCGTGCCAGACTGGAGCACGTGGAGAGAGGAGGCGTGACGGATGACGCAAAACCCCGAAAGCGCTGACGACACCGCGCGCGCCGACCCTGCAACCAATACGGGACCCCCGGCGACCGGGCGTCAGCACAAGTGGCTACGACTCCTCGCGGGGCTCGGAGTCGTGCTCGCCGTGCAGGCGTTGTTCGTCGTCTCCTACGTCGGCGCTCTCCACTCTCCGAAGAGCCGCGGCCTTCCGTTCGGGGTCACCGGCCCTTCGCCGTTGACGAGCGCCGTCGCACAGCAAGTCGCGCTCAAGACCACTCTCTACCCGAGCGAGTCGTCCGCCCGGCACGCCATCGATCAGCGCGACATCTACGGAGCTCTCGTCACAGGCCCGGCGGGGCCAAGATTGATCGTTGTTCCGGCGGCGAGCAACGCCACGGCTTCTTCGCTCAGCGCCGCCTTCGGCGCGGCCGCGGCCGCGCTCCACCAGAAGCTCGAGATCGTTCAGGTTCACCCGTTGCCGAGCGGCGATGCCGGCGGAGCAGTCCCGTTCTTCCTCGTGATGGCGCTGGTCGTGGGCGGCTACCTCTCGGCGACGATCGCGACGATGCTCGGCGGCCCCGCGACCCAACGCCTGCGCCTCCCGGTCCTGGCCGGTATTGCAGTGCTCGGAGCCCTGTTCACCGACACGATCGCCGGCCAGGCGTTCGGCGCCATCGCTTCGGGGCACTTCTTCGAGCTCTGGGGCCTCTTCATCCTGCTGATGCTCGCAGTGGCGTATGCCACTGCTGCGCTGCAGACGGTGCTCGGAGCGGGCGGCACCCTGGTCGTGGTCGTCGCCTTCATCATCTTCGGGGCCCCGGCTGCGGGCGGATCCGTTCCTTCACCGTTCCTGCCCAGCTTCTGGAGCACGATCGGGCCGTACTTGCCTCCGGGCGCCGGGACGACCGCCGTCCGGAACACGCTCTACTTCGACGGGAATGCGACTACTCGGGCACTGGTCGTCCTCGCCGCCTACCTCGCCGTTGGAGCGGCCGTGTTGATCGTCGCCCGCGGCCGCGGCTTGCCGGATACGACCGACGAGGCCGAGGCCGAGGCTGAGGCCGCAGCGGCAGGGGTCGTGATCGTGTAGCGCGTCGGGCATGTCGGCGGCTACGGATACACGAAGGAGTTCCCGGTGGAGAGGTACCACTGTGACACGAAGATCACCGAGACATACGAGGGGACGAGCGAGATCCAGCGGCGCGTGATCGCGCGCTCGATTCTCGGTGTCAAGGCGGCGCCGTGAGCCCCCGGCGTCGCTCCGACGAGCCTGTCCGGCTCACGCGCATCTACACCCGCACGGGCGACGGGGGGGAGACGAGTCTCGGCGACGGATCGCGCGTCTCGAAGCTCGACCCCCGCATCGGCGCGTTCGGGGCGGTAGACGAGCTCAACTCGCAGCTCGGGCTCGCGCTCGCTGCCGAGCTCGACGTGGCGACGCGGGACGTCCTCCGACGGATCCAAAACGAACTCTTCGACCTCGGCGCCGACCTCTCCGTGCCGTGGGGTGTCGCCGGCAGGCTGCGAGTCGAGCAGGTCTCGGTCGATCGCCTCGAGGCGGATTGCGATCGGCTCAACGCCGCCCTCGATCCGCTCACGAGCTTCGTCCTGCCGGGCGGGGGAGAGGCCGCCGCCCGCGTTCACGTGGCCCGAGCCGTCTGCCGGCGGGCCGAGCGAGAGGCGCTGGCCACCTCGCTCGAGGTCGAGATCAATCCTCTCGTCCTCGTCTACTTGAATCGGCTCTCCGATCTGCTCTTCATCCTGGCTCGCACTGCGGGCGCCGCTGCCGGCGCCGACGAGCCGCTCTGGAAGCCCGGCGGCTCCGAGTGACGGTGTCCCTCCCGGCGGACCCGGCCCCCGGGAGGCGAGGGCTGATCGGCTCGGGCCTCACCCTGGCCGTTGCCGTCGCTCTCGCGAACACGTTCAACGCGGCCTTGCAGTTCTCCCTCGCCCGTGTCGTCGACCGAGACGAATACTCGCTCCTCGCCGCCCTGTTCGTGATCGTGACCGTCGGAGCCGTTCCACCGCTCGCGTTTCAGGCGACGACCGCACGCGACATCGCCTCCAGGCTCCATGCCGGACGGCAGGTCGAGGCAGGGCTGCTCCTTCGCGGGACGCTCCGCTCGGTCGCGAGATGGACGGCCGCCGTGCTCGTGCTTTCGGCTGTGTTCGTCGGGATCGGCGCGGCCAACGGGTTGGCCCAACCGCTTGCGCTCGCCGCGACGGCGGCAACGGTCGCATTCGGGCTCGTCAATCCCGTGGTCTGGGGAGGGCTCCAGGGAGCCGGGCTCTTCCGTGCGCTCTCGGCATCGACCGTCTTGCTTGCCGGCGCCAGGCTGGGCGCGGGGATCGTGATCGCGCTCGTCGGCGGAAGCGTTGGCTTCGTGATGGTCGGGATCGCCGGCGCGACTGCTCTTGCGGCGCTCGTCTCGGTGGCTCCTCTCCGGAAGCTGCTCGAGCTCACGCGCGGCGCCCCGCCTCTTCGGCTCGCCACCGCCTCGAACGTCGGCGCCGCGGTCGGTCTCACAGCGCTGATGGCTCTCGCGACGTCCGATCTCCTGGTTGCCAAGCTCTCGTTTCCGGGCAGTGAGGCAGGCGACTACGCGGCTGCCTCGGTCGGCGCCCGGGCGCTGCTCCTGATTCCGGTCGCCGTTACGACCGTCCTCTTTCCGCGTGTGGCGACCCTGCGCGACCGGGGTCGCGAGAGAGAGCACATGCTGGGAGGTCTCGCTGCGGTCGCGATCGTCTCGGGGGCCGCGACCGTGTTTCTCTGGGTGTTCGCCACGCCGCTGATCGAGCTGACCTTCGGAGCCAAGTACGACGACGCAGCGCCCTGGCTCGGTCCTCTCAGCCTCGCCATGGCCCTGTATTCGCTCGTCACCGTTTACCTCTACCACTTCCTCTCGCTCGGTCGCTCGCGCTTCGCCATCTGCCTCGTCGGCCTGCTGGTCGTGCAGCTGATCGCGTTCGCGTTCCTGCACGGAGGCCCGAACGAGCTGATCGGGGTCCAGATCGGAGTCTCGGCAGCAGCTCTCGTGTGCTCCGAGCTCTGGTATCTCTGGCGGCACCGGTAGCGGGAACCACGCCCCTACAATTGGTGCGAGTGGCGACAACCGGAGACCGGCGAGAGCTCGACGCAACGGCCGCGTGGCGCCGCGACCGCTACGGAGCAGTTCCGGAACGCGACGACGAGCTTCTGGAGACGATCTCGGGTCTCGAGGTCGAGCCGCTCTACACCCCGGACACGGTCGAGGTCGACTACCTCCGCGAGCTGGGATTTCCCGGCGAATACCCCTTCACCCGCGGCGTCTATCCGTCGATGTATCGCGGCCGCCTCTGGACGATGCGCCAGTTCGCCGGCTTCGGTACCGCCGAGGAGACGAACGAGCGATTCCACTACTTGCTCGAGCAGGGGCAGACAGGTCTTTCCACGGCGTTCGACATGCCGACGCTGATGGGCTACGACTCCGATCACCCTCGCTCGCAGGGCGAGGTCGGTCGCGAGGGCGTGGCGATCGACTCGCTGGCCGACATGGAGACGCTGTTCGAGGGGATTCCGCTGGGCGAGGTCTCGACGTCGATGACGATCAACTCGCCCGCCGCGATCCTGCTCGCCTACTACGTCATGGTCGCCGAGCAGCAGGGCATCTCGCCCGAGCGACTCCGCGGCACCGTGCAGACCGACATCCTCAAGGAGTACATCGCGCAGAAGGAGTTCATCTTCCCGCCGGAGCCGTCGCTACGCCTGTGCGTCGACATGATCGAGTTCTGCTCAGGGCGGATGCCGCTGATGCACCCGGTCTCGATCTCCGGCTACCACATCCGGGAGGCGGGCTCGACTGCGGCTCAGGAGCTCGCGTTCACGCTCGCCGACGGGTTCGCCTACGTCGATGCCTGCATCGAGCGTGGCCTCGACGTCGACGACTTTGCTCCTCGCCTCTCGTTCTTCTTCAACGCCCACATCGACTTCTTCGAGGAGATCGCCAAGTACCGCGCAGCACGTCGAATCTGGGCGCGCGAGCTCCGTGAGCGCTATGGGGCGAAAGATCCCAGGTCGTGGCTGATGCGCTTCCATACCCAGACGGCCGGTGTCTCGCTCACGGCGCAGCAGCCCGAGGTCAACATCGTCCGAACGGCGCTCGAAGCGCTGGCCGCGGTGCTCGGCGGTACGCAGTCGCTGCACACGAACTCGTTCGACGAGGCGCTCGCTCTCCCGACCGAGCACGCCGTCCGCATCGCGCTCCGGACGCAGCAGGTGATCGCTCACGAGTCGGGGGTCGTGAACACCGTCGATCCGCTGGGCGGCTCGTACTTCGTCGAGGAGTTGACAGGCAGGCTCGAGGCCGCCGCCTACGACTACTTCGACCGGATCGACAGCCTGGGCGGCGTCGTCAACGCGATCAAGGCGAACTTTCTCCAGCGTGAGATCGCCGACGCGTCGTTTCGGTATCAGGCCGAAGTCGAGGCCGGCGAGCGCGTGATCGTCGGCGTCAACCGGTACCAGGTCTCGAATGAGCCCGAGCCCGATCTCCTCAGGGTCGACCCGGCGCTCGAGCGGAGGCAGGTCGGGCGAGTGCAGGCGGTGCGGGCCCGACGCGACGCGGCTGCGGTCGAGCAAGGCCTCACCGAGTTGAAGAGGGCGGCCGCCTCCCCGGACGTCAACCTGATGCCCGCGATCCTCGCAGCGTCTCGTGACTACGCGACGTTGGGTGAGATCTGCGACGCGTTTCGCGACGTATGGGGAGTATGGCGTGAGACGCCGGTTTTCTGAGCGACGAGGCTAACTTTGGGGCAGATGGAGCGTCGAACGAGAAGGAGATGGCCGTGTCGCTGAAAGGTCTTCGTCCGATCAATCCCGGGCAGTCGCGGCGGCTCCAGAACCGTGTCCTCATGGTGGGGGCGTTGATTCTCGTCGCGGGTGGAATCGCCGCGATCATCACGTTCGTCGGCTCGGAGAACCCGAAGCCGCTGAAGTCGACGCTTAGGGACGAACGGCCGACGGACGTCAGCAAGATCCCGAAGACGGTCAAGCTCGACCAGCAGGCCGCCAGGGTCATCCAGAAGTTCCTGGCCACGAACGTCGTTCGCGAGAACCTGGCCGACGGCTATGACCTCGTTGGTCCGGAGCTGAAAGAAGGCCTGTCGCTGAAGGAGTGGCTGACCGGGAACATCCCGGTCGTGCCCTACGACGGCGACGTGATCGACAAGGTGCCGATCCAGGTGATCTACTCCCATCCGCGGGAGGCGCTCCTTCGCGTCTTCATGCTTCCGAAGAAGGGCACGAAGATCTCGGGCGGTGCCTTCTACCTCACCGTCAAGCTATACGGGAGCGGAGCGAAGGCACACTGGCTCGTGGACGGTTGGGTTCCGTACGGCACGACGAAGGTGCCGAGCGCCGGCCGGAACACCTGACACGACCGGAGGGGTTCCCTGTGTCCCCGGAAGGTCAGCCCGGTCGCCTGAAGATTCCGATCCGCTCGCGACGTCGCCGTCGCCGGGTCGTCATGCTCGGTGTCTTCACCCTGGTCGCTGGCTCGGTGGCCGGGATCATCGTCATCGTCGGGAACACCGGGAAGCGCTTGCCGGAACACGTCACGAAGGGGCCTGCACAGGTCTATCGAGAGCCGGCGAGGCACAGGCTCACGAAGTCCGAGCGAAACGAGGTGCGGAGGGTGACGCTCGTCTTCATTGGCTCGGCTGTTGCCCGCAAGCATCTGGACGACTCGTACGACCTCGTCGCCCCGGATCTTCGAGAGGGGCTCACGAAGGCCGAGTGGCGCACGGGAAACATCCCGGTCGTGCCGTACCCCGCCCAGGCGATCATCCGCTGGACGCTCGAGTACTCGTTCGAGAACGACGTCGCCTACGAGGTTGTTCTCGCCGGCAAGCCGGGGACGCTCCCCAAGGGGAAGACGTTCTTCATCGAGCTGCGGCGCTTTCCCAGGGTCCGGCCCGACTGGCTGGTCGAGTCGTGGACCCCCACGGGCATCTCGAACGACACTCCGCAGGAAGTCCGACGCGCCACGAGTCCTCCCCCCGTTGCAAAGGCGGGGCTGTCGGCGATCTGGCTGCTCGTGCCGGCCGGCATCCTGGCGCTCCTCGTCGTCGTCCCGCTCGTGGTCTTCTCGCGCCACTGGTACATCGGCCGGCGCGCCCGGGCACGAATGGCCTCGCAACGCTAGATGGTTGATCGGGAATTGTGGTGCCGTCGGGGGTGTCCGAGACCGAGCCTGAGGCCGCGGTCGCCCGCGGCGCGTACCCGGCGGGTACGTGTTAGGGCGAGCGTGGGCTCAGGCGACGTGTCACGGGCGCTCCCGGCGGTGCCACGGTTACCGGTCAATTATCGATCAATCATCTAGAGGCTTGATGTGGGTTTAGCGTCCGTCGTAGGCGGCGAGCTGCTCGGGGTGGGCGTCTGGTGAGGGTGTTGAGGAGCATGTCCGACGGTGAGCGCGAGTAGGCGTTGCAGCGATTCGTTGGGCGAGCCCGGCCGGGGTTTTCGCGCAGGTGTTCGCGTCGAGTCGCATCTGCCCTTTCAAGTTCGCGATCGTCGATTCGATCACGAGCCGGATGCTGGCGAGGCGTTTCTCACGGTCGCAGGTTGTCGGTTGTTCGGACACGGTTGGGGGTGAGGATGGTGCACGTCTTGCAGGGCGAGGGTGCGCGGCGTACTCGTGTCCCCACAGGCCTTTGTCGAGCGATCAGGACGCAGCCGCTGCGTCGGCTGCGTCGTCGAGCTCAGCGCACAGGCTCGGTACTCCTTCTCGATTAGGCTGCGACAAGCGTGTACCCGACCGGTGCCCCGTTCGCGTCGGTGACCAGGACGAGACGCATCCCCCACACGTACTGGCTCTTCGAGGCGCAGTAGCCGTAGGCGGCAGCACCCGCGAACTCGTCTGCGGGTGGCGCAACCGGCGTAGTTAGCGACCCCGATCAAGGTGCCGTCGGCGATCCGGATGCCGCCGACCGTGATCGAGCTCGGACACCCGCAGCTGCACCTGCGCGATCGAAGGCGTAAGCCGGCGCAAGCGGCGGTTGTACTGCGATTGCTCGGGCAGATGCCGGAAACCAACCCGGCAGCAACTTCGCGATCAAGCCCGAGGAACTGCCGATCCGACGGCGCCCCGATCGACGCCTGCGCCACCGACAACGCCTCACCAACTCCGCGTCCGTGATCTTCCCCGTTCGCGGCCCGGGCGAGGGCATCATCGACTCGATCCGCGAACACATACGCTGCGAATCACAAGGGTCTCCAGCGATCGCTGTCATCTCGTGCTCCAATCACGAGCGGAACAGGCGCTGGAGGCCCTTTTCGTCGTCAACCCCGACAGGTCGCCGCCCATAACACCCGAACCCACATCAAGCCTCTAGATGTCGAGCACGAGGCCGTCGTAGGCCAGCTCGAGGCTCTCGTCGACTGAGAGCTCGTGCGGCCGATGCGTGAGCAAGAGCCGCCGAGCACCCGATGCGCGGAAGGCCGCGACCGCCTCGTCGGCCGAGAGGTGGCCGCGAGGCTTGCCGTCCAGGTCTCCCCGCTCGAGGGTGGCCTCGCACACGAACAGATCGACGTCACGGGCAAGCTCTACGAGCCCCGCGTCGGGTCCGGAGTCGCCCGAGTAGGCGAGCGTCGTCGAGCCGTTGGTCACGCGTAGGCCAAAGGTGAGGAGGGTGTAGTGGGGCAGCCGCCTGGCGACGATCGTGAAGCCCGCCACCGTGAACGGAGTCGCCTCCGGATAGTCGTGCAGCTCGAAGGTCGTGTCGAACATGTCGTCCCAGCCGAGGCGAGATCCGAAGTCGCGGATCCGCTCCCGACCCTCGGGCGGCAGCCAGAGCTCGGGCTTCTCCTTCCCGCGGCCCGGGCCGACCATGTTCCCCCACACCCACGGCACGAGATCGCCCCAGTGATCGAGGTGCCAGTGTGTGATCACGACCGCGTCGACGCGAGGCCAGCCGTCCTCGATCTCCCTGAGACGGGCGAGGACTCCGGGTCCGCAATCGAGGAGAACACGGCGGCTACCGTCCTCGACGAGATAGCCCGACTGCGCACCGCCCGGGTTGGGCCAGGCGGGGGAGGAGCCCACGACGGTCAGACGCACGGCCATATACTGCCGCTCCGGTGGGTCGGAAGACACGGGTTGTGATCGCCAAGCCTGGCCTCGATGGCCACGACCGGGGCGCAAAGGTGATCGCCCGGGCGCTTCGGGATGCGGGAATGGAGGTGATCTACACCGGCCTCCACCAGACTCCCGAGCAGATCGTCGAGACGGTGATCCAGGAGGATGCCGATGCGGTCGGCGTCTCGATCCTGTCGGGAGCGCATATGACGCTCATTCCTCGAATCCTCGAGCTCCTGCGCGAAAACGAGGCAGACGACGTGCTGGTGGTGGTCGGCGGCACGATCCCCGCCGAGGACGGGCGCGAGCTCAAGAGGCTCGGGGTCGCGGAGATCTTCACACCCGGGGCGGCGACGAGCGAGATCGTCGAGTTCCTCCGCGCGAAGGTCGGTTGAGATGGGCATCGAGGTGACGCGTGAAGACGCCGTCGCGATCGTCACCGTCGATCGGCCCGAGGCGTTGAACGCTCTCGACCGCGAGACCCTCGGCCAGCTCCGGGACGCGCTGGCGTCCCTCGCCGGCGACGATGCGATGCGTGTGGTGGTTCTGACCGGTGCGGGCGAGAAGGCCTTCGTCGCAGGAGCCGACATCAAGTACATGCTCTCCCTCGACGTCGAGGGGGCTCGCGCCTGGGGCAAGCTCGGGCATGAGGTCGGGCAGCTGCTCGAGACGATGCCGAAGCCCACGATCGCGGCGATCAACGGCTTCGCGCTCGGAGGGGGTTGCGAGATCGCGCTCGCGTGCGACATCCGCTACGCGTCGGTGCGGGCGAAGCTCGGTCAGCCAGAGGTCTCGATCGGGATCATCCCGGGCTGGGGCGGAACCCAGCGGCTCGCACGCGTCGCCGGGATCGGCTTTGCGAAGGAGCTCGTCTTCACCGGCCGGATCGTCGGGGCCGAGGAGGCGCACGAGCGGGGCCTCGTCAACGCGGTCTTCCCGGCAGAGGAGCTGATGGGGAAGACGCTCGAGCTTGCTCGGTCGCTTGCGGCGAGGAGTTCGCTCGTGCTCGCGCGGGCCAAGGAGCTGACAAACCGATCGCTCCAGGGCGACCTCTCCGACTCTCTCGCGGGCGAGGTTGCGGCCTTCGCCGAGCTCTTCGCGAGCCATGACCAACGGGAAGGCATGGCCGCGTTCGTCGAGAGGCGCGAGCCCGAGTTCAAGGGCCGTTGATCAGGGTGAGCTCGGCGCGAGCGCGATTCGCGATGCGCTGATCGCTCCCGGCTTGGCGAGCGCGACGTCGAGCGTCGCCGCCGTCGGTGAGGTGAGGACGACGACCCTCTGCCCGACGAGCGTCGGCAGCACGTCGGCCACCGATTCCGTCAGCGTGGAGCCACCGGTGTCGATCTGGACGGTCGGCGGCACGGAGACGGAAAGCGGCCGTGCGAGTCTTGCCTTGAGCTGCATCGGGAAGACGACGAGCTTCGCGATCCTGAGCGTGAGCTGGTCGCCGGCGGCCGCCGACACCGTCCCCTCGGCCGTGAACGAGACGGACGTGGCCGGGTCGGCCGGGAACAGCAGGTGCAGCGCCTTGCGCAGGAACGGATAGGGGTCGACCGCCTTTCCGTCGGCGGGGTGAACCTCGAAGTGGAGGTGCGAGTGGATGCCATTCGCGTCTCCCGAGTCACCCACGAAGCCGACCGGCTGACCCGCTTCGACAGTCGCGCCGTCCCGAAGACCAGGCGCGTATGCGGTGCCTGCGACACATGCGCCGCGGTTGTCGTTTCGCTGCGTGAGGTCGTTGTTGAGGTGGATGTACTGGTACGTCGTTCCGCTCTTGCCGTAGAGATAGAGCATGCAGCCGGCGGTCGCCGAGCTGGTCCAGAACTTGATCTTCCCGGCCTCGGCCGCGACCGCGATCGCCCGCTTCGGGGCCATGAGATCGTTCCCCGGATGCGGCCATCTCGCGCGTGGCTCGCCGAAGTCGTCCTTGTAGGTGACCGCGCCGACGACAGGGAAGATGAGCCGCGGCACCGTGCCGCCGACTCCAGCAGCACCGGAGGACGCGACCGTTGCAGCTGTCGCGAGGAAGGCGAGAAGGAAAACGCCTCGGGCTGTTTGGCGGCGGTCGGTCACATGAACGGCTCCGCGCTCCAGAAGGGTGACCGTAGCAGCTCAAGCGGCGACCCTCCGCGGCCGGTTGGTTAGATACGTCCTGCCGTGAAGATCGCCGTATGCGTCAAGCAGGTGCCCGAGGCGGGTGTGCCCAGGCGAATCGACCCTGCCACGAAGAGACTCGACCGCTCCGGCGAGGCGGGGCTGAACCCGTTCGACGCGAACGCTCTCGAGGAGGCGCTCCGCATCAAGGAGGCGGTCGGCGAGGGTGAGGTCGTCCTCGTGTCGATGGGGCCCGAACGGGCGCTCGAGGCGCTGCGAAAGGGGTTGGCGATGGGAGCGGATCGAGCGCTGCTCGTCGTCGACGAGCAGGCGACCGGGTCCGGACCTCGTCGCCACCAGCGCCGTCCTCGCGGCGGCGCTTGCCCGCGAGGAGCCTGATCTCGTCCTCTTCGGGCAGCAATCGTCCGACGGGGATGGCGCAGTGCTGTGGTCGGCGGTGGCCGAGCGGCTGCGCCTGCCGGTCGTATCCCAGGTCTCCGAGCTCGAAGTGGTCGATCGACGTGCCCGGGCCAGCCGGCAGACGGAGTTCGGCTACGAGACGATCGAAGCGCCGCTCCCCGCGGTGGTGGGGGTCGCAGACGCGATCAACGAGCCGCGCTACCCCTCGCTCAAGGGGATCATGGGCGCGAAGAAGAAGCCCCAGGAAACGGTGTCGCTCGCCGATCTCGGGCTCGATGCGTCCCGGGCGGGTGAGGCCGGGTCGCAGACGGTGGTGTACGAGCTCGCCGCACCGCCGCCACGAGGGGAGACGATGCGAATCGAAGACGATGGCCAGGCCGCCGACCGGATCGTCGACTTCCTCGCCGAGAGGAAGCTGCTGTGACGGAGGGCCGCCAGTGAAGACCCTCGTCTTCCTCGAGCACCACGGTGGCGAGCTGGAAAAGGGCGCGCTCGGGGTCCTGGCCAAGGCTACGTCGCTCGGCGGAGAGGTGGCCGGGATCGTGGTCGGCTCGGGCGTCACGGACGTGGCCGCCACAGCCGGGGCATACGGGGCCTCGCGGATGCACGTGGCCGATGCGCCTGCGCTCGAAATGCCGCTTCCGCAGCCTCGTGTCGACGTCCTCGAGAGCGTCGCCCGAGACGAGGGCTACGACGTCGTCCTCTTCGCTCAGTCGGTGCTCGCCTCCGACGTCGCGGCCGGACTCGCAGCGCGGCTCGAGGCCGGTCTCAACTGGGATCTGGTCGACGTCAGGCTCGACGGGGAGAGCCTCGTCGGCACCCGCCCGGCCCTCTCGGACTCGGTGGTCGTCGAGGTCGGATGGCGATCGGCGACCCGACTCGCGCTCTTCCGCGCCGGCAGCTTCGAGCCGCAGGAGACCGGGGGAAGCGCTGAGATCCTCAACGTCACCGCCTCGCTCCAGGACTTCTCGACTGCCGCGACGCTCGTCGAGCGGCGGGTCGAGGAGCAGTCGGGCCCCTCGATCGAGGACGCCGACGTGATCGTCGCGGGCGGCCGTGGGCTGGGCCAGCCCGAGGGATTCGGAATGCTGGAGGAGCTGGCACGGGTGCTCGGCGGAGCAGTCGGGGCGACACGCGCGGTCGTGGACGCCGGCTGGTACCCCTATTCCGCCCAGGTCGGGCAGACGGGTAAGACGGTCTCGCCCAGGCTCTACATCGCCTGTGGGATCTCAGGCGCCATCCAGCACAAGGTGGGGATGCAGGGCTCAGCCACGATCGTCGCGATCAACAGGGATGCCAACGCGCCGATCTTCGAGTTCTGCGACCTCGGCGTCGTCGGTGACGTGAACGAGATCGTGCCGAAGCTGACCGAGCTCGTCCGCGCACGGAAGGCGTGAGGATGCGACCGTCCGACTACCCGCCGCCGTTCGATCCGTCTGATGTCATCGCCTCCCCGAGCGACCCGGATCCGATCGACGTCGGCGTGCTGATCGTCGGCGCCGGCCCGGCGGGCCTCGCCTGCGCGATCCGTCTCGGCCAGCTGCTGGAAACATCGCCGGAGACCGCTGAGAGGCTCGGCGACGTGCCGGTGGCGGTGATCGACAAAGGATCAAAGCCCGGCGCGCACCTTCTCTCCGGCGCAGTCGTGAACCCGATCTCGCTGCGGCGCCTGTTCGCCGGGCGCAAGCAGACGAGCGACAAGCCGTACTTCGGCGAGGTTCGGGGCGAGGCCGTCTACTACCTCACGCCGAAGCGCGCAGTGCGCATTCCGACTCCACCGACGATGCGGAACCACGCCTACATGGTGGCGTCGCTCGCCCGCCTCGGTCGCTGGCTCGCCGAGGAGGCAGAGGGCGTCGGCGCGACGATCCTGCCCGAGACGGTCGGAGAGCGTCTGCTCGTCTCGGACGGGCGCGTACGGGGCGTCCACACCGGAGACCGCGGGCGCGGCAAGGACGGTGGCGAGCTGTCGAACTTCGAGCCCGGCGGAGATCTGCTCGCGCAGGTGACGGTGCTCGCAGAGGGTACGCAGGGGCACCTGACCGGCGCCGCCATCCGCCGATTCGGGCTGGAAGGCGAGAACCCGCAGATGTGGGCGCTCGGCGTCAAAGAGGTGTGGAAGGTGCCGGAGGCTCTCCGCAGCGTCGTCCACACGATGGGCTGGCCGCTGCGCGGGGGTCGTCGTTACCGGGAGTTCGGGGGGTCGTTCGTCTACCCGATGGGCGAAGACATGGTCGCGATCGGCATGGTCGCCGGTCTCGACTACACGGATGTCGGCCTGTCGATCCACGACCTGCTCCAGGAGTTGAAGACGCATCCGAAGATGCGGCGCATCCTTCGCGGAGGAGAGCGGATCGCGTGGGGGGCGAAGACGATTCCCGAAGGTGGCTACTACGCGCTTCCGAAACGGCTCCATGCGCCGGGGATGGTGCTCTGCGGGGACGGGCCCGGGATGGTCAACGTGCCGGCGCTCAAGGGCATCCACTACGCCGTCGAGTCGGGGATCCTCGCAGCCGAGTCGATCTTTGCCGCGCTGCAGCCCGGGGAGGTCGTCGGCCGGCCGGGAGCGCTCGCGTCCTACGACGAGGCGGTTCGCGCGGGCTTCATCGGCCAGGATCTGTATCGCGTTCGCAACATGCGGCAGGTCTTCGGGCGTGGCTTCGTCGCCGGCTCAGCGCGCGCCGGTGTGGCAACGGTGTCGAGGGGAGCGCTCCCGCGAGGCCGCGTTCCGGGGGAGGCCGACGCCGACCAGGAGCTGATCTCTACCGACCGCGCGGCGCGGTACCCGAAGCCCGACGGCTCGCTCACGTTCGACAAGCTCTCCTCCGTCTACCTGAGCGGAAACCGGACGCGTGACGATGCGCCGAACCACATCCGCGTCGAGACTCGCGTGCCGCGTGAGCTGGCCGAGCTCTGGTCGAATCTGTGCCCGGCTCAGGTGTACGAGGTCGGCTCCGAGGACGCCGGCAAGGTTCGTCTCGTCGTCACGCCGTCCAACTGCGTCCAGTGCGGGGCGATCACGGCGAAGGGCGGAAGGCTGACCCCGCCCGAGGGTGGCGCCGGCCCCGAGTACAACCTGACCTAGATGATTGATCGATAATTGACCGGTAACCGTGGCACCGCCGGGAGCGCCCGTGACACGTCGCCTGAGCCCACGCTCGCCCTAACACGTACCCGCCGGGTACGCGCCGCGGGCGACCGCGACCCCAGGCTCGGTCTCGGACACCCCCGACGGCACCACAATTCCCGATCAACCATCTAGGGCGCTCGATGCCGATCGGGCTTCCCACCCGTGCCGACGTCCTCGCCGCCCGCGAGACGATCGCCGGGCGATTGCACCGAACGCCCATGTTCAGCTCGGCGACGCTGGGTAGGCGGATCGGCGCGCGCGTCTTCCTCAAAGCCGAGCTCTTCCAGAAGACCGGCTCCTTCAAGCCGCGCGGCGTGTTCAACAAGCTCGCCGCGCTCAGCGCGGATGAGAAGGCACGTGGAGTCGTCACGTGGTCGGCAGGCAACCACGCCCAGGCCGTCGCCTATGCCTCCGCGGTCGAGGGCCTCGACTGCCTCGTCGTCATGTGGAAGACCGCGAATCCGCTGAAGATGGCCGCGACGCGTGGTTACGGGGCTGCCATCGACCTCGAGGTGGCGGACGTCTCGGAGTCGCACGACCGCCTGCTCGCCGTGATCGAGGAGACAGGTCGCACGTACATCCCGCCGTTCGACGATCCGCTCGTGGTCGCCGGCCACGGGACGGTCGGGCTCGAGATCGCCGAGGACGTCCCCGACGTCGAAGTGGTCGTCTGCCCGATCGGCGGCGGAGGGCTGATCTCCGGAATCGCGACAGGCCTCGACTGCCGGGTCGTCGGCGTCGAGCCCGAGGGCTCGACGGCGATGATCTCCGCTCTTGCAGCGGGGAGAAGCGTCCCGGTTCAGCCGAAGACGGTCGCGGACGGTCTCGCGACGCCCTTCGCCGGTGAGCTGAACATCCGGATCTGCCAGGAGCGGGTCGAGGAGGTCGTGCTCGTCTCGGATGCCGAGATCGAGGCCGCGATGCGACTCCTCTACGCCAGGGCGAAGCTCGCCTGCGAGCCGGCCGGTGCGGCAGCGACGGCTGCGCTCCTCACCGGGAAGGTTCGCGTCGAGCCGGGCTCGGCGGTAGTCGCGATCGTGTCCGGCGGGAACGCTGACCCGAAAGTGGCCTCTGCTATCTTGGCTGAAGCCGATGAAGCCTGAAATTCATCCCGACTACGTTCTCGCGACCGTCCGCTGCTCGTGCGGAAACGAGTTCGTGACGCGGTCGACGAAGGCCGAGATCCACGTCGAGCTGTGCTCGGCGTGCCACCCCTTCTACACGGGCAAGCAGAAGCTCGTCGATACCGGCGGTCGGGTCGAGCGCTTCCAGCGCCGGCTCGAGCGCGCCGGCAAGAGCTAGCGCTCTTCTCAGGGCATCGATGACCGTCGGCGGGCAGGCCGTCCTCGAGGGCGTGATGATGCGCAGCCCGTCGAGCTGGGCCGTCGCTGTCCGTAAACCGAACGGCCAGATTGCCCAGGTCTGTAAGCCGATCTCCTCTCCGATGGCGAGAAGGAGGATCTACCGGCTGCCGGTCATCCGAGGCGTGATCGCGCTTGGCGAGTCGCTCGCGATCGGCTTCCGCGCTCTGGCGATCTCGGCCCAGTACGCGGCCCAGGAGGAGGGCGACGACGGCGAGGTCACGACCGAGCTCTCGCGCGGGCAGATCATCTTCGCCTTCGCGATCTCGATCGGGTTCGCGGTCATGCTGTTCAAGGTCGGCCCGGCGCTGATCACGAGCCGCCTGGGTATCGGCTCGACGGGGGTGTTCGTCACCGTCGAGGGCGTGATCCGGGTCGCGATCTTCATCCTCTACCTCTCGCTGATCTCGCTGCTTCCTGACCTCCGCCGCGTCTTCCAGTACCACGCCGCCGAGCACAAGGCGATCAACGCGTACGAAGCCGGAGAGGAACTCACGCCCGAACGTGTTCAGCGCTTCAGCCTCATCCACCCGCGCTGCGGGACGGCGTTTCTCCTCTGGGTGATGGTGATCGCGATCTTCGTCTTCGCGTTCTTCGGGCGGCCTACCTGGTACTGGCTGATCTTGACCAGGGTGCTCCTGCTTCCGGTGATCGCGGGTATCGCCTACGAGCTGATCCGCTTCGCCGGCAAGCACCAGGACAACCGGATCCTGATGGTGCTGCTCGCGCCCGGGCTCTGGCTCCAGCGCCTGACGACGCGCCAGCCGACACTCGATCAGATCGAGGTCTCGATCCAGGCCTTGAAGGACGTGCTCGAGCGCGAGAAGCAGGCGGCGCCGGACGCCGCCCGCGTCGAAGTCATGGCGTAACGAGGGCGGGCGCGAGCGCGTTCGCGCGCTCGAGCCACGGCTTCGCCTCGAGCCGCTCGAAGATCTCGCGCGCCTCGGCAAGCCAGCGGCTCGGCCTCCTCGACGCGACCCTGCCCAGCGAGCCACTCCGCGTACTCGAGTTGCGTGACCCCGAGGTAGAAGGTGAGTGCCAGCTCGCGGAAGAACCCCGTCGCCCCCTTGAAGCGGCGCTCAGCTTCGTCGGCGTCTCCTCGCCTGGCCGAGAGCTGCGCGCGGAAGCGCGCGGACTGCGCCTGCAGGAACTGAGATGAGCTCCCTGGCGGCAACGCCTCGACGACCGACAGCAACTCCTCAGCCCTGTCCAGGTCATCCAGCTCGAGTGCGGCCTGGACCGCTGTGACAAAGGATTGCTTGGAGTACTCCTGGGTGAAGCCCATTGTCTCGCGTTCGGCGAATGCCAGCTCGGCCGCCTCGAGCGCCTGGACCGGATCTCCCGCCATCAGCAGCAGGTCCGCTCGAGCCTGGTGGAAGGCGGCGCGCTCCTGGTGGTCGGCCGACGACTCCATCTCGGCACAACGGCGGATGAGGGTCTCGGCGTCGTCCGGCCTTCCCCGAAGCGCACTGACCGTCGCGCCGAAGAGGATTGCCGACCACGCACCCCGCACCTCCGACCAGTGCTCCTCGGGAATCTCGGCGATCATCGACTCGAGCTCGTCCCAGGCGCCGAGGCAGAAATGCGGGTACACCTGTCCAAGGAACTGCCACTCCCACTGGCGGTTGCCGACGCGCCGCGCGAGCGCGAGCCCGTCACGGACGGCGTTGGCGGCCTCCTCGTACCGGTCAGAGTGACAGAGCGTGTCGGCGAGGTTGAAGTAGGCGCGGAGGGAGGCCGAGGGCTTGTCGTTGTCCAGGCGATCTGGAGGGCGTAGGGCAGGAGTGCCAGCGCCTCGAGCCTCCGTCCGCGCCCGGCGAAGATGATCGCCTTCGTGTTCAGGGCGTCCGAGAAGATCTCGGGCACGGCGAGAGCCTCTGCGATCTCGAGCGCCGTCTCGATGCGTTGCAGTGCAAGTCCGCTCTGGCCCGCGAAGAAGAGGAAGCGCCCGAGCTGGGCGGCGAGCGCCGCGAGGTCCTCGTCGGGCTCGTCGGTCGAGAGCACCTCGAAGGCTTGCTCCATGCTCTCGAGGCCCTGCTCGATGCGTCCTCGATCCTGCCAGAGGATCTCGGCGAGTCTGGCCGAGACCCTCGCGGCCGGATGAGTCGCACCCGCCGCCTCGCAGAGCTCGATCGCTCGCTCGAAGTGTGCCGCCGCGGCGTCCGGTCGGGCTCCGGTTCGAGCCATCATTCCGGCCCGCTCGTGCAGCTCGGCCTGGACGAGCGCGTCGTCGGTCAGCTCGATCGCCCGCCCGTAGGCGCGCTGGGCCTCGGTGTTCGCGCCGAGCGAGGCGGCGCGCTCGGCGGCGCGGACGAGCATCTCCGCGGGCCGTCGAGCGGATCTCCTCGGCGTCGGGGTCGTCGGGCGCCGGCCTGCGTAGGCGTCGAGGTAGTGGGCGGCGACGACCTCGACGATCTCGTCCTCCTCGGCGCTCCAGACGGACGACAGGAACTCGGCCGCGGCGAGGTGCTTCGTCTTGCGCTCCTTCTTCGAGATCGTCTCGTAGGCGACGTGCTTGACGATGTCCTGGAGGAACGAGTACTGCCCGCGTTCGGGCGAGCGGGGGTCGGCCTGGATCGAGAGGATCTCCTTGCGCAGCAGCCCGGCGAGCAGCGGCTCGAGCTCGGCGTCGGCCAGCCCGGTCAGCGCTGTCAAGCCCCTGCTTCGTGAACGTCTTGCCGAGCACGGAGCCGTCCTGCACCAGCCTGCGCTCCTCCTGCGTGAGGCTGTCGAGGCGGGCTGCGATCAGCGCATGGAGCGTCTCGGGCACCTCGAGCGTCTCGACCGCGCCGGTCAGCTTGTAGACGTTCTCCTTCCTGGGTGAGCAGTCCCCGGTCGAGCAGCATGCGCACCGTCTCGACCGCGTACAACGGGACACCCTCGGCGCGGTCGAGGATCCGCGTCCGCAACTCGTCGGGCAACCCCGGCACGAGGCCGCGCCAGCAGTTCGCCCATGGCTTGCTCCGACAGCGGCTCGAGGTACTGAGCGAGGTGAAGTTGCGCTTGCCGGCGCCCCACGTGGGGCGCTTGTCGGCCAGCTCCGGCCGGGCGAGGACGAGCACGTAGATCGGATGGCTCCTGCGACCATTCGAGCAGGTACTCGAGGAAGTCGAGCAGGCTCTCGTCGGCCCACTGCATGTCCTCGAAGACGAGGATCGTCGGCCAGTGCTCGGCGAGCCGCTCGAACAGGATCCGCCAGGCCGAGAAGAGATTCTCCTGGTCGCCGGACGCCCCCTCTTCGAGGCCGAGCAGGTGGGCGAGGCGCGGCTCGACCCAGCGGCGCTCCTCCGGGTCGGGGATGTGCTCCTCGACCGTCGCGTGCAGCTTCGCGCGCGCGGAGTGACGGCTCCTCGTCCTCGACGATGTCGCAGCGCATCCTCACCATCTCCGCCAGCGCCCAGTAGGCGACTCCCTCGCCGTAGGAGAGGCAGCGGCCGCGATGCCAGAAGACGTCGTCTGCGAGGCCGTCGATGTACTTCTCGAACTCCCACGACAGGCGCGACTTGCCGATCCCTGCGAGACCCGTGACCGAGACGACCTGGGCCTTCCGTTCGTCGGCCGAGCCGTGGAAGAGTTCCTTGACGAGGCGCAGCTCCCGGTCACGGCCGACGAACGGCGCCTCGAGGCCCGACGAGCGCAACGCTCCCTTTGTTCCGGCCACCACGCGCAACGCTCGATAGAGCGCCACCGGCTCGGCCTTGCCCTTCAGCTCGTGGCTGCCCGCGTCCTCGTAGGCGATCGCCGCCTCCGAGGCGCGTTTCGTCGACTCGCCGACCAGCACCGTGCCCGGCTCGGCCGTGGACTGAATTCGAGACGCCGTGTTGACCATGTCGCCCGCGACCATGCCCTCCCCCTGGGCGCCGAGCGTGACGGCGGCCTCACCCGTGAGTACGCCGGCACGTGCCTGGAGCCCGGGGCCGAGCTCGGGCACTCCCGCGACCAGGTCGAGCGCGGTACGCACCGCCCGCTCGGCGTCGTCCTCGTTTGCGACCGGAGCGCCCCAGACGGCCATCACCGCGTCGCCGATGAACTTCTCGACCGTGCCGCCGTACCGCTCGATCACCGTCCTGGCCGTCTCGAAGTAACCGGATAGGAGCTCCCGCGTGTCCTCCGCGTCGCGAGACTCGGACAGCGTCGTGAACCCCACCAGATCGGCGAACAGAACCGAAACGAGGCGGCGCTCGGCGGCAGGGGCCTCGCGAGCCAGCGGGGGCATTGCCGCACCCGCTGCGGTAGGAGAGGAAAGTTGCGTACCGCATTCGCCGCAGAACTTGACCCCGGGCGAGTTCGGGTTTCCACACTCCGGGCACGCGAGCGCCAGGGGGCTTCCACATTCACCGCAGAACTTCCGACCGGGCTCGTTCTCGGTGCCGCAGTTCGGGCAGGCCATCTCGAGTGGAGCCTATTCCTGTCGTATGCCGGCCACAACCGCATGCCGGCAGCCTCGTCGCAGCGCGCTTGCTCTAGGCGACCTCGCGCAGCGCGCCCGTCTGCACGTCGTAGACGAATCCCGCCGCGTCGAACGAATCGGGAAGCAGCGAATGCTCGCGGATGCGCTTCACACTCGCCCGCACGCTCTCGTCGAGATCGCCGAACGGGTGGAAGTCGACGTGGCTTGCGTCCTCGCCGATCTCGTCGGCAAGCTTCTGCTGGAGATCCTCGTTCTTGAAGGTGAGCATGCCGCAGTCCTCGTGGGCGACCACGACTGCTTCCTGGGTACCGAGGAGCCAGTGGGAGATGACGAGCGAGCGGAGCGCGTCGTCGGTGACGACTCCGCCGGCGTTGCGGATCACATGTGCATCTCCCTCCTCGAGTCCGAGGAACTTCGCCGGGTCGAGCCGCGCATCCATGCAGGTCACGACCGCGAAGCGGCGACCCGGGGGCATCGGGAGGTGGCCCTTCTCGAACGTGGAGGCGTATTGCTCGTTCGCTGAGCGGATCTCGTCGCGGATCGGCATGGCTCCTCCTCTGCTTCAGGAAATGAAGCAGCATTACTATCAAGATCGAAGCACTGCCGCTCCCCGCCGGCTACGGGCGGTAGATCCAGGCCTGGTCGGTCGGTCGAATGCCCTTGTCGTAGCCGCCGACGAGGAGCGCTCGGCCACCCGGGAGGGCCGCCGCGGTAAGGAATAGGCGGGTGTGGTCGAGGGCTCCCGGCACGAGGCGAAACCGGCGAGTGCGCGGATCGTAGAGCTCCGACTGGATCGCTCCCCCGGCCACGAGGATGCGCCCGTCGGCGAAGCGGACGACCGACTGCGTCAGCTTGTAGCGCCCGAGGTTCATCTTCGGCCCGGCAGCGAAGCGCCCGGTTCGCGGTTCGAAGAGCTCCGTCGATGCAAAGACGCGGGTGCCGTCGACGTCAGCGGCGCCGCCGACGATCAGCGGCTTGCCGCCGGCGAGCGTCACTCCGGCCGTCTTGTACCGAGCGACGCGCATGCGGCCTGTCCGCGAGAAGATCCCGGTAGCGGGGTCGTAGATCTCGGCGCTCGCGACGACGCGGCCGTTGCTCATGCCGCCGGCGACGAGGACGCGACCGTCCCGTAAGAGCGCCGCCGAGTGACCCCCTCGCGGCGCGGTCATGCTGCCCGTGGGGGAGACCGCGTTCGTCTCGGGGTCGAACAGCTCGGCTCGCGACGTCGTCGGCTTGTTGCCGGTGAAGCCGCCGGCGAGAAGTATGCGACCGTCTCGCAGGCGGATCGCAGTAATCGCGCCGCGGGCCTCGCCGAGGCGCGGTCCAGGCGAGAACGTGCGCGTCTGCGGGTCGTAGAGCTCCGTCGTGTCGAGCGGACCGGCGGAGCTCACGCCCCAGCCCCCGGCGACGAGCACGCGTCCGTCGAGGAGCAGCGTGGCGGTGTGATCGTCGCGCGAGCCTGCCATCGGGCCGACGAGCGTGAACTGGCTCGTCTCCGGGTCGTAGATCTCCGCCGTGTCGCTTCGGGGGCTGCCGAGCTCGCACCCGGGGTTCGTGCATCCACCGGCGACCAGGACGGTTCCATCCGAGAGCGCCGTCTCCGTCTGGGCCGCGCGAGGCGTGCTCATGTGCGCGGCGGGGCGAATCGAGCCGGTCCCGGGCGGCGCCCCTCCGGCCGTGGTGGAGAGCGCTCCACCTAGCACTCCGACGAACGCTGCCAGTTGGATTCGCATCGCCACGCTCCCTGCTACACCGGCGCACGAAGGGAGGTTCCTGGTACGGGGCTATCCTAGGCCGATGGCTGACTTCGAGGCACTGGTCGACGAGCTCGAGCGCTCCTTCCGCGAGACGCAGGAGCGGCTCTCCGACCCTGTCGTCTTCAACGACCACAAGGAGGCAGCGGAGGTCGGCAGGCGACTGAAGGAGCTCGAAGGGCCGGCCCAGCTTGCCGACGAATGGCGCCAGGTTCGTGACGACCTCGACGCGGCCCGTTCCGACAGCGACCTCCGCGAGCTCGTGCCGGAGCTCGAAGCGCGGCTCGCGGAGCTCGAGGAGGAGCTCAAGCTCGCGCTCGTCGAGGCCGATCCGGCCGACCGCAAGGACGTGATCGTCGAGATCCGGCAGGGCGTCGGTGGGGACGAGGCTGCGCTGTGGGCCAACGACGTGTTCCGCATGCTCACCCGCTATGCGGAACGGCTCGGCTACAAGTGGGAGCCGATCTCGGCAAGTCCCAGCGACGGTGGTGGCGTCAAGGAGGTCGTGTTCGCGATCAAGGGCGACGGTGCCTATTCGGTGTTCAAGTGGGAGGGAGGCACCCACCGCGTCCAGCGAGTGCCCGTCACCGAGTCCCAGGGCCGCACCCACACCTCGACCGCGACCGCGGCGATCATGCCCGAGGCGGAGGACGTCGAGGTCGAGATCGATCCGGCCGACCTGAAGATCGACGTCTACCGCTCGTCCGGGCCGGGAGGCCAGGGCGTGAACACGACCGATTCCGCCGTGCGCATCACCCACACGCCGACCGGCATCGTCGTGTCGATGCAGGACGAGCGATCGCAGCTACAGAACCGAGACAAGGCGATGCGCGTCCTCCGTGCTCGGCTCTACGAGCTGGAGCGCGAGCGGCAGCAGGCCAGGATGACCGCCGCACGGCGCGCCCAGGTCGGAAGCGGCGAGCGAGCGGAGAAGATCCGCACCTACAACTTCGCCGAGAACCGCGTCACCGACCACCGCATCAAGCTGACCACGCACCGGCTCGACTCGGTTCTCGAGGGCGATCTCGGCGAGTTCACGGAGGCCCTGACCTCCGAGGATCAGCGTCGGGCTCTCGAATCCGTCGCTTGACCGTCCAGCGCCACTGGCCGGCCCCCGCTCACGGCCGGCGGAACCGGCCTCCGCGGGTGCCTGACCCCGCTGGCGGCAGGATGCGGCGGAAGCGGCGCTTGTCCGTGCTCGTTTGCACTGTCCTGCGCTCCGCTCCCGTGCCTCCTTTGCCAGCGGCGCCCCAGTGACGCTGGGCGACGTCCTGAAGGCCTCGACCGGGTACCTGACCGGAAAGGGTGTGCCGAGTCCGCGTGTCGATGCCGAGCATCTGGTCGCTCACGCGCTCGGCCTCGAGCGGCTCAGCGTCTACCTCGAGCACGACCGGCCGCTAACCGAGGCAGAGCTGGCCGCGTGCCGGGAGCTCATCCGGCGCCGGGGGTCGCGCGAGCCGCTCGCCTACGTGCTCGGCGAGTGGGGCTTCCGGCGGCTGACGCTGGCCGTCGACGGCCGGGTGCTGATCCCGCGTCCCGAGACGGAGGTCGTCGTCGAGCGCTGCCTCGCGCTCCTTGCCGGCGCTGATGAGCCCGCCGTGCTCGATGTCGGGGTGGGTCCGGTGCGATCGCGCTCGCCATCGCACAGGAGCACCAAGGCGCGACCGTGACGGGCATCGACGCGTCCGAAGGGGCGCTGGCCGTCGCGGCGGAAAACTGCGAGCGCGCCGAGCTTGGCGATCGCGTCTCGCTCCTCAACCACGACCTCCGAGCCGGCCTCCCCGGCGGTCCCTACGACCTCGTCGTCTCCAACCCTCCCTACGTCGAGCCGGAGGAGATCGACTCGCTCGAGCCCGAGGTTCGTGACTGGGAGCCGCGAGAGGCGCTCGTCGGCAGCGGGGTGACCGAGTCGGTCGTGCAGAGCTCGGCCGCCGTGCTCGGATCCGGAGGCTGGCTCGTGCTCGAGGTCGGAGACGGCAAGGCCGAGTCGGTCGCGGCGCTCCTGGAGTCGCGGGGCTACAGAGACGTGGAGTGCCGGCCGGACCTGACCGGACGGCTGCGAGTCGTGGAGGGGCGATGGGTGTCGTAGAGGACGCGGTGGCTGCGGTCAGGGCCGGGCGGCCGGTCGTGCTCCCGACCGACACGGTGTACGGGCTCGCCGTCACCGCCTATCGGGAGGAGCCGTTCGGGCGATTGTCCGACTGAAGGGAAGCCCGACGGGTCGCCCGTCGCCCTGGTCGTGACCGACGTCGACATGCTGCTCGAATGCGTGCCCGAGCTGCCGGGACGGCTGACGAGATCTCGCGCGGGCGCTGCTTCCGGGCCCGTACACGCTGGTCCTCCGGAATCCTGCGCGGCGCTTCCGGTGGCTGACGGGCGATCGCCGAGACGATCGGTGTCCGCGTCCCGAGCCTCGCCGGTGACGCCGCCGAGATCGTGGCGCAGGTCGGTGCCGTCGCTGCGACGAGCGCGAACCTGCACGGCGGCCCCGACCCGGCCACCCTCGACGACGTGCCGGACGAGATCCGCTAAAGGCCGCGCGGTCGTGGTCGTCGACGGCGGCGAGCTTCCCGGGATCGCCGTCGACGGTGATCGACTTCAGCGGCCGCGGGCCGGTCGTGCTCCGCGAAGGCGCCGCCCCGTCAGCGCCAGCGATCGAACGTGCGCTTGCGGCGCTTCGCTGATCCGGGGTCGCGAGTACGATCCTCTCGATGGCGGTTGCGCAGGATTCGATCGATCAGCTGCGCGCTGCGTCGCTCACCGACGTCGATCCTGAGATCGCCGAGTTGCTCGGTCGCGAGCTCGAGCGGCAGCGGAGTCAGATCGAGCTGATCGCCTCCGAGAACTTCACCTGGCCGGCCGATCCTCGAGGCGGTCGGCAGCGTGCCGACGAACAAGTACGCGGAGGGCTACCCGGGCCGGCGCTACTACGGCGGCTGCGAGGTCGTCGACGAGATCGAGCAGCTGGCTATCGACCGCGCGAAGGCGCTCTTCGGCGCCGAGCACGCCAACGTCCAGCCGCACGCGGGCGCGCAGACGAACATGGCCGTCTACTTCGCGTGCCTCGATCCCGGCGACACGATCCTGTCGCTCCAGCTCTCGACACGGCGGGCACCTCACGCACGGTCTCAAGGTCAACTTCTCCGGCCGGCTCTACACGATCGTCCACTACGGCGTCAGCCGCGAGACGAACGTCGTCGACTACGACGAGGTGCTCGCACTCGCGAAAGAGCATCGCCCGAAGCTGATCGTCTGCGGCGGCTCGGCCTACCCGCGGACGGTCGAGGCCGACCGCTTCCGCGCGATCGCCGACGAGGTCGGCGCGCTCCTGCTTTGCGACATGGCGCACTTCGCAGGTCTCGTCGCGGCCGGGCTGCACCCGAACCCCGTCGCCGCACTGCGACTTCGTCACATCGACGACGCACAAGACGCTCGCCGGCCCGCGCTCCGGCTTCGTCCTCTGCAGGGACGAGCATGCGGCCGCCATCGACCGAGCGGTCTTCCCCGGAATGCAGGGCGGACCTCTCGAGCACGTGATCGCCGCCAAGGCGACGTGCTTCCGCATCGCCGCTTCCGAGTCGTTCCGCGAGTACCAGAGCGCAGATCCGCGCGAATGCGGACCGCCTCGCCGCGACGCTCCAGTCGAACGGTCTCGACGTCCTCACCGGGGGCACCGACACGCACCTGCTCCAGCTCGACCTGCGTCGCACGGACTGGACCGGCAAGGACGCGGAGGAGCGGCTCGACGAGGTGCGGATCACCGTCAACCGGAACACGGTTCCGTTCGACGAGCGGCCGCCGACCGTTGCATCGGGAATCCGGATCGGAACGCCGGCACCGACGATGCGCGGCTTCGACGAGATGGACTTCGAGGAGGTCGGCGGGATCATGGCCTCGGCGCTCGGGCCAGACCCCGATCTGCCGTCACTCGCCGCGCGGAGCGAGGCACTCTGCGAGCGGCGGCCGCTCTACCCGGGCTTTCGCGGGTGGACGTCCTACTCGGTGTGACTGTTACAGAGGTCACGCACCCGCTGGCGCGCCACAAGCTCGGCCTGCTGCGCGACATGCATACGAGCACGGCCGACTTTCGTCGCCTCGTCGACGAGTTGACGCTCCTGCTCACGTACGAGGCCACGAAGGACTTCGCGACCGAGCAGGTCGAGGTCGAGACGCCGCTCGAGCGGACGACCGTCGAGCGCATCTCCGGCAAGAAGGTGGCCGTCTGCCCGGTGCTGCGGGCCGGGGTCGGCATGCTCGACGGAGTGCTCTCGCTGATCTCCGGAGCGCGCGTCGGCTTCATCGGCCTCTACCGTGACGAGCAAACCCTTCAGCCGGTGGAGTACTTCGTGAAGCTGCCGAACGACATCGCCGAGCGGGACGTGATCGTCCTCGACCCGATGCTCGCGACCGGCAACTCGACCGCGGCTGCGATCGAGACGAGTCAAGGACGGCCGGTGCGTCCTCGATCGTCGTCATCTCGATCATCGCCGCGCCGGAGGGCATCGAGCGCGTGCTTCGCGATCACCCCGAGGTGCGAATCGTGGTCTCCGCGATCGACCGCGGGCTCAACGAGCACGGCTTCATCGTGCCGGGACTCGGAGACGCAGGCGACAGGCTCTTCGCGACGCAATGAACGTCGCCGCGCTCGGGTACACGTCCTTCTGGCACGAGCTCGGTGACCACCTCGAGGTCGTCTGGGGTCTTGGTGTGGCATGTGCGGTGGTCGTCCTGCTCACGCCCGCCGTCGGGGGAATGGCCCGGTTGCTCGGCGTCGTCGATCAACCCGGCGGCAGACGGCTCCACACTCGTCCGATCCCGCGCCTCGGAGGGCTCGCACTCTTCCTCGGCGTGATCGTGCCTGCCCTGGCCTTTCTCGACCTCACCGCCGAGACGAGGGGCATCCTGCTTGGCGCCGCGGTGGCGACCACTGTCGGCGCGATCGACGACTTCCGGGGCCTCAGGCCGTGGGAGAAGCTGGCGGGCCAGGTCGGCGCTGCGGTCATCCCGGTCTCGTTTGGAGTCTGGATCGATCACTTCACCCTCCCTTTCGTGGGCGTACACGAGCTGTCGGGATGGGTTGGGAAGCCGCTGACCGTCGTCTGGATCGTCGCGATCATGAACATGGTCAACTTCCTCGACGGACTCGACGGGCTCGCCGCCGGAGTCTGCGCGATCGCCGGTGGCACTTTCAGCGTGATCGCGCTCTCACTCGGCAAGCCGAACGCCGCCATCATCTCGGCAATCGTCCTCGGCGCCTGCCTCGGCTTCCTGCGCCACAACTTCTACCCCGCGCGGATCTTCATGGGCGACTCAGGGGCGATGCTGCTCGGCTTCGTGCTCGCGACCGTGGCGGTCCAAGGCCTGCTGAAGACGGCTGCGACCGTTGCTCTCTTCTTCCCGCTGCTCGTGCTCGCCGTCCCGATCCTCGACACCGGCTTCGTGATCGCAAAGCGCCTCAAGTACCGACAGCCGGTCTACGCCGCCGACCGTGCGCACCTGCACTACCGCTTCCTCGACATCGGCTTCTCCCAACGGCGCGCGACGTTGACGATCTGGCTCTGGTGCGCGACGCTGGCCGCAGCCGCACTCGGGACGAGGTTCATCGGATTCCGTGAGCACGGGCACTGGCATGCCTGGCCGACGATCGCGGAGGCCGCCCTCGGGGTGATCGCGATCGCGGCCTCGATCTACGTCGTCTACCTGCTCGAGATCATCAAGCTCGCCAATCCGCGCATCCGCCGCCGAGAAGGGGAGGAGCGCAGGAGCCACTCCGATTCCGGCGAGCGCCGCTCGGCCTGACCGCTACTCGAGAGCCTTCGAGTACTTGTCGTGCCGCAACGTCTCGCGCATGCCGCACGACTCGTAGAAAGCCCGGGCGCCCGTCGTATTCCACGAGTCGACACCGAGCCCGACGCGGCGCTGGCCGCGCCGGTAGAGATCACGAAACGCATGCTGGAGGAGCGAGCGGCCGAGCCCACGGCGGCGGTGGTCGCGCCGCACGGCGAACTGGCGGATCCAGCCAGATTCGGGATACCAGGGGCAGAGCGCGGCTGCGACCAGCTCTCCGTCGGCCTCGACGAGGAAGTGATTCGACCGCGGATCGTCCGGGAGCATGTACGACGTCCACGTCTCGTACGTCGCGGCCCATCGGTAGCCCTCGTTGTCGACGAAGGCTTCGCGGACGAGATCGTAGAGCGGCCGGTCGTCCGAACCCCGTTCGTAGCCTCTGACTGTCACTCCGGGAGGCCACGTGGGCTCCGAGGGCTCTCGCCTCGAGATCGATCTCCATCCGCCACGACTGCTCGGTGATCTCGTACCCACGTCCGGCAAGGAGCGCGTGTGCACCGGGGACGTCACCGCTGACCACCGCCTTGATCTTCCCCGACGCGACCAGCTCACGCCCTCGCTCCTCGGCGCGGGCGACGAGCGCGCTTCCGATGCCCTGCCGGCGATGCTCCGGCGCGACGCCGTGCGTTGCGGCGACGAACACCTCGTCGTCCGAGACCGTCCGCAGGTGCGCGTAGCCGAGAGCGGCACCGTCCTGCCCGACCGCGAGCCAGGCATCACGCTCCGGGTCGAACCCATCCTGGCCCCATTCGAGGCGCAGGTCGATCAGCACGCTCTCGGGCGGCTCGGACTCGCCGAGGTCGTGCTCGTCGCAGGCGGAGAGCAACTCGGCGATCGCCTCGAGATCGCCCTCGGACGGTGCTCGCAGCGTGAAGGCTGCACTGCCCATCCGACGAATCTATCAGCGCAACAAAGTTCCTGGAAAACCCAAGTACAGGCGGGCTTTCGCCTGTTACAAGGTGGGCTGATCACTCTGGTATGCTCGCGCTGGATGGAGGGAGAGCGCCCGAACTTTCAGCCTGCCGGCGCGGGGGCGGTGCTCATCTCGGGGGTCGGCGCCAGTGTCGGTGCAGGCGCGCTCGTCGGGTGGGCGGCAGGATCCGTCGGCTACGGGGTTCTCGGGGGAGCCGCCGTCGGCGTTCCGGTCGGCGTCTACGCCGTCTACCGCCGTTACCGGGGTGCATTCCTGTGAGGGCCGCCGGAGTTCTGATGAAGCCACGGGCCGTTCCCGGCCGGATGGCGCCCATCGTCGCGGGGGCCGCACTGCTGGTCGTCGCGCTGCCGGTCTTCCTCGTCGCCGGTTGGAGCCTGAAGGCGTGGCTTCTCGCCACGGTGCTCTGGGTCGCGAGCGAGGGCCTCGGCATCCTGCTCGCCAGGATGCGGATCGGCATGGGCGAGCTCGCCGCGTCCGGCGTCGTCGCCTTCGGAATGATGCTGCGCGCGATCGCGGTCATGGTCGTGCTGATCGCCGTCGCCGTTTCCCAACCGGAGCTCGGACTGACTGCCGCGCTTCTCTACGCGCTGGCGTACACGATGGAGCTCGGTGTGTCGCTCATCACCTACTTTGGAGGCGAGTCCGAGTGAAGCGGTTCTCCGTTCTTGGGGCCGGTTGCCTGCTCGCGCTCGCGCTGCCGGCCGGCGCGCTCGCCTCGACCGAGGATTTCAAGGTCGAGGACGAGTTCAAGCTGCCGACGTGGGTCTCGATCAAGCTCGGGCCGATCGACCTGTCGATCAACAAGGCCGTCGCTTACCTGTGGCTCGGAACGGTGCTCACGATCCTGCTCGGGATCGTGCTGATGCGTGTTCGCCTGGGTGTCAAGCCGGGCACGCGCCAAACGGTCGGCGAGACGATCTACGAGGTGGCGCAGGTGAACATCGCCGAGCAGGGGCTGCCGACCAAGGCGATCGGGCTCTGGTTTCCATACGTCGCCAGCCTGCTGATCTTCATCTGGGTGCTGAACATGCTCGGCTTCCTGCCTCTGCCGATCTCGAACGAGCACTTCCACATCGCCGGGGTGCGGCTGCCGACGTTCGCCGTCTACGCGGCGACGGCTCAGCTCTCGGTAACGCTCGATGCTTTCACTGATGACGTTCGTGTTCTCGCATTTCGAAGGCATCCGCTACAACGGGGCGCCTGCCTATTTCAAGAGCCTCATCCCCGAGGTGCCGAAAGCGATGGTGCCGTTCATCGCAGTGATCGAGCTCATCTCGATCTTCATGCGGGTCATCTCGCTCTCGGTCAGGCTCTTCGCGAACATGCTCGCCGGCCACATGCTGATTCTCGTCATGATCGGCCTCATGTTCGTGCTCGGCAACGTGTACCTGGCGCCGATCTCGGTCGCCGTCGCGACGCTCTTCTACCTCTTCGAGGTGGTGATCGTCGTCACGATCCAGGCGTTCATCTTCGCCGCACTGTCAGCCATCTACATCGGCTCGGCAATCGAGCCGGGTCACTAAGGAGGGGGAACTGGTGGGAAGCATCCTCACGCTTCTCGCGGCGACCGCGCCGCAAGTCAAGCAGGGCCAGGCGATCGCCTTCGGCCTCGGCGTCGGCCTCGGGGCGGTCGGCGCCGGCGTCGGCATCGGCCTGATCTTCGCGTCGATGATCCAGTCGGTCGCCCGGCAGCCCGAGCTGCGCGGCGAGCTGCAGGGAATCATGTGGCTCGGCTTCGCGCTGACCGAGGCGGTCGTGTTCTACGGCCTGCTCGGCGGTCTGCTCGCGTTCGTGCTCGTCAAGTGATGCTGCTCGGCACCTCATCGCTGATCAAGGTCACCCCGGGTCTGATGATCTGGACCCTGGTGTGCTTTGCCATCACGTTCTTCGTGCTGCGCAGGTTCGCCTTCGGACCGATCCAGAAGATGATCGACGAGCGGCGCACCCGATCCGCGCAGTCGCTCGATGAGGCGGATCGGGCTCGCTCCGAGGCGCAGAAGCTGCTCGACTGAACACCACGCGCTCGTCGCGAAGGCTCGTGGCGACGCCGAGGCGATCCTCTCCGAAGCGCGGAAGGTCGCCGACTCGCAACGTGAGCGGCTCAAGGAGGAGCTCGACGGAGAGCGTACCCGACGCGTCGACGAGACGAGGCGCGAGATCGAGGCCGAGACCCGCCGCGCGCTCGAGCAGATCCGCTCGGAAGTCGCCGACCTCACGCTCGAGGCGACGGCCAAGGTAACTGGCAAGGTGCTCGACGAGGCGATCACCGCCGGCTGATCGAGCAGGCGATCGGCGATCTCGACTTCTCCGTGCTGGAGCGGGAACGGGCCTAGCCCGCCATGGCCGTCGTCCATCGGGTCTATGCGCGCGCGCTCTACGACGCCGCCACGGCGGCGGGCTCGGGTCGAGGTCGTCGGCAAGGAGCTCGGACGACTTCGTCGCGGCCAGGTTCGCGACGTCCCCGAGCTTCGCGCCGTCCTCCGGAACCCGCAGGTCGACCAGCGCGCCAAGGCGTCGGCACTCGAAGCGACTCAGCGAGGGTGGGGACGAGCTCGTCGGCAACTTCCTGCAGCTGCTCGCCGAGAAGAACCGGATCGGCGAGGTCGAGGAGATCGCGCGCGAGTTCGAGCGGCTCGTCGCGCGCGACCAGGGTCAGTTGTCCGTCGAGCTGACGACGGCTTTCGAGCTCTCCGACGATGACGCACGCACGATCGTCGACCAGATCGCGGAGGTCTCGGGCCGCCGTGTGGAGGCGACGCGCAAGGTCGACTCCGCGCCTGATCGGCGGCATCGTCCTCCAGGCCGGCTCGTTCCGGGTCGACGCCTGCGTCCGCGGTCGACTGAACCGACTACGCCACGAACTGCACTGACCAAGGAGCCGATACGTGAAGCTACGCCCAGAAGAGATCACCTCGATCCTCAAGCAGCGGATCGAGGACTACTGCGTCCGAGACCGAGCTGGCCGAGGTCGGCACCGTCCTCCAGATCGGCGACGGCATCGCCCGCGTCTACGGGCTCGAGAACGCGGTGGCGATGGAGATGCTCGAGCTCGAGCACGGCGTCACGGGTCTCGCCTTCAACCTCGAGGAGGACAACGTCGGCACGGCGCTCTTCGGCGAGTGGCCGCTCGTCAAGGAGGGCCAGCCCGTGCGCCGGACGGGACGCGTGGCGAGCGTGCCCGTCGGGCGAGGAGCTGATCGGCCGCATCGTCGACCCGCTCGGTCAGCCCGTCGACGGCGGGCCGCCGCTCGAGACCTCCGAGACGCGGCCGCTCGAGTTCAAGGCGCCCGGCGTCGTCGACCGCCAGCCCGTGAAGGAGCCGCTGCAGACGGGCACTCAAGGCGATCGACTCGATGATCCCGATCGGCCGCGGCCAGCGCGAGCTGATCATCGGCGACCGCTCGACCGGAAAGACGGCGATCTGCGTCGACACGATCCTGAACCAGCGCGGCCAGGACGTGATCTGCATCTACGTCGCCATCGGCCAGAAGTCCTCGACCGTCGCCCAGGTCTACGAGCGCCTGAAGGACGCGGGAGCGATGGAGTACACGATCATCGTCACCGCGCCGGCGCAACGAGGCGGCCCCGATCAAGTGGATGGCGCCGTATGCCGGCTGCGCGATGGGCGAGTACTTCATGTTCAACGGCAAGCACGCGCTCTGCATGTACGACGACCTCTCGAAGCACGCCGACGCCTACCGGCAGATGTCGCTGCTCCTGCGCCGTCCGCCGGGCCGCGAGGCGTACCCGGGCGACGTCTTCTATCTGCACTCGCGCCTGCTCGAGCGCGCCTGCAAGCTCTCCGACGACCTCGGCGGCGGCTCGCTGACGGCGCTGCCGGTGATCGAGACGCAGGCGGGAGACGTCGTCGGCGTACATCCCGACGAACGTGATCTCGATCACGGACGGGCAGATCTTCCTCGAGTCCGACCTCTTCTTCTCGGGCGTCCGGCCGGCGATCAACGTCGGCATCTCCGTCTCGCGCGTGGGCGGCAACGCCCAGGTGAGGGCGATGCGCCAGGTCGCCGGCCGCCTCCGCCTCGACCTCGCCCAGTACCGCGAGCTGGAGGCGTTCGCCCAGTTCGGCTCCGAGCTCGACCAGGCGACGCAGCAGTCGCTCGCCCGTGGCGAGCGGATGGTGGCGACGCTCAATCAGCCGCAGTACGCACCGTGGTCGCTCGAGGAGCAGGTGGTTGCCATCTTCGCGGGCGTCAACGGCTACCTCGACGGCGTGCCGGTCTCCGACGTCCCGCGCTTCCACGAGGAGCTTCGCGAGCAGCTGCGCTCCGAGGGATCGATCCTCGCGGAGATCCGCGACACGAGGGAGCTCTCGGACGAGCTGACCGAGAAGCTGACGGGTGAGCTCAAGCAAGTTCGCCGACAGCTTCTACGTCGAGGGCGCGTCCTCGTAGTTCATGGCCTCGGTCCAGGACCTCCGCCGGCGGATCCGCTCCGTCCGGAACACGCGCAAGATCACGAAGGCGATGGAGCTCGTCGCCAGCGCACGCCTCCGCCGTGCCCAGGCGCGGATCGAGGCGATGCGGCCGTACGCGGACCGGATGATGGAGTTGATGGTCGGAACGGCAAAGGCGGCCTCGTCCGTGCACGGCCTTCCGCTGTTGCAGCGTCGAGACGCGAAGACCGTTGCGATCCTGCCGCTGACGGGCGACCGCGGTCTGGCCGGGCCGTTCAACGCGCAGGTCCTGCGCCACGCGTTCGCGCTCGGCCGGAGCCTTACGGCCGATGGGCTCGACGTCCGCTGGCTCGTCGCTGGCCGCAAGGGGGCCTCGACGCTCCGCTTTCGCGGCTACGAGGTCGTCCAGGGCTGGACCGGGTTCTCCGATCGCCCTGTCTATTCCGACGCACAGGCGATCGCCCACCGCCTCGCCGACCTGTACGTGTCGGGTGAGATCGACCGCGCGGTCGTCGTCTACAACCACTTCGTCTCGGCGCTCGTCCAGACCGTGGTCGAGCAGGACGTGCTCCCGATTCCGGAGGAGATGCTCGAAGCGGGCGAAGAAGAGCATGAGCAGGCGGTCCTCGGCGACTTCATCTACGAGCCGGAGCCGGAAGAGATCCTTGCCCGGCTGCTGCCCTTCTACCTCGAGACCGAGATCTACCGCGCGCTCCTCGAGTCGGCTGCCTCGGAGCAGGGAGCGCGCATGACTGCGATGCGAAACGCCTCGAAGAACGCCGGCGAGCTGATCGACTCACTGACGCTGGCCATGAACAGAGCGCGCCAGGCGGAAATCACCCAGGAGATCCTGGAGGTAGTCGCCGGCGCGGACGCCTTGACGGCGTAAGCGGCCGTCGAGACACGTCACTGTGAAGTGAGATTTCGGGCCGAGAAGGGCTCGGCTCTCCGAAGGCCAGGACCGGCGCTAACAAGCGGGTCGGCTCGGCGTCTCACGAACTACTAGGCGTCCGCCCTGTCGGACGCTAAGCTTGCGCGATCCCCATGGCGATCCAGGAAGACCATCGCGAGATCATCCACGCCGGACTCGATCCCGGGAACCTTCTTTTCGAGGAGCCGGACGAGGGAGAGGGAGAGCCTGAAGGCAAGATCAAGGCCCGTGGCTACTGGGAGCAGGTGTGGCGGCGGTTCAAACAGGATCGGGTTGCGCTCCTAAGCGGTGTCTTCGTCATCTGCCTCATCATCGTCGCCTTCGCCGGTGCCCCGATCGCGGCCGCGATCCTCGGTCACGGCCCGAACGACATCAACCTCAACTCGCTCGATCCCCTCACGCTGAAGCCGGCGGGGCCCTGGTCGCACATCTCGTTGGCACCCTATCCGGGAGCGCCCGGCGAATACGGCACGACGCTCTATGTGCTCGGGGCCGACGGCTCGACCGGTCGAGACGAGTTCCTCCGCGTCCTCTACGGCGCGCAGGTGTCGCTCGAGGTGGCCATAGGCGCCACGGTGCTCGGCATGATGATCGGCGTTCTGCTCGGCGCGATGGCCGGCTACCTCCGCGGTTGGGTCGACACGATCATCTCGCGCCTCACCGAGATCACCATGGCGTTCCCCTACCTCCTGTTCGTGATCGCGCTCGCGAGCACGGTCGGTACCAGGATCGACAACGTCACGTTCGGCTTCCTCGGGAAGGGGGTGGTCACGCTCATCCTCGTGCTCGGTATCTTCTCGTGGTTCTACCCGGCGCGGATCATTCGCGCGCAGGTGCTGTCGCTGCGCGAAAAGGAGTTCGTGGAGGCGGCGCGGATGACCGGAGCAAGCGACTGGCGGATCATCCGGTCGCACGTTCTCCCGCATCTGGTCGCCCCGATCATCGTCTTCTCGACCCTCGTCGTCGCGCAGAACGTGCTCGCCGAGGCCGGCCTCTCGTACCTCGGGCTCGGCATCCAGCTGCCCACGGCGAGCTGGGGCAACCTGCTCGCGACGGCTCCGGACTACTACCGCCTGCAACCGCTCCTGATGGTGTGGCCCGGCCTGGCGCTCGTGGCGACGACCCTCGCGTTCAACCTGCTCGGCGACGGTTTGCGCGACGCGTTCGATCCTCGCTCGACGCTTCGCAGCTAGCGCGTCCCAGCCGCGTCGTCTCTCGGGCTAACTATTCGACGCAATCCCGCGTCTCAACAGGCGGATGGTGATAAGGGAGCGTGTGCAGAGCGTGTCTCGCTCCGCCTCGCAACGGGAAAGGAGATACATGACCAGGAAGCTTCTGCTCGCGATCGCCATGGCGATGGTGGGCGCGGGGCTTCTCCTCGCAGCAGCTACGGCTTCTGCGTCGAGCAAGGCCTCGAAAGCGCCCGGCGCTGTCGGAAAGCATGGCGCTAAGGGTGGGACGCTGAAGGTCGAGGACGACTCCGACTTCGACTACGTGGATCCTCAGCTCGATTACCTGTCGTCGGGCTGGGAGATGCAGTTCGTCACCCAGGTGACGTTGTTCCGCTTCCCCGACAAGAACGGTGACGCCGGCAAGCAGCTCGTGCCCGAAGGGGCGGCCGGGTTCCCGATCATCTCGAAGGACGGCAAGACCTACACCTTCAAGATCAAGACGGGCTTCCGCTTCTCGAACGGCAAGGCGGTCACGGCGCAGAACTACGCGTACGCGATGCTGCGCGGGCTCGACCCGAAGATGAGCTCGCCGGCGGTCGCGTTCATGACCGACATCATCGCCGGTGCCTCGGCCTTCAACGAGGGCAAGGCATCGAGTGTCTCGGGCATCAAGGTCGTGAACCCGACCACACTCGTCATCAAGCTGACCCAGCCGGCGCCCGACCTGATCGCTCGCCTGTCGATGCCGTTCTTCTCGGCAACCGACCTGGGCGTGCCGATCGACCCGGCCGGGGTCAACACGTACCCGTCGGCCGGACCGTACTACATCTCCGCGAGGACGCCGAACCGCCAGGTCATCCTCAAGCTCAACCCGTACTACAAGGGCTCGAGGCCGCACAACTGGGACGCGATCGACATCGAGATCGGCAACACGCTCGAGACGATCCAGCTCAACGTCGAGAGCGGCAAGACGGACTGGGCGCAGTCGGGCATCCCGGCGACCGCCTACGCTCAGGAGGCGCAGAAATTCGGCGTCAACAAGAGCCAGTTCTGGGTCTACCCGCAGCTCGGGACGAGCTACCTGGCCATGAACCGTGACCGGGCGCTCTTCAAGAACAACCCGAAGCTGGCGCAGGCCGTCAACTTCGCAACCGACCGGCATGCGCTCGTGATCCAGGCGGGTGCCTTCGCCGGCAAGCGAAACGACCTCATCCTGCCGCCGGGCATCAACGGGTACATCGACAAGCACTACTACCCGAACCTGCCCAACTTCAAGCGTGCGCAGACGCTCGCGAACGGCAACACTCGGGACGGTAACGCGGTGCTCTTCACGACCAACCGCACCACCGACCTGAATCGCGCTGCGGTCTACCAGTACGACCTGAAGCAGATCGGCATCAACGTCTCGGTGAAGACCTTCACCCGCGGCGTCCAGATCCGGCAGGAGTCGCTCCGAGGTGCACCGTTCGACCTCACGACCGAGGGCTGGATCGCGGACTACGCCGATCCGTACGACTTCATCAACATCCTTCTCGACGGCAGCACGCTGTCGGAGGACAACAACGTCAACGTCGCGTACTACAACAACCCGAAGTACGTGAAGGCGATGCACGCAGCGGCCCTCCTCACCGGTGCGGCTCGCTACAAGGCCTACGGAGCACTGGATCAGGCCATCACGAAGAACGATCCGGCGTGGGCTGTCCGCTACAACTTCAACGATCGCATCTTCGTGTCGAAGCGCATCGGGTGCATGACGTATCCGCCCGGCTTGGCGCTCGTCGACATGGCTGCTCTCTGCATCAAGTAGAGGCGGCAATCGGTTGACTCGGGATTGGAGGCGTCGGCAAGGCCGGCGCCTCCTCTCCACTCGGGACATGGATTACACTCGCTCGATTCGACTCAGCCCAATCACGAACCGGAAGAGCTAGCGGGCGCGTCGCGCTGTGTTCAGGTACCTGATCAGACGATCTCTCTGGGCGGTCGTGCTTATGGTCGCCGTGACGATCGTCACGTATCTGATCTTCTTCGCGATCCCGCAGGATCCGGCACGGCTTGCCTGCGGCCAGCGCGCGACCGAGGACTGCATCCAATCGGCGCGCAGGTACTACCACCTCGACAAGCCGATTCCGGTCCAGTACTGGTACTTCGTCAGCAATTTCTCTCCGATCACCTTCAGCCAGGGATGGGACATCTTCAAGACGCCGTCCCTCGGCATCTCGTTCGCCAACCGCCGGCCCGTGAACGACGTGATCAGGGAGGCAGCACCCGTGACGGCCTCACTCGTCCTGGGTGGCGCCATTCTCTGGATGTTGATCTCGCTTCCGATCGGGATCATGTCGGCCCTGCGGCCGCGCTCACTCCTGGACCGGGCGGGGATGGTGTTCGTCCTGATCGGGATCTCGGCGCCGCCGTTCTGGATCGGCCTGATCCTCCAATACGGCGCGTTCAAGTTGGATTCTCCGGCCTTACCCTATTCCGGCTACGCGAACCTGTTCAATATCTACGGGTCCCTCATCGGTCAACCAAGCGGCCTGGTTCCCTGGTTCACGCACATGATCCTGCCCTGGTGCACGTTCGCGTTCCTGTTCGCGGCCACCTACGTGCGGATGACGCGCGCAACCGTCATGGAGACGATGAACGAGGACTTCGTCCGGACGGCCCGAGCGAAGGGTGCGCGCGAGTCGTCTGTGATCTCGAAGCACGTGTTGCGGAACGCGCTCCTTCCGATCGTGACCATGCTCGGCATGGACATCGCCCTGGGACTCGGCGGTGCTGTCTTCACCGAAACGGTCTTCGGGCTGCCCGGCCTTGGCAAGACTGCCGTGACCAGCCTCGCGACCGCAGATCTCCCGACGACCCAGGGAATCGTCGTGTTTGCGACGCTGTGTATCGTGGTCATCAACCTGATCATCGACCTGGTCTATGCGTGGATCGACCCGCGGATCAGGCTCGAGTAAACGACAGGGAGGAGCTACGTGGCGCTGCTCGAGGTGAAGGACCTCAAGACGTACTTCAACACGGACGACGGGGTCGTCAAGGCTGTCGACGGCGTCAGTTTCTCGGTCGAGAAGGGGAAGACGCTGGGCATCGTCGGCGAGTCGGGCTGTGGCAAGAGCGTCACGTGCCTGAGCATCATGGGTCTGCACGCGAAGAAGACGGCAACGGTGTCGGGCCAGGCTCTCTTTCAGGGAGACGATCTCCTGACCATGAGCCCGCGTCGCCTCCGGGAGATCCGTGGCAACCACATCGCGATGATCTTTCAGGATCCCATGACCTCGCTGAACCCCGTGTACACGATCGGGAAGCAGCTCGTCGAGGCGGTTCTCCTCCATAACGACGACATCAGCAACAAGCAGGCGAAGGCTCGCGCGATCGAGAGCATCAAGGCGGTCGGCATCCCTCGGGCGGATCAGCGCGTCGACGACTACCCGCACCAGTTCTCCGGCGGCATGCGCCAGCGCGTGATGATCGCGATGGCACTGATCAACAACCCCGACCTGCTGATCGCCGACGAGCCGACCACGGCGCTCGACGTAACGACCCAGGCGCAGATCTTGAAGCTGATGAACGACCTCCAGGAGCGGTTCGGCAGCGCGATCATCATGATCACGCACGATCTCGGCGTCGTCGCCGAGACAGCCGACGACGTCGTCGTCATGTACGCGGCGAAGGTGCAGGAGCATGCGTCCGTCGACGACCTGTTCCACGACCCGCAGCACCCCTACACATGGGGCCTGCTCGGGTCGATGCCGAAGCTCGACGAGGACACCGATCGCCTCACGCAGATCCCGGGTCAGCCGCCGTCGCTTCTCCGGCCGCCCGTGGGGTGTCGCTTCAACCCGCGCTGCAGCTACGTGATGGACGTCTGCCGTCGCGAGGAGCCGAACCTCGATCCGGCGGGTGGCTCCCACGAAGGGGTTCCCCACCTCGGACGCTGCTGGCTCGACGCAGAGGCTCGTCGGCGCGAGGCGGCCACCTTCCGCGCCGAGCGACTCGCCGAGGTCGTGTGATGGCCGCCGCCGCTCCCGCCACGACCATTCCGGAAAAGCAGTTCGGCGACGAGCTTCTCGTCGTCGAGAACCTCGTCAAGCACTTCCCGGTCACGCGGGGGATCATCTTCCAGAAGCAGATCGCAGCCGTGAAGGCAGTCGACGACGTCAGCTTCGTCGTCCGCGAGGGCGAGACGCTCGGCGTCGTCGGAGAGTCCGGTTGCGGCAAGTCGACGATGGCCCGCTGCGTGACCAGGCTGCTCGACCCGACGAGCGGCCGCGTCGTCTTCCGGGGAAGGGATATCACGAGGCTCTCTCGCTCGGAGATGCGTCCGGTTCGGCGCGAGATGATGATGGTCTTCCAGGATCCGTTCGCCTCGCTCAACGCACGCAAGCGAGTGGGCTTCATCGTCGCCGAGCCGCTCCAGGTGCACGGCATCGGCACGTCGGCGGAGATCAAGCGTCGAGCCCAGGAGCTGCTCGAGATCGTCGGCTTGAACCCCGAGCACTACAACCGGTTCCCGCACGAGTTCTCGGGCGGCCAGCGTCAGCGGATTGGTATCGCCCGCGCGCTCGCCATCAACCCCAAGCTGGTCGTGTGCGACGAGCCGGTCTCGGCGCTCGACGTGTCGGTGCAGGCTCAGATCCTGAACCTGCTCAAGGACCTACAGCGGGACTTCGGCCTGACCTACATCTTCATCGCCCACGATCTGAACGTCGTCCGTCACATCTCGGATCGCGTGATGGTCATGTATCTCGGCAAGGCCGTGGAGCTCGGGTCGAGGGAGCAGCTCTACCACGAGCCCAAGCACCCCTACTCGGCGGCGCTCCTCTCCGCCGTCCCGATTGCCAACCCCGACCTCGGCCGCAAGCGAAAGCAAATCGTGCTCGAAGGAGACGTGCCGAGTCCGATCAACCCCCCGGCCGCCTGCCGCTTCCATCCGCGCTGTCCGCGAACCGTGGAGGGTAGATGCGACGTCGAGGAACCGGAGCTCGTCTACCGGGGAGGAGGGACGGACCACTTGACCGCGTGCCACTTCCCGCTCGAGCGCTGGCCGATGACGGAGGACGAGATCAGAACCACCAAGGTCGCGCAGACGTCGGTGTAGGGCGATGATCCTCGCGGCTCTTCGCCGCTTCACGGTCATGCTCGGTGGAGTCGGGGCGACGACCGTCGTCGTCTCGCTTGCGCTCGGCACGCTGCTCGGGTTCTCGGTGGGTCGGTCAATCGCGGTCGGGCTGTACATCGTCGGCTCCCTACTCCTCGTCGGCGGCTTCTTCATCGGGAACCGCGGCCCGCTCAGGACGCGTGGGGGAGACTCGGGGAGCTTCGGTCCTTTCGTACAGAAAAGCGTGCGCACGGCGACCGTCGACGAGCGCCACGAGGCGATCAACTCCTCGGCGCTCCTGGTCTCGTTGGGACTCGTGCTCGTGTTGCTCGGGATGGCGTCAGACCCGGCTCACAGCCTGTTCTAGCGTTTTTTTACAGTCCGACAGCCTCTTTCCGGCTAACTCGATGAGGCTCCCTGCGTCAAACGTAGTGTGAGACCAGTTGTCTGCGATCGTTCACGCGCGTGGATCTCGTTGCAGCTCGATAGCGAGATCTCGCAGCTCGAGTCGGTTCTGCTCCGTTCCCATCTCAGGAGCTGCGACGACTGCCGCCTGTTCGCCGACGACGTCGTCTGGCAGACCGAAGGGCTTCGTTCAGCGCCTCTCGAGCCTCTTGGCGGGGCAATCGCGATTCCGCGGCGCTCGTGGTCGCGGCGCGCAATCGAGGTGGGCACCGCCGCGACGGCGGTCGCCGCCGCTGCCGCGGCACTCGTGGTCGGCATCGGTGGTTCCCACTCGCGTCCTGCGGCGCCTCCGTGGCAGGTCGTCGTCCCCGCGTCCGTTCTCGACAGTGAGAGCCGCGGGTTGCCGCGTGCCTCGGCAATCGAGCGCGAGCAGTCGGTCGAGCTCGCCCACGGCAAGCAAGCCCTTCCGCAGCTCTAGCTGGACTAACCACACACCTTCGAGACGGCTGATTGCGTCCGGGCCTCCGGCGAGCCTTGTGGTCGACCAAGACCCAGCTCGACGAAGGAGGCCCAGATGCGTGAGGGAGTGTGCCCGCCGCGGCGGATGCGTTTCTCGTTTGAGTCGCGGTGTCGGCTGGTGTTGTTGATCGTCGGGGGGATGAGTCCGCAGGCGGCCGCGGCCGCCTGCGGGGCGAGCCGCGCGACCGGCTATCGGTTGTGGCGCCGCTACCGGGAGGGCGGCTGGGCGGCGCTGGCCGATCGTCCGTCGACGCCGATCCGGCAGCCGCGCCGGCTGCCCGCCGAGGTCGAGCAGGAGATCCTCGCCTGCCGGGCCGAGCTCGGAGCGGTCCGGCGGTGATCGCGACGATCGTGGAGCGGCCCGCCTCGACGGTCGGGAAGGTGCTGCGCCGCGCCGGCTGCTCGCGGCTGCCACGCGCACGCGTGACCGGCGTGTCCGCTACGAGCGTGAGCGGCCGGGCGAGCTGCTGCACGTCGACACGAAGAAGCTCGGCCGCTTCTGGGAGTCGGCAAACGGATCCGCCGGGACGGCGTCCACCGCTCCCGCACGCGCCGGCTGGCAGTACCTGCACATCGCGATCGACGACCACACCCGGCTCGCGTACGCCGAGACTCCTGCCGCAGTGAGCGCAAGGCACGACTGCGCCGCCTTCCTCCGCCGCGCCGTCGCCTGGTACGCCGAGCACGGCATCACGGTCGAACGCGTGCTCACCGACAACGCAAAGGCCTACCACTCGCACCTCTGGCGCGACACCTGCGCCGAGCTCGAGATCGGCCGCCGCTACACCCGCCCCTACTCGCCCTGGACAAACGGCAAAGCCGAAGCCCTGATCAAGACCCTGCTCCGCGAATGGGCCTACCGCTTCGCCTACCCGACCAGCAACCACCGCGCCCGAGCGCTCCCCGGCTACCTCAGGTGGTACAACCGACGACGACCACACGGCTCCCTCGGAGCCCGACCCCCAATCAGCCGCGTCTCACACGTCTGTGGTCAGTACATCTAGAGGCACGGGGGAAACCTGGTTTCCCCCGTGGACCCCCTCGCTCGAGTGGCGCGTTTCTCGCGGGTGGCTCCGGCGGGCAGAGCCCGCCTCCGCCGGGTGGCTAACGCCTGGGCGGGAGCCCGGTCTGTAACCTCAACTGCATGTACCCGAATCTCGTCTCCTCGCACTGCTGAAGCCTCGACCACGCCGCCCGGGTGGAGGCGATGCTGAGAAGTGCCGAGCTTGCCCGTGCCCTACCGAAGGGCGATCGTGCTCGACTGCCCTTCGGTAGACTCGGGCGGCTGAGAGCGCGCCTCTTCGGACGGCGCCCCACCTCTTCTCGACCCCTCCAGGAGCCACATGTCCAGCACTGAGCAGAACGCGCAAAACGTCGGCAAGATCGTCGAGATCAAGGGCGTCGTGCTCGACGCGGTCTTCCCGGATCGACTGCCCGAGATCTACGGCGCGCTACGGATCTCCATCCCCGAGCGCGACGGAAGCCCCGCGACCGAGCTGGTCGCCGAGGTACAGCAGCATCTCGGCGACGACCGTGTCCGGGCCGTCGCCATGGACTCGACCGACGGCCTCGCGCGCGGGCTCGACGTCGTCGACACGGGCCAGCCGATCACGGTTCCGGTCGGCGAAGCGACGCTCGGTCGCCTCTGGAACGTGATCGGGGAGCCGGTCGACCACGGCGCGGCAGCCGAAGAGGGTATAACGAGATGGCCGATCCACCGCGAGCCGCCCCCATTCGCGGAGCTCTCGCCGAAGCTCGAGATCTTCGAGACGGGCATCAAGGTGATCGACCTGATCGCGCCGTACGTCAAGGGCGGCAAGACCGGTCTCTTCGGAGGCGCCGGCCTCGGCAAGACCGTGCTGATCCAGGAGTTGATCCACAACATCGCCACGCAGCACGGAGGCTTGTCGGTGTTCGCCGGCGTCGGCGAGCGGACCCGCGAAGGCAACGACCTCTGGATCGAGATGACCGAGTCGGGCGTGATCTCCAAGACGGCGCTCGTGTACGGGCAGATGAACGAGCCGCCGGGTGCACGCCTCAGGGTTGGCCTGGCCGGGCTGACGATGGCCGAGTACTTCCGCGACGAGTCGCACCAGGACGTCCTCCTCTTCATCGACAACATCTTCCGCTTCGTCCAGGCGGGCTCCGAGGTGTCGGCGCTGCTCGGCCGGATGCCGAGCGCCGTCGGCTACCAGCCGACGCTCGCGACCGAGATGGGGCAGCTCCAGGAGCGAATCACATCGACCCGGACCGGATCGATCACGTCGGTTCAAGCCGTGTACGTGCCGGCCGACGACCTCACCGATCCGGCTCCCGCGAACACGTTCGCGCACCTCGACGCGACGACCGTGCTCTCGCGGGCGATCGTCGAGAAGGGGATCTTTCCAGCCGTCGACCCGCTCGGCTCATTCTCGCGCGCACTCCAGCCGGGGATCGTCTCGGCGGAGCACTACGAGACGGCGACGGCGGTGCAGGAGATCCTGCAACGGTACAAGGACCTCCAGGACATCATCGCAATCCTCGGCATGGACGAGCTCTCGGACGAGGACAAGCTCACGGTGCAGCGCGCCCGGAAGATCGAGCGCTTCCTGTCTCAGCCGATGTTTGTCGCAGAGGCGTTCACGGCTCGACCCGGCGTCTACGTGAAGCTCGAGGACACCGTACGCGGCTTCCGCGAGATCGTCGACGGCAAGCACGACGATCTCCCCGAGCAGGCCTTCTACATGACGGGCACGATCGAGGAAGCCGTGCAGAACGCGCAGCCGGCCGCCGCTGCCGCCTGAGTCCGGTGGCCGACGCGCGCAGGAGCTTCGAGGTCTCCCTGGTCACGCCCGAGGGCGCGGCGTACGAGGGTGAGTGCGAGATGCTGATCGTGCCGGGCGCGGCAGGCGAGATCGGCATCCTGGCACGTCACGCTCCGCTTGTTGCCATGCTCAAGGCTGGGTCGACTCGTGTGCACGTGCACGAGAACGAGGTGCTCGAGTTCGCGACGGGCCCCGGCTTCTTCAAGGTCGAGCAGGATCGCGCGCTCGCGCTCGTCGACGACGCCGTCGACGCTCGCGAGATCGACGCGGGCCGTGCCCAGAGTCAGCTCGAGGAGGCTCGTGCCGAGCTCGAGCGTCTCGACGCCGGAGAATCGGACGCGGACCGTTGGCAGGTCGAGCAGCGCATCCGCCATGCGGAGAACCAACTGACGGTCTCCTCAGGCGGCTCGTGAGGCTTCTCGCCGTCGTCGTGCTGGCGGCCGTCGCGGCCGGGTCGGCTCTCGCGACTCCCGCCGGGAAAGGCGATCCAAAGAAGGAGATCAAGCCGGCCGTACAGGCCCGGGCGCGGGCGATCGCCGTCCGCGTCACCGATCTTCCGGGCACGAATTGGAATGCCACGCCGTCCCAGCCTGACTCGTTCAGACCGCGATGCCCGTACTACAGGCCCGATCAGTCGGACCTGACGGTGAACGGAGACTTCACCTCACCCGACTTCGAACGGGCCGCGGACGGAGCGTATGTCTCCTCGAGGGTCGGCATCTTCGTGTCGACCGCCCAGGCCATCACCGCGTACGACCGTGCCGTTCGTCCGCTCCTGCCCCGCTGTCTCGGAGAGACCCTCGGCAAGAGCGTGACAACCGCCAAGACCACCATCCACTCGGCCGGTCCACTCTCGCTTCGCCACTACGGCGACCGCTCCGCGGCGTACCGCGTCGTCATCGTCCTGACGAACGGAAGCAAGCGCCTCGAGGTGACGGTCGACTACGTCGCTGTGCAGAAGGGGTCCGTCGACATCGCCGTGATCTTCGGAGCAATCGGCGCGCTCATTCCTGCGAGTTTCGAGCAGAAGGTCCTAGGACGCGTCGTCGGCCGCGTCTGACCGGCGAATCCCGAGGCGCTGTCCGGTATCCTGGCGTACCTGGCTCTCGTTCTTCTGCGGGTACCTCCCGCTAGTGGCTAGCTCGTGCGCACGACGCTGAAACGGGGATATGGTCGGTCTGCGGCCGCCGACGGGAATGGATCCGGCCGGCCGGCCCTTCCGCCCGACGCGTTCTCGCCGACCTCGATCTACCAGCAGCCCGATCCGCCTCGGCCCGGTCGCCTGCGCCGAACCGGTCGGGCGCTCGGCTGGGTCTTCCTCGCCCTGGTGATGGTCGCTGTCGGGCTCGGTGGCGGTATCTACCTCTGGTGGCACGAGAGCGTCGCCGCCGTCCAGGCGCACTCGCCGGGTGTGGTCGCCGTCCGGCGGGACCTGGACGTGCCGCTGCCGGACAATTCAGCGATCGGGCTGGTGATCGGTTACGACCACCGGGCGGGGGAGGGCAACGCGCCGTCGCGCTCGGACACCCTGATGCTGATCCGCGCCGACCCGGCCACGAAGTCGATCTCGCTCCTCTCGCTGCCGCGCGACATGGCCGTGCCGATCCACTGTCCGGGCCGTGGGGTGTTCACGGACAAGATCAACGCTGCATACTCCTACTGCAAGGAGCGGGGGACGGTGCAGACGGTCAAGGCGCTCACGAACCTGCCCATCAACTACCTGGTCACGGTTAACTTCCGCGGCTTCAAGAAGGTGGTCAACACGCTCGGAGGGGTCTGGGTCGACGTCGACCGGCGCTATCTGAACACCCACGGCGGCTCGTGTTACACGTGCTACGCGACGATCAACATCAGGCCTGGTTACCAGCGCATGACCGGTGGGGCCGCGCTCGACTTCGTCCGCTTCAGGCACACCGACTCCGACTTCTATCGGGTCGCCCGACAGCAGCTCTTCGTGCAGGCGCTGAAGGAGCAGTTCGCGAGCTCGTTCTCGATCACGAAGATCCCGAAGCTCGTCGGGGCTATCACGAGCAACGTCGAGGTGGCCGGTGGCGGCGGCAAGACCGTGTCCGGAGAGACGATCCTGCGCTACGCGAACCTCGCCTACTCGCTGCCGTCAGGGCACTTCTTCCAGGCCAAGATCAACGGCTTGACGGGCTCGTCGGATCTGTCGACCGACACGAGCAACATCGAGGCCGCGGTGCGTGAGTTCTCCAACCCGAACATCTCCGAGGTGAAGGAGGCAAACACCGTCGCGCTCGGCGGGACGGTGAAGCTCAAGGTGCCGAAGCCGGCGGAGACGTCGATCCTCGTCCTGAACGGCAACGGGGTCGAGGGCTCGGCCGGTAATGCCAAGTACCTGCTCGGCCAGCGCGGCTATCAGATGATCGAGCCGCCGAGCGGCACGCTTGCGAACGCGCCGACGCAGGACTACTTTCACTCGAAGGTCTACTTCGCGGCAGGCAATCGCCGCGCCAAGGCGGCGGCGGGCGCCCTCGCCAAGGTGCTCGAACCTGCAGAGGCCGAGCCGCTGCCCGCTGCGTTCCGACCACTCGCGGGAGGGGCGATGCTCGTCACCGTCGTCGGCCGGACGTTCCACAACTCGCTGACGACGCTTCCGCAGCAGCCCGAGATCAAGCACGAGCCTGCGAACGTTGTCTCCGATCGCGCGGCCAGCGTGTCGTACCTCCGCGACGCGCAGCACCACGTCGGGTTCCCGCTCCAGGTGCCGAACGTGATCGAGTCGAACTCGAGGCTCGACTCGGAATATCCGATTCGCACCTACGTGATCGACAGAGGGCACAAGGCCGTACGCCTCGTGTTCCATACCGGGGGCAACGAGTACTGGGGCGTCGAGGAGACCGATTGGGCCGACGCACCGATCCTGGCGGAGCGCAATTTCCATCGCATCCTCAAGGGCCGGTCGTACGATCTCCACTACCACGGGAAGCACCTGCACATGGTCGTCCTGCGGGCGAACGGCGCCACCTACTGGGTTGTCAACACCCTGCTCGACACCCTCTCCAACGAGACGATGCTCGCGATCGCGAGAGGTCTCGGGCCGCTGAACCCGGCGACGTCCGCCAAGGGTCGAAGCTCAGCGCGGAGAACATAGGCGGGTCGTGTCGCGAATCGCCGTTTTCGGTGCCGGGTACGTCGGACTCGTCTCCGGCGCGTGTTTCGCCGACCTCGGACACGAGGTGGTCGTTCGCGACATCGTTCCGGAGAAGATCGACGCTCTGCGGGCCGGAATCGTACCGATCCACGAGCCCGGGCTCGAGGACGTCCTCGCACGGAGCTCCGATCGCCTGAGCTTCACGCTCGACGTTCGGGAGGCGCTCGACGGCGCCGAATTCGCGTTCGTCGCGGTTGGAACGCCGCCTACCTACTCGGGCGACGCGAATCTCTCGGCCGTCTGGACCGTCGTCGACGAGCTGCCGAAGCTCGAGCAACCGATCACTCTCGTCATGAAGAGCACGGTGCCCGTGGGTACCGGCGAGAAGGTGCGTGCGACGCTCGACGCGCGCGGTCTCGGCGGTGTCGCCTACGTCTCGAACCCCGAGTTCCTCGCCGAGGGCACTGCTGTCCGCGACTTCATGCGCCCCGACCGTGTCGTCGTCGGCGCCTTCGATCCCGACGACGCCGCGCGGGTCGCGACCCTGTACTCGGGAGTCGAGACGACGATCGTGACCACGGACGTCGCCTCGGCGGAGATGGTCAAGCTCGCTTCGAATGCGTTCCTGACCACGCGCATCAGCTTCATCAACGAGATCGCCAACGTCTGTGAGCTGGTCGGGGCCGACGTGGTCGACGTGGCCAGGGCGATCGGCCTCGACCACCGGCTCGGATCGCACTTCCTGCGACCCGGACTGGGCTGGGGCGGGAGTTGCTTCGGGAAGGACGTCTCGGCTCTGAAGCAGCTCGCGGGGAACTCCGGTTACCACTTTCAGCTCCTCTCGGCGGTGATCGAGGTCAACGAGCTCCAGAAGCGGCGGGTGGTGGGGAAGCTCGAGAAGCATCTCGGCAAGCTTCGTGACCGGTCGATCGCGCTTCTCGGTCTCGCCTTCAAGCCGGGCACGGACGACATGCGCGACGCGCCGAGCCTCGTCCTCGCCTCACGACTACTGGCCGAGGGCGCCGATGTCCGGGCATGGGACCCGGTTGCGGACGCGACCCACCTGCTACACGGCGTGACGTTCTGCGACAGCGTCCTCGAGGCGGTGCAGGGAGTGGACGCTGCGGTGATCGTCACGGAATGGCCCGAGCTCGCCGGGATGCTCTCGTCTGACGTTCGCGACGCGATGCGGAGCCCGATCATCGTCGACGGCCGGAACCTCCTCGATCCTGCCGCGGCGCGCGCTGCCGGCTTCGTCTACGAGGGCATCGGGCGACCGGGGACCGGTCTCGTCGCCCCGGCTTCTCCGCCCGCGCCCGACGCTGTCCTTCCGGGATAGGTTCAGTGTCCTCGTCCAGCAATACTTGCCGGTTTCTCGGCCCGCGATCACGCATCGCGCTGCGGCGTCCTCGGTCGCCCCGATAGTGTCGACTATCGGGGCTTCCTGCGTCCTTGCATCGCTCGGTGCTCACGACCCAGAACCTCGACAGCATTACTGGACGAGGCACTAGGCCGTTGGAAGCGATCGTCCTCGCCGGCGGGAAGGCCGAGCGGCTCGGCGATGCCGCCCAGGGGAAGCCCAAGGCGCTCGTGCCGGTCGCCGGTCGGCCGCTCGCCGCGTACCAGGTCGAGTTGCTCAGGGCCGCCGGCGTCGAGCGGGTGATCGTGAGCTGCGCCGTCGGCAACGGTGCCGCGTTCGAGGATGAGCTGGCCGGGCTCGGAGTCGAGATCGTCTCGGTCGAGGAGCCGGAGCCGCTCGGTCGCGGCGGTGGACTGCGCTTTGCGGCCGCAGCGCGGAAGGAGCAGGGCGACGTCTTCGCGCTGAACGGCGACGAGCTGCTCGACCTGGATCTCCGCTCGCTGCTGACCCGCCATCGCGAGGCTGCGGCTGCGGCGACTATCACGGTCACCCAGCCCGCATCCCCGTTCGGGGTCGTCTCGCTCGGCGATAACGATTTCGTCACCGGATTCGAGGAGGCCGCTCGTGTGCCGTGGTGGGTGAGCTGCGGTGTGTACGTCCTCGGCGAGGACGCGATCGCTCGCCTGCCCGAGCGGGGCGACCACGAGACGAGCACGTTTCCCGAGCTCGCCGCCGCCGGACGGCTGGCGGCGCTACGGCACGAAGGCCTCTGGATCACGGTGAACACACCGAAGGATCTGAAGCGAGCCGAGCAGTTCCTCGCTGCGAGTCCGGGATGGCCGGCGAAGTGAACGGCTTTCGGCTCGAGCCACGGAAGGTCGAGAAGCCGTGGGGATGGGAGCTCGTCTGGGCGCTTGCCGAGGACTATTGCGGCAAGCTCCTCTTCGTCCGTGCGGGCCAGGCCCTCTCGCTGCAGTACCACGAGGAAAAGGACGAGTCCTGGTACGTCCAGCAGGGCGGTGCCGAGCTCGAGCGTCGGCCTCGTCGGCGACGAGACGCTCGAGACCCAGAAGATCGCTCCCGGCGATTGCTTCCGCTTCCGGCCCGGGACTGTGCATCGGATCCGGGCGCTCGAGGACACCCTGATCGTCGAGGTCTCGACGCCACAGATCGACGACGTCGTCCGCCTGGCCGACGACTACGGCCGCGAAGGCACGAGCGCTCCCTGATGGCCCCGACGCGTCACGACGTGAAGGATCTGGCACTCGCGTCCGAGGGCGTTCGGCGGATCGAGTGGGCCGAGCGCAGCATGCCTGTGCTCCGGGCGATCCGGGAGAGGTTCGAGCGAGAGCGGCCTTTCGCCGGGCACCGGGTCTCGGCCTGCCTGCACGTGACGGCCGAGACGGCGAACCTGATGCGGACGCTCGCCGCCGGTGGTGCCGATGTCGTCCTCTGCGCCTCGAACCCGCTCTCCACGCAGGACGAGTCGGCGGCAGCTCTCGTTGCCGAGTACGGCATCTCCACGTTCGCGATCAGAGGAGAGGACAACGACACCTACTACTCCCACGTCGAGGCGGCGATCGACCACAAGCCGCAGCTGACGATGGACGACGGCGCCGACGTGATCGGCGTCCTCCACTCGGCCCGGCGCGAGCAGCTCGGCGACATCATCGCCGGCACCGAGGAGACGACCACGGGCGTCATTCGCCTCAAGGCGCTCGAGCGCGACGGGATGCTCGGCTTCCCGATCATCGCGGTCAACGACGCGAAGACGAAGCACCTCTTCGACAATCGCTACGGGACGGGCCAGTCGACGATCGACGGCATCATGCGGGCCACCAACGCGCTCCTTGCCGGGAAGAGCTTCGTCGTCTGCGGCTACGGCTGGGTCGGGCGTGGCGTCGCGATGCGGGCTCGAGGCATGGGCGCCCTGGTCGTCGTGACCGAGGTCGATCCGGTGACCGCCCTCGAGGCCGTGATGGACGGCTTCCAGGTGCTGCCGATGGCGAAGGCCGCCGAGATCGGAGACATCTTCTGCACTGCCACGGGGGACAAGGGCGTGATCCGCGCCGAGCACGTCGAGCGGATGAAGGACGGGGCGATCCTTGCGAACACGGGCCACTTCAACGTCGAGATCGAGATCCCGGGCCTTCGCTCGCTGGCAACCGAGACGCGCGAGGTGCGGAATCTCGTCGAGGAGCTCTCACTCGAGGACGGACGGCGGATCTATCTCGTCGCGGACGGGCGGCTGGTCAACCTCGCCGCAGCCGAGGGGCATCCGGCGCAGGTCATGGACATGTCCTTCGCCAACCAGGCTCTCTCGGCCGAGTACGCGGTGCAGAACGCGGCGAAGCTCGAGCGCAAGGTCTACCCCGTGCCCGAGGAGATCGACCGCGAGATCGCGAGGCTCAAGCTTGCGACCATGGGAGTCGAGATCGACGAGCTGAGCGAGGAGCAGGAGCGCTATCTCGCCTCCTGGGACGAGGGCACCTGAGACAGGCCGAGAGAGGAGCAGGCATGGCGACGACAGAGCAGGACGTGCTGAGTCGGAACAAGGGCGCTCGCGCGATCGTTCCTCGACACGCTCAGTGGCGGCGACCTCGAGCAGGTCTGGGCCTTCTTCGACGAGGACTCGACCTGGACCGTGTGTGCGGTCGACATCCTCGGCGCGGGTGCGGCCCGGGGAGAGCGATCATCGACGAGTTCCTCACGCCCGTGCGCGGCCTGTTCGAGCCCGGCAACCCGAAGGTGGAGGTGAAACGCGTCGTTGCCGAAGGGTCGTCTGTCGTCGTCGAGGCCGAGGGCCATGGCCGCTTTCTGAACGGCTCTCCCTACGACAACGTGTACTGCTTCGTGCTCGATGATCGAGGGCGCGAAGATCCGATCGATTCGTGAGTACATGGACACGGGCTACGCGGGAAGAGTCGTCGCCGAGGTGACGGGGGAGAGTGGGGCGTGAGCGGCGCTGTCAAAGTCAGGTTCGGGCCAGCCGACCCGGTCTACGAGGTCGTGGCGGTGCGCTATGCGACGCGCCAGACGACGAAGGGCGAGTGCTACTACCGCTACCACTCGTACGGAGAGCCCGACGCCCCGTACCAGATGGACTACTTCTTCTGGATCCTCCGCGACGGCGGGCGGACCGTTCTCGTCGACACGGGCTACGACGTCGAGGTCGGCGAGCGCCGGGGCCGGACGACCCTTTGTCCGCCGCTCGAGGCGCTCGACCGTCTCGGCGTCGATCGAGAGTCGGTCGACGAGATCCTGATCACCCACTTCCACTACGACCACATCGGCAACGTCGGAGCGTTCCCGTCGACAGGGCTTGCCGTGCCGCGACGTGAGCTCGACTTCTGGACGAGCCCGATCGCCGTCCGAGCACAGATCGCCGGTCCGATCGAGCCCGACGAGGTCGAGCGAATCGCGCGCGCAGCGCAAGAGGGCCGGGTGCGGATTCTCGACGGCGACGGGACGATCGGCGCCCGGCATCATTGCTTTCTGCGTCGGCGGCCATTCGCCCGGGCAGCTCGTGACGGTGGTCAACGCTGCGGCTGGCCCGGCGATCCTCGCTTCGGATGCAGTCCACTACTACGAGGAGCTCGAGCTCGATCGTCCGTTCGAGGTCCTCGTCGATATGGAGGAGATGTACCTGGGCTACGACCTGATCCGCAAGCTCGAGCAGCTGCCGGGAGCCGTGCTCGTGCCGGGCCACGATCCCGCTGTCGTCGAGCGCTTCCCCGCCCTCGGCTCTGATCAAGGTCTCGCGGTGAGGGTGGCATGAGCCGGCCGGCACTTTGATTGTATGACGAGCATGGGTTATGGTCGCCCTCGGCGATGACCAGGGCGACGCAGCGCATCGGCATCGTCGGGGTCGGCAACATGGGCGGCCGGATCGCGGGGCGGATCCTCGCATCGGGGCACGACGTGCTCGGCTACGACCGTGACCCGGCGCAGCTCGCTGCGGCCGGCGTCAGGGCGGCTGCGTCCGTCGCGGAGCTCGTCGGCGAGACCGACGTCGTTCTCCTCTCGCTTCCCGACAGCACGGTGGTGGAGGCGGTCGTGCTGGGCGACGGTGGGGTGCTCGACCACTGCCGCGAGGGCCAGGTGGTGGTCGACCTCTCGACGGCGGCGCCGTCCTCGACCGTCGAGCTGCACGGCCACCTCGCCGGCAAGAGCGTCGAGTTGATCGACGCAGGCATCTCGGGCGGGGCGGCCGCGGCCGAGAAGGGGACGCTCACGATCATGGCCGGTGGATCCGGGGAGGCACTCGACGGCGTCCGCTGGCTGCTCGAGACCTTCAGCTCGCGGATCTACCACATGGGCGCATCCGGCTCCGGACACACGGCCAAGCTGCTGAACAACTTCCTGAACGGGATCAGCCTCTCGGCCACGGCCGAGGTGATGGTCGCGGCACGGAAGGCGGGGCTCGACCTCGGCCGGTTCCTCGACGTCGTCAACCACTCGAGCGGGGTCAACTTCGCAACGCTCAACCGCTTCCCGCGCATCATCGAAGGGGACTATCTCGAGGGCGGGCTGACCGGGAACCTGATGATGAAGGACGTGATGCTCTACGTCGACCTGACGCGATCTCTCGGCGTGCCGTCGCTCAACGCGCCTGCCTGCCTGGCCGCATTCGGTCTTGCGGCCGGGCTCGGGTACGGCGACCAGATCTCGAATCGCGTCGTCGACGCGATCGGCGACGTGGCCGGCGGGGTCCGTCTCCATGACGAAACCGGAAGCGACAAACGGGCGTAGCGGTCGGACCGCTCGCGCGACCTACCACGAAAGCGAGGACGGGAATGGCGATTCAGATCAGTCGGGGGCGTCAGGGTGGGACAGGCTCGGTGCAACGCTCCGACACCTTCACGGGAACTGTCTTCGCCGACTCGCTGCTCGAGGCGACCGACGGCGTCATGATCAACAGCGTCCTGTTCGAGCCGGGCGCGCGTACCTACTGGCACCGTCACGAATACGGCCAGGTGCTGCATGTGACGAGCGGCCAGGGCCGCATCGCGTCGCGAGGGGGCCAGGTCACGACGATCGACGTCGGCGACACCATTCACATCCCGCCCGGCGAGGAGCACTGGCACGGAGCGGGGAGCGACACCTACCTTGTCCATATCGCCATCTCGCTCGGCAAGGCCGAGTGGCTGGACGAGGTCAGCGATGCCGATTACGGCGGAACGGCATGACCGACTCATCCGGCTCTCGCTTCGAGCAAGGCCTTGCAACGCGCCGCGAGGTCCTCGGCACGGAGTACGTCGATCGAGCGCTCGGCGGCGTGACTCCGTTCACCGAATCGATCCAGAAGCTCGTGACCGAATACTGCTGGGGTGAGGTGTGGACGAGGCCCGGGCTCGAGCGAAAGACGCGGAGCCTCCTGAATCTGGCGATGCTGACGGCGCTCAACCGACCGCACGAGCTTGGCGCCCACGTCCGCGGCGCTCTCAACAACGGTTGCACGGAGGAGGAGATCTCCGAGACGCTGCTGCAGGCGGCCGTCTACTGCGGGCTGCCGGCCGCTCTCGACTCCTTCCGCGTCGCCGAGCGGGTGATCGAGGAGGAACGCACTGCCTGAGCAATCCCCCTCGACGCTCACGCCGGGCGCGGTGATCGGCTTCGTGGGCCTGGGCCACATGGGACTGCCGATGTCCTCCCGTCTCGTATCCGCCGGCTATTCGGTGCTGGGCTACGACGCTGATCCGAGGGCACGAGGAGCATTCGAGGCCGAGAGCGGGGTGGCGGCGGTGGCCGGTCTCGCGGGGACGACGGAAGGCGCGCGCGCGGTCGTGCTGATGCTGCCGAGCTCGCCCATCGTCCATCACGTGCTGCTCGACGAGGGGCTCCTCGACGCGGTCGAGGACGGTGGGATCGTGGTCGACATGGGCTCGTCGGAACCGACGCAGACACGCGAGCTCGCGCTCGAGGCCGAGGCTCGCGGGATCCAGCTCGTCGATGCTCCGGTCTCCGGTGGGGTCAAGGGTGCGCGTGCGGGCACGCTCACCGTCATGGTCGGCGGGCCAGAAGAGCATGTCGCTGCGTGCCGGCCGCTGCTCGAGGCGATCGGCGGCACCGTCGTGCATGTCGGTGCGGTCGGCGCCGGCCACGCGCTCAAGGCGCTCAACAACCTGCTCTCGGCGACGACTCTGCTCGCGACCTACGAGGCCCTCCAGGTCGGCATGCGCTTCGGGCTCGATCCGACCCAGATGCTCGAGGCGATCAACGTCTCGACCGGTCGCAGCTACTCGACCGAGTACAAGGTGCCGACCTTCGTGCTGCCGCAAACCTACACGGCCGGATTCGCGCTCCGCCTGATGGTCAAGGACCTGCACACTGCGACCGGCCTCGCGCGCGCGACCGAGACGCCACTCGAGCTGGGGCACCTCACCGCTGACATCTGGGAACGGGCCGCGGCAGAGCTTCCCGAGGACGCGGACCACACCGAGATCGCTCGCTGGCTCGACGAGGTCGTCGGCCGTGGCGCCCGCCCGCCTGTCGGTTGATTGTATGACGAGCATGCGTTACCGTCGGCCGGTGGGAGAGGAGCCGGCCGAGATAGGTGCGGGCGCGGAGGTGTCGCTTCGCGTCGGGCGCGTGGCAGCGCCGCTTCGCGAGCAGGTGCTCGAGCTGCTCAGGCAGGCGATCATCGATCTTCGATTTGCGCCGGGCCACCGGCTCATCGAGCGAGAGCTCGTCGAGCAGATCGGGGTATCTCGGACGACGATTCGCGAGGTGCTCCGTCAACTCGACGCCGAAGGGCTCGTCACGACCATCCCTCAGCGAGGAGTCGTCGTCGCCGCTCCGACCTGGGAGGAGGCGGCCGAGCTCTACGAGGTGCGGGCGGCGCTCGAGGTGCTGGCCGTGCGCCGGTTCGTCGAGCACGCCACCGACTCGCAGGTGGCGGCGCTCCGAACGGCATTCACCGAGATCGAGGCGGTGACGACGGACGGCGGCGACATCCGAGCGATGCTTCGGGCCAAGGGCCGCTTCTACGACGTGCTCCTGAAGGGAGCTGGCAACCGGTCGGTGCACGCGATCCTCGCCGGCCTGCAGGCTCGGGTCAGCGCTCTCCGTGGCACTTCGCTCTCGCAGCCGGGCCGCGCCGCGCGGTCGGTCGATGAGATCCGTGCCATCGTCGAGGCGGTCGAGGCTCGCGAAGCGGACGCGGCCGTCCGGGCCTGCGCCGAGCACCTGGAGCGAGCGGCTGCAAACGGCCTCGGTGCGCTCGCCCGCGCCGGATGACCGTTTCGGAGGTCGTGAACCCATGGAGCTGACAGAGCGGCAGCAGCATCTGAAGGAGGCGTTCGTCGAGGCGAGGGGCTACTGGTCGGAGGCGTGGGAGGGGCTGCTCGAAGTCGACCCCGACTTCTTCGCCGTCTACTTCGACCTCTCGGCCGTCCCGTGGCGAACGGGCGAGCTCGACCCCAAGGTGAAGGAGTTCGTCTACATCGCCGTCGACGCGGCGACAACGCACCTCTACGAGCCCGGCATCCGCGTGCACATCCGACGGGCGATCGAGCTCGGTGCGACGAAGGAAGAGCTGATGGAGGTGCTGCAGCTGACGAGCACCATGGGAATCCATGCGGCCACGACCGGCGTGCCCGTGCTGCTCGAGGCGCTCGACGAGACCGGTCGCCGAACAGGCCCGCTGCCGCTGACCGAGCGCCAGGCCGAGATCAAAGCCGACTTCGAGGCCAAGCGCGGTTACTGGAACCCGTTCTGGGACGGCTTCCTCGAGCTCGATGCAGAGTTCTTCGACGCGTACACGAAGTTCTCGTCGCTTCCGTGGACCCAGGGCGTCCTCGAGCCGAAGGTCAAGGAGCTGATCTACACGGCGTTCGACTGCTCGGCGACCCACATGTACATCCCCGGCCTCAAGCAGCACATTGTCAATGCCCTCGGCTACGGGGCGACCCCCGGGGAGATCATGGAGGTGTTCGAGCTGGCGAGCATCATCGGCATCCATACGGTTGCAACCGCGCTTCCGATCCTGCTCGAGGAGCTCGACCGCGCCGGGAGGTCATCGTGACGTGAAGGACCTGCGGGGAAAGGTGGCGGTGGTCACGGGCGCGGCGAGCGGCATCGGCCGCGCTCTTGTCGGCCGTTTCTGCGCCGAGGGCATGAAGGTCGTTCTCGCCGATGTCGAGGAGCCGGCGCTCGAAGCGGCTGTCGACGAGCTCGAGTCGTCGGGCGCCGAGGTGGTCGGCGTACGCACCGACGTCTCCAGGGCGGAGGACGTGGAGACTCTTGCCGCACGAACGATCGAGGCGTTCGGGACCGTGCACGTCGTCTGCAACAACGCGGGCGTGACAGGTGGAGGCCCCTTCACGGACATATCGCTCGAGACATGGCACTGGGTCCTCGGCGTCAATTTCCGGGGAGTGGTGCACGGGTGCCGGACGTTCTTGCCGCTGCTCGAGAAGGCGGGCGAGGGCCACATCGTCAACACGGCGTCGATCGGGGCGATCAAGTCCTTGCACACCGTCGCGCCGTACGTGAGCTCCAAGTTCGCCGTGCTCGGCCTGAGCGAGAACCTGTTTCACGAGCTGGCAGCGACCGGCAGTCCGGTCGGCGTCTCGGTGCTCTGTCCGAGCTTCGTCTCCACCCGGATCCTCGATGCCGATCGAAACCGCCCACCCGGCGTGCCCGCCTCGGACGATCCACGCCGACGGCAGTATCTCGCACTCGCTCGCGTCGCCCTGGCCATCGGTCTCGAGCCCGGCGAGGTGGCGGCCGCGGCTCTCGACGCCATCCGGTCGAGGCGTTTCTACGTGCTTCCCAATTTCGCCGAGGCCTGCGAAGCCGTCGAGGAACGTCTGCACTGGATGCGGACGAACGAGCCGCCGGTCTCGGCGAAGGCGGCATTCACGGGCCGCGTGAGGTCGAGGTCCTAGAGGCGTCCGCGTGCATAGCTTCCCGCGACCCGATGCTCCGTATCTGTACGTCGAGCGGGCGCCGGCGGAGGGCATCTGCCCCGAGTGCGGCGCGAGCTCGCTCGCCGACTACCGCGTCCTCGGTGAGGGCGGCTGGTGGGACGTGCGCAAGTGCCAGCGCTGCCTGGCCTCGATCGATCGAACCAGGGCACCGCGTCTTGGATCGTATGTCCCGCTCGGGTTGACCATCACCTCTGCGGGAGCAGACGACTAGTGCTCGGCGTCGACGTCGGCGGCACGTTCACGGACGTCGTCTCGGTCCGCGACGGCAAGATCGAGGTGACGAAGGTGCCGAGCGATCCCGGCGCACCGGCGCGGCCCGTGGTCGAAGGCGCCCGGCGGCTCGGGGTCGAGGGCCAGGGCGTCTTCAACCACGCGAGCACGATGGGGATCAACGCCGTCATCACGCGACGCCTGCCGAAGATCGGGTTCCTGACGACCGAGGGTTTCAGGGACATTCTCGACCGGGGTCGCGTCTGGAAGCCCCTCGAAGGTCTCACCGATCCCAGCTGGAGGCGCTCGTTCGGCGACGCTGCCAGGCCGCTCGTCCCGCGCTACCTGCGCCGCGGTGTCGCTGAGCGGCTCACCGCCGACGGCAGCGTGCTGATCCCGCTCGACGAGGAGCAGGCACGGAGACAGCTCGCGCTGCTCGAGCGGTGCAACGTGGAAGGGGTCGCGATCTGTCTCCTCAACTCGTACGTCAATCACGCGCACGAGGAACGGCTCCGCGAGCTGACGCGAGAGGTCATCGGTGATATCCCCGTGTCGATCTCGTCGGAGACCTCCCCACTCGCCAAGGAGTACGCGAGGGCTTCGACGACGGTCGTGGACGTGCTGATGAAGCTGATCTTCACGACGTACGCGCACGACCTGGATGCGGAGCTTCGCGAGCTCGGCTTCGACGGTGAGCTGAACTTCGCCGACTGCGCGGCAACGCTGATGCCATGGCAGGAGGCGCTCGAGAAGCCGTTCCGGATCGTGTTCGCGGGGCCGGCGGCCGGCACGATCTCCAGCACGCGGCTCGGTGAGGCGATGGGCGAGTCGAACCTGATCTGCGCGGACGTGGGCGGTACGTCGACCGACGTCTCGCTCGTCGTCGACGGCCACCCGTTCGTGAACAACACGTTCGAGCTCGAGCACGACCTGGTCATCAACGCCCTCTCGACCGAGATCTCGAGCGTCGGCGCGGGTGGCGGCAGCATCGTCTCGATCTCGCCGTCGGGCGACGTGCTCGTCGGGCCGGCGAGCGCCGGTTCGCAGCCTGGCCCCGCCTGCTACGGCCGTGGTGGCAGGGAGGCGACCGTCACCGACGCCTGCCTGCTCATGGGCATTCTCGACCCCGACGGCTTCGCAGCCGGTGAGATGCAGCTCGATGCGGGTCTTGCCCGGGCGGCGTTCGAAGCGCTCGACACTCCGCTCTCGTACGAGAGGCGCGTTGCGTTTGCCTTCCGGATCGCGGTGCTGAACATCGCCGAGGAGATCACCAACGTCGCGATCCGCCACGGCGTCGATCCACGCGACTTCAGCCTCGTTGCCTACGGTGCGGCCGGCCCGATGCTCCTGCCGGCGGCCCTGGACATGCTGCACGTCAAGCGCGTGATCGTCCCGCCGCACCCCGGTCTCTTCTCGGCCCTCGGACTGCTCTCGACAGACCTCGTCTTCTACGACAGCCGCAGCTCGTACGTCGTCCTTTCGCCCGAGGCAGCGCCGACGGTCGCCGCGGTCTTCGAGGACATGGAGCGCCGTTTGCGTGAGCGGATCGGTGCTGGAGCGGAGAGCGCAATCGTCCGGCGGAGCTTCGACGGGCGGCTGCTCGGACAGAGCTGGGAGACGCCGTTCGTCTCGGTGCCGGATGGACCGATCGACGCCGAGGCGATTCCGCATCTCGTCGAGCTCTTCCACGAGGAGTACGGCCGGCGCTTCGGCAACCGGTTCCCGTACGTTCCGGTGCAGGGGGTCAGCTACCGCGTCGAGCTCGTCGTACCGGCCGAAAAGGTCGAGTATGTGCTGCAGACGGCGGAAAGGGCAGTCGATGTCTCGCCCGAGCGGACTCTCGAGCTTCGCCACTTCACCGACGCGGTGCTGGAGGCGGGGGAGTATGCGAGGGAGCGCCTCCCGGTGGGCTCACGCGTCACCGGTCCGGCCGTGATCCGCGAGGGGCTCTCGACGACCTTCGTCTGCCCCGGACAGGTGGCCGAGATCGGCCGTCTGGGCGAGATCCTGATCGAGCGGCAGGCATGACAGGGAGCCCGATCCGCGAGCTCGCCGACGCCGAGTTCCAGGCCCGCTATCGCTGCGACCGTTTCACGGCAACGGTGCTCTCGAACCGCTTCGGCTACGTCGTCCAGCACATGTGCGGCCGGCTGCTCACCGCGGCGTTCTCGCCGATCCTCCGCGACTTCTACGACTTCGCGGCCACGGTGACCGGCCCGCCCGGGGCTGGCTACCCGACCCCGGCTGTCTCGAACAGCCATGTTCTCTTCACGGGGCCGATGACCGACGCGGTGCCGAACACGGTCGAGGAGTTCGGTTTCGAACGGCTCTCTCCCGGCGACGTGATCGTCGCCAACGATCCTTACCGGATCGGCACGCACATCAACGACATGCTCTTCGTCAGGCCCGTCTTCGCGGGGGACCAGGTCGCCGCCTTCGTCAATCTGAAGGCCCATCAGCTCGACATGGGCGGGATGATCCCGGGTGGATTCTCGCTCGCCAAGCGGAACATCTACGAGAACGGTCTCGTTCTCTCGCCGCGCCTTCTCTATAGCCGGGGCGAGCCGGTCCCGGAGACGTGGAGCCTGATCTTCGACAACGTCCGCTTCGGGCCGATCCTCTTCCCCGACATGCAGACGATCTGCGCTGAGCTTTCACTCGGGGATCAGCTGATCTCGGAGACGATCGAGCGCCACGGCGTCGAGGCTGTCCACGGCGCGATGGACTACGCGTGCGATGCGGCGGCCGAGCGCATGGCGAGCGCTCTCGAGGCCCTTCCGGACGGTGAGTGGGAGGGCGAGGACATCGCTGACTGCGACGCGATCGACGACTCGGAGGAGTACAGGGTGCGCGTGCGCTTCACGAAGCGCGGCGGGCGCGCCGAGGCCGATTTCAGCGGTTCGTCGCGGCAAGCGCGGACATGCATCAACGCGACACCCCTCGACGTCAAGTCGTCGGTCGGCGTCTCTCTCAAGTACCTGCTCGACCCACGCGGCCGCTTCACCTCCGGCACGCTGCGCTGCGTCGACATCGTCGTCCCTGACGGAACGGTCGTCAGCGCGCTTCCGCCCGACGGCGCCGTGTTCGCGTACTGGGAGCAGAGCCAGATCGTGATGTCGGCGATGCTGCGGGCGCTCGCGCAGGTGGTGGGTGACGCCGCCATGGGCGGCGACCGAGGCTGTCCCGACCTCCACAACGCGAACGGCGTCTGGCCCGACGGGACTCCGTGGGTGTCGGCAGCTCAGTGCGGTGGCGAGATCGGCCCGTTCGGGGCAACACGTGACGGGGACGCCGACAGCCAGATGCTCTCGTATCAGGCGAACGGGATCGCGGTCGCGGCCGAGGCAGTCGAATCCGATGTCCCGGTCGTGATCATGCGCCACGAGATCATGGCGGACACCGGCGGACCGGGCTACAACCGGGGCGGGGCGGCCGTGCTGCGAGACTCGCTCTGGCTCGAGCCGGCCGAGCACCACTTCATGTCGCTCCGCTACAAGCGCGCGGCCGGCTTCGGGGTGAACGGCGGGCGAGACGGCGAGACGGGCGGGATCTGGCTGTGGGAGCCGCCGGCGGACGGGCAGCCCGCATTCACCGAGACAGAGGTGGATTCCTACGGCAACTCGATTCCCGTCGCCGGAGTCCTCGACCCGGAGACGAACGTGCCGAGCCGCGACGGGGAGTACCACTACTTCCTGCGACGCCCGAGCTGGCGGTCGGACCGCCTCGCCGTGATGCGGTTCGTCAACTGCGGCGGCGGTGGGTGGGGAGATCCCCTCGATCGCGAGCCCGAGCGAGTATCACTCGACGTGCGCGACGGATACGTGACGATCGAGGGTGCGGCCCGCGACTACGGCGTGGTCGTCGTGGGCGACCCCGAGAACGACCCCGAGAACCTCGCCGTCGACCTCGAGGCGACCGAGCGGCTGAGGGAGTCGCTCCGCGTAGCCGGCACCGAGAGGAGGAGTGGATGAGCGACTCGATCTCCCCGCCGGAGCCCGATCTCACGGCTGGGGAGATCATTGGGCGGGCGCACGCGCTCCGCGAGACGCTCGTCGACCGACAGGCGGAGACCGAGCAGCAGACCTTCTATCCCGCGGCGACGCACGAAGACTTCCTCGAGGCGGGTTTCTACCGGATGCTCGTGCCGCGGCGGTTCGGCGGCTACGAGTTCGACCTTCCGACCTTCTGGCGGGTGATCATGGCGATCGCGCGCGGTTGCCCGTCGACTGCCTGGTGTCTCTGCCTCGCGGCCGGCCACGCGCTCCAGGTCGGTTCGCTGTTCGAGGAGGAGGCGCAGGCCGATCTGTTCGGCGACGGGAACTTTCTCTGCGCGGCCGTCGCCGCGCCGGCTGGAATGGCAACGCCGACCGAGGACGGCTGGGAGTTGACGAGCACGCATCCGTACTCGTCCGGCGCGCCCTATTCGACCCATTACATGGGCCAGACGTTCGTTGCAGGCGCCAATCCGGGTGGACCCCCGCCGATCCTGCTCTTCGTGGCTCCGCGCAGTGCGTGGACGATGCTCGACGACTGGGGCGACACCCTCGGCCTGAAGGGATCAGGCTCGCACAGCGTCCGTTTCGAGAACGCGCGCATCCCCGCTCGGTTCGTCCTCGAGAACACGTGGATGGTCGACACCGATGTGAGCAACGGAACGCCCGGCCTGCGGCTGCACGGAAATCCGATGTACGCGGGCAGGACGCTCGCGTTCTTCCAGGGTGAGCTCGCGGCGGTCATGGTCGGAGCGGCACAGGGTGCCCTGGACGAGTACGAGGAGATCATCCGGACCCGCAAGACGCAGCGGCCACCGATCGTGTCGCGCTACGAGGATCCGGACTACCAGCGATGGTTCGGGCTCGCAGTCGGCCGGGTGGCGACCGCCGAGGCTGCACTACTCCAGTGCGCCGAGCAATGGATGGGCCTCTGCCAGCGCACCGTCGAGACCGGCATCCCGTTCTCGAGAGAAGACGACTTGCGTCTCAACATCGTCGCGCGGGAAGCGATGACACTTGCCTGGGAGGCGATGCAGGGACAGATCTTCCGCACCGCCGGCACGAGCGCCGCCCGCAACGGCCAGCGCATCGAGCGGATCTTCCGCGATATGGCAATGGGCTGGGGGCACTTCGGGACGATCGTCGGCGACTGGGCGGCCAGAGAGCTCGCGAGGGAGCATCTGGGCCTCCAGACCGAGGCCCCCGCGAAGCCGGACAAGCACCGGACCGAGCGCGAGCAAGCCCGGCGGGGGACTTCCGTGACGGAGCACTAGGCAGGGTCTCGAGCGCGAGCGAAGCGACATGCCACCCCTCCGCCTCACGCTGGCGATCAACGAGTCCGACCAGGTTCGCGATCTCGTCCTCGGACGCGTCCCGGTGCAGGGGATCGAGCTCACGTGCCTCTCCCTCCCGGTCGAGGAGATCTTCTACCGCTTCACCAGATACAGGGAGTGGGAGGTGTCGGAGCTCTCGCTCGCAAAGTTCACGTACCTTCACTCCCGGGCCGACGACGCGCCAGTCGGGATCCCGGTCTTCACCTCGCGCAGCTTCCGTCATTCGGCGATCTTCGTTCGCGGTGACGGGCAGATCCGGGAGCCGGCCGACCTGAAGGGGCGGCGGGTTGGGATCCCGGAGTGGACGCAGACGGCGACGGTTTACGTGCGAGGATTGCTCGCCCACACGTACGGCGTCGGCCAGAACGAGGTGGAGTGGGTCCAGGCCGGGACGAACGAGGCGGGACGGGTCGAGGGGGTCGAGATCAGCCTGCCGTCCGATGTCCGGCTCACGTCGGTTCGCGATCGCTCGCTCAGCGACATGCTCGTGGCCGGCGAGATCGACGCGGTCGTGGCGGCCCATCCACCGACCGAGTTCAAGCTCGGCACCGGCAGGATCGTGCGTCTGTTCGACGACTACCAGACGGTCGAGGAGGAGTACTTCCGCGGCAGCGGCGTGTTCCCGATCATGCACCTGATTGCGATCAGGCGTGACGTGTACGAGGAGACGCCGTGGGTCGCGATCGAGCTGCTGAAGGCGTTCGAGCAGGCGAAGCGCCGCAGTCTCGCGCGGATGGTCGATCCGAACGCTCCCTTCACGCCCGTGCCCTGGGGCGCCGCGAACGCCGAACGCGCTCGCGAGCTCATGGGCGACGACTTCTGGCCGTACGGGATCGAGCCGAACCGACCGACGCTCACCGCGTTTCTCGGCTTTGCTCACGAGCAGGGGATCTCCGTCCAGTCGCTGGAGCCCGAAGACCTCTTCGTCGAGGACGTCACGTCGGCGGTTCGGATTTGACCCCGCTTCCGCCGGGTCTCTCGGAGATGGCATTCGGCCGGGCGATCGACGGCTTTGCGAGCGCGGTCGGCTCCGAAGCCGTGCTGACGGCCGACGACGAACTGCGGGAGTTCCGGGACCCCTACGCGTTCGCGAGCTGGGATGACCATGCGCCGTCTGCAGTCGTCATGCCCGGTTCGGTCGAGGAGATCCAGGCGATCCTGCGGGTCGCCAACGACTACCGCGTCCCTCTCTGGACCGTCTCGCAGGGGCGGAACTACGGATACGGAGGCGCCGCTCCGAGGCTTGGTGGGTCGGTCGTCCTCAGTCTCAGGCGCATGAATCGGGTGCTCGAGATCAACGAGGAGTGCGCCTACGCGGTCGTCGAGCCGGGCGTGCGCTTCTTCGACCTGTACGAAGCCATCCGGGCGAGCGGCTCGAGCCTGACCGTCTCGGTTCCGGACCTCGGCTGGGGGAGCGTGATCGGCAACACGCTCGACCACGGGTTCGGCTACACGGTGTACGGCGACCACGCTTCCAGCCAGTGCGGGATGGAGGTCGTGCTCGCGAACGGTGACGCTGATCCGCACCGGCATGGGCGCGATGACCGGCAACACTTCGTGGCACGTCCACCGACGCGGCTTCGGCCCGTCGGCGGACGGCCTGTTCATGCAGTCGAACTTCGGCATCGTCACGAAGATGGGCGTCTGGCTGATGCGGACGCCAGAGTGCTATCTGGCCTGCGGCGTCAGCGTCGAGCGTGACGACGATCTCGAGCTGCTGATCGACGCCGTGAGGCCACTCCTGCTCGATCGTGTGATCCTGAACTACCCCGTGGTGGCGAACGCGTTGACCATCCTCGCTGCGTCCACGAGGCGCCAGGAGCTCCACGCGGGAGTCGGGCTCGTCCCCGACGAGGTTGTCGAGCGCGCCAGGACAGAGCGTGGCTTCGGCTGGTGGAACATGCGGTTTGCCCTCTACGGCCGCGAGACGCTCGTCGACGCGCAGCTCGCGATCACCGAGGAAGCGTTCTCGCACATTCCCGGCGCGCGGGTTTCGGCACGGAGGTACGCCGGCGACTCGGCTTCGGACGCGATCGAGCCGATGGACTACTCGCAGGCCGGCATCCCCTCGCTCGATCTGCTTGAGGCCGTGAAGTGGCGCGGCGGCGAGGAGGGCGGTCATCTCGGCTTCTCGCCCGTCGCCCCGCTGACGGGGCAGGATGCGCGGCGGCAGCGCGATCTGCTGCGCCCGATCATGGAACGGTTCGGCTTCGACTACGTGGGCGGCATCATCCTCACGCCGCGAAGCCTCGTCCAGATCTTCGAGCTCGTCTACGACACGAAGGACGAGCAGCAGTCGCGCGACGCGCTCGCTGCGTGCCGAGAGTTGGTCGTCGAGGCGGCTAGGGCCGGGTACGGCGAGTACAGAGCCCACCTCGACGTCATGGATCTCGTCGCCGACCAGTACGACTTCGGCGACCATGCCCTCAGGCGCTTCAACGAGCTGGTCAAGGATGCGCTTGATCCGAACGGCATCCTCTCGCCGGGAAAGCAGGGGATCTGGCCGAAGGCGATGCGGCAGGCGAGCGCATGAGGGCTGCCATCCTCCAGGCGCTCGGCGAGCCGCTGGTCGTGGAGGAGGTGGAGCTGCTGCCGGCCGGCCCTCACGAGGTGATCGTCCGTACCGGAGCCGTCGCCGTGTGCATCACCGACACCCTGGCCGCCCACGGCGTGACCTTCGGGCAGCCCCCACTCCTCCTCGGCCACGCCGCAGCGGGTGTGATCGAGGAGGTCGGCGATAGCGTCGGCCGCGTGAAGGTAGGGGACAGGGTGGTCGTCACGGGAACGCCCGAATGCGGGGTCTGCTACTGGTGCGTGCGCGGCGACTCGGCCTGGTGTACCGAGCTGATCGGGGGAGTCATTCCTCCGCTCCACGTGGCGACGCGTGCGGGAGGCGAGCCGGTTGCGGCCGACGGAGGCGTCGGCACGTATGCCGAGCGCCTGAAGATCCGGGACATCGGCGTCGTCCCGCTCGAGACCGACCTCCCGGACGAGCAGCTCTGTCTGCTCGGCTGCGGCGTTACGTCGGGCCTGGGTGCGGTCTTCAACCTCGCCGAGGTCCAGCCGGGCTCGTCGGTGGCGGTCGTCGGCTGCGGCCACCTGGGGCTATGGATGATCCAGGGTGCACGCGTCGCCGGTGCGACGCAGATCATCGCGGTCGAGCCGCGAGCGGAGCGGCGGGCTCTCGCGGGACAGCTCGGCGCGACCGATCTCGTCGACCCCGCCGACGGCGATCCGGTCGAGCAGGTGCAGTCGCTGACCGGGGGCCGCGGCGTCGACTACGGGCTCGAGGCCGCAGGGCCGGCCGAGGCGATGGTGCAGACGTTCATGATGACCCGGCGGGCGGGTACGGTCGTGCCGACCGGCATGACGAGGGAGTCGCTGACCGAGACGATCACCTTGCCCGCGGTGGAGTTCGCCGTCGGCTCGAGGAAGATCCACGGCTGCCAGTACGGCGGCGCGCACATCCGCCGGGACATCCCGCGCTTCGCCCGGATGATGGAGGTAGGACTCGTCGACGCTGGCCCGATCGTCAGCCGTCGCTTTTCGCTGGACGAGATCAATGAGGCGTTCGCGGCTGCAGAAGCCCGTGATGTCATCACGGGGATCATCGTCCCCTGACGGAAGAGCCGGCACCGCTGCGGTCACCCGCGGCTGCATTCCTCCTCGAGCGCCTTCTCGGATTCATCCTGACCAGATCGATCGTCGTCGCGGCGAGGCTCGACATCGCGGGATTGCTGGCTGACGGCCCTCTGACAGCGGGCGAGCTCGCGCCCCGAGCTGGTGTCGACGCCGGGGCGCTGCATCGTCTTCTTCGTTCTCTGGCGAGCTACGGCGTCTTCACCGAGCTCGAATCACAGCGGTTCGCGCTCAACGACGCGGCCGACTGCCTGCGCGCCGACGCCGATCCCTCGCTTCGTGACCTTGTCCTCTACTACGGCGCCGAGCCGCAGCAGGCCTGGAGCGAGCTGATGTACAGCGTCAAAACGGGCAAGCCCGCTTTCGACCACGTCTTCGGCCAGACCGTCTGGCAGTTCTTCGAGCAGGACGCCGAGGCTGCACGCGTCTTCAACGGGGCGATGCGGGGCGGCGCCGCGACCCGGGCCAGGATCCTCTGTTCGTACCCCTTTCAGGGCGGCGAGACGGTGGTCGACCTGGGAGGCGGGAACGGCGAGCTCCTGATCGACCTGCTCTCGCACCATGCCGGACTGAAGGGAATCGTCATCGACCGTCCCCACGTCGTTGCGGAGGCAGGAGATCGGATCGCAACCGCGGGCCTCGAGCTGCGCTGCACAGCTGTTCCAGGCGACCTCTTCTCGGAAATCGAGACGGTGCTATCGGACGCCTGTGACGCCGACATCGCGAAGCTGATCGACCTGCACATGCTCGTGGAGACCGGCGGCCGCGAGCGGACGGAGCCCGAATGGCGCGCTCTCCTCGAGCGTTCCGGCTTCCGCCTCGACAGGATCTTCCGAGGTGTACCGTGGTGCCTTCTGGAGGCTGTCCCCCGAGAGGACGCGTGATCGAGATGGCTGATGTGAGAGACGACTTTGCCGGCAAGGTGGCGATCGTCACGGGTGCTGCGAGCGGCGTCGGGCGCGAGGTGACGCGACAGCTGGCCACGCGCGGTGCCTCGGTGGTCGCGGTCGACATCTCTCCGGCCGTCCGCGAGCTCGAAGAGGACGCCGTTTCACCTCTCGAGGGCGACGCCTCTCTGGTCGCGACCGCCGAGCGGGCCGTGGAGAAGGCGACGGCGACGTTCGGGCGCCTCGACGTGCTGGTCAACAACGCCGGTTACATCGTGTGGAAGCCCCTCGGGGACACGACCGAGGAGGACTGGGACCGGGTGATGACGGTCAACGTGAAGAGCATGTTCCTCTTCAGCCGCGCGGCGGCTCCGGTGATGGAGGGTCAGGGAGGCGGCGCCATCGTCAACACCGCGTCGATCTCGGGTCTCGTCGGCTTCCCGCTGCAGGTGGCCTACTGCGCGAGCAAGGGAGCAGTCGTGCAGCTGACACGGGGACTGGCGATCGAGCTCGCACCGGCGAGGATCCGGGTCAACGCCGTTGCCCCCGGCGCGGTCGACACGCCGTTCCTGAGGCAACTCGTCGATTCGACCGACGATCCAGCTGGTCTGACGGCCGTGATCGCAGCCGACCACCCGCTCGGCAGGATCGGGACGGCGGAGGAGATCGCCCGCTCGATCCTCTTCCTCGCCTCGGACGCAGCTGATTTCGTCACGGGCGCGATCCTTGCCGCCGACGGCGGCTTCACGGCTCGCTGAACGTGGGGACAGGCAGGTGACAGGCACGTGCCTGTCACCGACCGACGTCGACCGCGGAGATGTCGCACTGCTCAGGGATCGGGAGGATGAAGACCCTAGGCCCAGCTCCCGCCCATCGTGCCGAGGGCTCCACCGTCGACCGCCCAGGCGGCTCCGTTGACGAAGCTCGCCGCCTCGGAGGCGAGAAAGCGCGCGACGGTCGCGATCTCGTCGGGCGACGCGAGCCGGGCCATCGGCGACGCGGCCGCGCACGCGGCCAACATCGCCTCGGGATCGTCCGGCATGTACGCCTCGCAGAGCGATCGGAGCATGCGCGTGTCCGTCATTCCCGCGGAGATCGCGTTGACGCGTACACCGGCTCCTCCGACCTCGGCAGCGGCGCACCGTGTCAGTCCGAGGATTCCGTGCTTGCTCGCTATGTACCCCGCCGTTCCCTGGAGTCCTCGCTCGCCGGCAACCGACGACATGTTGATGACGGAGCCCGATCCTCGCTCGAGCATGATCGGAAGCACGTGCCTGAGCCCGAGGAACGTCCCCCGGAGGTTGACGGAGACGACGCGGTCGAACTCCTCCTCCGGGTACTCGACGAGCGGCGACACGGGACCTTCCGTCCCTGCGTTGTTGACGAGCACGTCGATCGTGCCGAACGCGGTCGTCGCCGCATCGACGTAGCCGCGGACGTCCTCCGATCGGGTAACGTCGGCGACGAACGAGCGCGTCTCAGCACGCGTCTCGCTCATCGCTTCTGCCGTCCCGTCGAGGGCTCCCTGGCTTCGTCCCACCAGGAGCACGGACGCTCCTGCGCGACCAAACTCGACGGCGATCGCCCGTCCGATCCCTCCCCCGGCACCTGTGATCACGGCCGCCTTGCCTACAAGGCTCGTATCAGCACCGCTCATCGGCAATCCCTCCCTCTCGACTCCTCCGCATTGCACTATTCCAGGACGAGGGCCATGCGCGCGCGATCCCATGTCTAACCACGGCCTGTCCCCGGAAGCAGTAGTGCGGCTCGAGGCAGACCGCGTCGTCCTGCTCGACCAGCGGCGGCTGCCCGACGAGGAGATCGAGCTCGTCTGCAGCTCCTCGGCTGAGGTGGCCGAGGCGATCCGGACGCTCGCCATCCGCGGCGCACCGGCGATCGGCATCGCCGCAGCCTACGGCTATGCACTGGCGGTGGCACGTGAAGAGGATCTGGAGCAGGCGGCGGCGACGCTCGCAGCGGCGCGGCCCACAGCCGTCAACCTCGCCTGGGCTCTTGACGAGGTTCGCCACGCCGCCGACCCTGCCGAGCGGGCGCGCGAGCTCCACCGCGAAGAGGTCGAGCGCTGCCATCGGATGGGGGCGCACGCCGCTTCCCTTCTCGAGCCCGGTACGCGCGCTCTCACGCACTGCAATACGGGGAGCCTCGCAACGGGCGGCTACGGGACGGCGCTCGGTGCTCTCCGGACGGCCTGGGACCAGGGTCGACTTGCTCGCGTCTGGGTCGACGAGACACGCCCGCTTCTACAGGGCGGCCGGCTGACAGCCTGGGAGCTCGAGCGAGCGGATATCCCGTACACCGTGATCGTCGACGCCGCAGCCGGTGCGCTGATGGCCGCCGGGGAGGTCGACTGCGTGCTCGTCGGCGCCGACCGCATCGCGGCGAACGGCGACACGGCGAACAAGATCGGCACATACTCGCTCGCTGTCCTCGCCACACACCACGAGATCCCTTTCTACGTCGTCGCGCCGAGCTCGACCGTCGATTTCGAGACACCAACCGGACACGGGGTGGTAATCGAGGAACGCGCGGCGGCCGAGGTCACGCCCCGATTCCAGGCGCGGAACCCTGCCTTCGACGTGACTCCCGCCGGGCTTGTCTCGGCGATCGTCACCGAGAAGGGAATTCACCGTGCGCCCTTCAGTGCGTCGCTCCGTCAGCCGATGGTGACAAGGTGAAGGCGATCGTCCTGGCTGCCGGCTACGCCACCCGGCTCTATCCGCAGACCCTCCAGAAGCCGAAGCATCTGCTCGAGGTCGGTGGTCGACCGATGCTCGAATGGACTCTCGAGCGACTCGAGCCGCTCGATCGTCTTGACGGAATCCTTCTCGTCACGAACGCGAAGTTCGCGCCGGCCTTCCGGGATTGGGCGGCGGGCTATTCCGGGAGTCCCGTGACGATCGTCGACGACGGGACGACGAACGAGGACGATCGCCTGGGCGCGATCGGCGACATCGCCTTCGTCCTCGACCAGGAGCGAATCGACGACGATCTGATCGTCATTGCGGGCGACAACCTCTTTACCGGCGACATCGACGGGTTCGTGGAAGAGGGCCGCCGTCGAGCGGCACCGCTCCTTGCTGTCCACGACGTCGGTGACCGGAAGCTGATGCGTCACTACAACACGACCGAGACGGACGACGACGGACGGATCACGTACTTCGAGGAAAAGCCCGAACGAGCCGAGTCGACGCTTGCCGGGATCGCACTCTACTGGTATCCGCGAGCGACGCTGCCTCTGATCCGCACCTATCTCGAGGACGGAAACAACCCCGATCAGCCCGGGCGTCTGATCGAATGGCTGTACACGCGCACCGCCGTCTACACGTGGACGCTTCCGGGCGAGTGGCACGACATCGGCACCCCCGATCAGCTCGAAGCCGCACGCGCGAGATTCGCCACGAAGTCGGCACGTTGACGCGACGCCTGGCCGGCTAGCCTCGGCATCGTCTCGCTCGACCTCCTCATTCCTCAACGGTGCATCGCCTGCCGGCGTCCTGGAGCTCAGCTGTGCGCCGTGTGCCGTGACCGGCTGCTTCTGCTCGCGGGACCGCTCTGCGCGCGCTGTGGAGCACCGACTGCCTGGCCCGTCGATCGCTGCCGGGAATGCGCGGGAAGGCGGCTCGGCTTCGGCTCTGCCCGCGCGGCCGTGATCTACGACGACACGGTGCGGCGGCTCGTCGCGGGCTGGAAGGAGCGAGGGCTCCGCAGGCTCGCCGCCCTCGCGGGCGAGATCGTGGTCGAGGTCGTGTCACGCCCCGACGTCCGTGCGCTCGCGTTCGTGCCTCCCGACAGCGACCGCAAGCTGCAGCGAGGACACCACCCGGCCGAACGTCTCGCCCGTGAGCTCGGTAGGCGCTGGGACCTGCCGGTGAGCCGACTGCTCGTTCGAGGCGGAGGATCGAAGCGCCAGCGAGGCCTCTCTCTCCCCGATCGCCGCCGCAACGTCCGCGGCGCCTTTCGCCCTCTCGGGCCGGCTCCAGCCAGTGTCTGCCTCGTGGACGACGTCTACACGAGCGGAGCCACGGTCGCAGCAGCCTCGACGGTTTTGCGCGCGGCGGGCGCGAAGCGAGTCGAGGTCGTCTGCTTCGCGCGTGCCGTTCGGTAAAGCACGTACCGAAGAACCGGTTTCCCCGCATTGCGTCGCCCAGGCTGTCCGGTAGATTTGGTCTTGATCTGCGACCAGCCCAAGGAGGTCAGCGATGCAGCTGCACGTGAAGGGCAGAAACGTCGCGGTGACGGATGCGATCCACGACTACGCGGAGAAGAAGCTCGCGAAGCTTGCGCCTCAGCTTGCCGATCCGACCAAGGTCGAGCTCGAGCTCGCCGTGGAGCGCAACCCGTCGATTGCCGACAACCACGTCGCGGAGGCGACGATCTTCACGAAGGGGCCAGTGCTTCGCGCCCGGGAGTCGTCGACCGACATGAAGGCCTCGATCGATCTCCTGGTCGACAAGCTCGAGCGGCAGGTGAAGCGCTACCGGCAGAAGCGGCGCCACGAGCACGAGTGGCACGCGGACGGCGCGGCGCCGGTGACGTTTTCAATCCCGGACGAAGGGGAAGCGATGATCGTCAAGACCAAGCAATTCGTCCTCAACCCGATGAGCGCCGAGGAGGCCGTCGAGCAGCTCGAGCTCATTGGTCACGACTTCTTCGTCTTCCGAAACGTGGACTCGGGTGAGATCAACGTCGTGTACCGCCGCCGCGACGGAGACTACGGCGTGATCGAGCCTTCGTAGGTGAGCTTCTTCCGTCGTCGCGAGCCGCTGCACGAAAGGCTCGCACGCGAAGGCGGGCTCTGGGCGGCGGGGCCGGAGCCGTATGACCCGAGCGCTCGCTGGGGGGTGCCCGGAATCCATGGCGGCGCCCGTTCGCGGGAGTGGGACGCCGTCGTCGCGGCAGAGGCGCCAGGGCTCGACGCGGGGGAGCTCGAGCTCGTCGTGCTCGCCGACGGGACGGTCGTCGTCGACGACGAGCGCGACCTCGACCCAGGCGCGCTCGATCCGCTTACGAGCGCCGTCGAGGCGTTGTTGCCAAGGCCATACCGCGCCTCTGCCCTCTGGCGCGGGGGCTCGCGCTGGGTCGTCGCGGCCAGGCGGATCACGGTCGCTGAGCTACCGGCGAGCGTGCTCGGTGACGAGATCGTCCTCTCGATCGTCGACGGAGAGCGTTCGCTCGTGGTCGACGGGCTGCCGTCGTTCGGTAGCCTGCCTGCGCTCGAGCGGCTCGGCGAAGCACGCAGCTCCTCCTACGTGGTCCGGGCCGAGCGACTTGGGGACGTGCTGTGGGAGGTCAAGGCTACGGCTCTCTGATCCGTCGGATCGGATGAGCCGCGAACTCCCCCAAGGCGTCAAGGTACCCTGTAGTTGGTGGCCCAGAACTACGGTGCGCTCGAGAAGGTCCTGCGGGCTGGCGAAGGTCGCCGGCTCAAGCGACTCGCCGAGCAGGCGGCCTACATCAGCACCCTCGAGCCCGAGTTCGAGGCCCTCTCGGACGACGGGCTCAAGGACAAGACTGCCGAGTTCAGGCAGCGTTACGAGGCGGGCGAGGCGCTCGAGGACATGCTCTTCGAAGCCTTTGCCGCGGTCCGCGAGGCCGCGAGGCGCACACTCGGGCAGCGCCCGTTCGACGTCCAGCTGATGGGCGGCATCGTCCTCCACGAGGGCGACATCGCCGAGATGAAGACCGGCGAGGGCAAGACGCTCGTCGCGACGCAGCCGCTCTACCTGAACTCGCTCACCGGCCAGAACGTCCATCTCGTCACCGTCAACGACTACCTCGCCAAGCGCGATGCGAAGTGGATGGCGCCCGTCTACGAGATGCTCGGGGTCTCGGTCGGGTGGATCGAGAACATGATGCCGTTCGAGGAGCGCAGGCTCGCCTACGCGTGCGACATCACCTACGGAACGAACTCCGAGTTCGGCTTCGACTACCTGCGCGACAACATGTCCGTCTCGCTCGACGGTGTCGTCCAGCGCGGGCACACGTACGCGATCGTGGACGAGGTCGACTCGATCCTGGTCGACGAGGCGCGGACGCCGCTGATCATCTCGGGCGAGCCCGAGATCGCGGCGCAGACCTACTACGACTTCGCGCGCGTCGTCAAGCAGATGGAGGGCGCTCCGTACAGGCCTCCGTCCAAGATCGACAAGCGCGAGGACCCGGACGTCGACTACACCTTCGACGAGAAGTTCAAGACCGTCTCGCCGCTGCCGCGCGGGATCCACGCGATCGAGCAGATGCTGAGGATCGACAACCTGTACGACCCGAGGAACGGCCAGCTCGTCAACCATCTCAACCAGGCGCTGAAGGCGCAGTCGCTCTTCCACCGCGACGTCGACTACGTCGTCCAGGACGGCGAGGTGAAGATCGTCGACGAGTTCACCGGCCGCATCATGGAGGGCCGGCGCTGGAGCGAGGGGCTGCACCAGGCAGTCGAGGCGAAGGAGGGCGTACAGATCCAGGAGGAGCACGTCACGCTCGCGACGATCACGCTCCAGAACTACTTCCGCCTGTACGAGAAGCTCGCCGGGATGACCGGCACGGCGAAGACGGAGGAGAAGGAGTTCACCGAGATCTACAACCTGCACGTCGTCGAGATTCCGACGAATCAGGACATTGCGCGCGACGACCGAAACGACCTGATCTTCAGGACCAAGGAGGCGAAGTTCGCCGCCGCGCTCGCCGACATCGCCGAGCGCCACGAGGCAGGGCCAGCCCGTTCTCGTCGGCACGATCGACGTCGAGACATCCGAGTACTTCTCCGAGCTGTTCAAGAGGCGCGGCATCGCGCACAACGTCCTGAACGCGAAGCAACACGAGCGCGAGGCCGAGATCATCAAGGACGCCGGCCAGAAGGGCGCCGTGACGATCTCGACCAACATGGCTGGCCGCGGCGTCGACATCAAGCTCGGCGAGGGCGTGCTCGAGCTCGGCGGGCTCTACGTCGTCGGCACCGAGCGGCACGAGGCGCGCCGGATCGACAACCAGCTGCGCGGCCGCTCAGGCCGTCAGGGTGATCCCGGCGAATCGCGCTTCTACCTTTCCGGTGAGGACCAGCTCGTCCGGCTCTTCGCAGGCGACCGGATCAAGAACATTATGGCGCGCTTCAAGGTGCCTGACGACCAGCCGATGGAGGCGTCGATTCTCTCCAAGCAGATCGAGAACGCGCAGAAGAAGGTCGAGGAGCAGAACTTCGTCATGCGCAAGAACGTCCTCAAGTACGACGACGTCATGAACAAGCAGCGCACCGTCATCTACGAGCAGCGCCGTCAGGTGCTGGAGGGCGAGGATCTCTCAGCCGAGGTCAGGCAGTGGATCGAAGAGATGATCGAGCACACCGTCGACGTGTTCTCGACCGACGACGGCGACGGATGGGACCTCGACCAGCTCTGCCAGGGGATGACCGGTCTTTACGGAAGCGAGGTCACCGCTGACGAGTTGCGCGAGGATCTCGGCAGCCACCCGAGCCACGAATCCCTCGTCGAGGACTTCCGCGAGGACGCCCAGGAGGCGTATTCGGAGAAGGAGCAGCAGCTCGGCTCGGAGCTGATGCGCGAGCTCGAGCGGTTCGTGATCCTCCAGGTCGTAGACACGCGCTGGCGCGAGCACCTCGAGTCGATGGACTACCTCCGCGAAGGCGTGCACCTGCGCTCGATGGCGCAGAAGGATCCACTCGTCGAGTACACGGCCGAGGGCCACAAGATGTTCGAGGAGCTGTCGCAGGCGATCCGCGAGGAGGTCGTGTTCACGCTCTTCCACGCCGAGCTGGCGCCCGAAGAGGCAGCCGACCTCTCGTTCGACGGGCCGGGGAACGGATCGCTCTCGTACGAGCACGATTCGGTAGCCGGTGCCGACGCGATCGCGGCCGCGACGGTCGGCGAGATCGCCGTTCAGTCGGTGCCCAGGCCCCAGCAGCGAGTCGTCTCGGAGCAGCAGAAGGTCGGTCGCAACGACCCGTGCTGGTGCGGCTCCGGCAAGAAGTTCAAGAAGTGCCACGGCGCATGACGTGGGGAAACCCATGGTTCCCCCACGAGCCCCCTCCTTCCTGAGCTGACGCGCTTCCCGCGGAGTGGCTCCACCGGGCCAAGCCCGGCTGCGCCCGTAACTTCGTGAAGGCTGAAAGGATTCGTCCCGTGTCCGACCTCGTTCTTGGTGTGCTCGACCAGTCTCCGATCCCGGAGGGGTCGAGCGGCTCCGATGCGCTCCACAACACGATCGACCTCGCCCGGCACACGGAGGCGCTCGGCTTCCGCCGCTACTGGGTGGCCGAGCACCATGCGACCCCGGCGCTCGCCGGGCCGAGCCCCGAGGTCCTGATCGGGCCGATCGCGGCCGCCACGACCACGCTCCGGGTCGGAAGCGGCGGCGTGATGCTCCCGCACTACAGCCCGCTCAAGGTCGCCGAGTGCTTCTCCGTCCTCAGCGGTCTCTTCCCGGGCCGTATCGACCTCGGCGTCGGCAGGGCGCCCGGCACCGATCCGGAGACGATGTATGCGCTCCAGCGCGACCGGCGGCAGGCGAGCCCGCACGACTTTCCCGACCAGCTCGCCGAGCTCCTCGCGTACCTGAACGACGACTTCCCCGAGAAGCACCCGTTCGCCCGTCTGGCGGCCCTTCCCGGGCGGCCGGAGCGGCCCGAGGTCTGGCTGCTCGGCTCGTCGTCGGACAGCGCCGTCTGGGCCGCCGAGCATGGGCTCGGCTACGCCTTCGCCGACTTCATCAACCCCTTCGGGGCGGACTACGCGAGCCTCTACAGGAGCAGCTATCGAGCCGGATCGAACGGATCGCGCCCGCGTGTCCTCACTGCGGTCTCCGCGATCTGTGCGGACACGGCGGAGGAGGCGGAGTACCTCGCCGCGAGCTGGCGCGCCGCGTTCGCGATGATGCGGCTGGGGCGGCTGATCCCCGTCCCGTCTCCCGAGAAGGGCCTGCAGATCCTCGGCGAGCTCGGCATCGACCCGGCGGTGCCGCCCCACCGCCGCCGCGCGGTGGTCGGTGATCCGGAGACCGTCCGCGAGGGGATCGAGGCGGTTGCCGCGGAGTACGGGGCCGACGAGGCCCTCGTCGTCACGATCACGTACGACCACGAGAAGCGCCGACGCTCGTACGAGCTGATCGCGGAGAGCGCCGGTCTCGTCCCTCGGGCCGACTTCGGGTGACCCGGGTACCATCGGAGCGTGGCCGACGCCCAACAACCGCTCGAGGAGCAGCTGAGAGAGATCGGGGTCCAGCTCGACTGGGTCCGTGATTACCTTTGACCCGGACGGGCTGAGGAAGCGCATCGCCGTGCTCGAGGCCGAGATGGCCGAGCCCGGCTTCTGGGACGATCAGCAGCACGCCGCGGCGGTTTCGACCCAACAGTCACGGCTCACGCGGCGTGTGGAGCGCTATGACCGGCTGCGGCAGGAGTACGACGACGCCGCCGAGCTGGCCGCGATGGACGGCGACATGGCCGATGACATCGCCGAGTCGATCGTCCCGCTCCGTCGCGAGCTCGAGCGCCTGGAGGAGGACGCGCTCTTCTCGGGCGAGTACGACGCCGGCGACGCGATCGTCACCGTCGTCGGCGGAACGGGGGGGACCGACGCCCAGGACTGGGCCGAGATGCTGGTCCGCATGTACATGCGCTGGGCGGCCGACCGCGGTTTCGACGTCGAGCTTCTCGAGGCGAGCCCGGGCGAGGAGGCCGGCCTCAAGTCGGCGACCTTCACCGTCAAGGGCGAGAACGCCTACGGCGTGCTCAAGGCCGAGCGTGGCGTCCACCGGCTCGTACGGCTTTCCCCCTTTGACCAGGCGCACAGGCGCCACACGTCCTTCGCCCAGGTGATCGTCAGCCCCTTCGTCTCGGACGACGTCGACGTCGAGGTCGACGAGGCCGATATCCGCATCGACACCTATCGCGCATCGGGTGCCGGCGGCCAGCACGTCAACAAGACCGACTCGGCGGTCAGGATCACCCACGTGCCGACCGGCATCGTCGTCCAGTGCCAGAACGAGCGCTCGCAGGCCTCGAACAAGCAGACTGCGATGCGAGTTCTCAAGTCAAGGCTCGCCGAGCTCGAGCAGGAGCGGCGGGAGGAGGAGATGGCCAAGGAGCGCGGCGCGGTGCAGGACACGGGCTTCGGAAGTCAAATCCGAAGCTATGTCCTGCATCCCTACCAGGTCGTGAAGGATCACCGAACCGACCATGAGGCGGGCAACGCCCAGGGAGTGCTCGACGGAGACCTCGACGGCTTCATCCGGGCGTATCTTCTCGCTCGCGCAGCCCGTAAGACCCTCTGAGCGATCGGCTAAACTGGCTCGAACCGGCGCCGAGCGCCGATCCCACCTGTGCAGGAGTTGAACCTCCAACCGGAAGCCCCGTCGGCGTCTGTCGCCCCCGCGGTTCGCTCGTCGACACCTTCGCCGGGCGCTGCCTCGATGATCGTGTTCGACGGTGTGACGAAGGTGTACGAGCCGCACGTCGTCGCGCTCCGCGACGTCTCGTTCGTGATCGACAAGGGGGAGTTCGTGTTCGTCGTCGGCGCGTCGGGCTCCGGCAAGTCGACGGTCATCCGTCTCCTGCTCAAGGAGATCGAGCCGACCAACGGGCGTATCGTGGTCGGCGGACGCGACCTCGGCCGGCTCGCACGCTCGAAGGTGCCGTTGCTACGGCGGAACGTCCAGTGCGTGTTCCAGGACTTCAAGCTCCTGCCGAACCGCAACGCATACGAGAATGTCGCCTACGCGCTGAAGGTGCAGGGCGAGAGCCGTGAATCGATTCGCAAGAAGGTCCCGGAGGTGCTCGGCCTCGTCGGGCTCTCGCACAAGGCGTCATCGCTGCCGGACGAGCTCTCGGGCGGCGAGCAGCAGCGCGTGTCGATCGCACGCGCCGTCGTCAACCATCCCCCGCTCCTCGTCTGCGACGAGCCGACGGGGAATCTCGACCCTGACACGTCGATTGGCATCATGCAGCTCCTGTACCGAATCAATCGGGCCGGGACGACCATCCTCATGGTCACGCACGACCGGGAGATGGTCGACAAGATGCGCAAGCGGGTGATCGCACTCGACGAGGGCAGACTGTCGCGCGACGAGCGCCGGGGAGGGTACGAATGAAGGTGCGCGCGATCGTCGCCGAGGCGGTCAGGTCGCTCGGCGCGACGATGTCGACGACCGTGGCGGCAACTCTCACAGTGCTGATCGGCATGTTCGTGCTCGGTGTGTCGATCGCTCTCGGAACCTGGGTGCTCTCGTGGAGCGACCATGCCAAGAAGCAGCTGCTCGTGAAGGCCTACTTCTGCACTGTCGACACCCCCGGCTGCTCCGACAAGGAGACTCCGAAGCAGGTCAACCAGATCCGGGCCTTGCTGGCTGCCGACAGCCGCGTCAAGAGCTACCAGTTCATCTCGTCGGCCAAGGCTCTGAAGATCATGCGGAAGCGCGAGCCCAAGCTCGTCGCCAGTCTCACCTACAACCCGTTGCCTGACGCCTACGAGGTGATCCCGAAGAAGGCGGAGTACAACGCGGGCATCAAGAGCGACATCCTCCACTCCGGGCCGGGTGGAACGAAGCCCGCCGGGCTCGACAAGGTGAACGACGGCGGGGAGACGTCGCGGCGCATCCTCAGGGTGGGCAGCCTCATCGAGATCGTCTTCCTGGTCGGGTTGATCGTGCTCTTGATCGCGTCGACGCTCCTGATCGCGAACACGATCCGGCTGTCGATCTTCGCGCGGCGGAGAGAGATCGAGGTGATGAAGCTCGTCGGCGCGACGAACTGGTTCGTGCGCGGGCCGTTCATGGTCGAAGGCCTCCTGTGCGGCGTTGCAGGCTCGCTGTTGGCCGTCATCCTTCTCCTGATCGGGAAGCTCGTGGTACTCCCGGCGATTCTCGGGCACATCAAGGGGAGTCACGACGTGCATGCGATCGGCTTCGAGCTGATCGCGCTGCTGATGATCGCCGCTGGGCTGATGCTTGGCGCCGCTGGCTCGGGTCTTACCGTCCGCCGGTTTCTCCGCATCTGACCGTACGGCCCGCCCTCGCTTCGGCTGGGGCCACCCCGCGCCTCCTCCCGCTGTCTAGCGTAGTCGCGAAACTCGCACGCGTGGGAGACGCACTTGTCACGAAAACGTGACTTCGACCGAATGAGCAATCGCGCGAGCGAGCACGGGAGCGAACGCGTCGTGGTCGAGGTGCGCCGCCGGGGGAAGCTCGTCGTCGGAGAGCCGTTCTTCGTCCCAGGCGTCCCGATCGTGATCGACCGAAAGGGCCTCGGCGACGCAGGGCCCGGCGATCTCGCGGTCGTCCGCACAGGCCGGGGTCGCGCGAGGCTCGAGCGGGTGCTGGGGCCGGCCGAACGCATCGAGACGGTGCTCGACGGTCTCCTCGTCTCCCGCGGGGAACTCGGCGCGCACGAGCCACAAACGATTCCCGAGCCGACGCTCGAGGGGCGCGTCGACCTGCGCGAGCTCCCGACGTTCACGATCGACCCTGAAACGGCGAAGGACTTCGACGACGCGATCTCGGTGTGTGCCCACCCGGATGGCGGGTTGCGCGCCTACGTGCACATCGCGGACGTGTCCTCCTTCGTCTCAGCCGGCACGCCGCTCGACTCGGGTGCCGCCGAGCGAGGCTTCTCCGTGTACGTCCCGGGCTTCGTGGCGCCGATGCTCCCGCCGTCGCTCGCAGACGACGCATGCAGCCTGCGGCCACACCAGGATCGGCTCACGGTCACGGTCGAATGGCCGTTCGACTCCGACCTACGGCCCGGCGAGCCGCTCTTCTACCGTTCGGTCATTCGCAGCCGCTCGCGACTTGCCTATGGACAGGCCGAGGAGATTCTCGCAGGCCGCGAGGAGGCAGAACTCGACATTGCGGAAGGCTTACGGCTTGCCGAACGGGCTGCCAACGAGCTTCGGCGGCGGCGCTTCGCGCGCGGCGCGCTCACCATCGAGACGGCCGAGATCGCGTTCGCGTTCGACGGGGACGGTGGCGTCGACCGAGCCTGGCGGCAGAGCGAGCCGCACGCCCACATGCTGGTCGAGGAGCTGATGATCCTCGCCAACGAAGCGGTCGCCGGCCTGCTTGCCGGGCGGCGCCGAGACGCGCTCTATCGCGTGCACGAGCGTCCGGATCCGCAGTCGATCGAACGGCTGCTCTCCCAGTTCGCCGATCTCGAGGTGCCGACTCCACCGGCTCCGAAGACCGATGCGCTTACCGCTGCAGCCGCCGCCCGGCTCGCCGGCGAGATCTCCGAGCGGGTGAGCGACTATGTCCGACGATCGGGCCGCGGCGGCGAGGCATTCCGGGCGCTTGTCCTGCGCTCGCTCAAGCAGGCGCGGTACGACCCTCGCAATCTCGGCCATTCAGGCCTCGCGAGCCCTGCCTACTGTCACTTCACCTCGCCGATCCGCCGTTTCAGTGACCTGATCTGTCACCGGGCGCTCCTCCGTGAACTTGGCGTGTCCGATGAGCCGCTGCCCGAAGACCTTGGATCGCTCGCCGAGCACGTCTCGGCACGCGAGCGCGAAATAGCGGACATCGAACATGCCGCCGACGACATCTGCCTGGCCTGGCTTCTCAACGACACGCTCTTCGAGCGCGGCTGGGACGAGCCGTTCGAGGGCGAGATCACCGGCCTGATCGGCTCCGGCCTCTTCGTCCGCTTCGGCGAGGTCTTCGAGGGCTACCTGCCTGCGCGCCGCCTGCCGGGGGACTACTTCGAGATCAACCCGTTCAGCACGCGTCTCGTCGGCCGGCGGGCTGGCCGTTCGTACAGCCTTGGTGATCCCATCGAGGTGCGCGTCGAGAAGATCGAGCGCGCGGAGGGGAAGGTCGAACTGTCACTCGCGTAGTGTCGCGATGGAAGGGCCACAGCGGACACCGCGCGCGTCTAGGCGTTGGCTACCAGTAGTCAATGGTCGGCATGTCGGCTTTGGCACTGATGCATTGGGAGGCGTAGACCGCGACTCCAGCGTCTCCCGTCCACAGCGAGTAGCGTCCGCGCCCGTACTTGCTCCGTGAGCCTTTGACCTGGAGAAGAGCGTGGGTGGCAAATCTGCGCGCGTGTGCCAGCCACAGTTCGTCCTGAGTCAACTCGAACAGCTTCAAGAACGCGAAGCCGTTTCCCGCCGTCCCGTGGCAGACACCCCCTCCTTTCGGAGTACGCCGATGTCGTCGCCCGCACCTTCCTCGACAGGGACGGCTATGCCCGCCTCGTCCGGACGACTCGTGCCGAGTACGAGAATCGTCTCAACTGGCACACCTCGGCCGAGCGCGTGCATGCACTGCTAGCGAAGCTCGTCGCCGCGAGCATCAGAACGTCTCGGTGATCGCCACCTTCCGTGTCTCCTTGACCGGGTCGATCTGCGTGCGCGGGTCGAGCGCGCGGATCGGCGTCTCCTCGGCTCCGAGCTCCCGGCGTACGATGTTCGCGCCCTGGGCGATCGCCGTCGCCTTGTAGTACGCAGCGAGCCGGTTTGCGCCCTGGCGGCCGAAGCCGCAGTCCGTGGAGAGGACGAGGTTCTCGGGCTCGATGTGCTGGAGACACGTACGAATGTCGGCGGCGACGTCTTCGGCGTCGTCGGCCTGCAGCGTGCGGTGGCTGACGATGCCGACCGCGACCTTCTTCTTCGACGAGCGAAGCGTCTCCCGGTACTGGCCGAAGAGCTCGAGGTTCTTGAAGTCGCGGTCCTTCATCTCGACCGTCCAGACGTCGCAGTTGACGCGCTCGAGGTAGACCGAGAACGCCTCCTCTGTATAGGTCGTGTCCTTGAGGACGCGCTGCATGTTCGGGTTGCCCCAGCACGTGTGCACCCAGACCTCGACGTTCTCGAGCCCCTCGATCTCCCTGTTCAGGCAGTCGGTGTAGAAGTCGACGAGGTCCTTGTCCGGCACCACGGCCGAGATGAAATGCATCATCGGCTCCTCGATCTGGATCACCGTGCAGCCCGCATCCGCGAGCGCGCGCAGCTCCTTGTTCATCGCGACCGACATGTCCCAGGCAAGCTGGCGCTTGTCGTCGTCGTAGAGGTCGGTCTCGATCCCGACCATGCTGGCGACGATCTGTGCGGACACCGTGCCGATCTTGATCGGCCTGTCGGTGCGGCCCTGGGCGACGCGCCAGACCTTGTCGAACTCGAGCGGCTTGTCCTCGCTCGCGTCGACCTTCCCGACGACCGGCGGGTAGCGCCAGCCGCCCATGATCTCGTGCAGCATCGTGCCGGCCGGGTAGGCCCACTCGTCGCCGGTCTGCCGCCACGCCTCGCGGGAGAGGCCGTCGAAGCGCTCGGCCGGATAGCAGAGCCACGACCTGCCGCCGAGGTCGGCGTCGAGGTGGTAGTCGCCGTTGGTGAGGATGTCGAGCCCGGCTCGCTCCTGCTCGCTGATCACCGATGCGACCGCGTCCGTGAACTGCTCGCGGTACCGGATGTCCGTCATCGCATCCGAGACGACTCGCGTCTTCAGGTCGAGTTCGAACCAGGCGGGTCGCGGCCACGATCCCGTGACTGTCGTTGGCAGCAGGACACCTTCGGTCGCCGTGAACATCGCTTCTCCTTTGCGCTCGCGGTTGGTTGTGAGCGGGCGCACGATCCTACCGGCTCCATACCTCGTAGGGCGTCAGCTTGAAATGACGAGGTTCCACGGTTACCGTGATCTATCCGTTCAAGGAGGACGACCATGTCCTGGCAGCTCACCGGCGAGTACTTCGAGAACTGCAGCTGCGAGATCCTGTGTCCCTGCATCACTTCGTCGATGGCGGGCCCTGCCGACTACGAGCGCTGTCAGGTGCCGTTGATCATGCACATCGACGCGGGCGACAAGGACGGCGTGTCGCTCGACGGCCTGAACGCGATCATCCTGATCGACTCGCCGCAGGTGATGGGCGAGGGGGGATGGCGCGTCGGCGTCTACATCGACGAACGCGCGGACGAGAGCCAGCGTGCCGCGCTCGGCGAGATCCTGTCGGGGGCCGCGGGCGGCCCTCCGGAGATGCTTGGAGCGCTCATCGGCGAGATGCTCGGCGTCAAGTTCGTCCCGATCCACTACGAGTCGCAGAACGGCCGCTGGCGCGCCGAGGTGCCCGGGATCATGGAGATCGAGGTCGAGGCGGTGACGAATCCCGAGTCGGGCGAGGTGATCGAGGTCACGAACACGATTCACCCGATGGGATCGAACCTGCCGATCGCGAAGAGCCTCAAGGGCCACTACGACGACGCCGACTTTGGTCTCGCCTTCGACAACACCGGGAAGAACGGCCACTTCCGCGAGTTCAGCTGGGCTGCGTAAGCGCCAGGGCCTCCCAGCGGGCGGGATAGCATAGGGCGCCGATGGCCGACGTCGCCCCCGAGCGCCTGCGCGAGATCTCGCTCTTCGCCGAGCTGAGCGACGACGCACTCGCTTCGCTCGCGGCGATCGCGACCGAGCTGGAGGTTCCCACCGGGCAGACGCTCATCCGCGCCTACGACGCAGGGCTCGGGATGTTCGTGATCGAGGAGGGAAAGGTCGTCGTCGAGGCTCGTGATCGTGAGATCGAGCTCGGCCCAGGCGAGTTCTTCGGCGAGCTCGCGCTGCTCGTACCCGAGGCGACTCGCGTCGCCCGCGTCCGTGCGGAGACCGACGTGCGCTGCCTCGCGATCAGGCGCGACGACTTCGCAGCGCTGCTCGAGGACGAGCCGCGGATCGCCGTCGCGATGCTGCCGGTCCTGGCCCGACGCCTCGCCGACGAGATGCGCGCCGGCTAGCGCGTCCCGTCCGCCATCCAGGAAACAGGGCATACTCCGGCGAACTAGACGCCGGCGACCGCCGTCAACGAGGAGGACACGTAATGCGCCCCGACACGTCCACGTTCGCGAGCAAGGCACGACTCACAGGCGGGCTGTTTCTCGCCGCACTGCTCGGCGCGACGGCGCTCCTCTTCGCCGCCGGTCCTGCTCTGGCGACGTCGACCACGAACGTTTACTGCGCCCCGTACGGCAGCGACGACCTCCAGTCGGCGCTCGACAACTACACGACGATCAATGTCTACGGAACGTGCCGGGGGAACTTCGTCGTGCCCGACAGCCGAACGGTGCAGGGCGCCTCTCCCGGGGCGACGATCGACGGCAGAGGAACCGGCAGCGCGCTGATGATCCAGTACGGCATGTGGGGTGTCGTCAACCTCGTGAACCTGACGTTCACGGGCGGCCACGCGCCGTCCGGCGGCGGCATTTACATCTACGGCGCGATCACGGTCAACTTGACCAACTCCACGGTCAAGTGGAACAGGGCCGACTACGGCGGCGGCGGGATCTACGCGGGCGGCGGTGCCCAGCTGAACATGACCGGCTCGACCGTCACTCGCAACTCCGCCGGAGCGTACGGCGGAGGCATCTACATCCTTGATGCCCGGATGTCCTCGACCGCCTCGACGATCAGCCTGAACGACACCATGCTGTCTGGTGGGGTCGCGCCTGGAAACGGCGGCGGCGGCGTTTACGTGGAGTCCGGCGATGCGGCGTTCGCGAACACGAGGGTGACGTCGAACAAGGTGCTTGGATACGGCGGCGGCATCGCCCTGATCGGGGGCCGCATCCTTTGCGCGGCGGTCATCGGCGGGGCGTGCGGCACGGCTTCCGGCAAGCAGGTGTCAACCCAGGATGAGCCGCTGCTCAGCGAGCTCTCCCTGACAAGCTCGAGTGTCGACCACAACTCCGCCAAGTACGGATACGGAGGCGGTATCTACAGCTCGTCCGAACGCGGGGACACGGAGCTGACTGTCGGGGGGTCAGCGGTCTCCTTCAACAATGCGTTCGGCGCGGAAGGCGACGCCGACGGCGGCGGCATCGCGAACTACGGCGCGTGCGGCTACACCGCGACCGTTCTCGTGACGGGCTCGACGTTCAAGGGCAACGGTGCCCGGAACGGCGCGGGCGGGGCGATCTTCAACGGCACGGGCTTGCCTTGCCCTGAGGCGGGGACAGCGCTCGTCACGATCGCGCAGTCAGGTGTCACGAACGCGCGCAACAACCTGAACCAGAACCAGGCCGAGTACGGAGGCGGCATCGCCAACGAGCAGGACGACGGCCTCGCCAGCGTCTCGATCCAGGCGGGCGCCCAGATCACGGGCAACAAGGCGACCGTGACGGGTGGCGGGATCTGGAACAACTGCGGGAGCCTGCTGAAGACGGGCGGGAACGTCCTCCTCAATACGCCGAACAACATCGTTTCCGGCTGCTTCGTGTAGCAAGCTAGGCCCGCCCAGCGCGGGCCTAGACTTCGGGTGTGGCCAAACCGAAGGGCGAGAAGCTCGTTGCGGACAACCGCCGCGCACGGCATGAGTACCACCTGCTCGAGCGGGTAGAGGCCGGCCTGGTCCTGCAGGGGACCGAGGTGAAGGCGCTACGCGAGGGCCGTGTGACGCTGCAGCGGGCGTTCGCCGACGTGCGCGGCAACGAGATCTGGCTCGTCGGTGCGAACATCGCCTCGTACGACAAGGGCGGGATCTCGAACCACGATCCTGACCGTGACCGGAAGCTGCTCCTCCATCGGCGGGAGATCGACCGTCTCAGGGGCCGCGTGCAGGAGAAGGGGCTGACCCTCGTGCCGACGCGCCTGTACTTCAAGGACGGCCGGGCGAAGGTCGAGATCGCGCTCGCACGAGGGAAGGAGCTGCGAGACAAGCGCCGCGACATTGCGGATCGGGACGCCGACCGCCAGATCGAGCGCGCCCTCAAGAGCCGCTCCCGCTGACATGGGTGACGAGCTTCACGAAGGACAGCGTCTTGGCGCGGTCCCGCCCGTCCCGGAGAGCGGTGCGCGTCGCGTCGTCCGGCTGGCGTCGATCGACCTCGGCCCACTCAGGCGACACCGGGACTACCGCCTGCTCTGGACGGGGCTCGCGGTTTCCTTCTTCGGATCGGAGATCGCGTATGTCGCGATCCCGTATCAGACCTACAAGCTGACCGGCTCGACGGCTGTTGTCGGTCTGCTGGCGTTGGCGGAGCTCGTTCCGCTTCTGACATCCGCCGTGATCGGAGGCGCGTTTGCCGACGCGGTCGATCGGCGGAAGATGGTCCGGTTCTGCGAGCTCGGCCTCGCGCTCCTGTCGGGCGTCCTCCTCGTCAACTCGATGCTCCCACATCCGCGGCTGTGGGTGCTGTTCGTGGACGCTGCGTTCGCCGCCGTCCTCGTCGGCTTCCTGCGTCCCTCGCTCGACTCGCTCACGCCGCGGCTTGTCGACAAGCACGAGCTGACGGCGGCCGGAGCGCTCGACTCGCTTCGCTTCCAGTTCGGGATGATCGGAGGCCCGGCGATCGCCGGCGTGCTGATCGCGACGATCGGGCTTCCCGGCGTGTTCGCGATCGACATCGCGACCTTCCTGTTCTCGCTGGTGATGCTGAGCCTGATGCGTGCCGTGCCGCCTCCGTCGGACGCCGAGCGGCCAAGCCTGCGGCGGATCGCCGAGGGGTTCCGGTACGCGCGCTCGCGCCCCGAGCTGCTTGGAACGTACAGCGTCGACATCGTCGCCATGTTCTTCGGCATGCCGAATGCGCTCTTTCCGGCGTTGGCGAAGCAGTTCGGAGGACCGGGCGTCCTCGGTCTTCTCTACGCGGCCCCGGCTGCCGGTTCGCTCTTCGCGACGCTCACGAGCGGCTGGACGCGTCGCGTGCACCGCCATGGGCTTGCGGTGATCGTCGCTGCCGGAGTGTGGGGCGTGGGCATCCTTTTCCTCGGCCTCGCGCCCAACCTCCCGCTGGCGCTCGCCGCGCTGGCTCTTGCCGGCGCGGCCGACATGGTCAGCGGCATCTTCCGCTCGACGATCTGGAACCAGACGATCCCCGACCGGCTGCGCGGCCGTCTCGCAGGCATCGAGCAGGTCAGCTACTCGACCGGGCCGCTGCTCGGCGACGTCGAGGCCGGAATCGTCGGGTCTCTCGCCGGCGTCCGCGCTTCGATCGTCTCCGGCGGCGTTCTCTGCGTGGTCGGCGTTGTGGTGACCGCCGCGCTTCTTCCTGCCTTCCGCCGGTACGACGCGCGGACTTTCGAACCGGAGCCCGAACCAGCCGCGCCCGGGTAGGGTGGAGGCAGATGAGCTACCGCGTCGTGACGACCGACGTCGAGGTGCGCCGCCGGTTCTCGAGAGGTGGAGTCGACGCAATCCGGCGCCACCCGTGAGCGTCCGACTACGACCTCTGAGCGACGACGAGTTCGAGCTCTTCCTGACGACCGGCACGCGCGACTATGCGGAGGACTTGACCACGAACGGCGGGATGCCGCGCGCTGACGCGGAGGTCAAGTCCGAACGCGACTTCGCCTCGCTCTTTCCAGGCGGGGTCCCGAACGACGAGCAATTCGTCTTCGCGGTCGAGGCTCTTGAGACGGGCGAACGGAGCGGGTGGGTGTGGTTCGCGATCAGGGACAACGCCGCGTTCCTGTACTGGATCAAGATCGAGGAGCGTCTTCGCGGTCAGGGGCTGGGGCGGGCGGCGATGGGCGCGTTCGAGGACGAGGTGCGCTCGCGCGGCTTTGATCGGATCAACCTGAACGTGTTCGGCGGCAACGAGGTCGCGCGCTCGCTGTACCGGTCGCTCGGCTACGGCGAGACGTCGGTCTGGATGGGAAAGACGCTTGCCTAGCGTCTAGCAGCGGCCGGGCTTCGGCCAGGAGAGCGACGCGATCGCCTGGAGCTTCGTCGCCTGCTCGGTGGTCTTGACGACGAATGTGTACTGACCCGGCTTCCACGCGCCGCTCGGGCATGAGTCGCCGAGCATGCGGGCCGTGAGCGTGTAGCCGAGGCTCGGCGCGCCGTCGGCGCAGTTCGGGGTCGCAATCGTCTTCGACAGGATCTTCCGGTGCGTCTTGCCCGCTGTCGTCACGTAGTCGACCTGGACGCGGACAGTGAGGCGGCGCTCGATGCGGCACGGACGCTTCGTGTCGTGCCAGCCGCCGCGGAGGTCGACCGATCCGGAGGAGACGAGGGCGCGGCTCGTCACGGTCAGGCTGCCGAGCCTGGCCGCCGAGATCGCCAAGGGCTCTCCGGCAGCATGCGCAAGCGCTGCGACTGCGAGCGCGACGGCTACTGTGGCTGGAGCGATCCAACGTTCCACGTCAGGCAAGCCGACCGCGGACGAGCGACCGACCAGAGATCTCCCTGTAGCCGAGCTCCTCGTTGAGCCGCCGGATCGGTTCGTTGCGAAGCTCGTTCGCAGTCTCGAGCCGCTCGTAGCCGTGCTCCTTCGCCCATGCGATCTGCGCATGCTTGAGCGCGCGTGCGATCCCGCGTCGTCGCCACGTCGGGTGGACGGCCGTGAGATCGTGGATTGCGACGGTCGGTCGGGTCGCCGGAAGGTGGAACTTGGCATAGCCAACCACCTCGTCGCCGGCTATCGCCACGAACGTCGCCTCGGGCCGGTCCGCCGGGCCGCCCATGTCCGTCTCGAGCCACTCCTCGAACGGCAGCAACACCTCGGTCTCGTTCCCGGGGATGTCCTGGTAGGACTGGGCTGCGACCTCATAGATGCCGCGGGCGAGATCCGGTCGTTCGGCCCACGTGACGATCTCTGCGCACGGCGGTGTCTGGGCCGGCGGCAACTCAACCTCGCGTAGGTCGAGCGCGACCCGGGCTTGCCGGACGATCTCCGAGAAGCCTCGGTGAGAGGCGAAGTCACGTCCGTCCGAGTCGGATTCGTAGACCCAGCCTTCGAGAGTGGGGCGGCCGCGGTCGACGGCCCAGGCCGAAACCGTCTCGAGCAGGGCACTGCCCACTCCGCAGCGTCGATAGCGCGGTGGTACGGCGAGCATGACGTGTACGACGTCCTTCTCACGCTGGTAAGGCTCGATCGTGACGAGTGCCGAGCCGGCCGGCTCCTCGTCGAGAAAGGCGACACAGTCGAGGTGGTCGACCATGGCTTCGAGATAGGCGAGGGTCTCCTCGAGCGTCGCCGAACGCTGCGGCACCGTCTCGTTGTAGAGAGCCAGGGAGAGCGCCGAGCCGGCCTCGTCCTCGACCGGCCGCACCTCGATCCTGGCTCCGTCCACGCCGGCTGAGGCTAGCGCGTCTACAATGATGGCGTAACGAACATACGGGGGCGACCAGGTTTCGACGGGGTCGGTTCTCCGGCTGAGCTGCAAGCCGAGGTCCCCGGTCGGCCTCGTAAAACAACCGGGACCAATGCAAGTGCGGATAACGAACTCGCACTCGCCGCCTAAGTAATTAGGTGACGCGTCGCTCCGAACTCGGCCCGTGGTGCGGGTAGCGGCGTCAGAAAACGGGCTGGCCCCAAAGGAGAGCCAATCGCCGGCGGGGTGAGACCAAAGGATGGCTGGCCCGACGGTAGGTCGCCTGCGAACCGGCCGTTCGGGTGAGATCAAAGCGCAGGCTACGCTTGTAGACGTTCAGCTCGGTGCGACCGCGGACGCGGGTTCGATTCCCGCCGCCTCCATCTTTGGCTCAACCAAGCCCCTCAGGGGCTGAGGCGTAGGGAACGATTCGGGGGCCGTCTTCAAGGACGTCCCTCATCGTCTCCGCAAGTTGCTCCAAGTCCCAATCGACGTAGATATCGGCCGTCGTTACGAGCGGAGGTTGTACACCCCGTAGCGCAATCTCCGGAACCGCTGATCGGGGCCGGCATGTGTTGACAACGCCTCGTTGACGCTAGAGAACGGGATCGGCTCACCAAGCAACTCCTCAACGCCAGCGTGGACGTCTCGCACTCGCAACGGCTCGCGGGTTCGCTCGAGAACCGTTGTCACTGCGTCCAAGACGGCTCCCTGCCTGCGGCGAAGCGCACGACGGGCAGGACGTTCGGCCGTGTTGCGTCCAGCAACCTCCTCGCGCAACCGGGCCAGCCGCGGGAGCTCAACCTGGAGTTCGCGGGTTCAAGAGTGCTCCGCTTAGTTCCATACCCTTGATTTTCCAGGGGAAAGGCAGAACAACCAAAGTGTCAGGTACGAACCGTGACCCCTGTTTGGCAGCCGTTAGCGGAGAAGTTCGCCAGAGTAAGGCGAGGCTTTCTCTGGGGATGACGCGGTAGTAACCCCAGCTGCCTGGTTCTTGATCCCGTAACGCAGCAGCACATCGAGCGGGGGCCGCGGAGGCGCTGCGGCGCGAGTGAGGAGTTCCCGAAGCCGCCGCGGGACGAGGTGGTGAAGGCCGCCGATGTCATGATGACGATGGGTTGCGGCGACGCATGCCCGATCCATCCCGGCAAGCGTCACAAGAACGGGGAGCTGCGCGACCCGGCCGGTCAGGATCGGGCGCGCCGAACGCCAAGACCGACCGCAACTCCTGCGCCGACGATGCCGAAGAGGAGAGCGGCGCGCACTCGAGTGGGGAGTAGCGTCGTGCGCAGTGCGAGCGGCGCGAGCATCGGTCGAGCGACTCGTCCGAGCGTCATCAGGATCATTGCGCCGGGGAAGCCGAGCTCGAGATCGATCAGCGCTTGCTTGCCGCCGCGAATGGGGCCGCCCTGTCCCGCCACGATCGCAGCAGCGAGGTGCGGCCGGCGATCGAGTCCGACGCCGGCCGGGGCGCCCGTGCCGCCGCGGGCCAGGAGATCGTCGATCGCGTGTCGGAGTGCGGGTGACTGGCCCCATGTTCCGCAGTAGGCGACGGTTCCGCGGCTGTCGATGAGGTAGACGGCGGCGGCCAGGCGGCCGTAGGCACGCTGCACGGTGCCCGCCAGGTCATCGATCAGCACCGGCCAGGTGATGCGCTCCTCCTGTACGTAAGCGCGGGCGTCTTCCAGCTTCTCCTCATCCGAGCCATAGGCTCCGTGCCGTTCGCCTGGGTGGGCTTGACGGACGAGCACTTCGACGAACAGCACCCGTTCGCCGTAGAGCTGATGGAGCTCTCTCATCGTGTGCACGCCGCCGCGTGTGACCGGGCACGTGTAGCTGACGAAGTGGAGCAGGACCGGCCGGCCGCGCAGGTGACTCAGGCGCACCCGTTCGCCGTCCGTGGAGGACAGCTCGAAGTCGGGCGCCTGCGAGCCGGGAAGAAGGCCCGGGCGGAGCAGCTCCGCGACCATGTGCCGCATCCGGAAGTGGCGAAAGTTGAAATCGTCGATCGGGTCGAGCCGGTCGACGAGCCGTCCGGGTTCCTGGTCGGGGTGCCCGCCGTCGACGGGCGACGGCGAGGGGACGGCGTCGATGAGTTGTCCTAGTTCATGCACGGTCGGCTCCTCTGTTCGCGTCTTCCGCTAGGCCGCAGTCCGGGTTCGGTCGTCTGCCGCGGACACGGGCTCACTCTCGAGCTTCTCCAGGATGCGATCGGTGTTCTCGCGGATCGCGCTGATGTTGCGGAACATCCACTTTGGCGGGGCGTCGTCGGGCATCCGCTCGATCATCTGCCCGAACCTGCAGCCTCCGCACATCCGGGTGGCGCGCCGTGCCAGTAGCGCCACACCCGCGACGGCTCCGACGGTGATCAGGGCCCTCTTCATCGCTCACACCTCCTTTCAGACCAGCACGCCGTGCGAGCCTGTCGGCACGGCAGGTTGCTCAGAACGTCCTGCTGGCGCGAGATCCGACTCGAACTCGTGTCCGAGCCTGTACGCCTGCTGCAGGTACTCGCGCCGAGCGGCATCGCCCACTGCCCCGACGGCGTAGAAGTAGACGTGTTCGACCGTTTCGATCCCGGGGTAGCGGAAGCCGAAGTCGTCGACCAGCCGCTCGATCGCCGCGCCGCAGCCCGACTCGCGGTAGTCACGCTCCGTGAAGAAGGTCGGGGTCATGATCAGCGCCTTCTTCTGCTTCATCAGCGGCACCCGGCCACTGAGATCGCCGTTCAGCCAGCCGTCCCTGCTCATCGTGTAGACGAACCCGTAGGTGAACACGCGCTCGACCCAGCCGCGCATGATGGCCGGGAGGTTCATCCAGAGGATCGGCGCGATGAACGCCAGCCCGTCGGCTGCCGCGACCTTCTCCTGCTGGGCGAGCACGTCCTTCGGCCTCTGCTTCGCGATCAACGCGAGCAGCTCGGGCAGATCCTTGTCGCGCAGCCACCGCCTCGCGAACCGCTGCTTGATCGGGCCGCCGCTCAGCGCGACCATGTTGTTCCGCAACTCGGTCTCATCGAACAACTCACGCGGCACCGACTCATCCGCGAAAAACGAATAGTCGTCCAAGCCGAACACCGGGTTGAACTCGATCGCATGCAGATCCACGACCTCGCTCGCGTGCCCGGCATCCTCCAGACCGCGGGTGAACTGCTCGAGAACCGCGTGGCAGAACGACCGCGGGTTCGGATGGGCATACACCGTCAAGACCTTCATCACCCTCACCAACCTCTCAGCGAGAACGCGTTCGCGCCCGCAACTCGACGACCTAGACGGCCGGCCGGTGGGCGCGACTCTTAGACGCACGGCTTCGCGCTCAATCACCTCCTCACGAGCCGCAGCAAGCATCACTTCGCCCGCTGGAGCAAGCCATCGGGGAGCGCACCGATCCACAAACGGGACAACTACGGAAGCGGTCAGGTTTGGATGCCAACGGTCTGCCGTTCTGAGCCGGCGCAGTCGCAACCGGCTGCGGAAAACCCGCGGCCGCGGTTACGCACGTCTGCGGATGCCGTTCTCGCCCATGAGCGTCATCGTCTATTGGCGATGAACGATCAGCTTAGGAACAGGCTTCGAACGGAGGAGGCGCTCCATGAACTGTTTTGAGTGCGCAAAGGTCAACGACACGGTTCCGGCCGTCGGTGTTTGCCAGCACTGCGGAGTCGGGCTTTGCCTCGACCATCTCGCTGAGGCTCGCGACTACCGCATCGGCGGCACCCTCTACGGCTGCGCGCATGCGATGCCGCGCGTGAAGCCACTTCCTGGCATCCCGGTGGGCGCGGTTTCGGATCCGCGGCATTTCCGGGCTGGGATCGCATGACAAGCCTCCTGGTCTCGGCGCCCGCCGCCGAAGAGCAGCGTGAAGTCGAGCTTGCGTTGCTTGCGAAGGCGCTCGGCCACCCCGTCCGGGTGCGCATCCTGCGGCTGCTGCTCAGCCGCGAGGATTGCTACTGCGGCCAGATCGTCGACGAGCTGCCGCTCGCGCAGGCGACGGTCTCACAGCATCTGAAGGTGCTGAAGGACGCCGGGCTGATTAAGGGCGAGACCGACGGCCCGCGCACCTGTTACTGCGCGGCCCGCGAGCGACTCGCCGAGTTCGAGAGCCTTATCGGCGGTCTGCTCGCCGAGGCCCCGGCGCTGTCTCCGGTGAGACAACGTGGCTGCGACTGAGACGCCGCGGCTTCCCGCCGGGCGCGCTGCGCCTCAGAACGCCGATGAGGTCGCGGTGGTCGCGAAGCTCTCGGCGCTCGACCGGTTTCTGCCGCTCTGGATCGCGCTCGCGATGGCCGCCGGCCTGATCCTGGGCAGGCTCGTGCCGAGCCTGAACGACGGCCTCGACAAACTGCGGGTTGGCACCGTCTCGCTGCCGATCGCCGCCGGGCTGCTGCTGATGATGTACCCGGTGCTGGCCAAGGTGCGCTACGAAGACCTCGGCCACATGAGCCACGACGGCGTCTCGAACCGCCGCTTCTTCGGCACCTCGCTGTTTCTCTCCTGGGTTGTGGGACCGGCGTTGATGTTCGCGCTCGCCTGGCTGCTCCTGCCCGACCAGCCGGCCTACCGGACGGGCGTGATCATCGTCGGGCTCGCCCGCTGCATCGCCATGGTGCTGATCTGGAACGACATCGCCAAAGGCGACCGGGAGCGGGCCGCTGTGCTCGTCGTCTTCAACGCGCTCTTCCAGGTCGTCGCCTACTCGTTCCTCGGCTACTTCTACCTGACCGTGCTGCCCGGCTGGATCGGCTTCGACACGCAAGGCTTCGAGGTCGGCATCTGGCAGGTCGCGGAAACGGTGCTGATCTTCCTCGGTATCCCGCTCGCCGCCGGCTACCTGACACGGCGGATCGGCATCCGCCGACGCGGACGCGACTGGTACGAGCAACACTTCATCCAGCGCATCGCTCCGATCACCCTCTACGGCCTCCTGTTCACGATCGTGCTCCTGTTCGCGATCCAGGGCGACGAGATCACCTCCCAACCGCAGGACGTCGCCATGATCGCGCTGCCGCTGCTCGCCTACTTCCTGATCATGTGGACGGCCGGCTTCGCCTCCGGGAAACTCATGCGCTTCCCCTACCCGCAGACAGCCAGCCTCTCCTTCACCGTCGCCTCGAACGACTTCGAGCTCGCCATCGCCGTCGCCGTCGGCGTCTTCGGCGCAACCTCCGGACAAGCACTCGCCGGCGTTGTCGGGCCGCTGATCGAAGTGCCCGTCCTGGTCGCACTCGTCTACGTCGCCCTCTGGGCCCGGCGGTTCTTCCCTGATCGGCGGGAACGACTCCCGTCGCTGCCAACTGCTGCCGAGGTGCACTAGCCGCAGAACATCCTCTGCGTCTCGCTGCAGCCCGTCGACCCGGCCGATGGCTCGTCTATGAGCGATGCTCGTAGACTCCGTAGCGCAGGCGACGAAAGCGCTGGTCACCTCCGCCGGCGTGCGTCGACAACGCCTCATTGACCGAGGAGAACGGGATGGGCGCTCCGAGCAACTCCTCGACACGAGCGTGGACGTCCCGTACCCGCAGCGGGCGCCCGGCCCGCTCGAGAACGTTGGTCACGGCGTCGAGCACGGAGCCCTGGCGTCGGCGAAGGGCACGACGGGCAGGACGTTCAGCGCTGTTGCGTCCGGCGAGCTCCTCGCGCAGCCGGGCCAGCCGCGGGAGCTCAACCTGGAGTCGAGGGTTCAAGAGTGCTCCGCTCAGTTCCATGAGATGAAGGCCCTGGAAACGGGCCTTTCCTTTCTTGACGGTGGGATCCGGTGCTACCGGTTGTGACACACAGATCTGACACATCGTCAGCCAAGACGCACGGCAGTAGAACCATCCGGGAGGGGCGGGGTTGCCCCTGCCCTCCCGGCTAGCGCACGATTTCGGTTCTTAGCGAGCCTTTAGCGGAGTTGGCCGCGGATTGCTCCGGCGGGGAAGTGGGTGGTGTGGTAGTTGACGTAGTAGTTCTCTGGGTAGCGGCAGATGTCTGCAGCCAGGTGTGCAGTGATCGTTAGGCTGCCTGCTTGCACGATGTCGGCGCTACTCGTCGACCCCTCGAACAGCGGAACGACGATCGCTCCGGCGGCTTGAAGACCAGCGGTGTGCAGATGCCCGGCCACGAACGTCTCCGCGTTGGGATTGTAAATGCGCGTGTTGAACGCGAGTGTGCCGTCGTTCAGCACCCTGATCTGGGTGTGCCCGGTCGCGGTCGAGGTCGACCCGGTGGTCTCGTTCGCCGCGCGAAGCTGCGTCGTAAACAGGCAGGCGGTCGTCGGCGTGACGTGCCTCGGCCGGCCGGGCAGTCCCGCGACGGCGGCCGCGGGTACCGAGACCGCGAGCACGGTCATCGCGACCACGATCGCGGGCCTGGGGATGAAACGTTTGAGATGATTCATCAGCTTCTTCTCCTCCTCCGTATTCGTTGCTGGCAGAGCGATGTTGTGCCCATATCCGACAGGTGCCCAGACGCTCGGGCTGCTTCGCGTCGATGCTCCTAGCGCCTGCTAAGGCGGAATCCGCCGAAGGCGAGGGCGACTGGCACCTCGAAATGGTGGTTTCGGGCCGTCGGACAGACAAGTCCGACGGCGACGACCAAGCCGTTGTCAGAAGGTGGGCCTCTCGTGGGTCGAAGCGGGCTCATTGTCCGTCCTTCGGGTCAAGTGGACGTCGGCGTGGGAATCTGCCGACCGACTCCGACCGAAAGGGCTAACGGACGGACTGCGGGAGTCGCGGTGATCGGACTCCGAACTGCAAGCGCTTCGTGCTAAACGCTACCAGCCCACAGTAGCACGATCTGCCGGGCAGGCATCGGAACCGACCCCGAGGATGCCCCAAGCTCCTCGCCGACGGTTGCCGTCAGGCCGGGAGCGTCCTCTCGCCCCTCCCAGCCTTCCCGTCCACAGACGGAAGCGCCTGTGCCGGAAGTGGCGGCAGCAACAAGAGGTGGCTCTCGACGATCGCCTCTGCGACGTTGACGAGCTTGCGCCCGTTGTGTTGTGAGTGGGTGCGGAGCATCTCGAACGCATGCTCCTGGTCGATCGCGTGGCGCGCCATCAGGATTCCTTTTGCCTGCTCGATCACCGCTCGGCGTCCGAACGCCCCTTCCAGGTTGTGGAACTCGGCGAAGCGGCGCAGCACAATGTCGATCGCACTCTCGAGTTGCTCGGTGTCGGTGTCGGTGATGTAGGCGAACACACCGCGCTTCGCGGCCTCGTGCACAAAAGCCATGTCTCGTGCCTCGAGCAGTGTGATCACCGGGCAGGCGGCTTCGTGAACGATCTTCGAGATCAGCTCGAGCGCGTGCTCCGAACTCGCGCCCAGACCAACAAGCGCGACATCCGGCCGTTCCTCCCGGGTGACCAGGCCAACCTCGGTCACCTCAACCTCACGCGCGATCACCTCGTGCCCGAGACCGACAACGATCAGCGCGACCCGCTCCAACCGGTCAGGCCGCTCGTTCGCGATCAGAACACGGAGATGCTCGACCGGGTCGCTAGACATAACTCCTCCACGAGGACGCTATCGGCTTTCTCGTCTGGCCTGGGTAAAAGCTGTAGGGCGCGTAAGACTCGGTGTCTCCTGACGCACCGCAGGAACGCAGCGGTGGCGACCAACGGCGAAGCCTCTCCAACCGCTCAGCTCAGCGTGTTCCCCGATGCGGGGTCGGCGAGGTTGTGCAACCGTGGTGGTACGAGGCGCGAGTTGGACACTCTTGTCTGCTGTGCGCTCAGTAGACCGCTGCACCGGTCTTGTTCTTTGGAGGAGATTCATCCTTATGGGGATGAGGCGGGGCGGGGTCGGAGAAGGAGCGTTATGTCCCTGTATATGTCGACTTTCGAGTACAAGCCCGAGGTCTGGTCGGAGCTGATCAGCCACCCGGAGAACCGCACCGAGACCGTCGGCCGTCTGCTTGAGAGCGCAGGTTGCAAGCTCAAGGGCCTCTGGTACGCGTTCGGGAAGAGCGACGGGTTCGCTCTGATCGAGGCGCCGAACAACGTCACCGGCGCCAGCATCGCGATCGCGATCAGCGCCAGCGGAGCGTTCAGCAAGTTCGAGACGACCGTTCTGATGACCCAGGACGAGCTGCTCAAGGCGCTTGAGAAGGCGCAGGACGTCGAGTACGTGGCGCCCGGCGCGGCCGTTCACGCCTAATCGCTGACCGCCCATGCGGGAGCCGGGCTTCCCAGACGCCGGCTCTCGCTTTGGCACCGGCTCGAGCGTCCGACTCTTGCCGGGACCACTAAGTGTTTTCTCGAAGGTGGAGGACGATGGAGTGCAGCCGATGCCATGACGACACACCGATCCTCGTTAACGAGAGTGATCTCTGTTGGGCGTGCGCGTTTCCGCGCCGGTGTCGCCTCGCCGCCCAACAGCACGCCCCGCCGAAGAGCGGCTGGCGGTTGTAGCGAAGGCAGCGTAACCCTCGAAATGAGATCACTGTCCCATCAGCAACGTGCTTGGCTGAAACGTGAGGTTGACCACGCCAATCGAAACCGCCTCCTCACCGGGCTGCGCGGCGATGTGAAGTTGTCGAACTTGAGGGGAGATCAGCGGCGAACCGCTGCTGGCGACCCACTCAGACGGACGGGGTCGTGAAACCGCCAGGCCACGCTGGAGGAGGGGCGGGCAGCCAAGCACGACCTCACTACGTGCCGAGCTTCCCACGGTAACCCCAAGAAGACCGCGGAACGCACCACGTCAATCACGCCAAGCTGAATCTGCCGCGCTCAGAGCGACACACGCGGGCTCTGCCGATCGATGTCCGCGTTGACGCAGCGACCGTCGCCAGACAAAGCCCCTCCCATGAAGATGGTGCCAGCTTCAGGATTTCCGGCGTTTGTGAGCGGTGCTACAATTCCTCTATCGAAGGAGCCTCACATCCCGGCTCCCTCGCGATCGTAGAGCTCAAGTTGTTGCTCTTCTGAAGATCCGCCCGTAGCCAGCTGGACGGCGTTTCTGTCCGAAGCTAACCGGTCGTTGATCCAGGAGGTCGCCGTTATTGTTCTCTTACTACTCGCGTTGCTCGCGATCGTCGTCTTCGGTGTGGCTTTCACAGTGCATTGGCTCTTCATCATCGCCGCCATCCTCGCGGTCGTCTGGCTGCTCAGCTTCTTTACGGGCGGCAGGCATGGTCGCAGCCGAACCCTCTGGCGGTAGAGCGTCCGTGCGCCAAAAACCGACGACTCAGGAGGGCAGCCCACGGCAGGCCTTCTGCCGCCTCGAGAAGAGAAAGGCACAACACAGATGATCATGCATCGCAACATCGCCGAATGGCACGGCAAGCAGCTCGTCGACTCCGACGGCGACAAGATCGGAAAGCTCGAAGACGTCTACGTCGACGTCGAGACCGACGAGCCAATGTTCGGCACCGTTAAAGAGGGCCTGATCGGCCGTCACCTGACCTTCGTACCGTTGGGCGAGGCAACGATCGGCCCCGACAACCTGCAGGTGACGGTGACCACGGACCAGGTGAAGAGCGCCCCCGACATCGACACCGAAGGCGACGAACTCTCACAGACCGACGAGTCAGCTCTCTACCACCACTACCAGCTCAACTACACGCCCCCCGCGACCAAGAGCGGGCGCCGGCTCGCGCGCCGCTGAACCGGATGCCCAATCAACGCGTTCTCGTCGTCGTGACCGACCCCGTCGCTCCATCAGCTCTCAGGGAGGCGGTTCGCGACCATGTCGACCCCGAGGCCGAGGTCCGTCTCGTCAGCTCGCCGTCGCTGTCTCTCACCGAGTGGGTGACCAACGACGAAGACGACGCACGGACTGAGGCCGAGGAGCTCGCCGCCGAAGGCGGGCGCGCACTCCACCAACCCGGCCCAGTCGAACTCGAACTCGGTGACGCCAACCCAGTGCAGGCGGTCAAGGACGCCCTGGCGACGTTCGCCGCAGACGAGATCCTCCTCGTCTCCCCAACCCGGGGCGCCATGACACAGCCCGAACTGGACTCCTTCGGCGTCCCGGTTCACACCCTGACGATCCCGGGTTCGGAGGAGGCAGGCGCTGACTGAGGCTGAGATGTCTCCGGATCATGTCGCTCTTCTGTTCGACATTGACGGAACGCTGATCAGCTCGGGCGGCGCCGGTGCAGCCTCGTGGCGCTCGGCGTTCGATGAGTTGTATGGGGTCCCGGCCGACATCGGGAAGTTCACGGATGCGGGGATGACAGACTCGCAGGTGGCTCGACGCACGTTCGAGGCGGTGGTCGGTCGCAAGGGCGGCATCGACCGCACTAGATGGTTGATCGATTAATGCCCAACCATCTAGAGGCTTGATGTGGGTTTAGCGTCCGTCGTAGGCGGCGAGTGCTCGGGGTGGGCGTCTGGTGAGGGTGTTGAGGAGCATGCCGAGGGTGAGCGCGAGTAGGCGTTGCGCGATTCGTTGGGCGAGCCCGGCCGGGGTTTTCGCCAGGTGTTGCTCGAGTCGCATCTGCCCTTTCAAGTTCGCGATCGTCGATTCGATCACGAGCCGGATGCTGGCGAGGCGTTTCTCACGGTCGAGGTTGTCGGTTGTTCGGACACGGTTGGGGGTGAGGATGGTGACGTCTTGCAGGGCGAGGGTGGCGGCGTACTCGTGTCCCCACAGGCCTTTGTCGGCGATCAGGACGCAGCCGGCGTGGCTGGTCGTGAGCTCACGCACAGGCTCGTACTCCTTCTCGTTGGCTGCGACAAGCGTGTACCCGACCGGTGCCCCGTTCGCGTCGGTGACCAGGACGAGACGCATCCCCCACACGTACTGGCTCTTCGAGGCGCAGTAGCCGTAGGCGGCAGCACCCGCGAACTCGCTGCGGGTGGCGCAACCGGCGTAGTTAGCGACCCCGATCAAGGTGCCGTCGGCGATCCGGATGCCGCCGACCGTGATCAGCTCGGACACCCGCAGCTGCACCTGCGCGATCGAAGGCGTAAGCCGGCGCAAGCGGCGGTTGTACTGCGATTGCTCGGGCAGATGCGGAAACCAACCCGGCAGCAACTTCGCGACAAGCCCGAGGAACTGCCGATCCGACGGCGCCCCGATCGACGCCTGCGCCACCGACAACGCCACCAACTCCGCGTCCGTGATCTTCCCCTTCGGGCCCGGGCGAGGGATCATCGACTGATCCGCGAACACATACGCTGCGATCACAAGGGTCTCCAGCGATGCTGTCATCTCGTGCTCCAATCACGAGGGAACAGGGCTGGAGGCCCTTTTCGTCGTCAACCCAACAGGTCCCTGCTCATAACACCCGAACCCACATCAAGCCTCTAGGAGAGGTGAGGTCACTCAGCTTCATGCGCTTTGTCTAGGAACCATATGGCCTTGGCGGATCGTATCGCCGGAGCGCGGAGCGCCTAATCGTGGGCAAACGTGAAGCGTTCCCTCCGGTCGAGCACCGACGGTATGGCAGACGAACTGATAGCCCTCCCAAGCAACCAAGCGGTCGCGAGCTCTGAACTGCTTCGCTGCTACGCTCGAGGCGCATCCAGAGAGGCAGGAGGGCCTCGCCCGACTGTCCGCCAACCGGGGTAGCCCACGGTGGCAAGACGATGCGGCTCCAGTGGAGCAAGGCTGCGACGATCGGAGGGACACGATGAGTTGGACGAACAAGGCGGAGCAGCCCGTCGTCTTCCGCTACCTGTCCGCTGACCCGGAGGGTGCCGCCCACGGGCGGAGCCAGCGAATCTGGGGCGCACGGATCTGTCCGGGCTGCTTCAAGCTGCGGGGCCAGCTCGAGGTTCGCGGCCTCTCACCGGGAAGCTTCCGTCAGCGCTGCCGCTGCGAGGGCGTCGACGAGGAGCGCTGGCCGCGCTTCGACTTCAACTGCTTCCTCGAGCTCTGCCATTGCTGCGGCATCGAGCCGATCAGGAGCGGTTCGCGCTGGTCGCTCTTCTTCTGCGAGGAGTGCAAGGGCGGGGTGCTCAGCGTCAACCGCGCCCTCGGTCGCTGGGTGATCCCGATCGGCAGGCACACGGCCATGCACGGCCTGCTGGTTCACGGGAACGAGCCCTTCGACCCGCAGGTCGCCGAACGATTCGCGGGCGCGATGCGTGGGTTGTTCGCGGGGATCGACCACCTCGACAATTGGGCCCGGAGCGTGGTCCAGGAGAACCTGGTCGAGCTTGGCTTCGCTCCCAGCGAAGAGGTCAGGCTCTCCGACTACCTGGATGCCACGCGAGGCCGCATCGAAAAGGAGCTTGCGTTTCAGGGTCTCTGCGAGCACTTCGCGTCGCGTAACTGACCAGCAAGGTAGCGGCACAACTGCCAAGTTGGCGCGGCGCGTAGCGCAAACTGTAGGGAACACCTCGCGGGTTCGATTCCCGCCGCCTCCATCTTGTTGTCGTTTGAGCAACGTGCTCTACGCAAGCCGTTGCGACTGATCCCGTCCGTCCGTCGCGGTCTCCCGTGCGCTGCGCTTCTTCTTGTGCGCCTCTGAGCAGTCCCGGTCGCCTGGGCCTTCGCTAGCGGCTAGGCGGAGGCTGGCTCGGGGAAATCTCCGCTTCGTTCGGGCAGACCTTCCGGTGCTCGGCGAGAAGAGCCGGACCACGGTGCTTCTCCGTGACCGCGACCCAGCCGCAGGCCTCGCAGGCGATCTCTCGCTCGGCCGCCTTCACGGCCCGCCGGGTGCGCGCTGCCTCGCCCGCCGGGCAATCGTGCTCCTCGAACTCGCGAACCGCCCACCGCAGCGAGGGTCGCTCCCAACGTCGACCGCAAACACCGCACGACGCCACGCCGGGGTTGTCGAGCGCCTGCTCGGCCTCCTCCCGACGTTTCGCACCACCCCAAGCCACCCGCCGACTCTACCGCCCGCGCGAGAGGTCGCCCGACTCAGGGCTCGGCATCAGTCCGGTCGCGAGATCAAGACGGACCACGAGGAAGGAACCCCCCAGCAGAGTGCTTGGCGCGGATCGGCGTTGGCCGTCCACTCGCTGGGAATCACTGTCCGTGAGATCCTGGGTTAGGGCGCCGAGCAGGTTCTTGAGGGTTTCTGGAGGGTTTCAACGAACTCCCCGGGTGTAGCTCAGGCTCGCCTCCTTGCTGGCGTGAAACAGTGCTGTAACGAACGCGCCGATTCTGTACGAGAACTCCCGAGTCGACTTATCGTTCTCGCAGACCTTCGAGAGCAAGGATGGGCACGTGCAAGTGAGCGACGACCTGCGGATCGGCACCGAGTTCGCCAGCTATAGGTCGACCGGCTGCTGGGCTGGGGCGACGTGAACGTCGTCTACGTCGCCAGGGGACGAACCCGGGTCCATTCGGCTGGCGCTCGGCAACCTCGTGGGCGAAGGCGAGTTCGATCGCCAAGTCGAGCAGCGGTCTAGAAAGGAAGGGCGTGGACGAGCGGGTGCTCCTGGTCGAGGACGACTCGTCGATTCGCGAGGTCGCCTCGCTGGGGCTCCGGGGGGCGGGTCTGAGCGTCGAGACGGCCGCGGACGGACGGGAAGCGCTCGTGCGTTTCCGCGCAGATCCCCACGACCTGGTCGTCCTCGACGTGATGCTCCCGAAGCTCGACGGGCTCGAGGTCTGCCGACAAGTCCGACGCGCAAGCCGCGTACCGATCCTGATGCTGTCGGCCCGGACTGACACCGTCGACGTCGTCGTTGGCCTCGAGCTCGGCGCCGACGACTACGTGACGAAGCCCTTCGAGCTGCCGGAGCTCGTCGCCCGCGTCCGCGCGCTCCTGCGTCGCACGAACGACCTGCCCGTCGAAGAGGTGCTTCGCGTCGGAGAGCTCGAGATCGAACCGGCCGGGTTTCGGGCCGCGCGCGGCGGTGCCGAGCTGCAGCTCACGGCGACGGAGTTTCGTCTCCTGCTCGAGCTGGCGAGGCGGCCTGGTCAGGTGTTCACCCGCGAGCTGCTGCTCGAGCGCGTCTGGGGATACGAGTACCTCGGAGACTCTCGCCTCGTCGATATCGCCGTCCAGCGACTGCGGGCGAAGGTCGAAGCTGAGCCGGGCAATCCGCAGCTGATCACGACGGTCCGGGGCGTCGGTTATCGCCTCGAGCGCGGTCATTGAGGCGCGTCACCGCCGTCGGAAGTCTGAGGCGTCGCCTCGCGGTCACGTACGCCATCGTCGCCGCGGTCGCGACCGGGGCGCTCGCGCTCGGAACATACCTCGTCGTTTCGAGCTCACGTCTCGACGCTGCCGTTTCGAGCTCGCTCGCGCAGGCGCGCACGAACCTCGTGCTCGCGGGAACCGTCCTTCGGGGATCCTCCTCCCCGCAGGACGTCGCCGAGCTCCTCGCGTTCTACGCGCGACGTCCCGACTTCGAGACCGTCTCGGTGGTCGACGGAGAGATTCACTCGTCGAGCTTCACCGTTAGAGCGGAGCACATTCCCGCCGGGGTGCGGCGTCGCGTACGGAGCGGCGACCTCGCCTTCCAGCGAGTGCGGGTGGCCGGCGCCCCTTACCTCGTCGCCGGTGGCCGGCCGCCGCCGTCGCGGGCGGAGCTCTACTTCTTCTTCTCCGAGGAAGCTCTGCGCGACGACCTCTCCCAGCTGCGGACGATTCTGCTGGCGGGCTGGGGCATCGTGGTCGTGCTCTCCGGGGCTGCCGGCGCGATCGTCGCCCGGCGGGTGCTCCGCCCGGTCGGGCAGGCGAGTGAGGCGTCGCACGCTCTCGCGGAGGGTCTGCTCGAGACCCGGCTTCCCGTCGAAACCGACGACGAGTTCGGCGCCTGGGCAGCGTCGTTCAACGAGATGGCCGAGGCGCTCGAGGAGAAGATCGGCGCTCTCTCGGAGGCAGAGGCGCGCGAGCGCCGCTTCACCTCGGACGTGGCGCACGAGCTGCGCACGCCCGTTGCGGCGCTCGTCGCCGAGGCCTCGTTGCTCGCGGAGCACCTCGAACGCATGCCGCCCGAGGCAAGACGGCCGGCGCAGCTGCTGGTCGAAGACGTCGGCCGCCTACGTCGTCTGGTCGAGGAGCTGATGGAGATCTCGCGGCTCGACGCCGGGCGCGAGGACGTGCGCACGGAGTCCGTCGACCTAGGCTCGCTCGCAGCCGGTGTCCTGCGATCGCGTGGCTGGGGCGAGACCGTGTCCCTCGATGCCGGGCGCGTCGTCGTCGAGACGGATCCGCGACGGGTGGAGCGAATCCTCTCCAATCTGATCGAGAACGCCGTCGCACACGGTCGTCGCGAGGTCGCCGTCCAGATAGGCCGGGACGAGACCGACGCATTCGTAGAGGTTCGGGATCACGGCCCGGGAATCGCGTCGGAGCACCTCGCGCACGTGTTCGAGCGCTTCTACAAGGCCGATCTGGCACGCGCGGGCGGCGGGAGCGGACTCGGGCTCGCGATCGCGCTCGAGAACGCGCGGCTGCTCGGCGGTGGCATCGCCGCAAAGAGCGAGATCGGCGTCGGCTCGCGCTTCACGCTCAGGCTGTCTGTGGCAAAACCGTTACGCGACGGTGCGAACGCTGATGCAAGCGCGAGTGACGATGTGTCGCAATGAAGCGCGTCCAGAGAAGCAGCGATCAAGAAGCTCGCATTTACCTTCTCTGCCGTCTGTCTCGTCCTCGTCGCGATCGTCGCGATGCCGGAGATCCTGGGCGGCGACGGCGGCGCCCGGTCCGCCGGCCCCGTTCCCAGCGCCCTCGTCCTGTTGACACGCCTGGGAGAGCAGGCGACAGCTCCACGAGAGAACGCTTCGATCGGCACCGGAGTCTGGGCGACGGGGCACGGCGTACCGGGGGTCGACTACACGATCGACCTCAACACCGGCGCGATGACGCCGCTGCCCGACTCCATCATCCGATCGCTTGCCAAGTTGGGCGACAGCGGTGTGTACTCCTCGACGTCGCGATACGCGGCCTCGCGCGATGGGTCTCAGCTCGCCTACGTCGGGATCGGTGACGAAGGGAGCCTTCAGCTCTTCACCGCCGGCATCGACGGCACCGGGGTCCGCCAGATGACGCACGATCCGAGAGGTGCCATGTTCCCCGCCTGGTCGCCGGACGGCACGAAGATCGTCTACGAAGGGTCCGGGGGCCTCTTTGTGCTCGACGTCGCCACCGGCGAGTCCACGCCGACTCATGACGAGAGTCCAATCCAATCCTCGAACCAGTGGTTCTCGCCCCAGTCCGAGCCTCAGTTCACGCCCGACGGCTCGTCGCTCATTTACACGGGCCGCAGCAGAGGTCGACTCGTGCTCCGGACCGTGCCGGTCGCCGGAGGGAAGAGCACGCTCCTGGTCGGCCCGGGCGAGGGCGTGAACGACGCAGGTAACGGCTCGCTGTCGCCCGACGGCTCGCTTGTGACCTTCCTCGGCAGCGGTAGGCCGAGGGGGGGTCCCGGCCACTGCGGGCCGTGTCGGTTCGTGGCCAACGTCGACGGCACCGAACGGCGAGTCGTCCCCGGAGGGCTCTCGAATGTTGCAGGGACCTGGTCGCCCGACGGCCGCCGGCTCGCTTACCAGGGGTCGGGGATCGACGACGAGGGCCAGATCATCGTTGTCGACGTAGCCACGGGAGCCGCTTCGTACGTCGCCAAGGGCAATGGGGCGATCTGGCTTAACCAGCACACGCTGCTCGTCGAGGTCATGTAGCGAAACGGACCGGATCGGTCATCGGATTCGAAAATCGATCAGATCAAAGGAGGTACGTATGAACGCTCGACTGGCAATGCTCGTCTCGCTCGCGGCAGCGGTCACGCTGACGTCCGTCGCAGTGGCTGGCCCTGATGCTGCGAAGTAGCGGACGTCGATCACGATGAGGGACCTGCCGAACGGCACGTTCAACCTCACCCCGCTGCAGGGCGGAGCCCTCAAACCCGACTCCGGCACGACGGGCGTTGCCTACAGGCTCGTGAGCGTCGTGATTCGCGACGGGCAGAGAGTCGAGAACTATCGCCTCACGTTCACGCTCAAGGGCAAGCGAGGCACCCTCACGACTCAAGAGCGGAACGAGTGGGTCGACACCGGAGGGCCTTTCGTCGGCATGGGCACCTGGAAGGTCGTGCGCGGCACAGGCCAGTACGCGGGGACCGTCGGTGGCGGGCGGAGTGCCGCCGCCGGGCTCGACCGGGGGAACGGGGACTGGTACGCGAGCCAAGACGGCTTTCTCACCCTTCCGTAGCTGACGGGCTCGTTCGTCGGAGTCGGCAGACAGGAGACCAGCAGATGCGCGCGAATCGAATCCACCAGCTCCTCCTCGTCGGCCTCATGACGACGATCGGGCTCGCCGCTACCTCCAGGGCCTCATCCGCGCCGGCGAGAGGCGAGGAGTCGAGCGCGCCTTCCTCGGTGAAGCGTGTGGCCCGCGAACTGGGATCACTGGCTACGAGTGTGATCGTCTCCGTCTCTTCCGCGGGTAAGGAGTACGTAGCCACGGCAGGTGCCCACCGTCCTACGGCAGATCAGCGCTTTCGCGTGGGGAGCGTCACGAAGACATTTACCGCAACGATCGTGCTGCAGCTCGTGGAGGAAGGGAAGCTGCGCTTGAGCAGCACCCTCGAACATCACGTGCCTGGCGTTATCCCGAGGGGCGATGAGATAACGATCCGCCAGCTGCTCCAGCACCGATCGGGGCTCGCGAACATCACGGATTACCCGTGGCTCGACCGGGCACTCCGATCGTCCTCGACTCGGCCGATCGACACCTTGCGCTTCGCGGGCTCCAAGCCGCTCGTCTTCAAGCCCGGCACGCAGGGGCGCTATTCGAACACGAACTACATCGCGCTGGGTCTCGTGATCGAGAAGGTCACGGGTCACTCGTACGCGCAGGAGCTCGAGCAGCGCATTCTCCACCCGCTCGGACTCCAGGACACCGAGCTGCCGCAGACGTGGCGCCTGCCCGATCTCGACGACGATGGCTACAACCCGAATGTTCCGTATGCGGCCGGCGCGATCGTCTCCAACGCACGCGATCTCTCACGCTTCTACTCCGCTCTCCTCTCTGGCCAAATCCTGTCCAGCGGCACCCTCGCGAGCATGAAGAAGACAGATGAACGTGCGGGGCTCGGGATCTTTTCGACCGAGCTGCCGTGCGGACGCTCGTGGGGCCACACGGGCGCCATCCTCGACTACCAGACGCTCGTCAGCGCGAGCGAGAAGGGCGACCGGGTCGCCGTCGTCTCGCTCCGCGGGCCCGGATACCTGCCGCCAATCGAGAGAGAGCTGCTCTGCGCGGAGCCTCCATCTGCCGCGGACTCGGCGCAGGCGAAGTGGAAGATCGCCTTCGGCAGCGGGGGCGGGTCGCTCTACGTCATGAACGCCGACGGGAGCGGGCAGCGGTGGCTGACGCTCACCGCGTCGCGCATTCCTGCCTGGTCGCCCGACGGACAGAGGATCGCCTTCGAGAGCGTGCGCGACGGCAACTCCGAGGTCTACGTCATGAACGCCGACGGGAGCGGGCAGCGGAGGCTGACGCCTAAGCACGGGGACGACTTCGCCCCTGCCTGGTCGCCGGACGGGCGAAGGATCGCCTTCCTGAGCAAGCGCGATGGCAACTGGGAGGTCTACGCCATGAACGCCAACGGAAGTAGGCAGCGGAACCTCACGCGCAACGCGGCAGGCGACAGCACCTTCTCCTGGTCGCCGGACGGGCGAAGGATCGCCTTCCTGAGCAAGCGCGATGGCAACTGGGAGATCTACGTCATGAACGCTGACGGGAGCGCGCAGCGGGACCTGACGCGCAACCCCGACGCTGACTCCGCCCCTGCCTGGTCGCCCGACGGACGGACGATTGCCTACCTGCGCGGCGGCGAGATCTACGTCATGAACGCTGAGGGGAGCGAGCAGCGGAGGCTGACTCGTAACGCGCCGGCCTTCGCGCCTGTCTGGTCGCCGGATGGGCGGAAGATCGCCTTCGCAGGCGGAAGCAGGTCGTTCAGGGCTAACAAGGGCTGGGTCGGCAACACCGAGGTCTACGTCATCAACGCCGATGGGAGTGGGCAGCGGAGGCTGACGCGCAACACTGCAGGTGACGGTGCTCCTGCCTGGTCGTCCGACGGTCAGAAGATCGCGTTCGTGAGCGAGCGCGACGGCAACTCCGAGGTCTACGTCATGAACGCTGACGGGAGAGAGCAGACGAACGTGTCGCGCAGCCCGGCGGACGACGCCTGGATCGCTTGGTCGCCCGCGCGGACGAAATAGAGCGCGACCCCGTCGGCAAGTCGGCCGCAGGCTCGGTCGGCGCAGGAATGACGGGCAGTCTCAACATGCACCTGGCGCGCCACAGCCGCACGACGGAAACACCGAGCTTCCCGCGACGTAGAAGTTGGCCATCCCGTGTACGAGACAGTCGCGATCAACGACCCACACGATCAACGACCCAAAGCATCCCCCTGGATGTTCGGCGCCAAGCTGCCGTCACTCGACGACAACGTCTGCGAGCTCTACGACGCGAACACCGACTGGAGCTAGGCGCACGACGCCGAACACGCTATTGTCTCGGCATGGCACGGACGAGGAAGGCGCAGGAGAGCGACGTCATCGCGAAGCTCGCCGACGCGGGTGAGGACGCGCTCCGGCGGCTCGTCGACCTCCCGCGTCGCATGGTCGTCGAGGTGATGGACGGTGTAGGCGATCGGCTCCACGACGTCGCGACGAGGCTGCGCGCGATCGATCCGCTCGTCGGTCGCGTGGCCGCGATCGAGAAGCGTCTCGACTCGTTCGAGAAGCCGAAGAGGACGACTGCTCGCAGGGCGCCCACCCGCGCCAGGTCGTCGACAGCCCGTCGGGCGAGCAGGGCCGTGGCGGTCGTTGAGCCGCAGCAGAACGAGAGATGCACGAGGCCCAGCCAGGGCCGAGTAACACGCTGGGTGGCCGCGCGTTCATCGCGTCGATGTCTTGATAGTCGGGGTGAGGGGGCGATCTCGCGGCCGGCGGTGGCCGGTCAGGGTGTCGCTGGCAGTCGGCTGAGCGGGAGGTGAGGACACTCCTGGTTTGTTCGTTGGGCGATGGTCTGCGAAGCTGGTCGTGTGGAGCGTACGACGAGCGGACGAAACGTTGTCATGGGGCTGGTGGTGACGACCGGTCGGATCGGGGCGACGACGGGCCGTCTGGTTCTCTTCCCGGCGCGTGTGGTGGCGCGCTCACCGCTCGCCGGGCCGTTTCGGAGTCGCGCCGAGGGTCTCGCCGAGACTGGCCGAAGCGCGGGGGTCGACGCACGCCGCCGGCTCGAGACCGCCGCCGGTGAGGTGCTCGCGACACCCGAGGCGGAACAAGTGGTCGACGGTGTCCTGGCAGGCCCGTTGCCGGAAGCAGTCGCCCGGGCGCTGATCGAGCATCGGGTCGTCGAGCGAGTCGTGGCCGAGGCGCTCGCGAGCGCCGATATCCAAGGGGAGGTCGTGTCCGCAGCCGAGACCGAGCGGACGGAACGGCTCGTGGCACAGGTTCTGGCAAGCCCCGCCTTAGACAGGCTTCTAGCTGATGCGCTGGAGAGCCGGCTGACCGTCGACTTCACCGACCGGCTGGTACGCAGTCCCGCGTTCAAGGGGATGCTCACGAACGTGCTCTCGAGCCCCGAGCTGCGCGCCGCCCTCAAGCAGCAGTCGATGTCGCTTGCCCAGGAGGTGATGGATGGCGCCTGGCGCGGAATGCTACGGCTCGATGACGCCGCGGAGAGGGTCCCCCGCCGCTGGTTCCGCCGGCCGTCGCGGCCGCAGGCGGCGTCGGGCGCGGTGTCGCCGATCTCCTTTGCGGGGATCGCGACCAGGGGGGTGGCGCTCGCGGTCGACGCGGTGCTCGTGGCGATGATCCTCCTGACCGGAACGGCCGTGGTCGGGTTCGTCGTATCGCTCCTGTGGAGTCGGCAGCCGGCTTCGTCGGTCGGGACGGGCATGGCCGTCGCAGGGGTGCTCATAGAGATCCTCTACTTCGCCGGGTTCTGGTCGACGGCTGGGCAGACGCCAGGGATGCGGTTGATGCGTCTGCGGGTCGTCGACGGTTCCGGCGCCGCACCCAGCTTCGGACGCTCCTTGTTACGCCTCGTCGGGCTTGGCCTGTCGATCCTTCTGCTGTTCACGGGCTTCCTGCCGGTACTGGTCGACGACCGGCGGCGCGCTCTACAGGATTTCCTCGCCGACACCGTCGTCGTCTACGACGAGGATGCCCCGCTTCCCGTCGGCGAAGACACGATCGACCATGATCTCCCTGATCCTCGGCTCGCGGCGGAGAGCTCGCAGGCATCGCCATGACCTCCTCCGTGTGAGTCCTTTGCCTTTTCCGCAGAGCGCATGAGATGAGCAACCTTGCGCCCATCGAGCAGTCGCGCTGGAAGGCGCTTCGCGACCGTGTCGATACCTCCGACCATCGGGTGAGAGGCGCCGCCGCGCACGCCACGAGCTCCCTCGGCGATGCAGTCTCGGCTCTCTATGAGAGTTCGATCGACCGCATGCTCGGCACGTCCCAGCGAGTTACCTCGGCGGCGGAGGGCCGGGCTCTTCTCGCCTCGGAGGAAGACACGGAGGCTGCCGCGGATCGCCTGCAGAGAGCGGTGGTGCTCGCCGTGCCGGTCGTGCGCATCGTCGCGAAAGGAGCGAGGATGAGCAAGGTGCCCTGGGCACTCGTGGCCTCCTCCGTGGTATCTACTGGGCTCACAGCTCGCGCAGGTGCGCGTGAGGTGCAGGTGCTCGGCTCTCTCGTCGCCCATCGGATCGAGCAGAGCACCGGACGACGGGCCGACCCGACGCTGGTGAAGAAGCTGACGGTCGAGCTCTACCTGGCACCGAAGCGCCCGCCAGCGTTGTCGGATCGACGCTTACGACTCCACCGCCTCATCAAGCGGTGGGTCTTTCGGGGTGTCATCGGGCGGAAGACCGAAAGGGACGCGACGAAAGCGCTCGAGGCAGCCGAACGTCTCGACGTCGTCCCGCTCGTCACCCGCTGGGAAGAGCTTGGCGCCCTCTCATCCCCGACGCCCCGCGAGGAGCGGCACACGCTCCCGGACAAGGCGACCTAGCCCCAACCCATCCCCGGTCGAAGCGGTATCAGGTGACGCGACGCGGGCAGGCTCGTCCCCATTCGCCGGCTTCGATGAAGCTCCAGTTGCCCGGCCGGTTTGATGGGCGATCCGAAGACCGGCTTCCCAGCCAGGCGCGCGACCGCCGTCTGGCGGCCGCAGCTCAGCTGACCATGCCCCTGCCCGAGCGACGAGCCAGGCGATGACCGAGTTCGATGTCCAGATCTCTCCGGTACCGAGCGCGTCTCGCCCCCACGCGTACATTGGCACGGAAGGGACGAGCTCAATGAGCCGGCGTGCTGCGCAATCGTCGCCGCTGACCCGAACCGGGCTCTGGACCGCGTGCTCGATGTCTGCGATCGCCCCGTCTTGCCAGCAGCGCAGCTCATAGCGGAACAGCCCGACGCGACCGGCGAGCGAGCTCCCGACGGGGCCGTTCGACACCACCCCGCGAGACGCACGAGCCGTGCGGCCCCAGATGAACGGCAGCACCTCGATGACGAACCTCGCGTCGGACGTACGCACTTCCAACGCCGCGTGATAGAGATCGAGCCGGCGGCGGGACGCCAGACGTGCCGCGATCGCCTCGAATACGACACCAATGGGTCGGAAGACCTGCCCTCCCGCCCCGAGCGGAAGCCAGTAGAGGCGAACGCCCACATCCCTCCCGGTCGTCGAGTCCACGATCGCCATCAGCCCCCGGCAAGCGTAACCCGAACGGCTGCCACCTTGGGGGGGATGCGGCTATTGTTCTGAATCAGCCGCATCGTCTGCAACGTCAAACACCTCGCTCGCCGAGCGCAGTACCGCCGTAGCGGCGCCTGCCTCCCGAGATCCGAGCAGGACACTCGCATCCGGTGATCAAACATCTCATCCTGACCTCGCCGCGCGGCTACTGCGCCGGGGTGGAGCGCGCGATAGAAACCGTCGAGGAGGCGCTGGCGCTCTGGGGCCCTCCGATCTATGTCCGCAAACAGATCGTCCACAACATCCATGTCGTGCGCGATCTCGAAGACCGTGGCGCGATCTTCGTCGAGACGGAAGAGGAAGTGCCGCTCGGCGCGCGCGTCGTCTTCTCCGCCCACGGGGTCAGCCCTGCGGTCTACGAGCGGGCCGAGGCCCGGGGCCTCCGGACAATCGATGCGACCTGTCCACTCGTTGCCAAGGTGCATGCCGAAGCGCGGCACTACAGGGACAGGGACTACTCGATCATCCTCATCGGCCACGCAGGCCACGAGGAGGTCGAGGGCACGACCGGGGAGGCACCCGACGCGATCTTCCTCGTCGAGTCCGTCGCCGACGCCGAACGGCTCGCACTGCCGCAAACCGAGCGGGTCGCGTACCTGACGCAGACGACGCTATCGGTCGACGAGACCGACATGATCATCGAGGTGCTGCGCCGACGCTTCCCCGCCATCGAGGCGCCGAAGCGGGAGGACATCTGCTACGCGACGACGAACCGCCAGCGCGCCGTCAAGGCAATCCTCGGTGAGATCGACCTCCTGCTCGTGATCGGGTCGCGCAACAGCTCGAACTCGAACCGGCTGGTCGACGTCGCACGGTCGCGCGGCGTCGCCGCCCAACTGATCGACGACGAAACCGATATCGACGATACGTGGCTCGCCGGTGTCGAGTCGGTAGGGATCACCTCAGGTGCTTCGGCGCCCGAGGTGCTCGTGCGCCGCGTTGTCTCGTGGTTTCGCGAGCGCGGCGTTGAGGAGATCCGCGCTCACAACGCCGTAGCCGAGAATGTCAACTACCGACTGCCGGCCGAGCTGCAACGGCAGGCAGCGGCGTCCTAGCCAGCACTCGCTCCAACAGGCCGGCCGCGCTACAGGTCGTACGTGCGGCAGGTTGGGCAGAGGCCGTAGAAGCTGATCTCGCGCGTACTCAGTGTGTAACCGGTGGCCGTTTCGATCCGGGTGGGCACGTCGCCGAGGACATGATCGTGGATGTGGGCGACTTCGTTGCAGCGTTCGCAGATGACGTGGTGGTGGGGGTGTTCGTGGGCGGGTTCGTAGTAGGCGCGATCGGCGCCGAGGTCTGTGCGGAGGAGGAGGCCCTCGTCAACGAGGAGGTCGAGGGTCCGGTAGACGGTTGAAGGGTTGACGTCCGGGAGTTGATGGCGGACGTGGTCGACGATCTCGTCGGCGCTGAGGTGCGTGTCCGGTTCGGCGATGAGTGCGTCCCAGATCGCTTGTCGTTGTCTGGTGAGGCGGCGGCCTTGGCCGCGAAGTGCTTCGGGACCGCGTACCGGTGAATGCTCGTGTCGGTCTTTTGGGGGCATCGCTTGATGATGCCACTGAAGCGTGATCGAACCGATTCCGGCGTTGTTGCGAATCAGTCGCGACACCGACCTTGTTGCAAGCGAGTCGCGATAGGGTCCTACGGCGAAAGGGGAGGCTGATGACGCGCTGGACACGGGTCTTGACCCGCGGTGAGTGGATGCGGCTGGGTGGCTTCGGTGCCGGAGTGCTGTTCCTGCATCTGCTCGGCTGGGGACTCTTTCTGCACTACGCGCGGCACAACCCGGCGCTCGCGGGGCTCGGGACCCTGGCGTACACGTTCGGGCTGCGTCACGCCTTCGACGCCGACCACATCGCAGCGATCGACAACACGACCCGCAAGCTTCTACAGGACGGGAAGCGCTCGATGGGTGTCGGCTTCTTCTTCAGCCTTGGTCACTCGACGATCGTCTTCTCGCTTGCCGCCGGCCTGGCGATTGCGGCGAAGACCGTGAACTCGAGGATCCCCGGCTTCCAGAACATCGGCGGCTACATCGGCGCATCCGTCTCAGGCACCTTCCTGCTCGTGATCGGGCTGTTGAATCTCGTGGTACTCATGGGCGTGCTCGGAGTCTTCCGGCAGATGAAGCGCGGCAAGTACAACGAGCAGAAGCTCGAAGAGGCGCTGCAGAGCCAGGGGCTGATGAGCCGCTTCTTCCTCAAGCGGGTCGGCGACAAGATCGACACGAGCTGGAAGATGTACCCGCTCGGCATCCTCTTCGGCCTCGGGTTCGACACCGCCACCGAAATCGGGCTACTGGCGATCGCCGCCGGCGTGGCCACCCACAACGTGCCCTTCCTCGCGATCATCTCGCTGCCCATCATCTTCGCCGCCGGGATGTGTCTCATGGACACCGCAGACGGCGCATTCATGAGCCACGCCTACGGCTGGGCGTTCAGCAATCCGCTGCGCAAGGTCTACTACAACATCACCGTCACGAGCCTCTCGGTCGCCGTCGCGCTGGTGATCGGCATGATCGAGCTGCTCCAGGTCACCGCCGCGAAGTTCTCCCTCAGCGGCCCGTTCTGGTCGTTCCTCGACAACCTCGACTTCGGCAAGATCGGCTACGTCGTCGTAGGTCTCTTCATCGCCACGTGGGCATTCTCGGTGATCCTCTGGAAGACCCGGAGGATCGAGGATCGCTGGGGTGCGCTGGTCAAAGCCAAGAACTGAACGACGGCGCCAACCAGCAAGGCGGTGCAGGCGCGTTCCTGTTCGTGGCGGAGCGTTCCCTGGCCCTGTTCGGCTACCGGAGTCGCTCGCTCGCGAGCTGCGCTCCCTCTGCCAGCGTGCGCAGCTTGGCCCAGACGACATCCTCCGCGATGGTCGTCCAGCCTGCATAGGTGCTCATGCCGCAATCGGTGCCGGCGACCACTCGCCCAGGAGAGCCGACCGCGTCCGCGATCGTGCAGATACGGTCGGCGACCACCTCAGGATGCTCGACCATGTTGGTGGTCGAGTCGATGACACCGGCCACAAGCTGCATCGATGGTGGAGGCGGGAACCGGCGCAGCACCTTGTGCTCGTGCTGATGCCGCGGATTGCCGAACGGTAGGCAGATCGCCCCGACGTTGGCCCTGTAGATGATGGGGAGGACGTCAGCGGCGTCGACGTCGTCTACGTGCGGCCCGTCCCAGTTACCCCAGCAGACGTGGAGGCGGATGCGTTCCGGGGCGAGGCCCGCGATCGCCGTGTTGAGCGCATCGACATGCATCTCGACGCGGGCGAGAAAGTCCGAGAGGGGCCGGTCCTGGAACATCAGTGTGCGCTCCATCGCGAGATCCGGCGCATCGAGTTGGAGGATGTGGCCGCGGCTCAGGATGCACTCGTACTCCTTCCGCATCTCCTCGGCCAGGGCGAAGACGTAGTCCCGATCCGTCGCGTACGCAGCGTTGTTCGTGTTACGCAGCATGGTTGTCGAGATGATCCCGGGCGAGGCCGCGGTCACGAACGTCTCACCGGTATGCCCGGCGGCCGCGAGGGCCGTCTCGAACAGGTCGAGCTCCTCGGTTGCAGCATGGAGCTCCGGGTCGTACTCGACGCGGCCCTGAGCTTCTGGCATGAGATAGGTGGATCCTCCGGAGCGCTTGGTCGAGCGCTCGTCGACCATGTGGGCTCGCTGCCTGAGCGCCGCGTACTTCGGGAACTTCTTGAAATCGCTGAACGCGCCCCGCTCGGCAACGCCCCCAAAGCCCGTCATCCGATCCTTGACGTAGAGCTGGAAGCCGATGCGCGGCAGCTCGCCATCGCCCACGATGTCGACGCCGGCGTCGCACTGCGAGGCGATAGTCGAGTTGAGATCCGCCTGCGCCTGCTCGCGGAATCGACCACGATCGACGTCCTCGCCCCGGTGATACGCCTGGAGCATCTGCAGCAGCTCCGGGCTGCGCGGGAGGCTTCCCGCATGCGTGGTCAGGATCCTCCCGGCGTTTTTCACTCTCGAGCTCCTACGCTGCCAGCACCTTCTCCTCGAGCTGCGGCTTGACCTCGGTGATGAACAGATCCATCGTGCGCTTCGCCTCGTCGAGAGTCATGTCGCCGGTCGGGAGCTGGAGCACGATGTAGTCGGTGAGGCCTGGCTCGAGGATGCCGGCGAAGCGCTCGGCGATCTGGTCGACCGTGCCGGCGCCCGCGTTGATGGCGTCTTCGATGTGGGACATGATGTTGCGCAGCGGCCCGAGCGCCGCGTCGCACTCGTCCTCCGGCAGCACGAGATGGTCGTGCTTGTGCACGTTGTGGGCGCGCCGCAGTAGCCCGTCCATGCCGCGGCGGGCGATGTCGAGCGCCTCGCTCTCGGTCGGCGCGATCGCGAGCACCATCGTGCAGCCGACGCGCGGCTCGGCGTTCGGGCCGTCCACTCGCATCGTGTCGCCCTTGTGCTTGTGCCAGGTCTCGACGTAGAGGTCGTACGACGCCTGGTCGATCGGGCCCGGCCACATCAGGTTCATGCCGTGGCGTCCGGCCGTCGTCGGGCTGCCCGGGGTACCAGAACGGGATCGGGTCCTGGAGCGGCTTCGTGGAGAGCGGGATCGTCGGGAAGTCGTAGTACTTGCTGTTCTCGCTCGAGATCTCGCCGGTCGCGAAGGCGTCGCAGATGATGCCCGAGGATGTCCGTGAAGCGGTCCTTCGACTCGGGCCAGTTGCTGCCGAACCAGTAGTGCTCGATCGGTGCCACGCCGCGACCGACGCCGAAGTCGAGACGGCCGCCGGTCAGCTGGTCGACCACGCACATGTCCTCGATGATCCGCACCGGGTGATGCAGCGGCAGGAGCTTCACCATCGGGCCGAGCCGGATGTTCTTCGTGACCTGGGAGGCGGCGGCGATGAACACCTCCTGGTTGGGCGCCATGCACAGGTCGGAGCCGTGGTGCTCGGCGAGGTGGAAACCGGCGAATCCCGCCTCGTCGGCCATCTTGATCAGGTCGAGCCGATCCTGGAGCAGCTGGTGCGTCGGTGTGCCCGGAATGTCCTCGATGTGGTCGAAGATGCCGAAGGTGGGTGTCGCCACGGTGGTGTCCTCCCGGTTCGGATCGTGTCGAGCACAGTTTCACACACACTCGGCTGCCGCTGGCTCGGTACCGGTCAGAGTGGCTCTCCAGGGAACTTCCGCCGAACGCTTCCCCCCTGAAAGGGGGCACACCCTTTCGGGGGAGGCATCTCAAGTGGACTCGATCGCACTCCGATGCTGGCTTCATATGAGTTGTCGAGCCGGTCGAGGAGGTGAAACAACGAATGATGCTCAGTGACTACATCAGCCTCCTTCGGCTGGCACGTCGCCGGCAGGAGGGCCAGACGATGGCCGAGTACGCCGTCGTGCTGGGTGTGATCACGCTCGCCGTCGTTGGCGTCTTCACCGCCCTCTCCGGCGGTATCTCTGGCGCCCTCGAAAGCGTCAAAGGCGCGATCTAGCGGTCGGCAGGCCGATTCAGTGGAGCCGTCAGAAGAGGCCGTCCATCGGGCGGCCTCTTCGCCTTGCGTAGAGTCTGGTCGTGATTCTCGACGGGTTGACGGTCGATAAGGAGGATGTCCGTCTCGGGACGGGCTGGGAGCTGAAGCCCGAAGGGGCATGCAAGGGCGCGGTCTGCGTCCCGCTTCCGCCGGAAGCGACCGCGAACGGATCGGTCGACGTCCGGATCCTCGCCGAGCGGCTCGGGATGCCGCTCCTGCACGACGAGGGACACGACGTCTGGGTGCTCGGCCCCGAATCGCTGACCGGCAGAGCTCTCACGACGGCCGAGGCGCCGGAGCTCGTGCTTCCCGATCTGAACAGGGAGCCGTTCTCGCTCTCGTCGCTTCGAGGCCAGAAGGTCGTGCTGACGGCCTGGGCCTCGTGGTGAGGTTGCCGCATCGACCTGCCCGGGTGGCAGGCACTCCATAGCGAGCTTCACGAGAAGGGCCTCGAGATCGTCACCGTCGCCCTGGACGTCGATCCCGAGGCGGCACGTCCCTGGATCGAAGCGGCGAGCCCGGCACATCCCTCGCTGATCGACCAGAAGCATGTCGTCGGCGAGCTGTTCGGGATCACGAACGTTCCGAGCAGTGTCTGGATCGACGAGCACGGCATGCTCGTCCGGCCCGCCGAGATCTCGAACATCCTTCCGTCGGCGCTCTCGCGGCATGGACCTCGATCTCGACGCCCTACCGCCCGAGCGGCGCGAGGCGATCGTCGAGGCGCAGAAGATCCGCTACGAGCCCGAGAAGTACGTGCCCGCGCTGCGCGACTGGGTCGAGCACGGCTCGGGGAGCCGCTACGCGCTTTCGCCCGACGGAGGTCGTCGCACGGAGCCGGCCACGATCACACGACGAGGCGACGGCGGCCGCGCACTTCGAGTTCGGGGAGTACCTGCACCAGCGCGGCGAGATCGAGGCCGCGCAGCATCACTGGCGTCAGGCACACCGCCTGCAGCCGGAGAACTGGACGTACAAGCGGCAGGCCTGGGAGCTGATCGACTCGGTCGACGCCGGCATGCAGTACAACGTCAAGCACGTCTACGACTCGAACTGGATCGAGGACGTAAAGCGGTACGGTGCCGAGGGTTATTACCCTGCACTCGACATGTAGCGGCGACGTTCAAGAAAGGGGAAAAGATGGCTGGCGAGATCGTTCACGTGGAGTTTCCATCGGAGGACGCTGATCGCGCCCAGCGCTTCTGGAACGGCCTGTTCGGCTGGAGCTTCCAGGATTCTGGAATGCCGGACATGGACTACCGGATGGCGCAGACGAGCGAACAGTCCGGTGCGGCGGTGTACGCCTCCCCGGATCGCTCCGGGCATCCGAACTTCTACTTCGCAACGGATGACATCGAAGCCTCGGGCGCGAAGGTGCGCGAGCTCGGTGGCGAGGCGGCCGACAAGATGCCGGTTCCGGGTCACGGGTGGTTCGCGGCCTGCAAGGACAGCGAGGGGAACGCGTTCCACCTCTGGCAGGGCGACGCGTCGGCAGGCTAGCCCCGCGCGAAGGCTCGGCACGTCTGGGGGCTTGCGCCGGCGTGCCGCGATGTGGTATCTGACGCAACCGCAGGCCGTTTCCACGGAGGGAGGAGCAGGGCGATGTCAGTGCGCATGATGGGTCGAGCGCTCGTAGGGGTCGGTCTCGTGATCGGACTGCTGGCCACGTCGCTGCCGGTGGCGTCGGGTGCGAGGTACGCAGACGATGGTACGGCCCTGGCCTTCCTGATCATCTGCCTGAGCCTCTCCAGCTGGGTGCCTGCCGAGCTCGGCAACCCCATGCTCGACAGGCTCGCGGCCGTTCTCGGATCGGCCGCGTTCGGCTTCTTCCTGTTCGTGCCCGCCAGGTTCGCCTTTGACCAGCTCGGTTACCTGGGCTCCGGAGCCTGGCTCGGCCTCTGCACGGTGCTGATCCCGATCGGCACCCTGATCGCGTGGTCGAAGGAGGATGGCCTTGAGAACCCTGCGCTGAAAGGGCAGGCAGCGTTTCTGCCCGCGGCCGGTCTGATCCTGGCACTGGTCGGCGTCTGGCTACCGATCGGGGGCCGCGGTGACGACACGAGCTACTGGGACCTTTCGTCGTCGGGCCACGCGCTCGGTCTCCTGACGCTCCTCGTCATCGTGCTGAACATCGCGGTGCTGGGCGGCCTCTTCCGCGCGGTTCCCTCGGGTACGGGTCTGCTCCTGGCCGCGGTCTCGTTCGGGCTGTTCAATGCCGCGATGATCCTCAGCGTGCTGAACGACTTCGGCGCTCTCGGTGCAGGCGGATGGATCGAGGCGATCGGCGGGATCTTCCTCCTGGTCGGCGTGGCGCGGGCCCAGGTGAGCACCGCGCCCGGTCACGCTTCGGTGCCGGCCGCCGACGCAGCTCCGTAAGCGGGAGCAGATCAGGGTCTGCACGGATGCCGCCGGCCTCGCCCGGCGCGATCGTGCTGTCGACGGATCAGCTCGTGGCAAGGAGGCAGACATGGCCACGCGAAGCTCGAAGATCGTCCTCGCCGCGACGGGCGCACTGACCGGGGCCGGGCTCGCCTACTGGCGACTCCTGCGCCGCCCGGCTCTGACCTGGGGCGCCACCTCGGAGGAGGCGAACAGCCGTCTCCCGGGCGACGTGCTGCTCGAGGATGCCGACATTGTCTCCACGCGCGCCGTGACCATCGGCGCGCCAGTCTCTGCCGTCTGGCCGTGGCTCCTCCAGATGGGATCCGGACGCGGCGGGGCCTACACCTACGACTGGATCGAGAACCTCTTCGGCCTCGACATGCAAAGCGTCGACCGGGTCGTCCCCGAGCTTCAGCACCTGAAGGTCGGCGACGTGATGCGGAACGGGAAGGGCGGACCCGGCCTGCGCCTGGAGATCCTGGACCCCGAGCACGTTCTCTCGTGGCGCTCGGAAGACGGCCGCTGGGTCTGGACGTTCGTGCTCGAAGGGAAGGATGGGGTCACGCGGCTCCTGAGCCGCAACCGGATCTCGACGAAGCGATCGCCTTTCGGCACGCAGGTCGGCATGCTCGTGGTCGAGCCCGGCTCGCTCGTCATGGAGCGAAAGATGCTCATCGGCATCAAGGAACGCGCCGAGAAGCTCGTCAGACCGCGTGAGGACGAGCGAGGTCGTCCGGTTCTTCGTTCCGCGTGACGCTACGATCGGCAGGCGAAATCCGACGGAAGGAGCGGGCATGTTTGCACGGGTTGCGTCATTCGAGGGCGGCGACACGAAGCGCCTGCGAGAGCTGAACGAGGAAGGGCTGCGATCGGGGACGATGAGCATGCCGGCCGGGTTGAAGCGCGCGCTCGTCCTCGACGATCAGGAGCGTGGCCGCCGGTTGTTTGTCACCTTCTTCGGGACCCGCGCCGAGGTCGAGGCGGCAGAGGAGCGATTCGAGGCGATGGGGAACGAGTTTCCCGAGGAGATCCGCGGACGGCGGATCTCGGTCGACGTCTACGAGGTCGTCTTCGACGAGCAGGTCTGATCGAGCATCATCCGCTCCCGGGGCCTGCCACGGCCCGCCGAAGCCACGGTCGGAGCTCCTGGAGCAGGTGAGGATCGATCGTGTGCGGGAGTGGCGCCTCGCGATAGAGGACGTCGGCGCCTGCGCGCTCGAGTTGCTCGCGGGCCTGCCGGCTCCAGTCGACGGAGATCACCGGGTCGTGTGTGCCGTGGCCGATCGCCACGGGCGGCAGCGGGGGCTCGAGGTCGAGCGCGAACCCCGGCACCGTCGGCATGAAGCCGGACAGGCACACGAGCCCGGCCGGTCGAGGCCGACCGGCTGCGAGCCCGAGAGCGAAGCTCATCACGGCTCCCTGCGAGAAGCCGCCGACAACCGTGTGCCCGGCGTCGATCCCGGCCTCCTCGGCGAATGCGTCGAGCCAGGCGGAGACGGCGCGGTGGCTGGAGAGGAAGGTGTCCGGATCCGGGTAGCCGATCTCCCGACCGCGTACCAGTGCGCTCCGCCCGGCGGCAGCGAGAGCGGCCCGCGCAACGTGACGCCGAGGAGAGCCCGCTCGGGGTCGACGAGGTCGAGGAGGCCGAAGAGGTCGTTCTCGTCGGCGCCGCGTCCGTGAAGGAGGACGAGCGTTCCGGCGGCTTCCTCGGCGGCCGGGCGCACGCGGTGAGCGAGTTCGTTCGAGCGCGCCCATCTCGCTACGCGTAGTTCGCGTACAGCCGGTCAGCGTACTCGGCAACCATCCGCGTCGAGCTGAACGTTGGAGCGCACGTCACCATTGCCTCCTTGATGCGGTCGCACCAGCGCTGCGGGACTCCCTGCTCGTCGCGGTCGTAGAACATCGGCACGACCTCGTGCTCGAGCAAGTCGTAAAAAGCGGCGGCGTCGCGGGCGTCGGTGGCCTCGACATCCGAGTCCTCGTCGCCCGGGATCGCCCAGCCGTTCGCTCCGTTGTAGGCCTCCGCCCACCAGCCGTCGAGGATGCTCAGCTGCAGCACGCCGTTGAAGGTCGCCTTCATCCCGCTCGTACCACTGGCCTCCATCGGCCTGCGAGGGAGGTTGATCCACAGGTCGCAGCCTCCGACGAGCTGCTGCGCGATCGAGAGGTCGTAGTCCTCGAGAAAGACGACGCGTTCGGACAGACCGCCGTCCGCGCGCTTCAGGTTGTAGACGCGCTGGAGCACGTCCTTGCCTTCCTCGTCCCGCGGGTGTGCCTTGCCGGCGATGAGGAGCTGAATCGGCATCGGTCCAGCGAGGATGCGGTGGATCCGATCCGGGTCGTGGCCGAGCAGGTGGAGTCGCTTGTAGGTGGCGAGCCGGCGGGCGAAGCCGATCGTCAGGACGTCAGGCTCGAGGGCGAGTGCGCGCACGTAGTCGATGTGCTCGCCGCGCTGAAGCCTGTCCTGCTGGGTCTTCGCGCGGACGTACTCCACGAGCTGGAGGCGCGCCTCGCATCGTGTTGCCCAGAGCTCCCCGTTCGGGATCTTGCGGACCGCTTCCCACATCGCACGGTCGGACGCGTGCTCGAGCCAGTCGTCGCCGAGGTGGCGTGCAAGCAGTCTGAAGACGGGCTCGGAGAGGAAAGTGGGGAGATGGGCGCCGTTCGTGACGTGGGTGATCGGCACGGCTTCGACGCCGGTGTCGGGGAACATGGGCTGCCACATTCGCCGCGCCACCTCGCCGTGGAGCCGGCTGACTCCGTTCCGACGGCTGCTCGTCCGGATCGCCAAAGGTGTCATACCCGGAGCCTCGTCGTCGTTGGCCGTATCGACCCTGCAGAGGGAGAGGAACTCACGCTGGTCGAGGCCGAGGCGGCCGGGGAGATCTCCGAACCCGGCGAGGAATCGCTCCGGATCGTACGTCTCGTTGCCCGCGGCGACGGGGGTGTGGGTGGTGAAGACGGTCCGCTCCCGCACACGGTCGAGCGCGTCCTCGAAGCTCGAGCCACGCGCCACACCGGCCGCCGCGAGCTCGAGAGTGGCGAGGGCGGCGTGCCCCTCGTTCAGATGGATTACCCCGGGCTCGACGTCGATCGCCTGCAGGACGCGCGCTCCGCCCATCCCGAGAAGGCCGTACTGCGCAAGCCTGACGCCATCGCTCCCGTCATACAGTCGGGCTGTCGTCCATCGCTGGATGGCGTCGTTCTGCGGTACCTCCGAGTCGAGGAGGAGGAGCGGAACGCGTCCGACGTCCACGCGCCAGACCTGAAAGATGAGAGGGTGGCCGAAGAGCGTCACCTCGAGCATGAGCGGGGTGCCGTCAGGAGTGGTGACGCGCGCCATGGGCATGCTCTTCGGGTCGGCAACGAGCCAGTACTCCTGCTGCCGGCCGGCGAGATCGAGCCGCTGGCGGAAGTAGCCGTGCCGGTAGAAGAGGCCGAGGCCGATCATCGGCAAGGCCTGGTCGCTCGCCTCCTTGAGAATGTCGCCGGCGAGCACCCCCAGCCCACCCGAGTAGATCGGCATCGAGGCGTGGAAGCCGAACTCGGCGCAAAAGAAGACGATCGGCCCGTCGGTCTCGACGCTGGCGGTCGGGCGGTCGAGATAGGTCGTCAGATCGGTCGCGAGGGCGGCGATCCGTTCGAGCAGGGCGGGATTCCGCTCGACGGCCGCCTGCGTGGAGGGCCAGAGATCGCCGAGGAACCTGACCGGGTTCTCACCCGAGAGCAGCCAGCGGTGCGGGTTGATGTCGCGGAAGACGGCGGTGCCGTCGCGCATCCAGCTCCACCGGTAGTTGTAGGCGACGCGAGCGAGCGGCTTGAGACCGGTCGAGAGTCGCTCGGCGAGGAGCTCGGCTCTGGACTCGAGATCGGCGGCCCCCGGCTCGAATGAGGATGGATGAAGCAAGGCTGCAACGTACCCTCTGCGTCGTCGGCGGGCCGCAGATGCTGCCTTGACCCAGGCTGAGCCGTTCTGTTGCTCGTGCAGGCTAGAACGACGTCCCGCGGACTTCGGACTCCTCGTTCTCCTCGAACCGCCAGGTCAGGTTCGACGTGACCGCGACGACGCCCGGGGTGCGGGCTGCCCGGTCGACGAGGAACTCCGCCTGGTAGGCGACGTCGACCTCGCCGCCGAGCGTGACCTCGCCGCTCTTCACGGCGCAGGTGAGGGCTCCCGCCGTCAGGTTCCAGAGGCCGGTCTGGTACTTGACGAGCTCCTCCATCTCGGTCGAGATCTCCTCGTCGGGTCGGGCGAACGCCCGGACGAGGTCGGCGCGGGTGACGATGCCGACCAGCTTGCCGCCCTCGATCGGGCCGGACACCTTCCCGTCGTCGACGACCGGCAGGCGGTTGACACGGCTGTCGAGCATCAGCGCGGCGGCCTGCGACACGAGGGCCTCCGGGCGCGTGACCACCGCCGGCGACGTCATGGCCTCCCCCGCGGTTCGCGCTGCGAGCTTCGGGTCGGCCGGCTCCTCTCCGTGACCGAGATGCATCAGGCGCCCCATCAGGCTGTCGTCGGGCTCCTCGGCCGGCTCCCGCTCCTTGAGGAGGATGTCAGCCTCTGAGACGACGCCGACGACCGCCCCGTCCGCGTCGACGACAGGGATGCCAGAGAACCGGTGCTCGATGAGCATCACGGCGACATCTCTCAGCGACGTCTCCGGACTGACCGTCAACACGCTCGCGCTCATCACGTCCTTGACCTTCACCGGGGCTCCTTCCCGTCGCTCGCGACCACCGCCCTCGTGGAGGGCGCATTCGATGGCTGATCAGTCAATTATTGCGCACCTTCTTGCCGAGGCTTCGCGAGCCTCGGTGGGGACTACCGAGACTCCATCCGCGCTTCTTCGGATGACCGTGAGCGAGCCTGTCCATACCGTGGGAAGAAAGGATCCAGGACAAGGAGGAGCCATGGCCGTACGAGTTGCCGTCAACGGCTTCGGGCGGGTCGGGCGCGCCGCCTTTCGTGCCGCCTTCGACCACGGGGCTGACATCGAGTGGGTTGCGATCAACGACCTCGCCGACGCTGAAACGCTGGCCCATCTGCTCAAGTACGACACGGTCTACGGGCCCTTCCCGGCCGATGTCTCGGCGTACGAGGGTGCGATCGTCGTCGACGGCGTGCGCATTCCCACCTTCGTCGAGGCGGATCCCGCGGCGCTTCCGTGGGCGGAGCTCGACGTCGACGTCGCGATCGAGTCGACGGGCCGGTTCCGGGACCGCGTGGGTGCCACGAAGCATCTCGAGGCAGGGGCGCGAAAGGTGATCGTGTCGGCGCCGGCCAAGGATCCCGATGTGACTGTCTGCCTCGGCGTCAACTTCGACGAGGCGTACGACCCTGGCCGGCACGCGATCGTCTCGAACGCCTCCTGCACGACGAACTGCCTGGCACCGGTGGCGAAGGTGCTGCACGAGGCGATCGGCATTCGCCACGGAGTGATGACGACGGTGCACGCCTACACCGGCGATCAGCACGTCGTCGACATGCCCCACAAGGATCTCCGCCGGGCACGGGCGGCCGGAGTCAACCTGATCCCGACCTCGACCGGCGCAGCCAAGGCGATCGGGCTCGTTATCCCTGAGCTCGAGGGCAAGCTGAAGGGGTTCGCCGTCCGCGTGCCGGTGCCGACCGGATCGCTGGTCGACCTGACCGTCGAGACCGAGCGTCCGACCTCGGTGGAGGAGGTCAACGAGGTCTTCGCCGCTCGAGCCGACCACGACGAGCTCGAGGGCATCCTCCGTTACAGCGTCGACCCGATCGTCTCCTCGGACGTGATCCGCTCGTCCTACTCGGCGATCTTCGACGCGCCGTTGACGACGGTGGTGGACGAGACCCAAGTGAAGGTCGTGGCCTGGTACGACAACGAATGGGGCTACTCGAGCCGTTTGGTCGAGTTGGCCGAGCGCGTGCTCGCGCCGGTGCTCGAGCTCGCCTGATCGATCGTCGACGAGGGGGGGCCCAAGCCGCCTGCGGGCCTCCCCTCGCGAGTCTCGTACCACTCGTGGTCCGGCTCCCCGTAGGGCGCCCGTAGCTCGGCCACGGCCCGCTCGAGCTGGACCGTGAGCTCGCCCGCGGCATCCTTCGTGGGCTCACCGCGCTCGACCGGGATGGGCTCGCCGACCAGGATCGTCACGCGCGGAAAGCCGATCCGGTGAGTCCTCGGTTGGATCGCATGCTCGTTGCCGACGATGCAGACGGGGACGAGCGGGACGCCGGCCTCGAGGGCGAGGCGTGCCGCTCCGCGCTTGAACGGCCGCTCGCGATAGGGAAGGCACGTGCCCTGCGGGAAGATGCCGAGCGCCTCTCCTTGCAGGAGCAGCTCGACTCCGCGGTCGACCGCCGTCTCGTCGCCGCCTCCCCGGTTGACCGGGAAGCAGCCGAGCGCGTTCAGCACCTGCTTCAGCACGGGGTAGCGGTAGAGCTCGACCTTGACCATGTAGCGCACGTGTCGGCGCGTGACGAGGGCGAGGAAGAAGCCGTCGATGATCGATTCGTGGTTCGAAGCGAGGACACAGCCGCCAGTCTTCGGGACGCGCTCCGTGCCGACCAGGTCGACCTTGTAGGCGCGCATCATCAGCGGCCTGGCGAAGGCCTGAACGGCGGAGTAGAGAATCATCGCTCGAAGACGAGCTGAGCGTCCTGCAGCGCTCGCGTGCGGAACCCGGCCTCGCAGCAAGCCAGATAGAAGTCCCAGGTGCGGACGAAATGGTCGTCGTAGCCGAGCGCGCGCACATCCTCGAGACGCTCGAAGAAGGTCGTCCGCCAGTGCCGGAGCGTCTCCGCGTAGTCGAAGCCGATCTCCTCGACGTCCACGAGGGTCAGAGCTCGACGCCTTCGACATCGCGCCCGTCAGCGCGGCGAGAGACGGAATCAGGCAGCCGGGGAAGATGTAGCGCTCGATCCAGTCGGGCGAGCGGCGGTAGCGGTTCCAGCGGTGGTCCGGGACCAGGATGGTCTGTACGCACGCCCGGCCGCCCGCAGCGAGTAGGCGGTCGCATGTCTCGAAGAACGTCGGGAACTGCCGCTCTCCGATCGCCTCGATCATCTCGATCGACGTGATCTTCGAGTACGTGCCGTGGTGAACCCGATAATCCTGCTCGACGATCTCGATCCTGGCGTCGAGACCTGCCTCGGCGATTCGTTTCCGGGCGAGCTCTGCCTGCGCGGGTGAGAGGGTCAGTCCGGTGACGCGCGCCCCGTACTCGCCCGCCGCCGTGAGCGCGAACGATCCCCAGCCGCAGCCGATCTCGAGGACGTGGTCGGACGGGGTCAGCTCGAGCTTGTCGCAGACGCGGCGGAGCTTCCGCCGCTGTGCGTCGGCGAGCGGCTCGTCCGGTCGCTCGAAGATCGCGCAGGAGTACGTCATCGTCTCGTCCAGCATCAGCCCGAAGAGGTCGTTGCCGAGGTCGTAGTGGTACTCGATGTGCCGCCGCGCGCGGAGGAGGCCCTGGCGACGGTTGGGCCGAGGTCGCGCCTTCATCACGCGTGCCAGGCGCGGATGGCGCGCGACAGCCGCCTCGGCGTTTCGGTAGAGGAGCTCGAGGAGCGGGACAAGGTCATCGCTTCGCCACTCTCCGGCCTGGTACGACTCGCCGAGGCCGACGACTCCGCGCGTGGCGAGTCGGCGGAAGAGGCGCGGACTCGAGATCTCCATCGTTGCAGGTGTTCCCGAGCCGAAGCTCCTCGTCGTTCCGTCCGGGAGGTCGGCGACGAGCGTTCCTTCCTCGAGCCCGTCGAGGGCCTTCGCCAGCAGCGAGACGGCCACGCGCTCGAGCAGCCCGCCACGCGCTGGCGGGCACGTCCCGAACGGTGCGAGTGGCCGTACTCAACGCCTCACCGACCCCTCGCCGTGCACGAACGGCGGCTTGTGGTGGAAGGGCACGCGCTTGAGCCACAGCTTCACCGCCTGCCAGTGGATGAGCGCGATCACCTGCATCGGCTGGAATGGGTAGCGGACGAGCGTCTTCGCGAGCGTTCCGTTCGTCAGCTCCTGCCGCGCTCCGTGGATCACGGCGGTCATCGGCGTCCGTCCGTCCTCGTGGACGTGGACGCGCGCCCAGACCTCGTCTCCGGGCTCCGAGAACGCATACGAGTACGACTGGTCGAGCCCGAAGAACGGCGACACGTGCAGATGCTTGTCGTGCTCGTAGGCGAGCGACGGTCCTCGGAGGAGCTCGGGCAGGCGCTCGCCGAAGGTGTTGTTGAGCTCCGCAGATCATGCAGGCGAGCTGGCCGTCGGGCCCGTAGCACCAGTGAAACGTGACCGGGTTGAAGACGTATCCGAGCAGGCGGAGCTGCGCGAGCATCACCACGCGCTCCACCTCGATGCCGCGCTCGGCGCAGAAGCGAACGGCGGCCTCCTTGACAGGAAGGTGGCCGTCGAAGTGGTCCCGGTCGCGAAGCGTGACGAGGTTCGGGCGGTTGATCGAGAAGAGCTTGAGGCGCCGCTCGAGCTCTGGAAGCTCGTCGAGGTCGAGCACGAAGAACGAGATCGGGTATCGAAACGTGTTCCGCGTCGGCTCGCGGCGGGAGTGCATGAGCGTGCCCGTGTAGAGGGCCGATCTCACCAGTCGACTCCGAGAGCCGCGGCGGCGCGCACGCCCGAGGCAAGCCCGTCCTCGTGGAAGCCGTTTCCGAGGTGCGCGCCTGCGTAGAGCGTGTGACGGGCGCCCTGGATCGCGTCGACGAGCTGCTGCCCGCGCAGCGTGTCGAGCGTGTAGAGCGGATGGTCGTACACCGTCTGCATGATCACGTGCGCGGGGTCGATCTCCGCGGTTCGGTTGAGCGTCACGCAGTAGTGCTGGTCGGAGTCGATGCGCTGCAGCCGGTTCAGGTAGTAGGTGACCGTGGGCTCGACGCGACCGTTCACCTGGTAGTTCCATGACGCGCGGGCTGTGCGAGTCCTCGGCAGGAAGCGCTCGTCCGTGTGCAGGACGGTCTCGTTGGCCGTGTACCGGAAGGAGCCGAGCGAGCGCTGCTCCTCGTCGCTCGGGTCGGCGAGCAGGCCGAGGGCCTGGTCTGCGTGCGTCGCGAGCACGGCCTTGTCGAAGCGCGATGTCTCACCGTTGTCGGTCGTCAGCTCGACGCCATCGGCGCTCCGGCGGACCGAACGGATGCCAAGGCCGATGTTGGTGCGCCCGGGCAGCCGCGCGAGGATCTCGTCCACGTAGCGGCGGCTGCCGCCCGACACGGTTCGCCAAGGGAGGCGGCCGAAGCCGAGCATCCCGTGGTGGTCGAAGAAGCGGATCGCGTACGCGGCGGGGAAGTCGAGCGCCCGCTCGGGCGCAGTCGACCAGAGCGCCGAGGTGAGGGGGACGAGGAAGTGTGTCCGAAAGCGGTCGGAATAGCCATGTCTGGACGCGTACTGTCCGAGGGACAGTCCCTCGGCCGTGTCCAGCGTGGACACGGCAGTGCGAAGCCAGCGCGTCACTTCGAGGAGGAAGCGGTGGAAGCGTGGGCTGGCGAGGTTCCGGGCCTGGGCGAACGGTCGTCGACCCGACCATTCGAGCCCGCAGTCTCCGCAACTGACCGAGAACGACATCTCCGAATCCTGCACGCTGACGCCGAGCTCCTCGAAGAGCCTCGTCAGATGCGGGTAGTTCGGCGTGTTGTGGACGATGAAGCCGGTATCGAGGCCGAGGCCAGCGTGCTCGACCGTGTTCACGTGGCCGCCCGGGCGAGTGTCGCGCTCGAAGAGCTCCACCTCGTGCGCCCGCGAGAGCAGATATGCAGCGCCGAGGCCGGCGATGCCCGAACCGATGACGGCGACCTTCACTGAATCGGTATTCGATCAAGGTCGAACAACGGTTGTCGAGAGCTGGCGGTCATCTGCCTCTCGTACACTGGCTGCTGATGGAGATCGCACAACCCAGCAGTGGGCGCGTAGGCACCGTCCGGACGAGGACCAGCCGGATCAGCCAGGTCGTGACGCTCGTCGCGGTCGTGGTGCCTCCGCTCGGGATCCTCGCAGCGATGGGCTTCCTCTGGGGGGTTGCGTTCCACTGGGTCGACCTCGTCCTGCTGGTCGTCATGTATGTGATCTGCGCGTTCGGGATCACGATCGGCTTCCATCGCTACTTCACCCACAAGAGCTTCGAGGCGAGGGCTCCGGTCCGAATCGTGCTCGCGATCCTTGGCTGCATGACCATGCAGGGACCCCTCACGCAATGGGTGACGGACCACCGCAAGCACCACGCGCTGTCGGACAAGGAGGGCGATCCCCACTCGCCGCACGCAGGCTACGGGGAGGGAGCGTGGGCATCGTTCCGGGGCTTCGTCCACGCGCACGTCGGCTGGATGTTCTCGAACCTCGGAATGGAGCAGGGACGCGAGTACGGAAACGATCTCTACTCGGATCGGGTGATGAGAGCGATCGACCGCCTCTACCTGCTCTGGGTGATCCTCACGCTCGGGATTCCGTTCGCCGTCGGCTACGCGATCGGGGGCACGCTCGGCGCGGGCGTGGAGGGCCTCGTCTGGGGCGGGCTGATCCGCATCTTCCTGTACCAGCACGCCACGTTCGCCGTGAACTCGATCTGCCACATGTTCGGCAGCCAGGACTATCGCGCGCGGGACGAGTCGCGAAACAACTGGCTGATCGCCTTCCTCGTCTTCGGCGAGGGCTGGCACAACAACCACCACGCCTTCCCGAGCTCGGCGCGGCATGGCCTTGCGTGGTGGCAGTACGACCTGTCCTGGTGGGTGATCCGCGGCCTCGAGAAGCTCGGACTGGCCTGGGACGTGAAGCTCCCGACGGCGACGCAGATGCGCCGGCGACGAGTTTCGGTCTCCTAGCGACCCCGCACGGTCCTCGGGCCGCCTCTCGTCGGTGAGGGACAGGCTAGAAGCCTGTCCCTCGACTACTGCCTCTCGAAGTTCTGAAGCACTTGAGTGACGAGCTCGGCCCACCGTTTGGCACGGGGGAGAGGCGCAACCCCGCCGCGCGGAGTGCGCAGCGCGGTGCCGTGGACGGCGAACGGGATGAGCGTGTAGGAGCCCTCGGCTCCCGCCGCCAGAGCGCGCTCGAACCCGCGCCGAGAGCTTGTTGGGCTCACGCCGGGGATGCCAGGAAGCCAGCGGTCGAGCTGACCGTGGAGCACCGTCAGCTGCTTCCCGGCCAGGCTCGAGACGTCGAGCCGATCGGGGATCCACGGGCCGAGGCCGATCACACCGTCGACGGACGGATGCCCAGCGGCCGCGATCGATACGGCCCCGCCCATGGAGAACCCGAGGAGGAGCGTGCGCTCCCCGGCGAGATCGTCGATCGCCGAGATCGCGTCCTCGATGCACATGTCGAGCTGACGCCACGACTTGATGCGGTAGCGGACCTCCCCGAAGCGGAGGCCGGGGAGCTCCGGCGCGATGCGGTGCACGAGCCATTCGAGGGTCGCGCTCCACGTACCGGGCACCTCGGAGCCCTGGCCGCCGTTCACGCACACGACGGCGCGTGGGCCGTCGCCGGTCATGCGCATCTCGGCGCCGCTCGAGAGCTTCACGACCGCCATCGCGACCTATCTTCGCCAGAGGGGCTCGAACGGTGCGGTTAGACTCGGCCCATGGCGACCACGAAGGAGCAGCTCACCTGGCTGCGAGTGCCGTCCGAGGACGATGTTCCGCCCGAGGTGAAGGAGCTGTGGGCGCTGCCGCTCGAAAAGCTCGGCTTCGTTCCCAACGTGCTCCGCGTGTACGCACTCAGGCCGCGCCATCTCGAGCTCTGGTGGGCGTTCTACGACGAGCTGATGCGAGGCGAGTCGGGTCTGACCAAGGCACAGCGCGAGATGATCGGGGTCGTCGTCTCGACGACGAATCGCTGCCACTACTGCATCGTCTCGCATACGGCTGCGCTCAGGAAGCTGACTGGCGATCCCCTCCTCGTCGAGCAGCTGATGACGAACCACGCGTACGCGGCCGTGGATGCGAAGGAGCGGGCGATGCTCGACTACGCGATCAAGCTGACGAAGGAGTCGTCGAGCTGCACCGAGGCTGACGTCGATGTCCTCCGTGACGCAGGATGGAGCGACGAGGACGTGCTGGACATCGCCCAGGTGGCAGCGATGTTCAACTTCACGAACCGCCTCGCAAGCGGTCTCGGCTGGCGCCCGAACGAGGAATACGTAGCGCTCGGCCGCTAGCGCTGCTGCTGCGCGTTCCGCCAGTCGATCACCGTGCGGAGTGGCTCGAGGTCGTACTCGGGCCCGCCCGCGCCGACGATCAGATGCGTGAAGCCGGCGGCGACGATGTCGTCGAGCTGGTCGAGGTGCGTGTGGACGAAGGTCGAACGCTCGATCTCACCCGGGTCGCGTCCGACCTTCGCGCACCACTCGTCGAGCACCGAGGCCTTGTGGGTGATGGTCGCGAGGTCGCCCGTGACGTGCCAGACGTCGGCGTGCTGCGCCGTGATCCGCAGAGTGACCTTCTCGCCGCCGCCGCCGATCAGGATCGGGATGCGGCGGGTCGGAGGCGGGTTCAACTTCCCGAGCCGATCCTTGATCACGGGTAGGGCCGCGTCGAGAGCGCGGAGACGGCTGGGCGCTGTACCGAACTCGTAGCCGTACTCGTCGAAGTCTCGCTTGAACCATCCCGAGCCGATCCCGAGCAGGTGGCGTCCGCCCGAGATGTGGTCGATCGTCCTCGTCATGTCTGCGACGAGGTTCGGGTTGCGATAGGCGTTGCAGATCACGAGCGCTCCGAACTCGACTCGCTCGGTCGCCTCGGCCATGGCTGCAAGCAGCGTCATGCATTCGAAGTGCTTGCCGTCCGGCTCGCCGAACAGCGGATAGAAGTGATCCCACGCGAAGAGCGTGTCGGCGCCGAGCTCCTCGGCCCGAAGCCAGGCATCGCGCATCGCGGCGAAGTCGCCGTGCTGGGGCAGAACCGAGATGCCGACCCGGATCATCGAGTTGGAACGGTATCCGCTGGCCTGGCCGCTAGTCGAAGAACGTGTCCTCGTGCCGGTACGCCGGCGCGCAGCAGCACAGGAAGCGAAGCGAGCCGCCCTCGGCTCGGATTTGATGCCAGGCACCGGGGGGGATCAGGATCGCGTCGCCAGGCCCGACCTGCGCTCGCTCGCCGTCGACCTCCATCTCACCGTCGCCCTCGAGCACGTAGTAGAACTCCTCGCTCTCGGCGTGGTAGTGGCGGTCGGTGATTTGCCCGGGTGCGAGGGTCGCCTCGGCGAGGCTCTGGTTACAGACGGGCGCGGTGACGAGCCCGAGCAGCTCCCGGATCGTGCTGCCGTCCTTGGTCACGAACGGCTCCGCCTGGTCGTAGGTGCGGATCTCCACGGGGAAGGACGCTAGCCGAACGTGTGCCGTGCGCCAGGCCAGGACCGACTTTGTAACAGAGGACTCGCAGATCCATCACCCGTCAAGCGACAACTGAACACGCTTATTTGCAGGGAGTTCATCATGTTGAGAGGCTGTGCTGTCAAGTCTTCCTGCTAGCGTGTCGATCAGCTAGAGACACAACGAGCGGCGGCTCGGCGCGGCCTGGTGGGCCCCGGATGTCGTCGCGAACGGTTGACCAAGGAGGCAGTGACGCAGTGAGACGTTCTCGACTGCTGCTGCTCGTCGCCCTCGCGGGGCTGGCGGTGGCGCTCTCCGTGGCCGCACTTCCCGGCCTCGATCAGGCAGAAGCGAATCGGACGCAGACAACGCAGGCACAGCGGGCGCAGAGGACGAGAGTCCTTCGCCAGACGCTGGGTCAGCTCATCGATGCACGAGACGAGACCTGGCGCTGGCAGGCCGTGATGTCCATGCCGAGGACGGTCTACACCGGGGTAGCCGAGCGGTCTGTAAGCCTGCGGGTTCGCCACCGGGTACTCACCCTGTGGTCGCAGCGAGCCGTTGCTGCGCGCCAGCGGGCACAACACCCTCCCCGTCTGAATAAGTGGCTGTGCATCCACCGCTACGAGGGTCCCTGGAACGATCCGAACGGTCCCTACTACGGCGGATTGCAGATGGACGTCACGTTCCAGCAGGCCTACGGACCCGCGCTGTTGCGGCGCAAAGGGACGGCTGACCACTGGACCCCACTCGAGCAGATGTGGGTCGCCGAGCGCGCCTACCGCAGCGGCCGCGGTTTCAACCCGTGGCCCAATACCGCGAGGTACTGCGGACTGATCTAACGGGGGAACGTCCGGTTTCCGCGGTGACGGGTTAGAATCGGCGGGCCCTCAGTCTGGAGTCGTAGTCCATGCCCATCGCCGCAGCAGACTCGCCTGTCTCGCTGATCGAAGGAATCGGGCCGCAGATCGCGTCCCGGCTCGAAGACTGCGGCGTCTACACGGTTTTCGACCTGCTGCGCGCGGCCCCGCCGACGATCCACGCCATGGTCTCCGATCGCGCTTCGCTCGAGCAGGCGGCCGGATGGCGGGCCGCGGCCGGCCTCCTGCAGATCCGGGCGATGACCGCCGACTGGGCGGAGGTGCTCGTGCGCGGCGGCGTGACGTCGCCTGCTGCGATCTGCTCGCGCCCGCACGGCGAGCTCGCACGGATCCTCGCGGACGGCCACCAGGCAGGGGTGTCCGCCGACGAACCCGACGCGGCGACCATCGAGGACATGCGGGTCGACGCTGCCGTACTCGCGCACACCGGCGCGGTCGACGTCACCCTGCGGGACGACGCGGGTGAGCCGATCGCGGAGGCGGAAGCTCGCGTCGGCGACCTGACGGCGCGGTCGGACTCGCGCGGCCGGTTCCGGATTACCCGGATCCGGCTCGGGCAGCGGCAGACGCTCGTTGTCAGCCATCCCGGGTTCGAGACGCTGGCTCATGAGCTGAGTGCGTTGCACGTCGACCACCGTGAGGTGGGCGTGCTCGTGCTGCCGCTCGAACGGGTTGCGGCAGGCTCCGCCGCCCCACAGGTGAGCGCCCGGCTAAGCGAGTACGACGGGGACGAGTTGCCGGCGCTCTCGGCCGACTCGTTCACCACGGAGGCGCGCGGCGCGAGCGAGCTACGCGAAGGCGATCTCCTCGTCCTGCGCCTGTTCTACGCGGACGAGACAACCGCGCAGCTGACGTCGAAGTTCCTCGACTGGGAGGAAGGCCAGTTCATCGTGGTCTCCTTCCGTGTCCCTCTCACCGACCTGCCAGCCGGCGCTGCCCTCGGCGACCACTTCTTCCACCGTTCCGGAGCCTTCTCGAAGGTGCGCTTGCACGCAACAAGGCTCGACATCTTCAAGGCAATGCGGAGGGCGCGGAAGCAGATGAGCTCGAGACCGCTGCCGGAGACGGCGACCGAGCGGGAAGCCTCGCTCCGGGAGTACGTGCGGCTCCTCCACGAGGCGCGTACTCACCCTGTCAGGAGCGATCGGAATTGAGCAACGGCGGCGAGCTCTACGAGTGGGTCTCGAACGGGGGTTGCGCCGTCTGCGACGCGATGGACGGTCACCTTTGCGAGGAGGAGCCGCCTCGACCGCACCTGCACTGCGACTGCTCGATCATCAGCAGGAGCCGCCCGTCGACCAGCTGCGACTCGAGCGACGTCCGCTACGACATCACCGGAGTCACGATGACCAGGGTCGAGGATCACGGCTCTCAGGTCGACTGGGATGTCGTCGTCGACTACGAGATCGAGTGCTGGGGCAACGCCCAGTTCATCACCGGCGAGGTGTTCTTCGAGCTCACGCTCGAAGAGCACGACCTCGGGTACGACGAGGCTGTTGCTGTAGCCCTGGAGCAGATCGACGCCATCGCCGTCAACGAGTGCCCGGTCTGCGGCGACCACCCCTCTGTCGCCTGAGCTCGCTGCAGGGTGTCCGCGCCTAGTGGCCGACGACCTGGACGATCCAGCGGCGGTCGCGCTCGCGGTCAAGCTCGATGAAGAGCACCCGCTGCCAGCGGCCGAGCTGGAGCTCGGCGTTCCGGATCGGCACCGACTCGCCTGCACCGCCGAGCAGCATCGCCATGCAGTGCGAGTGCCCGTTCCCCTTGTCCATGTCCTCGGGGCAGATGTTCTCGGTGCGGCGATCCCAGTCGTCGTGCGCGTAATAGCCGTCGTGGGGGACGAGTCGCCTCAGGAGCTCGCTGAAGTCCTCGAGGAACCCCTGCTCGAACTCGTTGACGCGGACGCAGCACGTCGTGTGCGGCGAGTAGATGCAGACGATGCCGTCGTGCACGCCGCTCTCCTTGACCACGCTCACCACCTCGTCGGTGATGTCGCGGACGGCGAGCCAGCCGTCCGTCCGAAGATGCGTCTCGTGCTGGAAGACCTTCACGCCGACCCCTCCTCCTCTCGCTCGCCTGCGTATTGTGCGGGTTCGACCGGCGTCTGTCACGTCCGATCGAGCTTGGCGGCTCTGCGAACCGGCCTGCGCTAGCCTCCCGACGAGGGGCCCGTAGCTCAGCTGGTCAGAGCAGCGGACTCATAATCCGTCGGTCCCTGGTTCGAATCCAGGCGGGCCCAACCGAGAAGGCCCTGCACGTCGCAGGGCTTTCTCTTTGAGGCGGATGGTCTTGGCCGCCTCTAGGTGTAGTTCCTGAGCGCATTGGTTACCCGCGCCTGCGCGGTGGGAGGCGGCGTGCGTGTCGCCTCGAATCGAGACACGATGCGACTTCACGCTCACCTGGAGCCTCGACGCCCTCGCGGCCGACGTCTTCCGGGCGTGGACCGATCCTGCTCACCTCGACTGGTACTACAACCCGAGCTTCCCGCCGACGGAGCCGCTCGAGGTCGACCTGCGCGTCGGCGGTGTCTGGCGCCAGCACATGGTGAGCGACGAGGAGACCGTTCATGACGGGCGGCATCTACCGCGAGATCGTCCCCAACGAGAAGCTCGTCTTTATCTGGGGCGCGACGGACGGCTGGCCGAAGATCGATCCGGACGAGCTCGACGACAGCCCGACGGTGACAGTGACGCTCGACGAAGCGGGCTGCCGGACGGAGATGACGGTGGCCGCCTTCGCGCGCACGTAGCCGACAGCCTGACCGATCGAGGAGCCCTACGGAAAGCGTCGCCGGCGATTCCGTAGGGTTTCTCCGCTTTCGTCGCGCGCGCGCCGGGCCTAGCCTCGAAGTCGATGACGGAGAGCGGAGCCCCGCGCGAGTACGTCGCGGAGTGTTTCTGGCCCGGCGTGGATGCCGCGGCCGTGCGTGCGCTGGACGAGCGCGCGGCGGAGACGGCCGGCGAGCTGACCCGAGCCGGCACGCCAGTCCGCTACGTGGGCTCGCTCTTCATGCGCGAGGACGAGGTCGTGCTGTGCCTGTTCGAGGGACCTGAGGCATCCGTGCGGAAGGCCGCCGAGCTGGCCCGGGTCCCGTTCGAGCGCATCCTCGAAGCCGCGCGCTCGCCCTGGCCGCTCACCGACACTGTCTGAAGGAGGCACCGCCGTGCGCCAGCACGTCCTCATCGCATCGCCCTCATCGCCATCGTCGTCGCTCACCGCGGCTGTGCTCGCCCGCGGCAGGAGCAGGCGGCGCCGCGCCCCCGCGACGCCTGGTCGAGGATCAGCGGTCCCACCGCAGCCCGGCGTCCAGCTCGGCCTCGCGCGCACAGCGGACGGTGTCCTGCACGTGATCTGGAATCGTGGCGCTACGCCGACCTCGATCTTCGAGACGCGCCTCTCGCCCGCGGGCAAGGTGGTGCGGGCACGTCGACCGTCGCGACGGGCTTCGACGGTAATGGCGGATTGGGCCTGCTCGTGATGCCCGACAAGACGCTGCGCCTGTTCGCCGCCGGTGCGACGCATCCCGGCTCGAGCGCGTCCGGGATCAACACGTTCACGGCGCCCGCGGCCGGAGGAGTCGTGGAAGATCGATCCGGGCCTCTACTGGGGTGGCGCCGTCGCCAACTCCGCCGCCGAGATCGGTGCGACGCTCACGAAGGACGGCCAGCCCGCCACCGCGTGGCGCGGGTTCGCCGGCGAGGGCCTGCCGCCCCAGGTGCCGCAGGACGCGTACGAGCCCGACATGACGGACTCGCAGCTCGCCACCGACGCCACGACCGGTGCCGTCGTCCTCTGGAGGCGTGACCATCTCCGGGAAGGGCGGCGTGTACGTCCAGCAGGTGCTACCGAGCCCCGGGAAGCAAGGTCGTGCTGCCGCTCGCCACCGGGCAGAACAACTGGAACGCATCGCTCAGTGGACGGCTCGGCGCGGCCGGTGTCTACGTCGCCTACGCCGACGGGAAGGCCGCGCACCTCTACCGCTACGGCGCTGGCTCGAAGATGCTCGCCCGTGGAGCATTCACGTCCGCTGCGGTCTGCCCCGGCCCGGACGGCCGGCTCTGGGTCGCCTGGGGCGGGACGTCCGAGGGTCTGCTCGTCACGCGCTCGAGCAAGGCGGTCGCGGCCTTCGAGCCGACGCAGACAGCTCGCCTTGCCGCACGGTGCGGACGGCTTGACCTACGTGCAGTGCGAAGGGGCGGGCGGGCCGCTCGACCTGTTCGCGGACGCGAGCGTCGGTGGCGCGACCGGCTTCTGGCACACGAATCTGCTCGCGCGCATGTCGCTGCGCGCGCACGCGGTGAAGACGAAGGTGACGCTCGTCGCGCGTGATGCGGGGGACCCGCTCGCAGGAGTGACGATCACGGTCGCCAGTAGGCGCCTGAAGACGGACGCCAAGGGTCAAGCGACACTGACGCTACGGGCGGGGACGTACTCGGCGCAGGCGAGCGCCCCCGGCTACGCGGCGGCGATCGCGCAGGTCTCGGTCAAGGCGGGCTAACGGCGGGCGTCGGATCGCTCTCCCGCGCGTCGAGTGCGCGGGAGAGCTGCGCCCGCGAGCGGATGCCGAGCTTCCGGTACGCGCGGGCCAGGTTCGCCTCGACCGTCTTGCGCGTGAGGAAGACCTCGTTGGCGATCTCCTGGTTCGTCAGTCCGCCGGCAGCTAGCCGCGCGATGCGCAGCTCGGTCTCGCTCAGATCCCGTGGCGCCTGCCGGACCGCGACCCGGCGAAGCTCTGCGGCCGTCCGCTCGACCCAGGCCTCGGCGCCTAGTCGTCTGAAGGCAGCCGCTGCCGCGTCGAGCGATTCACGCGCCGCGCGCTTCTGCTTCAGCCGGCGCCGGACCTGCCCCTGCGCGAGCAGCGTCCGTGCGCGCTCGAACGGCACGGGTGAGCTCTCGTGCTCGGCCAGAGCACGCTCGAGCGACCGAGTCGCAGCCTGAAGATCCCCCGCCGCTGCCTCCAGGAGCCCGCGGCAGCGCGCGGAGACCGCCAGGCTCCACGGAATGCGCGAGCGCCCGGCCCTCGTCTCGAAGCTGACGACGAGGCGCTCGGCTCGCTCGAGCTCGCCGGCCCCGATCGCCGCCTCGACCGCGTCCCCGTCGACACGCCAGATCGCGGGCTCGCGGAAGTCGACGCGATCGAGCGTCTCGATCGCCTCCGACAGGTGCGCGTTCGCAGCCTCGGTCTCGCCGTTCGCGAGCTCGGCCAGCCCGAGGCAGCGCAAACGGATCATCGCGATGACGGGTTCGGACGGCGGCCAGTCGCCCACCGTCTCGCGCACCGCATCGAGGCGGCCGCGGTGCGCGTCGACGAACGCTCGCCAGGGGTCGATCCCTTCCGGGCCCGCTCCGAGCTGCTCGAACGCATCGCTCATCTCCTGCGTCAGCCTCGCGGCCTCGTCCCACTCGCCGGCCCAGGTCTCGGCGACGACCCGGTTGAGGAGGATGTTGGCGAGCGACGACTCGTCGCCCTCGTCGCGCGCAGCCTGATCGGCGGCGGCCAGGCATGCCCGCGCGCCGTCGAGATCGTCGACGTAGCGAAGCCACTGGCTGAGCTTGAAGACCATCCGCGTGTCGACCGCTGCCGGCAGGGACGCACGTGCCTCGAGCGCGCTTGCGCGCTCAGCCGCCGCCGCGTCGAGGCCTTGCCCGAGGAAGAGGTCGGCGCGGACCCTCGCAGCGAGCGCCGTCGCGAGCAGGCCCGGATCGACGTTCGGAAGCTGGTCGAGCACGTCTAGCGCCGCACGCGCAGCACCGGCCGCCTTGGCGAGGTCGACGGTCCCGGCGGACATCGCGACCACTGCCTGGCACCTGGCCCTGACGAGCGGGTCGCGGGCGGTTTCGGCGGCGTCTTCCGCGAGCGCGACGCGCGGCGGACTCGCCCTCTCGCCAGTAGTCGATGTCCGCCAGCCGGAGCAACACGTCCGCCAGCAGATCCCCTCCTGCTAGCTCCGCTCGCAACTGCTCGAGCACCTCCGCCGAGCGCTGGAAATCGCTGGCGAGATAGAGGTGCTCGGCGAGCTGGACGCGAAGCCCGTCCCGCGCCGAGTTCCCGGGCGGGAGCAGCTGAAGCGCGAGCTCGGTGAGTTGGGCGGCGCTGTCGGGCGCTCCGCGCGTGCGAGCGCGACGTGCAGCCTCCTCGAGCTCACGCGCCACCCTCTCGTCGGGGCCATCGCTGGCGAGCGCGAGGTGGCGAGCCCGCTCCTCCGGATCCGCGACGGCCTCGGCGAGCGCTCGGTGCGTCGCTCGCCGCCGCTCCAGCGAGGCGGACGAGTACACGGCCGATGCGTAGAGCGGATGTACGAACTCGATGCGGCCGTCGGGACGGATCTGCACGAGTTGCGCGTCTTCGGCCGGGGCAAGCGCCTGCGCGTCCACGAGCCTCACCTCGGGCCTCCCGAGCGCAGCTGCCGAGAGCAGCGCATCACGGGTGGCCGGCGGAAGCGCGTCGATCCTGGCCGCCATCAGCGCGCGCAAGTCGTCCGGCACCGGCAACGCCGCCGCGGCGGGTCGTCCCTCGTCGCGCCCGAGCAGGCGCGCGATCTCGAGCGCGTACAGCGGATTGCCGCCCGACGTCTGAGCGATCCGCACGAGGGTCGGCCGTGGGAAGCTCCGGCCCAGAGAATCGGTGACGACGCGGTGGAGCGCGGCCACCGACAGCGGCCCCAGCTCGAGAAGCTCCAGCGTCCCGTCACGCGCGGCGGCTGCGATCAGCGACCGCTCGGCGTCCTCCGAGCGCACAGAGACGATGCCCACCACCGCCTGGTTCTCGATCCGCCTGAGCGCGAACTCGATCGCCGCCGCGGACGGCGCGTCGAGCCACTGGAGGTCGTCGATCGCGACCACGACGACTGCACCGTCCGCCGCGAGCCCGCGGAGCACCGAGAGCAGCGCGGTACCGACGAGCCTTCGCTCGGGCGGACGGCTCGAGCCGATTCGCAACAGCGCGACGTCCAGTGCCACGCGCTGCGGCGCCGGCAGCCCCGCCAAGGCGTCCTCGTGAAGATGCGCCAGGAGATCGGCAAGGCCGGCGAATGACAGTCGCGCCTCGGACTCCGCGGGCCGGGCGACGAGCACGGTCGCGCCGCGGTCGCGCGCCTCTCGGACGGCCTCGTCCCATACGGTCGTCTTACCGATGCCCGGCTCGCCGACGATCGCGAGGACACGGGTCGGCCCGCGCGCGGCGAGAAACGCCTCCACCGCGGCGATCTCGGCGTCGCGCCCAACGACACTCGACACGCCGAGAGGGTACGCGTCAGCCCGACCACGGGCCGTGGCGCGCGGCTGGGCTAGGGTCCGGGCGTGTCAGTGTCAGGAGCCGCGGTCGAGCTCGAGAATGACGCCGAGCACCAGGTAACGCCGCTCGAGCTGTTCTTCGACCTGGTCTTCGTCTTCGCGTTCGCGCAGATCACAACGGTCCTGTCCAAAGCCGTCTCATAATCCGTCGGTCCCTGGTTCGAATCCAGGCGGGCCCACAAAGAAAGCCCCGGTAATCGGGGCTTTCCGTTGTCTGGTGAGGCGCTGTGCTCACGGCTGCGGGTACGAACGCGCGTACAGATCGGCGAACGCATCTGTGAGCCGCTCGACTTGGCGCTTGCGTCTGGCCCGGCCGGAGCCTTCATGATTGTTTCGTGGTTGGGGCGGCGTCGCACTCGGTCGAGCATCGGCTGTTGTTGGTGGGTGGAATCCTGTTGCTTGGGGTTGTGGCGGCGATGCTGGCACGGCGTCTGCGTTTGCCTGTGCTCGTCCTGTTCCTTGGCCTTGGCATGTTTCTGGGTTCGGACGGGCCGGGAGGGATCTACTTCGACGACGCACAGCTGGCTCGGTCGATCGGGATCATCGGTTTGGTCGCGATCCTGTTTGAGGGTGGTCTGACATCCGAGTGGCGAGCTGTCCGGCGTGTCTTGGCGCCAGCGTTTCTTCTGAGCACGGTGGGCGTGTTCGTAACCGCTGTGGTTGTCGGGGTTGCCGCGTATGCGTTGTTCGATCTCACTTGGTCAAGCGCGTTGCTGCTCGGGGCGGTTGTCGGCTCGACCGACGCTGCCGCCGTTTTCGCTGCCCTCCGTTTCACTGCTCTTCGCAGGCGGACAGCGAATGTGTTGGCGGTCGAGTCAGGCCTCAACGATCCGATGGCCGTGGCTCTTACGCTCGGCCTGATCTCCTGGGTGACCGAACCTTCCTACGGCGCCGAGGACATCGTTGTTCTGCTCGTCCGCCAACTCGGGCTCGGGTTGCTCATCGGTATCGGCATCGGCATCGTCGCGTCACGCGCGCTCACACGGATACCGATCGAGTTGGCCGGGTTCGCACCAGTTGCTTCGACAGCGACGGCCGCGCTCTCCTACGGCGCTGCCGACGCGGCTGGCGGCAGCGGCTTCCTCTGTGTCTACATCGTGGCGCTGTTCATCGGCAACAGCCCGATGCCCTACCGGCGTGCAGTCCTCGGGTTCCATGAAGGGCTCGCCTTCGCCGCACAGGTCTCCCTCTTCGTCGTACTCGGCCTGCTCGTGTTCCCAGGGCAGCTCGTCGCGGTCGCTGCCGCGTCGATTGGGCTCACAGCCGTGCTGATACTCGCCGCACGCCCACTCGCAGTCCTCGTCTCAACACCGTTCCAGGCTTTCGCCTGGCGAGAACGCACATTCATCAGCTGGGCTGGCCTACGCGGCGCAGTACCGATCGTCCTTGCCACGTTCGCTCTGTCCGCCGGCGTCAGGGAGAGCGACACGATTTTCAACGCGGTCTTCTTCGTCGTCCTGCTCTCCGCGCTCGTCCAAGGGCTAACCCTCGAACCCGCTGCGCGACGCCTCGGCCTCGTCACAGAACGCCGCCCCGTCTACCAAGCACCGATCGAGGTCGGCTCAGTCGGAGAACTTGGCGCCGAGATCATTGAACATGAAGTCGACGCCGGAGATGCCATCGTCGGACGGCACGTCCGCGAGACCAGCCTCCCACGAGACGCAATCGTGATGCTGATCGTCCGCGACGGGGTCGGCATCCCACCCCGCGGCAGCACACTCATCGAAGCGGACGACCGCCTCTACATCATGGTCAGTGCCGACTCCCGCACCGAGATCGAAGACCTCCTCGACCGTTGGCAAGAAGGACCCCTAGGCCCTGCCTGAACCACGCGGGCGACCAAGCTAGCCGCTGGACCCGAGAATCTCCCAAGAGCCTTTCGAAGCACGCAAACTGAAGGGCCGAGCCTGTGGGCTTCGCTATCGCTAACGCAGAGAGGACAACCCATGACCGATTTCCCCGCATCGCACCGCGACCTGCTCACCGCCAGGGGTCACGGCGCCTTCGCCACGATCGCGCCCTCGGGGCATCCCCAGGTCACGGCCGTCGTGTATCTCCTGGACGACGACGGTGCAGTCAAGATCTCGCTCAACGAAACACGCAAGAAGGCGCGAAACCTGAAACGCAATCCTCGCTGCAACCTCTTCATCCTCGATCCCGCGAACCCGCGCCGCTACCTCGAGATTCGAGCGGACGCCGAGATCGCACCTGACCACGGGAAAGCCTTTGCGGCCAAGGCGGGTGCAAAATATGGCTCAGACTTCACGCGACACGATGGCCCCGGCGAGGAACGCGTCGTCGTCACGCTCCGCCCGGTCGCCGTGAACGCGGTCGACCTGTCGCGCCCCTCGGCCTGACGAACGGCAGGGCCCGGTCAGCTCCATGGCGACAGAGACGGCGGGGTTCACATGGCCGTTGAGAGGCGGGACGACGAAGAGAAGCGGTCTGCGCCGGGCCGGCACCGGACGCCGTGCTCGGAGCCGGGCACGAGCTCAAGGGTACCTCCGGGACGCGCGTGCACCGAGCGCGCGCGGCTCGTTCTCACGCGGATCGGGGCGGAGGATGACCGTCTCGCTCGGTGCGTGCGTCAGCATCCAGAGCAGCTCCTTCGGCGTGAACCCCGGCCCGCGCCCGGACGGAGCGGGAACGACGATGCGGTCGAACGGCTCCAGCTCCCACAGCCTCTTCAAGGCATGAATCGGCGTTCGACCGCTCTCGATCCGCGCGTCGACGGCGACGCCGGCTCGAAGCGACGCGTGCTCCACCGCTTCGAGCAACGGCATCGCCACCGCGACCTGCTGCTGCATCGGGGCGTCGAGCGCGAACTCGAGCGGCGTCACGATCAGGTAGGCCGGGACGAGGACGGCTTCCTCGGCGCGGGCGACCCGGATCGCAGCTTCGAGGACTTGCGGCTCGAGTCCGCCGTTCGTGAACGGCACGAGCACACGTCTCGTGGTCGGGGCGTCTTCGGGGCGACGGCGCCTCCGAGGCAGCAGCGAGAACATCAGGTTCGCTCCTCGGCTCTGAGAGCCCGGTCGGCGACCACGCGGATGTCGATCCCCGGAAGCTCGCGCACCATCCTCGAGAGCAGCGAGCCGCGCATGATCTCCACCCGGCGGCGCTCGTCTGGCGTGCCGACGAAGATGTACGTCGACCCGCGCTCGTGGGCGAGACGGCGTACGGTCTCGACCAGGTCGTCCCCCTCGACCTCGAGGAAGTGGACGCCGAGCACGCTGGCAAGGCGTCGGAGCGCGGCGAGCTGAGTTGCCTCCTCACTGGTGGGCTGCTGTCCAGGCCGTCGCACCCAGACCGCGTCGATCTCCGAGCCGAGCCGCTGCGCAGATCGCCAGGCGCGGCGGACGATCCGCTGTGACTTCGGCTGCGGTTCGACGAGGGCGAGGACGCGTTCGGCGACTGCTTGCTGGCTGAGCGAGTCGAGGACGACCGGGTGGCGTCTCTTCTCGACGTCCTCGGCCACCTCGCGCAGCGAGAGCTCTCTGAGAGCGCTGAGGTTGTCGGTGCGGAAGAAGTTGGCGAGCGCCCTCTCGACCTGCGGCAGCGGGTAGACCTTGCCCGCCAGGAGCCGCTCCTGGAGCGCCTCGGGCGCGAGGTCGACGAGCACGACCTCGTCGGCCTCGTCGAGGATCCGGTCGGGAAAGGTTTCGCGGACGCGGACACCCGTTAGCTCGAAGACCGAGTCGTTCAGGCTCTCGAGGTGCTGGATGTTGACCGTCGAGATGACGTTGATCCCTGCCTCGAGGACGTCCTCGATGTCCTCGAAGCGCTTGCGGTTCCTGCTCTCCGGGGCGTTCGTATGTGCGAGCTCGTCGATCAGCGCGAGCTCGGGCTGGCGACGGATCACGGCGTCGACGTCCATCTCCTCGACCTCGAGCGTGCCGTGCTGCGTTCGAAGTCGGGGCACGACCTCGAATCCCTCGGCGAGGGCGGATGTCCCGGGCCGCTCGTGCGGTTCGAGGTAGCCGATCACGATGTCGAGGCCCTCGGCCTCGGCCTGCCGACCCTCCTGGAGCATGCGGTAGGTCTTGCCAACACCGGCAGCCGCCCCGAGGAGGATCCGGTAGCGCCCGCGCATCGACGTGGGGCTCAGGCCCCGAAGACGTTGTGGACGAGCAGGTCGATCAGCTTGATCGCGATGAACGGCAGGATCACGCCGCCGAGGCCATAGATCAACAGATTCCGGCGGAGCAGTGCGGTGGCTCCGATCGCGCGGTAGCGCACGCCCTTGAGCGCGAGCGGCACGAGCGCCGGGATGACGAGTGCGTTGAAGATGATCGCCGAGATGATTGCGCTCTCGGGCGTGCCGAGGTGCATCACGTTGAGTGCGTCGAGTGGGCCGCGCTGGCCGGGTTGGGTGGCGTAGGTGAAGGCAAACATCGCGGGCAGGATCGCGAAGTACTTGGCGACGTCGTTGGCGATCGAGAAGGTCGTGAGCGCGCCGCGGGTGATGAGGAGCTGCTTGCCGACCTCGCAGATCTCGATCAGCTTCGTCGGGTTCGAGTCGAGGTCGACCATGTTGCCGGCCTCCTTCGCGGCCGACGTGCCAGTGTTCATCGCCACGCCCACGTCGGCCTGCGCGAGCGCTGGCGCGTCGTTCGTGCCATCTCCCGTCATCGCGACCATACGTCCCTTTGCCTGCTCGTCCTTGATCAGCGCCATCTTGGCCTCCGGCGTCGCCTCGGCCAGGAAGTCGTCGACGCCGGCCTCCTCGGCGATCACGGCCGCGGTTACCTGGTTGTCGCCGGTGATCATGATCGTGCGGATTCCCATCTTGCGCAGCTCGTCAAAGCGATTGCGCATGCCCCCCTTGACGATGTCCTTCAGATGGATGACACCGAGCACGAAGTTGTCCTGGGCGACGACGAGCGGTGTGCCTCCGAGCCGGGCGATCTTGTCGACCTCCTCGTCGAGGCGAGCGGGAGGCTGGCCGCCCTGCTCCTCGACGAAGCGCTTGACGGCGTCGGCCGCCCCCTTGCGGAGCTTGTGTCCGTTGATGTCGACGCCACTCATCCGCGTGGTCGCGGAGAAGGGGATGAACGTGGCTTCGTGCTCCCCTAGCTCGCGGCCGCGCAGGCCGTACTGCTCCTTGGCGAGTACGACGATCGAGCGACCTTCGGGGGTCTCGTCGGCCAGGGAGGAGAGTTGGGCCGCCTCTGCCAGCTCCTGCATCGATACGCCGTCGACCGGGACGAACTCGGAGGCCTGTCGGTTGCCGAGCGTGATCGTGCCGGTCTTGTCGAGCAGGAGCACGTCGACGTCACCTGACGCCTCGACCGCGCGGCCCGACATTGCGAGCACGTTGCGCTGCACGAGCCGATCCATCCCGGCGATGCCGATCGCCGAGAGGAGAGCGCCGATCGTGGTCGGGATCAGGGCCACGAGCAACGCGATCAGCACGGTCTGCGACTGCGGCGAGCCCGCGTAGATCGCGAACGGCTGCAAGGTCACGACGGCCGCGAGGAACGTGATGGTCAGCCCGGCGAGCAGAATGTTGAGCGCGATCTCGTTCGGTGTCTTGCGACGCTCGGCACCCTCGACGAGTGTGATCATGCGGTCGAGAAACGACCTGCCGGGCTCCTGGGTCACCTCGATCACGAGCTGGTCGGAGAGGAGCCTCGTACCACCCGTGACCGCGGAGCGATCTCCGCCCGACTCGCGGATGACCGGTGCGGACTCACCCGTGATCGCCGACTCGTCGACCGAGCCGACCCCCTCGATCACCTCGCCGTCGGCCGGAATCACCTCGCTTGCCTCGACGACGACGACGTCGCCGCGCTGCAGCTCGGGCGCCGGCACCTCCTCGAACCCGCCACTCTCCGTGCGCCTGCGCGCCAGCGTCGTCGTGCGTGTCGCGCGAAGAGCGTTCGCCTGCGCCTTCCCGCGCCCCTCGGCGATCGCCTCGGCGAAGTTGGCGAAGAGGACGGTCAGCCACAGCCAGATCGTGATCACGCCGACGAACCAGAGCGAGCCATAATGGCCGCGCTCGATCTCGAGGAAGAAGATCACGGTCGTAATCAGGCTTCCCAGCTCGACGATGAACATGACCGGATTGCGGATCTGCAGCCGCGGGTCGAGCTTGGGGAACGCGTCGCGGACGGCCGCCAGGGCGATCTCGCGCGAGAAGACGCTTGCCGACGTGCGGGCCACTAGCCTTGCACCTTGTCCAAAGCGATGTTGAGCTTGAGGACGTTCACGCCAGGCTCACCGAAGAAGCCGAGCGAGCGGTCGTCGGTATTGGCGGAGATCAGCTTCTGAACATCGGCGAGCGAGAGGTGCCGGACGGCGGCGATGCGGCGCGACTGCAGCCGCGCGTACGCCGGCGAGATGTCCGGGTCGATGCCTGATGCAGACGTCGTCACCGCATCTACCGGGATGTCATGGATCGTCAGGCCAGGGTTGTACGGGCTTTCCAGCCTGAGAATCGCCCGAGCCTGTGTCTTGATGTTCTTGGCCAGGTCGGGGTTCGTCGGGCCGAGGTTGGCAAAGCTGGTGCCGGCCGCGTTGTAAGCGACCGCGGATGGGCGCTCGTGGAAGTAGCGCGCGCTCTTGAACTCCTGGGCTGCGAGCTCGGAGCCGACGACTTTGCCATTGACCTTGGTCAGGCTCCCGTTCGCCTCGTGCGAGAAGGCGACCTGGGCGAAGCCGGTCATGATCGCCGGGTAGGCAAGACCGAAGACGACGGTCAACACGACCACGGCGATCGCGGACGACTTGACGTCGCGCAGCATCAGGACAGTCCCTCCACGATCGGCCCGAGCGTCAGCGCGGGCAGGATCATCAGGCCGGCTGTGAGCACGATCACGCCGATCAGCAGCACGACGAAGGTCGCGCCGTCGGTGCGGAACGTGCCTGCGGAGGCCGGCACCGCCTTCTTTCGCCCGATCGAGCCGGCAAGAGCGAGCGCTGCGAGCATCGGCACGAAGCGGCCGAGATACAGCGCGACGGTGCCGAACTCGGCCGAGAAGTTCGTCGCGCCGTAGCCGGCGAACGCGCTGCCGTTGTTGTTCGACTGCGACGTATAGGCGTAGAGGGCTTCGGTGAAGCCGTGCGCGCCGGGGTTGTAGATCGATGCCAGTCCGACATGCGTCACGACCGACACGGCAGTCATCGCCAGCACCATCGTCGGCACGAAGAGCGCGCCGAGGGCTGCGTACTTGATCTCGCGCGCCTCGATCTTCTTGCCGAGCCATTCCGGCGTTCTGCCCACCATCAGGCCGGCCACGAAGACGGCGATCAGGATGTAGAAGAACATCCCGTACAGGCCGGAGCCGACCCCGCCGAAGATCACCTCGCCGACGAACAGGTTGATCAGCGGCACGGCCCCCCCGGCGGGCGTTTGCGCGTCGAAACCCGCGTTGACGGAGCCGTTCGAGGCGTCAGAGGTCGCCGTCGTCCAGATCGCGCTGCTGGCCAATCCGAAGCGGACTTCCTTGTCTGACATATTGCCGCCGCTCTGGCCGTTGCCCTGCGTGATGTTTACGCCCGACGAACGGAGGACCTGCGAGCCGTGCTGCTCGGCGGGATAGTTGATGGCAACGCCGATCGCGAACATCCCGAACATGGCTGCGAAGACCATGGCCGCGTGCCGGCGGGCGAGCACCATCTTCCCGAACATGAACACCTGCGCTGCCGGAATCAGCAGGATCGCGATCATCTCGAGGAAGTTCGTGATCCCGTTCGGGTTTTCGAACGGCACGGCCGAGTTCGAGTTGTAGAAGCCGCCGCCGTTCGTTCCGAGCTGCTTGATGCTGATCATCGACGCGACCGGTCCGCGCGCGATCGACTGCGTCGCGCCCTCGAGCGTCGTTGCGGTCGCGTGTCCGTCGAAGGTCTGCGGCACGCCCTGTGAAATGAGGATCACCGTCAGGATGAGCGCGAGCGGCAGCAGGACGTACGTGCACGACCGATACAGGTCGACCCAGAAGTTGCCGATCTCCTTCGACGAGCGCCGGGAGATGCCGCGGATAACGGCCGCGAGCACTGCCATGCCGACCCCCGCCGAGACGAACTGCTGGACGGCGAGGCCGGTCATCTGCGACAGGTACGACATCGTGTACTCGCCGCCGTAGTACTGCCAGTTCGTGTTCGTGACGAAGCTGGCGGTCGCGTTCAGGGCGATGTGCGCCGGAACCGCCGGCATGTTGTCCGGGTTCAGGAACAGGTGCGCCTGCAGCCGCTGGATCGCGTACAGCAGGCCCGAGAAGAGCACGCTGAAGACGAGCACCGTCTTCGCGTAGCTCTTCCAGTCCTGCTCGCGCGTGGGGTCAGTGCGGACGACCCGGTAGAAGCCTCCCTCGATCGCCCTCAGCCAGCCCAGCCGGCCGGAGAGGAACCGTTCGCGGTCGTACACCCGCGCCATGTAAAGGCCGAGCGGGTATGCGAGCACGATCAGGACGAGCGCATAGACGATCACCTGCGAGATGCCCTGGCCGCTCATCTAGTGCCTCTTCCAGTGATGCTGTCGAGGTTCTGAGTCGCGAGCACCGAGCGATGCAAGGACGCAGGGAGCCCCGATAGTGGGCACTATCGGGGCGACCGAGGACGACGCAGCGCGACGCGTGATCGCGGGCCAGAAACCGGCGAGTATTGCTGGAAGGGGCACTAGAGCTTCTCCCCGCGGAAGAGCGCGTAGACGAGATAGGCGAGGACGGCGAGCGAGATCGCGAGGCCGAAAGCGTCGCCGGCGGACATCAGACCTTCCCCAGGATGTAGAGGACGCCGAAGGCGACTGCGAAACAGGCGAGCCCGATTCCGATGGCGGCGAGGTCGTACATCAGCGGCGACCCAGCGCGACGAGGATGGTCTCCACGGTCTCGGGCATCTCGTGCACGCGATCCCGGTCGTACAGCGGGCTGCCACCGTCGGTCAGCAGGTCGCGCACGAGCAGCATCCCGGCGGGTGTGACGGATCGCTCGAAGTCACCGAGCCGGCTGGCGAGCGCCTTGATCTCGGGGACATACGTCCACAGCCCGCCGCGGTTGAGTGGGGACGCGCCCGGGAGGCGGGGTGGGCCGGTCAGCTCGTTGACGATGCCCATGAGCGACCGCTCCAGCGAGCGTCGCGACTGGTTGGATGTCAGCTGGTCAGCACGCCACGCAAAGCGGGATGGCGTGGCGGGCCGGCGACGCGAGCGGAACCAACGGTCGGCCTCCCGGCGACGCCAGGGAGACCAGGTCCCGATCTTCGCAAACGGCGTGAAGCGACCCGTGTGGCCGATTTGGTTCGAGATCGTGGTCATCGTCCCCACCGTAGGACGTCCGGCCTGAGAGCCGCCTGAAGGTTCGGGTGCCGACCCTGAAGAAGTTCTGAAGCCGCTTGCAGCGGGCGTTCGGCGTTGGTTGGGCGCCCTCAGGTCTCGGCGCGTGTGGCCGGATCGACCAGCCGGTAGCCGGCGCCTGGCTCGGTGAGAAGGTAGCGCGGCCGGGCGGGATCCGGCTCGATCTTGCGCCGGAGCTGTGAGACGTGCACGTGGAGCAGGTTCGACTCGGTGCCGTAGCCCGGCCCCCACACCTCCTGCAGGATCGCCCGGTGCGTGAGCAGCTTGCCCTCGTTTCGCGCGAGGACGCGCAGGAGCTCGAACTGGTGCGGTGTCACGTGTACGGGCTTTCCGGACACCCGTACCTCGCGCTTTTCGAGGTCGACCTCGAGGTCGCCGATCGCGATCAGCGGCTCTCCGGAGGGCGCCGCGCGGCGCAGCGCAGCTCGCAGACGGGCGAGCAGCTCGTCGATGCCAACGGGCTTCGTTACGTAGTCGTCGGCACCGGCGTCGAGGGCGGCGACCTTCTCCTGCTCGTCGCCGATCGCCGAGAGGACGATGACGGGAGCAGAGCTCCACGTGCGGAGCTCGCGGCAGACATCCGTGCCCGTGCCGTCGGGAAGCACGAGATCGAGGATGACCGCGTCGGGAGGACGCATGCCGGCGGCCGCGAGCGCGCCCTCGGCGGTTTCGGCAGTCTCGACCTCGTAGCCGGCCCCGCGCAGGCTGGTGCGGAGCGCCCGCAGGATCTGCTGCTCGTCGTCGACGACGAGGATCCGCGTGCCGGTCACGACCTCGCTCCCGTGTCGGCGAAAGGAAGAGCCAGCACGAAGGTGGCGCCCTGACCCTGGCGCGACTCGGCCCACACGCGTCCGCCGTTCGCCTCGGCGAAGCCGCGGGCGATCGCGAGCCCGAGGCCGGCTCCCGCGACGGCACCGTTCCTCGAGCCGCGCTGGAACGGTTCGAAGATCCGCTCGATGTCCGCCGGTCTGACGCCGGGCCCGTGGTCGACGATCCGCACGAGCACCTCGGTCGGCGAGGTGGTCACGTGGACGGTTACCGGCTCCGAGCCAGGCGAGTACTTGAGCGCGTTCTCGATCAGGTTCGCGAGCACGCGCTGGATCTGGTGGGCGTCCGCACGGACGGGTGGCGACTCGTCGGGGAACGTCACCTCGACTCGGTCCGCGGCGCCTCCGAGCTCGTCGAGTGCCTGGACGAGAAGATCGTCGACGGCCCAGAGCTCCGGCGCCGGTTCGGCCGCGCCAGCCTGGAGGCGCGAGAGGTCGAGCAGGTTCCCGATCAGCCGATCGAGTCGCTCTGCCTCGCCGAGGATCGTGGCGACGAGCTCGCCGCGATCGTCCTCCGCGATCTCGAGGTCGTCGCGGCGGAGCGCGCTGGCTGACGTGAGGATCGCCATCAACGGGGAGCGGAGATCGTGGCTCACGGCCCGCAGGACGGCGGTCTTCATCGCGTCGCTGCGTCGCAGGGCCTCGGCCTCAAGCACCTCTCGGGCGAGCCGCTCGCGGTCGATTGCGACGCCGAGAAGCGAGGCAAGGGCCGGCAGGAGCCGGCGGCGCGAGCCAGCGCGCACGTGTGTGTGGCCGAAGGAGATCGTCCCGACCCGGCGGCCGCTGACGCTGAGCGGATAGCCACCCTGCCCGTCTGGGCCCAGCTCGATCCGAGCGTCCTCGATCTCGAGTGCGCGGGCTGCTTGTGCGCCGATGCGATCGAGCTGGGTGCTAACGTCGCCTCCCTCGAGGAGCGCGGTGGCGACTTCAGCGAGCAGTGCCGACTCGCGGGCACGTCGCCTCGCGCGCGCCGCGAGCTCGCTGACGACGATCGCAGTGACGAGGAAGACGGCCAGCGCGAACCAGTTCCGTGAGTCCGAGAGCGTGAGCGTGTGGTACGGGGGGAGGAAGAAGAAGTTGAAGGCGAGCATGCTCGCGATTGCGACCGGGACCGAGTAGGCGAGGCCCCACACGACGGCCACCGGCAGCACGGCGAAGATGTAGAGGACGCCGAGGCTGAGCACCGGCACCTGTGGTTCCAGGAGCTCGATCAATCCGGTGACCGCCGCGACCAGGACGATGCTGGCGATCGAGCCGGCGAGCAGACGTCTCGGTCCGCTCCACCGGCTGGGGCTGAGTAGGATCCAGGTGACGATGCGGCTTGCCGCATGCCTCCCTGGCGCAAGGATCGCCATCACGGGACCATGATCGCAACCGGGGAGTACCTGCTAGCGCAAGGTCGAGCTCAGGATCGTTCGTGCGTGGTCAGGAACGCGGCGAGACCGCGTGCCAGCGCCCTCGCGATGCGCTCCCGGAACGCCGGCTGTGCGAGAAGAGCGGCGTCGGTCGAGTTGCGCATGTTCGCCGTCTCAACGAACACCTTCGGAACGTCCGAGAGGTTGAGCCCGCCCAGGTCCGAGCGCACGTCAAGGCCGCCGCGACCTAGGTAGGTCGCGTACGGCAGGCCAGTGCCGACGCGATAGGCGGAGCGGACGTCGATCGCTAGCCGCCGGGAAGCTGTGGCGATGTCGTCGGTGAGGCCCCTGATGCTCGGTGGGTAGATGACGTGGAACCCGCGACCCGAGACCGGGCCGCCGTCGGCGTGGATCGAGATGGCGGCGTCTGCATGCGCTCGATTGCCGATCGCGGCCCGCTCGGTGATGCACGGCCCGACGCCGTTGTTGGACGACCGGGTGAGCACGACACGCGCTCCTGCCGCCCGCAGGATCGCGCGCAGCCTGAGCGCGACGTCGAAGGTGAACGCAGCCTCGGTGTAGCCCGACGCGGTCTCCGTCCCGGCCGTGTCGCACGACTTCCACAGCGTTCCGGCGTTGACGAGCCGGTTGATGATCTCCGGATGGGAGCCGTTGCCGCCGTTGTGTCCCGGGTCGATCACGATCGTTCGCCCACGCACTGCGGCCAGCGAAGGGACCGACGCGGCTGACGTCGCCACGGCGATTGTCGCCGCGCCGAGGACCGCAGCAAGCGCGATCAGTCTCACGTCAACCAGGATAGGGTCACGGCTGTGGAGAGCTTCCGTACGAGCGACGGCCGAGCGCTCACGTACCGGCAGCAGGGCTCGGGATCGATGCTGGTCTGTCATCCAGGCGGGCCCGGCTTCTCGTCGCGCTACTTCGGCGACCTCGCAGGGCTCGGGAGCCGCTTCACGCTAGTTCTGCTCGATCCTCGCGGCACGGGCAACTCCGACCGACCCGCCGATTCAAGCGCCTACGACACCGCCGACTACGTCGCCGACCTGGAGGAGCTCCGTCAGCACCTCGATCTCGAGCGGATGCTCCTGCTCGGCCACTCCCACGGCGGAGTCGTCGCGCAGGCGTACGCTGCTCGACACCCGGAGCGCGTCGAGAGGCTCGTGCTGGCGAGCACGCTCGCCCGGTTCCAGGAGGAGCAGGCCGGCGCGATGACCTCCGCCATGGAGGCGAAGGCGGGCGAACCCTGGTACGCGGACGCGAAGGCGGCGCTTGAGGCTGAGCAGGAGGGGAAGTGGGGCACGGACGAGGAGCTTGCGGGCCTGGCTCTGCGCGAGATGCCGTTCTACTTCGCGCGGTACGGAGAGGCCGAGCAGGAGTACGTTCGTGGTCTCGCCGGCGAGGTCCCGGCCGGCGATGCGCTCAAGCTGTTCAACGAGGAGATCTTCTCGAGCTTCGACTTGCGCCCAGAGCTCTCACGCATTGCGGCACCGACGCTCGTGATCACGGGTACCGACGACTTCATCACGGGGCCGATCTGCGCCCGCGAGCTCGCCGACGGGATCGCGGGCTCGCAGCTCGAGCTGCTTCCGGATTGTGGTCATATGGTCTTCGTCGAGCAGCGAGAACGCTTCGCGGACGCGGTGTCGGGCTTCCTGCTCTGACCCGTACAATCTGATCGATGGCCGAAGTCGGCACGCTCCGCGTCAAGACAGGCCTCGCCGAGATGTTGAAAGGCGGGGTGATCATGGACGTGACGACCGCGGAGCAGGCGAAGATCGCCGAAGACGCGGGAGCCGTCTCCGTAATGGCGCTCGAGCGTGTTCCCGCGGACATCCGCGTCGAAGGTGGCGTCGCTCGCATGGCCGACCCCCAGCGGATCAAGGAGATCCAGGAAACGGTCACGATCCCCGTCATGGCGAAGTGCCGAATCGGGCACTTCGTCGAGGCGCAGATCCTGGAGGCGCTCGAGGTCGACTACATCGACGAGTCGGAGGTGCTGACGCCAGCCGACACGGAGCATCACGTTGACAAATGGGAGTTCACGGTGCCGTTCGTCTGCGGCGCGACGAATCTGGGCGAGGCGCTCCGTCGCATCGCCGAGGGCGCGGCCATGATCCGGACGAAGGGCGAGGCCGGCACCGGCGATATCGTCAACGCCGTCACGCACATGCGGGCGGTGTTCGGAGGGATCCGCCGGCTCCAGTCGCTTGCGCCCGAGGAGCTCTATGCCGAGGCGAAGAACCTGCAGGCCCCGTACGAGCTCGTGCGCTGGGTGGCGGAGAACGGTCGACTTCCGGTCGTGACGTTCACCGCCGGTGGCATCGCAACGCCCGCCGACGCAGCGCTCTGCATGCAACTCGGTGCAGACGGGGTTTTCGTCGGCTCGGGCATCTTCAAGTCCGGCGATCAGGAGTTGCGTGCCAAGGCGATCGTCGAGGCGACGACGCACTACCGGGATCCGGAGATCCTCGCGCGGGTCTCCACTGGGCTCGGCGAGCCCATGGTCGGCATCTCGACCGCGGAGCTCCGACCCGAAGACCTGCTCCAGACCCGCGGCTGGTAACGGGACGGGAAGATATCGGCACCGAATCGGCAGCGATCGGTGCGATTTCACACGGTATCGTCGACCTCGAGGGAGGCGGGTTTCTCTCCCCACCCAGGGTGGGGGTATCGGCTGCGATCGGGGGCGAAGAATCTGAGGCGCCCCGGTACGATCAGGGCATGGTCAGGCCGCTCGTCATCGGTGTTCTCGCGGTCCAGGGGGACTTCCGCGAGCACGCGGCGATGCTCCGCCGACTCGATGCGGACGTCGTCGAGGTGCGCGGGCCGCAGGAGCTCGAAGGGCTGGATGGCCTCGTCATTCCCGGTGGCGAATCGACCGCCATCGGCCGCCTCGTGCGCCTCTACGGACTCGAGGAGCCGCTCCGACAGTTCCCGGGTGCGCTCTTCGGCACCTGCGCGGGCATGATCCTGCTCGCGCGCACTGCGGTCGACGGCATTCCCGATCAGCCCCAGCTTGGCCTGATCGATATCGCTGTGCGCCGCAACGCCTTCGGTCGCCAGGTGGCGAGCTTCGAAGCCGACCTGGCGGTGGAAGGCGAGAAGAGCCCCGTCCGGGCCGTGTTCATCCGCGCGCCATGGATCGAGGAGGTTGGACCGGAGGTCGAGGTGCTCGCCGAGGTCGACGGCCATCCCGTACTTGCGCGCGAAGGGAAGGTGCTGGTCGCTGCGTTCCACCCGGAGCTGACCGACGACACTCGCGTGCACCAGCTGTTCCTCGATTCGATCGTCGAGGTGGCGAATGTCCGGGCATAGCAAGTGGTCGTCGATCAAGCACAAGAAGGGAGCCGCCGACGCGAAGCGCGGGCAGCTCTTCTCGAAGCTCACGCGCGCGATCATCGTTGCGGCGCGCGAAGGGGGTGGTGATCCAACCGCCAATCTCGCCCTGCAGAACGCGATCGAGAAAGCGCGCTCCTACTCGATGCCGAAGGACAACATCGAGCGTGCCATCGCCCGCGGGGCCGGGAGCGAAGGTGACGGAGATGCCTACGAGCCGATCGTGTACGAAGGGTACGGTCCGAGCGGCGTGGCACTGATCGTCGAGGCGCTGACCGACAACAAGAATCGCACCGCCTCGGAGGTGCGGCACATCTTCGCGAAGCACGACGGCAACCTCGGCGGTGCCGGCTCCGTGGGATGGCTGTTCGAGCGTCGCGGGATCGTTCTCGTGCCGGCCGACGCAGCCGACGAGGACGAGCTGACGCTTGCTGCTGCAGATGGCGGCGCCGACGACGTCGAGCGTGACGGCTCGAGCTTCCTGGTCACTTCGTCGCCCGAGGCGCTTGCGGCCGTTCGGGAGGCGATCGAGGCGACCGGCTTGGTGGTGGAGTCGGTCGAGGTGGCTCTCGTCCCGAAGACGACTGTCACGGTGGCCGACGAGGGCTCGGCACGGAAGATTCTTCGGCTCGTCGAGGCGCTGGAGGAAAACGACGACGTTCAGGACGTCTATGCGAACTTCGACATCTCCGAAGCGCTGCTGGAGTCCGTGGCCTCCTGATCCCATGGCCGTCTACACCTTTCCGGGGACGCGCCCGTTCATGGGTATCCGACGGGCTTCGGGTGAGTCAAGCCTCCTGCCGACATGTCGTATCGAGTCTCTAGACTGAGTTGAGCCGTGGGTTGCTCCAGCAAGCGTGGCCGCGCGCCCCGGGGCGCGGCCTGGATCTTGGCGAAGGCGCTTGCCCTCGCCGCCCTCCTCGTGCTCGTTGGATCCCTTGGAGCAGCCGCACCGCGCGCTGCTCCGAGCTGGCTTGTCCCCTTCGATATCTCGACCTCGGGTACCGATGCCCTCGTGCCCGTCGTCGCCATGGATCCACGCGGCAACCTCATGGCTGTCTGGGCCCAGGCGGTGAACAGCCACTGGACCGTTCTTGCTGCCAAGCGAAACGCCGGGCGCCCATGGAGCAGACCGAGGGCGATCTCGAGCGCGACCAACGATGCCGCTTCGCCCCAGTTGGTCATCGACGGCCAGGGCAACGCAGTCGCTGTCTGGCAGTGGTTCAACAGCGAGAACGCGGTTGTCCAGGCTGCGACCTTCGATGGCAAGAAGTCACGGTGGTCGTCGCCGATCAATCTCTCGCCCCCAGGTCGCGATTCCGTCGCCCCCCGGCTTGCGATCAACGATCACGGGGCCGCTGTCGCGCTATGGACGAGCCTGACGCTCGACGGATGGACGATTCAGGCGACGTCGCGACCGGCCGGCGGAATCTGGGAGAAGGCAGCCGACCTCGTCGGCCCGATGGCCGGCACGGCATCACCCGACATTGCGATCGATCCATCCGGGAATGCCGTCGCCGCCTGGGCGTCGACGACGGGAACGGCCTGGAACGTGGAGGCGGCCTACCGACCGAGCGGAGCTGCCTGGAGCAGTACCGTCGATCTCTCCGAGCCCGATCGGACGGGGCCGATCGCCCCACAGGTGGAGATCGATCCGAACGGCGATGCCGAGGTCGTCTGGTCGCAGGCGGGTGGCCAGGGTAGCGCGATCGAGCTCTCGACGAGATCTGCGACCCGTGGAACATGGACCGTGCCCCGGATCATCTCGCCATCCAGCGCCGTCGCAGTCGCGCCGCTGATCGTGACCGACAGGCGTGGCGATGCGGCTGTCGTCTGGACGACCTCCAGCAAGCTCGGCCTGTCCATGACCGCGGTCTTCCGCCGCGCCGGAGCCGGCTGGGGTAAGGCGGTGACGCTCTCCGGAGGGTCGTCCGGCCCGCTCGCTCCTTCGATCGCGCTCGATGGGAACGGGAACGCGGTCGCCGTCTGGACGCGGTCGACCGGAGGGCACTCGCTCGTCCAGGCGGCCTCACGATCGGCGTTCACGGGCGCCTGGACCCTCTCCGGCACGCTTTCTCAACCGGGCGCCGACGCCCTGACGCCCGAAGTGACGCTTGGCTCGACCGGTGACGGTGCGATCGTCTGGTCACGCTTCACGGCCAAGGGATTCGTCGTTCAGGGGGTGGGATACGACAACACTGGCCCCGATCTCGCCAAGCTGAACGTTCCTCCGGACGGGAACGTCGGGGAGCGCCTGACATTCTCCGTTGTACCCGCTGACGTCTGGTCGGGCATCAAGTCGGTTCGGTGGAGCTTCGGAGACGGCAGCACCATCGATGGCAAGACGGCCGTGCATGTCTATGTGCGATCCGGCCGGTTTACCGTTCGTGTGACCGCGACGGACACGAAGGGCCACGCAACGACGAGTCGGCGCGTCGTCACGATCACGGCAGGCTGAAGAGGTTCGCAGCTCAGGACGTTCCACCTCGCAGGAACGTCCGCCCAGCCGCCTAACCTCTTCCCGTGAGGGTTCTCGGCATCGATCCTGGCACGGCCGCGTGCGGATACGGAATCGTTCACGAAGACGGTGGCCGGCTCAGGGCTGTCGACTACGGGTGGTGGCAGACGAGTCCACGCGAACGTCCCGAACTCCGATTGAAGACGCTCTTCACGGGCGTTCGTGAGCTCGTCGCTCGGCACTCACCGGACGCTGTGGCTCTCGAGGAGTCGTTCGTCGGTGCCGATGCCCGCATCGCGCTCTCCGTCGGTCAGGCACGCGGAGCGGTGCTCGTTGCGTGTGCTCTGGAGGCCGTCGACTGCTGTGAGTATCCGCCCGCCACGGTGAAGCAGGCTGTGTGCGGCTACGGGCGCGCCCAGAAGGACCAGGTGCAGCGGATGGTCAAGGCGATCCTCTCGCTCGAAGTGGTTCCAACTCCGCAGCACGCATCCGACGCGCTCGCCGTTGCGATCTGCCACGCGCTCGCGCCGCCCCTCCAGCGCATGGCCTCATGATCGCCCAGCTTCGCGGCCGGCCGGTGGCTCAACGGGCCGACGGACTCGTGATCGACGTCGGCGGTGTCGGCTACGCCGTCCAGGCGACTCCGACTGCGCTGCGGGAAGCTGAAGGGGCGGACGAGGTGACCGTCCAGACTTACCTCCACGTCCGGGAGGACGTCCTGCAGCTCTACGGGTTTGCCGACGTCGAGGAGCGCGAGCTGTTCGAGCATCTGCTCTCGGTCTCGGGTATCGGTCCCAAGGTCGCTCTCGCAATCGTCTCCGGCTCACGTCCCGTCGAGCTCCGCCGGGCGATCGCTCTCGGGGACACGGCTCGCTTCGAGGCGATACCCGGCATCGGCCGAAAGATCGCCCAGCGAGTGGTGCTCGAGCTGAAGGAGAAGCTGGGGAACGATGTCCCGTCCAGCTCGTCGCGAGGAGAGCCCGAGCCGCACCTCGTGGCCCGTGACGCGCTCGTCGAGCTCGGCTACTCGCTTGTGGACGCAGAGCGTGCGCTCGCCGAGATCGATCCCACCCTCTTGCCCGAGGAGCGCGTCCGCCTCGTCCTGCGGAAGGCAGCGTGATGAGCCAGTTCCTCGCTCCCGCGGCGCAGGTCGACGAGGAGGAGCTCGATCGCTCGCTCCGCCCGCGCAGGCTCGAGGACTTCGTGGGGCAGCCGGGAACAAAGGAGCAACTCGCGATCGCGCTCGAGGCGGCCCGCAGTCGCGGTGAGGCGCTCGAGCACGTTCTCTTCGCAGGACCACCGGGTCTGGGGAAGACGAGCCTCGCCTACGTGGTGCGCGAAGAGCTCGGCGTCGGAATCCGGACGGTCGCCGGCCCGGCCCTCGAGCGCAAGGACGTGGCCGCGATCCTGACGAGCCTCGAGGCGCGAGATGTCCTGTTCATCGACGAGATCCATCGCCTGGGCAGCGCGGCCGAGGAGATGCTGTACCCGGCGCTCGAGGACTTCCGAATCGACATCGTCATGGGACAGGGGCCCGCCGCGCGCACCCTCATGCTCGACCTGCCTCCGTTCACACTGATCGGCGCGACGACGCGGACGGGTCTGTTGACGACGCCGCTCCGTGATCGGTTCGGCATGACCTTCCGGCTCGACTACTACGGTCCCGACGACCTCGGCCTCATCGTTCGTCGCTCGGCCCGGATTCTCGGGGTCGAGATCGATGCGGAGGCTGCAGGCGAGATAGCGCGTCGTTCGCGCGGCACGCCCAGGGTCGCCAACCGCATCCTCCGGCGCGTCCGGGACGTGGCCGAGGTTCGCTACGAAGGAGCGATCACCACCGAGATCACGTACGAGGCCCTCGAATTGCTCGAGGTCGACGAGCGGGGTCTGGAACGCCTCGATCGCAGCCTGCTCGAGACGATCGCGGTCAAGTTCGAGGGTGGGCCGGTCGGCCTTTCGACGCTTGCCGTCGCGCTCGGCGAGGAGCCCGACACGATCGAGGACGTGTACGAGCCGTACCTACTCCAGCTCGGATTCCTGAAGCGCACTCCTCGCGGCCGGGTCGTCACGGCACTTGGTCGCGCCCATATCGGCGCGCCGGACGCCGACGAGGGAGACAAGCGCCTGTTCGAGGTGCGCTGACGATGCCCGAGCTCTGGGTGCCCGGCCTGGCGGAGCCCTCGATGGAGGCGTTCGTCGACAGGCTCCATCGCAACATCGAACGATTCGCCAACGAGGTACCCGGGGGAGAGGCCCAGGTCGAGATCGAGCTCCGAGACGGATCGCTGCTGCCGCTGGAGTCGATCCTCCCGGAGCCGGGTTTCGGATTCGTCACGCTCAGGCCGCACTCGCGGCACAAAGAGGAGATCGTGATCCCCGTCGGCGCGATCATGCGGATCCGGCTGAGCCCGCCCGAGGCACATCCTCCGTTCGGCTTCTCCGGTCCGGCGCCGAAGTAGTCAGCGGGTACACGCGGCGTCCAGGTAGCGCGGCACACCCCCACCCGGGTGGGGGAAACCCCGCCTCCCTCGCCGTCGAGGGTACGCCGAATTTCCGGGCCAGGGTGTGACGATTGTGCGCCGAGAGGCGCGCGAGCCTAGCGTCGGAACTGGAGGTCGTGCCACGAAGGCACGGGCGCAAGCTCGAGCAAGGCGCGGTCACCGCGAGGGTCGCGGTAGGCGAACTCCGACGACTCGTCGTCCCACCCGACCTCCAGCAAGCCTTCCTTGACGCGATGGTCGAGCCACGCGCCGCGGAAGACGAGCTTCCTGATCCAGTAGACGAGCGACTCGTCGCCGACGAGCGACAAACGCTCCCAGTGGCGTACGAGATACCAGCCGAGCTGGCTCCGGGGCGAGATGATGCGGCCGTCGGCCGCGAGCTCGACCAGATCCGACGTCTCGTCCTCGTCCAGCTCGCTCTGCTCGAGCAGCCCAAGCTTGACTGCCGACGCGATCACCCGCTCCTCGAAGTCGCGACGGCTGAACGAGAACCGGTACGAGAGGAACTCGACCTCGTAGTCCTCGCCGGAGCGGTAGTCGGTCTCGGTCACGAGGCCAGGATAACGGCCGTGCGGTCGACACCGATCCGTCCGGTGCCCTTCGTAGCGTGGAAGCGATGCAGTGGACCGTCCCGCCCAGCCCGATCCATGATGCTCAAGTGCTCGCCGAGGGGCTCGGGCTGAGCCAGACGACAGCGCTCGTGCTCGTGCGCCGCGGCTACGGGGAGCTCGATGCGGCGCGCGACTTCCTCGAGGGGTTTCTTCCGGGTCACGACCCGAAGCTGCTCGGAGCCGTGGAGGAGGCATGCGAGACGATCCGGTCTGCAATCGCGTCGGGCACGAGGATCTGCGTCCACGGCGACTACGACGTCGACGGCATCTGCGCGACCGCGCTGGCCGTGCTTTGCCTTCGTGAGCTCGGTGCCGACGTCGGATGGCATCTTCCCAGCCGCTTCGAGGAGGGATACGGGCTCTCCGGCACAGCCCTCGGTCGCATCGCCGAAGCCGGCTACGGTCTGGTGCTCACGGTCGACTGTGGCATCACGGCCGCCGACGAGGTCGACGAAGCCCGTCAGCTCGGGCTCTCGGTCGTCGTCACCGACCACCACCGGCCGGGCGCCCGTCTCCCCGATTGTCCGATCGTCGCAACGCGTCCGTCCGAGTACCCGTTTGCGGAACTCTGCGGAACCGGTGTCGTCTACAAGCTCGCCGAGGCCCTCGGTGTGCCCGGCCTGGCATACCATCTGGACCTCGTCGCGCTCGCGACGATCGCGGACGTTGTGCCGCTCGTCGACGAGAACCGCGCGCTGGTGATCGCCGGACTCCGGCGGCTCGCGCTCGGGCAGCGTCCGGGTCTCCTCGCGCTCATGCGTTCCGCGCGGGTCGATCCCGCGACGGTCGACGAGGGGGCAGTCGCGTTTCGGCTCGCGCCGCGGGTGAACGCGGCGGGGCGGCTCTGTCACCCCGAGGCGGCGCTCGAGCTCCTCCTCACGGACGACGCCGGCGAAGCTGCGAGGTTGGCGGAGCGCCTCGAGGAGCTGAACCGCGACCGCCAGGCGGTGGAGGACAGGATCCTGAGGGCGGCGGTGGAGCAGGTCGAGGGCTGGCCCGTCGAGAAGCGCGAGCGGCGCGGCTATGTCGTCGCCGACGAGGGCTGGCACGAGGGTGTGATCGGGATCGTCGCCTCGCGTCTCGTCGAGCGCTACCGACGCCCGGTGGTACTGATCGCCGGCACGGCGCAGGGCGGCTCCGACGGCAACTGGAAGGGATCCGGTCGGTCGATCGCGGCTTTCGACCTCCACGGAGCGCTCGAGGCCTGTTCCGGCCTGCTCGAGCGGTTCGGCGGCCACAGAGCGGCGGCTGGCCTGTCGATCAGCCCCGAGAACGTCGAAGCGTTCGCGGCGGCGTTCGCAGCCCATGCTGACGGGGTGCTCGGCGACGAGGATCTGACACCGCCGATGAAGGTGGACGCCGTCGTGCCGGGGCGAGCGCTCACGCTGGCGCTCGCCGGCGAGCTTCGGCGCCTCGCTCCGTTCGGACTCGGCAATCCGGGCGTGACGCTGGTCGTTGCGGGATGCGAGCTCGCCGATCTGCAGACGGTAGGGCAGGGGAAGCACCTCAGGTTCCGGGTCAGCGACGAGAGCGGGCCTGCGGGCAGTGCCATTGCCTTCGGTCTCGGCTCACAGCTCGACCGCTACCGACGGGTCGGCTCCTACGACCTGGCCTTTCGGCTCGAGGAGAACACCTGGAACGGCACGACCGCTCCGCAGCTCGTCGTCAAGCGGATCTTCGAGACGCCGGAGCGATACCATGAGCTCCGTGCTCGTTTCGCAGCCGAGTGGCGCGCCGGGCCCGAGCGCTGGAGCGAGACCGGCCGTGCCGTGTTCGAGGAGCTCGATCTCGAAGAGGCGGGATGGCGAAGCCTCCTCGAGTCGGAGACGTTCCGCGCACTTCTCGACGGGCTGCCGCTGGTCGCCGAAGCGGCCTGACTGCCGGAGCGACTAGCGAATCGACGCGCGAAGCGTGGCGCGGGCACGGGGAGCCCGAATGCCGGCGGCGTCGAGCTCGATCAGAAGTCGTGCAACGCGACGGACCTGCCTGCGTCGCCGCCGTTCTGCCAATCGTGCGAACAAGGTCGTCATCTTCGTGTCGTACCCCTGAGTTCCTTCGGTGGTACACCAGCCGCGCTCGATCCTCCGTTTGAGGGCGGAAGTACACTTGGAGGATGGCCGTGCTGGAGACAGCCGAGCGGCATCAGGACCTGGTCGACGAGCTCATCGCCGACGTCCTCGCCTACAAGCCGGACGTAGATCGTGCGCTCCTCGAGCGCGCGTTCGCCTTCGCCGTTCGGGCTCACGACGGTCAGCAGCGCCGATCCGGCGAGCCGTTCATCCAGCATCCGTTCGCGGTCGCCAAGATCCTCGCCGAGCTGCATCTCGACGAGGAGACGCTCGCCGCCGCACTCCTCCACGACGTCGTCGAGGACACCGAGCGCGACACCGACGACATCAAGGCCGAGTTCGGCGACGAGATCGCGAGGCTCGTCGACGGCGTCACGAAGCTCACGCGGATCCAGTTCCAGAGCCGCGAGCACGCCGAGGCCGAGAACTACCGCAAGATGATCGTCGCGATGGCGCAGGACCCGCGCGTGATCCTGATCAAGCTCGCGGATCGCCTACACAACATGAGGACGATCGAATACCTCGGCAAGCAAAAACAGATCCAGAAGGCGAAGGAGGCGCTCGAGGTGTACGCGCCGATCGCGCACCGCCTCGGTATCCACGCCATGAAATGGGAGCTCGAGGACCTCTCCTTCGAGACCCTCCACCCGCGGAAGTACGCGGAGATCAGCGCGATGGTGGCCGAGCGGCGCGGCGATCGCGAGGAGCACGTGAAGAAGGCGTCGCGCGTCCTGCAACGCGAGCTCGACAAGGCAGACATCCTGGCCGACATCGCGGGACGGCCGAAGCACTTCTACTCCATCTACGACAAGATGGTCAGGAAGGGTCGCGAGTTCAACGAGATCTACGACCTGACCGCGATGCGCGTGATCGTCGAGCGCGACGGCGAGGAGGGGACCCGCGACTGCTACGGCGCGCTCGGCCTCATCCACTCGCTCTGGAAGCCGATGCCGGGCCGGTTCAAGGACTACGTCGCCATGCCGAAGTTCAATCGCTATCGCGCGCTGCACACGACCGTGATCGGGCCCGAAGGGCAAGCCGCTCGAGATCCAGATCCGGACGCGCGAGATGCACCGCGAGGCCGAGTTCGGCATCGCTGCGCACTGGATCTACAAGAGCGGCCGCAAGGGCAAGGCCGACGAGGAGTGGACGAGCTGGGTGCAGCAGCTGATGGACTGGCAGGCCGACGAGGCGGATCCGCGCGAGTTCATCAAGACGTTCCGCACCGACCTCTTCGACGACGAGGTCTACGTGTTCACGCCGAAGGGAGAGGTGAAGACGCTGCCCTCCGGGTCGACGCCGGTCGACTTCGCGTACGCCGTGCACACCGACGTCGGCCACCGCATGGCTGGGCGCGAAGGTGAACGGCCGTATCGTCCCGCTCGCACTACCGGCTGCAGAGCGGCGACTTCGTCGAGATCCTGACCTCGAAGGCCGGTCCGCGGGCCCCTCGCGCGACTGGCTCTCCCTGGCCCAGTCGTCGCGGGCGCGCAACAAGATCCGTCAGTGGTTCTCGCGCGAGACGCGCGAGGAGACCGAGCAGAAGGGCCGCGAGGCGCTCGAGGAGGCGCTCAAGCGGCAGAACCTGCCGATCAAGAAGCTGCCAGGGCTCGGCCGTCCTTGCCCAGGTCATTCGCGAGACGGGCTTCAAGAAGGCCGAGGACTTCTACATCGCACTCGGATCCGGGAAGCTGCAGCCGCGCAGATCGTCCAGCAAGGTCATCCAGCGCCTGAAGACGGACGAGGTCGCCGAGGAGGAGGCGCTCCCGCTCAAGCCGACGCGGGCGCAGCCGGCCGCGAGCCAGTCGCTCGGCGTCAAGGTGGACGGGGTCGAGGACGTGCTCGTCCGCCTCGCGAAGTGCTGCACCCCGGTGCCAGGCGACCCGATCCTCGGCTACATCTCGCTCGGCAAGGGCATCACCATCCACCGCGAGGACTGCCCGAACGTGAAGGCGCTTCGCCGCAACTCCGAGCGGCTGACGCCGGTCGACTGGGACGGCGACGCCGCACAGAGCTTCCGCGTGCAGATCGCCGTCTCCTCGTGGGATCGACCACGCCTCCTCGAGGACGTCGCGCGCACCTTCGCCGAGCACGGCGCGAACATCGTCGCCTACGGCGGCGTGGTCGAGGACCAGCTCGCGAAGAACTGGTACACGGCGGAGGTCGGCGACGTGAAGGCGCTGCGTGCGCTGCTGACCGCGCTTCGCAACATCGACTCCGTCTTCGACGCCTACCGCGTCACTCCGTCGTGAGCGAGATCCATCCCGCGGCCGCGGGCGGCTACTCGACAGCGGCCGAGGCCTACGAGCGCGGCCGTCCGGGGTATCCGGAAGAGGCGATCAGTTGGGTGGGCGACCGTCTCGGAATCGGCCCCGGCAGGGATGTCCTCGATCTCGCAGCCGGGACGGGCAAGCTGACGCGCGCTCTGATTCCGCTCGGCGCACGTGTGATCGCCATCGAGCCGATCGACGAGATGCGTGAGCAGTTGTTCGCGGGGCTTCCCGACATCGATGCTTTCGACGGGACCGCGGAAGTCGATTCCGCTTCCCGACGGAAGCGTCGACGCGGTCACCTGCGCGCAGGCGTTCCACTGGTTCCGCCCGGACGAGGCCCTGCCCGAGATCCATCGTGTCCTTCGGCCAGGTGGCGGGATGGCCCTGATCTGGAATGTCCGCGACCCTTCCGATCCGCTCCAGGCGCGAATCTCCGAGATCCTCGCGCCACTCACGAACTCGGTCACTTCCCATCAGGACATGGCCCCCCCGGACCTGATTGCAGCATCCGGCCTGTTCGGGCCCGTGGACGAACGAACGTGGCCGTTCCAGCAGCGTCTCTCCCGGGCGCACCTGATCGACCGGATCGCATCGACGAGCTACGTCGCCGTGCTCGACCCGGACTCGCGTGCCGACGTACTCAGCCAGGTGCTGGAAGCGGCGGACGGGCTCCCCGAGCCGATCTCGATTCCATACCGCACCGAGGTGTTCGTCGCGGATCGACTCTGAATCACTCGATCGAGGGATCAAGCCCGCTCGTGGAGGGGTACCCCGAACGAGGGAGCCTCCCGACAAAGACGCATGGCTCCGTGGGTCACATCCCTCAGGTGAGGGATGTGAGCGCGGCTCCTGACGATTCCATTGCCTGGATTCTCAGGCGTCGATGTCGTCGCCCTCGAAGGCGCGGAATCGCTCACGCAGCCAGTCTGGTACCTGTTGCGCCTTTCGCTCTTCGAGGTCTACCAGCACGAGCGTCTGCACGGCGGTCGCCATCAGCACGCCGTCGGGGAGGCGGTATGCCGCGTATTCGTAAGTCATGCTCGTTCGACCGATGCGTGCAACGCGACAGTAGACCTCGATCTCGTCGTCGAACACGGCCGGCGCGAAGTACTCGACGCGGTTCGCGCGCATCACGAAATCCATGTCAGCGTGGAGGTCGAGCAGTTCGAGCGTGCGAAGGTACTCGACGCGGGCCAGGTCGAAGTACGGGTTGTAGCGACCGTAGTAAACGATCCCCTGCGCGTCTGTGTCGGAGAAGCCGACCCGCGTCCGGGCGGAGTGTTTGAACGGTGGCTTCACGAGCGGATCACGTCGAGCACCTCGTCGCGCTTCTGTTCCATCAACTCTCGCGACCGAGCCTCGAGGTTGAGGCGGAGAAGCGGTTCGGTGTTCGACGGGCGGACGTTGAAGTGCCAGTCCTTCGCATCGACCGACACACCGTCGAGGTGCGAGACGGTCCCTTCCTGGCCGAAACGCTCCTTCAACTCCTGGAGCTTGAGCGGTACGTCGGCGACCGGCGTATTCAGCTCGCCGGTGATGAAGAAGCGCTCGCGGTACGGGCGAAGGATCTCCGAGAGCCGCTCACCCCTCCGCGAGATCAGCTCGAGCATGAGCAGGAAAGGGATCACTCCCGAGTCGGCCTGGCAGAAGTCGCGGAAGTAGTAGTGACCCGAGACCTCGCCACCGAACGCTGCGTCCTCCTTGCGCATGCGGTGCTTGATGAAGGCATGGCCCACACGGTTGACGAGCGGGATGCCGCCGGCTCGCTCGATCGTCTCTGGCACCGCCCAGCTCGCTCGGACGTCGTAGATGATTTTGGCGCCGGGCTCCCTTGCCAGGATGACCTCCGCAAAAAGCGCGGTCGCGAAGTCGCCCGGCACGAACTCTCCGGTGTCGTCGACGAAGAAGCAGCGATCCGCGTCGCCGTCGAAGGCGACTCCGAAGTCGGCGCCCGCCTCGAGCGTCCTCGAGACGATGAACTCGCGGTTTTCGGGCAGCAGCGGGTTCGGCTCGTGGTTGGGAAAGCTTCCGTCGGGCTCGAAGTAGCAGCGGACGGCATCCACGGAAAGCCGTTCGAGGACGGGTGGCAGCATCGCCCCGGCCATCCCGTTCGCGGCGTCGATCACCACCCGCATCGGTCTGAGCGTCGCCAGGTCGACGAAGGAGAGCACCTGCTCCACGTAGGCGGGGTAGATGTCGTGGCTGGTCACCGATCCACGCTCTCCAACCTCTGCGAAGCCGCTGAGCGCACGGTCTCGAACCTCGAGGAGACCCGACTCGCCACCGACCGGAAGCGCCCCCCGGCGGACGATCTTCATGCCGGTGTACTCCTTCGGGTTGTGGGAGGCCGTAACGGCGATGCCTCCGTCGAGGCCGAGCGAGCCGACGGCGAAGTAGACCATCTCGGTGCCGGCGAGACCGATGTCGACCACGTCCGCGCCTCCGTCTGTGGCACCCCTCAGCACCGAGGCGGAAACAGCCGGTGACGACAGCCGCATGTCGTGGCCGACCGCGATCCGCCGCGGTTCGAAATGCTCGACAAAGGCGCGCGCGACCGCGTAGGCCCCGTCCTCGTCGAGCTGGCCGGGGTAGATCCCCCGCACGTCGTAGGCCTTGAACACGTTTGGGTCGAGCATGGCCATGATGCTATGTCGCAGGATCCGACTTGCGCGGGACGTAGGCGTCGATCGGCCGGGACGACGACGGCGGACGGTTTCGTTCCTACACTTGTGGCAATGGAGCGCAAGCTCGCCAGCGTGCTGTTCGTCGACCTCGTGGGTTCGACTGCGCTCGTTCGAAGCGTCGATCCAGAGGTCGTCAGGCGGCGCGTGACCCGTTTCTTCGACGAGGTGTCGCATTGCATCGAGGCCCACGGCGGGACGGTCGAGAAGTTCGCCGGCGACGCCGTGCTGGCCGCCTTTGGAGTTCCGCAGGCTCACGAGGACGACGCCGAGCGTGCGATCAAGGCGGGATTCGCGATCCTCGATCAGGTTCGCGAGCTCGGCCTCGAAGCGCGCGTCGGAATCGAATCGGGAGAGGTCGTCGTCGACAACGCCGACTCGACGTTCGTCACCGGGGCGGCGGTCAACTTTGCCGCTCGACTGCAGGAACAGGCGAAGCCCGGCGAGGTCCTGATCGGACCGACGACGCACGGGCTGACTGCGACCATCGTCGACGCCGACGAGGTCGGCCCGATCGAGCTCAAGGGCCTCGCACCGGTGCCCGTCTGGCGCGCTCTTTGCGCCGGGGATGGATCGCGCCTCTCGACCCTGCGATCGCCGCTGGTCGGCCGCGAGGCCGAGCTCGAGCTCCTCTCGAACACCTTTGCACGCACGGTTCGCGACCGCCGAGCGCACCTGTTCACGATGTACGGCGAACCCGGTGTAGGCAAGAGCCGTGTCGGGCGCGAGTTCATCGACGGCGTCGAGGGCGCGACGATCCTGACCGGGCGCTGCCTTCCGTACGGCGAGGGGATCACGTACTGGCCACTCGCAGAGATGGTGAAGACGGTTGCGGGCATCTCGGACGACGACCCGATCGAAGAAGCCTTCGAGAAGCTCAAGGGCTGCTGCGAGGACGAAGCCGTCGCAGACCTGCTCGGACTCGCCTCGGGTGTTCTCGAGGCGCTCGAGGGCGACCGCTCCCCGCAGGAGATCGCCTGGGCGGCTCGTGCGTTCGTCGAGAAGCTTTCGGAGACGCAGCCGGTGGTCCTCGTATTCGAGGACATCCACTGGGCCGAGGAGCCGTTGCTCGAGCTGATCGAGCATCTCGCCGACTGGGTGCGGGGGCCACTCCTGATCCTCTGCCTGGCGCGAGCGGAGCTGCTCGAGGTGAATCCGGGTTGGGGCGGCGGCCGCGTCCGCGCGACGGCGATCGAGCTCGAGGCACTCGGTCAGGCGGAGAGCGAAGCCCTCGTCGGAGCGCTGCTCGCGGACGAGAACGAGATTCTTCCGCCGGACGTGCTCAGGGCCTTGCTCGACAAGACCGAAGGGAATCCGCTGTTCGTCGAGGAGACGATCCGCATGGTGCTCGAGCGCGGCGGGAGCGTCGAGCGGATCCCCGACACCGTGCAGGCGCTGATCGGGGCGCAGGATCGACCGGCTCCCGCCCACGCACCGTTCGCTCCTGCGCCGTGCAGCCGTGATCGGCAGGGTGTTCTGGGCCGGGGCTCTCGTCCATCTATCGCCCGACGTCGACGAGGTCGACGCCACCCTTGACGATCTGATGCTGCGGGAGTTCCTGTTACCCGAGTCGCGCTCGTCGATCACCGGCGAGACGGCCTACCGATTCAAGCACGTCCTCATCCGCGAGGTCGCCTACGCGGGTCTTTCGAAGTCGGCCCGTGCGGACCACCATGCGACGTTCGCGGCGTGGCTCAAGGAGCGGGCCGGAGAAGAGCTGATCGAGATCCGCGCCTACCATCTGGACCACGCTGTGACGCTCCATGCCGAGCTGGACGGTGCTGCTTCACCCAAGCTCGCACGGGAAGCCGCGGCGGCGCTTCACACGGCGGGCAAGCGGGCGCTTGCGCTGGAGTCGAACCGCTCGGCGCGCAAGCTGCTTGTCCGGGCTGCGGAGCTGGAACCGTCCCTCGAGCATCGCTACCGGGCGGCGATCGCGGCCTCGCGCCTGGACGATCTTCCCGCGGTCTCGGCCGAAATGGAGGGCGTCGCGCGAGAGGCCAAGGACAGCGGGGACAAGGGCACCTACGGCCAGGCGCTAACGGCACTCGCCCAGGTAGCGCTGCTGCGGGACGCCGACCTGCCGCGAGCCCGGGAGTTGAGCGAGGAGGCGCTCCGGGTTCTCGAGGGCGAGCATGTTCGCTCTCGCTTCGACGCGCTGATCATGCGCTCCAAGATCGGCTGGTGGCTCGGAGATCTCGACGACAGCGAGCAGTACTCGCTCCAGGCGCTCGAGCTCGCTCGTGACGCAGCGCTCAAGCACCTCGAGAGTAGGGCCTCGGAGATCCTCGCCTCCGTCTACCGCGTCCGGCTCGAGCTCGACCGCGCCGAGCCGCTCGTAGCACGCTCGCTCGAGCTCGCGGAGGAGAGCGGCGGCATCGTCGCTCGCGCGTCGGCTCTCGTCTCGCGTGGAAGCCTGCTCATTCTCCGGGGAGAGCTCGACGAGGCCGAGAGCGTCCTCGAGGAGGCCCGGACCCTGTACTCGGAGGCCGGCGCCGCGTGGGACGTCGCCAGAACGCTCAACTACCTCGGCTGGGTGGAGATGCGCAAGGGCGAGCCGACGCGCGCCGAGCGGCGCTTTCGCGATTCGATCCGGATCCTCGGTCCGCTCGAGGATCGCGCCACGCTCTGCGAGAGCCAGCGTTCGCTGGCGGAGGTCCTCGTCGGGCAGGGCAAGCTCGAGGAGGCCGAGCGCTACGCTCTCGACGCGAGCGAGACGGTCGGCTCGCACGATGTGACCTCGCTTGCGACGACGGCCATGACTCTCGGCATCGTCCGGGCGGTACAGGGGCGAGACGACGAGGCCGAGGAACTGCTTCGCGAGGCGCAGGGCTCGCTTGCCGCGACCGACTTCCGCGAGATCGAGATCGAGACGCTCAAGGCGCTCGTTCAGTTCTTGCGCGACCGCGACCGCGAAGACGACGCGGTCGAGTTCGAGCGGCGACTGCTGGCCCTGGCGCCGGTCGAGGTGATCGGCGAAGCCTTTGCCAGCAAGGCCGCCCGGATCGCCTGACTCGACTCCTCGTCCGGCGCCTCGCTGATCACCGTCGCCGGCCGGCCGAACCGATCGAGAGCCTCCCGCAGCGGCTCTGCCCGGAGAGTGCCCTCGCCGTACGGGAGATGCTTCGTCTCATTACGGTTGGCGAAGGCGATGTCCGAGAAGTGGATGTGGAACGGCGTCCCGGCCTCCTGGATCCGGTCGGCCGTCGCGAGCAGACGAACGAACGCGTCCGGCTCGGTGAAGCCACCGTCAGAGGTTGCGTGCAGATGCGCGAAGTCGATCACCGGGCGCACCCAACCGAGCCGGGACGAGATCGCGAACACGTCCTCGGCGCTTCCGAAGTCGCGCACGCGGCCCATCACCTCGACCCCGAACGGCACGGTCCTGCCCTTCTCCTCGAGTCGCTGCCTGAGATCCCCGAGCTGCCCCACGACGGCCTCGAGCGCCTCCTCGCGCGTCCGCTCGAGCAGGAAGCCGGGATGGAAGACGACGAGCTCGGCGCCCGCTGTGACGGCGATTCCGGCCGAATGGTCGAGCATGCCCACCGCCATCCGGTACTTCTTCTCCGCTCGCGGTGTCCGAGGAAGGCCGCGATCGGCGCGTGCACCGAGAGGATGATCCCCGCATCGCGGGCAAGGTCGCCGAACCGCTCCGCGAACTCGTAGTCCATCCAGAACCCGCCCTCGAAGTCGATCTCGCAGGCGGTGTAGCCGCGCTCGAGGAGGAGGTCGATTGCCTCTTCGGGGGTGTCGTGTGAGGGGACGCGGGCCGGTCCAATTCGAATCGCGCTCACGGGTGGACGCTATCGCACTCGCCGTCGGAATCAGCCACCGCGACGGGTCTGTCCGGTCCAGTCTCTACGGTTGCTGCATGGGAAAACGTCCGTCTCGAATCGAGCTTCTGGAGCTGGACATCGACCTCCGGCTCGCCGATCTCTGGCGTGAGGCCGACGAGATCATCGACTGGAATCTCGAGATCGTTGCCGCTTTCATGCGTGCCGCGTACGGGAAGGGCTATTGCGACGCCCTGACCGAGGAATCGCCGGGCGAGCTCTGCCACGAGCATGGCTACCGTGTGCCGCCACGCGGTGCGAAGACGCCTCAGCTCTAGATCGAGCGCGACCTCTCGCTGCGCTCAGGGCTAGAATCGTTCCGTGGCCCAACGGCGGAATCCGGCGCGCCTGGTCGTCGCGCTCGCGGTCGCAGCGGCTCTCGCGATCTTCCTTCTCTACACGTCGATCGTGGGCCAGGGCATCGCGGCGATCAAACCGAGCGAGCTCCATGGCCGCGCCTCGAAGGTCCAGCTCGTCGGCACCGTGGTCGGCCCGGTCATCACCCGAGAGAACGTTCAGGTACGGCGGTTCCGGCTGAAGGACATCGGCGGGCGCGTGTCCGTGCCGATCGTCTACGCCGGCGCCGTCGGCGACCTGTTCAAGGTCAGCCAGCACATTCTCGTCACGGGTCACCTCCGGAATGGGATCTTCATCGCCGACCGGGACTCGATGATCACGAAGTGCCCGTCGAAGTACATCCCGAAGAAGAGCGCTACCTGAGCAGACGTGCCTGAGCTCGGCCGCGCCGCGCTCATCCTCTGTCTCGGGCTCTCGCTCTATGCAACGGTCGCCGGCTCGTTCGCCGCGTGGGAGCGGCGGCGCCGGCTTGCGGTCTCGGCCCAGAACGCCCTCGATCGCCGCCTTCGTCGCGGCCGCCGTCGCCGCGGGCGTCCTCCTGACGGCACTCCTCGGCACGACTTCTCGCTCACGTACGTCGCCGACCACACGAGCCGCAAGCTGCCGACGCTGTACACGATCTCGGCCTTCTGGGGCGGCCAGGAGGGATCGCTCCTGCTCTGGTTGCTGGTGCTTTGCGGCTATGCGTCCGCAGCGGTCTTCTTCAACCGCGTCGCCGCGCGCGAGGTCGATCGCGTGGGTCGTGCCGACCCTCGGCCTCGTCGCGTCGTTCTTCGCGCTCCTGCTCGTCGCGGTCGCTAATCCGTTCGAGACCCAGGCCGGCACCGCGGACGGTCTCGGCCTCAACCCGAGCCTGCAGAACCCGTACATGGTCGCGCATCCGCCGATGCTCTACCTCGGCTACGTCGGCCTGACGGTGCCGTTCGCATTCGCCATGGGCGCGCTCCTCTCAGGTCGGACGGACGAGCGCTGGATCGTCGCGACGCGGCGGTGGACGCTCGGCCGCCTGGACGTTCCTCGGCGTCGGCCAGCTCCTCGGCGCGCACTGGGCCTACGTCGAGGTTGGATGGGGTGGCTACTACGCGTGGGACCCGGTCGAGAACGCCGCGCTGATGCCGTGGCTGGCAGCGACGGCCTTCCTGCACTCCGTGATGGTTCAGGAGAAGAAGGGCATGTTGCGGGTCTGGAACATGTTGCTCGTCATACTTGCGTTCTGCCTGTCGATCTTCGGCACGTTCCTCACCCGCTCCGGGATCATCAACTCGATCCACTCGTTCACGCAGAGCTCGATCGGGCCGTGGTTCCTCGGCTTCATCTGCCTCGTCACCGCCGCTAGCCTCGGTCTGGTCTTCTGGCGGCTGCCGCTCCTGCGCGCGAAGACGAAGCTCGAGTCGCCGATCTCGCGAGAGGCCACCTTCCTCTACAACAACCTGCTGCTGGTAGCACTCTGTCTCACGATTCTCTGGGGCGTCACCTACCCGATTCTCACTCAGGCGATCGGTGGCGAATCGGTCACCGTCGGTCGGCCCTACTACGACTTCTTCCTGCGTGTCTTCGGCCTACCGCTTCTCCTGCTGATGGGCATCGGTCCGCTGATCGCCTGGCGCAGGGCCTCGTGGCAGTCGCTCCGGCGCGTGCTCGGCTGGCCTGCCGGGACCGCGCTCGTCGTTGGCGGCATCCTGATCGCGCTCGGAGCGGGCTCATCCATTCCCGGGCTCGTCGCCTACACCTTCTCTGCCTTCGTGATGGCGACGATCGTGCTCGAGTTCGTACGCGGCACCGGCGCCCGCCGGGCCGTGGCGGGAGGAGGCTACGGGCAGCGCGTTCGCCCAGCTCGTGGCCACGGAACCGGCGGCGCTACGGGGGCTACATCGTGCATGCGGCGATCGTCTTCCTCGCGATCGGCATCGCCGGATCGAGCGCATACCAGTCGGTGTACGAGACGGGTACGAAGGCGCTCAGCCCGGCGATTCGGTGAAGGTTGCCGGCTACCGGTACGTCTACGAAGGTTTGACTCAGCGAACCGTCGGAAACCACAGCGAGCTTCGCTCGAAGTTCGCTCGCTACGAGGGCAAGACCCTGTTCGGGGTACCAGTATCCGGGCAAGAACTTCTACTTCCGCGAGCAACAGCCGTCGAGCGAGATGTCGATCGCTCGAGCTGGACGACCGCCGAGGACAGCGACATCATCCTCGACGGGACGACGAAGCAGGGCGGTGTCTTCGTCAAGATCCTCGTCAAGCCGCTCGTCAACCTCATCTGGCTCGCCGGGTTCATCTTCGTCGTGGGGTGCCTGATCACGCTCTGGCCGGACGCGCGCGAGGAGCGTCGGCTCGCCGAGCGCTACGGCGAGTCCCGTGCGCTCGTACGGGCGTGACGGCGGTGGAGACGTTCGCGCTCGTTCTCGGCGGAGTGCTCGCCGTCGGCTGTGTCGTCTACGTCTCGCGGCCATTCCTGCGCGAGCCGGCGTTGGCACCCGCTGCCGATCGCTTGCACGAGCCGGACGCCGCCGAGCTCCGCCGCCTGACGTTCGCCGAGGAGCGCGATCGCGCCCTCGGTGCGCTCAAGGAGCTCGAGTTCGATCATCGAACCGGCAAGGTGTCGGACGAGGATTACGAAGCGATGGTCGGGCCGCTGCGTCGTGAGGCAGCAGAGGCACTTCGCGCGCTCGAGCGCTAGCCAATGCCGAACACCTGCGTGAGCAGGAAGAGGTTGAGCGTGACGATCAGGCCGGCGACGAGCGTCGCGGCGACGATCGTCTTCCTGGTGTTCACGAGCGACCCCATCAGCCGCTTACGGCTCGTGAACATGACCAGAGGGATCAACGCGAAGGGGATTCCGAACGACAGGATGACCTGACTCAAGACGAGCGTTCGAGTCGCGTCGAAACCGAGGGCGATCACGACGAACGCGGGCAGCATCGTCACCGTACGTCGGACGAAGAGCGGGATCTTGCGCGCGACGAATCCCTGCATGACGACCTGCCCGGAAAGCGTGCCTACTGCCGAGCTCGACAGCCCGGAGCCGAGAAGGGCAAGCGCGAACAGCGTGCTCGAGGCACCGCCGACGATCGGGGAGAGCGTGCGGTGGGCACCCTCCAGGGAGTCGACGTTGAGCAGCCCGCTCTCGAAGAAGACACTGGCGGCCATGACGAGCATGGCCATGTTGATGAGCCCGGCGATCGTCATCGCGATCACGACGTCGATCCGCGTATAGCGCATCAGCCGCCTGGCCTCCACGTCCGACTCGGGAACGATCCGGTCCTGCGTCAGCGCGGAGTGCAGATAGATGACGTGCGGCATCACGGTCGCACCGAGGATGCCGACCGCGAGCAGAACCGATTCGCTGCCCGAGAACGCGGGTATTACCGCGTGCTCGGCCGCGAGCCCGACCGGTGGATGGGCGTAGAAGATCTCGGCGAGATAGCAGGCGCCGATCATCACGACGAGAACTCCGATCACCGCTTCGAGCGGTCGGAAGCCGAACCGCTGCAGGCCCAGGATGAGAAACGCAGCGATGCCGGTGAGAACCGCTGCCGGGAAGAGCGCAATTCCGAACAGGAGTTGGAACCCGATCGCCGCGCCGAGGAACTCCGCGAGGTCGGTGGCCATCGCGATCGCTTCGGCCTGGAGCCAGAGGCCGATCGTGACTCGCCGGGGGAACTCGTCCCGGCAGACCTCGGGCAGGTTCCGCCCCGTGGCGATGCCGAGCTTGGCCGAGAGTGTCTGAATCAGCATCGCCATCAGGTTCGAGACGACGATCACCCAGAGCAGCGTGTAGCCGAACTGAGAGCCAGCCGCGATGTTCGTGGCGAAGTTGCCGGGGTCGATGTAGGCGACGCAGGCGATGAAGGCGGGTCCGAGGAACGGCCAGACCCTGAAGCGGCTGGAGTGGCCACGGAGCACACGCTCGCCATGACCCAGCGGGCGCGCGAGCGCAGCCTGACGCGTTGCCATCATCCCTCCCGAGTCTACCGAAGAAGTTAGATGACTCTAAATCTTGACGACGTCGTAGCCGCGCTGTTCCAGGGACTCTCCCTCGGACATGACCCTAGCTGCCAGGGCTCGCGCGGACGAGATGAATATCCGGGAGATTGCGGAAGCGTTCGTCGAGGTCGAAGCCGTAGCCGACGAAGAACTCGTCGGGGACCGTGAATCCGACGTAGCGAACCGGGAGGTCGCTGACAAGGCGGCGGTAGGGACGGTCGAGCAGGGTGACCGCGGCGATCGACCGAGGCGAGCGGAGGCTGAGCGTCCGCGAGAGCGTGTGGAGGGTCAGCCCTGTGTCGACGACATCCTCCACGAACAGGACGTCCTGATCGACGACGTCCAGGTCGAGGTCCTTCAGGAGCCTGATCGCGGTCGAGCCTCCTGTTCCTCGCCCGCCGTAGCCGGCGAGCTCGACGAAGTCGATTCGGTGCACGATCGACAACGCGCGTGACAGGTCGGCGAGGAAGACGAAGCTCGACTTGAGGCAGCCGATCAGGATCGGGTCGCGACCCGCATAGTCCGCGCCGATCTGGGCGGCGAGCTCGGCCACACGAGCCGCGATCTCGTCCGTGGAGAGGTAGATCTCGCCGATCCGCTCGTCGTCGGCGGCCGTGCCGGAGCCGTCCTCGGCACGTGCTAGCTGGCGAGGTTGAGTCTGTATCGCTGGGCCAGGCGCTCGATGTCGCGCTTGTAGAAGAGTTTGACGTTCACGTCGGGGTAGCGCTCGCGAAGCTTCCGCAACTTGCGGTTCTTGCGGGTCACGAGCGACTGCTTCATCACCGTGACCTCGAGATAGAGATCCTGCTCGGGGAGGTAGAAGTCGGGCGTGAAGGCCTCTGTCGTCCGGCCACCCTCGTCCTCCTCGAGGACGAACGTCCGCGGCTCGTACTGCCACGGGACGGTGTAGTAGTCCAGGATCTTCGCGCACTCGAGCTCCGCCTCGTTCTGGAACTGCGGTGGCTCGCCTCCGCAATACGCCTGGAAATCTGGGATTTCCAACGGCACTTCAAGCAAGGCTAGCACTCTGCTCGGACGCGGCGCTCCTGGCCGCCGCCCACCGTTCATGCCAACCATCTAGGATCCGCAACTGCGATGAACGAGGCCTATCAGCGGCTCCTCGACAGGCTTGCCGAGGTCCAGGACATCTCCGCTGCGGCGGGTGTCCTCGCCTGGGACCAGCGGACGATGATGCCGAGCGGAGGCACCAGCGCTCGCGCCGACCAACTCGCAACGCTGGTCAGGCTCTCATTCGAGCGCTTCACCTCCGACGAGATCGGAGAGCTGCTCGAGGAGCTCGGTCCATACGGCGAGTCACTCGACCACGACTCGGACGAGGCGAGCCTCATCCGAGTCGCCCGTCGCGACTACGACAAGGCCGTGCGTGTTCCGCTCGAGCTGCAGGCGGAGATGGCCCGGTCCGCCTCGATTGCCGAGGCGTCGTGGAAGCAGGCGCGCGCGGCGTCGGACTTCGCGATGTTCCTTCCGCACCTCGAACAGGCGCTCGACCTCAAGCGCCAGTACATCGCCTGCTTCGAACCGTGCGACGAGCCCTACGACGTCCTCCTCGACGACTACGAGCCCGACATGAAGGCCGCCGAGGTGCGAACCGTCTTCGAGAAGCTCAAGGCGGGCCTCGTGCCTCTCGTGGCCGAGATTCAGGAGCGGGCCGCAGTGGTCGACAGCTCGGCGCTCTCCGGTGTCTTCCCGATCGACCGACAGAGGGACGTCGAGCGCATGATCCTCACGTCGTTCGGCTTCACGGACGACGAGTGGCGTCTCGACGAGACCGCGCACCCGTTCGCCTCGAAAGGTGGGCCCCAGGACATCAGGTTGACGACGCACCACTCAATCGACGAGCTCACTTCGATCTTCGCGTGCATGCACGAGTTCGGCCACGGCCTCTACGAGCACGAAGTCGATCGGACCCTGTACCGCACGCCGCTCGCTCGCGGCGCGTCGCTCGGTGTCCACGAGTCGCAGAGCAGGCTGTGGGAGAACATGATCGGCCGGAGCCTCCCGTTCTGGCGCTGCTTCTATCCCGCCATCCAGGAGGCGTTCCCGGAGCAGCTCTCAGGTCTCACACTCGACGGCTTCTACCGCGCGATCAACCGCGTCCAGCCGTCGCTGATCCGGATCCACGCCGACGAGGTGACGTACAACCTGCACGTGATCCTCCGTTTCGAGCTCGAGCTCGAGCTGACGAGCGGCCAGCTTGCCGCGGTAGACGTGCCCGAGGCCTGGGACGCGCGGATCCGGGAGTACCTGGGAATCGAGGTGCCCGATGTGGCCGACGGCTGCCTCCAGGACATCCACTGGTCAGGGGGCGCGATCGGATACTTCCCGACCTACGCACTCGGCAACGTCATCGCAGGCCAGCTCTGGGAGCGAATCAGGGTCGACCTTCCCGACCTGGAACAACAGGTCGAGCGCGGCGAGTTCGGCCCCCTACGAGACTGGCTTCGCGAGCACATTCACCGCCACGGTCGGAAGTTGATGCCGCGGGAGCTCATCGAGCGAATCGTCGGCGGTCCGATCGACCCTCAGCCTCTGCTCGCGTACCTCCGTACGAAGTTCGGCGTCATCTACGGTCTCTAGCACGGAGGCCCGTACACTTCGCCGCATGCCGGCGGCGGCCGACGTCTCGTTCCGGATCGCCCACCTGTCGGACCTGCACTGCGGTGGTCCGCACTTCGTTCCCACGCTCCTCGAGCGGGCGATCAGCGAGATCAACGACCTCGAGCCGGATCTGGTCGTGTGCTCGGGCGATCTGACGACGTCCGGCTTCAAGCCTGAATATGTCCAGGCGAAGGCATACCTCGACCGGATCGAATGCGAGTCGTTCGTCGTCGTTCCGGGTAACCATGACGCCAGGAACGTCGGTTACGTGCACTTCGAGGAGATGTTCGGCGATCGCAACTCGGTGCGGCAAGTGGGCTCGGTGACGGTCGTCGCTATCGACTCGACGGAGCCGGACCTCGACCATGGCGAGATCGGGCGCGGACGGTACCCGTGGATCGAGGAGCAATTCGCGGCCAAGGCCGAACTCCGGATCTTCGTGCTCCACCACCACCTGCTGCCAGTCCCGGGAACGGGTCGTGAGCGGAACATCGTCTACGACGCCGGCGACGCGATCGAGTGCCTGCTGAGAGCAGGCGTCGACCTCGTCCTCTGCGGCCACAAGCATGTCCCCTATGCCTGGCGGCTCGAGGACATGTTCATCGTCAACACCGGCACCGTCTCCTCGCTCCGTCTCAGGGGGAACACGAGGCCCTGCTACAACGTCGTGCAGGTGGAGGGCCACCAGGTGGAAGTCTGGCGCCAGTACCCGTACCACGGCCGCGACCTGATCATCCGCTTCTCGACCGAGACGCTCGCGTACGAGAAGCACGTGGCGCAGATCGACTCCGAGATCTCGAGGCGTCCATGAGAGCGGTGGCGATCATCGACGGCGAGCACGCTCCGCCGGTCGTCCGGGAGGCGCTCGCAGAGCTCGACTTCGAGTTCGTCGCAGCTGTCCTCATCGGGGGGAGCGAAAAGCTCCGTGGGCTCGACGGCTACGGCGTGCCGGTCGCCGGGAGCCTCGCGGAGGCGGTCGCCGAGCATCGGCCCGAAGTCGTCGTCGACCTCTCGGACGAGCCGGTACTCGGCCCGCCCGAGCGCCTGCGGCTCGCCAGCCGAGTGCTTGCGCTCGGGCTGCCCTACGTCGGCGCGGACTTCCGCTTCGATCCACCTCCCTTCGAGCCGCTCGGGCTTCCCTCAATCGCTGTGATCGGCACCGGCAAGCGCGTCGGCAAGACGGCGGTGACCGGCAGACTCGCTCGCCTCGCTGCCGAGACGAGAGACGTCGTCGTCGTCTCGATGGGGCGGGGCGGCCCGCCCGAGCCGGAGGTGATCGAGTCGCGTCCGAGCGTGGAGGAGTTGATCGCACGCGCTCGTTCGGGAGCTCACGCGGCCTCCGACTACCTCGAGACAGCGGTGCTCGCGGGCGTCGTCACTGTCGGTTGTCGAAGGTGCGGAGGCGGTCTCGCCGGCCGAACATGGTCGTCGAACGTTCTCGAGGGCGTCGCGCTCGCCTCGGCTCGCGGGCCCGACCTCGTCGTCTGCGACGGAAGTGGCACTGCGCTACCGCCGGTCGCGGCCGATCGCCGCATCCTGGTCGCGTCCGCGCTCCAGAGCCCAGACGTCGTCGCGGGCTATCTCAATGCCTACCGCATCCTGCTCTCCCACCTCGTCGTTCTCACCAACGCCAACGGGTCGGAACGGGAAGAGATCCGTCGACGGATACAGCAGATCAGCGACGTGCCAGTCGTCGCCTGCGAGCTCCGGCTCGTGCCCTCCCGGCCGCTTCGTGGGAGGCGCACGGCGGTCTTCACTGCTGGAGCCGCGTCGACGTCTCACCTCGACGCCGACGTCGTCCATGTGTCGACGAGCCTTGCCGATCGCACAGCGTTGCGCGACGAGCTAGCGCGGGTCGACGCAGACGTCTTCCTGGTCGAGATCAAGGCAGCGGGAATCGACGTCGTCGCCGAGTCGGCCCTCAATCGGGAATCGACGTCGTGTTCGCCGACAACCAGCCGGTGGCGCTGCCCGGCGAGGCCGACCTGGACGCCGAGCTCCGGGCTCTCGTCGAGACCGTCTGCAGGGAGACGGCCGCGGTATGACCGAGCCTGGTCCTTCCGAGCTCGCTCCTCTCGGGGCCTCTGACGACCTTCCGTACTCGAAAGGGCTCCTGACCCGCGCGCTCGCCGCGACGGGCCTTCCGTCCATCCGGGGGTACGAGCTCGCCTTGCGCGTCGAGCAGGAGCTGCAGCGCCGGGGAGAGGGCGAGCTCGACCTCGAAGTCCTCGAGGAGATCGCCCAGGACGTCCTCGGAACCGAGTCCGGCATCTCTGCTGTCCGGAAGCTCAGGCTCTACCGGGAGTTCCAGCGGCTCGACGTGCCGGTCGTCCTACTGATCGGCGGCGGCACCGGAAGCGGAAAGTCGCGGGTCGCAACCGAGGTCGCGTACCGACTCGGGATCACGCGAGTGACCTCGACCGATGTGATCCGTCACACGATGCGCGCGTTCTTCTCGGAGCGCTTCATGCCGACGATCCACCATTCGAGCTTCGAAGCCGGTAGGGCCCACTGGGGCGCAGACGACGAGGAGCCGGTGCTGTCGGGATTCCTCGATCAGACGCGGAACGTTCTCGTCGGGGTCGGAGCGGTGATCGAGCGCGCACTCCAGGAGCGCTGGTCGATCGTGCTCGAAGGAGTTCACCTCGTTCCGGGCTTGCTGGCTCCGATCGAGCGCGCGCTCGTCGTCCATTGTGTGCTCCACATCCAGGATCGAGAGGCTCACGCGGCCCACTTCTGGGTGCGCGACAGCGCGTCCGAAGGGCTGCGGCCCGTGCAGCGCTATCTCGACGCCCTGGACGACATCCGTCTCCTGCAGAGCGCCATCGTCGACCGTGCTGCTCGAAACGACGTGGCGGTGATCGAGAACACCGATCTCGACCAGACGATCGCGACGGTCCTCGAGCTGATCCTGGACAGCGTGGAGGCCTCGCGCGGGTTCGCCGGCGTGGGTGGGTCGCTGACGGGCGCTTCCGAGTCACTAGACTGGGGTCATGCCACCGACCAGGGATGAGGTCTTCGATGCGCTCCGCCGGGTGGAGGATCCGGAGCTCGGGATGGACATCGTGGAGCTCGGCCTCGTCTACGACGTCGAAGTCGAGGGGCCGAAGGTCAAGGTCATCGCACAGCCTCACGTCGATGGGCTGCCCCGCCGGGCCGATGATCCAGGAAGACATCTCTTCGACGGTGAGCACGTCGTTCCCCGAGGTCGCCAATGTCGAGATCGAGCTGACGTGGGATCCGCCGTGGACGCCGGAGCGGATGTCCGACGACGCCAAGTTCATTCTTGGCTTCGGCTAGGCCCGGCGAAGCTCAGATCAGCTCTTCAGCCCGGTGAGGGTGTACTTGTAGACACCCCTCGACGGCGCATAGTCGAACCGCTTCTTGCTCGGGTCGACGTACTGGGTGTACACGTAGAAGTCGAAGACCTTCGGATTCCCGATCTCGCGGCGGTTGATCGAGAACAGCCACCCGCTCGAGCAGCAAGTGGACTTGAGAGTCTTCGCATTGAAGAATTTCGGCGGTTGGCCGCGCATGAGGTGGTACGCGCTGATGGTGTGCGAGCCGCCGGTCAGGAAGAAGATGTAGTCGGCGCCATCCTTGGCTGGGGACACCCCGGACGTGCCTCCGGTCGTGCTCTTCCGATCCGTGTTCGGATAGATCAGGAAGCGGTCGTTCTTGAGGGCCGTGGGGTGGTTCCGGAACTTGACGAGGAACGTGATCTGCCCTGCCGAGTCATTCGTGACGATCACCTGCTCGACGTCGGCGGCCGTCGTGTCGCCCACCGCGTCGGTGTACAAGCTGCCCGCGGCAGCCGTCTGGACGACGACCGCCAGGGCCAACGCCGCAAGTCCGAACCTCGATAGACGCCGCAGACGCACCGCTCTTTCCCTCCTCCCCGGCAAGCGGCGCGAGGCTACAACCGATCAGTGCTAGGTGTCAAGGTGCAAGTAGCCGCTCAGTCCCCGATGCGAAGCACGATCTTCCCGAACTGCTCGCCTGCTTCGAGACGCTCGTGTGCTGAACGAGCGTCGGGCAGCGCGAATACCTCGTCGACCACTGGCTGCACACGACCGCTCGTGATCAGGTCAAGGCAGGCCTCGAAGTCCTCGGCCGACCCCATCGTCGAGCCGTAGACCGTGAGCTCCTTCCACCAGATCCGGTGGAGGGCCGCAGCCGGGTTCGGCCCCGTCGTGGCTCCGCAGACGGCGATCCGTCCGTTCTGGGCCGCAACTTCGACGGTCGTCTTCCACGTGGCGTCGCCGACCGTCTCCACGACGACGTCCACGCCCTTGCCGTCCGTCAACTCTTTCACGCGGGCTCGAACATCTTCCGAGCGATGGTCGATCGTCCCGTCCGCACCGAGCTCGCGTGCACGTGCCAGTTTCGCGTCGCTCCCCGAGGTGACGATTACGCGGGCGCCGAGAGCCTTTCCGATCGCGAGCGCAGCTGTGGCCACGCCTCCGCCGATCCCCCAGACGAACACTGTCTCGCCCGCCTTGAGCCCCGCCTTTGTGACGAGCATGCGGTACGCGGTCTCGAAGACCAGAGGGAACGCCGCTGCCTCTTCGAAGGAGACGCCTTCGTCGAGTGGATAGACGTTGCGCGCGGGCAGCGAGATCAGCTCAGCGTGGGTCCCCTGCATCGCCTCGCCGACGACGCGCATGCGCCCGTCGACGATCACACCAGGATTGATCACCACACGGGCACCGGGCTCGAAGCCAGCCACGCCGTCGCCGACAGCCTCGACCAGCCCGGCCCCGTCCGCACCGAGGATGCGGGGCTTCGGGACCGACGGCATGCCCTTGCGGATCCAGATATCGAGGTGGTTGAGCGAGGCCGCCGTCAGCCGCACCAACACCTCACCCGGACCCGCCGTCGGATCCGGCGCCTCCTCGTAGCGCAGGACATCCGGTCCGCCGTCCTCGTGAATTCGCACGGCTTTCACGGCAGAATCATCTCATGACGTCTCTGGAGCTCGATCGGCTTGCAGCCGAGCTCGGCATCGATGTGATCGGGGCGGCGCGGGCCGAGGCGTACGTGGAGACCGAAAGGCACATCCGGGAGCGCCGCGTCCAGGGCCTGTTCGCCGACATGCGTTTCACCATGGCGGAGCCCGAGGTCTCGTGCCACCCGGAACGTCTCCTTCCCGGCGCTCGCACCGTGGTTTCGGCGGCTCTGTGCTACTACGTGCCGGCACGTCCTCCCGGCGTGGGCGAGGGGCGCCTGCCTCGCTACGCGTGGCGAGACGCCTACTCAGAGCTGCGCGCCAAGCTCGAGCTGCTCGGCACCCGCCTCGGCGGCTCCTACCGCGTCCTCGTCGACGAGAACCAACATGTCGATCGGGAAGCAGCCGCCCGCGCCGGCGTCGGCTTCTACGGGAAGAACACGATGATCATCACGCGGCGCCATGGCTCCTGGGTCGTCCTCGGGACGCTCGTGAGCGACCTCGAGATCGAGTCGGCTGCGGCACTCGAGCTCGACTGCGGCGAGTGCACGCTCTGCATCGACGCATGCCCGACGGACGCGCTCGACGAGCCCGGCGTGCTCGACTCGACCAGATGCCTCTCGTACTGGACGCAGGCGCGCCAGACGATCCCCGAGGTGTATCGAGCCAAGCTCGACGACCAGGCATACGGTTGCGACATCTGCCAGGACGTATGCCCCTGGAACCGGGGGATCGAGAAGCGGCGCGATGGCCAGGCGCTTCCGGCGGCCGCCGAGCCCGTCGTGTCGCTTGTCGACTGGCTCCGGGCCGCCGACGATGATCTGTCGCGGCGGTACGACCGCCTCTACGTGCCCAGAAACGACGGACGCTTTCTCAAGCGGAATGCCCTCGTTGCACTGGGAAACTCGGGCGGAGAGGAGCACCTCGGATCGATCGAGGCGCACGGCGACGACCCGTTCCTCGGTGAATATGCAGTGTGGGCAGCCGGGCGGATCCGGGAGCGCGCTACGCGAGAGCGCGAATCCGCGACAGACCGAGCGAGCTGAGGAGCGCGCGGGCTCGTGCCGCGACGAGCTCCCGCAAGTCGGCGGGCTCGATGACGACTGCTTCGCCGAGGAATCGGATGATCTCGCTGACGAGCCACTCCGAGCTCCCGACCTTCTGGTCGGCGAGCGCGGTCCCGTCGGTCAGCTCCTCGGCCCCCCGCTCCACCTCCCAGCGTGCGACGGCCTGCGAGAACAGGATCCGCGCGACGCGTGCGTCGCGAAGCCGTACGGGCTCGAAGCCTTCGCGGGGCTCGAAGGTCTCGCCGGTGAGCTTCGCGCTTCGCATGCGGTCGATGCGGAAGCTTCGCTGGGCGTCGCGGGTCAGGTCGAACGTATGCACGTACCAGTACGGAAGCTGCCGCTCGAGCACGTACGGCTCGACGAGGTGGGTCACCGCCTGCTCCTCGCCGACCTTCCAGTATTCGAGCTCGACCAGCTTCCGGCCCTTGATCGCCCTGCTCAGGGTCGCGATCAGTGTCTCTTCGGCCTTGTCGGATGCGGGCGAGGCAGTTTGCTCGAGGTCGAATTCCCCGAAGGTCTCCTCGAGCTTGCGACGCACCTTGTCGAGTGGCCGATGGGCCTCAGCAGCGATCATCGGCCCGACGAACTCGAGGGCGAGCCTGATCGCCCTCGCCTCGAGCGGCGTCAGCCTGGGCGGCGATCGGAACGTGTCGCCGAAGAGCTCCTTGTCGACGTGCACCTGCTCGCCGCGCAGCTCTGCGTACACGGCGTAGCAGCCCCCGCCGAAGTTGACGAGGTTGAGCAGGGCGAGGTGCTCCTCGAGCAACTCGGACGGGATGGCGAAGCGAGCGACGAGATCGCTCGCCTGGATCACCGCCTGCGGCTCCTCGCCACAGGCTGCGAGCAGGTAGGCGAGGAGGGCCTGCAACACGCCGAACCGCTCCGGGTTCACGGGACCGGCTGGCCGCTCCGGAACGTCCTCGGCTCCGCGAGGCTTGAGCGCGGCCGCGGTCGGCGGTGCGTCGGTGTGGCCGCTGATGACGCGCCGGAGCCCTCGGGCGACGATCCGGCGGAGCTCGGGCGGCTCGACCGGCACGGCCCTTCCGTCGAGGCGCAGGATCCACGCCGCGAGATGTTCGAGGTCGGCGTACGGCGTCACGAACAGCCCGTCGTTGACCTTGCCGTGCTGACGGTACGTGCGCTCGACCCACCACGCCGTATCGCCCGAGAGCTGGATTCGTGCCTCGCCGACTGTCGCGCCCATCTGCCACGGCGGGGGAGGGCGGTGCTTGGCGGCGCTGAAACCGGCAGGGAGGCGGAAGTCACGCTCGCGGCGCGTCGCGAAGCGGATCTCGCCACGGATCCGAGACACACGGAACGTGCGGATCTCGTCTCGCCCGTGGTCGCGGCCGATCACGTACCAGCTCCCCTCGTGCGGTAGCAGCGCGTAGGGGTCGATCGTGCGCTCGCGCGTCTCGTCCCGTGCGATCGACCAGTACGTGAACTTGACAGTCCGCTGCTTCGAGATCGCCGTCTCGAGCTTGCTCAGCCTGCCTGCAAGCTCGGGCGAGTAATCGGGGTCGCGCACCTCGACTCGCTCCGCGATCTCCGTCGGCGCGTCGCTGAACCCCGGTCGGCCGAGCGTCAGGTTCTGCAGTGCGAGCCGGAAGGGCTCCGCATAGGCGAACTGTCCCTCGAGCAGGTAGAGGCAGGTCTGCAGCGCTGCGAGCTCCTCGTCCGTGAGCTCGAGCGGCGGGAGGAAGTAGCGCTCGGAGCGAAGCGTGTAGAGCTCCTCGCCCGTGAACTCGTCTCGCTGCGACTGCAACGGCACGCCCAGAGAGACGAGCTCGGCGCGGTCGGAGTAGAAGCGACGGGCAAACGCCTCGTCCGACATCTCCGAGTAGCCCTCGACGTTCTGCTTGACATCCCGAGCCGTGATGGGCCGCCGGTCCGCCATCAGGAAGGCGACCAGGGAGAGCTGTCGGATCAGCTTGTCGGTGTCATGCGACATCCAATCGCGAGCTTACAGCCCGCGGATGGATCCGAACGCGGCGCTCGCGATGCTTTCCTGGCCCGAGGCGCGAACGCGCTTCAGGCAGCGACCTTCGAGCGCTGCTCGAGGTGCTGGTGTGACGGGCAGTACTCGCGCTCGGGAAGCGGGGTGCGCTGGCAGGGCTTGCCCTTCCGCGTCGTCGCCCGGCAGCGAGCAACGCCGCCGTCGAAGGCCCCGGCTTCGATCTGCTCCCGGATGAAGTTGCACGCTGCCTCGACGACCTGAGTCACGGCCCAGGCGACCTGCGCCTGATGGGTGATCGGGAAGTAACGGCGAATGTCCTGGAAGAGCGTGCGATCAGGGTTCGCGAAGTAGTGCGGATCCGTTGCCAGGCGCTCCATGGTCTGCTCGCACGAGAGGAGCACGGATCGGCGGTATTCGAGTTGCGTGACGGGGTCGACGTACGGATCGGTCAGGTCCTTGATCGACCGATAAATCGCTCTCGAGTACTGATACATGCCAGCCCGGATCTCGACTACTTGATCGTCCATCATCCTCAGTATCCCGCTTCCCTGTTAACAGCTGGAAAAGCCTGATTAAGCCGGGGTTAACCAGCCTCGGTCGTCTCCTCGTACCCAGCCTACTCCTTTCTCGCCGTTGTTACAAAGTCCGACCCGTCGTTTGCTACGAAGAGAACACCTCAACGTACGACCGGACTTGCATAGGCTCCCGGGAAGGTCCTGCGGGCCACGGGTAGGCCGGCTTGCGCTTCCTCGCGGGAGGCGTAGACGCCGCTGAACACGACGTAGTAGCCCGGATGCAGGCTCGGATAGCTTGACGAGACGAGGACACCCACCTGTGTCAGCCCATGCTTCAGTGCACGAAGGGCCTTTGCCTTGGCTCGCGCCGGTCCGCCGCTCACCGGAAGGGACGTGAGCACCAGGGTGTAACCACCCGTCGACGGCCAGGTGACGAGACGCTGCTTCGCGCCTGGCGTCGCCCTAGGAGAGGCAGGGTGGGCCGCCGCCGGCGCTACGGGTTCGAGGCTCGAGAGGGCCACAACTGCGCGGGAGGCTCGCGCCGATCCACCGCTCGTCCCGGCGATTGCCGCCGCCGAGCCTCCCGCTGCGACGACGAGCGCCAGGCCGGACGGAACGAGCCAGGGCGGAACTCGAGGGGGCCGCCGCGATGTGACCAGCCGGTTGCCACATTCGAGGCAGTACTCCTGTTGTGGCTCGATGCGGGCGCCACACGTGCGGCAGCTGAGGTTCGGCGAGAGGACCAAATCGTCCTAGCCCTCCACGAGCTCTGCCGCCGAGCCTGATTCACGAGGCCCCTCACGTGGCGATTCCTCAGTGGTCGCGCGCCCGCAGGCCGAGCAAAATCGTGCGGCGCTCGGAAGGACGGCACCGCAGGCGCAGCGCATCGGCTCGGGCGGTGTCCACGACAGGCCGAGCATTCTGTCAAGGGCGGCGAGGTGATCGTCGAGTGAGATCAGCTCCTCGCAGCGCTCGCGCACGAGCTCCTCGCGGAAGCGGTCACGCCTGAACATCTCGAGCAGCAGTCCACCGAGGTCCCGAAGGCGCTCCTCGCGGTATTCGAGAAGGGTGCGTCGCTCTCGCCGCAGGACGCCGGCCGGCGGCAGCGCAAAGGGTCGTGCGGAGCGGCGGCTCCAGATCGGGCTCAGGGGGCACCCCCGTATGCCGCTTTGGCCACCCGGGAAGTCTAGGAGACTTGGGCGTGATGGCCTCGACCTCTGCCGTCTCGAAGAGCTTCGCTCCGGCGTTCAGGGCTCGCGCACGCGCCGTCAATCGTGTGGGTGGTGCCTTGCATCGCTCCGGGGTGCCCGCACGAGCCGATCCGTCACGAACGGGGAGGTCGTCGTCGCGTATCACGAGTCCGGGAACGGTGAGACCGTCGTGCTCGTTCCCGGATTCGGACGGGCCGCGAACGAGCAACACGGCCTGGTCCCCGGCCTCAACGAGGCGGGGTATCGCACCGTTGCGGTAGAGCTTCGTGGCGTCGGTGGCAGCACCGGGCCACGGCGTCCCCGGCCGACGCTGCACGACCTGGCCGCCGACGTCGCTCGTGTCGTCGCCGCCCTGCCCGAGCTGCCAGGCGGGAGAGTGCACGTCCGCGGACGCGCGTTCGGTGGAGATACCTCCTGTTCGGATCTCCTCTCGCACCGCGAAAGATGCGGAAGAGGTTCCATCGTCAGCTGCTGTACGGCGGCGGACACCGGTCGATGAATGGTGGCTGGGCGGATCGGGCCGCCCCGCCGACCAATGCGTTCGCCCTGCGCGACGCTGCGCCAGATCGGGTGGAGGTCGTCATGCTCTCGGGCGCCGGGCACGCGCTGCTGCCCGAGCAGCCGTCGCGCATTCTTGAAGAGGTGCTCGGCTTCCTCGAGCGGCATCCGGTCGAGCCGGTCTGATCTCTCCCTCGGTCGGGCTCCAGTCGACGGGCCGCGCTGCCGATGAGGAGGCATGGCCAGCTTTCTCATCGCGTTCTTCAGGCGGGCGCCCCGACGCCGCATCGCCGTACTGCACGGCTCCCGATAGGTCGGCCCTGCGCCGGCCGGCGATCCACTAGGATCGCTGTCCGTGGAGATCCGCACGATCGGCCTTGTCGGACTGGGCACGATGGGAGCGGGGATCGCGCAAGTCTGCGCCCAGGCCGGCTTCGACACCGTCGGCCGAGAGGTGACCGCCGAGCTCGGGGAGCACGGCCGGGCCACGATCGAGCTCCATCTTGGCCGAGGTGTGGAGAAGGGCCGGATGACCCAGGCCGAGATGGATGCGGCGCTTGCCCGTGTGACGGTGGTCACGGACCTCGACGCGCTCGCCGGTTGCGACGTCGTCATCGAGGCGATCGTCGAGGAGATCGGTGCCAAGAGAGATCTCTTCGCTGCGCTCGACGCGATCGTTTCGCCGGAGGCGATTCTCGCCACGAACACGTCGGCCCTGTCCGTGACGGAGATCGCCGCCGCGACTTCGCATCCCGAGCGGGTCGTCGGCCTCCACTTCTTCAACCCGGCTCCCGTGCTCCCGCTCGTCGAGGTCGTGCGGACGGAGCTGACAAGCCCTGCTGTGCACGAAGCCGCCTACGATCTCGCCCGGCGCCTGGGGAAGGAGCCGATCCGCTGTTCGGATACGCCGGGCTTCGTGGTCAACCGGGTGCTGATCCCACTGCTGAACGACTGCGTCCGGGTGCTCGACGAGACCGGTGTCACTCCTGACGATCTGGACAGGGCGATGCTCCACGGGACGAGATGGCCGATCGGCCCATGCGCCCTGGTCGATCTGATCGGTGTCGACGTACACGTCCATGCATCCGAGGCGCTCTGGCAGGCGCTCCGCGAGCCGAGAATGGCTCCGCCGCCTCGGCTCGTCGCGATGGCGAAGGCGGGTCTCCTCGGCCGAAAGAGCGGCCGGGGCTTTTTCGAGTACCAGTAGGAGCTAGACGCCGCTCGACTACAAGCGCTGCCTGCTAGGCAAAGCCCGGCGGCAGCCCGAGCCGCAGCAGGGCAACGTTCTCCATGGTCCGATCCCACTGCAGGCCCATGTGCGTCCGCATCACGGAGAGCGCGAGCATCGCGTTCGCCATCGGGCTTCCGATCTGCCCGCCGCTAGTGCCGCCCGTCCGGAAGAGCAGATCGACCGCCTCGCCCGCCAGCCGCACGCACTGCTGCTCGAGCAAGAGCAGGCGCCGGCTTTCCTCCCCCGTCTGGTCCACAGGCGTGTCTGTCTCGACTGCGCGCACGGCCTGCTCGAGGTAGCGGTCGGATCCCTCCAGGAGCGCCGCCTCGGCGACGTCGACGAGGCCGATGGCGTGACCGAGATGATGCTGGAACTCGACGAGCTCGCCGCGCGTCACGAAGGGAGGGATGTCGATTCGCTTGCTCCGAAGGACGTCCTCGTAGACGTCGATCGCGCCACGTGCGACGCCGACGGCGATCGCCCCGAGCTCGAAGAAGAGAAGCGTGAACAGGGCGCCCGCGTAGAGGGGGTTCTCGTGCGTCCGCCAGCCGGGCGCCGGCTCGTCGGTCGTCCCGACCGCTGTGATCGTCCGGTGCTCGGCGACGAATATGTCCTCGCAGACAACCCGTTTCGAGCCCGTCCCTCGCAGTCCGATCACGTTCCAGTTGTCGACGATGGAAAAGTCGTCGCGGTCGAGCAGGACGTACAGGAGGCGGGGAGGGTCGCTGCCGTGCACGACGACGGTTCCGACGAAATGAGTGGCGTGGTCGCACCCCGAGGCGTAGTCCCAGGCTCCGCTGACGAGGTAGCCGCCGTTCGAGGCCTTTCCCTCGCCTCCGGGCACGGGGCGCCCCGGCGCGCGCACGTCGCCGTCTGTGCCGTAGACCTCCGCCTGAGCCTGCTCGCTGAAGTGCCCGAGCAGGTGCGGGTGCCCGGCGGTCAGCGCGAGCACCCAGCCGCTCGAGGGACAGCCTCGTGAGATCTCGATCATCACGCGGATGAAGTCGCGCAGGCCGAACTCGTAACCCCCGAACCGGCGCGGCTGGATCGTCCGGTAGAAGCCGCTCTCGACGAATAGCTCGTGCGTCTCGTCGAGCAGCCGCCCCGCCGCCTCCGTTGCTGCTTGCCGCTCGCGAAGCACCGGGCGCAGCGCCTTCGCACGGTCGAGCAACTCGGACGAGGTGAGACCTGGCTCGGGCGGGGCGATCATCAACGGCACGCTAGTCCTCAAGTCTTTGATCGTCAACGAGGACCTTCGTCGGCGTTGGGGGACGACGTTCTTTCGCTCGCTCACGCATCGATTCTCTCCTTCTGGGGCCGGAAGATCGTGCTCAGGCGGCCGGCGTCGTCTGCATCGGCGATCACCCAGACCTCGTCGTTCTCTCTTAGTGCGAGGCTGCCGCGGATCTTCAGCTCCTGACCTTCCCGGACGACCCGCTCGACCCACGAGCCGCGGCCGATCGTCAGGTGGGCGACGCTCGTGCCGTCGGCTCGTGAGCCCTGGCCGACGACCAGCCGCCGGGTCGACCGCGGCTCGGCGAGTCGCATCGGGATGCCGAGCGCGGGCGCGACGAACGGGATGCTCGTCCCTTGCACGATCACCGAGAATGCCACGACGACGAAGACGATCTGGTAGACGCGCGTTGCGTCGTGCACGTTCTGGAGCACGACGAGCGTGCCGAGCAGGATCGGTACGGCCCCCTTGAGCCCGCCCCACATGATGAACAGGCGCTCGCCCCGTCGCAGCCCACTCCGGAGGAGGAGGGGCCAGACGACGATCGGGCGTGCGACGAACGCGAGGATGACCGCGAGCAGGAGTCCGTCCAGCCACGCGTTGCCCTCGCCGAGCTTGCCGATCTCGATCGTCAGGCCCAGAGTGGTAAACACGACGATCTCGGCCAGGCTCGCGAGGGACGTGTGGAATCGCTCGATCTCTCCCTTGCGAGGGGCGCGTTCGTCGCCGACGAAGAGCCCTGCGACGAAGACGGCGAGGAAGCCTGAGCCATGCGCGACGCCGGCGGCGCCGTAGATGACTCCGACGAAGGCGAGCGTACGGAGCGGGTAGAGCGCTTCGCTCGGGAGCGTCACGCGCCGCATCAGAGGGAGGAGCAATCGCCCTCCGACCACTCCGATCGCGAGGCCGACGGACATCTCGATCGCGAACTCGCGGACGACCACGGCGAACGAGGCATTCGGGTGCGTCGCGAACTCGAGCATCCCGATCATGAGCGCGATTCCGACGGGGTCGTTGGCGCCCGACTCACCCTCCAGGATCGTCCCGGAGCGACCGGCGATCTCCCGCTTTCCGAGCACCGAGAACATCACCGCAGGGTCGGTCGGGGCGAGTGCGGCACCGAGGATGCCCGCCGTCGTCCACCCGAAGTCGAAGAACGAGTGAGCGGCGAGCGCGATCAGGCCGGCTGTGGCAAACGTGCCAACCGTCCCGAGCACGGTGATCTCGACGGCCGCGCTCCGGAAGCGGCGCAGCCCGACGTGCATACCCCCGTCGAAGAGGATGACGATCAGCGCAACGACCCCGATGCGCTCGACGCTCCGGATCGGCAGTGTCAGCGCCGGAAAGATGTCCGATGCGACAGCTGCTGCAAGCAGGAAGAGCGCAGGGCCAGGCACCGGAAAGCGCTCCGTGAGCTTGCTCATCGCGACGGCGGCGGTGAAGGCGCCCGCGACGATCAGGACGATCCCCGCGAAGTCGAGTGTCTCGCTCATCGGAGGGACGGCGTCCTCATACCCGGAGATACTGGCATCGCTCGGAAGCGACCTGCAAAAGAGGTTGCCAGAATCGCCTCGAAGACGTAGCGTTTAGCGGCTCGGTGTATATCCACGATCGCATCGATCCAAACGAGCGCTTCCAGGAGCGCCGCCGTCAAGCTCGCCGCCGCCGTCGACTGAGGAGAGCGGCTGTTGCGATCGTGCTCGTCGGCCTCGTCGGAGCTCTGGCAGGTGGCGCGACCTACTTTTCGACTCGCGGCCACCACGCCAAGGCGGTTCCTGCAAAACAAGTGACGACGAAGAGGCAGTCGCAGTTCGCGGCTACGCTCCCAACCGAGATCCGTGGCGTGCATGTGACCGAGGGGCTCGCGTCGATCCCGGGCAAGATCGAGGACTACGTCGGGCTCACGTCGGAGGGCCTGAACACGATCGAGCTCGACGTCAAGGACGAGAACGGCTACGTCGGCTTCCTCAGCTCGCATCTGCCCAGGCTCGCCGTCGCTGATCGCGCGGCGCGGCCGTACTACGACGTCGCCAAGGTCGTTCGGCTAGCACACCAGGCAGGCATCTACCTGATCGGGCGGATCGTCGTCTTCCAGGATCCGACCCTGACCGCGGCCAGGTCGGACATGGCCATCCAGCGGAAGGGCGGCGGCGTCTGGGCGACGACGGCCGGTCTCGGCTGGGCCAACCCGTTCGACACGAGGGTGTGGAAGTACAACGTGGACGTGGCAGCGGCAGCGGCGAAGGCAGGCTTCGACGAGATCCAGTTCGACTATGTCCGCTTCCCGACCGACGGCGATCTCTCCACCGCGGTCTTCCCGCATCGCCGGACCGAGCCCAAGGGGCAGACGATCGACCGGTTCTTCCAGTACGCCGTCAAGAGGCTGCACACTCTTCGCGTGCGGGTCTCCGCTGACCTCTTCGGCCTCGCAGCGACGCGCGACCTCGGGATTGGCCAGGCACCCAAGCGGCTCGGACGCGTGCTGGACGCGATCTACCCGATGGTCTATCCGTCGCACTACAACCAGGGCGAATACAACCTGCTCAACCCGGAGGCATTCCCGTACGCGACCGTGGTGCACTCGCTCCGCGACTACAAGCGCCAGACACGAGGCGAGAAGGTCAAGCTCGTCGCCTGGCTACAGGACTTCTCGATCAACCGCACGTACGGTCTCGAGGAGGTCGCCGAGCAGATCGACGCGGCGCGGGCGATGCACGCCGCCGGATTCCTGCTCTGGAACCCGGTCGGCCTGTATACGAAGAACGCGCTTGACCACCCGCGCTTGCCGTAGACGCTGAACGCTCGGCCGACCATCGTTTCTTTACATTCCGCTCAATTCTCGACTCACTGCTCGGAGATACCCTGAGAACGTGCGCCTCGTTGCCTGCGCGTGTCTTGCTGTCGCGGCCGGCGTCCTCGTCGTCGCCAGTCCCCCGTCGGGAAGGGCGTCCGGTGGGACGCTGGGTGACGGCTGCCTCGTCGTTGCGGGTGGTTTCGGGAAGATTTCTCTGACGCTGACGAGAGGCGTCGTGTTCGGTCGGTTCGGCGAAGGGACGGTCAAGATCGAGGATCTGACCGCCGACGACGGTACGCCTCCGAGGGTCTACAACGCGCCACAGGTGCGGGTCGGGGACCGCAGGTACTCGTATACAGGGAACCTCGTCCGGTTCCGGACGAGCGGAGCGGTCAGGATCAACATCAACGCCCAGTTCATCGACCTGAGCGTCGTCGGCAAGGGGGTCGCGGTTCTCTGGTCCGGCACCTTCGACGTGCTGAACAACCTCTTCTCAGTGGACTCCGCGAGCTTCTGCGAGGAGGGCTTCCAGGAGCTTCCGGTCAAGTCGACGCGCTTCGTCATCTCGAATCCGGATACGTCGGGCTAGATGGCTCACACACCGGAATCGATTCTCGTCGTCGAGGACGAAAGCTCGATTGCGTCCTTCGTCGCTCTCTACCTGAAGAACGCCGGGTACGCGGTTCGCACCGCGGCGCGCGGAGAAGAAGCACTCGACCAGGTCGCCGCCGATCCGCCGTCGCTCGTCATCCTGGACCTGATGCTGCCGGACCTGGACGGCATCGAGGTATGCCGCCGCATCCGGAAGAGCTCCGAGATCCCGATCTTGATGCTGACGGCACGCGACGAGGACGTCGACAAGATCATCGGGCTCGAGGTGGGGGCCGACGATTACATGACGAAGCCGTTCAACCCGCGCGAGCTGGTCGCACGGGTGAAGTCGATTCTTCGGCGTTCGACGCCAGAGCGGCGGCAGATCGAGAGTGCGGTTCTTCGGCACGGCGACCTCACGATCGACGCCGGCCGGCGCGAGGTGCGGGTGGGAGAGGACGAGATCCAGCTGGCGCCGAAGGAGTTCGACCTCCTCTGGGAGCTGCTCGACCATCGTGGGCTCGTTCTCACGCGCGATCAGCTGCTCGAGCGGGTCTGGGGCTATACGTTCGCGGGCGATACGCGCACCGTCGACGTCCACGTGCGCCAGCTCAGGCGCAAGCTCGGCGACGCGTCGCCGATCGTGACGGTGTGGGGAGTCGGCTACAAAGTCTCGCCCGCGAAGAACCCTGCGCCTGCGTAGAGGGCCAGTGCTGCGCTCGCTGCGCTTCCGGCTGCCCGCGCTGTTCCTGGCGGGGATCGTCGTCGCCGGAATCGTGTCGGCCGGAATCGCGTTCCAGCTCCTCTCCAACTACTCGCGGTCGCAGTCGCTGAAGGAGCTGCGACGCGAGGCATCCGGCCTGACGGAGCTCCTCGTCGAGCAGGCTAACGCGACGATCGAGCGGGGAAGCGATGCTCCCGCGATCGAGGCGCGGCAGCTCGAGCGGGCCACGGGCGACAAGATCTACTACGCGGGCGTGCCGCCCTTCCCCGGGCAGAGCTCCGGCCTCCGCCACCTTCCGCGCGACGCTCGTCAGAAGCTCGACCTGAGTCGCATCGAGGCTGGCCGCACGATCTCGTTCGAGTTCACACCCAAGGGAGGGCGGCCGCTCGTCGCCGTCGCCGGCCCGCTCCAGGTCGAGGGACACACGCTCGGCGTCCTCGTCATTGCGAAGGCGAAGACCGAGCTTCGCGAGACGTGGCTGACGCTGATGAAGTTCTTCGGCGTCTCCATTTTGGGCGGTCTACTCGTGGCCGGTGTGCTCGCGTGGTACGCGTCCCGCCGGATCTCGAAGCCGGTGCTCGGCCTGTCGAAGGCCGCGGACGAGATCGCGCGTGGACGCTACGACGTGGCCGTACCCGAAGTCCGGGGAGGCGACGAGATCGGCCATCTCGCCGAGCGCTTCAGCCAGATGGCCCGGCGCCTCGGCGAAGCCGAGGCTCGCGAGCGCAACTTCCTGATGACGGTCTCGCACGAGCTCCGGACGCCCCTGACCGCGATTCGCGGACACGTCGACGCTATGCGCGAAGGGCTGACGCTCGATCCGCACGCGCAGTCCGACTCGCTGGACGTGATCTCTTCGGCCGCGGCACGGCTCGAGCGGCTCGTCGGCGACGTTCTCGATCTCGCAAAGCTCGACGCTCACCGCTTCACGGTGCTGCACGAGGAGGTCGACATGGGCCGTCTGCTCGACCAGGCCTACGCGGCATTCGGTGAGGAGGCACGACGGCGTCGGATCGACTATCGCTGCGACGTGGTCGCGCGGCCGATCATCGTCACCGATGGCGACCGGGTCCTCCAGATCATCTCGAACCTGCTCTCGAACGCCTTCCGCTGGACACCCGACGGGGGACGCATCGACCTCGCGCTCTCGGCCGACAACGGCGCGGTGGCTGTCGAGGTGGGCGACTCGGGGCCGGGCATCGAACAGGCCGAGAAGGACCGGATCTTCCGGCCGTTCTACTCACGGGATGGAGGAGGAACCGGTCTGGGGCTCGCGATCGCGCGCGAGCTGGCACTCGCGCTCGGCGGCCAGATCGAGCTCGACAGCACACCGGGCCAGGGGAGCAGATTCCAGCTCGTTCTACCCGCCACACCTGCCTGAACCGCGAGCGCCACCCCGGATCGGCCGAGTCTTCTACGATCTCGCCGCATGGCGGTTTTCGAGGTCGTAGAGCTTCCGCTTCCTCGCCGAAGGCTGCGGGCGGCTTTCGTCTCGCTGCGGCCGAGGCAGTGGACGAAGAATGCGCTGCTCCTGGCGGGGATCGTCTTCGCAGCCAAGGTCGGCGACGGCACGCGATGGGCAGAAGCGCTCGCGGTGTTCGTCTCGTTCTGCGCGGCTTCGAGCGCCGCGTACCTCGTCAACGACGTGCGCGACATTGAGCTCGACCGTCATCACCCGGCGAAGCGTCGCCGGCCGATCGCGAGTGGCGAGCTCCCCGAGCGAGCGGCCCTGTCGCTCGCGGCGCTGCTCGTGGCGATCGCAGTGGCGTTCGCGGCGCTGCTCGGCATCTGGTCGCTTGCACTTCTCATCTCGTTCCTCGTCTTGCAAGCTGCCTACTCGGCCGGTCTCAAGCATGTCGCGTTGCTCGACGTGTGTGTCATTGCAGGGCTCTTCGTGCTGCGGGCAGCGGCCGGTGCTGTCGCCGTGCACGTGTACATCTCGCCGTGGCTCCTCGCCTGCACGGCGCTCCTTGCGCTCTTTCTCGCGCTCGCCAAGCGCAGGGCGGAGCTTGCGGTCGTCCATGCCAACGTGACGGCGGGTCGACCCGCGCTGGCCGGGTACTCTGCCGCGCTCCTCGACCGGATGGTGACTCTGCTCGCTGTCGCGACCGTTGCCGGATACGCGGCCTATACGGTCACGGCGGGCAATTCGCGGGTGATGGCGGTGACGATCCCGTTCGTCGGCTTCGGGATCGGGCGCTACGTGCTGCTCGTCCACCGGCGAGGAGCCGGCGAGGAGCCGGAGGAGGTGTTGCTCAAGGACGTCCCGTTGCTCGTCACGATCGTGGCCTGGGTGGCCGTCTGCGCGGCGATCCTGCTCGCTACGAACTGAAAGGAAAGACGGGAAGCGTTCAGGCGGCGTCGGCGCGACGCTCGTCCACGTGTGCGAGTTGCGGCTCGTCGCGAGCTCGAAGGGCCTCCTCGATCCGCGCGAGGCGTGCATCGACGGTCATCCATCCTGCGGAGATCAGGTCGACGAGCGCGGCCAAATCCTCGAGCCGGGCAGTTCGCTCGGCGCGCACGTCGGCCTCGATGCGCTCGAGATGTCTGATCGCCCTGCCGCTCAACCCCCTGACCTCGGCCAGCTGGCGACCGACGACACCGGCCTCGGCTCTCATACCGTCGCGAATCGCAGCGGCCAGCCGCTCGTCGCCCGGCACCGCAGCGCTTCCACTCACGGGGCCGACGATAGCGTGCTAGCCGGATGGACTCGTCGATCCTCGAATATGACCTACCGCCGGAGTTGATCGCGCAGCGGCCGGTCGAGCCACGCGACTCGGCGCGGCTGCTCGTCTTCGACCGCAGCTCGGGTGAAGTCAGACACCGACACTTCCGGAACCTCCCCGAGGAGGTGACGCCTGACGCCATCGTCGTGGTCAACGACACTCGCGTGATCCCGGCAAGGCTTCGCGTTCGACGGCCTGGAGGGGGCGCCGCGGAGATCCTTCTTCTCGAGCCCGTCGACGATGGGCTCTGGGAGGCGCTCGCGCGGCCGTCGGCACGGCTCCGAGTAGGGTCCGTGCTTGGTGCGGTCGAGCTCGTCGAGCACCTTGGGGGCGGGCGCTGGCACGTCCGCCTGCGAGGCGAGATGAGAGGCGAGGTGCCGCTTCCGCCCTATATCACCGAGCCGCTCGACGATCCCGAGCGCTACCAGACGATCTACGCGCGCGACGCTGGCTCGACCGCGGCGCCAACCGCGGGGCTGCATTTCACCCCCGAGCTCCTCGAGCGGCTTGACGTCGACCGTGTGACGCTGCACGTGGGGCTCGACACGTTCAGGCCGGTGACCGGGTCGATCATCGAGGAGCATCCCCTCCACGGCGAGCGTTACGCCGTTGAGGAAGCCGCGTGGGAGCGGATCCGGGCGGCGCCGAACGTCGTCGCGGCTGGCACGACGACCGTCCGGGTGCTCGAGTCGATCGCGCGTGGAGCGCCGCTCGCCGGCAGGACCGAGCTCTTCGTCACGCCCGGATTCGAGTTCCGGCGCGTCGACGCGCTCCTCACCAACTTCCACCTTCCGAGAACGACGCTCCTCGCCCTGGTCATGGCCTTCGCAGGCGTCGAGGAGACGAGAGAGCTGTACAGGATCGCGATCGCCGAGCGCTACCGCTTCTACTCCTTCGGGGATGCGATGCTTGTCAGATGAGGCCGCGCAGCGCGAACGAGTGGCGAGATTTCTGGCGGCACGGAGGCGAGGAGGCGCTGGAGAGGAAGCTCCGCGAGATCTGGCCGCCGCTCCATGCGGCGAGCGACGAGGTGTGCGCAGCCCAGGCGCCGCGGGTCGCCCTCCTTCTCGGCAGCGCGGCACCGGTACGCGCGCTTGCCGCCGAGCTCGGAAGGATCCGCCGCGAGCTGGAGCTCGAGCAAGACTCCGAGGCCGACGACGTTGCCGCCGAGCACGTGATCGGCTGGTTCCAGGCGCAGACGGTCGCTTGACCGCGTTCTCGGTCATGGCCACCGACGGCCAGGCACGCGCGGGCGTGCTGCGGACGGCGCACGGGGAGGTGCCGACGCCCGTGTTCATGCCCGTCGGAACGAAGGGGACCGTCAAGGGAGTCGATCCGGCCGAGCTCCGCACGCTCGGGGCGAGCATCGTCCTCGGAAACACGTACCACCTCCACTTCCGCCCCGGTGAGGACATCGTCGCCGAGCTCGGTGGCCTACACGACTTCATGGGCTGGGACGGCCCGATCCTCACCGACTCGGGCGGGTTCCAGGTTTTCTCGCTTCGCGACACCTTGCTCAGCGTCGACGACGACGGCGTCGTATTCCGCTCGGTCTACGACGGCAGTCAGACCCGCTTCACTCCGGAGGCGGCCGCTGCGATGCAGACTGCTCTCGGCTCCGACATCGCAATGTGCCTCGACGTCTGCTCGCCGGCAGAGGCCTCCGCACCCGACGCCGAGCGCGCCGTGGAGCTGACGACCGCCTGGGCGCGCCGGCAGGCGCGCGCCCCGAGCGAGCGGGACAGCTCCTCTTCGGCATCGCGCAAGGCGGCGTCGATCTCGAGCTTCGCCGGCGTTCGATCGGCGGAGATCGTCGAGATCGGCTTCGACGGGCACGCGCTCGGAGGGCTGAGCGTGGGGGAGAGTCGCGAATCGATGCTCGACACCGTCGCCGCCGCGCGCGCCGCTGCTGCCCGGCCGAGAAGCCGCGCTACTTCATGGGCATCGGCGATCCGGTCGGGTTGCTCGACGTCGTCGAGCGAGGGATCGACATGTTCGACTGCGTGCTGCCGACGCGGGTGGGTCGGACAGGCTACGGCGCTCACCTGGGCAGGGCCGGCTCAACCTTCGCAACGCTCGCTTCGCCCGCGACCCCGGACCGCTCGACGAAACCTGCGACTGCCCGGCCTGCACGCGCTTCTCGCGGGCCTACATTCGCCACCTGGTCACGCAGCAGGAGATCCTCGGACTTCGCCTCCTCACGCTTCACAACCTCCGCTTTCTGATCCGCGCTGACGGTGGCGCTCGCGAGGCGATCGAGGCCGGGCGGCTGGCAGACTTCAAGCGCAGCCGAGTCCCGGCTCGAGCGCCTCCAGAAACCCGCCGAGATCGAGATGCCGTGTCCATCGTCGCGCTCGTCGTCCTCATCGTCCTCCTCGTCCTGCTTCTGGTTCGTCTGGGTCGTTCCCCAGCGACGGCGTCAGCGTCGCCAGGTCGAGGACCTGATGCGAGCTGATCGAGCTGCTCGAGCCGGGTGACGAGATCATCACCGCGGGCGGCATCCACGGCACCGTCCGCGGGGTCTACGGAGAGGAGCTGTCCGTCGAGATCGCGCCCGGCGTCGAGGTCCGGCTCGACCGTCGGGCGGTCGCCGCGGTGACCACGATCGTCGATGTCGACGCCGACGGAACGCGTCTGCCGCGGCTGATCCGGTAGCGCATGAGTTCGTGAGGCGGCGGACAGGTAACCTGGTCACCAGCTCCGTGCGTGAGCGGCGGAAATACCTTGTCGCTCATCGGACTGATCGTGGCGGCCCTGATCGGGGCCCTTTTCCTGATCGAATCCCGGGTTCGCCGGCGCGCAGAAGCGCTGACCCTCGGCCTCGACCTGAAGGGTGGCCTCGAGGTCGTCCTGCAGGCCGTGAAGCCGAAGGGTCAGCAGCTGACGTCTGCCGACCTCGACCCGTCGTGTCGATCATGCGGCGACCGCATCGACGCCCTGGGCGTGAGCGAGCCCGAGATCCGCAAGCAGGAGCCGAACCAGATCGTGATCCAGCTCGCGGGCATCCACGATCCGCGCGACGGCGGCGAAGATCATCGGCCAGACTGCGCAGCTCGAGCTCTACGACCTCGAGGCCGACATGACGGGCCCTCGATCGACTCGCAGGGGAGCCGTCGCGCTCCCGCGCCTGTATGACCTGCTGGCGCCCGGTCCAGTCGCTCACGCGCGAAGTCGAAGGGAACGCCGGTCGCGTGCTACCTGTTCGACAAGAAGAAGCAGGCGAATCGCCGGGCCGCCGCAGACGAGGGAGCGGGCTGTTCACGCCTACTCATCCGAAGCCGACGAACGGCGAGCAGGATCTTCGCCGTGCCCGCAGGCACCGTCGTCATCACGTGCGGCTCGTCGAACCCGAAGTCCGCGCCGGCCGTCTGCCCTGGCATCGAACGCGAGCCCGCCGCAACGTCACCTCTATTACCTGTTCAAGTACCACCTCTCGCGAACCAAGGTCGGGTCCCCGGAGCTGACCGGGACGGGACCTGAACGCCGACGGCGACGAGCAGGACTTCAACCCGACGACGGCGAGCCGATCGTCCGGCTGTCCTTCCACAGCCACGGCGACCACGAGTTCCAGACGGTGACGCGCCGCCTCTACCAGCGCGGCCAGCTGCGCCAGTCGCCGCAGCACTTCGCGATCGTGCTCGACCGCGACATCGAGTCCTTCCCGCAGATCGACTACACCGACTCGACGCTCTCCGACGGCATCTCCGGCGGCGCGCAGATCACCGGCGTGACGACGTCGAAGGAGGCGCAGACCTGGCGCTCGTGCTCAAGTACGGCGCGCTGCCGATCTCCGTTCACGCAGGTCGAGCGCTCCGACGTCTCGGCCACGCTCGGCGCGGACTCGCTGCAGCAGGCGAAGACCGCGGCGATCGTCGGCGCTCCTGCATCGTCGCGCTCTTCCTGCTCATCTTCTATCGCTTCCTCGGCGTCGTCGCCGTCGCCGGCCTCGCGATCTACGCCGGCGTTCCTCTACGCCGCGATCCTGATCCTGAACGTCACGTCACGCTGCCGGGCTTCGCCGGCCTGATCCTCACGATCGGAGTCGCCGCCGACGCGAATGTCGTCATCTTCGAGCGCATCAAGGAAGAGGTGAGCAGCCGGGAAATCGATGCGCGCGGCCGTCGCCACCGGCTACCAGAAGGGCTTCCACACGATCATCGACGCGAACGTCGTGACCGCGATCACCGCGCTCGTCCTCTTCGCCGTCGCCACGGCGCAGGTCAAGGGCTTCGCGCTGATGCTGCTGATCGGCACCGTGATCTCGCTCGTCACGGCCGTCGTCGCGACGCGTGCCATGCTCGGGCCTGCTCTCGGGCTTCCGCTGGTTCGACAACCCGCGCTTCATCGGCGCGTCGCAGGAGCAGCATCCGAAAGTTCCTGCAGATCGACTTCATGGGGAGCGCGAAACGCAGTGGTTCGCCGTGTCCGGGCGTGATCATCGGATCGTCGGCGCGGTCCTCACTCGTCGTCCAGGGTCTGAACCTGGGCATCGACTTCAAGGGCGGCACGCAGATCAGCTTCAAGACGCAGTCAGCCGATCTCGATCTCGAAGGTGCGCGACCAGACGAGCGCGATCGGTCGCGCCGACGCCGTGGTCCAGGGCAGGGCACCGCGTTCCCGAAGGCAGCGAGAACTACAAGAGCTTCCAACTGCGGATGAAGTCACTCACCGCGAGCAGCAGAACACGCTGAACGACGAGTCTGACCAAGGGGCTCAAGGCAAGCTCGCTCGGCGATCAAGAACGTCTCCTCGAGCTTCTCGATCAGATTGCCCGCTCCGCGATCCTCGCCATCATCGTCTCGCTGCTCCTGATCGCTGCTCTACATCTCGCTGCGGTTCGACTGGAAGTTCGCCGTGCCGGTGCTGATCGCGCTCGTGCACGACATCCTGATCACGGTCGGCATCTACTCGCTGTCGCAGCGGGAGATGACGACGGCCACGTTGCGGCGGTACTGACCGTGCTCGGTTACTCGATCTACGACACGATCATCATCTTCGACCGCGTGCGCGAGAACATGCCGATCATGCGCCGCTGCGTCGTTCGCCAACGATCGCGAACATCTCGCTCTGGGAGACGATGCGGCGATCGCTGGCGACGACGTTCATCACGCTCCTCCCGATCGTGAGCCTGCTGCTCTTCGGCGGAGCGACGCTCAAGGACTTCGCCTTCGCGCTCTTGATCGGCATCGCCGTCGGGTGCCGTACTCGTCGATCTTCATCGCGCGCCGCTGCTGACCGATCTTCAAGGAGCGCGAGCCCGAGTTCCGCCGACGCGGATCGGCACGACCGTGACCGAGAAGGGGATCAGAAGTCGCTGCTCCGTTGAGCCGGCCTGTGGCGGCTGGCGATCGAGGCCGACGTGCGCTCGACGAGGATGAGGAAGTCGCCGTCGAGGAAGCTGCTCCGGGGCGGCGGGATCGGCTCCAGCCGACGGATGCGGTCTCGCGCTCACAGGCGAAGAGAGAGCGCGGCGGCAGCGGCGCGGCACGAGGCCGCACGGTCGCGCGCGCTGATGGCCGGCACTTCCGAGGCCGAATCCACGTCGCCGCTCGACGTGCTCGAGCGGCTTGTGCTCGCGGGGGTCGGCGCCGTGGCCCTGACGGCAGATCGCGCGGAGGAGCTTGCGCGAGATCTCGCCGGCCGCGGCAGCGTGCGCCGCGACGATATGCGGGCGACGATCGACGAGGCGATGTCGCGCTGGCGCGGCGATGCCACGCGACTCACCGAGAGGGCCGGAGGCGGCCTTCAGACCGTCTTCGAGCAGCTCGGTCTTGTCGCCCGCGAGTCCTACGACGAGCTCGAGCTCCGGGTCGCCCAGCTCGAGCACCGTCTGCGGCTCGCCGAAAGCCGCCTCGAAGAGGGCGACGTGCGTAAGAGCAACGCGGGCACGCAAAAGCACGCTTTCGTCACAGTCGCGACTCCCACGCGCACGGAGCTCGCCGATAGCATCGATCGCAGGGGGAAGACTGGGGGGTCCCGGGGACACCTACTCGGGGGTCCCCGGGGACACCACTACTCGCGAGGATCGGCGGACACCGTCGCCGGTGGGAACTTCGGCACGCGCCGTGCAACACTGAGCTCATGGCCACTCGCACCGCAGCCCGCAATCTGGGCCGGATGTCCGAGATCGCCCAGGTCGCCGTCAGGCACGGCTTCGGCTACTTCCTCGAAGCGACACCGACTGACCGACCTCTTGCCGTGGGGCGCGAAGGTTTCGCCGTCGAGGAAGACCGTTCCCAGCGCGGGCAGCACCTGCGCGAGATGTTCGACGAGCTCGGGCCGACGTTCGTCAAGTTCGGCCAGCTGCTCTCGACGCGGCCCGACGTCGTGCCGCCGGACATCATCGTCGAGCTGCGAAAGCTGCAGGACGACGTCACGCCGTTTCCGTACACGCAGGTCGAGGAGGTGGTCGAGGCTCGAGCTGGGGCTGCCGATCGAGAAGCTCTTCCTCGAGTTCTCGCCGACGCCGATCGCCGCCGCGTCGATCGGCCAGGTGCACAAGGCCGTGCTCCCGAACGGCCATGCTGTCGCCGTCAAGGTGCAGCGTCCCGACGCACCGCGCCAGATCGAGGCCGATCTCTCAGCTCCTCTACCAGGCGGCGAAGATCGTCGAAGGAGCGTGTCCGCGCGCTCGACTTCGTCGACGCCAGGGCTCTCGTCGACGAGTTCGGCCGCTCGCTGCGGGAGGAGCTCGACTATCGGCTCGAAGCCCGCAACGCGCAGACGTTCTACCGCAACTTCGCCGGGGATCCCCACGTTCGCATCCCGAAGGTGTACTGGAGCTACACGCGCTCCCGCGTGTTGACGCTCGAGCACCTCGAAGGCGTCCAGCTGCGTGACCTCGAGCCGGACGACTACACGGTCGAGGAACGGCGCCGCCTCGCCTATCTGATGGCCGAGGTTTGGATGACGATGATCTTCCGTCACGGTTTCTTCCATGGCGACCCGCACCCGGCGAACGTGCTCGTCCTGGGGCACCCCGAGCACATTGGCATCGTCGACTTCGGGCTCGTCGGGAAGCTGTCCGACGACGACATGACCAAGCTGACGCGGCTCTTCATCGACGCCGCGCACGAGAACGTCGAGGCTCTGCCGAAGCGGTTCGCCGAGCTCGGTGTCGGTTACGACCGGAGCCGCGAGGACGAGTTCGTCGCCCGCCTTCGGGAGCTCTACGACCGGTACTACGGCGTCCGCCTCGCGGAGATCGACCCGATGCAGCTGATCCGGGAGGGTTTCCAGCTCACCTACGCGATGAACCTTCGTTTGCCGGCGCGCTTCCTCATGCTGGACAAGGCGATCGTGACCCTCACCGCCGTCGGAGTCGAGCTCTACCCCGATTTCAACGTCTTCGAGGTGGCGAAGCCGTATGCGCGCGACCTACTCGTCCAGCGCTACACGCCCCAGCGCCTGCTCGGCCAGGCGAGCAAGGAGATCCGATCGCTCGCCGAGGTCATCCGTGCGGCGCCGTACCAGTGGCACGACTTTCTCCAGCAGGCTAGTGACGGCCAGATCGAGGTCGGCTTCGTGCACAAGGGGCTCGACGACTTCCTGCCCAGGTTCGAGCACGCGTTCAACCGGCTCGTCGTCTCGCTCGTCGTGGCCGGAGGTCTGATCGGATCGAGCCTGATTGGAATCTTCGCCAAGTCGGGCCCGCATCTCATCGGGCTCCACGTGATCTCGCTGATCGGCTTCGCGATCTCCGGCGTGCTCGGCATGTGGCTTCTCTGGGGCGTTGTCCGCTCGGGCCGGCTGTAGACGCTTCGTCACAAAGCCGCGCGAAAGGACATCTGGACGGTGCCGCAGGGACTCGCTACGGTCGCCTCATGTCGTCCGCGCTCCTGATCGCCGAGCCCGAGCCCACCACCGGTACCTTCCTCGAGCGGCATCTGGTCGACGACGGTTTTGCCGTTCTGCGGGCTCAGGACGTCGACGCTACGCTCGATCTCGCCGAGCGGGCGAAGCCCGACCTCGTCCTACTCGGGACGGAGCTCGACGTCTGCCGGCGACTGCGTCAGGGAGAACCGGGGCGCTCGTGGGATCGCAACGTGCCGGTGATCGTGCTCGGCCAGGCCGAGGCGGACGCCGTCGACCGCGTTCGCGCCTTCGATCGGGGTGCCGACGACTTCATGGCGCGACCGTTCATGTACGACGAGCTGCTGGCGCGTATCCGGGCCGTGCTCCGGCGGGTGGCTCCTCCGGTCAGTCAGCGGCTGGAGGCGGGCGAGATCACGATCGATCGGATGACACGCTGCGTCGCGGTTGGCGGGCAGCGGGTCGCGCTCCCGTCGAAGGAGTACGAGCTGCTCGCGAAGCTGGCGACCGACCCGACACGCGTCTTTGCCAAGGATGAGCTGCTGCGCGATGTCTGGGGGTTCAGGTCGCTCGGCCGGACGAGGACGCTCGACTCACACGCCTCGCGTCTTCGACGCAAGCTCGCCTGCGCCAGCGAGACACCGTACGTGATCAACGAGTGGGGGGTGGGCTACCGGTTGATGCTGGCGGGCTGAAGCTGCGGCTCGGTGATCGCGTGCTCGGTCAGGCTTTGTGGCTTGATCCCGGCGCCGGAGCGGCGATACTGCGCATCGTGGAGCTCTCTCGCGTTCCGAGTCTCGGCGAGCTGGTCGTGCAGAGGGGCCTGCTAAGCGAGGACGAGCTCGAGGTCGCACTCGCAGAGCATTTCGCAAGCGGGCGGCGCCTCGGCGAGATCCTCGTCGAGCGCGGTCACATCGACGCCGGCGAGCTCACCCAGATGCTCGACGAGCAGCATCGGCTCCGATCGGCCGAGCCGGGGGCAGACGGGGCGACCCGCGGGATCGACCTGCTTCGGGAGCAGCTCGAAGCTGCCGAGGCCGAGTTGACCCGCCATCTGCCTCCAAGGGCCTCGGCGGAGTCGACCGAGCCGGCCGAACCGGCTGTCGAGACCGAGCAGGAGGCAGCGCCGGAGCACGATGCGCCTGCCGAGAACACCTATGTGCTCTTCATCCCGGCGGCCTCCGGATATCAACTCCTCGAGCGCATCGGCCCGCTGCCCGAGGTCGGCGACGAGATCGGTGTCAGCGGCGGACAGCTGCTCGTGGCCAAGGTAGGAGCCTCCCCGCTTCCCGGCGACCACCGCCGCTGCGCATACCTGGAAGCGCCGTAACGGGTCAGCATCAGATCGTCGCGCCCTCGAGGCGAAGGAGCGCCTGCTTCCGGTCGAGGCCGCCGGCGTAGCCGACGAGGCTTCCGCTCTGCCCGATCACGCGGTGGCAGGGAAGGACGATCGGGATCGGGTTCCGGTTCATGGCGCCACCGATCGCGCGCGCCGCGCGTGGCTTGCCGACCTTCGCGGCCAGAGCGCCGTAGGTCGTCACCTGACCGTACGGCACCCGGGCGAGCTCCTGCAGGACGAGCTGCTGGAAGCTCGGCCTTCGGGAGAGGTCGAGCGCGAGATCGAACACCGTTCGCCGACCGTCGAAGTACTCGTCGAGCTCTCGTCGCGCGGGCTCGAGCCGGCGAGGGACCCGCAGAACGCGGCGACCGACTGCGCGCGACAGGTCCTCGAGGCCTTCGTCTGGATCGAAGGAGATCTGGCAGAGACCCCGATCGGTCGCGGCGACGAGCAGAGTGCCCATCGGCGTCTCGGCGAGATCGAAGGCCGCGTCGGTGAGCCCGGCAGCGGCGGCCGCCTCCCGGAACCTGGTGTCGAGATCGCTTGGAACAGTCATCGGAGCTCCTTTCGTCTCAGCCTGCGCACACCTGACGAGGCCGCCTGGCGTGCGGCTTCCGCGCTCGTGTCGAGCACGGCGCCGATCCGGTCGTAGTCGAGGTCGTACCCGTAGCGGAAGACGACGGCGGCGCGCTCGGTGGGCGGGAGGTCGGCCACCAGATGCTCGAGCTCGGCGAAGGGCGGAGGGCTGTCCCACGTCTCCTGCTCCGACTCTGAAAGCTCGACTTGGTGACGACGTCTACGACGGTCGTCGATCGCGACGCGCTCGGCGATCGTCAGCACCCAGGCCCGGAGGTTTCGCCCGTCGCGGAGCTTTGGGTACGCGCGAAGCGCCTTGAGAAACGTCTCCTGGAAGGCGTCCTCGGCGCCCTGGCGACCGAGCTTCCGGGTGAGGACTCCGAACACGATGCCTCGCTGCTCCTCATAGAAGCGCTCGAACGGTGGAATCGACATGCTGGCCATCATCATCTTCAACGCGCACCGGTGTGCGGATGTGAGACTGCGCGCGTGCGAGTCGCCGTCGTCGGGCACGTCGAATGGGTCGAGTTCCTTCGCGTCCCGCACGTTCCGACGGTCGGTGAGATCCTCCACGCGATCGAATCGTGGGGCGAGCCTGCGGGAGGGGGCGCGGTCGCCGCAGTTCAGCTCGCCAGGCTCGCGGGGACGGCGGCCTTCTTCACCGCTCTTGGAGACGACGAGCTCGGTCATCGCGCCTTCGACCGGCTGGCTGCGATGGGGCTCGAGCTGCACGTGAGCTGGGTGCCCGAGCCGCAGCGCCGAGCCGTCACGTTCGTCGACGAGGCGGGCGAGCGAACGATCACCGTCGTCGGAGACCGGATCGTCCCCCGTGGTGTCGATCGGCTTCCCTGGGAGGAACTGAGCACGATGGACGGCGTTTACTTCACGGGTGGGGACGTCGAGTCGCTCCGCGCGGCGCGCAGAGCACGTGTTCTGACGGCGACCCCTCGTGCGCTCGCCACGCTCCGAGAGGGAGGAGTGCAGCTCGATGTGCTCGTCGGCAGCGGCCGGGACGAGGGGGAGGCGTACGCCGACGGAGATCTCGACCCGCCGCCGCTTCTTCGAGTTGCAACGCTCGGGGGTGAAGGCGGTTTCTCCGATCCAGGCGGGAAGTTCGCCGCAGCGCCCCTGCCCGGGCCGATCGTCGACACCTACGGCGCAGGCGACTCGTTCGCCGCCGGGCTGACCTACGGGCTCGCAGCCGGAATGTCGCGCGAGGAGGCAATCGAGCTAGCCGCACGGTGCGGGGCTGCCGCGCTCACTGGCCGCGGAGCCTTCGCCAGCCAGCTGCAACTCCCGAAGTAGACTCGCCGGATGGAACAGCTCGTCACGACGGAATGGCTTGCCGCTGAGCTCGGAGAGCAGGACCTGTGCGTGCTCGAGTGCACCGTGTACCTGCGCCGCGGCGAGACAGGTCTGTTCCTCGAGACCGCGCAGCCCGACTGGGTCTCGAGCCATATTCCGGGCAGCGCGTTCGCCGATCTGATCGATTCGCTCTCCGATCCGGACGCCCTCTACCCCTGCATGGCACCGGACGAGAAGCGCTTTGCGGCCGGAATGGAAGCACTGGGGGTCGGAGACGCAACGAGGGTGGTTCTCTACGACCGCGGAAGCTCGGTGTGGGCGACGCGGCTCTGGTGGCTACTCCGCGCGTTCGGCTTCGACAACGCGGCCGTGCTGGACGGCGGCTGGCGTGCGTGGACAAGCGAGGGGCGCGCTGTTTCGAGCGATCCGGCGCCCGATTGGCCGCAGCCGCGCGCCACCTTCACGCCGCGCCGCCGCGCGCGTTTGATCGCGTCCAAGGACGACGTTCTCGCCTCTCTCGACCAGACTGGAACCTGCATCGTGAACGCGCTCAGTGCCGATCAGCATCGGGGTGCCGACGTCGGCCTGCCGCGGCCAGGTCATATTCCCGGCGCTCTCAACATCGCATCGGCCGATCTCCTCGATCCCCAGAGCAACCGATTCCTGCCGCCCGGTGAGCTCGCGGCTCGCTTCGGAGACGTCATTCACGAGCCACGCGTGATCACGTACTGCGGCGGCGGGATCGCCGCCACCGCCGACGCGTTCGTTCTCACTCTGCTCGGGCACTCCGACGTCGCGGTCTACGACGGCTCGATGGAAGAGTGGGCCGCGGACCCGGCGCTCCCGCTCGAACTCGGCGACTGAAGTTACGCCGCGCGGTCTTCGGGCCGCTTCTCCGTGTGAGGGACAGGTTGAAGCCTGCCCTCGGCTGCCGCCTCTCGCCTACATAGTGGGGAAGAGGAGTTGCGTTGTGGGTGATAGTGGGTTAAAGTGGGCGAAAGTGGTGGAGATGAGAGATGTTTCTGGGAGAGCACGAGCACTCAATCGACGAGAAGAACCGCCTCACCCTTCCGGCCAGGTTTCGAGATTCCTTCCCGGATGGACTGGTCGTGACGCGCGGGATGGACGGCTGTCTGTACGCCTATGCGCGCTCGGACTGGGATCAGCTCGTGGAGTCCCGGCTTGCCTTGCTCGACCCGATGAGCCGTGACGACCGGATGATCCAGCGCCACTTCTTCTCCGCGGCGGTCGAGGCCGTTCCCGACAAGCAGGGCAGGATCATGTTGCCGGCGTCGCTGATCGAGCATGCGAGCCTCGGCCGCGAGGTGGTGGTGGCCGGGGTCCACGACCACCTGGAGATCTGGGATCGAGGCGCATGGCGGGCACTCGTGAAGGAAGTCGAAGGGAGGGTGGAGGATGTTGCCGAACGCCTTGCAGCCAAGCGCGACTGACCACATCCCCGTCCTCGCCGAGGAGGTGCGCGAGCTCCTCGACGTCAGGCCGGGTCACACCGTTGTCGATGCGACGTTCGGCGCAGGTGGCCATGCTGCGCTGCTTGCCGCCGACCTCCGCGGCCACGGGAAGCTGCTCGCAGTCGACCGCGACCCGGCAGCTCGCGCCTTCTTCGAGCGCTTCCGGCGGCGAACCGGAGTCCAGGCACGGTTCCTCCGTGGCGAGTTCGCGACCGTACTCGGCCAGCTTGCAGCGAACGGGATGAAAGCCGACGCCATCCTTCTCGACCTCGGCGTGTCGAGCATGCAGATCGACCAGCCCGAACGGGGTTTCTCCTACGCCGTCGACGCTCCCCTCGACATGCGCATGGACTCGGCCGCCGACGTCTCGGCCGCCGAGCTCGTCAACGACTTACCCGAGCGTGAGCTCGAGTTGATCTTCCGTAGATACGGCGAGGAGCGCTTTGCGCGATCCATTGCGCGCGCAATCGGAAGGCGGCGGGCGGTCGAGCCGTTCGAGCGCACTGGACAGCTCGTGGAGACGATCAAAGCTGCGATCCCTGCCCCGGCCCGGTTCGGAGAAGGGCACCCTGCGAAGCGAGTCTTCCAGGCACTCCGCATTGCCGTCAACGACGAGCTCGGCCAACTCGAGGAAGCGCTTCCGAGTGCCCTCGACATGCTCCGACCAGGTGGCCGCGTTGCGGTGATCAGCTTCCACTCGCTCGAGGATCGGATCGTCAAGCGGTTCTTCCGCGACGAGTCAGCGCGGGTGCGTCTGCCCACCCGACTTTCCGGTCTGCGCCTGCGGCCGCCAGCCGCTGCTCCGCATCGTCACTCCCAAGGCGATCCGGCCCGGACCGCAGGAGACCGCGCAGAATCCACGCGCCGCGTCGGCGCGACTTCGGGTGGCGGAGAAGGCGCGGTGACGAGTCTCGCGCACGAGAGTCCGGCCAAGTCGAAGACCCGAGGCGGCTCCCAGGGAGTCCGTCGGCGTGCGGGCCGAAGGCGCCTCGCCGGCGGTGTCGTCTGGATCGTGACAATCGCGATCCTGCTGGCCGGGGTGGTCGCTGTCAACGTGGCCGTGCTGCGGCTCAACCTCGGCCTCGACGCGGCCAACCGGCATCGTGCGGAGCTGAAGGCCGACATCGCTGCCGCTGCCTCGAAGCTCGCGAGCACAAAGGCGACCGGGCTCGCCGTCTCGAACGCCGAGCAGGCGGGGCTCGTCCCGGCCGACCCGGCGACGACCACCTACGCGACGCTGCCCCACTGAGGCGTGCGCCGGGCCCGTCTCAGCAAACGGGTTGCGGATCGGCGCATCAGGGCCATGCTGGTGCGTCTTCGCGGTCGTCTTCGCGATCACGCTCGCGCGGGCGACGTGGCTCCAGACGGTCCGTGCCGGTGAGCTCGCCAGTCGTGGAGCGAGCCAGCAGCACGAGACGCTGACCGTTCCCGCTGGACGGGGAACCATCTTCGACCGCACCGGCGTCGCTCTCGCGATCGGCGAGCAGGCCACCACGGTGTACGCGAATCCGCGCGAGATCGTGAATGCGAGGCGGTGGCACAGGCCGCGGCGAAGACGCTCGGTGTCGACGCAGGCGCGCTCTACCCCGAGCTCACCGATCGCTCGAAGCAGTTTGTCTACGTTGCGCGCCAGGCCGACCCCGACAAGGCGGCAGCGCTCAGGAGCAAGCACCTCCCCGGTCTCGGCTTCTATCCCGAGGAGCGCCGCGTCTACCCGCTCGGGCCGGTCGCCTCGCAGGTCGTCGGCTTCGCAGGCGTCGACAACGGCGGTCTGGCGGGAATCGAGCTCGAACGCGACCGGGTGCTGACGGGGAGGCCGGGGACGGAGACGGTCATCAAGGACCCGTTCGGGCGTGCCGTCGACGTTCTCAACTCGATCTCGGAGCGCGACGGCCGCAGCGTGTACCTGACGATCGACCACACGATCCAGGCGTATGCGGAGGATCGTTCTGCGAAACGCGGTCAGCACATGGCGTGCGAAGCGGGCGACTGCGATCGTCATGAGCCCACGCACGGGGGCGATCCTCGCCATCGCGACGGAACCCGGCTTCGATGCGAACTCCTTCTCGAACGTCCCGTCCGACGAGCAGCGAAACGCTCCGGTAACGGACACGTACGAGCCGGGTTCGACCTTCAAGCTCGTCACCGTCGTCGGCGGCGATCTCCGAGCACCTCGTCTCGGCCACGACGTCCTACACGCTCCCGTACTCGATCCAGGTCGCGGACCGGGTCATCCACGACGCGGAGCCGCGAGGTACCGAGACGATGACGGTCGGACAGATCCTCTCGCACTCGTCGAACGTCGGCGCCGTGACCCTGGCCGAGCTTGTCGGCTCGACGCGCCTGTCGGAGTGGATCTCCCGCTTCGGGTTCGGGCGCAAGACCGGAATCGACTTCCCCGGCGAGAGCTCGGGCATCGTGCTCCCGCGGCACCTCTGGTCGGGCTCGACGATCGGCACCGTTCCGATCGGACAGGGAATCGCTGTCACGCCGATCCAGCTCGCAGCCGCCTATGCAGCGGTCGCGAACCATGGCATCTTGGTGACGCCTCACCTTGTCGACCACATTGTCGGCAGTCCTCGTCCGCGGGTCGCACAAGCGTCGCGTGCTCTCGTCGTCCATCGCTCAGCAGGTGCTGTCGATGCTCGTGAACGTCGTCGCCGAGGGCACGGGGACGTCTGCGGCCGTCCGGGGCTACGAGGTGGCCGGAAAGACCGGGACGGCTGCGAAGCCCGATCCGATCAGCGGCGGCTATTCGACCAGTCAAGTACGTGGCGTCGTTCGTCGGGATCGTGCCTGCGACTGCGACCGCGGCTCGTCATCCTGGTCACCGTCGACGAGCCGCACGGCGCGATCTGGGGCGGGACGGTGGCGGCGCCGATCTTCAGCGACATCGCCCACTTCGCCCTGCAGTACATGCAGGTGCCGCCGGACAACCCGGCGGAGTTGCAGACGACAAGCTCGTCAGGCTGAGCCGGGAAAAGCGCCGCATACGAGGCACTTTTCACGCGGTTCGGGCGAAGCGTGTCCGCCCATGACCGCTGGTAGACTCGCCTGCCGTGGACCTCGAGCGGCTCATCGCGACGCTCGGTCCGATGGAGTGCTTGCACCGGGCCCCCGTCGATGTCGTCGATCTCGCCTACGACGTCCGGGCCGTCGAGCCAGGGGCGCTCTTCTTCTGCGTCCCCGGTCAGCGCGTCGACGGCCACGAGTTGGCGGCCGAAGCGGTCGCGAACGGTGCCGCCGCGCTCGTCGTCGAGCGACCGGTCGACGTCGCCTGTCCTCAGCTCGTCGTCGAGGACGCCCGTGATGCCATGGCCCGGGCCGCCGTCGAGTTCTTCGACGATCCCTCGAGCGAGCTCGTGGTGGCCGGTGTCACCGGGACGAATGGAAAGACGACCACCTCGTTCCTGCTGTTCGCGATGCTCGCGGCGGCAGGCAGGCGCCCCGGGCTGCTCGGTACCGTGGAGACGAGGGTCGGCGGCGAGCGGCGGCCCGCCGTTCGGACAACTCCCGAGGCAATCGACCTGCAGCGAACCCTCCGGGAGATGCTCGACGCGGGCGATCGGAGTTGCGCGCTGGAAGCGACGTCGCACGGATCCGAGCTGAAGCGCCTGCTCGGGCTGCGTTTCTCGGTGCTCGTGTTCACCAACCTGAGCCAGGACCACCTCGACCTGCACGGGACGATGGAGAGCTACTTCGACGCGAAGCGGCGTCTGTTCGTCACCGCTGAGGCGCCGCCGGCCGCTGTCAACCTCGACGACCCGTACGGGCGCCGGCTCGCGGACGAGCTCCGGGAGCTCGGACGTGCTCCGCTTCTCACCTTCGCGATCGACGCCACCGACGCGGACCTCCGCCCGGAAGGGCTCGAGCTGGGCGCCCGTGGTGCAAGGCTGAGCGCGGCGGGCATCGAGCTCGAATCGCCGCTCCTCGGGCGCTTCAACGTCGAGAACGTGCTCGCCGCGGTGTCGGGTGCCCGGCTGCTCGGCCTTCCGGACGAGGCGATCGCCCGCGGTGTGGCGAGCATCCGGGGTGTGCCCGGACGATTCGAGTCGGTCGACGAGGGCCAGCCGTTCCTCGTCGTCGTCGACTACGCCCACACGCCGGACTCGCTCGGGCGTGCGCTTCTCGCTGCTCGCGGACTGACGGAGAAGCGTGTCATCTCGGTCTTCGGCTGCGGAGGAGACAGGGACCGCGCGAAGCGCCCGCTGATGGGGCACGCGGCCGCCGCGGGAAGCGACATCGCGATCGTCACGTCCGACAACCCGCGGAGCGAGGATCCGCAGGCGATCATCGCAGACGTCCTGGAGGGGGTCGTGGGGGACGTCGAGGTCGAGCCGGATCGTGAAGCCGCGATCGCGCGGGCGATCGATCTGGCCGAGCCCGGCGACCTCGTTCTGATCGCAGGCAAGGGGCACGAGCAGGGCCAGGAGGCCAGCGGGCACACGGTCCCCTTCGACGATCGCGACGTGGCGCGAGACGTCCTGCGTCGCCTCGGGGCGCGCGCGTGATTCCCCTCGGCGTCGAGGAGGTCGAGTCGCTGTGCCCGGGAACGATCCGCATCCGACCCGGCGCGAGCGAGGTGACGGGGGTGACGGTCGATTCGCGTCTCGTCACCGGCGGCGAGCTCTTCGTGGCGGTCGGCGCCGGCCGCGACTACGTCGCGGACGCGCTCGAGCGGGGCGCCGCTGCAGGGCTCGTTCCCGACGACGCGTTCGCAGCCCTCGCGGCTCTCGGCGGCGCGGTCCGCGAACGAAGCACCGCACGCGTGGTCGGCATCACCGGCTCGGCGGGGAAGACGTCGACGAAGGACATCCTGGCGGCGATCTGTACTCCGAAGGCGCGGACGGTGGCCGCCGAAGCGAGCTTCAACAACGAGATCGGCGTGCCGCTCACCCTCTGCCGCCTCGAGGCGGACAGCGAGATGTGCGTGCTCGAGCTGGCGATGCGCGGCGCGGGGCAGATCGCCGAGCTCTGCTCGTTCGCGCGACCAGAGGTCGGCCTCGTCACCAACGTCGGGGCCGCCCACGTCGAGCTGCTCGGCTCGGTCGACGAGATCGTCCGCGCGAAGTCGGAGCTCGTCGAGGCGCTGCCGGTCGGTGGGACGGCGATCGTGCCGGACGAGTTCCCGGTCGGGCGGGACGACCTCGAGGTGATCCGCCTCCGTGAGCCGGCCGCGCACGTTGTGGACGGCTGGACGGTCATCAGCTTCGGCGGTCGGGAGATCGCATTCGATTTCGCAGCGCGCCACCAGGCGCGAAACGCGCTCGCCGCCCTGCACGCGGCGCGGGCCGTGGGCATCGAGTCGCCCTCGACCGTCTCGGTGACGTTCTCGCGCTGGCGCGGCGAAGAGGTAACCCTCCCGGGGGGCGGTCTCCTCGTCAACGACGCGTACAACGCCAATCCGCTGTCGATGCGTGCGGCGCTCGAGCATCTCGCGGACCGGGCCGAGGGCCGGCGAACAGTGGCCGTGCTCGGCGAGATGGCGGAGCTCGGGAAGGATGGCGGGCGCTACCACGAGGAGATCGGCGAGTACGCGCAGCGGCTCGGCATCGATGTCGTGATCGGCGTCGGCGATCTGGCCCGGCGATATGAGCCTGCGGCGTGGTGCATCGACGCGGCGGCGGCTGCCGATCTCGCGCGGGACATCGTCCAGCCCGGCGACTGCGTGCTCGTGAAGGCCTCGCGCGCGGCCGGGCTCGAGGTCGTTGCCGAAGCCCTCGCCACGGTGCGCGCCTGATGGTCAGAGTCCTGATCGCGGGCATCCTCGCGATGACGATCTCGATCGCGCTCGGGCCACGCTTCATCCGCTTCCTGCGCGCCCGCGAGTATGGCCAGCAGATCCGTGAGGAGGGGCCGAAGCACCACGCCTCGAAGCAGGGGACGCCAACGATGGGCGGTCTCTTGATCGTGGCCGCCATGGTCGTACCGTTCCTCGCGCTGTCGAGCTACACGACGAACGCGCTCCTGGTCCTCTTCGTGACGCTGAGCTGCGCCGCAATCGGGTTCGTCGACGACTTCGCGAAGCTCACCCACCGGCGCTCGCTCGGCCTCCGCGGCCGCTGGAAGCTGATCCTCCTTGCGGGGATCACGGTCGTCGTCGGCTACGTGGCCCACCACCGCGAGTTCGAGACGAGCGTGTACATCCCGGTCGTCAACGGCAAGCTGCCGCTCTCGTGGGGCTGGTACATCCTCCTCTTCTTCATCATCGCCGGTGCGGCGAACGGCGTGAACCTCACGGACGGCCTCGACGGTCTCGCCGCGGGTACGGGGATCATCGCGGTCTTCACCTTCACGGCCATGGCGGTGATCGCCTGGATCCGGTCGGGCGCGCCGGGTCATCGCAACTCGATCTACCTCGACCTCGCGGTGCTGGGCGCGGCGCTGATCGGAGCGATCGTCGGCTTCCTCTGGTACAACGCCTGGCCCGCGGAGGTGTTCATGGGCGATACGGGTGCGATGGCGATCGGCGGTGCGCTCGCGGCCTTCGCGATCGTGATGAAGACCGAGTTTCTGCTCCTCCTGATCGGCGGCATCTTCCTGATCGAGGCGCTCTCGGTGATGATCCAGGTCTTCAGCTTCAAGCGGTATGGCCGACGGGTCTTCCTGATGGCACCGATCCATCACCATTTCGAGATGAAGGCCTGGTCCGAGACGAAGATCATGGTCCGCTTCTGGATCCTGTGCGCGATCCTCTGCGCCTTCGCCTTCGCCCTCTACTACCGCTACTACTTCCAGTTCTTCCGCGGTTGACGCTCGTCCTGCCGACGCGGGCGCTTGTCCTCGGCATGGCCCGGTCGGGTCAGGCCGCGGCGGCTCTGCTCGAGCGGCGGGTGGTGGAGGTCGTCGAGGCCGATCGGAAGCTGGAGAACGACGACGATCTCTCGCTCCTCGACGGGGTTGGATTGCTCGTCAAGAGCCCTGGTGTTCCGGGTGAGAACCCGCTCGTGGTCGAGGCGCGTGCTCGCGGAGTACCCGTCTGGAGCGAGGTCGAGCTGGGCTATCGGGCGCTCGGCAGGCCGATCGTCGGTGTGACCGGGACGAACGGCAAGACGACCACCAGCGAGCTGCTGGGGGCGGTCATGCGCGCGGCGGGCCGCGACGTTGTCGTGGCAGGGAACGTCGGCCGCCCGCTCTCCGCGCTCGACGGGTTGCTCGAGGAGGGCACGTGGATCGTGTGCGAGCTGTCGAGCTTCCAGCTCGAGGACGTGCACGAGCTCCGGCCGCGGGTCGCCGTGCTCCTGAACGTCGAGCCCGACCACCTCGACCGGCACGGGACGCTCGAACGCTACGTCGAGGCGAAGATCCGGATCTTCGAAAACCAGCAACCGGACGATGTCGCCGTCGTGCCGCGAGGCCTCGAGGTCGAGATTCCCGGCCAGGGGCGGCGCGAGGAGTTTCGCTTCGACGATCCGCTTCCCGCCGAGCCGCTGATCCCCGGCGACCACAACCGCGAGAACGCGGCGGCGGCCACGGCGGCGGCCAGGGCGATCGGAATCGCAGATGATGCGATCGCCGAGGCGTTGCGCACGTTTCCGGGAGTCGAGCACCGCCTCGAGCTCGTGGGCGAGATCGGCGGCGTCGAGTACGTCAACGACTCGAAGGCGACCAACACGGCCGCTGCTCGCCGCGCGCTCGCCGCGTACGCCGGACAGGCCACTGCGCGTGATCATCGGCGGCTCGCTCAAGGGCGAGAGCTTCGGCTCGCTTGCCAAAGCCGTCGGCTCGAACGTCCAGGCTGTCTACCTGATCGGCGAGTCCGCCGACGACCTCGAGCACGCGCTCGCCCCGACAGATGTCCAGATCGAGCGGTGCGGTCGACCTTCCCACCGCCGTCGATCGTGCCAGCCGAAGCGCGAAGCCCGGCGAGGTCGTGCTCCTTTCTCCGGCCTGCGCGAGCTTCGACCAGTTCGAGAACTTCGAGCATCGCGGCGAGGAGTTCCGCCGCCTCGTGCAGAACCTGGAGAGGTGAAGCGGGCCCAGCTCGAGTCGAACGTCCTGGTCCTCGTCACGCTCGCGCTGACGGCGTTCGGTCTCGTCATGGTCTACAGCGCGACGTCCGCGCGCGCGGCCGACGGCGAACGGCCAGCCGATGTACTACCTGACCCGGCAGGCTCTCTTCGCCGTGATCGGCGTCGCCGCTGCTCGTCGTGGCCGCCAGGACTCCTTACACCCTGTGGAAGCGCATCGCCCCGTCTCTCGTCCTCGTCAGTCTCATCCTCCTCGCCGGGGTGCTGCTCGTCGGCTCGCAGGTAAACGGGGCGCGCCGGTGGGTCTCGCTCGGGCCGGTCGCGTTCCAACCCTCCGAGCTGGCCAAGATCGCGCTCGCGGTGTGGGTCGCGGCGTATCTCTCCCGCCGGGGATCGCCTCAGAGCCTGAAGGAGCTCGGGAAGCCGCTTGGCCTCGTCGCCGGCATCGCATGCATCCTCGTCCTGGTCGAGCCAGACCTCGGCACCGCGATCGCGATCGTCAGTCATGATCGGCGGGATGCTCGTCGTCGGCGGGCATTCCGAGTGGAGCTGCTCGGTCGTGGCTTCGCGATCGTTACGGCGCTCGGTGTGCTCGCGATCTGGCTCGAGCCCTACCGGCGAGCCCGGGTGCTGAGCTTCCTCGACCCGTGGAAGCGATCCGCAGGGGGCTGGCTTCCAGATCGTCCAGGCGATGATCGGCCTCGGCTCGGGCGGGTTGTTCGGTGTCGGTATCGGCCACGGCGTCGTCAAGATCTTCGATCTCCCCGAGGCTCACACGGACATGATCTTCGCCACGATCGGCGAGGAGCTCGGCCTCGTCGGCACGACCGCTCGTGATCGGCGCCTACGTCGCCTTCGCGTGGGCCGGCTTCCGGATCGCCCTCGCCTGCGGCGACCCGTTCGGCAAGCTGCTCGCGGCCGGCCTGACCGTGCTGGTCTGCGCCCAGGCCGCGATCAACCTCGCCGCGGTCCTGGGCATCGCGCCGCTGACCGGTATCACGCTGCCCTTCGTCTCCTACGGCGGCTCGAGCCTCATTGCCGCGCTCGCCGGCGACGGGGATCCTCCTTAACATCGGGAGCGCCGATGCAGTCGAACGAGAGAGCTCGCGTGCGTGATCGCAGCCGGCGGGACGGGCGGTCACGTGCTGCCGGCGATCGCAGTCGCCGAAGCCCTGAGCACGCGCGGCGTACGGGTGACCTTCGCCGGGTCGCCGGATCGGCTCGAGGCGCAGCTCGTTCCTGACGCCGGATACGAGTTCGACCCGTTCCCGTCTCCGGCCTCCCGCGCGAGCGCGAGCCTGGCCTCGCTCGGGCGCTTCGCGTTCGCGACGTCGCGCGCCATTCGCGTGTCGCGAGATCCTCGCGCGCCGGCGGCCGGACGTCGTGCTCGGCGGCGGCGGCTACGTCGCCGGCCCGATGGTGCTCGCGGCCTGGACGCGAGCGCATCCCGTGCCGCGCTCACCGAGGCCGATGCGCACCTCGGCCTCGCCAACCGGCTCGCGGCGCCGTTCGCGCGTCGCGTGTTCCTCGCCTTTCCGATCGACGGGTCGGACGGGCGCCGAAGTTCCGCGTCACCGGTCGAGCCGTCCCGTCGCGGTCCGGATCCACGTCGCAGCGAGGAGGGTCGGCGCCGTTCGAGCTGCCCGTCGGAGGGGCCGGTGCTGCTCGTCTTCGGAGGGAGCCAGGGAGCCCGCAGCCTGAACGAGCTCGTCGTCGACGAGCTTCGGGCCGGCCGGTCCGGCGGTGCTCCACCTCGCCGGAGAGCGCGACTACGAGGAGTTGCGCGGGCGGGTCTCGCGGCCGGACTACCGGCTCGTTCCGTACACGCACGACTTCGGCGCCGCCCTCGCTGCCAGCGACCTCGTGCTCTCCCGGGCCGGCGGCTCCGTGTACGACCTCGCCGCTGCGGGCAAGCCCGCCATGCTCGTTCCGTATCCGTCACGCGACCGCCGACCACCAGTCGAAGAACGCCCGCTACTTCGAGCAGGCGGGTGCCGCGATCGTCGTTCCCGGACACGGAGCTCGCACCGCGTGCCGGGGCTCGTCCGCGAGCTGCTCGCCGATCCGCGCGCGCCTGCGGGCGATGGCGGAGCGGATGCGCGCGGTGGCGCGGCCCCACGCGGCCGACGAGATCGCGGAGGAGCTGATCGCGCTTGCCGGGCCCTGAGCTCAGGCTCCGGCCGGTTCTGGTTCGTCGGTATCGGCGGTGCGGGCATGAGCGCGCTCGCCCTCGTCGCCGCAGGCCTGGGGGGCGAGGTCGGCGGCTCCGATCGCAGCCGGTCGCGGTTCGTGCCGCTCGCTCGAGGCGGCGGGGCATCGCGGTCGTCGATCGGCGAGCACCGGGCCGGAGAACGTGCCCGCCGGCGCGGAGGTCATCGTACTCGTCGGCTGTTGCCGCCGGGAACCCCGAGGTCGAGGCGGCCGCGCATCTGTCCCCACCGCGGCGAGCTCCTGGCCGAGCTCGTCGCGCTTCGGCCGTCGATCGTCGTCGGCGGCGCGCACGGCAAGACGACGACGACGGCGATGATCGCGTTCTGCCTGCGGGAGCTGGGTCGTGACCCGGCGTTCGTGATCGGCACCGAGGTGCCGCAGCTCGGCGGGAACGCGCGGGCGGGAGAGGGGTGGCTGGTCGCGGAGGGCGACGAGTCCGACCGGTCGATCGAGCTGCTCGGCCCACCGTCGCCGTGCTCACGAACGTCGACCTCGACCACCATTCGACGTTCGCGTCGCGAGCCGAGGTCGAGCAGCTGTTCGAGCGCTGGGTCGCCGGTGCTGAGCACGTCGTGCGCGGCGAGGAGCTCGAGCCGGTCGACGTCGAGCTCGCCGTGCCCGGGGGGCACAACCGGCGGAACGCGGCGACCGCGCTCGCCGCGCTCGAGCTCGTCGGCGTATCGCGCGGCCAGGCCGAGCGCGTGGTCGTCCGCTACCGGGGCGCGGGCCACCGATTCGAGCGATGCCGGCGAGGCAGCCGGCGTCACGGTGATCACCGACTACGGGCATCACCCGGCCGAGATCGAGGCAACGATCGCGACGGCCCGCGAGACAACGGCGGACGGGTGCTGGTCGTCTTCCGGCCGCTCCGCTACTCGAGGACGCGCTACATGGCGCGTTGACCTCGCCCGGGCGCTCGCGCGGCGGACGTCGTCGCCGTCGCCGACGTGTACGGCGCGAGCGAGCCGGGACTGGACGGCGTGACGGGCAAGCTCGTCGTCGACGCTCTCTCCGAGCTCCGTCCCGGCATGCGGCTCGCGTGGACGCCGGCGCTCGTCGACGCGGCCGCGTTCATCGCCCGCGCGCCCGCGAGGGCGACATCGTGCTCGCCCAGGGTGCCGACGATGTCGTGCAGGCCGCGCCGCTTGTCCTCCAGGGGCTCTCATGATCTTCCCCGAAAGAACCCGCCGCGCCGCCGAGGGCATTCAGGTTGACGCGTCAACTCTTCCCCCCGGGGCGCTACCGCGCCCTGCCCCCTTCTTGGAGGATAGTTCGAAAAGAAGCACGTATGTGCGACGGGGATGTGCAGAAACTGTGACGACAAGAATCTCCCACGGCGCTCCATCAGTCGAGCAGGGAGTGCCGCTGGCACGGTTGACCACGGTCGGGATTGGCGGCCCGGCATTCGCGTTTGCACAACCTGCCGATCTCGCCGAGCTCGAGCGAGTCATCGCCTGGGCGGACGATCGCGGACTTCCCGTCGTGCCGGTCGGGCTCGGCTCGAATCTTCTCGTTGCAGATGCAGGGGTGGAGGCCATCGTCGTCCGCCTCATCGGCGAGCTCGCGGCGATCGAGGTGGACGGCGAGATCCTCGTTGCCGGAGGGGGTGCGGCCAACGCAGTGTGTCTCCATCGTGCGCGCGAGGCCGGTCTCGGTGGGTTCGAGTTCGCCTGCGCGATCCCGGGCACGGCCGGCGGAGGCGCGAAGATGAACGCGGGTGCCTACGAGAGCGACTGGGCCTCGGTGCTTTCCCGTGCGCTCGTCGTCGACGCCGGTGGCTCCCGCTGGTTGACCGGGAAGGAGCTCGACCTCGAGTACCGACACTCAGCTCTTCGCGCCGGACAGGTCGTCGCCCGGGTCGAGTTCCGCCTCATCCACCGTTCGCCTGCCGACGTGAAGCGGACGGTCGCCGATCTCAACGCGCAGCGCAAGGCCACGCAACCGACGAACAAGCGCACCTTCGGAAGCGTGTTCAAGAACCCGGATCACGAGCTCGGCGCCGGCACGATGCTCGAAGCCTGCGGTCTCAAGGGTCACAGGATCGGCGGCGCGAGGATCTCGCCGCGCCATGCCAACTTCATCGAGAACACCGGCAGTGCCACAGCCGTCGATGCGATCGCGCTGATGGCCGAAGCGCGCCGGCGTGCCCTCGAGGAGTTCGGCGTCGTTCTCGAACGCGAGGTCGAGCTCCTGGGAGGGCTCGAGCTTCCACCTCCGGGCGCGCTGCCGTAGCCCCGCGCCGGTAGGAGGAGGGCGAGCCATGGCGAAGTTCTCGCCGTGGCCGGCAGGGGAGGTTCCCGGGGGAAGCCCCGAGTCGCAGCAGCTCAGTTGCCGAGGCAACGGCAACGCCGTCGACAGCGGCAGGCGTCGCTTGCTCGCTGGGCGCCATCGACTCGTTCGCTGGCGATCGGGTTCGGACTGCTCCTTGCGGCGGGCGCTGCCTACGCCGTCGCACGCGAGAGCTCGATCTTCGCGCTCCGCACGATCGAAGTGGAGGGCGCTTCTGCGCCGCTTGCGGCGCACGTTAGGTCCCGCGCTCGCGCCTCTCGTCGGCACGAGCCTCGTGACCTTCTCGAGCGGTGAGGTAGACCGTCGGTTGGCCCGGCTGCCCGAGGTTGCCTCGGCGACGTACGACCGGGACTTCCCACACACGCTCCGGGTCATCGTTCGGGCCGAGCGGCCGGCGGCCATCCTCAGGCAGAGGGGGGACGCATGGCTCGTCTCAGGCAGCGGCCGCGTGCTCGGCGTAGTGCACCAGCCCATTACCTCGGAACTGCCGCGCGTTTGGCTCGCGCCGACCGACGAGATCATGGTTGGCGCTCCTGCCGACCGATCGATCGCCCCTGCGGTGTTCGTGGCAGCTTCTATTCGTGACCGCCACTTTCCACGCCGGGTGACGACCATTCGGGCCGACGCCGGCCGGGTGTCGTTCCGGCTCGGCTCGGGGCTCGAGATACGCCTCGGCAGCACGACCAACGTCGCCGTCAAGCTGGCGGTCGCCCGCACGATCGTCCCGAAGGCAGAGGGCGCGCTCTACGTCGACGTCAGCGTTCCGATTCGGCCTGTGGCGGGCTTCCCCGGGGCGACCGGGCCTGACACCGCAGTGCCCGGGTGAATATCAATCTCAACTTGAGCTTTAGACTTCTCCTATCCCTAGAGCAGGAGTTTCCCATTGACAGGCCAACTACGAGCCCCTACGCTGCTTCGGCGTTTACACCAAGCAGGGTAGTAACGCTCCAGTAAAGGTTCAGGGCAGCGGCGTCGATACCCAGAGTGAGAGATCGAGGCGCATGAGAGGTCAAGCCGGAAACTACGTCGCAGTGATCAAGGTCGTCGGTGTGGGCGGCGGCGGCACGAATGCGGTCAATCGCATGGTCGACGCCGGCCTCGCTGGCGTCGAGTTCATCGGCGTCAACACCGACGCGCAGGCCCTCCTCATGAGCGACGCCGACGTCAAGATCCACATTGGCGAGGCGGTGACCCGCGGTCTCGGTGCCGGCGCGAATCCCGAGGTCGGCCGGGCCGCAGCGCTCGAGTCGCGCGACGAGCTGAAAGAGGCCCTCAAGGGCGCGGACATGGTCTTTGTCACTGCGGGCGAGGGCGGTGGCACCGGGACGGGAGGCGCACCGGTCGTCGCCGACCTGGCGAGCGAGGTGGGAGCCCTGACCGTCGGTGTTGTGACCAGGCCGTTCTCGTTCGAGGGCCGACGCAGAGCTGAGGTCGCCCAGCAGGGCCTCGCAGCACTCGCCGAGCGGGTCGACACGATCATCGTGATCGAGAACGACCGTCTGCTGCAGGTGGTCGACAAGGACACGTCAGTCGTGGACGCGTTCAGCCTCGCTGACGACGTTCTTCGCCAGGGCGTCCAGGGCATCACAGACCTGATCACGATCCCGGGTCTCGTGAACCTCGACTTCGCTGACGTGCGCACGATCATGCGCGACGCTGGCACGGCCCTGATGGGGATTGGTACCGCTCGCGGCCAGAACCGGGCTGCCGATGCCGCCAGCCACGCGGTGTCGTCACCACTGCTCGACTCGTCGATCGAGGGCGCGACGGGCATTCTGCTCAACGTGACGGGGCCGGCAGATATGGGCCTCTTCGAGGTCAACGAGGCGGCCGAGGTCGTCACCGGCGCCGCGGCCTCCGAAGCCAACATCATCTTCGGCGCCGTCATCGACGAGGCGCTGGGCGACGAGCTCCGCGTCACGGTGATCGCCACGGGCTTCGGCGAGAAGCGGCGCAAGCGGCGCACGGTCGCGGCCGAGCCCCGGCTACCCGGCGAGCCCGCGACGACCAGCACGCCGCGCGAGAATCGTCCCGCTGAGAGCTTCGACATTCCGGACGACGTGCTCGACGTGCCGTCGTTCCTGCGCGACTCCTAGCAGGCTCCGAGACGGAGACGGGCGGCTAGCATCCGGCCCGTGCAACCTGAGGTGGGCTTGCGCCGCACCCCGCTCTACCGGCAGCACGTCGAGCTGGGCGCGCGGATGGTGCCGTTCGCAGGCTGGGAGATGCCCGTCCAGTACGAAGGCGTGATCCCCGAGCATCTGGCGGTGCGCCACGACTGCGGGGCGTTCGACGTTTCGCACATGGGCGAGATCGAGATCGAGGGGCCGCGCGCACGCGAGGTTCTCGATGTAGCACTGTCGAACGATCTGGGCCGAATCGGCCCGTGGCACGCTCAGTACACGCTGCTCACGAACGTGCGCGGCGGCATCATCGACGACCTGATCGTCTACGAGATCGAGCCGACCCGCTTCCTGCTGGTGGTGAACGCATCCAATGCCGCTGCCGACTTCGAATGGCTGAAGGAACGGGAGATTCGGGGCTCGGACGTACGCGACGTCTCCGACGAGTACGCGCTCATCGCTGTCCAGGGGCCGAGTGCGCTCGAGCGGCTCGAGCTCGAAGATGCGCCTTCCTTCACGTTCGCAGAAGGGGAGCTGGGTGGAGTTCCGTGCATGGTGAACCGCACCGGCTACACGGGTGAGCATGGGGTCGAGCTCCTCGTCATGGCCGGTGATGCCAGCCAGCTCTGGGAGCACGTGGTGGCCAGTGGAGCGAAGCCGTGTGGGCTGGGCGCCCGGGACACCCTGCGTCTCGAGGTCTGTTATCCGCTGCACGGGAACGACATCTCGTCGGAGACCGACGCCATCTCGGCCGGGCTCGGGTGGGTCTGCGCGCTCGACCGCGAGTTCACCGGCGCGACGGAGCTTCGCCGCATCGAAGAGGAAGGGTCGGAACGGAAGCTCGTCGCCTTCGTGATGACGGACAAGGCGATTCCGCGGCAAGGCATGTCGATCGCAGAGGGAGGAGTGGTGACGTCGGGCACGCACTCGCCGATGCTCGACCAGGGGATCGGCATGGGCTACGTGCCGTCCGATCTGGCGCGGCCCGACCAGACGATCACGATCGACGTGCGCGGCAGGCCGAGAGAGGCGAAGATCGTCGAGGAAACCCATCTACAAGCGAGAGGAGCACTGACGTGGCGGCGTCCGAGAGCTACCCAGACGACCTCCGGTATCACCCCGAGCACGACTGGGCCCGCATCGACGGAGACGAGGCTACGCTCGGCATTACCTGGTATGCACAGGACTCGCTCGGCGAGCTCGTGCACTACGAGCCGCCGGACGTGGGCGCAACCGTGATGAAGGACGCGGCGTACGGCGAGGTGGAGTCGGTGAAGGCCGTCTCAGATCTGGTCACACCGCTCTCGGGCGAGATCCTCGCCGTCAACCAGAAGGTCGTCGACGAGCCCGAGACCGTGAACGACGATCCGTACGGCGAAGGCTGGCTCGTCCGGATCAGGATGGCGAACCCGAGCGAGCTCGACGCCCTGCTCGACGCAGCTTCCTACCGCGCACTGCTCGAAGACCTCGCGTGAGGTATTCATCGCTGACGGATCGCGATCGCGACGAGATGCTCGCGGCGATCGGGGTTCCGGCGGTCGAGGAGCTCTTCCGGGACATTCCAGAGGGTGTTCGCCTCGCGCGGCCACTCGAGCTCGATCCGCCTCTCTCGGAGCTCGAGATCGTCGCTCACCTCGAGGAGTTGGCACGCAAGAACGCCCACGCGGGAGTCGAGCTCTCGTTTCTCGGAGCCGGCGTCTACGACCACTATGTGCCGGCGGTCGTCAACGCGATCCTGGCTCGCGGCGAGTTCCTGACCGCATACACGCCGTATCAGCCCGAGATGAGCCAGGGCGTGCTGCAGGCGATCTTCGAGTACCAGACGGCGATCTGCGAGCTGACCGGGATGGACGTGTCGAACGCGTCGGGCTACGACGGGACGACGGTCGCCGCGGACGCCTGCTATCGTGGCCAAGCATGTGACGGGGCGGTCGAAGGTGGTCGTCACCGAGGCGACGAATCCGCAGGTCAGGGAGGTCGTCAAGACCTATGCCCCCGGTTTCGGGCTCGAGGTCGTCGAGGTGCCGCATTCCGGAGGCGTCACCGACCCGAATCTGCTGGCCGCCGCCTCAAGGGATGCGGCGGCAGTCATCTTCCAGCACCCGAACTTCTTCGGATGCCTCGAGCCCGCGCCGGAACTCGCCTCCGCGGCCGTCGACGCCGGTGCGCTCGCGGTCGCGCACGTCGATCCTGTCTCTCTCGGCGTCCTCGAAGCGCCCGCTCGCTACGGCTGCGCGATGGCGATCGGCGAAGGTCAGGGCGCCGGCAACGCGATGTCGTTCGGCGGTCCTCACTACGGCTTCGTCTCCGCGCGGCTCGAGCACATCCGGCGCATGCCGGGCCGGATCGTCGGCGAGACGATCGACGTCGCCGGCGAGCGGGGCTACGTGCTCACGCTCTCGACACGTGAGCAGCACATCCGCCGCGAGAAGGCGACCTCGAACATCACCACGAACCAGACCTTGCTCGCGCTGGGCGGTTTGGTCTATCTGTCCTGGCTCGGGCCGCAGGGCCTGCGCGAACTGGGGGAGACGATGCATGGCGCTTTCGGCCTATGCGAAGAGCCGGTTGGCGGAAGCCGGATTCGAGGCGATGTTCTCCGAGCGGGCAACGTTCAAGGAGTTTGCCATCCGCGTCGGACGGCCCGTCAGCCGACGTGATTCGCGACGCCCGCGCGCGCGGTGTCCATCCCGGCTACCGGCTCGGGCGCGACTACGAAGCTCTCGACGACTGCCTGCTCGTCGCCGTCACCGAGAAGCGAACGCCGGCCGAGATCGACCGGCTCGTCGACGTGCTGACCGAGGTGGCGCGGTGAAGCTGATCTACGAGAAGTCGGTGCCGGGGCGCCACGCCTTCTCGCTGCCGCGGTGCGAGCTGCCCGTCCCGGAGGTGCCGGAGGAGTTTCGCCGGGACGCAGCCGCCGCAGACTTCCCGAGGTCGTCCGAGCCCGAGCTCGTTCGCCACTTCACCGAGTTGACGACGCGGAACTTCGGCGTCGACACCGGCTTCTACCCGCTCGGCTCCTGCACGATGAAGCACAACCCGCGCGTCAACGAGCGGGTCGCGCTCCTGCCCGGCTTCCGCGACCTGCATCCCCTCCAGGAGGCCGACGGCGCACAGGGCGCGCTCGAGCTGATGTGGCGGCTGCAGGAGATCCTCGCTGAGATCTCGCGGTCTCCACGCCGTCTCGCTCCAGCCCGCGGCGGGCTCGCAGGGCGAGATCACGGGGCTGATGCTGATCCGCGCCTACTTCGCCGATCGCGGCGAGGGCGGAGAAGCGTCGCAAGGTGGTCGTTCCCGACACGGCGCACGGGACGAATCCGGCGAGCGTGACGATGGCGGGCTACGAGCTCGTCCACGTCTCGCACCGACGCGCGCGGCAACATCGACCTCGACGACCTACGCGGCAAGGTGGACGGCGAGACGGCGGCGCTGATGCTCACGAACCCGTCGACGCTCGGACTCTTCGACGAGGGGATCGAGGAGATCGAGCGCATCTTCCACGGCGCGGGCGCGCTCATGTACTACGACGGCGCCAACCTGAACGCGGTCTGCGGGATCGTGCGGCCCGGCGACATGGGCTTCGACGTCGTCCACATCAACCTGCACAAGACGTTCTCCCAGCCACACGGCGGCGGCGGGCCCGGCGGTGGGCCGATCGCGGTACGCGACATCCTCGAGCCGTTCCTGCCCTCGCCTCAGGTCGTCCGCGTACGGCGACAGCTTCGTGCTCGACGAGGACCGCCCGAAGTCGATCGGGCGCGTGCGAGGGTTCACCGGCCCGTTCGGCGTCTTCGTCCGCTCGTACGCGTACATCCGCGCGTACGGGCCCGAGCTCCGGGAGATGTCCGAGACGGCCGTGCTGAACGCGAACTACCTTCTCGCGCTGCTCGAGAAGCGCCTACGAGCTGCCGTACGACCGGCTGTGCATGCACGAGTTCGTGCTCTCGGCGCGTGCGCTCAAGCGAGAGCACGGCGTCACCGCGCTCGACGTCGCCAAGCGTCTGATGGACTACGGCTTCCATCCGCCGACGATCTACTTCCCACTCGTCGTGCCCGAGGCGCTGATGATCGAGCCGACCGAGACCGAGGCGAAGGAGACACTCGACGCATTCGCCGAGGCGATGATCGCGATCGCGCGCGAGGCGGCGGAGAGCCCCGAGGTGGTGAAGGAGGCTCCGCATACGCGGCCGGTGCGGCGGCTCGACGAGGTCAAGGCCGTCAAGCAGCTCGTCGTCAAGCACGATTTCGGCGAGCGCGGTCGTCGCCTCGTCGGCGTGATCGGCGACGCTGCACAACGAGGCGTCACGTCGGGCGATTCTCGCTCTCGCTGGCAACCCGCAGCTCGATCGCCTGATCCGCAGGCACGGCATGCGGCTCGGCGCGGCGCGTTTCGTGGCGGGCGAGACGCTGGACGAGCTCGTTCCGGTCCTGAGACGGCTCGAGGGGCGAGGGCTCCTCACCAACACGACCCTGCTCGGAGAGGGTGTCCGCTCACGCTCTGAGACCGAGGCGGTGGTCGTCGAGTGCCGGCTGATCCTCGATCGCATGAATGACGAGGGTTTGAAGACGAATCTCTCGGTGAAGCTGACGCATCTCGGGCTTGCGATCGACGAAGAGCTCGCGTCCGAGAACGTCGCCAAGCTCGTCGAGCACGCAGCGCGGCTCGGCAACTTCGTCCGGATCGACATGGAGGAGTCGATCTACGTCGACGCGACCCTGCGCATCTATCGACGCCTTCGCGAGGGCGGTCACGAGAACATTGGCACCGTTCTGCAGTCGTACCTCTACCGGACCGAGGCCGATCTCGCTTCCCTTCTCGACCTCCAGCCGAACCTCCGACTCGTCAAGGGGGCCTACCTCGAGCCGCACGACGTCGCCTATCCGAGCAAGGCCGACGTCGACAGCGCCTTCGTCCGGATTGCGGAGCGGTCGCTCCGCGAGGGCGGCTTCACTGCAGTCGCGACGCACGACGAGCGGTTGATCGAGCACGTGATCGGCTTCTGCGAGCGCGAGAGCATCGATCGCGCGCGGTTCCAGTTTCAGCTGCTCTACGGCGTGCGGCCGCAGCTCCAGCTCTCACCTGGCCGCACGCGGGTTCGGCGTGCTCGTCGCCACGCCGTTCGGGCCCGACTGGTACCGCTACCTCATGCGCCGGCTCGCCGAACGGCCGGCCAACGCCCTCTTCTTCGTCAAGAACCTCGTCCGCGGTTGACGGTTTCTGCCCAGCCGCCGTCGGCGGAGACGTCGACGCCGCGCGGCTGGAGATCAGAGTTGCCGAGGAAGGCCTCGACGACGCGACCATCGGCGAGCTCGACCGGCGCGCGGCCCCATCCCGGTGGCTCGATCTCGGCGAGCCGTGTGAGGTGGTCGGGCGCGATGTCGTAGAGCTCGGCCATCGATCGCGACCCCGTCGTCGTCAGGGATCAGGGCGGGCCAGCGCGCCGTCGATCTGCCAGAGCCGGTAGCGCGCCGCCGTCTGCACTGGGCCGACGAAGCGCGCATCCTGGAGGTTCGAGTGACCCGGTTGGCCACGCATGAACGTTCCGTAGATCAGGAAGTGCGGCATGTCAGTAGCGGTCGAGCTCGACGAGACGCTCGTCGCTGATGCCGAAATGATGGGCGATCTCATGCCGGACCACGCGGCGGATCTGCTCCTTCAGACGATCGGGATCCGCTCCCGCGACGCGCTCGATCGGCCAGCGGTAGATCGTGATCTTGTCGGGTGGCACGCCGCCGTACCTCGAGCTGCGCTGGGTCAGCGGTACCCCCTGGTAGAGGCCCAGGAGCCGTGAGTTCGGCGGCGCCTCCTCGTCGACGACGATCTCGACGTTGGACATCGCTGCGCGCAGCTCGGCGGGCATGTCGTCGAGCACGTCCCGGACAGCCTGCTCGAAGTCGAATTCCATCCCGTCCTCAAGCTGCTCGCGCGGCGAGCTGTCCGCAGGCAGCAGCGATGTCGCGGCCGCGGGTCAGGCGCACCGTCGCCGGGAGCCCCGCTCGGTCGAGCACTCCCTTGAAGGCGGCGATCGCATCACGCGACGACCCCTCGAACGCGCCGGTCGGGTTGTAGGGGATGAGATTGACCTTGTAGATCCGTCGGTCGAGAAGCCGCGTCAGCGCCTGCGCCTGCTCGACGCGGTCGTTGACTCCGGCGAGCATCACGTACTCGACGAACACCTTCCGGCGGCGGAGCTGGAAGTAGCGATCGCACTCGGCCAGGACGTCGCGCAGCGGATAGCGGTCGTTCACCGGCATCAGCTTCGCGCGGAGCGCCTCGTCGGCCGCATGCAGCGACAGGGCGAGGCGGATCGGCTCGGAGACGTCGGACACGAACCGGGTGAGGCCCGGCATCCACCCGACCGTGGAGATCGTGGTCCGGCGGTGCGTGATCCCGAGGTCGGGGAGCCGACGCGCGGAGTCGAGCACGGCGTCCAGGTTCATCATCGGCTCTCCCATCCCCATGAAGACGGCATGGTTGAGCTCTCCGGCGCGGCGGAAGTGAAGCGCCTGGTCGAGGATCTCCGACGCGGTCAGGTTGCGGTGGAAGCGCATCTGGCCCGTGGCGCAGAACGTGCAGGTGAGCGGACATCCGGACTGCGACGAGAGGCAGATCGAGCGACGACCGTCGCGGTAGCGCATGAGCACGGCCTCGACCGGGTGACCGTCCTCGGTGCGGAAGAGCGCCTTGATCGTCCCGTCGGTCGATGTCACCTCGGCCTCCACCGACAGGGTCGAGAAGGGGACGTCCTCGGTGAGCGCGGCCCGCAGCGGGGCCGGCAGGTTCGTCATCTCGTCGAAGCCGGACGCGCCTCGAGCGACCCACTCCCAGATCTGGCGGGTGCGGAACGAACGCTCGCCACGGGCAGCGAGCACCTGGTCGAGCAGGGCGAGATCCATCCGCTGCGAGAATAGCCACGTGACTCCGTCTCGCTTCGTCGATCTCCGCTCGGACACAGCCACTCGCCCCACTCCGGGCATGCGGGAGGCGATCGCCCGCGCGGAAGTCGGAGACGAGCAGAAGCGCGAGGACCCGACCGTCAACGAGCTGGAGACCCGCGTGGCCACACTCGTCGGTCAGGAGGAGGCGGTGTTCCTCCCGACGGCGACGATGGCGAACCAGATCGCGCTACGCCTTCTCTCTGAGCCGGGAGACGAGCTGCTCGCCGACGCGTACTCGCACCTCTTCATCAACGAGCTCGGTGGCCCCGCAGTCCACTCGGGTCTCGTCATGCGGCCGCTCGAGACGACCGCCGGCCGTTTCGGGGCCGACCAGGTGCGCGAGGCGGCGTGGGATCGGCGAGACACCCATCGCCCGATCACGCGGCTCGTCTCGATCGAGAACACGAACAACTCGGCTGGAGGGCGCATCTGGCCGGTCGACGAGATCACGGCGATCGCGGATGCTTGCCGGGACCTCGACCTGCGCCTCCATCTCGACGGGGCGCGTCTGCTGAACGCCTCGGTTGGAAGCGGCGTGTCGGCGGCCGAGATCGGCCGTCACTTCGACGCGGTCACCCTCTGTCTGTCGAAGGGCCTCGGCTGCCCGCTCGGCGCGCTCGTCGCAGGCTCGGCGGAGCGCATGCAGAAGGCGCGGCGCCTCAAGCATCTGTTCGGAGGGGCGATGCGCCAGGCCGGCATCGTCGCGGCCGCCGGCGTCTACGCGCTCGACCACCACGTCGATCGGCTCGCTGAAGACCACGTGCGTGCGCGCCGTCTCGCCGAGGGCTGGCACGCGGCGGGTCTTCCGGTCGCTCTCGACCAGGTCGAGACGAACTTCGTTCAGCTGGACGTCGAGCCGGTGGGGTTGTCGAAATGGGACGTGATCTCGCGCCTCCGCGAGGTCGGCGTCGGTGTCTCCAGCACCGTGCACCCGACCATGCTCCGAGCTGTCACCCATCTCGACGTCTCCGACGAAGACATCGAAGCCGCGATCGCGCTCGCCCCGGACGCACTCGGAGCTCGTGCCGCCGTCTGACGACCTGGAACGGCTCGTCCGCCGAGCGCAGGCCGATCACCGGCTGCCGAGCATCAACGCAAGGGTCGTCGTACGCGGCGGCGTTGCGCTCGACCTCGCCATCGGCGTCGCCGACGGGGACGGGCGCGAGGCCGAGCCGGACCAGCAGTACCGCATCGGCTCGATCACGAAGACGTTCACCGCGGCATCGGTGATGGCGCTCGCGGACGAGGGCAAGCTCGCGCTCGACGACCTCCTCGGTGCACACGTAGGAGCTGCGGGCGAACGTCCTCTCACGATCCGGCGTCTGCTCGCTCACGCGTCCGGCCTCCAGCGCGAGCCTGTCGGAGCCGTCTGGGAGACGTTCGACTTCCCGTCGATGGAGGAGCTTCTCGCCCGCCTCGACGAAGCCGAGCAGGTGCTCGATCCGGGAGCACACTGGCACTACTCCAACCTCGCTTACGCGCTCCTCGGGCAGGTCGTGGCACAGGCATCCGGCGTGCCGTACGAGCGGTTCGTCGAGGAATGCCTCCTGCAGCCGCTCGCTCTTTCCCGAACGACGTGGGAGAGGACGGAGCCCGCCGCGCGCGGCTATTTCGTCGACCCGTACTCGGGTGTCCTGCACGCCGAGCCGGAGCTTCGCCGGATCGACGGCGTCTCGGCTGCGGGCGATCTCTGGTCGACCACCGGGGATCTCTGTCGCTTCGGCTCGTGGCTCGGAGAGCGCGAGCCGATGCACGAGGTGCAGGTCATGGCCGACCCGGACCGGTGGCTGCTCGCCTGGGGGCTCGGCCTGATGCTGCACCGGCGCGGGGACAGGATCCTCTACGGGCACGACGGCGCAATGCCCGGCTTCCTCGCCTCGCTCGTCTGCTCGCGCGAGGAGGACGTCCAGGCCTGCGTGCTGACGAATGCGTCGACGCCGGCCCCCGCGGTGACCGAGCTCGGCCTCGCGCTCGCCGAGACCGCGATCGAGCTCCATCCTCGACCGCCGTCGCTCTGGCAGGCTGAAGACGCGCCTCCGCCCGAGCTCGATGGTGTCCTCGGCACATGGTGGTCGGAAGGCATGCAGTTCGTCTTCCGGTGGAGGTCGGCGCGGCTCGAAGCGACCATGGCCGGCGCTTCGCCGCGGGCGAAGCCCTCGGTGTTCGAGCGAGAGGGGCCCGACCGTTTCCGCGTCGCCTCCGGTCGGGAGCGCGGAGAGCTGCTCGAGGTCGTGCGCGACGGCGAGGGAACCGTCGTCAAGCTCTACCTCGCCACGTACCCGTTCACGAGGCAGCCGGAGGTCTTCGGCGCCGAACGAGACGCCTAGACTCGGGCCGTGGCCGACTGGGTGACGATCTCGTCGTTGGCGACGGCAGGCGGCACGCTCGTCCTCGCCGGCGCGACATTCGCCGCGGTCAAGTCCGCCAACCGCGCCGCGCGCGTTGCCGAGCGGGCCATGCTCGCCGGTCTCCGGCCGGTGCTGATGCCGTCGCGGCTCGACGACCCGACGCAGAAGATCCACTTCGCGGACGGGAGGTGGATCGCCGTGCAGGGTGGGGGAGCCGCCGCCGAGGCGAGCGACGAGACGATCTACCTTGCGCTCGCGCTTCGCAACGTCGGAACGGGTATCGCGGTGCTGCACGGCTGGGTGTTCCATCCACGGCGCATGCTCGGTGGGACCGACTGTCCGCCGCTCGACTCGTTCACGAGGCTCACGAGGGATCTCTACGTCCCGGTGGCCGACGTCGGCTTCTGGCAGGGCACGTTTCGCGACCCGTCCACGGCCGAGTTCGCCGCTGCGCGAGCGGCGATCGATGCGCGCGAGGCCGTCACGGTCGACCTTCTCTACGGCGACCACGAGGGCGGTCAGCGTATGGTCAGCCGCTTTGCCCTGCTCCCGCGCGAGGACGGGAGCGGCTGGATGTCCGCCGCCGCGAGGCACTGGAACGTCGATCGCGACGAACCGCGATAGGCGGTTCCTACTGCGCGGCGACGCCCGGGTCGCGCTTACCGGTTGCCGGACAGGTAGTAGGCGACGACGACCACCGCGTAGGCGACGAGCATGAGCACCCCCTCGCGCCGCGTTCCCTTCGCATCCCAGACGATGGCCGAGACGAAGATCGCGGCTCCCGCCATCGTTGCGAGCTCGATCGGCCGGAAGGCGAGCGTGAGCGGGGGGCGGATGAGAAAGGAGAGCAGCGCCGCCACCGGGGCGACGAAGAGCGCGACCTGCGCCGCCGAGGAGACGGCGATCTCACTCGCCAGACGGATCTTGCCGCGGCGGGCGATCACGATCGCACCACCGTGCTCGGCCGCGTTGCCGACGATCGCGACGATCACCGCGCTCACGAAGAAGGTGGACAGTCCAGCCGCGTCGTGCGAAGCCCTCGAGGGAGTGGACGAGGATCTCGCTCACGAGGGCCGTCAGCCCGGTCGTCACCGCGAGCGTTATCAGCGAGACCCTCAGGCTCCAGCCGTGCGGGTCGGGAGACGGGTCGGGAGCGGAGGCCTGATGCCGGCGCCGGTGGCGGCGGAGGTTGCCGAAGGTCGTCCCGGCGTAGAAGACGAGCAGGATGACCGCGACCGGGATCGTCGCGATCGCGAGCGTGTGGCGGTTGGGATCGCCGTGCCAGCCGGGGATCGATGGGACGAGGAAGAGGATCACCGCCCAGACGACGAGCCCGAGGCTCGCCATCAGCGACGTTCGGTCGATCTCGCTTCTCGTCGGTGAGCGCGACGAGCGCCAACCCGAGCACGAGCAGGAGGTTCGACACGATGCTGCCGGTAATCGACCCGCGGACGACGTCGGGAAGACCGCCGGCAACGGCGAAGAGCACGATGATCAGCTCGGGCGCGTTCCCGAAGCTGGCGTTCAGGAACCCGCCGATTCCGGGCGCCGGTGTGCTCGGACGCGTGCTCGGTCGCCTCGCCGATCAGCCAGGCGAGCGGCACGAGCGCTGCGGCAGAGATGCAGAAGACGACGACGTCGTCGGCGTCGACGCCGAAGCGAAGGAGCGCTGCCAGAGGGGTGAGCGCAAGTCCCGAAAAGAGGATCCTGCGCGCCATGGGCTCACCCTATCGGGGCACTGTCGGCTGGGTGTCCGCGGCATTTCTCCCGGGCCCATAGCGCCTCCGACGGCCGCTTGTCAAGTCTTGCGGGGGCGGGAGCCTTTGCCCACAATCCACTCGTGAAGCAGCCTCAAGCCCCGGTCGAGAACCTCCCCCTGCACCCGCAGGACGAGACCGAATGCCATCGCTGCGCTGCGCATTGCGACAAGGTCGTCTACCCGGCCGCGTGTCTCGAGCGGTCATGTCCGTTCGTCTACGCGTTCGAGGAGTTCGGCCACACCTACATCGGCTGCATGCAGAAGATCTACGCCGTCGAGATCGACGCCGACCTGCTTGGCCTGGCCGAACGCTCCCGCAGCGGGTTCGGCGCCGTGCGGGCGATGCGCCGTCCCTTGCCGATGTGCAAGGCGGAGGTGTCGACCTGCTACGAGCGGCGCGCGGGCGAGCTCGGCTGCGTCAACCCCGAGTTCTTCGAGCTCCCGGTCGGACAGCCGACGTTCCGCGTCGTCGCTCAGGTAACGCAAGACGCCTAGTCACGGAGGAACCCATGGTTCCCCCGTGTTCCCCCTCCTTCTCGAGCACACGCGCTTCCCGCGGGTGCCTCCGCCGGGGCAACGGTCTCCCGGGCTCTGTCTACCCGTTCACTCCTTCGTCCGCTGCACGACGGCGCGCGATAGCCGTTCCTTCAGCGACTCGTCGAACGGGGAGAGGATGTCGGCGAACATCAACACGCTGAGGGCACGCTTGCGCTGGATGAAGACGATGTCGAAGTAGGCGGTTGGCGTCAGGCCGTGCGTCTCAAGGTCGACCGCGATCTGGTAGGCGGCGGAGCGCTCTCCCAAGTGTGGGAAGCCGAGTCGGCCCCATGAGACGTTCTTGACCTTCACGTCGCTGTCCGACTGTTTCTTCATGTGGTCGGAGAAGCACTGGGCGAGCTTGTCGGCGGCGACCCGTTTGAACGCGGAGATGGAGACATGGTCGCCGTGAACGAAATCGTCACGCTTGCCCCCGGCATGCTGTACGCGCTCGCCAACGGTTCTCCTCGACGGCCGCGTCACCTCGTACGCGCCGGCCGCTCGAGGATTCGCGCCTGCGACCTCGTACCTCTACGTCGAAGGTGATCGAGCACTCCTGATCGAGTCGGGCTTCCCTGTCCACGAAGCCTCACTGATCGAACAGCTCGAATCGCTCCTCACCCCGTCGTCGACGCTCTTGCTGTTGCCGCCGCGGATCGGGGAGTTCGACGCCGTCTCGAACGTGAGGCCGATCGTCGACCGCTTCGACGTCGAGGTGCTCTACGGGCCGATGCCGAACTCGACCCACTGGGTCGACTTCCGTCCCGAGCACAGACCGGCTGGCTCGCCCGTCGGCGACGGCAGGATGGCCGAGGTGGAGTTCCGGCTGCTCGGAGGAGACGAGAGGCTCAGCGTCGATCTCGAGGGCAATCCGAGGAGCTCGACGTGCAGCTCGTTGCGCCGACGCATGGTCTCCCGATCACCGACCTCGAGCAGACGATGCCCCGCATCCGCGAGGGGCTGCGGCTCGGGAGCGCGGGCGTTCGCTGATCTCTACGCAGGGCGGCGCAGCGACTCCGGCGCCAGGGCCGGGTTCGGCCAGCCGGGGTCGGGGAGGGTAATGCCGGTGCCGGGCGGGACGATCTCGTCGATCCGGTCGAGGAGGCCGGCGTCCAGCCGGAGCGTCACCGCGCCGAGCTGCTCCTCGAAGTGCTCCATCGTCCGCGGGCCGATGATCGCCGACGTGACCGCAGGATGGTTGAGCGCGAACGCGATCGCCATGTGCACGAGGCTGAGCCCGGCCTCGTCGGCGAGCCGGCCGAACGCGTCGGCGAGCTCGACCTTGCGCTGGTTGGTCGGGTTCGACAGGTCGTACCGCGCCGGGACGACGGCTGCGCGGGCGCTCGCGGGCGGATCCTGGCCGACCCGGTAGCGGCCCGAGAGCCAGCCGCCGTCGAGCGGGCTCCACGTGATCACGCCCATCCCGTAGCGCTGGCATACCGGGAGCAGCTCGGCCTCGATGTCGCGGACCATCATCGAGTACGGCGGCTGCTCGCAGACGAACCGCTCGCGGCCGCGCCGCTCGGCCACCCACTGCGCCTCGACGATCCTCGACACGGGGAACGCCGACGAGCCGATGTACCTGACCTTCCCGGCCTGGACGAGGTCGGTGAGCGCTCCGAGCGTCTCGTCGAGATCGGTGTCCTCGTCGAAGCGATGCGCCTGGTAGAGGTCGATCCAGTCCGTCTGGAGGCGGCGCAGGCTGTTTTCGACCTCCTGGATGATCCAGCGGCGCGACGTCCCGCGGCGGTTCGGGTCGTCGCCCATCTTCCCGCGGAACTTCGTGGCCAGGACGACCTCCTCGCGCTTCCCGCCGGCCAGGGCCTTGCCGACGATCTCCTCCGACTCGCCGGCCGAGTACACGTCGGCGGTGTCGATGAAGTTGATCCCCTCGTCGAGCGCGCGGTGGATGATCCGGATCGACTCGTCGTGGTCGGTGTTACCCCAGGCGCCGAACATCATCGCCCCGAGGCAGAACGGGCTGACCTTCACTCCCGTGCGGCCGAGTGTGCGGTATTCCACGGTCAGCCTGATTCTCACACGGCGGCCGCCCGCTCTGCGGGTGGTAGATTCGCCACCCTATGGGCGGCGGGGCTCAGCGACTTCCAGATGCGGTCGGGTACGAGATCTGGCTGCTCGACGTCGGGTCGCTCGACTTCGAGCCCGGCGGGGTGATTCCGGATCGTGCGGAGACGATCTGCGTCAACGCGCTCCTCCTCCGCGGCCATGGTGAGACGCTGCTCGTCGACGCGGCGTCCGGCCCCGCTGACGTCATCTGGCCGGGGGCGAACGCTCTCGAGGGGGCGCTTCGGGCGGCGGGTGTCGGCGACGGCGAGATCGACGCGGTCGTTCTCACCCATCTCGACTTCGACCACGCCGGAGGCGCGCTCGCTGGCACCTGGCCCGACGACGTGCACGCGGCGTTTCCGCTCGCGATCGTGAGCGCGGTCGACTTCCCGGCCCGTCGCCCCGACGAGCCCGAGGACTGGGACGTCGGCACGCGGCTCATCAACGCCTATCAGAGCGCCGGGAACCTCGAGCTTGTCGCCGACGGAGCCGAGTTCCGGCCGGGGCTCAGGATGGTCTCGGCGCCGGGCCACCGCCCCGGGCACTGCGTGATCCTCTTCGGTGACGAGTTCGTGTTCGGCGCCGATCTCCTCCACCACGAGGAGCACGTCGAGCATCCCGAGTGGGACGGTAAGTTCGACGCCGATCAGGAGCTCGCGCTCGAGACGCGCCGCCGGTGGTTCGATCGGCTCGCAAAGGCGGGCACCCCGGTCGCGTTCACGCACGTTGCCGCGCGCGGCCGGATCCTTCCCGGCTGCACCTGGCAGCCGGACAGCTAAGAGCTCCGGGCGTTCGCGTTCTTGACACGGTCCCGACGGGGCTGGACACTCATCGCGGGTTGGCGCAGGAAGGCATGAGCTCGCACGAGGCCACCGTTGTCCTGGTCGGGACGCTCGACACGAAAGCAGTCGAGTACGCGTACCTGCGCGACCGCCTCTTCGAACAGGGAGTCGACGTGATCCTCGTCGACGCCGGCGTGCTCGGTGAGCCTCTGGTCGAGCCGGACGTGACCAGGCGCGAGGTGGCCGAGGCGGGTGGCGTGGTAGTCGAGCAGCTCGCCGCAGCACGGGACCGCGCCGCGGCGCTCGAGGCGATGGGGCGCGGTGCGGCAGCAGTGGCTCGCCGCCTGCACGGCGAGGGTCGCCTGGACGGGCTCGCAGCGTTGGGCGGGACCGGGGGCACGAGCATGGCGACGGCGGCCATGCGCGCGCTTCCCGTGGGCACGCCGAAGCTGATGGTGACGGCTGTCGCGCCGCGCGATCTCCGGCCCTACGTGGGCGGCACGGACGTGACGCTGATGTTCGCGGTCACCGATATCGCCGGCATCAACCGCATCTCGGCCCGCATCCTCACGAACGCGGCCGCGTCGATCGCCGCCATGGCACGGGCACGGACACCACCTCTCGACGACGCCCGGCCGCTCGTCGGTGCGTCGATGTTCGGCATCACCATGCCCTGCGTGAACTCCGCGCGCGCAAGACTGGAGGAGCTCGGCTACGAGGTCGTCGTCTTCCACCAGACCGGTACCGGTGGGCGTGCTCTCGAGGAGCTGGTCGAGGCGGGGAAGATCACCGCCGTCCTCGACGTGACGACGACGGAGCTCGCCGACGAGCTCGTCGGCGGGATCTGCCCTGCGGCGCCGGGCCGGCTCGAGACGGCCGGGAGGCTCGGCATCCCGCAGGTTGTCACGCTCGGCGCGCTCGACTTCGTCTGCATGGGCCCGCTCGAAACGGTGCCCGAGGAGCTTTCCGGCCGGACCTTCCACAGGCACTCGCCGGAGATGATCGGAATGCGGACGAACCCCGAGGAGTGTGCGGAGCTCGGGAGGACGATCGCACGCAAGCTGAACGCCGCGACCGGCCCCACGGCGCTCTTCGTGCCGCTCCGTGGATTTTCGCTCTATGCGACCGAAGGACAGGTGTTCCATGACCCGGCCGCCGACGAGGCGCTGTTTGCCTCACTCCGCGAGCACGTCGACCGCGCGCGCGTCGAGGTGCACGAGCTCGACCTGGACATCAACGACCACGAGTTCGGCCTCGCGATGGCGAACCGGCTGCACGAGCTCCACCAGAGTGCATGAGCTCCATCGCGGCTCAGTCGACGAAGCTGATCGGCCGTGGGCAGGACGTTGCGGCCCTGCGCGAGCTCCTCGCCGGCGAAGAGGTGCGGCTGCTAACGATCACGGGTCCGGGCGGAGTCGGCAAGACTCGTGTAGCTCTCGCGCTGGCGAACGAGGTCGCGGACGAGTTCGCCGACGGCGTCGTCGCCGTCATGCTCGCCTCCGTCGCCGACCCGACACTCGTCGTGCCGACCGTGGCCAGGAGCCTGGGCCTCGGCGAGCGAGAGGACGAGCCGGTCGCGGCGCTGGCGCGCCACCTCCGTGACCGCCAACTCCTGCTCGTGCTCGACAACTTCGAGCACGTCGCGGAGGCGTCCCCTTTCCTGGTCGATCTCGTCAGCTGTTGCCCGGATCTGAAGGTGCTCGTCACGAGTCGGGCGCGGCTGCGCCTCTCGGGAGAGACCGAATGTGTGCTCGCCCCGCTCTCCGCGGACGCCGCTGCCGCCCTCTTCGTCGACCGTGCGCGAGCCGCCAATCCCAGCCTGGAGTTCGGGGAGGCCGAACTGCTCGCCGTCGCAGAGATCTGCGCTGCACTGGACGGACTACCGCTTGCGATCGAACTGGCTGCGGCGAGGACGAAGCTGCTTCCACCCGAAGCGATGCGCGCACGCCTGGAGCAGCGTCTGGAGCTGCTGTCAGCCGGCCCACGCGACCTCCCGGCTCGCCAACGGGCACTGCGCGACACATTCGACTGGAGCTACGGGCTGCTCGACCCCGACGAGCAGCGGCTCTTCGCCAGGCTCGGTGTCTTCGCAGGCGGCTTCACGCTCGAGGTCGGCCGAGGCGGTCTGCGCGACCGGCCTCGACACCTTGCGTCGCTCGTCGACAACAGCCTCGTCCGCACCGGGAGGCGAGCGCTTCGCGATGCTCGAGACGATCCGCGAGTACGCGAGCCGAGAAGCTCGCCGAAAGCGGCGACGAGGACGAGTCGCGCCGCAGCGCACGCGTGCCCACTACCTGGCCTTCGTCGAGGCGGCGGCGCCGGAGCTGACCGGGCCGGACCAGGCGGCCTGGTTGAGACGGTTGGAGAGCGACCACGACAACCTGCGCGCCGCGCTCCGCTACTCGCTGGAAGAGGGCCCGGACGAGACGGCGCTGCGCCTGGCCTCCGCGCTCTGGCCTTTCTGGCTCGCCCGCGGCTACCTCGGCGAGGGGCGCCGCTGGCTCGAGGAATCGCTTGCGATGGACGGGGACGCGGCTGCGACCGCGTCAGAGCAAGGCGCATTGCACGGAGCCGGCCTGCTCGCGCACTACCAGGGCGACTATGCCCGCGCCGAGGAGCTCTGCCGCGAGAGCCTGGAGCTCTCCCGGGCGGGCTGGCGACGAGCGCGGCGTGGCGAGCGCCCTCAGCGGCCTCGCCCTCGTGGCACGGACGACGGGGGCGTACGCGACGGCCCAGGCGACGTTCGAACAGGCGCTCGAGATCTTCAGACGGCTCGGAGACCGGCAGGGCATCGCGCGGACCCTCAACCGTCTCGGGCTCGCGGCCTGGTACGCCGGCGACTACGAGCGGTTCGACACTGCTCGTCGAGGAAAGCCTGGCCGGGTTTCGAGAGCTCGAGGACGTCGAGGGTGATCGGCCTGTGCCTCCTCCACCGCGGGATGGTTGCGCTCAGCCGGGGCGACCCCGCGGGAGCACGACCGCATCTCGAGGAGTGCCTTGCGATCTGCCGCGAGCTCGGCGATCGCCGGACGATCGCGAAGGCCACCTACTTCCTCGGCGATGCCTTCGCCGGTGAGCGCGACCACGCGGCAGCGCGCACGCTCTACGAGGAAAGCCTCAGCCTGTCCGTCGAGCTCGGCGACCGCTGGGTCAGCGCGATCTCGCTCGAAGGGCCTCGCCAGAACGGCGACAGCGACCGGGCAGCCCGAGGCGGCCGCGCGCCTGCTCGGCGCCGCCGACGCCGTGCGCGACGCAACCGGCGCGACGCGATCGGCGTACTTTCGTGCCGCTCTACGAGCGCAACCTCGCCCAGACGCGTGCCTCGCTCGGCGACACCGTATTCGAGAGAGCCCGGGCGGCCGGACGCACGCTGACCCTCGAGCAGGCACCGTCCGTGCTCGAGGCCCCCGCCCGAGGCCCCGGCTGCCGATCGGCCCGACGGGCTGACGGCGCGCGAGCTCGAGGTGCTGCGGCTCGTGGCGGATGGTCTCACCGACGCACAGATCGCAGAGCGGCTCGTCGTCAGCCTCCGCACAGTCAACGCGCACCTGCGCTCGATCTACCGCAAGCTGGACGTTCGCTCCCGAAGTGCCGCTACGCGCTATGCCGTCGAGCGGGGTCTCGTCGGCGACTCCGCCTAGGACGCGTGAGCGAAAGATAGGCAGTGCGATTTCGGCGGTTCTGCCGATGTCGACCTGCCCCCGTCGCCCTACCTTCGGGCAAGTCGATCGCAGCGGGCGGTCGGAGAGGAAAGGATCGGAGATGAAGTCTCGAATCACCCATCTGACGTGGATCGCCTTGATCGTGGCCTTGGCGGCCGTGCTGGCACCCACTGCAGCCCTGGCCGGCAAGCCCGAGGCGAGGCAATTCGCGACGTACCTGAGTGGGATTCTGCCGCCGAAGCCGACTCCGGCTGAGTCGGGGCGAGCCGAAGCGGCGCAGTTCGCCGCGTACCTGGGCGGCGCTGTGAAGCTGCCAGTGACCCCTGCTGCATCAGCACGTGCAGAGACCAAGCAGATCGCGGTGTACCTGGGTGGCATCGTGTCCACTGCGCCCAGCTCTCCCACTCCGGCCGAGTCGAGCCGTGCCGAGACGAATGCCTTTGCGGGCTCCATGCGCCTCGCTATGACGCAGCCGCGAGTCACGGGCTATGAGCCGGGCGGCTTCGACTGGGGCGATGCGGGCATCGGCGCGGCCGCCATGCTGGGTGTCGTGCTGCTGCTTGCGGGGCTCCTCGTGGGGCTCGCGATCCCGCGTCGTAACCACGGGCGACAGGTCGTTCCGAGTGGATAGCCAGGGTCGAGTGGAGTGCCCTCCCCGCTCGTTCAGGGGCAGGCCCTTCGGGGCCTGCCCCTTTTCGCACCTGGACTTGCACTACTTCGTAGTGAAGCGGGCGTGGAGCTCGCGGAGCGCCTGCACGTCCGCGGCGTCGGGGCCGTGTCCGTCGGCTCCCGGCACCTCGAGCACTGCGGGCAACCCCTGGAGCGCCGGGTGCCCGAGGAAGACGCCGAGCTTCTCGCCCATCATCCCCTGGCCGATGTTGTCGTGGCGGTCGCGGTTCGAGCCGAGCTCGGTCTTCGAGTCGTTGACGTGGAGGCAGCGCACCCGGTCGAGGCCGAAGGAGCCGTCGACCTCGTCGAGCAGCCGGTCGAGCGCGGCTCGATCGGTCACGTCGTATCCGGAGGCATAGAGGTGGCACGAGTCGAGGCAGATGCCGAGCTGCGGATGGCGGTCGAGCCGCTCGAAGATCGTCTCGAGCTCCGAGACCGAGCGGCCGATCGTGCCGCCGGCGCCAGCGGTGTTCTCCATCAGCAGCCACGTCTCGTCCGAGCAGCGCTCGAGGATCTGCTCGAGGGCCGGCAACGACACGCGCAAGGCCGGCCTCGAAGCCCGCGCCCTGGTGCGAGCCGACGTGGACGACGACGCCGGCCGCGTCGATCGCGCAGGCAGTGTCGACCGTCGATCTCATCGTCTCGACGCTCTTGGAGTAGAAGTCCTCGTTCGGGCTCGCAAGGTTGACGAGGTAGAGCGCGTGCACGACAACGGCGCCAACGCCGGCCTCGACCCGCCGCTCGCGAAACCGCGCGAGGTCTGCGGGATCGTGCTCGGGGAAGCGCCAGGTACGCGGGCTCTGGACGAAGAGCTGCACGCGCCTCGGCGCCGACCTCCTCGGCCCGGTCGAGAGCCTTCTTGATCCCGCCGCCGCAATGAGCGCCGAAGAGCACGGCGATAACCTAGCCGTGTGACCGTCCGCGTCCGCATGGCGCCGAGCCCGACCGGGCTTCCTGCACATCGGCAACGTCCGGACGTGCGCTCTTCAACTGGCTGTTCGCGCGGCACGCAGGGAGGCGAGTTCCGGCTCCGGATCGAGAACACGGACACGAGCCGCGAGGTCGCGGAGGCGGTCGAGCAGATCCAGGAGTCGCTGCGCTGGCTCGGGCTCGACTGGGACGGGCCCGGTCACCTTCCAGCTCGACCGCGATGGAGCGCTGTCAAGGTGGCGCGCCGCGGCTCGTCGCCGAGGGCAAGGCCTACGAGGACGAGGGTGCGATCCGCTTTCGCATGCCCGACGAGGGCGTGACCGCCTGGGACGACGCGATCCTCGGGCGGATCGAGTTTCCGAACGAGAAGCTCGAGGACATCGTCATCGTCCGCTCGGACGGCCGGCCGACGTACAACTTCGCCTCGCCGTTCGAGGACGCCGAGGACGGGATCACGCACGTCATCCGCGGCCACGACCACATCTCGAACACGCCGAAGCAGATCCAGATCCTGAGGCGCTCGGAGCCGTCGATCCCCGTCTACGGACACGTGCCCGACGTCCACGGATCGGACGGCAAGAAGCTCTCGAAGCGGCACGGCGCGCAGTCACGATCGAGGAGTTCCGCGCCGCCGGGCTACGTCCCGGACGCGCTCGTCAACTTCCTCGCGCTGCTCGGCTGGAGCTACGACGACAGGACCACGATCATGTCGCGCGACGAGCTGATCGAGCGCTTCACGCTCGAGCGGGTCGGCGCGAGCCCGGCGACGCTCGACTACGAGAAGCTCGACTGGATGAACGGCGTGTACCTGCGGGCCATGTCCGAGCGAGGAGTACGCCGACGCGCTCGTCGCCTACCTGCGCGAGCAGGGGCTCGACTGGGACGAGGACGCTCGTGCGCCGAGTGCGGCGCCGCTCGTCCAGGCGAAGATCGAGCGGCTCGAGCAGTTCGCCGGCTACGCCGGCTTCCTGTTCGGTCGCGTCGAGCCCGACCGTGCGCAGCTCGACGGCGGCGGCCGAGATCCTCGCGGAGACGAGCGAGGCGCTCGCGACGGTCGAGCCGTTCGACGTCGAGCAGGTCGAGGCGGCGTCTACGGGCACTGGCCGAGCGGCTCGGCCTGAAGCCGCGGCGACGCGTTCCAGCCGATTCGCATCGCCGTGACCGGCTCGAAGGTCTCGCCCGGCCTCTTCGAGAGCATCGAGCTGCTCGGGCGCGAGGAGACGCTCGCGCGTCTCGCGCGGCGCGCTTCGCCGCGGCTAGTCTGAAGCCGTGGTCCGAGCCCAGGCTGCCGGCGAGCCAGCGAGGTGAGGCGAGCCCGGAAGGACCCAGACCGGCCAGAGCACGGCCGAGCGACGCCCCGACCACGAACGCGGCCAGTGCCGCCGAGTACGCACGTGCCAGGTGAAGCGACGCCGGCAGGACCAGCGTGAAGGCGGGGTCCGGCTCCACGAGAACGCTCCGGCTCCTCGGCTGCGGGCAGAGCGCGAGCCGCTGCCGCGCGAGCCGCACGTCCGAAGAGCGCGCCCCGCCACTCGTGCACGAGCAGGTACGCCACATCGGCTCCCTCGGCCTCGAGCACCTCGCGCATCTCGCCGGTCGCGTCGCGCGCACTGCTCGAGCGCGGCGGCGAGCTCGGCATGGGCGCGCTCGCCTCCGAGCCGGGAGGCGTCGATCCCGGCCACGAGCTCGCCGGCCCGGTGCAGCGCGTACTGGAGCCTGGGCAGCATGTCGGGCGCCGCGTCGCTCGAGCGATCTCGCGTCGGACGCCGCGATCGTCCAGCCGGGCGAGCGTGGCCGAGGAAGGCTCTCCCAGAGCCCGGCGAGCGCCGACGCGTAGCGCTCGCGCTCGGTGGTCCCGCTGCCGTACCCCACCGTCCTCCGATCATACAAATGCTCGCGGCTGGTTAGATTTGACCGCTCGATGGCGACCGTGGTCGTCCGCACGCCGAACGAGTTCGAGGCCCGCCTCCAGGCGTACCTGTTCGAGCGCTCGGAGGAGGCCCGCGCGGTCCGGGTAGGGGAGAAGGAGACGTCCGACCAGGCCGCGATCGTCGCCCGCTACGCCGACCTCTTCTCCCGCGACCAGCTCGACGCGCTTCGAGAGGCCGAGGGGGCGATGGTCGACGCCGGACGAGCGCGAGCGCGTCTACCGGCTCCGCAAGACGTGCGAGGAGGGGCTGATCGTCGCCGAGCTCGTCGAGAAGGAGGACGCGCTCGAGAACGCCGAGCTCCGGCCACCGGTCGAGTTCGCGCGGCGAGACGATGCCGCTCCGGTCAGCGCGCAGGCGCAGCTCGCGGTACTGCCGGCCTACGCCGACCGCGAGCGAGCTCGGAGACCTGCTCGCTCGAGGCGTCCACGCAGCTGAACGACGACCGGCGCGACCTGCTCCAGGCGACCGAGGCGCTCTCGGCGGAGCTCTCGGGCGAGCCGGACCCGGTCGCGCGGAACGAGGACGAAAAGGGCATCTCGCTGCGTCAGCTCGCGAACGTGCTCGCCGACGCGAGCGCGCTCGTCGACGACGCGCTACGCGGGTCTGCGCGAGCGGTGGTTCGAGCGGCTGCTCGGCCCTGAGCGGACGCCGCATCCGGCGTCCGCTCATGCCGCCTACATGCGCCGGCTGTCGCCGCTCGAGCACGTGTACACGAAGGAGCGGGCGACCGAGATCTGCCTCGACGACGCTGAAGGAGCTCGGCTTCGATCTCGCCGCCGACCCGAACATCCGCACCGACCTCGAGGACCGCCCGCAGAAGTCCCGCGCGCCTGCGTGATCGCCTCCGACCCGCCGAGAGTCGTCCACCTGATCACACGAGCGCAGGGCGGCCTCCACGACTACCAGGCCTTCCTGCACGAAGCCGGTCACGCCCTCCACTACGCAGGCTGCGACCCGAGCTTCCCGTACACGTTCCGCCGCATCTCGCGAGACCACGCGCTGACCGAGATCTACTCGTACCTGGTCGAGGAGATCAGCCACGAGCCCGAATGGCATGCTCGCCACTTCGGGCTCTCCGACGAGGAGGCGCGCGAGAACGCCGAGGCGACCGATCTTCATGAACGCCCTGCTCTTCCGCCGCTACGTCGGCGAAGCTCCACTTCGAGATCGACTTCTGGTCGCGCTTCGCCGCCGGACGGCGGCACGCCGGACGGGCTACGCCGATCGGCTCGGCCGAGGCGACGGGCCTTCGCTACCGGCTCCGAGACTACCTCGCCGACATGGACGCAGGCTTCTACTCCGCCGACTACCTGCGCGCCTGGATCCGGAGCGCCCAGCTCCGCGAGTACCTCGTCGAGTCGGTCGGCGAGGACTGGTGGCGGCGGGTCGAGACGGGCGAGCTCCTGCGCGGCCTCTTCCGCGAGGGGGCCAAGCCGACGAGCGAGGAGATCGCCGAGCGGATCGGCTTCAACCCGCTTGATGTGAGACCGTTGGTGTCGCGGCTTCGGCAGGAGCGTGGGTAGCGCCTTCATGCGTGCTTAACGAGAAATAACCCTTGCTCAGCACGGATCGGAGTACGTTGGTTGCCATGTGCTGGGGTAGTGGATCTTCGCCGCGACATCCATTCCGCTCCCTGGTGCGCTTGCAGAGCCTCTCTCTCAACCTCGCGCCCGAGACCGTCTCGTGCGCTGCCGCGTCGCCTGCCACGCTCAGCGGCAGCATCGTGCGTTAGAAGCGGTCTGATTGCTTGCGCGTGACTGTGAGGGCGCCGCGAGGCGCCCTCAGTCGTTCCGGAAGCCGAGAGCGAGGCGGGGAAGGCCGTCTCGGAGCTCGTTCATGCTCGTTGAACGGCGACGAGTCGAGTGATATATCGTAGCGAGCCGGGAGCTGGGGCCATGGCGGATATTTCGAGACGACGTCGCGGTGTAAGCGGCGCCCCTGGGGGGCGGCGGTAGCGTGGGCGAGCCGCAGCGCGTCGCCGAGGTCAGGCCGCAGCCGATCGGGCTTCGACGGGTCGCACACCGCTCGCTCGTCGACCTCGTCCTGGACGAGATTCGCAGGTCGATCCTCGACCGGTCGCTGGTGCCCGGGGCGTCGGTCTCGATCGCGGAGCTCAGCGACCGGCTCGGCGTCAGCCACATCCCTGTCCGGGAGGCACTTCGGCGGGTCGAGGCCGAAGGGCTGATCGAGCTGCGGCACGGCCGGAGCGCGCGGGTGGCGTCGATGAGCCGGGAGGATCTGGTCGAAGTCTTCCATCTGCGGGCCCTGGTCGAGGCCGACGCATTCGCCCGGGCTGTTCGCGTCTACACACAGAAGGAAATTGCTGCCGTCGAGCGGGCATGGGAGCACCTGACCGTCCACCCGGATGACAACGGGGAGGAGATCTTCGTTCGGCACCGCGTGCTGCACCAGTTGCTCCTCGCGCCGGTAGTCGGAGCCTGGGATCGGCGGCTCCTCGAGATCCTCTGGCGGGGATCAGAGCGCTACGTCGCACTGTTGATCCTCGAGTACAACGTGTCGGGAGCACCGACGCGGCTGCAGGAAGCACACCGCGAGCTGGTCGAAGCGGCAGCCAGCCGTTCGCCGCAGGCGGCGCGGAGGGCGGTTCGCGGCCACGCCGAGACGGCCGTCGAGTACATCACAGCGATTCTCGACTCGAAGCCCGTCGAGACGGAGCAGTAGCCACCATCACGAGTGTCGACTCCAGAATGGAGTGGACAGAGGAAGAAGGAGGAGGAGGATGCACGGTTTCAAGGGGAGGAAGCTGGCGCGGAGACATCTCGTCTTCGCAGCCCTGTTGGCGCTGGTCGCCGTAGTCGGAACCACGGCCGCTCTCGCGTCCAGCAGCGCCAGCGTCACCAACTACGTCGCCTACACCGGCGGCAAGGTCGGGAAGGCCAATCCGAGGCTCAAGCCGATCTACGTCGGCTACGTGAACCAGGAGGGTGGCCCGATCGTCATCGGTAAGACCAATGACAACGGCGTCATCGCCGGCGCCCAGTTCGTGAACACGCTCGCGAGCGGCATCGGTGGACACCGGATCGTGTTCATCCAGTGCTTCATCGCCTCGACCGAGGAAGAGGGCCAGAAGTGCGGCCAGAAGTTCCGCAACGACAAGAGGATCGTCGCCGTCGTCACGGGTGCAGTTGCCGTCGGCAGCGAGTCGCTGTACGCGGCGATCGGCAAGACGAAGCCGGTGATCGTCGGGGTGGCCGTGAACCCGGTCGACTCCGTCCAGCCGAACGCCACGATCCTGTTCGGCGACGCACGCTTCATCCTCGCCCCGTACGCGACGTTCGCGCGAGACGTGCTGCACACCAAGTCTGCCGCGCTCGTCTTCCCCGAGGGCGGGGGCCAGGACGCGGCGGCAGCGGGGCAGACGACCGCGTTCGAGGCTGCCGGGATCCCGATCAAGAAGGTGTCCTACCCGATCAACACCGCCGACCTGACCGTGCCGCTGATTGCCGCGGGCGCGCTGAAGGCCGATCTGGTGATGCCGGTGATCCTCCCGTTCGAGTGCGGGAAGTTCGAGAAGGCGGTCAGGGCGCTGAACATCCCGGACAACAAGGTGCTCGCCAGCCCGGTCTGCCTGTCGCCGACGACGGTCACGGAGCTGGGCGACTTCCCCAGCTGGATCTACGCGATCGGCAGTTCGCTGACGTTTGACACCACCGATCCGGCGGTGCCGCCGTACCAGAAGATCATGAAGCTGATGGGTCAGGGGAAGTACATCGGTGACCCGTGGACGAACGTGGGCTTCGGCGAGATCACGACTCTCGCGAAGTGGCTCAACGCTCTCGGCCCGAACAAGATCACGACCGCCGGGATCCTCGCGCAGGCGAAGCGCTTCAAGGGCCCGTTGGTCCTCGGCTCGCCGTCGATCCAGTGCGGCAAGTACAAGAAGTCGCCGGCGGTCTGCAACGACTACACGCAGTTCTACCGCTACAACGGCAAGGGCGTCTTCAAGAAGGCGGGCGACTGGGTGCCTCCGCCGAAGAATTGGGTGCCACCGTTCTCGTAACCCAATCGACAGGCGTCTAGAAACCGAGCGAGCAGGGCTTACAGGACAGAAATGCAAGAGATCGTCCTGTTCGCCCTGCTCGGTCTCGGGACCGGGGCGCTGATCGCGGGGCTCGCACTCGGGGTCGTCCTCGCCTACCGCGGCTCGGGGATCATCAACCTTGCGATCGGTGCGGTCGCGATGGTGGCCGGATACTCGTTCTGGTCGCTGAAGGACGACTTCTTCGGCTTCACCCTGCCGACGGCGCCGGCGTTCATCATGACGTTGCTCGTCTGCGCCTTGATCGGCGTGCTGATGGAGGTGCTGGTGTTCAGGCCGTTGCGGACGGCGGCGCCGCTGGCGAAGCTCGTCGCGTCGCTCGGGATCCTGCTCACGCTGCAGTCGGCAATGCTCCTCGGCTTCGGCACCACGCCGAAGACGCCTACGGACATCCTCCCCTCGGGGTACGTGACCGTCTACGACGTGCCGATTCCCGTGAACCGGTTCTGGATGACGGGAATCGTGGTCGCGATCACCCTGCTGCTGATGGCTGCGTACCGCTGGACGCGGTTCGGGCTGGCGACGAGGGCCGCGTCCGAGAACGAGGTCGCGGGCATGCTGTCCGGCCTCTCGCCCAACCAGCTCTCGCTGGCGAACACCATCCTGGCCTGCCTCGTCGGCGGCGTGATTGGCGTGCTGGCGGCGCCTCTTTTCCAGGTGGACTCGACATCGCTGACGTTGCTGATCGTTCCCGCGCTGGGGGCAGCCGTGTTTGCCGGCTTCACGTCGTTCGGGATCGCGGGGCTCGTCGGGATCTTGATCGGGGTCGGACAGTCCCTGCTCGTCTACGCCTCGACGCTCTCCTGGTTCCCGACCGACAACGGCAATGCCTTGCCCGGGATGCAGGCGTTGCTCTATTTCGTCGTCATCGTCGCCGGACTGTACTTCCGCGGCGCGAGCTTGCCGACGAGAGGCGAGTTGGTCGAGAAAGGGTTGCCCTTGGTTCCCAGACCCGAGCGATTCCTCCGTCCGACCGTGCTCTTCACGGCGGCGGCGGTGCTGCTCCTGATCGTATTGCCGTTCGATTACCGGCAGGCGTTGATGCTCTCCCTGATCGGGATGGTGATCTGCCTGTCGATGGTCGTCATCATCGGCTTCGTCGGGCAGGTGTCGCTGGCGCAGGTGGCGCTGGCCGGCGTCTCCGGGTTCGCCGTCTCGCGGCTCCTCGTCGAGTACGGGATCGGCTTCCCCTGGGGGCCGCTCGTGGGCTCGCTCGTGGCGACGGTGATCGGCATGATCGTCGGCGTCTCCGCGCTGCGGGTCCGCGGTGTGAGCCTGGCGGTGGTGACGCTGGCGGGTGCCGTCGCGATCGAGCAATTCGGGTTCCAGAACACCACCTGGGGTGCCGGCAGCTTTGGCTCGCCGGTCGAACAGCCGATGCTTGGCGGCTTGAACCTCGGCTCGGCGTCTCCGTTCCGCGGCCTCGACGGCAACATCCCGAGCCCGATCCTCGGCTTCCTCTTCGTCGCCGTCGTCGTCGGGCTCTGCCTGTTCGTGGCGAACCTCCGGCGGACCAACCTCGGCCAGCGCATGCTCGCGGTGCGGTCGAACGAGCGCGCGGCGGCGGCGGCGGGAGTCAACGTTGCGCACGTCAAGTTCATCGCGTTCGCGATCTCGTCGTTCATCGCCGGTACGGCGGGCTGGATGTACGCCTACAACTTCGGCTCGGTCACCGCCGACCGCTTCGGGATCCTGATCGCGCTCTCGTTCGTCGCGTTCGCCTACATCGGCGGGATCACGATGGTCTCGGGGGCCGTCTTCGCAGGCCTGATCGCGACCCAGGGCCTGTTCTCGCACTTCATCGAGGATGTGTTCGGGATCTCGGGCAACTGGCTGCTCCTGTTCGGAGGCGTCGTGCTGATCCTGAACCTGATCATGTTCCCGGAGGGCGTCGCCGGCGACTCGTACAAGAAGAAGCAGGCCAGGAAGCGCGCGGGCACGCACACGCTCGGAGAGCAGTTCGTCGAGCGATACCTGCGCCGGCAGCCGGAAGCAGCCGACTGACGAGCCTGGAGATCTTCATCCGTGCTTAACGAGAAATAACCCCTGCTCAGCATGGCTCGGAGTACTTTGCTGGCTATGTGCTGGGGTAGTGGATCTTCGCCGCGACATGGATTCCGCTTCCCGGTGCGCTTGCAGAGCCTCTCTCTCATCCTCGCGCCCGAGACCGTCTCGTGCGCTGCCGCGTCGCCTGCCACGCTCAGCGGCAGCTTTTTGAGCTAGACGGGGTCGAACTTGCGCGTGACGATAGGGCGCCGACAGGCGCCCTTCGTCGTTCGGCGCGAGAATCCAGCTCGGTAGCCTGCGGCAATGCTCGGAGGGGGACCCGCAGTCGGGGCGGTTTGCGTGGCAGCGGCCGTTCTTGCCGCGGGGTGCGGAGAGGCGACGAAGACGAGCTCGCCTGCGCCCTCGACCGCCGAGGCCCGGACGGCGACTGCCGCGACGCAGACGCAACCCCGAAAACCCGTCCGGCCGAGTCCCAGGCGTCAGCTCGTCTCCGTCCACGTCCTCGACGGGGACACCGGCGGCTCGGTCCCGGGCGCCATCGTAGGCATCCGCGGCGCGTCGCGGCGCTCGCGGACGCTGTTCGCGGCCCCGCCTCGGCGGCTCGTCCGAGTGACTGCGTGGGCGCCACAGTACGAGGCCAGGACGCTCTGGTTCCCCAGGCGCGAGAACGTCACGATCAGGATCTACCGCCCGGACGGGCAATGGCCGATGTACGGGGCTGGCCCCGCGCGGACGCAGTTCGATCCGGCGATCCGCCTAAGACCGCCGTTCCGGGTCGTCTGGACCCGGCGTCTCGACGGGCTGGTCGAGTTGCCAGCTGTGGTATCGAACGGCGTCGCATTCGTCTCGAACTACTACGGGACGCTCTTCGCCGTCTCGATGGCCGACGGCAAGACGAGCTGGCGTTTCCATCTCGGCTCCGCACGGGAGGCATCGTCACCGGCTGTTGACGGAGACACCGTCGTCGCGCACAGCCGGGCAGGCCGGGTGTACGTACTGTCGCGCTGGAACGGTCGCGAGCAGTGGCGCTGGCAGGCCGCGGGCGAGATCGAGTCGTCACCTGTCGTGGTCGACGGGATCGACTACTTCGGCGACTCGGCAGGGTACGTGTACGCGCTCGACCTGAGGCACCATCGGCTGCTCTGGACCTACCGGGACGGCTGCAAGATCACCTCGAGCATGGCGATCGTGGCCGGCGCGCTCTACTTCGGCGACTACTGTGGGCGCTTCGTCTCGCTCGGCGCGGCTCGTGGACGACTTCGCTTCTCGACCTCCGCCGGGAGCCCCGTCTACGGGACTGTCGCGGTCGCGGGTGGGCGGGCATTCGTGCCCTCGCGAGACACCGGCTCGCTGGTCGCGTTCACCACGGACGGGCGCAGGCTCTGGAGCGTGGCGACCGGGGGCTACGCGTACTCGTCTCCGGCCGTCTGGCACGACCGGGTCTTCTTCGGGTCGTTCACGGGAATCCTCTACGCCGTCTCGGCGTCGACAGGGCGCGTGCTCTGGACGGTGAGCACGGGCGGCATCATCTCGGGGGCCGCGGTCGTCGTCGACGGGATCGTGTACGCCGGGAGCTTCTCGCACCGCATCGTCGGCGTCGACGCCCTCACGGGTCGGGTCGTGTTCACGTTTCCGCACGGGGAGTACGTGCCCGTGTCGGGCAACCGTGGGCGGCTCCTCCTGCACGGTTTCTCCCAGATCTGGGCCGTTGAGCCGATCCGCCGTGAGGGCAGCTGATCGGATCGTTCACGATCCTGTCTAGGATCGCGGGGTGCCGGAAGATGTCGCCGAGATGCAGCTCGCGAAGCTGCGGCGCCAGGTCCAGTACCTGGAGGCCCGGTCGCCGTTCTACCGAGACAAGTTCGGGAGCGCAGGCGTCGGCGTGTCGACGCTTGACGGACTCGAGTCGCTCGCGCGGTTCCCGTTCACGACCAAGGAGGAGATCCGAGCGTCGCAGGCCGAGGCGCCGCCGCTAGGACGCCACGCGTGCGTCGGCCTGGAACAGGTTGTGCGCGTCCACTCCTCGACTGGCACCACTGGCGCACCGCTCTGGGTGGGGCTCACCGCCCGGGACGTGGAGGTCTGGACGTCGATCACGGCGGCGGTTCTGAGGACGCAGGGGCTCGAACCGCGCGACGTGCTGATCCATGGCGCGGGCTTGACGACGTTCGTCGGCGGACTGCCGTTCAAGGATGCGGCCGAGCGCGTCGGCGCGACGTTCGTGCCGATCGGGACAGGCGCCTCGGAGCGTGCGCTGCAGGCGGTGGTGACGCTGGGAGCGACGGTGCTGCACTCGACGCCGTCGTACGCCCTGTACCTCCCGGAGTACGCACTCGCGCACACCGATCTCGATCCCGCGCAGCTCGGCATTCGCAAGGTCATGTGCGGAGGCGAGCCCGGTGCGGGCGAGACGGCGACGCGCGAGCGCATCTCCCGCGCCTGGGGCGGCGCGAGGGTGACCGAAGGGCTCGGGAATGCCGACATGGCGCCGGCCGTGTTTGCGGAGTGCGAGCACGGTGCTGGCATGCATTTCGTGGCGGCCGAGTGGGTCCTGGCCGAACTCGTCGATCCGGAGACGGGGGAGCCGATCGCGTGGGACGACGGTGCCGAGGGCGAGCTCGTCTACACCGCGCTCGAGCGCGAGTGCTGCCCGCTGCTGCGCTTCCGGACGCGCGACCGCCTCCGCGTCGTCGGCGTGGGCTGCGAGTGCGGGCGGGACGGCCCCCGCGTGCGCTGCGTCGGCCGGACAGACGACATGCTGATCGTGCTGGGCGTGAACGTGTTCCCGTCGGCGGTCCGGGACGTCGTCGCCGAGCATCCGGCGACGACCGGCGCGCTGAGCATCGTCCTGCCGCGGCCGGGACCGAAGGTCGAGCCGCCGCTTGCCGTCGAGGTCGAACATGCGGAGGGCGTCGATGACCGTGCGGGGGTCGAGTCGGAGCTCGAACGCACGATTCGCGCGCGGTTGTCCGTTTCGGCGCGCGTGCGCCTCGTGGCTGCGGGAACGCTCCCGCGGTCGGAGATGAAGACGGCCCTCGTCCGCGTCGAGCCGGCGGACTAGAAGCCGGCATTCGCTCTACCAGCGCGGCGCCGCGGTCCAAGAAGAAAACCCCGCGATGTGCGGGGTTTCTTGCAAAGGCGCATACGGGATTCGAACCCGTGCCGCCGCCGTGAGAGGGCGGTGTCCTAGGCCTCTAGACGAATGCGCCCGGCTGGAACAGTCTAGTCGAGGACATAGCCGACGACGACCTTGCTGACGACGCCGCGGCGGAAGAAGAAGTCCGTGACGACCTTGCCGGGGAGGAACTGGCCAACGTGGCAGTTGCCGATCGCCGGCGCGCCCTCACACTGCACGCGCGGCACTTTCGCCTTCACCTCGTCCCACGTCGAGCCAACGCCTGCGCCGCGGGACGTCCGCTCCCGAGCCAGCGTGGTGACGATCGCGGTCACGTTCGCGTTCCCCTGGAAGTCGACCACGTAGCCCGGATAGCGGAACTCGGTGTACGAGCCGAACTCGTTCTTCAGGTGCAGCACGCGGTGAGGGAGGCCGAGCTTCGCGCGCACCGCCGTCTGGCCCATGCCGAGCGAGATGCCGCCGATGCCCTTGCCGACGATGATTGTCGAGCCCGCTGCGCTGGCGAAAACGAGAGCAGCCGCCCCGGCGGCCGCCGCAACAACGGCTCTCACGAGGCCTCGAGCACAGCCAGCGGGCTCGCGTGCGGATAGCGGTCGGTGATCATGAACAGGTAGCAGTGAACCTGGGCGTTGTAGCCAATGACGTAGGCGCCCGCGCGCTGCAGGCCGGACGGCATCCGTCCAAGCGCGAGGCCGACGAACCAGCCGAAGACGGCCACGAATCCGAGCAGGGTACCGAGGGCACTCGAAATCATTAGAGCCGGCAGAACGAGGACGATCCGGAAGAGCGTGATCACGCGGCTCTGGCGCTCGGCCGGCTCGATCCGGACGTCGATCGGGTAGCTGCCCGCCTGTCCCACGAAGCCGGGGAACGGGTTGCCCACGACGTAGAGGAAGGCGCTGACGTGCGCCGTGTAGCGCACGTAGGCCCCGAGGAAGCGGGCGAGTTGAGCGGGCGACCTCCCGACGACGAGTGTCGCGAGCCAGTTGGCGATCGCGGCCACGAGCGCGAGTACCGTCCAGAGGAGGAGCCAGGCGATGTGCGGGAAGGCGAGGGGGAGGCGGAAGAAGACCGTCAGGCGCGAGCGCCGCAGGTCGTCGGCGTCGAAGAGGCGCGCCCGGCCCGGCGCCTCCGGCGGCTCGAGCGGGCGGAGGAGCAGGAGAGGGTCGCTTCCGGGATAGCGGTCGGTGAGCAGGAAGAAGTACGCATAGGTCTGCGCCGTGTAGCCGATTGCCCAGACGAGGAGGTCGCGAAGACCGCGGGGCGAGCGGCCGCGTACGAGCGCCGAGAACCAGCTGAGCGTGGCGGCGATCCCCGAGATGCCGCCAAGTGAGCCGCTGCGTGCGCCGCCGATCGAGCCGCCGCCGCTGAGCGCCATGACAATCAGGAACGCCGGCAGCGCGAGGACGAGCCGAAAGCCCGTCACCCAGCGATTCTGTGGCGCCCGCGGGTCGATCCCGACGTCGATCGGGTACTGCTCGAGCCGGGTCCCGACGAAGAACTTCGGGTAGGGGTTGGCCGCGATGAAGAGGTAAGCGAAGACGTGTGTCGCGTAGCGGAGGTACCCGGCCAGGAAGTCGTGCAGCCCCTCGGGCGATTGTCCTGCAAACAGCGTCGCGAACCAGTTGATGATCACGACCACGAAGGCCGCCGTCGAGAAGAACCCGAGCCAGAGGAGATGCGGGATGACGAGGATGAGCCGGAAGAACACGGTCAGCCTGGATCGCGCGAGGTCGTCCGAGACGACGAGGCGGATCGGGTGCGGCTGCCCTTCCGCGGCCATGGCGGCCGACACTATCCGCTCGGCTCCGGCCGCTCAAGCTCCTCGCGGGCGGGTTCGACGAGGCGCTTCCAGCGGAACGTGCGCGCCATCGCGCCGAGTGCGGCGAGGCCGAGCAGGACGTTGAATGCGGTGAGAGCGATCTGCATGCCCACGCTGAAGCTGACGAGGAGGGTCTTCTCCACGGGCTGCTTGCGGAACACGTAGACGATCAGACCCTGCTGGGTGCCGACGCCACCGGGGGTGAACGGCAGCAGCGTCGAGAGGCTCTGCACGGCGAGCACGAGCAGCGTCGCGTGAGTGGACGCCGGGAGGTGGAAGGCGCGGAGGAAGCAGTAGACGGTGGCGCCTCGCAGCACCCACGAGAGCGCCTGCCACGAGACGACACCGACGAGGTACCGGCGCGGCTGCCTGAGGATCGCGAAGCCGGCGCCGACTCGCTCCCAGAAGCCCTTGACCCGTCTCGACCAGATGACGACGAGCAGGACGGTCACCGTCACCCAGACGACGCCGATCGCGATCGCTGGCTGCGGATGGTTCGCTGGCCAGTACCAGTCGATGGCGGGAAGGCTCGGGAGAACGTCGAGGCCCGGCAGGACGTCCTGGGTCAGCGCCCAGCCGAGAATGACGCCCGCGACGACAATGTCGAACAGCGTCTCGACGATGAGCGTCGGTGTGAGCGTTGCGTAGGTCGAGCCCTCGATACGCCGCTTCGTCAGGACGAGCTTGACGATGTCGCCGGCCCGAGCGGGCGCGACCGAGTTCACGCCGACGCCTGCGACGTAGGCGCCGAAGATGGGGAGCCGGGGGACCTGAACCGAGGGGAACGCTGCGGCAAGGATGTTCCGCCAGGCGAGCGCGCGGGCGATCAACCGCAGGAGATGGAACGCAAGAGCGACGCCGAGCATCGTCCATCCGACAGCCGCCAACTGGTCGAAGAACGTCCTTGCGGCGTCGACCACTTCCCCCATGCTTCAACGATAGGCGCTGGCGCCCGACGTACACTCCGCTCGTGGACGGCGACTACGCTGCTCTCGGGCTCGGCGAGTTGATGGAGAGGGTCGCGGAGCCGACACCGTCCCCGGGGGGCGGGTCACTCGCCGCTCTCACCGTCGGGCTGGCCGCGTCGCTCGTCGCCATGGTTGCTCGCTCATCCCGCGACTCGTGGCCGGACGCCGCGGGAGTCGCGGCCCAGGCGCTCGAGCTTGCTGAGCGTTGCCCTGCTCTTGCCAGGGACGACGCGGTGGTCTGGGACGAGGCATTCGCGCGTCTTCGCTCCGTCGTCGAAGAGCGCCCCGCGGCTCAGGACGACGACCTCCACGACCTGCTCGACAGGTCGGCGGCGCTCCCGCTCGAGATCGCCGAGGTCGGGGCCGATGTCGCCGTGCTCGCGGCGCTTGCCGCCCGGTTCGGAGAGGGGAGCCTGCGGGCGGACGCAGCCTCGGCCGCGGTGCTTGCACACTCGGGCACGCGGATCTCATCCCACCTCGTCGCCTCCAATCTCACCATCCGCGACGGCGACGATCGCTCGAGCCGCGCAGCTTTCGCGGAGCGAAGGGCCGAACAGGCCATGGTCGACGCGCTCGCGGCCGGGTCATGACGTCGACGCTGAGCGACGCCGAGCTCGTCCGTCGCTGCCGCGAGGGGGAGGCTGCGGCCTGGAACGAGCTCGTCGAGCGGTTCTCTCGCTACGTCTATGCGATCTGCACTCGGGGCTTTCGCTTCGACGAGCACGACGCCGAGGACGTCTTCCAGGATGTGTTCATGCGTATCTACTCCAGGCTCGATTCGCTGCGAGACGACGCGGCGATACGGCCGTGGATCGCCCAGCTCACGCGGCGCGTTTGCCTCGACCGGCTCTCGACCGCAGGACGCGAACAGCCCGCGGACGAGATCGACGACGAGGTTGCCGGCTGGGTCGAAGACGAACTCGACGAGGCCTTCGCGGTCCGTCAAGCGCTCGTCCAGCTCGGTGAGCCGTGCAACGAGATGCTCGACCGCTTCTTCGCGCGCGACGAGAGCTACCGGACGATCGGTGAGGAGCTGAATCTGCCTCCGGGGACGATCGCCAGCAGGATCTCGCGCTGCCTCGCCAAGCTCCGCGAGCAGCTCGAGGGAAGAAATGAGCCGTCGAGCCGGTCTAGTAGGAAGCGATGACGATGACTTATCTCTACGACGAGGAGCGGATCGGCCGGTCGATCGGCCTGCTCGAGCCGGCCCCAGAGGGGTGGGTGCGGGCCGCGCAGGAGATCCCGGTGCTCTACCGCTCCATCGACGAGATCGTCGCCCGGGCGGAGGCCGATGCGGCATTCCGCCCGGCACTCATCGCCAACCTCGAAGCTGCCGTCGCCAAGGCCGGGTATGAGCCCGAGCCGAGGCTGGTCGACGCGCTTCGCAGGCATTTCATCGACGGCTAGCCCGTCGAGAGCGCCAGCGCGGTTGAGCTTCTGGGATCCGACGCTGAACGGGGCCTTTCTGCCGGGCGAGACCGCCTTGGAAACAAGCGCCTGACTGAAAACGCCCCCGACACGAAAAACGGGCGGCATCGCCGCCCGTTCTCCAAAATCTTTGCCTAATCCGGAAGGACTACTACTTGCCCCTTCTCATGGTCTTCGCCCTCCTTTCGCCAGGCAAGCTCAATCTCAGCTCAAGACTCTCTAACTCACTGGACGCCGCTCTGGGCAGAAATCTTCCCACAAGCGCTTGCAATCCGCAAGCGAGCACGTGATGCTCGCACGGCGGTGGAGGCTCTGCGAAGCCAGCTGAGGGAATCGGGGGCGGCGTTCAACGCGGTCTTCCGGAACCCGAATCTTCGCAGGCTCGAACTTGCGGCCGCTGCCTCCGAGATCGGTCACTGGGCATACGCGACGGCGGTTTCGGTGTATGCGTACAACGCCGGCGGCGCGAAGGCGGTCGGTCTGCTCTGGGTAATCAGAATGATCCCCTCCGCGTTCGCCGCGCCGTTCGCCTCGATGCTCGGCGACCGCTTCCCGCGCGAACGCGTGATGCTCGGCGCCGATCTCGTTCGCGTCGTCCTGATGGCGGCCGCCGCGGCTGCCGTCTGGCTCGACTCGCCGGTGGCACCGGTCTACGCGTTGGCTGCGCTCATCTCCGTCGTCAGCCAGGCCTTCGAACCGGCCCAGCGGGCGATTACCGCCTCGCTGGCGACGACCCCGGCGGAGCTGACCGCGGCCAATGTCGCGAGCAGCACGATCGAGAGCGTCGGCTTCTTCGTCGGTCCGGCCATTGCGGGCATCATGCTCGCCTGGGCGAGCATTCCGTCGGTGTTCGTCATCACCGGAGTGACGATCCTCTGGTCGGCGTTCTTCATCAGCCGCATCCATGTCCCGGAGGAGGAACCGGAGGGCGCCGAAGCCGAGGCGGAGCCGGAGGGGAGTGGGGCCGTATCGGGGTTCTTTTCCGAGATCACCGCCGGCTTCCGGGCGCTCGGAGAGGACCGACGGCTTCTGCTGCTCGTCCTGCTGCTCGGTTCGACCACCGTCGTGATGGGAGCGTTCGAAGTGATCACCGTGTCCCTCGCGATCAGCTTTCTCCACATGGGCGAGGAGGGAGTCGGCTATCTGAACGCAGGCTTCGGGATCGGGGCGATCGTCGGAGCGATGATCGCCGCGGCGATGGTGGGCGTTCGGCGGCTCAGTCTTCCCTTTGTGGGCGGCGCGCTGTTGCTGGGTCCCCCTGTGGCGCTGCTTGCGGGTGTTCCCAGACCCTGGATCGGCATCGTGTGCCTGGCGCTGCTCGGAGTCGGGAATACGCTCGTCGACGTATCGGGTTTCACGCTCATCCAGCGTGCCGTCCCCGACGAGATCCTGGCGCGCGTCTTCGGCGTGCTCAACCTCGTGTTCGTGAGCACGATCGCGATCGGTGCTGCGATTGCGCCTGCTCTGATCAGCAGCTTCGGAATCCGAGGCACGCTGGTCGTCACCGCGTGCTTCATGCCTGTCCTCCTGATTCTGTTCGGGAAGCGTGTTGTGCAGATCGACGCGATGGCAGTCGCACCGGCGGCCGACCGGCTCGAGCTGCTGCGCCGCACGCCGATCTTCGCGCCGCTCCCGGGTTCATCGCTCGAGGGTCTTGCTGCTCGGCTGATTCCGCTCGAGGTCGAGCGCGGTGGCGAGATCATCCGGGAGGGCGATCACGGCGACCGCTTCTACCTGATCGCGGATGGCCAGGTCGACGTGACGTCGAAGGGCGCGTATGTGAACACGCTCGGTCCTGGCGATCATGTGGGCGAGATCGCGCTCCTTCACGACGTTCCCAGGACGGCGACGGTGGTGGCGAAGACACAGGTTTCGCTGTATGCGCTGGAACGCGACGACTTCCTCGCGAGCGTCGGCAACGATCCGTCGAGCCGCGAGGCCGCGGAGTCGGTCGCCTCCGCCCGGCTTGTCGGTCTGCGGGCGGCCTCGGGCGGGGTGGCTCTCCCGCGCGTCTAAGAAGCGCAAAAGGCTTGCATCCTGGCGCTCAGGCCGCTTGACTGTGACTTGCCCCGGCGCGGGTCGGGGGAAAGGGCGATACCGCGTCTACTGTGCGAAGAATCCGCAGGATGCCTTCGTCGCGAAAGCCCTGCTGAAGCTGGAGCCCGAGCTCTACTTCGTCTGGCTCGAGCGCGACCCGCGCGACGCCGTCGTCAGCCGTCATCGGAGGGATCCCGACCGCTACTGGACGAACCTCGTCATGTGGCGCCGCTACCAGCGTGCCGCCAACGCCATTGGCAACCACCCGCGCCTCGTCCGCGTGCGCCACGAGCAGCTCGTTCTGCGGCCAGAGGAGGCGCAGGCATCGATCGTCGAGCGGATGCCGTTCCTCACGCCCACGCGCTCGTTCCGGGACTTCCACAGCTCCTCGCGGCCCTCACCGCAGGCGGAGGAGGCGCTGCACGGTGTGCGGCCCCTCGACGCGGGCAGCATCGGCGCCTGGCGCAGACATAAGCCGCGGCTCCTGGCGCAGATGGAGCTTCACGGTCCGCTGGCAGAGGATCTGATCCGGCTGGGCTACGAGCCGGACGACGCGTGGATGCGCGAGCTCGTGGGTGTGGCACCGGCGAACAGCGTCAGCTTCTGGCCCGAGCACGTGCCGCTTCGTCGCCAGCTGCGGGTCGAGCTCGTCCGCAGAAGGATGATCGCGCGGATCGCCGGAGAGCGAGCACTCGGCCGGCGACGTCGGGCTCCGGCGTCTCCTGAACGACAAAACCCCGCCTGAGCGGGGCTTCTTCCGAGGCTGCGGGGCAAGGATTCGAACCTTGACTACCTGGTCCAGAGCCAGGCGTCCTACCATTAGACGACCCCGCAGGGCGACCGCATTCTAGCCTCCTGTGGTTGCTCAACCCTCGAGCCGGGTCAATCTGACCGTTTCCGGCGTCTCGCGTAGACCCTGACGTGGTCGCCCTCCACCTCGACGTGATAGTTGGGCAGACGCCGGTCCGGGTAGTGCACGCATTGACCGGTCGTGACGTTGTACTCGAGCATGTGCCACGGGCAGGTGACGATTTCACCGTCGTGCGACCATGTCGGCTTCCAGCCGGTGTCGCTGCTCGCGACCACCGTCCCTGAGACGGCTCCACGACAGAGCGGGCCGTTCTGGTGGACGCAGACGTTCGGCAGCGCGTAGAAGCGACCGCGAACGTTGAAGAGTCCGACCTCGCGCCCGCCCACGTCGACGACTCGGTGCGTTCCCTCGGGGATGTCGACGAGCGAGATGCTGGTGTACTGCTCGCTCAGGACACCGGCACCTCGAGGCCGAGCAGCCGCATCCCGTTGCCGCCCATGATCTTCGCAAGCTGATCGTCGGGAACCGGGATCTGCATGGCCCTCATCGGGTGGTCGAAGTCCAGGTGCGGCCAGTCGGAGGCGAACACGACGATGTCCTCGCCCTCCATCAGCGAGATGAACTGGGCGAGGTCCGCAATGCGATCCGGCTCCTCGAGCGGCTGCGTCGCGAAGAACATGCTCCGCCTGATGTACGTGCTCGGCTTGTCGGTCAGGAACGGCACGTCCTTGCGCGCTGAGACGTACTCGCGATCGAGCCTGAGCATGAAGAAGGGCACCCATGTGATGCCGCCCTCCGTGAAGGCGAACTTCAGGGACGGGAAGCGTACGGGCACCCCGGTCTCCATGAGGCTGGCCAGGTTCGCCATCATCGAAAACGGATGCGAGATGGCATGCGCCGCGAACGCTGTCTCGTACCCGTGGAGGTTGAAGGGGAACGCTGGGTGGACGTTGAGCGCCGAATGGAGGACGACCGGCAGTCCGGCTTCCTGCGCGGCGTCGTACATGGGGTCGTACCGCCGGTCTCCGTAGAGGGGCTCGACGCACGCGGTGGGGAGGTACACGGCCGAGACGTTTCGGTGGTCGGCATAGCGCCTGATCTCAGCCGCCGCGGCCACGGGGTCGTGGTGCGGCGCGAGGATGGCTCCCTTGAGCCCGTTGTCGTCGACGAGCCACTCGTCGACGAGCCACCGGTTGTACGCGCGCGCGACTTCCACGGCGTAGTCGGCCTGCCGGAGCGCGGCGTGGAAGAGGAGGTACTCCGGCAGCAGCACGGCGATGTCGATGCCCAGGTCGTCCATGTCCCCCCGGATCTGCGCGGCGGTATCGGCCGTCATCCTCCGCGTGGTGTCGGGCGGGAAGCTCGGCCAGGGGTCGAAGCAGGGAGCGAAGCCGCCTATCCCGTGGTAGTCGAGAGGCTGGGTCGTGAGGTACTCGAGGGCCGTTCTCCACGGCTGTGCACAGTGGGGCGCCAGTGCTCCCGGCGTCTCGCAGATGTGCACGTCGAGGTCGACCACGGTCATCTCGCGAAGCCGTGGCGAGACCATGCTGCGGTCGAGGTGGCTCTCCGTGCTTTCCATTGACGACGTCATTCGTATCTATGTCTCGAGTCGGTAGATCGGGACGAGGCTCTTCTCGGCCTCGGTGTCGATGTGCGCGACGACCTCGACATACGGCTCCAACCCTGAGCCTTTGAGCTTCTCCTTGAGCAGGCCGTCGACCTGGAAGACGCCTGACGAGTTCGTCATCAGGATCTCGATCAGGATCGGGCGGGTCTCGCCGTCCGTGATCTTCACGGCGTCGATCGCGGCCGCCGAGAGCGCGTGGATCGACACGCTGCCGCGCTCGAACGGAATCCGCGACCGGCCCTTTGCCATGTCGAGCGCGTCAGCGACGCGGAGGACGCCCGCCTCGAGCGTGAGCGGCCTGCCGGCGGCGCGATGACTCGTGATCTCGTGGAGGGCTTCCGAGACGAGGACCGTCAGGTTCGGGTCCTCGTACAGCCCGTCGAGCAGCTCGCGGGCTTTCCGATCGGCGAGGAAGAGGCTGAAGTCCTCGTGCCCGTCGCGGTGGATGGCCATGCCGATGTCGTGGAGGAGCGCGCCGAGCACCACGGCCACCTCGGCGTCCTCCACTTCCATGCCGTAGTCCCGGACGAGCGACGGCTCGACACCATGCTTCGTCAGCTGACGGAGGAGCTTGAGCGCGATGTTCGTGACGATCTGGATGTGAACCCAGGAGTGGTCGTTGATGCCGAGGCGAGCGATCGCGTTCACGTTCGAGACGTGCCACCAGGCTTTCAGCTGATCGTCCTCGTTCACGCGGTCGATCAGGGCGCGCAGCTTGCGGTTTCCGCGCGTCGGCACGCGAATCCGCATGCGGGCCGTCGCCTCGGCGGGGGTCATACGGGTCTCGCGCTCGACCTCGACCGTCTCGGCGGGTTCTTCGATCAGCTCCTCGTGCGTCGGCTCCTGCGTCGGCTCAGCGGTCATGCGCTGAAGGGTACTCCTGCCTTTGCGTGAGGCGGGGTGACGCCAGCATCAGGCTGCGACCTCGGCCCAGTCACCGTAGAGCGACGTGTAGCGGCCGCCGAGCTCGATCAGCTCCGCGTGCGAGCCTTGCTCGACGATCTGCCCGTGCTCGAGCACGACGATCAGGTCGGCACCGCGGATGGTCGAGAGGCGGTGGGCGATGATGAAGGCGGTGCGGTCGGAGAGCAACCGTCTGAGCGCCCGCTCGATCTTCCGCTCGGTGCCGATGTCCACGGACGATGTCGCCTCGTCGAGGATGAGGATGCGTGGATCGGCGAGGAGCGCACGGGCGAACGCGATCAGCTGGCGCTGACCGAGCGAGAGGCGTGTTCCACGCTCGCCGAGCTCCGTGTCGTACCCATCCTCGAGCTCTGCGACGAACTCGTGGGCGCCGACCGTACGTGCTGCGGCGGCAACGTCCTCACGGCTCGCGCCCGGGCGGCCGAAGGCGATGTTGTCGTGCACGGTGCCGGCGAACAGGAATCCCTCCTGCGGCACGATCCCGAGCTGGCTCCTCAGGGACGACTGGGTCACGTCGCGGAGGTCGACGCCGTCGATCGTCAGCCGGCCGTCCGTCGGATCGTAGAAACGGGCAAGCAGCTTCCCGATCGTCGACTTGCCGGCGCCCGTGTGACCGACCAGTGCGACCGTCGTGCCCGCGGGAACGTCGAGATCGAGGCCGTGCAGCACCTCGGGTCCCGGTACCGTAGGCGAAGCGCACAGACTCGAAGCGGACATCGCCATGCACACGATCGAGCGGTTTCGCTCCGTGCTGGTCCCGCACTTCGGGATGCTGGTCGAGGACGTCCATGATCTTGTCGAGTGCCGCTGTCGCCGAGAGGAACGTGTTGTAGAGCTGCGACAGCTGCTGCACGGGGTCGAAGAAGTTCGAGAGGTAGCCGATGAACGCGAACAGCGTGCCGACGGTGACGCTTCCGCCCGAGACGAGATACCCGCCGTAGCCGAGCACGACAGCCGTTGCAATCGTCGACAGGAAGTCCACGAACGGGAAGTAGAGGCCGTTGAGGACGACCGTGAGATAGTTCGCGTCGCGGTAGCTCCCGTTCACCTCCTGGAAGCGACGATAGTTGAGCTGCTCGCGGGCGTACGCCTGGACGACCCGTATGCCGGCGATGTCCTCTGCGAGTGTCGCAGTGACGTTCGCGAGGCGCTCGCGGACGGCCCGGTATGCACGCGCGGAGCGGGTGCGGAAGATCGCGGTGGCGACCGTCATCGCCGGGAAGACCGTTAGCGTGGCAAGTGCCAGCCGCCAGTCGAGGAGGAACAGGATCACGGCCGAGCCGACGAGCATCAGCGTGTTCTGCACGAGGCTCGACACACCGTCCGTGACGAGCTGGTCGAGCGCCTCGACGTCGTTCGTCAGCCGGCTGATGATGACGCCTGCGCGGTTTCGCTCGTAGAAGCCGAGCGAGAGGCGCTGCAGGTGTTCGAAGAGCTTCGAACGCAGGTCGGCGAGGATTCGCTCGCCGGTCCAGCCCGTGAAGTACGTCTGGGCTGCGGTCGTCCCCCAGTTGGCGAGGGCCGCGGCGAGAAACAGCCCGACGACCCAGGCGAGCGCCGTCAGGTTCTTCTGCGAGACACCTCGGTCGACGGCGAGCTTCGCGAGATACGGAGGAGCGAGCCCCGTGAGCGTCGCGGCCAGGAGCGACGCGACGGCGAGCCCCGTGCGCGCCTTGTAGCGGCTGGTGAGCCGCGCGAGCGTCCCGAGGCGCTTCCGTGTCCGCCGCCAGGACCAGTCGGACACCTGCGCGCCCCGCTCCATGCTCAGATGGGTGCCGGGCTGCCAGACCCGCATCAGGCGGTCGCCTCCACCCGGGCGGCGAACTCGGCCTCGAGCAGGCCGTGCTCGTAGATCTCGCGGTACACCAGGCTCGACTCGATCAGATCGTCGTGTGCTCCACGCGCTGCGATGCGTCCCGTATCGAGGACGACGATCTCGTCGGCGAGCGCGATCGTCGACAGTCGGTGGGCGATGATGATCGTCGTTCTTCCCTTCATCGCCTCGCGCAGGCCGAGCCGGATACGGGCCTCCGTTGTCGCGTCGACGGCGGCAGTTGCGTCGTCGAGGATCAAGATCCGCGGGTCGATCACGAGGGCGCGGGCGATTGCTAGCCGCTGCCGCTGCCCGCCCGAGAGCGTGATGCCCCGCTCGCCGATGACGGTGTCGTAGCCGTTTGGCAGACGCTCGACGAACTCGTGGGCCTGGGCTGCCTGCGCGGCGGCCTCGACCTCTGCATCCGTTGCTCCCGGCACGCCGAACGCGATGTTCTCCCTCACGGTTGCCGAGAACAGGAAGGGATCCTGGGCGATGACGCCGATCGAGCGCCGCAGCGAGGCGAGCGTGACATCGCGGACGTCGACGCTGTCGACAAGCACGCGTCCCTCGTCGACGTCGTAGAAACGAAGAACGAGGGAGGCGAGCGTCGTCTTGCCGGAGCCCGTGTGGCCGATCAGGGCAACCGTCGATCCGGGCGCCAGCTGGAGCTCGATGTCGTGCAGAACGGGCCGGTCGGCGGCGTAGCCGAAGGAGACGCCTTCGAAGCGGATCTCCCCGCGCCCGCTGGGTAGCTCGACGGCATCGGAAGAGTCTCCGATCTCCTCGGGCTCGTCGAGGACCTGGAAGATCCGTTCCCCGGAGGCCGTGGCTCTTTGCGCCTGGCCGATCCACATGCCGAGCATGCGGAGCGGCATCACCAGCATCAGCACGAGCACGTTGAACTGGATGAAGCTGCCGAGCGAAAGCGAGCCGTGGACGACCATCGTGCCGCCGGCCAGCAGTACTGCTGCCTGCGCGAGCAGCGGCAGGAACGAGAGCATCGGCACGTAGAGAGCGCGCTGACGGTTCGCGTCCATGCTCCGCAGGAATACGCTCTCGGATGCCCTGGCGAACTTCGCCGCCTCGGCCGGCTCCTGTGCGAACGACTTGACGACATGGACGCCGACGACGCTCTCCTCGGCGACGGTCGCGACATCCGCCATCCTCTGCTGGACGTCTCGCAGTACCGGGTGAGAGACGTGGCTATAGCGGTATGCGAGGCCGATCAGGAGAGGGGTGATCCAGAGGGCAGCGAGTGCGAGCCGCCAGTCGACGACGAGCAGGACGATGACGACAGCGACCACCGTCACGATGTGCTGGAAGAAGAAGATCAGCCCGTAGCCGAGGAAGAAGCGGACCGCCTGCAGGTCGACGGTCGCACGCGACATCAGCTGGCCCGTCTGGTGGCGATCGAAGTAACCGAAGGAGAGTCTCGAAAGCTTGGCGTAGAGCGCGTTCCGCATGTCGAACTCGACGCCGAGCGCCTGCCGCCCGGCGATGAAGCGCCGGCCGACGAGCACGGCCGCCTTGAACGCGCCGACGACTACAACCAGGCCGACGAGGAGCCACAGCTCCTCGGTGTCGCCGTTCTCGATCGGCCCGTTGATCACGTCCTTGATCAGGAAGGTGATGCCGATCGCTGCCGCTTGCGAGCAGACGGCAAGTACGCAGGAGACGATCAGCGAGCCGCGGTAGGGCTTCAGGAAGCCGAGCAGCCGACGGAAGATCGTGCGATGCCGCTGAGGCTCAGCCACCCTTCGAAATCTAGCCGCGGGTCTGCGGCTGGCCGAGAGCGAGCCCGAACGGGCTCCCCTCGGAGTCCCGACAGATCGCCCACCGCTCGCCCGGATGGATCACCTCGCCACCCAGCTCGACGACCCGCTCGAGCGCCCCTTCGAGGTCGTCGACGTCGAAGTAGGGAAGCGAGACACGGTCGCCGGGCCCGGTGCCACGGGGGTGTACCCCGAGATCCGCACCGCCGCTGTGCGTCTGCACGCCGCTTCCCTCGCCCTCCCGTCGAGAACCGAGGTCGGCGCGGAGCACTCCCTCCCAGAAGCGCTTCGCGCGGTCGAGGTCGTCCGCAGGGAACTCGATCAGCCTCAGCATCGATCAGAGACTAGAGCCTCGCGAGCTCTGCTCGCACGAGGTCGACGGCCCGACCGAGGAGCGTCCGGTTGGCGGTGTCGTTCAGCCAGCTGCTCGCGCCGGAGGGGTGGGGAAGAGGAATCGCCGTCGCGCGGCCGAGCTCGAACCGGTTGCCGACGGCGCGCCCGAGGATCGGAATGCCGAGGAGCTCGCGCGCTGCCAGACCGCCGATCGTGACGACGAGGTCGGGTTCGAGAATCCGCAGCTCGTGCTCACGCCACACCGAGCAGAGGCGCCGTTCGACCGGCGTCGGTGTACGGTCGCCGCGGCCCGAGGCGGCCTTGCCCGGGTAACAACGAGTCACGGCAGCGCAGTAGAACATCTCGTAGAACACCTCTTCGTCCAGGCCGAGCCACTCTCTGAGCGTCCGGCCGGCCCGACCCCGCCAGGGTCGGCGCTCACCGGCCTCGACCACCCCGGGCGACTGGCCGAGGAGGTACGCGCGCTGCCCGACCCGTCCTTCGACCACGGGTCGAGACTCGAGGTGGAACCCGGCGTCGCTGCAGGCCCGGCAGGCGCGGTTCGCTCGCTGAAGCGACGCGAGCGACCTGTACGTCACGAGACGGCGACGACGAACCAGCGGCCGTCGAAGAGGATCTCACCGCCGCCGAGCTCCGCGGCGAGCTGCTCGGGCCGGAAGAACCGCTTGAAGACCGGCCAGCTCGAGCCGTCGCTGGTCACGCGCTGTTGCCACTCCTCGGGCTCGTGGTCGGGGCGCCTTGCCGCGTCGGCGACGACGAGTTGTCGCGCCACGCGTCGGGCCTCGCCAAGGAAGTCGAGCCGATCGGACTCTTCGAGATGTCCGTAGAAATGACCGGTGAAGATGCGCTCGAAGGATCCGTCGGGGAAGGGCAGGGCGAAAGCGTCTCCGACGACGTAGATCTCGTTCGCGGCCTGCTCACGCGCGACGTCGAGCATGCGTTCGCTCTGGTCGAGCCCGACGATCTCCCCACGGAGGTGCCGGGTCAGGAACCCCGTGCCGCAGGCGACGTCCAGCGTGCGAACCGGCGGCAGGCCTGAAAGCACCCGCTCGAGCTCCGTGAGCTCCGCGCGGAAAGAGAGTGCGTCCGCCTCCCCGTAGAACACGCCGCGGTACCAATCGTCGTACTCGGGCGCTCGGCGGTCGTAGTACTCCCTCACGGCTCCTAGAGTACGCCCGTGGCCTTTCCGCTCGAAGCCGTCCCGAACTTCGCCGAGGGGCGGGAGCGAGCAACGATCGACGCGATCGGCGAGACGCTTTCCCGGCATGCGCGCCTGCTCGACGTCCACTCCGATCCGGATCACAATCGCTCGGTCTTCACGCTCGCCGGAGATGCGGCGTCGCTCGTCGAGGCGCTGCTCGCGGGGATCGCGTGCGCGCGAGAGCGGATCGACCTGCGCACCCACGAGGGGGTCCACCCGCGGATCGGCGTGGCCGACGTCGTTCCGATCGTTGCCGTGCGGCCCGAGGATCTCAGCCGGGCGAAAGAGGCCGCGCTCGAGCTGGCGAGGCGAGTCGGCGACGAGCTCGCTCTGCCGGTCTTCCTCTACGGCGAGCTGGCGCCGGGTCGCGGTCCGGCCTTCTTCCGTCGAGGCGGGCCGGGCAGCCTCCAGGAGCGGATCGACTCAGGCGAGGTCGCACCCGCCTTCGGGCCGGACCGGGTCGATCCCGCGGCAGGTGGGGTTCTCGTCGGCGTCCGGCGGCCTCTGATCGCGTTCAACGTCGACCTCGCGACCGATGACCTCGAGGTGGCTCGGGCGATCGCGGCCGTCGTGCGGGAGGCCGGTGGGGGCTTTCCGGGTGTGCGTGCCCTCGGCCTCGCACTGCCGAGCAGGGGCGTCGTCCAGGTGAGCATGAACATCGAGGAGCCCGACCGTGTTGCGTTGCACGAGCTGGTCGAGAGGATCCGGACCGAGGCGGCCGCCCGCGGCGTCGAGACCTCGGGTTCGGAGCTCGTCGGCTTGCTTCCCGCCGCAGTTGCTGCCGCGGCCGCCGGGTGGGTGCTCGACCTCGACGCGTTCGACGAATCGCGCGTGCTCGAGCTCCGTCTTCTGGAGCCGTGATTTGACACCGAGTCGGCACACCCAGATGCGTCGTCAACCGGCAACCTTTGTACTTCCCCAAGGGTGGGTGGGGGTTAGGGACGGTGCCGGGACGGATCGACTCGAGGCTATTCGCGGTGGGCCGCTCGTGGCGACTGTCGAGATCGGAGGGGCCGGATGAAGAAGGTGCATTGGAACGAGTCCAAGCGACCGCTGCCGAAGCATCCTTATCGAGACAGTGTGATCGCCTACGGCGTCATGGCCGGGATCCTCGTCGCCATCGTCGTCGCCACGGGCGGAAGCCTTGTCCGTGGTGTAATCGCGGCAGTCGCCGTCTTCGTCGCGTCCACGGCGTTCAGCTGGTGGCGCTGGCGTGAGCGGCTGCGGTCGAAGACCGACGGCAAGCCGTGACGGTCGCCCAAGACCCGAGAAAGGGGAGGCAGTGATCGACGAAGCGACGCTCACAGAGACCGACGGCGGCCTCGAGCCCGAGGGCCAGGGTTGGTTCGTCGTCAACGCTCGAGACACATGCTGGTGGCGAAACGACACGTTCGGAGCTTCGTGTCCATTCGAGGCAAACGACGCGGACAGGCGCTTTTCCGAGGTCGGCGTCAATCTCCACGTGGTCTGGCCAGGCCAGCCGAACTGCATGTACCACGGGGAGTCGACCCAGGAGGACTTTCTCGTCCTGTCCGGCGAATGCCTGCTGTTGATCGAGGGAGAGGAGCGGCCGCTCAGGGCCTGGGATTTCGTGCACTGTCCCGCCTGGACGGAGCATGTCTTCGTCGGCACTGGCTCGGGGCCTTGCGTGGTCCTGATGGTCGGCTCCCGGGCGAACGACGACGGCATCCGCTATCCAGTTGCGGATATCGCGAGCCGACATGGCGCCAGCGTCGAGGAAGAGACCGCGTTGCCACGCGAAGCCTACGCGCGCTTTCCGAAATGGGAACGTAGCCGGATCCCGGATGCGGGCCTCCCGTGGAGTGATGGTTAGCGGCGAGGGGGCGCGCTAGGCTAGAGGAGATGGCAACGAAGAAGCAGCGCCGGCGACGCGAGAAGGAGCGCCGCCACGAGTACGAAACGGTCTACGTCGACGAGCAAGGGGAGGAGGTCGAGGTCGACGAGCCCGACGCGAAGGCGAAGTCGACCAGGCCGGAGGAGCGCAAGACAGCCAGCGGCGGTACCGGCCGCGGCGGCCGGGTGGTCGAGCCGCCGTCCTGGAACAAGGTGATCCGCCGCGGCTCGATCTTCGCGCCCTTCATCGTCATCTTTCTCTACCTCGTCAGGCCGAAGGACGCCTCGACGGTGGCCGTCGTCGCACAGGCGGTCGTGCTCATCGTCCTGCTCGTGCCGTTCATGTACCTCGTCGACTCGATGGCGTATCGCTCGTACGAGAAGCGGATGGCGAAGCGTCGCGACACGCCGCCGAAGACCAAGTAGCCGGGCCGTAGACTCACGATCGATGCCTGTCGTCGTCGACCGTTACGAGCTGGGCCCGATTGGCACGAACTGCTATGTCGTGCGCGCCGACCGGGGAGCGGCCGAGGCCGCGGTCGTCGACCCGAGTGGAGACGCGGCGAGCATCCGGCTCGAGCTCGCGCAGCTCGGCACGACGTGCGCCGCGATCCTCGTTACCCATTCGCACTGGGATCACATTCTCGGTCTGGCTGACCTGGCCGAGGGCACCGGTACGCCGGTCTATGCGCCCGAGCTCGAGCTCACCGTGCTGCAACGACCGTCAGATTTCTTCTCCGGCCTCGGAGTGACGCTTCGCGGGTGGGAGCCGGACGTCTTGCTGGCAGGTGGAGAGACGGTCGACGTGGCGGGCGTCTCCTTCGAGGTGTCGCACGTCCCCGGCCATTCGCCGGGCCATCTCGCCTTCTACACGGAGGGCAGCCTGCTCTCGGGCGACGTGCTCTTCGCAGGCTCAGTGGGTCGCACCGACCTGCCGGCAGGGGACTGGGACACCCTTCTTGCCTCGATCACGTCGCTCATCGACCGCTATCCGCCGGAGACGGTCGTCTACTCCGGCCACGGCCCGCCGACGACGCTCGGCGCCGAGCTCGAGCGGAATCCCTTCCTCGCGGAGCTGCGCGCTTGACCTGGCCATTCTTGGACGTTGCTGGCAAAGGAGGCAAGCGAGCGTCGCGCAGGACAGTACGGAGAGTACGGATAGGCGACGCTCGCGCAGAATCCTGCCGTCAGCAGCGTCAGGCTCGGCGGAGCGGGGCTCCGCCCCGATCGCGCCGAGCCGGCCAGGAGGGCCAGGCGTGAAGTTTGAGGCCCCGCGGGGTACCCACGACATCCTTCCTGCCGAGCAGGCCGAATGGCGGTACGCGGTCTCGGAGTTCGAGCGCCTGTGCTCGCTCTACGGGTACGAGCGGATCCAGACGCCCGTCTTCGAGGACACGGAGCTCTTCGCCCGCACGTCGGGGACAGGGTCGGATGTGGTCACGAAGGAGATGTACACGTTCACCGACCGCGGCGACCGCTCGCTGACGCTAAGAGCCGAGGGGACGGCTCCGATCGTCCGTGCGTATCTCGAGCACGGCATGTACCGGCAGCCGCAGCCGGTGAAGCTCTACGCCGTCGAGACGATCTATCGCTACGGACGACCCGGCAAGGGCCGTTTCCGGGAGCACTGGCAGCTCGACCTCGAGGCGATCGGCTCGGAGGATCCCGGCGTCGACGCCGAGGTGATCTCACTCTACGACGCGTTGCTGGGTCGGCTCGGCATCACCGAGTACCGCCTCGAGCTGAACTCGATCGGCGACCGCGAGTGCCGCCCGGCGTATCTGGATCGGCTGCGACCCTGGCTCGAGGAGCACGCCCAGGAGCTTGACGAGGAGACGCGCGACCAGGCTCGCCGCAACCCGCTGCGCGCGCTCGACAACATCGCGGGGAAGCCGAAAGCCGTGGCGGAGGTACTCGGGCAGGCGCCGACGATCGGGGATTCTCTTTGTGCCGCGTGCCGCGAGCACTTCGCGGCGGTGCGCACGTATCTCGACGCCTACGGCGTGCGCTACGAGCTCGTCCCGACGCTCGTCCGCGGCCTCGACTACTACACGCGAACGACCTGGGAGTTCGTCGGCCCGGACGGCGGCGCCAACAGCACGATCTCGGGCGGCGGCCGCTATGACGGGCTGGCCGAGGAGCTCGGCGGGGCGCCGACGCCCGGTGTCGGCTTCGGCGCGGGTATCGAGCGGCTTCTGATCGCGATCGAGCGCGAGGGCGTGCAGGTACCCGAACCGGACGGGATCGACGTCTTCTTCGTGTGCGAGGAGGGGGCCGACCGAACGGCGGCGCTCGCAGCAGCCATGGAGCTGCGCAACGAGGGTCTGCGCGTCGATGTCGACTATGCGAGCCGATCGCGCAAGGGCCAGCTCACGCAGGCGACGCGCCTCGGTGCGAAGCGAGTCGTCGTGGTCGAGCCCGGCACCGACCTGCGAGCCGTCCTGGCGGAAGTGCGCTCATGAAGTGGAGAGACCTGATGTGCGGCGAGGTACGCGCCGAGCACATCGGCCGACGGATCACGCTCGCCGGGTGGGTGAACACGCGCCGCGACCATGGCGGGCTTGTCTTCGTCGATCTTCGCGACCGCGCCGGCATCTGCCAGATCGTGGTCAACCCCGAGCGCGCGCCCGAGGCGATCGCCTCGGCGCACGACGTGCGCAACGAGTTCGTCCTGCGTACCGAGGGAGAGGTCGTCGCGCGCGCGCCAGACGCGGTCAACACTGCGCTCCCGACGGGCGAGGTCGAGCTCCAGGTCGACCGGCTCGAGATCGTCTCGCGCTCGACGCCGCTTCCGTTCCAGCTCGACGAGGAAGGGGTCGACGAGACGCTTCGCCTCCGCTATCGCTGGCTCGACCTCCGCCGCGACAAGCTGCAGCGCAACATCTCGCTCCGCGCACAGATGGTGGGGATCATCCGCCGCACGATGGAGGAAGCGGGCTTCCTCGACATCCAGACGCCGATCCTGTTCAAGCCGACCCCCGAAGGCGCGCGGGACTTCGTCGTCCCAACCCGGCTCCAGAAAGGCCGCTTCTTTGCCCTTCCGCAGAGCCCGCAGATCCTCAAGCAGCTGACGATGATCGCGGGCTTCGATCGCTACTACCAGATCGCGATCTGCTTCCGCGACGAGGATCTTCGAGCCGATCGCGTCCAGGAGCTCACGCAGCTCGACGTCGAGATGTCCTTTCCCGACGAGGACTACCTGCTCTCCCTCCAGGAGGAGATGTTCGCGCGCATCTGGCGCGAGTGCCTCGGCGTCGAGATCGAGCTCCCGTTCCCCCGCATGACGTTCGCCGAAGCCGACCGGCGCTTCGGAACCGACAAGCCCGACACGCGCTTCGCACTCGAGATCGAGGACGCGACGGCGGTCACGCGCGGCTCGGAGTTCGCCGTGTTCAGCGGAGCCGACGCGGTGAGGTTCCTGCGCGCACCGAGGGCGTTCTCCCGCGCCGAGCTGGCGAAGCTCGAAGAGGTGGCGAAGGAGTGGGGCGCGAAGGGCCTCGCCTACGTCGTCTGCGACGAGTCGGGAGAGGTGCGCTCGCCGATCGTCAAGTTCCTCTCGGAGGTCGAGCTGGGCGAGCTGGCGCCGAAGCCGGGGGAGACGCTTCTGTTCGCTGCCGACGCGTGGCCCGCGACGTCGCGAGTGCTCTCCGCGCTTCGCCTCCATCTCGGCCGCGAGCTCGGGCTGATCGACGAGAGCGCGTTCACGTTCCTGTGGGTCACCGACTTCCCGATGTTCGAATGGGACGATGACGCGAAGCGCTGGAGCGCTGTCCACCATCCTTTCACGCGGCCGACGGAGGAGTGGACCGACCGCTTCACCGACGACCCCGAGCACGCGCTCGCGCATGCGTACGACCTGATCGTGAACGGCAACGAGCTCGGCGGCGGCTCGTTCAGGATCCACGAGCCCGAGCTCCAGGCGAAGGTCTTCGACATCCTCCGGCTGACCCCCGAGGAGCAGCGCACGAAGTTCGGCTTTCTGCTCGACGCGCTGGCGATGGGAGCCCCGCCGCACGGCGGCATCGCCCTCGGAATCGACCGGACGACGATGGTGCTCGCCGGCGAGCCGAACCTCCGCGACGTGATCGCCTTCCCGAAGAACCAGGCCGGCGTCGATCCGATGAGCGGTGCCCCGTCCGAGGTCACGGCCGAGCAGCTCGACGAGCTCGGCATCCGCGTCGTGCCGCCGAAAGGCGCGCAGAGCTAGGATCGATCGCGAATGGGCGGCTTCACCCCGCGATTCGCGTTCGAGGTCGTGTTCCTCATCCTCCTCGCTGTCGCGGCCGGGCTCGCCGATCTGCGCCCGCTCGTCATCGGCCTCGTCATGGGTGGGGCATGGGTGCTCGTGACCGTGATCGAATGGCTCGCCTGGCGCGCCGAGGCGGAGCAGGAAGCGCCTCCGGTGTGGAGCGCTCGCGTGCCGGACGACGTGGAGGACACGGACAGCTGGGACATCGACGAGATTCTGGCGCCGCTTCCCGGCGAGGAGCCGATGGCGGGCGAAGGGGGTCAGACCTCCATCCTTCCGCCGCCTCAGGACGGGCCTGACGGGGAGCGATCGTGACGGGGGTGCTCGCCCAGCGGGTGCTCGCGCTCGCGGGAGCCTCGGTGCTAGCCGCGCTGATCGCGCTCGCCGTTTCGCAGCGGAGCCACGGGGGGACGGCGCCGGTGGGTCCGCAGCCGGCCCTCGGTGCCGGAGTGGGGTGGACTCACGCGCTCGTCGGCGTGACGCCCGGCTACCCGGTGAAGGGGAAGCGGTCGCGTTGCGGCTGGATCCTCCGCCCGGAGACGCTCGGCGTCGTCCATCCGGTGCTGCCGTGCGGCGCGAAGCTGTTCGTCGACTTCGCGGGGCGGCGCGTGCTCACTGAGGTGGTCGACCGGGCGCCGGTCCCACGCGGAGAGGAGTTCGCGGCGACGATCGCACTCGCCGACCGCCTCGGCCTCAGCGGCGTGCGTGAGGTCAAGTGGTCTTTTGCGCGGGAGTGATTTCAGGCGGCAGTGACCGAGGGACAGGCTTCAGCCTGTCCCTCACCTGAGAGAAGCGGCTCCGCGAGCAGAGCGGGGAACAGTCCGCGAACCGAGCGGACAATCAAGGTGCTCCACCCTGCCGATGTTCGGCGACCTAGTGAACCTGGCAAGCCAGGTGGGTGCCCTGCGAGCGGCCGGGTTCGCCGTACGCCCGACGCGGGCTCCCTTTCACGTCTCGTTGGTTCAACTGTCAGCCGCCGACCACGTACAGGGTCGAGCACGTGGCACTCTAGCTTCCCCGCTCCGTGTCGTACCCTGGCTGTGTGATCGAGGTGTTCGGAGATGCGACGCGCTGTGGCGACTGGGCATCCGTCCGCCTGCGGGTCGACGGCGACCGGATCGTCGATTCCGACGCCGACGGGCTCGCCGAGGATCTCCGCGGCCTGAGCCTGCTCGAGGCGGCGGCCGTCCCCGGCGACGACCTTGCGACCGACGCGCTCGCGGCTGCGATTGGGCCGATCTTTCACGCTCGGCCGTCCCAGACCCGTGTCGCCGTCGCGATGAGCGGCGGCGTCGACAGCGCCGTCGCCCTCCTACGCGCGGGGCCCGAGGCAATCGGCGTCACGCTTCGCCTCTGGGTCGACCCGGAGGCGCCCGACACGGAACGCGCCTGCTGCTCGCCCGAGTCGGTGCTCGCGGCGCGTCGAGCCTGCCACGAGCGTGGGCTGCCGCACGTCACGCTCGACCTGCGTGAGGAATTCCGGCGCGTGATCGTCGACCCGTTCGTCCATGCTTATGCGCGGGGCGAGACACCGAATCCGTGCACGTCGTGCAACGGCAGCTTCCGCTTCGCAGAGCTGAGCGCCTTCGCGCGCCGGGCTGGAGCGGCGAAGCTGGCGACGGGCCATTACGCCCGCATCGTCGAGCGCGACGGCCGGTTGCTCCTGGCCCGCGCCGCGGATCCGGACAAGGATCAGTCCTACATGCTCGCGCGGCTCGATCCTCGCCTGCTCGGCCGGCTGTGGTTCCCGCTCGGCGAGCAGACGAAGAGCGAGACTCGTGTCGAGGCGGCCCGCGCAGGTCTGGCCGCCGCGGCCCGACCAGAGAGCCAGGAAGCCTGCTTCCTGGGCGGAGACGACTACCGCGCGTTCCTCGAGCGGCGCGGCCTCCGGCCGATCGCGGGCGCGATCGTCGACGAGCATGGAGCGAGGCTCGGAACGCACAACGGCCACTGGCGCTTCACGCCCGGGCAGCGGAAAGGGATCGCGGTATCTACTGTGACCCGTCTATACGCGCTTGGTACGGACCCGCGGACGAACACGGTCGTCGTGGGACCGCGCGAGTCCCTCGGCCGCCGGCGCGTCTCGGTGCGGGGCCGGCTGTACGCGCCCGCCTCCCGCGTCGAGGTCGAAGCTCCGCTACCGCTCACCGGCCGTGCGGGCGCGCGTCGAGCCCGACGGCCGGCGCTTCCACCTCGCGCTCGACGAGCCCGCCTACGCCGTCGCAACCGGGCAGACCGCCGTGCTCTACGAGCAGGACGCGGTCGTCGGCTCCGGAGTCGTGACGGCTGCGGCGTAGAATCGCTTCGTGCTCCTCGCAGCCAGCACCGATCAGATCCTCGACATCGTCCTCGCGATCTTCCTCGTCATCGTCGGGCTTGCGATCGGCTACGCGTTCTGGCGGCTCGGCACGCTGTTCGCGCAGATGCGCACGAGCGTGCGGGCAACCGAGGAGGAACTGCTGCCTGTGTTCAGCAAGACGGGGGGCACGATCGATCGCGTCAACCTCCAGCTCGACAAGGTCGACGTGATGACGACGAGTGCCGTCGACGCCGTGACGGCAGCCGACCGGCACGATCCGGATGATCTCCACGGTCGTCACCGCGCCCGTCCAGGCGCTCGCCGGGCTCGACGGCCGCGATCCGCTACGGCGATCTCGTCCTTGAAGACGCACCACGACGTCGACCGCGCCGTCCAGGTCGGCGAAGGACGCGGCAGCCCAGCGCGTCGCCGACCTCAGCGACGATCTCGACTCGGTCCGGTCGGCCGCGCGCCGACTCGATAGCTCCGCTCGCAGCCCGCACCCTAGAATCGACGCGATGCGCACGACCGCCGAGCTTCGTCAGGGCTACCGCGCCTTCTTCGAGTCGAAGGGTCACACGTTCCAGGCCCGTCCTGGCCGCTGATCCCCCGGGCCGACGACCGCTCGACGCTCCTCACCTCGGCCGGGATGCAGCCGCTGATGCCGTTCTTCCTCGGGCGCGAGCAACCGCCCGCGCCGCTCCTGACGACCGTGCAGAAGGTCTTCCGCACCCCCGACATCGACGAGGTCGGCCTCGACGGCTACCACCTCACGTTCTTCGAGATGCTCGGCAACTTCTCGTTCGGCCAGTACTTCAAGGAAGGCGCGATCGAGTTCGCCTGGGAGTTCATCTTCGAGCACATGAAGCTCGACGCGCGACCGGATCTGGGTGAGCGTCTTCGCGGGCGACCCGGAGCTCTCGCTCGGCGAGGACGAGGTCGCGATCACGCACTGGGAAAAGCTCGGCATGCCGCCCGAGCGCATCGTTCGCCTGCCACGCTCCGACAACTTCTGGTCGGTAGGAGGCCCGGGGCCGTGCGGACCCGATTCGGAGATCTTCTACGACTGGGGCGAGGGGGTCGGCTGCGGCCGGCCGGAGTGCGCACCGGGCTGCGGCTGCGAGCGCTTCCTCGAGTTCTGGAACCTCGTCTTCATGGAGTTCGAGCTGCACTCCGACGGGAAGCTGACGCCGCTCCCGAAGCAGAACATCGACACCGGCATGGGGCTCGAGCGAGCCGCGCGCATCCTCCAGCAGGTCGAGTCGGTCTACGACACGGACGGCTACCAGACGATCATGTCCTGGATCGCCTCCGAGTCGGGAGTGGCGTACGGCGACAGCCCCGAGGCGACGAAGGCGCATCGTGTGCTCGCCGACCACGGGCGGGGCATGACGTTCCTCGCGGCCGAAGGGGTCGTCCCGTCGAACGAGGGGCGTGGGTACGTGATGCGCCGCGTCATTCGGCGGGCAGTGCAGCAGGCTGGAAGGATCGGGCTCGAGCCGCCGTTCCTCTCCCGGCTCGCAGACGTCGTGATCGAGCAGATTGGAGACGCGTACCCTGAGCTTCCCGAGCACCGGCAGGAGATCCAGCGCGTGCTCACGGCCGAGGAGGAGCGTTTCTCGCAGACGCTCGCCCGCGGGCTGCGGCTATTCGAGGAGATCGCGGTCGGCGAGTCGATCTCGGGCGAGGACGCGTTCAGGCTCCACGACACCTACGGCTTTCCGCTCGAGCTGACGCAGGAGTTGGCGCGTGAGCGCGGGCTCGGCGTCGACGAGGAGGAGTTCACGCGCCTGATGGAGGAGCAGCGCACTCGCTCCCGCGGAGCGATCTCGAAGGATGACCAGCGGGCTGCGGCGTTCGCGACCGCGGCCGGGTTCCGCACCGAGTTCGTCGGCTACGAGAAGACCGACGTCCTGACGCAGATCGGCGCGCTCGAGGAGGTCGGCGACGGCCTGTTCGTCGCCAAGCTGCGCGAGTCGCCTTTCTACGCCGAGGGTGGCGGTCAGGTGACGGACGCCGGCTACGTCGAGCACGACGGCACGGGAGCACGTGCCGATCTCGTCACCGCCCACCGGTTCGAGGACGATCAGGTGCTCCTCCTCGAAGGCGAGGGCTTCGCCGCCGGCGATCGGGTGCGTGCGGTCGTGCCGTGGTCTGTGCGGTTCCCGACGATGGCGAACCACACGGCGACGCATCTGCTGCAAGAGGCACTTCGGCAGGTGCTCGGCGACCACGTCAAGCAGGCCGGCTCGGCTGTCCGGCCCGACCGGCTCCGCTTCGACTTCACGCACTCCCAGGCGCTGACGGCGGACGAACGCGCCGAGGTCGAGCGGATCGTCAACGAGACCGTGTTCCAGAACCTGCCCGTTCGCGCCTACGTGACGCCGATCGACGAGGCGCGGAAGCTCGGCGCGACGATGCTCTTCGGCGAGAAGTACGGCGACGAGGTGCGCGTGATCGAGGTGCCGGGCTTCTCGATGGAGCTCTGCGGCGGCACCCACGTTCGTGCAACGGCCGAGATCGGGCCGTTCGTGATCGAGCGGGAGGGATCGGTGGGTGCCGGCGCGCGCCGCATCGAAGCGGTCACCTCCGGCGAGGCGTACGCCCTGCTTCGCGCTCGCTCGCACGAGGCCGACGAGCTGCGCGGCGAGCTCGAGCGGGTGCGCAAGGAGAAGGCGAAGTCGACCGCGCAGGGCGAGGCGGAGCTGTCCGTCCGCTACGAGGACGGAAGCATCGCCGTGATCGAGGTGAAGGGCCATTCCGGGCCGCTCCGAGATCTCTCCGACCGCGAGCGGCAGCGGAGGAAGGTGCAGGCGGTGCTGATTGGCGCCGTCGTCGACGGACGGGCGCAGCTCGTCCTCAACCTCGACCGGGACGCGGTCGACCGCGGCGTCGACGCCTCGAAGGTGATCCGTGAGATCGCCGGCCTGATCGGGGGCGGCGGCGGCGGTCGGCCCGGACCTCGCCGAGGCGGGCGGCAAGGAGCCGGAGAAGCTGGGCGAGGCGCTCGAGGCGGGGCAGGCGACCCTCGTCGCGGCGCTTTCGTGAAGGTCCTCGCGCTCGACTACGGCTCGGCGCGCACAGGCGTGGCGGTGTCCGATCCGACGGGCGAGATCGCGCGCCCGGTCGGGATCGTCGAGGCGGCGGCCACCGAGGCCGGACTCGCACGCCTCGCGGCGCTGGTCGCCGAGGAACAGCCTGGCCGCATCGTCGTCGGGCTTCCGCTGACTCTGCGCGGCGAACGCGGAGAGCAGGTCGAGGAGACCGAGCGCTTCGTGGAGGCGCTGCGCGGTGTCGTGACCGTCCCGGTCGAACTCTACGACGAGCGCTTCACGTCGGTTCTGGCCGACGGAGACGACGCCCGCGCGGCGGCGCATCTGCTCTCGAGCTACCTCGAGTGGTCGCGCGGGCGATAGTACGCGCCGCGCTGGGCGGCGCGGTCGCGGTGGCGATCCTCGCCGGTTGCGGCGGCAGCTCGAGGGCGAAGCCGACGGTTACGACGGATGCGGCCCCGAAGGTGCTGCACATCGTCTTCCCGGAAGGGTTCACGCGGGAGGAGATGGCTGAGCGGATCATGGCAATCGGCGTCATCGCTCGGAAGCGCCGCCACGTCACCCCGGCGCTGACCTCTGCGGCGTATCTCGCGGCCACGAGCATCGTCGACGCTCCCCGGGAAGTACGCGGGAGACGCCAAGCGGCGATCGCTCGAGGGATTCCTGTTCCCGGCGGTCTACGCGTTCTACTCGGACGAGCACGCACAGCACTTCGTCTCGCGTCAACTCGACGCGTTTCGGCGCTACTGGGCGCAGGTCGACATGCGCTACGCGCGCTCGAAGAACCTGACGCCGTACGACGTGGTCACGATCGCCTCGATGATCGAGCGGGAGGTCGCGGTTCCGAGCGAGCGGAAGCTCGTCGCAGCGGTGATCTACAACCGACTGCATCTACGCATGCCACTCGGGATCGACGCGACTCTGCGCTACGGCCTCCAGATCCCGCCGACGAAGTCGATCACCAAGGCCGACCTCGCCTCCGACTCGCCCTACAACTCGCGCCGCTTCCCGGGGCTTCCGCCGACCCCCATCGGCAACCCGGGCATTGCCTCGATCCAGGCCGCTGCGCACCCCGCGAAGGTCGACTACCTCTACTTCGTCCGTAAACCCGACAAGCGGCACCACTACTTCACGAGCCAGCTACGCCGACTTCGAGCAGTACCTGGCTCGACGCACGGCTACGGCTAACACGGGGGAAACAGCCGGTTCGGGGGGGGTTTTCGCAAATCCAGTAACCGCCCGAACCGGACTCCTAGACCCCTAGCGGCGGAGCCGCCCCGCGTGTCCTTTGGCGCGTTTCGTGCAACCCGCGAGGCAGGTTGCCCGCCTCGCGGGTCGTGCCTGCCGATCCGAGACGGCGTGTCTCGACAGGGGCCGGAGCATCGAGTTGACACCTGTGTTGTCGCGGGCGACGCTTGCGATGTGATGCGTCGTGTCTGAGCGTTTGAGTGGGACCGTCACCTTTCTGTTTACTGACATTGAAGGGTCGACAGCGCTGCTCAAAGGTCTCGGCCGCGACACCTACGGCGAGCTTCTTAGCCGTTGGAAGACGCTCCTTCGCGAGGCCTTCGCGGCTCATGGGGGCGACGAGGTCGACAACCAGGGTGATCAGTTCTTCGTCGCTTTCCGAAGCGCGCGAGATGCGTTGCTTGCGGCGGTGGCAATCCAGCGGTTGTTATCCGACCACGAGTGGCCGGAAGACGCCGAGGTTCTTGTTCGGATCGGCATCCACAGTGGGGAGGCGGCTGCCGCGGCGGAGCGCTACGTCGGCATCTCGGTACATCGCGCAGCCCGGATCGGCGCCGTTGCTCACGGCCGGCAGGTGCTCGTCTCGGACTCGACGCGCACTCTCGTGGAGGACGAGTTGCCGGAGGGGCTGTTCCTGCGCGACTTGGGCCTGTGGCGGCTCAAGGACATCGACCGGCCGGAGCGGATATGGCAGGTTGCGGCGGAGGGCTTGAAGACGGAGTTTCCGCCGTTGCGTGGCGCAGAGCGGGTAAAGCCGCCGGCGGCGCGCCGCCGGTCGGTGCTGGCCGCGGCGCTGGTCGGGGTAATTGCGGCGGCGGTCGCGATCCCGCTGTTCGCTCTCGGCGGTGGTGGCGGCGGCTCGAGCGGTTCGGTCTCGACTGTTCACGTCGACGCGAACAGCGTGGGGACGATCGACGCCTCGAGCGGCCGTCTGCTTGCCTCGAGCCCGGTCGTGACCGCGCCGGAGTCGGTCGCGACCGGCGCGACCTCGGTCTGGGTGACGAACCCGACCACCGACACCGTGTCGCGGATCGATCCGAAGACGAACGCTCGCGCCGGGGCGGTCCCGGTCGGAAACGATCCGACGGGAGTCGCGGTCGGCGGTGGCTTTGTCTGGGTCACGAACGGTCTCGACGGGGACGTGTCCAAGATCGACCCGAACGCGAACGGGGGTAGCGGGCAGGTGGTGGACACGGTTCCCGCTGGAGTCGGGCCGTCGGGAGTTGCCTTCGCGTCGGGTCGTCTCTGGGTGGCGAACGCCATCGACCGAACGGTGATGGAGTTCGTGCCCGGCTCGTACACCCCGCTGCGGACGATCGGCGTGGCTGGCGGCGCGGATGCGCTCGCCGCGGGTCTCGGCTTCGTCTGGGTCGTGAGCGGGTCGGTGAACAGCGTGACCCCGATCGAGGCGAGGTCGGGGACGCCGCTGCCGGCGATCGCCGTCGGCAACAACCCGACCGCGATCGCCGTCGGCGCGGGTTCGGTCTGGGTTGCGAACGGCCTGGACGGAACCGTGTCCAAGATCGACCCATCAACGAGTACGGCGAGTCCTCCGATCCCTGTCGGCGGCAACCTGGCCGGCGTTGCTGCCGGGAACGGCTGTCGTGTGGGTGAGCGACAGCCGCGCCGGGACGCTGTCACGGATCGACCCGATCGCCGACAAGCTCGTACAGACGGTGCATACGACGAACCCGCCGGGAGGGTTGGCCGTTGCCGCCGGGAAGCTGTACGTGGGCGTCGGAGCGCCCGCCTCGGCGCACCTCGGCGGCACGCTGACGGTCCAAGGCGCGGCCGTTCGACTCGATCGACCCCGCCGTCGCCTATCAGGTCACCGGCTCGTGGTCGGCGCTGATCTCGACGAATGACGGTCTGGTGACCTTCCAGCGCGTCGGCGGCGCCAACGGCATCCGGGTCGTGCCAGACCTGGCGACCTCGGTGCCGACGCCGACCGACGGCGGCCGCACCTACACCTTCAGGGTGCGCCCCGGGATCCGCTACTCGACGGGGGCGCTCGTCCAGCCGGCCGACTTCCGCCGCGCCATCGAACGCGCGTTGGCCTACCCGTTTTCCGGGGGCGGTTACTTGACGGGGATCGTCGGTGCCGGTCTTTGCGTGAGCAAACCCAAGCAGTGCGATTTGCGCAGAGGGATCGTCACCGATCCGATCGCGAGAACCGTCGCCTTCCGCCTGGCCGCTCCCGACCCGGACTTCCTGGAGAAGCTGGCGCTGCCGGCGGCCGACGCCGTGCCGGCGAACACGCCTCTCCACGCGCGGCTACCCCTGCCCGCGACCGGTCCGTACCGCATCGCGCACGTCGTGAAGACGAAGGTCGTCTCACGCGACCCTAAGACGAAGAAGACGACGGTCTCCATCGTCCTTTCCCGCGTGACGCTCGTTCGAACCCGCACTTCCAGGAATGGTCGCCGGCAGCGCAGCCGGACGGCTACCCGGACACGATCGTCTACGCATCCGACGGCTCCGGCAACGCTCAAGTCGACGCTGTCAAGCGGAGCACCGCCGACTACGCGATCGTTACGCCCACTCCGCACGGCGGCGCTCCGACGGGACGGGTACGGCAGCCAGCTCCACGTGAACCCGCAGTTCACCACCTTCTACTTCTTCTTTAACACCAGGCTCTCGCCGTTCAATCGCGTCGGCGTCCGTCGCGCGGTCAACTTCGCGCTCGACCGGGAGCCGGCTCGCCCGGATGGCAGAGGCGGGGTTCGGGCTGTCGCAGCAGCCGAACTGCCAGGTGCTGCCGCCGAACTCCGCCGGCTTCGCCCGCTTCTGCCCGTACCCGCTCGACCTCGCCCGAGCCCAACGCCTGGTCGCCGCCTCCGGCACGGCCGGGCAGACCGTGACCGTCCCGACGGGCCCGCCGGGTGCCCGGCAGAGCAGCTACCTCGTCTCGGTGCTGCGCAGCCTCGGCTACAGGGCGCGGCTCAGGAAGTTCCCGTCCGTGGGCGCATACGTGCAACGCGAGAAGCAAGGCCAAGTTCCAGGTCGGTCCAGAGGGGTGGTTCGCGGACTTTCCCGGCACCCTCGAACTTCTTCGTGCCGCTGCTCACGTGCGCTGCCGTCGGCAGCAGCAACACCGCAGCCTTCTGCGATCCGAGCATCGACCGGAAGATTCGACTCCCGGCGCGCTCGAGGTCACCGACCCGCAGGCGGCCACCGCGCTCTGGAGCACGATCGACCGCGACGTGGTGCAACAGGCGCCCTGGGCGCCATACGCCAACGGCAGCCAGATCGACCTCGTCTCCCGCCGCGTCGGCAACTACCAGAACAGCCTCCATGGGGCCCACTTTCGACCAGATGTGGGTGCGCTGAGAGTTGGTTCCATGTCGAGGTGCTGACCACGCGCTCGCCGAAGCCGCGAACGTTGCGGCCACGCCGGCAGCAACCGCGGCGACTCTCACGGTCTCTAGGTAGCGCCAGCTGTCCGTTTCGCGGACGATCTTCGAGGTAGCGTCCGCGGCTGGCTTCGCTGGACGAGCGCATCGAACCCTCCTTGCACCAAGTTGGCAAAGTCGGTCCCGTCGGATGCGGCCGACAGATGCAGCCGGCTCAACGGCTCTAGACTCGCAAGCCATGGCTGTCTGTGCGGCATGCGGCGCCGATAATCGAGAGGGCGCGCGCTTCTGCGATTCGTGCGGCGCCGCCATCGCGGAGACGCCCGACACTCGGGAGGAGCGCAAGGTCGTGACGGTGCTCTTCGCGGATGTCGTCGGGTTCACCGGGCGGGCGGAACGGCTTGACCCCGAAGACGTGCGAGCGATGCTGTCGCCGTACTACGGCCTCGTCCGGTCGGAGCTCGAGCGGTACGGCGGAACCGTCGAGAAATTCATCGGTGACGCAGTCATGGCGCTGTTCGGTGCACCTGTCGCCCATGAGGACGATCCGGAGCGCGCGGTCAGGGCAGCGCTCGCAATCCGCGACGCCATCGAAGAGAAGCGTGCCGAGCCAGGCGTCGCGCTCCAGGTCCGGATCGGCATCTCGACAGGTGAAGCGCTGATCACGCTCGGCGCCCGTCCAAGCGAGGGCGAGGGCATGGCAGCGGGGGACGTCGTCAACACCGCTGCGCGACTGCAGGCCGCGGCGCCGGTCGACGGCATCCTCGTCGGCGAGACGACGTACCGGGCGACGCGCGACAGCATCGTCTACCGCGACGTCGAGCCCGTCGAGGCCAAGGGCAAGTCCGAACCGATCGAGGTCTGGGAGGCGGTCGAGGCGAGGTCCCGCTTCGGGATCGACGTCGACCAGCACGGCCCTCAGCTCGTCGGCCGCCGCGACGAGGTCGACCTCCTCCGTGACGCGCTCACGCGCGTGCGGCGGGAACGCTCGGCACAGCTTGTCACGCTGGTCGGCGTTCCCGGGATCGGCAAGAGCCGGCTCGTGTACGAGCTCTTCAACGTCGTAGAGCAGGATCCCGACCTCATCTACTGGCGCCAGGGCCGCTGCCTGCCCTACGGCGAGGGCGTGACCTTTTGGGCCGTGGGCGAGATGGTCAAGGCGCAGGCCGGGGTCCTCGAGACCGACGATGCGCAGGCCGTCGCCGAGAAGCTCGGGTCGGTGCTCGCCGCCACTCTCCCCGATCCACGAGAAGCGGAGTGGGTCGAAGGGAAGCTGCGGACGCTCATCGGGCTCGGCGCGCACGACGAGCTCGGCCACGGAGACCGCAACGAAGCATTCGCCGCCTGGCGGAGATTCTTCGAGTCGGTCGCCGAGCAGAGGCCGCTCGTGCTCGTCTTCGAGGATCTCCATTGGGCGGACGACGGCGTGCTCGACTTCGTCGACTATCTCGTCGACTGGGCCGGCGACGTGCCACTACTCGTCGTCTGTACCGCCCGACCGGAGCTGCTCGAGCGGCGATCCGGCTGGGGTGGAGGCAAACGAAATGCCGCGACCGTCTCCCTCGCTCCGCTCTCCGAAGAGGACACGGCGCGCCTGGTCGCCTCGCTGCTGGAGCAGGCAGTGCTCCCTGCCGACGTGCAGACAGCGCTCCTCGCGAAGGCCGGCGGCAACCCGCTCTACGCCGAGGAATACGTCCGCATGCTGCTCGACCGCGGGTTTCTCCGACGGGAGGGCGCGACTCTCAGGCTCGAACGTCGCGACGATCTTCCCCTCCCCGAATCCGTCCAGGGCATCCTGGCCGCCCGGCTCGACGCGCTCTCACCCGAGGAGAAGGCGTTACTCCAGGACGCTGCCGTGATCGGCAAGGTGTTCTGGGTCGGTGCCCTGGAGGCGCTGAGTGCCGAGTCGCGCTGGAGCCTCGAGGAGCAGCTCCATTCGCTGGAGCGCAAGGAGTTCGTTCGGCGAGAGCGTCGCTCGTCGCTTGCCAACGAGACCGAGTTCGCGTTCCGGCACGTCCTCGTCCGCGATGCCGCCTACGGCCAGCTGCCACGGGCCCGTCGATCGGAACGGCACCGGGCGGCGGCGGAATGGATCGAGTCGCTCGCCGCGGATCGGGCCGAAGACAAGGCGGAGATGCTCGCGCACCACTATCTGGCGGCGCTCGAGTACGCCGAGGCCGCGGGTGCCGCGTCCGAAGCCCTGAAGGGAAGAGCCCGCCTCGCGTTGCTCGAAGCTGCACAGCGGGCTGCGGCTCTCAACGCGCCGGCCGCCGCCGCCCGCTTCTACCGTGCGTCGCTCGACCTGTGGCAAGCCGAAGACCCCGCCTGGCCCCGCGTCGAGCTCGAGTACGGGATCGTGCTGTACACGGTCGAGTCGGGCGGCGATGACGAGCTGATCGACGCGCGCGAGCGCCTGCTCGCCCTCGGCGACATGGAAGGGGCTGCCACTGCCGACGTGTACCTCGGATACCTCTACTGGGGCCGCGGGGACCAGGTCAACGCGATCGAGCACATGGAGCGTGCGGTCGGATACGTCGAGGGGTGTCCTCCGTCCGAGGAGAAGGCGTATGTACTCGCGTCCCTCGCCTCGCGATACATGACCGCGAGCGACGACGAGAAGTCGATCAGGCTGTCCCGGGAGGCGCTTCGCATCTACGAGGACCTCGGCGACGAGCAGGGGCGTGCCGAGAGTCTGAACACGCTCGGCGTCTCCCGCATGTCCTCGGGGGATCGCGGCGGGCTGGGCGATCTCGAGCAGAGCATCCAGATCGGGCGGGCGAAGAACCTCCCGAGGGCGCTCGGACGCGCCTGCCTGAACCTCGCCTCTGTTCTCCAGCTCCACGGTGACTTCTCGAGAACGCTCGATCTGTTTTCCGAGAGCGCCGAGGCCTGGGAACGGTCCGGCAACCATCTCATGGCGAGGTGGATGCCGGCCGAGATCGGGGTCGACCGCTACCTCCGAGGAGACTGGGACGAGGCGATGGCGCTGTTCGACGCGTTCCTCGAGCAGAAGGACGCCGAGCCTCACTACATGGAGACGGCATGCCGCGCCTGTCGCGGCCGGATCCGCGTCGCCCGCGGCGACAGCGACGCGGGTCTCGACGACTCCATGCGGGCCGTCGAGCTCGCCAGGCCGGCCCGCGATCCGCAGGCGCTCTACCCCTCGGTCGCGTCTGCGGCGCTCAGCCTGCTCGACGTCGGACGGCGAGCGGAGGCGGTCCGGCTCGCCGAGGAGGTCCTCGGCGGCTGGCGGGAGACGGGGCACCAGTATCCCCCCTCCTGGTGGGCCGTATATCTCGCCCTGGTGCTCGGGGATCATCCGGGGCTGGTCGCGAGCCTCGAGAGCTCTTCGACGACGAACTGGCTCCCGGCGGCGAAGGCGATCACGACGGGTGACGTTGTCGCGGCCGCCGACACCCTCGCTGCCATCGGTGCGATCGGGGACGAGGCGTACTGCCGGCTGCGCGCCGCGGAGTCGCTCGCCGCCGACGGCCGATCGGTCGAGGCCGGGTCCGAGCTCGATCGGGCGGTTGCGTTCTTCCAACGGGTTGGCGCGAGCGCCTTCCTGCAGCGGTGCGAGCTGCTGCGAGCGGCATGAGTCAGCGCCGGTGACGGAGATCAGGGGCACGACGCGGCTCGTCGGCATCATCGGCAACCCGGTGTCCGGGTCGCTGTCACCGCGGATGCAAAACGCCGCCTTCGCCGCGCGCGGGCTCGACTGGGTCTACGTGCCGCTTCCCGTCGCCGAGGGCCTGGTTGAAGCTGCGGTTCGCGGTCTCGTTGCGCTCGGCTTTGCCGGCGCCAACGTGACGATTCCCCACAAGCGAGCCGCCGCCGCCGCGTGTGACGAGGCGGACGGGCCTGCGGTCAACATGCTCGTGATCCAGGACGGCCGCGTCCGCGGGTTCAACACGGACCAGGAGATTGTGCGCGGGATCGATGCCGAGTGCGTGTGCCTGATCGGCGCGGGCGGAGCGGCCGAGGCTCTCCTGCCGGGCCTTCACGCCGCCGAGGTGCGCACCTTCACGCGCAGCGGGTCCTGGCCTCCCGATGCCTCCGGGTGCGACCTGGTCGTCAACGCCACGCCGGTGCGAGACGAGCTGCTCGTCGAACTGACGCCCGAGCAGGCTGTCGTCGACCTCGCCTACCGCCCCGATGGCCGACCAACGGCCCTCGTCGACGAGGCGCGCCGCGTCGGCTGCCGCCTGGTCGTCGACGGGCTCGAGGCGCTCGTCCGTCAGGGCGCAGCGTCGTTCGAGCGCTGGACCGGCGTCCCGGCCCCGCTCGACGTCATGCGCGCCGCCGTCCAACCGTAGTCTTCAGAGCGTGACGCTGACGCTCACCACCGCCGGCGAATCGCACGGACCCGGGCTCGTGGCGATCGTGACCGGGCTCCCGGCCGGGCTGCGCCTGGAACGCGACGCGATCAACCGCGACCTCCACCGGCGCCAGCAGGGCTACGGTCGCAGCCCCAGGCAGAAGATCGAGACCGACGAGGTCGAGGTGCTCGCGGGCCTTCGTCACGGGGTCACGCTCGGGACGCCGCTCGCGCTCGTCGTCTGGAACCGTGACCACAAGAACTGGACGTGGGGCATGAATCCGTGGCCGCCTGAAGGTGAGCCCCACGGGAAGGGGACGAAGCCGGTGACGGTTCCGCGCCCTGGCCATGCCGATCTTGCGGGGATGATGAAGTACGGTCACACCGACGTCCGCGATGCTCTCGAGCGGGCGAGCGCACGACACACGGCGGCTGTCGTCGCGGCCGGGGCCGTCGCGAAAGCGCTCCTCCGCGAGATCGGCATCGAGGTGATCGGCCGCGTCGTCGCGGTGGGCGGTGCCGAGGACGAGGACGCGCAGACCGAGGCAGTCGACGAGGCGAAGAAGGATCGCGAGACACTCGGCGGCGTGGTCGAGGTGCGTGCCCACGGGGTGCCGCCCGGCCTCGGCTCCTACGCGACGAGAGACGACCGGCTCGACGCGAGGCTCGCTGCGGCGCTCATGGGCATCCAGGCTGTGAAGAGCGTCGAGATCGGGGACGGATTCGCTCTCGCCGCGCTCCGTGGCTCGCAGGCTCACGACGAGATCGTCCGCGACGAGCATGGCCTTCACCGTTCGACGAACCGGGCGGGCGGGATCGAAGCGGGGATCTCGAACGGCGAGGAGATCGTCGTCCGGGCCGCGATGAAGCCGCTGCCGACCCTGATGCAGCCGTTGCAGACCGTCGATCTCGCCACCGGCGAGCCCGCCGAAGCCCTGGTCGAACGGTCGGACACCTCCGCCGTTGAGGCTCTTGCGGTCGTCGCCGAGGCGTCGGTCGCCTTCGAGCTCGCCCGCCTCGCCCGCGACAAGTTCGGCGGCGACGCCGCCGGCGACTTCGTCGCGGCTCACCGCGCCTATCTCCAACGGATCGATTGGGTTCCCCGCTAGACAGGCACGTCGCCCTGATCGGCTTCATGGGCGCCGGCAAGAGCAGGGTCGGAGTCGAGGTGGCCGACCGGATCGGCCGTCCGTTCGTCGACATCGACCACGTGATCGAGACGAGCGCCGGCGAGACGATCCCGGAGATCTTCAGGGCTCGGGGCGAATCCGCCTTCAGGGAGCTCGAGGAGCATGCCGCGGCCGAAGCGATCGGGCGTGCTGTGCCGACGGTGATCGCACTCGGAGGCGGTGCGCTCGGCTCGAAACGCACTCGCGACCTGCTGCGCGAGCGCGCGACGACCGTCCTCGTCGACGTCGACGTCGAGACGGCGTGGGGACGTGCGCGGCGCAGCGACCGGCCACTGGCCCGGGATGGCGAGGCCTTCAGAAGGCTCTACGAGGAGCGACTTCCGATGTACGAGGAGACGGCCGATGTCGTCGCGCGTAATTCCGACGACGTCGTGCTGGCCGCGGGTGGTGTCCACGTTGGGCTCGGATCGCTGGAGCTTCTCGGCGAGCTGCTGCCGGGAGGCGGCCAGGCGGCACTCGTTGCCGATGCTCACGTCGCCGGGATGTACGGCGCGGACGCCCAGCTGGCGCTGGGGGCGCGGCTGGCATCCACGCACACCGTGCCGCGCGGCGAGGAGGCGAAGACCGTCGCCGTCTGCGAGCGGCTCTGGCAAGAGCTCCGGGTCGAGCGTGGGGGTACGGTCGTGGCGCTCGGCGGCGGAACGACGAGCGACGTCGCCGGTTTCGTCGCAGCCACGTATCTCCGCGGAATCCCGTGGGCTGTCGTCCCGACGACCCTCGTCTCCCAGGTTGATGCCTCGATCGGCGGGAAGACGGGCATCGACCTGTCGCAGGGCAAGAATCTCGTCGGCGCCTTCCACTGGCCGGCGCGGACGATGATCGACCCGGCGGTGCTCGAGACGCTTCCCGACTCGGAGCGTCGCGCGGGAATGGCCGAGGTCGTCAAGACGGGGCTCCTCGCAGGTGAGGAGGTCTGGACGCTCGACGACGCCGAACTTGTCCGACGCTGCGCACTGTTCAAGACAGCCGTCTGCCTGCGTGACCCCGCCGACCGCGGCGAGCGGGCGATCCTCAATCTCGGCCACACGTTCGCGCATGCGCTCGAAGCGGCCGCCGACTACGAGAGCATCTCGCACGGCGAAGCCGTCGGCCTCGGCCTGGTTGCCGCGCTCGAGCTCTCGGTCTCCCATCTCGGGCTCGACCGGGCCGTGCCGGAGGAGGCGAGACGTGTGCTCGAGCCGAAGCCCGTCCGCGTCGACGCCGACCGGGCCTGGGCGGCGCTCCGCCGGGACAAGAAGACGGAAGAAGGTCGGCCGAGGCTCGTCCTACTCGAAGCGCCAGGCAAGCCCGTCCACGGCGTCGAGCTGCCCGAGGCTGAGGTGCGCCAGGCCCTCGAATCGCTGATCGCCGGTTGACCGGGCTCGGCCCGCCGGTGATGAGTCTACGACCGGATCACGTAGCCGGAGGCCGTGAGTACGGCCGCTGCAATCGTGCGGAAGCCCGTGTCGGTCGGGTGGCCGTCGCCCTCCGAGCAGATGAAGGTCAGCGCGCAGATCCGTGCCCCATGCGCCGGTGAGGCCGCGATGGGCTCGCAGGAAAGTTACGGTCCCGGCAGAGATGACCGGCACCCTTCCGTTCGCGAAGTAGAGTCAGGGAATGCGAGTCGACGTCCTGAACGGGGTCAACCTCGACATGCTCGGACGCCGGGACCCGGCGGTCTACGGATCGCTGTCGCTGCGCGAGCTCGAGTCGCAGATCTACGTCTGGGCAAAGGAGCTCGACATCCGCGTGATCTGCCGCCAGACAAACGACGAGGGCGACTACATCAACTGGCTCCACGAGTCGCTCGACATCGCAGACGGTCTCGTCCTCAACCCGGCTGCCTGGACGCACTACAGCTGGGCGATCCGCGACGCGGTCGAGCTCTTCCCGAAGCCCTTCGTCGAGGTGCACATCTCGAACGTCGAGGAGCGGGAGGAGTGGCGCCGCTTCTCGGTCATCTCCGATCTCGCTGCGAAGCGCGTGATCGGAAAGGGGCCGGACGGCTATCGCGAGGCGCTCGAGTTCCTGGCCGCGAAGAGGTGAGCGACCGGCTTGCACGCATCCAGACCGGTCTCGAGGAACCGCTCCTCGTCTCGAATCTCGTCAACGTTCGCTACCTGACCGGTCTGGACAGCTCGAACGCGGCGCTCCTCGTCGAGCCCGACCGCGCGCGGCTCTACACCGACTTTCGCTACCTGGAACGAGCCCGCGCGGTCGAGGACGTCGAGGTCGTGGAGACGCGGCGAGACATCTACGCGCAACTGCCGGAGCTGCTCGAGGGCCGGATCGGCTTCGAGCCGAACACGGTCACCTACGAGCGCTATGCGCTGCTCGCGACGGGGGGACTCGATCTCGTTCCACGGCAGGGCCAGGTCGAGGCGTTGCGGGCCGTCAAGGAAGACGGGGAGCTGGACGCGATCCGCCGCGCAGCGGCGATCACGAACGTGGCATATGAACGGCTCGCCGAGGAACGCTTCGTCGGCTGCACCGAGCGCGATGTCGCCTGGCGGATGCAATCGCTCCTCCACGAGCTCGGCGCCGACGAGATGGCATTCGACGTGATCGTGGTCAGCGGCCCGGCCGGGGCGGCGCCGCACGCGGTGCCGGGCGAGCGCCCGATCGGGCGCGGAGAGACGGTCGTGGTCGACGCCGGCTGCCGTATCGACGGCTATTGCTCCGACTGCACGCGCACCTTTGCCACGGGAGAGCTGCCAGACGAGCTGGCACGAGCTTACGAAACGGTCAGGCGCGCGCAGGCCGCGGGCCTCGCCGCCGTCAGGGCCGGGGCCGACAGCAAGGCGGTCGACGGCGTCGCCCGCGATGTGATCTCGGGCGACGGTCTCGGCGAAGCATTCGGACACGGCCTCGGGCACGGCGTGGGTCTCGACATCCACGAGGCACCCTGGCTGAATCCCGAGTGGCCGAGCACGCTCGCAGCCCGGAACGTCGTCACCGTCGAGCCGGGTGTCTATCTCGCGGGTCTCGGCGGCATCCGGATCGAAGACCTCGTCGTCGTGACGGACGGCGAGCCGGAGGTGCTGACCACCTTCTCCAAGGAGCTCGTGACCGTTGGATAGGCTGGCCATGTGGCCGAGGTCGTCAACACGAACCAGTTCCGTAACGGCATGCACATCTCGATCGACGGTGAGGTGTGGCGCATCGTCGAGTTCCAACACGTGAAGCCGGGCAAGGGAGGTGCGTTCGTCCGGACGAAGCTGAAGAGCCTCGAGGCGGGCGCGGTCGTCGACAAGACGTTTCGCGCAGGAGAGAAGTTCCCGCGAGTTCACACCGAGGTGAAGAGCGTCCAGTACCTCTACGACTCGGGCGACGACGTCGTCTTCATGGACGAGGAGAGCTACGAGCAGATCAACCTTCCGCGCGGCACGGTCGAGGACGAGCTGCAGTTCCTCCAGCCCTCGAGCACCGTGCCGATGCTGACCGTCGATGGGCGGCCCGCGGGGATCCAGCTGCCTGCCTCCGTGGAGCTGGCGGTGGCCCAGACGGAGCCGGGTGTGCGGGGCGACACCGTCTCCAACGTGACAAAGCCGGCGACACTCGAGACAGGGGCGATCGTCCAGGTGCCGCTGTTCGTCAACATCGGCGACCGGATCAAGGTCGACCCGCGCGAGAAGCGCTACATATCTAGAGCCTGATCAGGTCACGTCCAGGGCCGCACGAACAGTGGCCTCGGATGGTGCCGGATCGTCTGAGGTCGGCTCACATGGGTACAACTTTGTACCCGCGAGAGGCCGATCCTCGAGCTCGGCTTCGGCCTCCGGGAAGGCACGGCCGGCAAGGTGCAGATACCTCTTCGTGGTAGCGAACAAACGATGCCCCGCGGTCGCCATCAACATCAACTCGCTGGCGCCCGGTGTCAACGCCAGATGGGTCAGGGCCGCATGGCGGGCATCGTGGAACGGCCTGATCCTGTCGGCGTCCGGGATCTCCGCCTTCGCGAGCGCCTTCCGCAGGAGACCCCGGTAGCGGTCGGCCCCGAGTCTGGCCCCGGTTTCGGGAGTTTCGAGGATACGGCGCTCGGGGCGGAGTCTCCTGATTTGCCGAAGTCGCCGGCCAGCGCCCGCCGGTTGCGGGTGGCGAGGGACGGCCCGGCGTGACGCACGCCTGAGCCGCTAGCTGACATGCCCGCCAGACCGCCTCGGTGCCAGCATCGTCCGGGAGCGGGGCGAGCAGCTCGAGTGCTTGCGATCGCGGCCCGTTCCATGAGCGGCGGGGATGCTCGCGCGGTGGTCCGAGCAGGGGCACCGAGCCGTGCAATGTTGCATCCTTGGCGAAACTACTGAAGGGGGTCTCGCGATGCATCGTCGACTGACAACCGCCGTCTTCTTCGCGCTCGTCGGGCTGACCGTCGTGCTCGCGAGCGCGCCGCTCGGCCAGACGGCGCCGCCGTGTCAGCCGAAGAAGTCGCGCACGCTGGCCAGCAACTCATATGCCCGGGTGTACGGGCTGAACGGCCGAGCGTACGCGTGCCTCAAGGCCAGCGGACGCACGACGAAGCTGGAGGGTGCCACGGCGAAGGGCGATCAGTTCGCGCTGGCCGGGAAGTACGTCGCCTGGAGCTCGGGCCCGGCTCACTCCGTCGTCAATCTCATCTCGATCCAGACGCTCGCAAAGGTCAAGGGGTTCCCGCACGACACCAACAACCATGTCGACCGGATCGTGGTCAAGGAAAGCGGGGCGGCGGCGTGGGCGGCAACGCCCTCCGATGGAGGCGACACCTACGTGCAGGGAACCGATCGCAAGAACCACGATCCCGATCTGCTCTCGGACGACACCATGAGCGTCGTTGCGGCGTCCTTGCGGTCGCTCCCCGGCGGCGCGATCACCTGGGAGTACAGCGACGGCAGCTCCGGGGAGGCCACCCTCTTCTGACCGATAGGGCGATGGAGGAGGGAGCGCAGCTCGTACGCCGGCTCTTGTGTGTCGAATGCGGCCGCGAGAGCGACCGCGACGCTGCGGGCTGGCGCGCCTACCTCGGTGGCGACTGCGAGCTCGACGACGAAGCCGCTCGAGGTGCTCACTTTCTGTCCGGAATGCGCGGCGCGGGAGTTCGACGGTGACTAAATCGGGACCGCGGGGTACAAGATCGGCGTACAAAGAGCGGCCCAGCCCGATGGTTGAGCCGCTCTCGCGAAAAGCGCTACATATCCGGGGCAACGATGTCGCATGCCTTCAACCGTGTGGGTGTCATACCGACCGGCCTGAGTCCAGGGACTCAACGCACAAACTCGAGGGTTGCGCCCACCCCGCGCGGTCCCGCCAGAGTTGACCCGCGCGTCACCCGTTCAAGGAGTGAGTGCCATCCGGAACGAGTCCGATACTTGAGATGCAGTGAACATGCTGCTGATCAACCTCGCCGCGTTCGCCTGCTCGTTCCGTCTCTGCTGGCTGATCGTCACCTACGGCGAATAGCCAAGGCGCGCGTCGCTAACGATGATCCTGGCTGCCGCCGCTTGCGAAAAGCGCGCGGGACGCCAACCACGATGCCGCGCCTGCGGCGGGGAGGAGCACCGATGTACAAGTGCGTGTGGCTGATCAAGTTCCGCCCGGAGCTGGATCCCGAAGAGGTGCGGCGCGCCTGGCGGACGTCGCACGCTGACATCGCCCTGAAGATCCCCGGGATCAAGCGGTACGTCCAGAACCACTGGGTCGAGTCGCCGCTCGGGTCGGAGCAAACGTACGACGGAACCGTCGACTGCTGGTTCGAAAGTCGGGAGGCGTTCGAGGCGTCGTGGACGAGCCCTGAATGGCAGACGCTGATGGAAGACGATGTGCGGCTCTTCGACCGCGAGCGCACACCGGCGTTCGAGGGTGCCGGCGTCAACGAGTACGTCATGCGCTGGGACGCTGCGCCCGACATGCGGCCCTACCACGCGTCCGGCCCGGACATGCGGTGAGGGCCAAGGGAAGACGCCCGCGAGACCGGTCCGTGACTGGCAAGCCGCCTACATTCACGCCTTGACGACGCTCGCTCGTCTCTGCCGGAGAACGAGCCGTACTACTCGTCGCATAACCTGTTCCCGATGAAGCGGATCACCATGGCTCTCGCCCTCGCCGGCCTTCTCGCCTGGTGCTGCCTCCTCTTCGGCATCGGTCTCAACGACCTGGCCAACAGCCACACGGCGCCCGGGGTGATCGCCTCCGTTGTGGCGCTGCCACTCCTGATCGGAGGACTGCTGTACGGGATCTGGCGAACCCTCGGCCCGCGTTTCGCCACGCGGTCCTACTACTCTAGATAAAGGCGCGCACCCCGAGGCTGCCCTCCTCTTGGCCTCGTGATGCGCGCTGTCCGGCGCTCGGGGAGCGGAACGACTCCGATTCGCTCCCTGAGCTGCCTATCTAATGAGACGCCGGTAGGCGCAGCCGGTTAGGGCACATGCACCCTGCGTATCGGATCCTCTGACTCGCGGCCGAGGTACGCTCACCCCGATGCCAAGGCTCGTCGACACCACGCTGCGCCTACTGGGCCAGGAACCTCTTGCGGGCACGATGCCGACCGCGGAGCTCCTCCGGCTGGCCGAGATCCTGGACCGGGCCGGCTTCGCCTATCTCGAGGTCTCGGGAGGCGGTTGCTTCGACAGCGCCGTCAGGCGCGGCGTCGAAAGCCCCTGGGAGCGAATCCGCGCGCTCAAGGCAAGGACGCAGACGCCGCTCGCGCTGGCGCTCCGCGGCCGCTTTCTCGTCGGCTCCCGGCCGGCGGGCGTGGACGTCGTCAGACGGTTCGTCGCGATCGCGGCCGAGAGCGGCATCGATGTCTTCCGGCTGCACGACCCGCTCAACGACATCTCCAACCTGACCGAGGCAGCGGAGGCGATCACGGCTGCCGACCGCGAGTTCGACGCCGGTCTCGTCTACAGCCCGGGCCAGACGGGTGGTCTCGAGTCGATGGCCGAGAGGGCGGCGCGGCTCCCGGAGCTCGGTGCTGCACGCATCCTCCTGCACGACGCGTCGGGATCGCTCGACGTGCACCAGGGCGCAGAGCTCGTGGCCGCCGTGCGGGAGGCGAGCGGCCTTCCGGTCGGCGTCTATTGCCAGGGAGCCGGGGGAGTCGCGCTCGCGGTCGCCCTCGAAGCCGTTCGCGCCGGAGCCGACCTTGTCGCATGCGCCGTCTACCCGCTCGCACTCACGCTGCATCGGATCTCGGGCGAGTCTGCGGCCCAGGCACTCGAAGGGCTCGGCTTCGACACCGGAGTCGACGTCGACGCGCTCTGGCGGGCTTCAGACCTCGTCGACGAGCACATCGGGGACGAGCCCGTCTCCCCGATCCCGCCGCGCGTGGCCACGCGTGCCGCCGAGCACATGCTTCCGGCGGGACTCGTCGCCGCCCTCGACCTGCACCTCGGAGCCAACGGGGCGGCTGACCGGATCGACGAGGTCCTCGACGAGCTGATCACGATCCGGGGTGAAGCCGGATGGCCTCCACTCGCGGCGCCGATCGGCCAGATCCTGGCCTCGCAGGCCCTCGTCAACGTTCTCTCGGCCGCGCGCTACCAGACCGTTGTCGACGAGATGCGAGCACTGCTCGCGGGTCGGTTCGGCACGCCGCCCGCGCCGATCGACGCGACGGTTCATCGGATCGTCTCCCTGATCTCCGGCGACGAGGACGGCGAGCCCGACCTCGATCTCGAGCACGTTCGCGGCCAGGCAGAAGGACTAGCGGCGAGCGAGGAAGAACTGCTCCTGCTCGCCCTCTTCGGTGATTCCGCCGAGCCGCTTCTGCAGTCGATCCGCGGGCGCGGGCGCCGGGACGATGCGGACGTGACAGCCGGGCTCGAGCCGGCCCGGGCCGAGCGGATCCGGGAGATCGTCCGGATCGTCCAGGAGTCGGGTGTCAGCGAGGTGACGATCGAGGACCCGGCCTTCCGGGTCACGGTGAAGCGAGGCGACGACCTTCGCGTGGCCAGCACCGCGTCCCAACCGGCCGACGTGGTCGAGGAGGAGGCGCAGGGGCGCCCCGAGCCTGTGCCGAGCTCCGGGCTCCTTCGCATCGAGGCGCCGATGGTCGGCACCTTCTACCGCGGGTCGGAGCCGGGTGCTCCTCCGTTCGTGTCCGTGGGTGACGTCGTCGTTACTGGACAGACCCTCTGCATCCTCGAGGCGATGAAGCTGATGAACGAGATCAAGGCCGAGACAGAGGGCATCGTTCGGTCGATCCACGTCGAGAACGCTGCACCCGTCGAGTACGGCCAACTCCTCTTCGAGGTCGAGCCTGTCGACGGCCGCCCGCCCATCCTCTGAACGGCGCGGGATGTTCAAGCGCGTCCTGATCGCGAACCGCGGCGAGATCGCGGTCCGGGTGATCCGGGCTCTTCACGAGGCTGGAGCTGAAGCTGTCGCCGTCTACTCGACAGCCGATCGGGATGCGATGCACGTGCGGCTTGCCGACCGGGCCGTCTGCATCGGGCCGCCTCCGGCCGCCGAGAGCTACCTCAACATCCCGTCGGTCGTGGGCGCCGCCGAGACGACGGGCTGCGACGCGATCCATCCCGGCTACGGCTTCCTGGCCGAGAACCCCTCGTTCGTTCGAGCTTGCGCCGACAACGATGTCGTCTTCATCGGTCCGGACGCCGAGGTGATGGAGCGGATGGGCGACAAGGTGCAGGCGAAGGCCGCCGTCGCGGCTGCCGACGTGCCTGTCGTCCCCGGTACCGCGGGCGCGACGTCGCTCCAGGATGCACGGGCGCTGGCCGGTCAGCTCGGCTTCCCCGTCCTGCTCAAGGCGAGCGCCGGAGGTGGGGGCAAGGGCATGCGGCTCGTGCAGGACGGAGAGGACCTCGAGGGTGCGTTCCACACGGCGTCCGCCGAGGCTCTCGCCGCCTTCGGCGACGGCAGTCTCTATCTCGAGAAGGCACTCGTTCCGGCACGCCACGTGGAGATCCAGGTGGTCGCAGACGGAGACGGCGGTGTCCTCACGCTCGGGGAGCGCGAGTGCTCGATCCAGCGTCGCCACCAGAAGCTGATCGAGGAGTCGCCCTCGCCGGTGCTGACCCCGGAACGGCGCGAGGCGATGGAGGCCGCGGCCGAGCGGGCCTGCCGCGCCGTCGGGTACGTGAACGCCGGCACCTTCGAGTTCCTGCTTGGTCCCGACGGGGACTTCTACTTCATCGAGCTCAACGCGCGCCTCCAGGTCGAGCACCCTGTCAGCGAGCTGGTGACCGGCATCGACCTCGTGCGCGAGCAGCTGCGGGTCGCCTCGGGCGAGACGCTCTCGGTGACGGGTCGGGCTCCTCGGCGCGGGCACGCGATCGAGTTCCGGATCAATGCCGAGGATCCGAGGCGCGGATTCGCCCCTGCGCCCGGCACCGTCGATCGTTTCCGCCCGCCGCTCGGGCCTGGTGTCCGCGTCGACACGCACGTCGAAGACGGCACGGTCGTCCCTCCTTTCTACGACTCGCTCCTCGCCAAGGTGGTCGTCTGGTCGGAGGACAGGCAAGGGGCGATCGCACGTGGGCGGCGCGCGCTGTCCGAGCTTCAGGTCATCGGTCTGCCGACGACGCGCGAGCTTGCGCTCGACATCCTCCACAGCGAGCCGTTCGTGACCGGGAGCTACTCCACGGGCTACGTCGCCGAGGTGGAGGGATTACTCCCCTCCCTCGCCGCCCGATGACTGCTCGCGGGCGCGGGGGGCGCCGGGCTGCGCGGCGAGCCGCGCTCTTTGCCCTCTACAAGTGGGATTTGACAGGCAAGCCGCTCGAGTCGCACCTCGAAGGCGACGTTGATCCGTTCTCCCGCGAGCTCGCCGAAGCCGTCGTCGGCCGGCAGCCCTCACTCGATCGGCGGATCGACGAGGTCTCGAAGGGATGGCCGGCCGACCGGCTCGGAGTGCTGGAGCGGAACATCCTCCGCATTGGCATCTTCGAACTCGAAGGCGATACGGTGCCCGTCGACGTGGCGATCTCGGAGGCGGTCAACCTGGCCAAGCGGTACGCATCGGACGACGCTGCGCGCCTCGTCAACGGCATCCTCGGTCAGGTGGCGAAGGAGCGAGCAGCATGACGGAGGCGACCGATCCGCTCGATCGAGCGTCGGAGCTTCTCGCCCGGCTCGAGGCGAAGCGGGCCGAGCTCGAGGGAACCGAGGACACGGATACGGCTGTCGAGCTCCTCGGCGAGATCACCGAGCTGGCGAAGGAGGCGCACGCCGAGATCGAGCGAGCGAGGAGGGAAACGGATGCACACGCCTGACGAACTCCGCGACCTCGTCGAGTCCTACGTCGGCGAGCTGGCACTCACGCCGGAGCTCGGCGGCCTCGAGGACGCCCTCCGGTACTCGCTCTCGACCGGTGGGAAGCGAGTGCGGCCAGTGATCTGCCTGGCGACCGGCGAGGCCGCCGGCGCCGATCCGCACATCGTGCTGCCCGCGGCGGCCGCACTCGAGCTCGTGCACACGTTCTCGCTCGTCCACGACGACCTGCCTGCGCTCGACGACGACGAGCTTCGCCGCGGCCAGCCGAGCGTGTGGGCGCAGTTCGGCGAGGCGAACGCGATCCTCGCCGGCGACGCGCTCCTCGCCGAGGCGTTCCGGCTCGCGCTCGCCTATCCGACGACCGGTGTGGCGCGGGAGCTGGCCCAGGCGACGCTCGGGATGATCGGCGGTCAGTACCTCGACATCCACGGTCTCGCTCCGGATCTCGCCTCGCTCCACAGACTGAAGACGGGATGCCTCTTCGCGGCGTCGGTCGGGCTCGCGCTCGGAGCGGCGGGAGTGCCGCAGTCCGAGCAGGGGCCGTGGCGCGCGTTCGGCGACGAGCTCGGCCTGCTCTTCCAGATCGTCGACGACATCCTCGACGAGGACGGCTACTTCGTCTCCCACGGGCCGGACGGCTCGCGGAAGTTGGCCGACGAGGCAGCTACCCGAGCACACGAGCGGCTCGCGGAGGTCGATGCGGACACCTCGGTGCTGGACGACATCGTCTCGGCCCTTGCGGCCCGAACCGTCTGACTTGGACGAGTCCAGGGCGGCTGCGCTCGAGGCGGCCGATCCGCTCCCGAGCCTGAAGGACGAGTTCGCGATCCCGCCCTGGCCGGGCGGGCGCTTCCCCGACTGGGCCTATCTCGCCGGAAACTCTCTTGGACTGCAGCCGCGAGCCGCCCGGTCGGCCGTCGAGGAAGAGCTCGACGAGTGGGCCCGGCTCGGCGTTGAGGGATGGTTCGAGAGTCGCGAGCCGTGGCTCGACGCGGCGGCCTCGCTCCGGGCCTCCGTCGGGCGGCTCGTGGGCGCGTCCGAGGAGGAGGTCGCCGTCATGAACACGCTGACGGTCAACCTCCACCTGCTGCTGACCTCGTTCTACCGACCGACGAGCGAGCGCTTCAGAATCGTGATCGAGGACGCGGCTTTCCCGTCCGACTCGTACGCCGTGCAGAGCCAGGCCGCGCTGAGCGGGTTCGATCCCGGTCGGGCCGTTCTCCGACTCTCCCCCGGGAGGGCGAGGCGACGCTCAGCACCGGGGACGTCGTCGATGCGATCGAGCAGGAGGGCGTCGCGCTCGCGCTCGTCCTGCTGCCGAGCGTGAGCTACCTGACCGGGCAGGTGCTCGACATGGCGTCGATCACGGATGCGGCACACCGGGTCGGGGCGGTCGCCGCCTGGGATCTCGCCCATTCGGTCGGCAATGTTCAGGGGGAGCTCCACGACTCGGGCGCCGACTTCGCCGTCTGGTGCAGCTACAAGTACGTCAACGCGGGACCGGGGGCGCCCGGAGGCGCCTTCGTACACGAACGGCACTGGCGCGACGCAAATCTGCCGCGTCTCGCGGGCTGGTGGGGGACGGATCCGCGGGTTCGGTTTCGCATGGAGCCCGACTTCGTGCCGCGGGAGGGCGCCGAGGGGTGGGCCGTCTCGACGCCGTCGGTGCTCGCGTATGCACCGCTCAGGGTCTCGCTCGAGCAGTTCGACCGGGCAAGCATTCGGGCGCTCCGGGAACGCTCGATCCGGCTGACGGGCTACCTCGAGGAGCTGCTCGACGAGGTTGCGAGAACTCGTCGGCTCGCGCTGATCACTCCGCGCGATCCGGCCCAGCGGGGCTGCCAGCTCTCGGTGTCCACGGACGGCGCTCGTTCGCTCGCCACACGGCTTCGCCACGAGCACGGGGTCGTGTGCGACTTCCGCGAGCCGGACGTCCTCCGCTTCGCGCCGACGCCGCTCTACAACACCTACCACGACTGCTGGCGGGCCGCAACGGCACTTCGCGCCGTAACCGCCCCAAGAGCGGAGGAGTGTGCGTGAAGAAACGTCTCGACGTACTGCTCGTGGAGCGCGGACTCGCAGAGTCTCGCGCACAGGCGCAGGCGCTCGTCCTCGCCGGGCTGGTCCACGGTCACACGAAGGCAGGCGAGCACCTCGACGAAGACGCCGAGCTCGTGGTCGAGCGACCGCCGCGCTACGTCTCCCGCGGCGGCGAGAAGCTCGAGCATGCGCTCGAGGCGTTCGAGATCGACGTCAGCGGCGCCGCCTGTCTCGACGTTGGTGCCTCGACCGGCGGCTTCACCGATTGTCTCCTCCAGCACGGCGCAGCGCGTGTGATCGCGCTGGACGTAGGCCGGGGCCAGCTGCATCCGAAGCTTCGAGCCGATCCCCGAGTGACGGTGATCGAGCGAGCCAACGCGCGAGAACTCCGCGAGCTGCCCTTTGCTCCCGACGTTCTCACGTGCGACGTGTCCTTCATCTCCGTCCGAACAGCGTTCGCGCCCGCAGCGTCTCTGGCCGCACCCGGCTGGCGTGCTCTCGTCCTCGTCAAGCCGCAGTTCGAGGCCGGGCGGGCGGAGGTGCCGAAGGGCGTCGTCCGCGATCGGGCCGTGCATCGCCGGGTGGTCCTGGAGATCGCCGAAGCCGCCCTCGCCTGGAGAGCGCGAACGGTGGGCGTCGTAGACTCAGGCCTCCCCGGCCCGAAGGGCAACCGCGAATTCTTCCTCCACCTCGTCCACGACGACCATCCCAGCCTTCCCGATGAGCTCGACGCCTGGATCGACGCGGCAGTCGGGTAGCGCCGGTGCGTCGCGCGGCTGTCGTCACCCACGGCCGCGTGGAGGCGATCGGCCCGGCGCTCGAACGAGTGGAGGCGATCGCCGCAGCTGCGGGGGTCGAGCTCGTGTACCCGTCCGACGAGGTCTCGAAGCACGAGCTTCCCGACCCCGCTTCCGAGCTCGCCGACGCCGAGATCGTCGTCGTGCTCGGCGGTGACGGGACGATGCTGCGGGCCCTTCATCGTCTGCTTCGGACCCGAATCCCGGTGATCGGGGTCAACTTCGGACGGGTTGGCTTTCTGACCGCGATTGCCGAGCGCGACCTCGATTCGCAGCTACCGCGTGTCTTCGCGGGCGACTACCGCGTGATCGAGCTGCCGACCCTCGAGGTGGAGCTGAACGGCGAGCGCTCCGTGGCGGTGAACGACGTCGTCGCCGCGAGCGCGTCGGTCGGCCGCATGGTCGAGCTCGCGTGGACGGTCGGCGGAGAAGAGCTCGGCCGGCAGGCGTGCGACGGGATCATCTGCGCAACACCGGCCGGCTCGACTGCCTACAACCTCTCGAACGGTGGGCCCGTGCTCGTATGGGGTCTCGACGCGATGGCGGTCACGTTCATCGCCCCGCACTCGCTCCATGCGCGATCGACGGTCGTTCCACGCGGGCTGGACGTCGTCGTTACGAACGAGACAGCCGCGGTCGGGGCGACCGTTCTCTTCGACGGTCGGCAGCTCGGCGAGATCCCGCCGGGCGGGAGAGCCGTCATCCGCCTCGGGGAGGAGCGTAGCCACCTCGCCACGCTGCCCGAGGTCACCTTCTTCCATCGCTATCGCAACACGTTCGCCTCGTAGCCGGCACCCGTCGGTGAGGCTCGCTTGCCGCTGGCAGCGACCTGTAGACGGTTCGTCACGGTTCCGGCGCGCTCCCGTGTCAGCGCTGTGCAACGCATCTCGCTACGCTCGCAGCGGGGAGGAGGTCAGGGGTTCCTGCCAAGGGACAAGGCCGGAAGGGCCATGTCCTGAGGCGCTCTCGACCCTTCCGGAGGGCGCCGTTGAGGACCCGTCTTCGTCGGAGGATGGCTGAGGCCCGCCTCGAGTCGTACGATCACGTGGATGCTCTCACAGCTCCGAATCGAGAACCTCGTCCTGATCCGCGAGGCCGAGCTCTCCTTCGTTCCGGGGCTGAACGTGATCACGGGTGAGACCGGGGCCGGGAAGACGATCCTCGCACAGGCGTTCGGTCTCTTGCTCGGTGCCAAGGGTGATGCGGGCTTCGTGGGAGCTGGCTCGGTCGATGCCTATGTCGAGGCCGAGCTCGCGGTCCCGGACGGGTTCTTCGAGGACGACGAGCTCGAGGTCCTGGCCGGACTTCGGCCCGAGGAAGAAGAGGGGCTGGTGATTGCGCGCCGGGTCTTCGGGGACGGCAGGACGCGTGCTTACGCGTGGGGCCGCTCGGCGGCACGGGAAGATGTGGCCCGAGGGATCGAGCGGCTCGTGGCCATGTCGGGTCAGTTCGAGCAGCGGCGGCTTGCGCGAGCGTCGTTCCAGCTCGACGCGCTCGACGCTTTCGTCGGCGAGGAGCAGCTGGCGCGCCGGGTCGAGCTCCGGAGCGCCTGGCGCGCGCTGACAGCCGCGCGGCGCCGCCTCGACGAGCTCACGCGCGACGCCGCGTCGACCGAGGCCAGGCTCGCCGAGCTGCGTGCACTCGTCGAGGACACGGACGGGTTCGACCCGGAGCTCGAGGAGACGCTACGCACCGACCGCGAGCGCATGCGCCACGGCGAAGAGCTGATCGAGGCCGCAGCCGCGGCTGCGGCCGCACTCGACCCCGAGGACGGCGACGGCGCGGCCGATCTCGTCGCGACGGCCGAGCGCGCCGTCGCCGGCGTCGAGCGCCTCGCGCCCGAGCTGGCATGGGCCGGTGACGAGCTACGCGACGTCGAACTGCGTCTGCGGGAGGCGGCGAGCGCCCTTCGCAACTTCCTCGCCACGCTCGACGCCGATCCGGCGAGCCTCGAGCGGGTCGAAGCGCAGCTCGAGCGCATTGCCGACGCGAAGCGACGCTTTCGTGTCGCCTCGTTCGAGGAGCTGCTCGAGCGTGGAGCGCTGGCGAGGGAGGAGCTCGCATCGCTGGACGCGGGTGGCGATCCGGTGGGCGTGGCGGTAAAGGCGCTCGAGGAGACCGAGGCGCGGGTCGGAGGTCTGGCCTCGAGCCTCGCCTCGGCCAGGCGGGCTTCGGCCGAGAAGTTCGCAACCGCGGTCGTCGCCGAGCTGGCGGGAGTCGGCATGGGGGAGGGCGAGTTCCAGGTCGAGCTCCGCGACCGGGCGGACGGCCCTGGGCCGACGGGCGCGGACGAGGTGTCGTTCCTGATCAGGCCGAACCGAGGTCTTCCGTTCGCGCCGCTTGCCGAGACGGCGTCCGGTGGAGAGCTGTCCCGCGTCGCACTGGCGCTCGCTGCGGTGGCTGGCGGAGAAACGCTCGTCTTCGACGAGATCGACGCCGGAATCGGCGGTCAAACGGCGCATGCGGTTGCAGACGCGCTCGTCCGGCTAGCCACTCGGACGCAGGTGATCACGATCACGCACCTGCCCCAGATCGCAAGCCGCGCGGATCGGCACTTTCGGGTCGAGAAGGTCTCCGGCGACCCGACCCACACGGCGATCCAGGAGCTCTCCGAGGACGGCCGGCGGGAGGAGATCGAGCGCATGCTCGGCGGCCGCGAGTTCCTGGCGGCGCTCGGCGAGGCGGACAATCGGTAACGGCTTCGTGATTCCGCAGGGCATCCTGTGGTGGCGCGAGTCTTCCGAAGGGGCTGCCTGGCTCGATCGGCTGCCGTTGATCGTCGAGGCGTGCGCGGACGAGTGGCAGCTCGAGCTCGGTGCTCCATACGAAGGCGGGCACGTGTCGCTTGCAGTCAGGGTTGTACGGGCCGATGGCTTGCCAGGCGGTCCTCAAGGTCAACTTCCCCGAGTGGGAAACGGAGCACGAGGGGACGGCGCTCGCGCACTGGGGAGGGGTCGGGGCGGTTCGCCTGCTCGCAGAGCGTCGCGACCTGGGCGCCCTGCTCGTCGAGCGCTGCGAACCGGGCACGCGCTGTGGTCGGTCGACGACGAGGAAGACGCATATCGGATCGGAGCCGAAGTGCTGCGACGCCTCTGGCGGGAGCCACCGCTTGACCACCCGTTCGTCCTCCTCCGCGATCTCGCCCGGCGTTGGGCCGAGCGTCTGGAGCACAGGGGAAACGTGCTGCGTACGAACCGTGACAGGTGGCTCGCGATCGACCCGAAGCCGGTCGTCGGGGAGTGCCCGTTCGATACGGCCTCGCTCGTTCGCGACCGTCGCGAGTCGCTCCTGGCCGGGTCGAGTCCGCGGAAGACGCTCGAGCGGCGACTCGATCAGCTCGCTGCCGAGCTCGACCTCGATCGCGAGCGGATGCAGGGCTGGGGCATTGCACACGCGTTGGCCTGGGGCTCCAAACGAGGCGATGATCGAGTGCGCTCGTCTGCTCGCAGCCGTGTGAGGTCGAACCTCGAGGCGCTGTCCTCTGCCCGGCCTACCATCTCTCTGTGTTCGACGGGGGGTCAGTTCGAGGTGGGCGAAGCGCGCTGCTACTCTTGAGGTCCGTGGGGTTCGGCAGCACGCCAGCGCGGATGCAGTGCAGCCCCGCCCCGCGATCCCTCGGTGAGTTGTGCGCCCTTCCCGGTGGTGCTCTGTCGCGATGAGCGGCCGTCCGATCAAGTACGTCTTCGTGACCGGCGGCGTCGTCTCGTCGCTCGGCAAAGGCATCACGGCAGCCTCGCTCGGTGCGATGTTGAAGACGCGCGGGCTCAAGGTCGGCGTGCAGAAGTTCGACCCCTACATCAACGTCGACCCGGGAACGATGAGCCCGTTCCAGCACGGCGAGGTGTTCGTGACCGAGGACGGTGCGGAGACCGACCTCGACATCGGCCACTACGAGCGTTTCCTCGACCAGAACCTGAGCGGCACCGCCAACCACACGGCGGGCGCGGTCTGGTACGCCGTCATCCGCAAAGAACGCCGCGGGGAATACCTGGGCTCGACCGTCCAGGTGATCCCGCACATCACGAACGAGATCAAGGAGCGAATGCGACGCGCCGGCGAGGCCACCGACTGTGACGTCGTCATCTCCGAGATCGGCGGGACCGTCGGCGACATCGAGTCGTTGCCGTTTCTCGAGGCGATCCGGCAGATCCGGCGCGAGGTCGGGCCCGAGAACGTCCTCTACCTCCACGTGACGCTCGTGCCCTTCATCGACTCGGCCGGCGAGCTGAAGACGAAGCCGACGCAGCACTCGGTCAACGAGTTGCGGCGCATCGGCGTGCATCCCGACATCGTCGTCTGCCGCTCGCGCGAGCCCCTCTCGAGCGACATCCGCGACAAGATCGCGCTCTTCGCCGACGTCGACACGAAGGCGGTCGTCTCGAATGAGGACGTTCCGGATGTCTACCTCGTCCCAGAGGCGCTGCAGGCCCAGGGGCTCGACGAGCTCGTCTGCAAGAAGCTCGGTCTGGACGGAGACGAGGCCGACCTCTCCGAGTGGATGGAGCTGACGCAGCGGATCGCAGAGCGCAGCGAAACCGTCGAGATCGCTCTCGTCGGGAAATACGTGAAGCTCCACGACGCGTACCTGTCGGTGCACGAGGCGCTCAAGCATGCCGGCATCCACCACGGATGCTTCGTCAAGGTGCGCTGGGTCGATGCAGAGGGCATGTCACTCGAGGAGGCACGGAGCGCGCTCGACGAGGTCGACGGCGTGCTCGTGCCCGGTGGGTTCGGGTCCCGTGGCTGGGAGGGCAAGATCCTCGCCTGCCGGGTCGCCCGCGAACACGGCATCCCGTATCTCGGCATCTGTCTCGGCATGCACGTCGCCGTCTCCGAGTTCGCCAGACACGTCGTCGGTCTCGACGGCGCGAACTCGACCGAGATGGACCCGGAGACCCCGTATCCGGTGATCGATCTTCTGCCCGAGCAGAAGGAAGTGGAGGATCTCGGAGGCACCATGCGGCTCGGCGCCCAGGCGGTCGACCTCGTCGAAGGCACGTTGGCGCGAGACGCGTACGGCGAGGCGGTCGTCCACGAGCGCCACCGGCACCGCTACGAGGTCAACAACCATTTTCGTGCCGGCCTGATCGACGCGGGCCTGGTCGTGTCGGGGACGTATCAGGAGGGTCGACTCGTCGAGATCGTCGAGCTCCCCGATCATCCATGGTTCGTGGCGAGTCAGTTCCACCCCGAGTTCAAGTCTCGGCCGATGAGGCCGGCGCCTCTCTTCCGCGACTTCGTCGGAGCGGCTCTCGACCGTTCGCGTGACCGGGCGCCGAGCCGGGCGGGTACGGTCGTCGCTCGGTAGAGCCGGGGCACGGCTCTAAGATCTCCGCGTGCCGTTCGACGGCCAACCCGGGCTGCTCGACCTTTTCCTCGAGTTGGTCGCCATTCCGAGCCCGCCTGGCGATGAGCGGCTCGTCGCCGACCGTGTGATCGAGTACCTGACGGCGCTTGGGCTCGAGGCGGACGAGGACGACTGTGCAGCGCGGTTGGACGGCAATGCGGGCAATGTTCTCTGCCGCCTCGAGCCGACGACCGAGGCGGGGGTGCCGATCTTCCTCTGCGCCCACCTCGACACCGTGCCCCCGACGGGGCCGATCGAGCCACTCGTCGTCGACGGCGTCGTCCGCAACGCGGGCGGCACGATCCTCGGCGCAGACGACAAGTCGGCCGTCGCCGTGATGCTCGAGACAGCGCGTCGGATTCTGTTCGAGGGTCGCCCGCATGCCGGCATCGAGCTTCTCTTCACGCCGAAGGAGGAAGTCGGCTTGCAGGGTGCCTACGCCTTCGATCACACGCGGCTTCGGGCGCGTACGGGTTTCGTCTACGACCAGGCGGCGCCCATCGGCCACATCGTGCTCGGCGCACCGTCGTCGGCCACGATCGACGTGACGTTCCGCGGGCGAGCCGCCCATGCTGGGATGTACCCGGAGGAAGGGCGCTCCGCGATTGCCGCCGCGGCGAGAGCGATCGCAGACCTGCGACTCGGTCGCATCGACGACGAGACGTCGGCCAACGTCGGGTTGATCGAAGGCGGTTCGGCCCGCAACGTCGTTCCCGAGGAATGCACGCTGCGCGCCGAAGCCCGGAGCCACGACGAGGACAAGCTCTCCGACCTGGTGCGCGAGCTCGCGGAGACGATGTCGTTTGCCGCCACGCTCGAAGAGTGCGAGGTCGAGACGACAGTACAACGCAGCTTCCGCGCCTATCGATTCCGTCGCGACGATCTCCCTGTGCGGCTCGCCGTCCAGGCTCTGACGCGCGTCGGCTACGAACCGACCTTCGAGCTCACTGGAGGCGGCGCGGACGCGAACATCTTCAACGAGCGTGGGCTCGCCTGCGTCAACCTTGCGAACGGCATGACGGAGATCCACACGTCGAACGAGCACATCGCCGTCTCCGACCTGGACGCGATGGTCGATGTGACGCTCGCCCTCGTGGACGCGGCTCGCACCGAGGCTCCGTGATTCGAACGACCTCCGTTTCGGGGCACCCCGGCCCACCACCCGCTTTCGAGCGTATCGGCGAAAGTTCGACGGATGGGATGCGGAAGTGTGACGAAAGTGCGCCATTCGCAGCCTGTGGGCGGGGCGCCGGCCGCCGCCTGACCGAGTAAGCTCGGCCGCCTGATATGACCTCCACTGTCAACTCGTAACCGGCGGCGTGCAATGAAGGTCGGAGTCGCCAGGGAGATCAAGACCGACGAGTACCGTGTCGCCTTGACTCCTGCCGGTGCGGTCGAGCTGGCGCATCGCGGACACGAAGTCCTGGTCGAGGACGGCGCGGGGGAGGCGAGTGCGTCTCCGAACGCGGCGTACGAAGCGGCGGGTGCCAGGATCGTCACAGTCGACGAGGTGTGGCAGGAGTCCGAGCTGCTCCTGAAGGTGAAGGAGCCCGTCGCTTCGGAGTACGGACGGCTGCGCGGAGGTCTCGTCCTGTTCACCTATCTCCATCTTGCGGCCGACGAGCCGCTGACAAGGGCACTGATCGATAGTGGGATCGCGGCCGTTGCGTACGAGACCGTGGAGCTGGCGGGTGGACGCTTGCCGCTCCTTGCTCCGATGAGCGAGGTGGCCGGGCGCCTCGCGACGCAGATGGGTGCCTGGGCGCTCGAGAAGTCCCAGGGCGGCCGGGGCATTCTGCTCGCGGGCGTACCCGGTGTTCCCCCAGCGAAGGTGGCCGTCCTGGGCGGTGGGATCGTCGGCTACAACGCTGCGCTGATCGCCGTCGGCATGCAGGCGGACGTCTGGGTGCTCGACAAGTCCGTCGAGCGCATGCGAGAGCTCGAGATGATGCTCGACGGACGGATCACGCTCGCCATGTCGACGAAGCTCCAGGTCGAGGAGGCAATCAGGGACGCCGACCTCGTCGTCGGTGCCGTCCTCATCCCCGGGGCGCGCGCTCCGAAGCTGATCACGCGCGAGATGCTCGGCCTGATGAAGCCCGGCTCCGTGATCGTCGACGTTGCGATCGACCAGGGCGGATGCACCGAGACGTCCCGCCCGACGACCCACAGCGACCCGATCTACAGGGTCGACGAGATCGTGCACTACTGCGTCGCGAACATGCCTGGCGCCGTGCCGATCACCTCGACAAAGGCGCTCACGAACGTCACGCTGCCCTACGTCGAGGCGATCGCGAACAAGGGGCTCGAAGCAGCGCTCGGCGACGATCCGGCGCTCGCCCGTGGCGTGAACGTCCTGAGCGGCAGCGTCACGTACGAGGCAGTTGCCGAGGCGCACGGCCTCGAATGCCGGACGCTTGACAAGCTCCTCTAGGACTCGGTCGAGTCCGGGGCCGGCGTCGTCTCCTTCGGCTTTGGCGAGAACCTGACCACGGTCCAGGTGACGATGGCTGCGAGCGTGATCACGCACGGGATGAAGAGGGCGACGCCGAAGAGACCGAGGACCGTGGTCATGCGCCTCATAGAATAGCCTCATGCCTCGGGCGTGCATCATCGTGCTCGACGCCGTGGGAGCGGGTGCGTTGCCGGACGCCGAGGAGTTCGGAGACGAGGGATCCGACACCCTCGGCAACGTCGCCAGGGCCGTCGGCGGTCTCGATCTGCCGAACCTCGAGGCTCTCGGTCTCGGCAACGTCGAACCCCTCGAGGGATGCCCGCCCATGACCGGCGCTCCGGCCGTCGCGGGTCGGCTGGTCGAGCGCTCGAGAGGCAAGGACACCACGCTCGGGCACTGGGAGATGATGGGGATCGTTACGCCGCAGGCCCTGCCCACGTATCCGCACGGCTTTCCGTTCGAGGTGATCGACCCGTTCATGCACCGGACGGCCCGCGGCGTCCTCGGCAACCGACCGGCATCCGGGACGGAGATCATCCAGGAGCTCGGGGAGGAGCACCAGAAGACGGGCAAGTGGATCGTCTACACGTCGGCCGACTCCGTCTTCCAGCTGGCCGCACACGAGGAGACGATTCCGCTCGAGGAGCTCTACGCTGCCGGCAGGATCGCCCGCGAGATCCTGACCGGCAAGCACGCCGTCGGGCGCGTGATCGCCAGGCCGTTCGTGGGCGAGCCCGGAAATTACGAACGGACGGCGAACCGTCACGACTTCTCGCTCGAGCCTCGGCGTCCGAACTACCTCACGCTGATCCGGGAGGCCGGCGGGAAGGTGCACGGCGTCGGCAAGATCCCGGACATCTTCGCCCACCTCGACATCGACGAGGAGTATCCGACCAAGTCGAACGTCGAGGGCATCACCGTCACAGAGCGGCTGCTCCGCGAACTCGACGAGGGGCTCGTGTTCACGAATCTCGTCGAAACCGACATGCTCTGGGGGCATCGCAACGACCCAGTCAACTTTCACCGCTGCCTGCAGGACTTCGACAGGCGACTGCCCGATCTTCTCGACGCGCTCCACGCCGGCGATCTCCTGATCGTGACGTCCGATCACGGATGCGACCCGACGACACCGTCCACGGACCACTCGCGGGAGCACGCTCTGCTGCTCGCCTACGTCCGCGGGAAGAACGCCGCCGGGCAGATCCACGACGGCGAGTTCGCCGACATCGGCGCCACGGTGCACGCGTGGCTGGGGGGGAAGACGCCGCCGAAGAAGCTCCCCGGCCAGCCGATCGTCGAGCCGTGAGGCTCAACGACCCCGACGCCGTCCGGCTCGAGTACGCCGACGAGTCGCGCTTCGCCGTTCGTCAGTCGGTCTGGGCGCTTTCGACTGGCGCGAATGTCCACAATGTCGTGCTCGCCGCTCTGGTACTCACGTCGCCGAAGCGCGTGCTCGAGGTCGGTTCCGGCAAGGGCGAGCTCGCCGAACGGATCGCACGCGAGCTCGGGGCGGAGGTCGTCGCAGTCGATCAATCGCAGCGCATGGTCGACCTCACACGCGAACGGGGCGTCGACGCACGCCTGGGGGACGTGCAAGAGCTGCCGTTTGCGGACGGGCTTTTCGACGCAGCAGTCGCAGCATGGATGCTGTACCACGTCCCTGATCTCGGCCGCGGGCTGGCCGAGCTTGCCCGGGTGCTTCGTCCGGGCGGCAAGCTCGTCGCTGTCACGAACAGCGAGTCGAACCTCCTGGAGCTGTGGTCACGCGTCGGGGAGGGGGCGAGGCCAGACCATCCATTCAGCCGCGAGAACGGCGAGATCGAGCTGCGACGCCATTTCGACAGCGTCGAGCGCCACGACGTCGACGGCGAGCTGACCTTTCCCGACTGGGAGACTGCACGGTCGTATGTCGCTGCGTCGCCGTGGCGCTCCGATCTCGTCGATCGGCTCGAGCGGTTCGAGGGCTCGCTCGTGGCTCGCCGGCGAGCCACGGTCTTCGTTGCCGAGAAGGCGTCGTGATCCACGCTCCTGAGCTGATCCAGCGCAAGCGGGACGGCGGCGAGCTCGGCGACGGCGAGCTGGCCGAGCTCGTTCTCGGCTACGCGCGCGGCGAGGTGCCCGACTACCAGATGGCCGCCTTCTTGATGGCCGTCTACTTCCGGGGCCTCGACGCTCGCGAGACCTTCGCCCTCACTGACGCGATGATCCGCAGCGGCGAGACGCTCGACCTCGGCTCTGCGCTCGGGCGCAAGGTCGTCGACAAGCACTCGACAGGCGGCGTCGGCGACAAGACCTCGATCGCCGTCGGGCCGATCGTCGCCGCCTGCGGCGTGCCGTTCGGAAAGATGAGCGGGCGCGGCCTCGGCCACACGGGCGGCACCCTCGACAAGCTGGAGTCGATCCCCGGCTACCGCGTCGAGCTGGCACGACGACGGAGTTCGTGTCCCAGGTGCGGGAGGTCGGGATGGCGATTGTCGGGCAGACGGCCGATCTCGTTCCCGCGGACAAGCTCCTCTATGCCCTTCGGGACGTGACGGCGACTGTCGACAACGTTTCGCTGATCGCGGCCAGCATCATGTCGAAGAAGATCGCGGGAGGCGCCGACGCAATCGTGCTGGACGTGAAAGTCGGCGACGGGGCGTTCATGAAGACGCTCGACGCCGCCCGCGAGCTCGCCGGCGCCATGATCGAGCTCGGGCGGCGCGCAGGTCGGCAGACGATCTGCGTGCTGACCGACATGAACCAGCCGATCGGTTTTGCCGTCGGCAACGCCCTCGAGGTGCGGGAAGCCGTCGAGACGATCGGCGGCCGAGGGCCGGCCGACTTCACCGAGCTCGTCCTCGATTCGGCTGCACACCTGCTGGCACTCTCCGATCTCGGAGTCGATGAGGCGGATGGACGCCGCCTGGCCAAGCGAGCCATGTCGGACGGCTCCGCCGTCCAAGCCTACGAGCGCTGGATCCGCGCCCAGGGCGGCGATCCCGATCTTGCTGCGCTCCCACCTGCCTCGGTCGTGCGCGAGGTCAAGGCTCCGCGTGCGGGAGCCGTCGCCAGACTCGGCGCGATCTCGATCGGCCTGGCTGCGCTCCACCTGGGTGCCGGTCGCCGCTCCAAGACCGACACGGTCGATCACGCCGTCGGCATCGTCTGTCGCAAGAAGCGGGGAGACGCCGTGCACGCAGGCGACGTGCTCGCCGAGGTACATGCCGGCGACGACCGGTCGGCCGCGGCGGCAGAGGTCGAGGTCGCCGCCGCCTACGAGCTCGGCGACCAGGGACCTGCCACGCGCCCGATCGTGCTCGAGGTCCTGAGCTAGCCGGTGCCCGAGCTACCCGAGGTCGAGACGCAGCGGAAGGGCCTCGCGGCCGTGCTCGTCGGCCGCGTGCTTTCGCAGGTCGAGATTTTCGACGCGCGGCTGACTCGCCCCTACGATCCCGGCGAAGTCGCTGCCAAGCTCGTTGGCGAGCACGTCGTTCGCGTCGAGCGCCGTGGGAAGTATCTGATTGTTCGGTTCGCGAGTGCCAGGTCTCTCCTGATTCACCTCCGGATGACGGGACGGCTGCTGCCGATCGACGTGGATGAACTGGATTCCTACACGCGTGCTGTTGTCAGACTAGACGACGGATCAGACGTCGGCTATCGAGACGTCCGGCGGTTCGGAACCTGGCTCCTGCTCGAGCCCGGCGAGGAGGAGAGGTATCTGAGCAGCAGGCTCGGTCCCGAGCCGATCGACGTCGATTTCAGCGTCGACGACCTCCGCAGGCGGCTGGTGGGGCGCCGCGCGACGATCAAGGCGCTTCTCCTCGATCAGCGCGTCGTGGCCGGGCTCGGCAACATCTATGCCGACGAGTCCCTTTGGCGCGCCGGCATACATCCGCTCCGCCCAGGCGGAGAGGTCTCCGAGGTCGAGCTCACGGCGCTTGAGGTGAGCATGCGCACCGTGCTCGAGGAGGCGGTGATCCGGAACGGGTCGACGCTGGGGGATGCCGGGTACCTGACCTTCGACGGGAGCGCCGGCTCGATGCAGGACGAGTTCAGCGTCTACGGGCTTGCCGGTGAGCCCTGTCCTCGTTGCGGGACGCCGATCGAAAAGACGCGTGCGGCCGGCCGTGGCACGCACTACTGCCCTCGATGTCAGCGCTGAGCCCGAGGCTTCCGGACGGGGTCAGGGTCGGTCACTGGACCGATCTGGACGCGTGGACGGGTTGCACAGTCTGCCTGCTGCCGGAGGAGAGCATTGCGTCCTGCGAGGTGCGAGGGGGCGCGCCTGGAACGATCGGCACCGACATTCTCTCCCCGGCCGGCGCGAATGTCGGTGCGCACGCAATCCTCCTCACGGGCGGAAGCGCATTCGGCCTCGCGGCGGCGGACGGGGTCGTTCGCTGGCTCGCCGAGCGGAGCACCGGCTACCGGATCGCTGCATCTGTTGTGCCGCTCGTACCGGGGGCCGTCGTCTTCGATCTCGAGCTCGGCAGCCGCGAGGTGCGCCCCGATGCGCAGTCGGGATACGCCGCGTGCGACGCAGCGACCGCCCGCCCGGAACGGGGGACCGTCGGCGCCGGAACCGGCTGCACGGTCGGGAAGCTGCTCGGTCCCGCCGGATGGACGAAGGGCGGACTGGGGCTTGCGTCTGAGGAGGTCGACGGTGCAGTCGTCGCGGCAGTGGCGGTCGTCAATCCGGTCGGCGAGGTCATCTCGGCCGACGGCTCGGTGCTCGCCGGCGTGTGGCGGGAGGACGGCTATCAACCGACGTCGGATCTGCTCCGGGTCAATCCCTCACTCGCGCGACCGTGGCAGGCGACGACGCTGATCTGTGTGATGACCGACGCGGTGATGTCGAAGACCCAATGCTGGCTTGTGGCCCGAGCGGCGCATGCGGGAATGGCGCGGGCCGTCGCGCCAGTGTGGACGCCGTTCGACGGTGACATCGTGTTCTGCGTTTCGACGCGCCGCGTCGACGCGAACCCGCTCGCTGTGTCGGTGGTAGCAGCGGAGGTCGTTGCCGACGCGATCCGCGACGGTGTGCACCAGGCAACGGGAGCGCCTGGCTGCCCCTCGGCATCCGAGCGTTCGCAGAGCTGAGCCCGACGCGTTGTTGCACATTCGTTGCGCCCATGTCTCATACGCGTGATTGTTTCCGCACTACGCTGAACAGCGGGTGGAGGCGCGGGGTGGCCCCGGCAGGTGTCCGCTCTAGACTGGTTCCGTGCCCGGGCGGAGCGTCAAGACGGAGGCTGTCGTGCTGCGCTCGCTCCGCTTCGGCGAGGCCGACCGCATCTTGCACCTGTACACGGCGGATCGCGGCCGGGTGGGGGCGATCGCCAAGGGGGCACGCAAGACCAAGTCGCGGTTCGGAGGGCGGCTCGAGCCGCTGAGCCACGTCGAGCTTCTGCTGCACATCGGCAGCGGCGAGCTCGCCACCGTCACCGGGGCTGACCTGATCAGCGCCCATGCCCGGGCGCGCGAGAGCCAGTACCGGCTCTCGGTCGGCCTGATCGGAGCCGAGGCGATGCTGCGGCTCTTCCCGGAGCAGGAGCGATCCGACCGGGCCTTCCTCGCTCTCACTCGCTTCCTCGATCTCCTGGACGAGCTGCCCGATCGAGCCGGCGCGCGGCCGGATCTGGACCCGCTTGGCCTCGCCTTCCAGCTGAAGCTGCTCTGGCTGTCCGGCTACCTTCCTCACCTCTCGAGCTGCGCCGAGTGCGGAGCCGACCAGCCGCTTGCCGCCTTCTCGGCGCGGGCCGGCGGAGTCGTCTGCACGAACTGCTCGGCCTCGACCGGAGCGATCGCGCTCTCGCGGGGCGGTCTTCTCGGGATCGACGCGCTCCTTCGCCGACCGCTCGCCGAGGCAGGCGAGGTCGAACTCGACGACCGCGGTGCCCGCGAAGCACTGTCCGCCGTCACCACGTCGTACGAGCAGCACGGTGGCTTTCGCCTCAGGACGCTCTCCGCATGAAGCGTGTCGCGGCGTCACTGGCCGTTCTTGCCCTGCTCGTTGCAGCCTGTGGCGAGACAGCCACCCACACGAGCGCGGTGGTCGTCCCCCGTCGGCCGTGCGTTGGTGCGCGGCCCCCGGCCCACTATGACCACGTCGTGTTGATCTGGATGGAGAATCACTCCTATCGCGACGTGATCGGCAACGCCGCGGCCCCTTACGAGACGGCGCTCGCGGGCGCCTGCGCGACTGCGTCGAGCTACTACGGGGTCACCCACCCGTCGCTTCCGAACTACATCGCTGCGACGTCGGGCTCCACCTGGGGGATTGCGGACGACGACGGCCCGGCGAGCCACGTCCTCCGGGTGCCGAGCATCTATTCCCAGGTCGCAAGCTGGCGCGAGTACGAGGAGAGCTCGCCTGGGCCATGCCCGACCGCCGACTCCGGGGACTACGCGCAGAAACACGACCCGGCTCTCTACTACAGCTCGATAAGGAAGGCGTGCCGTCGTGCCGACGTACCTCTCGGCGAGCCGGGCTCGGGTGCGCTCGCGCACGACCTCCGCGCCGACCGTCTGGCCGAGTTCTCGCTGATCACACCGAACCTGTGCCACGACACGCATGACTGCTCGGTCGCCACCGGTGACGAATGGCTGCGCGGATGGATGCCGTCGATCCTCGGAAGCACTCCATTTCGTTCGGGACGGACAGCGGTCTTCATCGTGTGGGACGAGTCGGAAGGATCGAGCTTCAGCCCGATCCCGTTCATCGCTCTCGCGCGGTCGGTCGAGCCCGGCACGGTGGTTACTCGACGGGTGAGCCACTATTCGCTCCTACGAGCGACCGAAGAGCTTCTCGGCCTCCCCCTGCTCGCGAATGCGCGTCAGCCCTCCGCAGCCGGGCTCGCGTTCGCCCTCGGCCTGTCTCGCAAGTGAGATGACGCGCACGTCCGACCTGCACACGAGGCTGCTGACGATTGCAGTCGGGACATCGGTCGCGGTGGCATTCGCCGACTCGTCGATCGTCGTGCTCGCCCTTCCAAGCCTCTACGGGACATTCAACGCGTCGCTCGTCGCCGTCTCGTGGGTGATCACGTCGTACAACCTCGTGGTCTGCGTAGCAGCCTTCGCGCTGGTGCCGTGGACGCGGCGGCTGCACGTGAGGGAGGTCGCACGGGTAGGGCTCGTACTCTTCACCGCGGGTTCGATCGGATGCGCTGCCGCCTGGAGCCTGCCGGCATTGATCGTATTCCGCTGTGTCCAGGGCCTTGGCGGCGCTCTGCTTCTCGCCGGGACGCTGTCGATTCTCGGCGGATTGATGGGCTCGACGTCCCGTGGGGCCCGGGCATGGGTCGCCACGGGCATCTTCGGCGCTGCCCTCGGTCCCGCGCTCGGGGGCGTCCTGACCCAGCTTGCCGACTGGCGCGCGATCTTCATCGTCCAGGCGCCGATCGGGGCGATCGCGCTTCTGGCGACGTTCGACCACCGAGTCCACGCGCTCGGGCGGGAGACGATCGTGGTCAGGAAGCGGGAGGCGAGCATGTCGGCGAACGTCGGGCTTGCGTTCGTGTTCGCGGCTCTCGTCGGTGCGCTCTTCCTTTCCGTCCTGCTCGTGATCACCGTGTGGAGCCGAGAGCCGATCGTCGGCGCGCTGGTCGTGAGTGCGTTGCCGGCAGGAACGCTCGCGGCGAGGCCGCTTGTCTCACGGCTTGATTACCGCGAGGCAGTCGGCGGTGGCGCCTTTCTGCTCGCAGCGGGCCTCCTCGCGCTCGCCCTGCTCCCGGCCGTGAGCAACGGGTTCGTCGCCGCCTCGCTCGCGTTCTGCGGTCTTGGCTTCGGATTGGCCGTTCCACCCCTGTCCCGCTCGGCCATGGATCCCGAGGGCGCGGCTCTCCGGAGCGGGACGATCACGGTCGGCGCGCGCCATCTGGGGCTCGTGGTCGGGCTCGCGCTCATTGCCCCGCTTCTCTCGAACGCCCTCGACGTCGGCGGTCAACGAGCGCTCCTCGCCGGGACACGCGTGATCCTCGACGGCGACATCGACCTGACGAAGAAGGTGCCGATCGCGCTCGACCTTCGCGACACGCTCGACAGCGCGCCGAGAGGAGAGGTGCCGGACCTCGCGAAGCCGTTCGACGATCGTGGGGCCAGGTCCGACTCCAGCCTCCGCGCGCTTCGAGACGAGCTGCTCGACACGCTGCGAGGAGCGATCACGCGCAGCTTCCGGTGGTCGTTCGTCCTGTCCGCCCTCTTCGCGGCACTCGCGATCGTTCCGGTGTTCTGGTCGAGGCGGAGGAAGCCGGCCTGAACCGGATCCTCGGTCTCCTCTGCCTTGCCGCGCTCGTCCTGATCGCGGTCGAGCTCGGCATGGGCGCGACCGACTTCGGCCAGGTGGCGCTCGACGACCCCTGCACCGCGAAGCCGCAGGTGCACGAGTCGGGCATCGGCGGGGCGATCGACGGCGCGGTGCAGCGATTCGCGTTGTCGGGACTGAACGGCGCCGCGTGCTCGCTGAACACGACGCGTGAAGAGCTCGTGCTCTCGTTCGTCCCGTCGGCCGGCGCCAAGCCGGTGAAGTGGGACCGCGCGACGATCGAACGGGCGCTCCGGACCGGATTTCGCCGCGCTGCCCACGACGTCGCCGGGGGCGGGGTCTTCGGCGATGTGCTGGCGTTCATTCTGGACAATGCGATCGCGCGACCGCTCGCGTTCCTGCTCGGCAAGACGACGGCCTAGATGGGACCAGGTTCCGAGCTTGACGCCGCTCCTTCCAGCTGTTAGGAGGCGTGGATGCGCGGCAGGGTCGCGGTCCTCCTGCTCATCGTCTGTGCAATGGTTTTCGGCCTTGCGGGCTCCGGCAGCGCGACCTTCCGGGGACCGAGTGGAAGCGTGGTCTTCCAGTCGAAGCGGGGAGGGGGCTACGACCTCTACGTTTCGCGACTCGACGGCACGGGCACTCGAAGGCTCCTCAAGATGGCCGGCGATCAGTTCAACGCAGGCTGGAACCCGGGCGGAAACACGATCGTGTTCCAGTCGGGGAAAAGCGGCAGCGACTTCGACATCTATCTCGTCAACGAGGGCGGGAGCGGCCTCAAGCGCCTCGTCGGCGGACCGACCGTCGACGAGGCCCCGCAGTTCTGCAACGGGGGCACGATCGTCTTCCACCGCCAGCCCGCCCCGGGTGCGACAGAGGCCGACATCTACTCCTTCGACATTGCCAAGAAGACGCTGCTCAGGCTCACGGACGATCCAGCTCGGGAAAGCTTCGCAACCTGCAGCCCCGACGGGAAGAGAGTCGCGTTCATTTCCTCGCGCGACGGCGAACCGTCGATCTACGAGGTGCAACTTTCGGCCGCCCGTCCTCTGGGGACAGTGCCCGCCGCCACGCCCGTGAGGCTCACGGACGGTGTCGCCCTCGATCCCGACTACTCACCTGACGGGACGTCGCTCGCCTACGTCGCACCGGATCCGACGGACGGGAACACCGAGGTCTTCCGGAAGAACCTGGCCACCGGCGTCGTCACACAGGTGACGTTCACGAGCCCGCCGGTGCAGAACCGGCTCCCGAAGTTCGCGCGCCCAGCGCTCAGGTCGGCTCGGGTTCAGGCCGCCTTGCGCCACTGATCCCGGCAATCACGTACACGGAGACGAACCAGGGCCTCGAGGCGGTGGTGCTCCTCGACGTAACGGGAGAGAGCGGGCGCATCGATGACGCCGGCGCGGCGGCGATCGAGGTCGAGAATCGTTGCATCTGCGAGGACCTGACGTTCGAGGTGTCGAAGAGCAGCTTCTCGTACTCCGAGGGCAAATTGGTGGGCGGCAAGCGTTTGACCCGAATCTCGCTTCGGCTCGAATGGGAGCTCACCTGCACCAGCGACCCCGGCGGCCGGTGTCGGGGGAGCTTCAGGCTGGATCCGCCGCAGGGGACCGTCTTCGAGGCCGCGCCGGGTACCGATTCCGAGAGGAAAGTCGAGTGTGTGGGCAAGTGTGCCCGGACGACGACGGGGAAGGTCCGGATTGCCGTGGACTCGTCCCTGCCGTTCGACCGGCTCGCCGGAGCAAGCTTCGAGTTCGTGGTACAGCCCCACTGCAGCGACAGCGCGTACCGCCGCACTCTCGATCCGTCCACCTTCACCGTCCACCTCGGCGCGGGCGGCAAGGTCGCGCGCATCGTCGTCGGCGATTAAGGCTAGGAGTCGCCCTTGGGTGTGGTCCAGGGCTTCGAGAGCGCCTCGTCGAGATAGGCCCTCGCGCCGCCGATCTGAATCCGCTCCTGCGCCAGCGAATCGCGATCGCGAACCGTGACGGTGTCGTCCTCGAGCGTCTGCTCGTCGATCGTGAACGCGAACGGCGTGCCGATCTCGTCCTGCCGACGATAGCGACGGCCGATCGCCCCGCCGTCGTCGTACTCGACGACGTGATGGAGCCGTAGCTCCTCGTACAGCGCCCGCGCCTTCCCGGTCATGCTCTCGTCCTTCGCGATCAGTGGTAGCACGGCCGCCTTGACCGGCGCGATACGCGGATGGAGTCGAAGCAGGACGCGTTGCCGGTCGGCGACGTCCTCCTCGTCATAGGCGTCGACGAGGAACGCGAGCAGGGCGCGGTCGACGCCGCCCGCGGGCTCGATCACGTGGGGTGTGTAGCGCTCCCCGGTCTGGGAATCGACGAACTCGAGCTTGGTGCCCGAATGGTCGGTATGTGCCGTGAGGTCGAAGTCTCCGCGGTTGGCGATCCCCTCGAGCTCCGACCAGCCGATCGGGAAGAGGTACTCGATGTCGCTCGTACCGCTCGAGTAGTGCGAGAGCTCGTCGGCGTCGTGCGGGCGGATGCGGAGGCGGCTCTGCCGCAGGCCGTAGCGCGTGTACCAGCCGAACCGTTCGTCGATCCAGTAGCGGTACCACTTCTCCGCCTCGGCTGGGGGCACGAAGTACTCCATCTCCATCTGCTCGAACTCGCGGGTGCGGAAGAGGAAGTTGCCGGGGGTGATCTCGTTCCGGAACGACTTGCCGATCTGCGCGATGCCGAACGGTGGCTTGCGGCGCGCGAGCTGGAGGACGTTCTTGAAGTTGACGAAGATGCCCTGCGCAGTCTCGGGGCGCAGATAGACCTTGTCCGCGGTCTCGTGCATCGGCCCGAGATGTGTCTCGAACATCAGGTTGAACTGGCGTGCCTCCGTCAGGTCGCAGTCGTCGGTGCCGCCGGGCCGCTTGCTCGGCCTTCGGCCGCACTGCGAGTCGGCGAGATGGTCGGCGCGGAAGCGGAGCTTGCACGTCTTGCAGTCGACCAGCGGATCGGTGAAGCCGGCGAGGTGGCCCGATGCCTCCCAGACCGATGGGTTGAGGATGATCGCGGAGTCGAGCGCGACGATGTCCTCGCGCTCCTGCGTCATCGCCTCGAGCCAGCGCGCCTTGACGTTGTTCTTCGCGAGGACGCCGTAGTGGCCGTAGTCGTACGCAGAGCCGAGGCCGCCGTAGATCTCGGACGACGGGAACACGAAGCCGCGGCGTCGGCAAAGCGCGACGATCTTGTCCATCGTCACGAGGTCGTTCGGCGGCTGGTCGGTCATCCTGGCGACACGTTAGTCAGAATCCGGGCATGAGTACGCTGGTCTCGTCCGAGCTCGAGGCGAAGGCGATCGCCTGGCGGCGGCGCCTGCACGCGAATCCCGAGCTCTCCTTCGAGGAGGTCGAGACGTCGCAGTTCGTCTTCGACGAGCTGGTCTCGATCGGGGGCCTCGATCTCGACCGCCCGACCCCGACGAGCGTCGTGGCGCGCCTGCGAGGCGAGCGCCCCGGAAAGACGCTTGCACTCCGGGCCGACATGGACGCACTACCGATTCAGGAGGAGAACACGTTCGACTTCGTATCCACGCGGCCCGGCGTCATGCACGCGTGCGGTCACGACGGTCATACCGCGATGTTGCTCGCGACCGCGACCCTGCTCGCGGCACGGCGCGAGGAGATCGCAGGCGAAGTGCGCTTCGTCTTCCAGCACGCGGAGGAGAAGCCGCCGGGAGGCGCGAGCGAGCTCGTCGCGGCCGGCGTCATGGACGGTGTCGATACGGTCGTCGGCGCCCACCTCATCTCGAGGCTCGACGTCGGGAAGGTCGGGGTTCGGAGCGGACCCTTCATGGCGGCGGCCGACACGTTCGAGATCGAGATCCGCGGGAGCGGCGGCCACGCGGGCTTCCCGCACCAGGCGGTCGATCCGATCGCGATCGCCGCTCAGGCGGTAGCGAGCCTTCAGCATCTCGTCTCGCGCGAGACGAATCCGCTCGAGAGCGTCGTTGTCTCCGTCACCCGGATCGCTGGAGGAACCACAGACAACGTCATTCCCGAGTCGGTCGCGCTCGGAGGCACCGTGAGGACGTTCTCCCCCGATGCGCGCACGCAGACCCGCGAGGGCATGGAGCGAGTGGTGCGCGGGGTGACGCACGCGCACCGGGCCGAGTTCAGCTTCTCGTTCCAGGAGGGTTACGCGCCCGTCGTCAACGACCCCGACGTTGCGGCGATCGTGGAGGCGGCGGTCCGCGCCGAGGTGGGCGACGAAGCCATGGTGACTCCGGCGCCGATGATGGCCGGTGAGGATTTCTCGGCCTACCAGCAGGTTGTTCCCGGCGTGTTCTTCAACGTCGGGGCGGCCAACGAGGCCGTTGGAGCGACGTATCCACACCACCATCCGCGCTTCACGATCGACGAGTCGGCGCTCGCCATCGGCATCTCGGTGCTGGCGCGCACCGCCCTCGACATCTGCCGCTAGGCAGCCGGCCCGGGAGCCGGGTCGTCACAATGCTGCGATGGCTACCCCGGGTCAGAACTCCAGGACGCCCGTCGAGCTGCACATCATCTCCGACGCGACGGGAGAGACCGCGACCCGCCTCGTCGCCGCGCTCGAAGCCCAGTTCCCCGACCAGCTGTTCGATGAGGTGCGGCATCCCCGGGTGGACACCGTCGATCACCTGCAGCTCGCGGTCAACCGGGCCAAGGGACGCCGGGCGGTGCTCGTCTACACGATCGTCAAGCCCGAGCTCCGCGAGGCGATGCGGGTGCTCTGCCGGCAGGCGAAGCTGCACTACTGCGACATCCTCGGCCCGCCGCTCGCGTCGATCGCGAAGGTGTCGGGGGTGACCGCCCAGATGAAGCCCGGTGCGAGACCCCCGCTCGACTCGGCGTACTTCAAGCGCATGGCGGCGATCGAGTTCGCCGTCAAGTACGACGACGGTGTCGGCGACGGTCTGCGCGAGGCCGACATCGTCCTCGTCGGTGTCTCGAGGACGTCGAAGACGCCGCTCTCCATGTACCTCGGCTACCTGGGCTACAAGACCGCGAACGTGCCGATCGTCAAGGGAATCGATCCTCCCGAGGATCTCTCGAAGACCGACCCGGCGAAGGTCGTCGGGCTGACGATCGACGCGAGCCGACTGGCCGAGATCCGGCGTGAGCGGGCGCGGTTGATGCGAGGCGGCCGCCGGTCGTACGCCGACATCGTCGAGATCTACGAGGAGCTCGACGAGGCGGCGGCGGTGCATCGGAAGCTGGGCTGTCCGGTGATCGACGTCACCGAGCTCTCGGTCGAGGAGACGGCCGTCAGGATCATCCGGCTCGTCGGGCAGGGGCAGAACGATCGGGAAGCTGTATGACTGATCCGGGACCCGGCTACAACCCGGCGGCCCGCGCAGCGCGCGCGAAGCGGATCCCGATCTGGCGGTGGGTCCTCTGGCACCTGATGCTCATGATCGGCATGCTCGTCTTCTACGTCGGGCTGACGCCGATCTGGATCGGACTGCGCGGCGCGGCCTGGCTGGCCGAGTTCAGGGCACGGAGACGCGCGTAAGAAAGTCGTCCACCTCCGCGGTCGTTCGGAGCCGGACGACCGGGTAGGACGCGAGCTCATGCGGCCACTCGCGTCTGCGCCTGAAGTGACTTCGTAGCGCCCACACGAAGAGAGATTCGCGACCCCAGAACGCTCCGCGGAGCGTCTCTCGGTTGTCGTTCCAGATCGTCTCCCTGCCGCGGAGACGGCGAAAGGTTCGTCGCAGCAACCGGGGAAACCAGACATGGAGCGGCAGGTCGAGCCAGACGACGGTGTCGGCCCCCGCGAGCACAAGATCGCCGAGCTTCCGATCATAGGTGCCGTCGATCACCCAGCCGTCAGCGGCGACGATCGGCTCGACGAGTCGGCGCAGCTCGTCGTCGGGCGTCTCCGTCCAGTTCGGGCCGTGGACGAGCGCGTCGAGCTCGACGAACTGCACGCCGAGCCTGCCTGCGAGCTCGCGGCCGAGCGTCGTCTTGCCGTTCCCGCTTGCACTTGCGACGATCGCGATCCGGCAGCCGGCCGCCTTCAGCGCATTCCCCGAATCGCGCTCCGTACTCACCGCCGATGAGTATGCCCCGGCTCTGTGGGACACTTCCGCACGATGCAGTACATCTTCGACTTCGACGAGCCGTGCGAAGAGGGCCGGGCTCTCCTCGGCGGCAAGGGTGTCGGGCTCGCTGAGATGACCCAGCTCGGGTTGCCGGTCCCGGCGGGATTCACGATCACGACCGAGGCCTGCCGGGCGTACATGCAGAGCGGCAAGCGGCTCCCCGATGGCCTCGAGGGCGAGATGGGCGAGCACGTCCTCCGGCTCGAGGAGAAGACAGGCAAGCGGTTCGGCGACCAGAATGACCCGCTCCTCGTCTCGGTTCGCTCGGGAGCAGCGGTCTCGATGCCCGGGATGATGGACACGATCCTGAACGTCGGCCTGAGCGACGCCGCGGTCTCCGGTCTGGCCGAGAGCACGGCGAACCCACGCTTCGCCTTCGACTCCTACCGGCGGCTGATCCAGATGTACGGGGAGACCGTCGACGGGGTCGACTCGCACCGCTTCGAAGTCGAGCTGGCGAAGCTGAAGAACGCGCGCGGCGTCTCGCACGACGTCGACCTCACCGCGGACGACCTCACCGGCCTCGTCGACACCTTCAAGGCGATCTACGAAGGAGAGGTCGGACGCTCGTTTCCTCAGGACGCTACCGAGCAGCTCCGCCATGCGGTGAACGCGGTCTTCGACTCCTGGGACACGCCGCGCGCCCAGGTGTACCGTCGCGCGCACGAGATCCCCGACGATCTCGGCACGGCGGTGAACGTCGTCCAGATGGTGTTCGGCAACAAGGGCAGCCGCTCGGCCACAGGGGTCGCCTTCACACGTAACCCGTCGACCGGCGAGCCGGGCGTGTTCGGCGAGTTCCTGATGGACGCGCAGGGGGAGGACGTCGTCGCCGGAATCCGAACACCGGAGCCGCTTGCGAAGATGCGAGGCACGCTCCCGGCTGCATTCGAGCAGTTCGTCGATACGGCGCGCCGGCTCGAGGAGCACTACCGCGATATGCAGGACATCGAGTTCACGGTCGAGGACGACCGGCTCTACCTGCTCCAGACACGGACGGCGAAGCGCACCGCCACCGCGGCGCTCCGGGCCGCGGTCGACATGACCTCCGAGGATCTGATCTCGCGCGACGAGGCAGTGGCGCGCATCGACCCCGGGCAGCTGAACCAGCTCCTTCACCCGATGATCGACCCGCGCGTCGACGTCGAGGTCGTTGCCACCGGTCTGAACGCCTCTCCCGGGGCAGCGTGCGGCAGGATCGTCTTCGATGCCAACCGGGCGGAAGAGCTCGGCAAGGGAGGGCAGGCCGTCGTCCTGGTTCGCCGCGAGACGACGCCTGACGACATCCACGGCCTGATCCATGCTCGTGGCGTCCTCACTGCTCACGGCGGCATGACCTCCCACGCAGCGGTCGTCGCTCGGGGAATGGGGAAGCCCTGCGTCGCCGGGTGCGAGGCGCTCGTCGTCGACGCCGAGACGGGCAAGGCGGTGCTGGCCGGGATCGAGCTTCACGAAGGCGATGTGATCACGATCGACGGCGGGACGGGGCGGGTAATCCTGGGCGAGGTACCGCTCGTCCCGCCACAGATCAACGAGGACTTCCAGACGATCCTCCAGTGGGCCGACGAGCTCCGCCGCCTGCGCGTGTACGCGAATGCCGACACCCCGGAGGACGCGGTCAAGGCACGCGAGCTCGGTGCCGAGGGAATCGGCCTTTGCCGCACCGAGCACATGTTCATGGCCGAGAGCCGTCTGCCCGTGATGCGCGAGATGATCATGGCCGAGACCGAGGAAGGCCGGCGGGCTGCTCTCGACCGGATCCTCCCGATGCAGCAGTCCGACTTCGAGGGGATCTTCGAGGCCATGGTCGGACTTCCGGTCACGATCCGGCTCCTCGACCCGCCGCTGCACGAGTTCCTGCCTCCGCTCGAGGAGGCGACCGACGAACGCATGCGCGAGCGCATCCGCGTGCTGCACGAGACGAACCCGATGCTCGGCATGCGCGGCTGCAGGCTCGGGCTCATCTTCCCGGAGATCTACGAGATGCAGGTGCGGGCGATCGTGCGCGCCTCGAAGGCCGTCCACAAGCGGACGGGCGAGGCGCCGATCGTCGAGATCATGCATCCGCTCGTCGGCTTCGGCGAGGAGCTTCGGCGCCTGCGCGATCTGACCGTCCGGACGGTCGAGGAGGAGGGCGAGATCGAGTATCTCGTCGGGACGATGATCGAGTTGCCGCGCGCCTGTATCCGGGCGGACGAGATCGCAGGTCACGCCGACTTCTTCTCGTTCGGGACGAACGACCTGACGCAGACGACGCTCGGCTTCTCGCGCGACGACGCCGAGAACAAGTTCCTCGCGCGCTACCTCGAGGACGACGTTCTCGAGCGGAATCCGTTCGAGGTGCTGGACGAGGCCGGAGTCGGCGACCTGATGAGGATCGCGGTCGAGCGGGGCCGCGGGGTCAGACCTGACCTCAAGCTCGGGATCTGCGGCGAGCACGGAGGCGAGCCGCACTCGGTCGCCTTCTGTCACCGGATCGGTCTCGACTACGTCTCGTGCTCGCCGTTCCGTGTGCCGCTCGCCCGTCTCGCCGCGGCGCAGGCCGCCCTCGCCGAAGCTGGTGTTACGGCCGCTGTCGCAGGCGGCTAATGCGTGGGGGAAACCATGTTTCCCGCACGAGCCCCTGCTTTCTTGAGCACGCGCGACTTCGCGCGGTGTGGCTCCGGCGGGCCAAGCCCGCCTGCGCCGATGACGATGGTCCCCTGGATCCGCGGGCCTGACCCCCGAAGCAGTTCTCGGCCGCCTCGGTGGCGGTAGAGTCAGCGCCATGAGGCGCGTCGTCGTGCTCGGTGCCGTGGCTGCCGTCGCAGGGTCGCTCGGTGGTTGGGCGCTCGCGTCGACGCTGTTCTACTCGCCGCCGAGCACGATCGTCCAGTTCGGCCACATCAAGTCGATCACGAAGGTCGGCGGCGCGTACGTCCTCAAGCTCGATCCTGCCTACTGGCTCGGGGGCCTCACGGCGCAGCGCGCGGCGAAGGAGGACGGAACGGAGGTCGACAACGACTACTACATCGTCGATCCCGACCACCGCCTCCTGACCTACCGCCTGCCCGCGACGGCGTCCGCGACCGTGATCACGAACGCGCCGGGCGGGCTGAAGTCGACCAAGGTGTCGATCGCCGAGCTGGCGCAGATCGTCAAGGGGAAGAACCCGAAGCACAGGCCTCTGCTCGAGACCGGCTCGAGTCGCACTCTGGGCTACTGGGTGGCGACGTCGATCGACACGGTCAAGTCGATCGACCAGCAATACCAGCCTTGACGCGGGGGAACCAATCGTTCCCCCGCGTGCCCCCTCCTTCCTGAGCTTGCGCGTGCCGCGGGTGGCTGCGGCGGGCCAAGCCCGCCTTCGCCGGCAAGGACATGGAGGCTCTGGCCCGCGTACCGTTAGCCTCCGCTAGAGGCTCGGAAGGCAAGCACGCGTGCTCTTTCCAACGACGACCTTCGCCGTCTTCTTCTCGCTCGTGCTCGTCGCGAGCTGGCTGCTCATGGCCAGGCCGCGGGTCTGGCGTGTGTTCATCATCGCCGCCAGCTTCGTCTTCTACGCCGACTGGGACTGGAAGTTCGTCCTCTTGCTCGTGTACTCGATCGTCTGGAATCAGGCGGTCGGGATCGGCATCCACCGCACGGAAGCTCTTCGCTGGCGCAAGACCCTGCTGGCCGTCGGACTCGTCGGGAACCTCGGCGTCCTCGGCTACTTCAAGTACTACAACTTCTTCGTCAGCTCAGGCCACAACCTGTTCGCTGCGCTCGGCAGCGGCTTCCCGCTTGGCCCCAGGGACGTCGTGCTGCCGGTCGGGATCTCCTTCTTCACCTTCATGGCGATCAGCTACATCGTCGACATCTACCGCGGCGACCTCGAGCCCGTCGCGCTGTCGAAGTTCGCTGCCTATCTCTCCTTCTTCCCCCACCTCGTCGCGGGCCCGATCGTGCGCGGCTCCGAGCTTCTCCCGCAGCTCGAGACGCCGCGCGACCCGCGGCGCGTCGACACGAGCCGGGCCTTCTACCTGATCGCGACAGGCCTCTTCAAGAAGGTCGTGATCGCCAACTTTCTCGCCACGCACATCGTCGACGAGGTGTTCGGCGCTCCCGTCCAGCACTCGTCGCTCGAGACGCTGGTAGCGGTCTATGCCTACGCCGTCCAGATCTACGCGGACTTCTCGGGCTACACGGACATGGCGATCGGCCTCGCGCTCCTCCTCGGCTTCAAGTTCCCGCAGAACTTCGACGGCCCGTACACCGCGGTCTCGGTCCAGGACTTCTGGCGCCGCTGGCACATGACGCTGTCGCGCTGGCTTCGCGATTACGTCTACATCCCGTTGGGCGGGAATCGCAAGGGCGAGATCAGGACGCAGTTCAACCTCATCGCCACGATGCTGCTGGGCGGCCTGTGGCACGGAGCGTCGTGGACCTTCGTCGTCTGGGGCGGGATGCACGGCGTCGCCCTCGCCGTCGGGCGGTTCCGCCGAGAGCGCTCTCCCGAGAAACCATCCGTCGGCTGGGTGCTCTGGCGCCGCCGCCTGATCACGTTCCAGTTCGTCTGCTTTGCGTGGATCTTCTTTCGCGCCGACTCGTTCGCGAGCGCCTGGGACGTGATCGAGCGCCTCTTCACCGCCTGGGGGCAGCCCTCGCCACTCGTCACCACCGGTGTCGTGCTCGCAATCGCCGTTGGCATCGCGAGCCAGTACCTGCCCGCACGGATTCCGCAGCTCGTGATGGCTCGCTTCTCCGAGCTCGGCATCGCGCTGCAGGTCGATCGTGCTCGCCGCCTGCCTCATGGTCACCCATGCCATGGGTCCGCAGGGCGTGGCACCCTTCATCTACTTCCGGTTCTGAGTAGCGAACCACTAGCCTGGACGCTCCCACACGCAGCCGCTCTGCACGAAGGATCGCCCGCGACCAGGCGCGACGGGGCGGCGCCGACGTGGTCGGGCCACACGAGCTGGGCCAGGACGAGCACCGTGTGCGGCGGCGGCTCCACCCGGCGGGACACGCCATCGCCGTCGGGATCGGCGCGCTCGTCCTCGCGGCGTTCCTCAACGCGCGGGGCCTGCACAAGACCGCCGAGACGCAGCAGCCCGGCTGGAAGCGCGATGCCGGCCTCGCGCTGACGAAACCACTTGTCTCCGTCAGCGGCGCGCTCTTCCTCGACCAGCCTCGGCAGGCCGTGAAGGATGCGATAGGCCGGTCGGACGACGACACGATCCAGACGGCGATCGTGCTCCCGCCGCCACCTCCAGTGTCCCACCGGAAGCCGCCGACCGTTCCCGCGCACGGGCACGGGAAGCCTGTTCGCCACCCCGTCCAGCAGACGCCGCCTCCACCCCCGCCGAGGAAGGCGTTCTCGCCCACGCACCCGCTCCGCATCTACGTGGGCGGCGACTCCCTCGTCGTCGTGCCGGGCTACTCGCTTCTGCGGGCCACGGGTGGGAGCAAGGTCTACAAGGCGGTCGGCCCGGTCGAAGGCCACGTCGCCACCGGGCTCGGGCGACCAGATGTCTTCAACTGGTTCTACCGGATCCACAAGGTGATGCAGAAGGATCGTCCGGACGTGGTCGTCGTCTCCTTCGGCGCGAACGACAACCACGACTTCATGACCGGCCTTCCGCCCGGCTACCAGCTCGGGCCGTTCGGCAGCGCGTCGTGGGTCAAGGAGTACCGGCGCCGCGTAGCGGGTTTCATGGACACGGTAATTCGCCGAGGTGGCTTCGTCGTCTGGATCGGCATGCCGATCGTGGACAGCCGGACGGAGAGCCAGGAGTTCGAGATCATCAACCGGATCGTCTACCAGGAGGCGAAGCGGCGGCCGAAGGGGGCGCTCTACGTCGACACCTATCTGCGCTTCGCCGACCCGACGACCGGTGGCTACGCGGAGTACCTGCCGCGCTCGGATGGGTCGCTCGTCAAGGTGCGTGCCGGAGACGGCGTCCACTTCGAGCCTGCGGGCGGCGACATCATCGCCCGGCTTCTGCTCAAGCATCTGAACCAGCAGTTCGACCTCGCAAGCTGGCGTACACACGGGTGACGGTACGGGGGTGTCCGGGGTAATCCGCTCGGCTTGTTGCGGTGATTCACCGATGCTCTCCGGGGTGGACGGCGCGAGAATGCTGGTGGTCCGAGCGGATCGGTGGTTGAGTCGTGGACACCCCGCATCACCGGATCGGGATGGTGTTGCCGCTGCTGGCAGCGGCTGGTCTGTTTGCAGCCATGGCAGGGGCGGGCGGCACGACATTGGCGCAGCATCGAGATGCGGCGGCGAAGCCGAAGCCGCCGCCGATCGTGGTCCGCGACTTCCGCTTCGTCGGCTTCGACAAGGACGTTGTCGGCCGGTTCCGGAGCACGAAGCCGGACGGCGAACCGGACGGCCATTTTCGCGCGGTGCTCGTGCGGCCGAAGGGTGCTCCGGGCGGGAACGCCCTGATGATCTGGCGCTGCGCGTCGAAGCCCACCACGCCGCCTACTCACACCGGTGACGCGGGCTGCGAAGGAGGCCGACCACTCGCGTCCATGGTTGCTGCTCCACCGACTGCTCTCTTGAAGCCTGCCGTTCTCGCCGTCTTCCGGGACGGCAAGAAGCTGAGCGGCTTCGGGTTGAAGCTCCCGCTCTCGTCGAAGCCGGCCACGTTCGACCTCTACGTCAACGGCGGCGCAGACTGCCCGCTGGAGACGGGGCACCCCGGCGCCCCGGACTGCCGGGCGGCGTTCGCACCGGGGCAGCGTTACGTGCTGATGGTCATGCAGTCACCCCAGCCGAGCTGGAGCGCGTGGATCTCGCGGCCCGGCGACAAGGTGCCGCAAGTCACGTCGCCGCAGGCCGAGCTCAGGGACATCCGCTTCCTCGGCTTCGACAAGGACGTCACCGGCCTGTACCCAACCGCCCGCTGGACGGCAGGCCCGACGCCCACTGGACGGTCGAGGTCGCGACGCCCGCGGGACCGCGACAGGTGATGAACGTCACGCTCGAGCGAGTCAGGGGCGCAGCCGACCGCCCGGACCAGCCCGGCGCCTGGTGCGCTCCAGGCTGCCTCAACAACCCCCCGAACAACCCCGGCCCCGGCTTTGGGCAGCTCTACGTCTCGCTCAACGGTGAGCATGTCTTCCTGGTTCCACCGGAGCGAACCACCGTCGAGCTCCCTTACACGACCGCGGGCGTACGGCTCGACCTCTACGCGAGCGATGTGGAGCCAAGCGTGTTCACGCCCGGACAGCGCTTCCGGGTCACGGCCAGGATCGCGCCGGAGGGGGGTTCGCCCCCGGGTACAGGAATCGAGGCGCTGCCGAAGTACAACCCGTCGACACCCTGGTTGACATTCCCGAGCGGGTAGGGACGTCCGTCGAGCGGATGCCAGCCGGGCTTTCTAACAGCTCTTGATCAGCCGGGACAGGACGGCGGCGCGCTGGCGGTAGCCCGTGTTCGTCGGGTGGACGCCGTCAGGGCCGAACCACTCGGGATGGGCGCGTGCCATTCCGGCCCAGTCGAACACATGGAAGTTCTGGCGGGAGCGGCCCACGGCGACGAGGGCGCGGTTGTAACCATCGTAGGAGATGCCGTTGTACGGCGGGCGGTTGATCGTCGACCAGATCACGCAGCGCGTCGGCCCGGCGGCTCGGACGACATCGCGCACGTAGGTCCGGAAGCGGTCGACCTGGGAGGGGTCGTCGTTCGTGCCGAGGTCGAGCACGACCACACGCTCGAGCGAGCCTCCTCGGGCCTCGACGGCGAGCACGCCCTGGTAGGCATGCCGGCTCACCTCCGTGGTCTCGTGCAGGGCCCAGTGGCGCAGAAAGCTCGACAGGTACCAGCCCGTGCCGACTGCGAGGGAGTCCCCGTCGACATAGACGTTGTGAGATGCCGATCGATCTCGCAACGCGAGCGCGCCGCTAGCGAGCACGCCGACGGAGGTGGAGACGAGGATGAGCGCGAGCGTGGTCCGAAGGCGCCCCACCATTGGAGTCAGGGTAGCTTCGCGCCCGGGGGTCAGAGCTTGCCGTGCACCTCGAGATACGCGATCAGCACGCTGACGATCCCGATCGCGACCACCACCGCGCCGCGCACGATGCCGGCGGTGCCGACCGCCGGGTAGGAGCGCCGGAACGCGACCAGTGCAACGGCTCCGAGGATGCCGGCTATCAGGCCGCCGATGTGCCCGCCGAGCGAGATGTTGCTCGAGAAGCCGGCGCTGAAGGCGAGGTTGATCACGATGAGCGTCATCGCCTGGCCGGCGAGCGACCCCGTCACTTGGTACTCGAGGACGAGGAGCGCGCCGAGGATGCCGAAGATGGCACCCGAGGCTCCGACCGTGACGGCGTTCGGGCTGAGGAGCAGTGCCCCCGTCGATCCGGCCAGCCCGGCGACGAGGTAGAGCAGGATGAAGCGCGCGCGTCCGAGGGCTGCCTCGACCGGCTGGCCGAGCCACCAGAGCGCGAGCATGTTCATGCCGAGGTGCAGCGGCCCGTAGTGAAGGAAAGCTGCCGTGATCAGGCGCCACCAGTCACCGAGCGCTACGAGCGGCCCGTACAGGGCGCCCTGCCTGAAGATCCAGTTGCCGGTGCCGTTGACGTTGCCGCCCAGGGCGAGCTCCGCGAGATAGACGACCGACGTTCACAATCACGAGCAGACGCGTGACGCTGAACTCGGGGATGACGTAGCCGTGACGCGCGGCCGTCCGACGCATGCGCTTGCCGGCGATCGACGCCGGCCGGGTGGCAGCCGCAACCGATCGCGGTTGCGTGCCGCGAATGGTCGGGACAGCGGATGCCGACGGGCGCCACGGTCATGCAATCGACACAGATCGGCCGTCCGCAATCGGAGCAGGAGAGGCCGGTCTCGCGGTCGGGATGCCGGTAGCAGTACTTCACTTCGGCCATCGAGTTAGCGTACGTGGCGATGCGAGTGCACGTCGCGTTCACCCCTACCGAGGACGTCTCGGCCCCTGTCGGCATCGTCGTCGACGTCCTCCGAGCGACCTCGACGATCACACAGGCGCTCGCCTCCGGCTATCGACGTGTGCTCTGCTGCGCCGAAGTCGAGGAGGCCCGTGCCATCGCGGGGCGGGAGGGTGGCGTGGTGCTCGGCGGAGAGCGGAAGACGGTTCGGATTCCCGGATTCGACCGGGGCAACTCTCCACGTGAGTTTCTGGAGCCGGCCGGGGAGACGCTCGTTCTGACGACGACCAACGGCACGAGGCTTCTCGTCGCAGCCGCCGAGCGCTGCGAGCTCGTCCTCGTCGGCTCGCTGCTCAATCTCGCCGCCGTGGCAGCTGCAGCGCGCGCGCAGGCGGTGCCGGACGTGGCGGTTCTGTGCGCCGGCGTGCGTGGTGAGCTGGCGCTGGACGACGCCTACTGTGCCGGCCGGATCGCCGAGGCGCTCGGTGGCGAGTGCGCCGACTCGGCCGCTGCGGCAGTCCGGCTTGCGCACAGCTTCGCGACGGCCGAGGAGGGTCTCTCGGCATCGCAAAGCGCGCGCAATCTGCATGCGAGCGGTCTCCAGGAGGACATCGCCTACTGCGCTCGCGAGAGCGTGCTCGAGGCGGTGCCGCACCTCGAGCGGATGGTCGGCACGGCCGCCGAAGTGACGTTGTGAGCTACCGCTTCGCTTTTGGGCGACCGCCAGCCGTGGCCCGGGAAGCCATGGTGGCGACGAGCCAGGCGCTCGCCACGCGCGCCGGTCTGAGGATGCTCGAGCGTGGCGGAAACGCGGTCGATGCTGCGCTTGCGGCAGCGGCTGTCCTTTGCGTGACCGAGCCGAGCGCGACCGGGATCGGCGGTGATTGCTTTGCACTCGTCTGGAAGAACGGCGTCCTCGAAGGACTGGACTCCGCTGGGCCCGCACCGGTTCGCGCGGAGCCGCTGTTACCGGTCGAACACTTTGGCCCGCGGTCCGTCACCGTTCCAGGAGCCGTCGCCGGATGGTGCGCTCTCGCGGCGCGCCACGGACGGCTCGGGCTCGACGCGTGCCTCGCCGACGCGGTCGGCGCCGCCGAGCACGGCTTCGCGATCGGGGTTCGGGCGGCCCAGTTCTGGCAGGGGGTCGGCGGCGGTCGACGAGCTCGGTGGTCCGCCGCGCGCCGGTGAGATCGTCCGGATGCCGACGCTTGCCGCGACGCTGCGGCGAATCGCCGATGAGGGAGCGGATGGCTTCTACCGAGGCGCGGTCGGAGCGTCGATCGCCTCGGCGAGCTGGCTCGAGGAAGAGGATCTGGCGGCGTTCGAGCCGCGCTGGGTCGAGCCGCTCCGCCTCGGCTATCGCGGCATCGAGGTTTGCGAGCTGCCGCCCCCGACCCAGGGCGTCGTCGTGCTCGAGGCTCTCGGTCTGCTCGAGCGCTCCTCGCCCAGCCTTGCGAGTCGGATCCGCTGCGCGAGGCTCGCCCTCGAGGACGGTCTCGCGAAGGTGCGCGACGGTGCCGACGTGTCGGAGCTGATCGACCCCGGCTATCTCGACCGGCGGCGGCGCGGAGAGGAGGCTGCGGTGGTCGAGCCTCCGGGCGGCACCGTCTATGTCTGCGCGGTCGACGACGACCGGATGGCCGTCTCATTCATCCAGAGCCTTTACGAGCCGTTCGGATCGCGTGTCGTCGCGCCGGGCACCGGGGTCGTGCTGCAGAATCGCGGCGCCTGCTTCGCCGTCAACGGCGCGGTCGAGCCTGGCCGGCGGCCGTACCACACGATCATTCCGGGCATGCTCGTCCGCGACGGCCGGCTCCTCGGTCCGTTCGGCGTGATGGGCGGCTTCATCCAGGCGCAGGCGCACATGCAGCTCGTCTCGGCACTCGTCGACGACGGGCTCGACCCGCAGGCCGCGCTCGACCGTCCGCGCTTCCGTGTCGACGGCGACGTCGTGCTGCTCGAGGAGGGGCTGTGGGAGCGAGACGTCGAGCTCGAGCGACTCGGCTACCGGGCGGTCCGCGAGACCGAGGTCAGCGTGTTCGGGGGAGGTCAGGTGATCCTCGTCTCCGGCGACGCGCTCCTCGGCGGCTCCGACCCGCGCAAGGACGGCTACGCGGCCGGCTTCTGATCGCGGGGGAAACGGCCGGTTTCCCCCGCGTGCCCCTTCGCTGGAGTGGCGCGTTTCTCGCGGGTGACTCCGGCGGGCGAAGCCCGCCTGCGTCGGTTGATAGAGCGAACAAACCATCGACGCAACCACAGCGCGGGAAGTGCGCGAACTCGGGAACTCACGAGGGAGCCATGGGTTCTCGCGTGCTTATGCCTGGTACTCTCGCCTGACGATGGAACGGCCGCTTCGCCAGGACCGTGAGGCCGCCTGGCGCTCGAGGATTTCGACGCAGAACGGCTAGTTCGCCGCTTCCCACTCAGCGTCGAGGGAAGCGGCGGGCAAAGAGGACGCGATCTTCGTGGCCCCCATCGGGGCGCGGGCTCGCGGCCCTTTCCCGCTTGTCGAGAAAGGAGTCCGCAATGCCCATGCCACACCGAACGCAGATGCAAGTCATCAAGCGCCGGCTCGTCGGCAAGGAAGGATCCGACCGCGTGCGCGAGTTGCGCTCGATCCTTGCCGAGCTGCCGAACTACAAGAGCGGCCCCTACGCGGACATCCGCAAGTGGGTGAACGGGCAGCTCGTCGAGACGCGCTCACGGAGCCGCGTCCTGTACCGCGACTCGATATCGGTGCGAAGGGAAGGCGCCGCACAGATCGCCTTCGTCGGGCCCCCGAACGCTGGGAAATCATCGTTATTGCAGGCGCTTTCGAATATCCAGATCAGAACCGGCGACTATCCCTTCACGACGACACGTCCTGTGCCGGCGCTGACCCGGATCGGCGGCGTGCTCGTCCAGCTCGTCGAGATCCCGGGGCTGATCGAGGGAGCGAGCGAGGATCGCGGCGGAGGCAGGGCACTGCTCGGCGTGCTTCGAGGGGCCGACGCGATCGTCTTCTGCCACCCCGCCGGCGCGCCGCTCGACGAGCTGGAGACGGTGCGAGCGGAGGTGGCGGCAGCCGGCATCGAGTTGCCGGCGATCCTGGCTGCAACGAAAGTCGACGAGGCGCCTCCGCCCGTGCATCCGGAGCTCGAGGTCGTACCGGTCTCGGTGCTCGACGACATGAGCCTCGACGCATTCCGCGAGGCCGTCTGGCGGCTGACGGGACTCGTCCGGATCTTTCTCCGCGACGACGGAGAACCGGTCGCATTGCACCCGCCTACGACGGTGGAGGACGTCGCAGACACGATTCATCATTCGCTGGGCGAGCGCTGTGTCGGGGCTCGCGTATGGGGCTCGTCGGCGCGGTTCCCGGGCCAGCGGGTGGGGCGGGCACATGTGCTCGCCGACGAAGACACGGTCGAGATCCTCGACCGAGGTTGAGGTAATTATCCCTTGACAGGGGGTACATAGTTTGAGACAATTCACCTATGGCCTCCGTAGATCGCAACAACCCGACTCGTGGCACCGCTTCGGAATCGACCTTCTCGATGATGGAGTTCATGCGGGAGTTCCCCGACGACGAGACCTGCCTGGATTGGCTTTGGAGGAAGCGATACGCCGAGGATGGTCATACGACTCACTGTCCGAAGTGCGACCGCGAACGTCGCTTCCATCGCGTCAAGGATCGACCGTCGTATGACTGCGACACGTGCGGCCATCACATTCACCCAACCGCCGGGACGATCTTTCACAAGTCGCCTACGTCGTTGCAGTTGTGGTTCTACGCGATGTACGTGATGGCGAGCACTCGATGCGGGGTCTCGGCCAAGACGCTTGAGCGCGAATTGGGCGTGACGTACAAGACCGCATGGAGGATGTTCAACAAGATCAGGAACGAGCTGATGGGCGACGACGACTCGACTCCGCTCACGGGTGAGGTCGAAGCTGACGAAACGCTGGTCGGCGGGAAGCCGCGTAACTCGGATCGACGGAAGCGCGCGGCGCTCGGCTGGGATCCGAAGATGTACGACATGACCAAGAAGACGATGGTCTTCGCGGCTGTCGAGCGTGGCGGTCGGGTCAAGACGACGATCCTGCCGACTAGTAGAGCCTCGCAGTTGACGCCGAAGGTGCTGGAGTTCGTCGTCCCCGGTTCGATCCTGTTCACCGATGAATGGGGCGGATACAACGAGGCCGGGAAGCGCTACCAGCATCGGCGCATCCGCCACCGTGACCGGATCTACGTCGAGGGCACGACGCACACTCAGACCATCGAGGGATTCTTCGGCCTGTTCAAGAACGGCGTTCGGGGCGTCTACCACTCGGTCTCGACCAAGTGGCTCCAGTCGTACCTTGACGAGTATTCGTGGCGGTACAACCGTCGCAACACCGGCCGGTCGATGTTCCACGACCTGCTCGGCGAGACCGTTAGTAGAGCGCGCTAGCCCTTCTTGGGGGCTTTGGCGACCTTCGCGAAGGCGTCCATGATCTCGCGCCGCGTGGGGAGTGGAATGATGTTGCCTCTGAGCGTCTTCTGAGTCTCGCCCTCGTACACGGGTTGCTTCTTGCGTCCCATTCATGGTGAGGTTAGCCCATGCCTCAGCCGATGCACGTTGCGCTTGAGGGTTGCCGGCTCAAAGTCCTCGCGGCCCAGGGACACGTGGACCGCCTTTACGACTCGGTTGAGGGGATGCTGAAACCGAATCTCCGTATCGCCGAGATCGAGGGAAAGGCGAACTCGCAACGCACGAAGTACATCTTCCGCGTCGAGCGCATGGCGCCCCTGCCGGTCCTTGAGTGGGGCATCGCTTTGGGGGATGCTGTCCACTGTCTGCGATCCTCGCTTGACCAGCTCGCGTATACGTTCGCCAAAGATCCGTCGCCTCGCCAGACGGCTTATCCAATCTGGCTCACTGAAAAGGAATGGGCGACGATTGCACCCGCCCAATACTGGTCGATCATGCCCGCGATGGTTCGCTTGATGGACAAGACACAGCCGTACCACCGAGAACAACCGGAGACGCATCCGCTCGCCATCCTTCGAACGCTTTCGAACTTCGACAAACACCGAGCGATCCCGACAGTCGCCCTTGTTCCCGACGACCCCAAGGCAACGGTCCACGCGATTGCAGGGATCGAGCATTGGGATGCGATCAACTTCAAAAGCGGTGCGATCTACAAAAAGGGCGCAGTAATCGCCGACTGCAAGATCGTCGCCAGCAACGGGGACACTGAGCCGGACATGGACGTGAACATAGGCGCGGCCTTCGACGTAGCGTTTGACGAAATCCCTGGCGCGAACTCGATATATCGGCGCCTGGTCGGTGACGTCATCCAAGAAATCGGCGAGTACGTCGTCAAGATCATCAACGTCGTCGGAGAAGCCTGGAACGCGGCGGTCGTCGAGGCCGACGCCGTTGACCATGAGGCCGCCGCAGAGTGGCAATGGTGATTCCGGCCTGTCACGCATCGTAGTCTACCCCCCGTGAGGGGATAGTTACCGAGGTTGACAGGGAACGTGTGTTCGGTGTAGAACATACGTTCCCATGGTCGCCTGCATCCTCATCCCGGGATTCGAGCTGCGGGCAGCGCTCCGGGAGCGGCCACGCCTTGCGACCCGGGCGGCGGCGCTGGCCTCTTCCGGAGGAGCCGTGCAGCATCAGGTCGTCGGGCCGGTCACGGCAGCCGCGGAGGTAGCGGGAGTCAGGCCGGGGATGAGGCTCGGCGAGGCGCTCGCCACGTGTCCGGCGCTCGTCCTCATCGAGCACGACCCTGCCGGGTCGGAGCAGGCATGGGAGGAGATCGTGCGGCGGCTCGAGGACGAAGGCTTCGCGGTCGAGCCCGCCCAGCTCGGCTGCCTCTACCTCGAGACTCGTGGTGTCGAGCGACTCTACGGCGGTGTCGTCTGCGCGCTCGAGCGCGCACTCGCCGCTGTCGGCTCGACATGGGATCCGCGGGCTGGTGCCGCCGACCGCAAGTTCGCAGCGCTCGCCGCAGCAAGCGTCGCTCGGCCGGGTCAGGCGCTCGTCGTCTCGGACGAACGGCCGGCGGACTTTCTCGCACCGCTGCCACTCTCGCTCCTGCCGCTCGACGAGTCGCGCTACGCGGAGCTCGAGGGGCTGGGGCTGCGCACGATGGGACAGCTTGCGTCGCTTCCCGGCTCGGCTGTGGCCGAGCGCCTGGGGCAGGACGGACGGCGAGCGTGGAGCCTGGCGCGGGGAGGGGACAACCGTCGTGTCAGGCCCCGCCGCCCGCCGGCCGAGATCGTCGAGCGGCTCGAGTTCGGAGAGGCGGTCGGCAACGAGCTCACGCTTCGCCGCGCGCTTTCTATGCTCGTCGAGCGGACGCTCGCGCGAACCGAGAGGTCCGAGCGGGCGGTGCGCAAGGTCGTCCTCTCGGCACGACTTGTCGGAGGGGGTTCCTGGCGGCGCTCGCTCACTCTGCGTGAGCCGACGGCGGAGCAAGATCGGTTGAGGATCGCGCTCGGTACGAAGCTCGCAGAGGTTCCCGCGCCGGTGACGGCACTCGCGCTCGAGCTCGCGGAGCTCGCGGAGTGGACGGGACAGCAGCTCGAGCTCGTCCGGCCAGAGGGCGCGAAACGTCGATCGCGGTTGAAGGAAGGTCTACGCCAGGCGCATGCAAGCGCAGGAGCAGGCGCGGTTTGCACAGTCGTCGAGATTGCGCCGTGGTCGCGGATTCCCGAGCGCCGCGCGCTGCTCGTCCCTCGCGACGCTTGATCGGAGGTGCCGACGTTCCCGTGCGTCCGTCGCATCGGGCCCGCGTCCTGAACGAGCCGAGGCCGGCGCTCGTCGAGACCGGTTTCGACGGTTCACCGTGCGATGTCAATCGCCAGCCAGTCATGCTCGTCCGCGAGGAATGGCGAGTCGTCGACCGCTGGTGGACGGAGGAGCCTGTCAGCCGCCGTTACTTCGACGTCGTTCTGGAGAGCGGGGAGCACACGGTCGTCTTTCGCGACATGGAAGGCGGGGGATGGTTCACCCAGCGAGCCTGAACCTGGCTTTTTCGGACATGTCCTCTGATCCGGGGGCCGGCCGCTTGCCTCCCTCCGGATTCCAGGTTAATGGTGAAAAGCGCGCACGTGGGTGATGGGAGAGGGACGAAACAGTGTCGGCTCGTCCACAGCGGAGGATCGTCTCCGATGTGGTCGTCAGTGCCCGGACGTGATCGACTCGCCCTGACCCAGCCCGAGCACGATCGGCTTCATCGATGACGTACGTCGAGCTCCACTGCCATTCGGCCTACTCGTTCCTTGACGGGGCCTCTCAGCCCGAGGAGATCGCGGTGCGGGCGGCCGAGCTCGGTTACGAGGCGGTCGCGCTCACCGACCACGATGGGCTTTACGGGTCGCTCGAGTTCGCGCAGGCGGCGAAGTCGTTCGGCGTCCGTTCGATCACCGGTGCCGAGGTGACGCTCGCGGACGGTTCCCACGTCACGCTGCTCGTCGAGACCCAGCAGGGCTACGCGAACCTGTGCCGTCTGCTCACCGCGTCCCACGCGGAAACGAGGCCGAGAGAGGGAGGCGAGGCGCTGCCGCCTGCGCTCGATCAGGATCTTCTCGTCGAGTTCGGCGAAGGGCTCGTCTGCCTCTCCGGTTGCGCTCGCCACGGCCTCGCCGTTCGCGATCCGACCGGTGCCGCCCGGCTTGCCTCGGCGTTTGGCCGGAAGCGGTTCTTCGTCGAGTTGCAGCGGCCCTACGAGCGAGGAGATGCTCGCCGCAATGCCACGCTACGGGACCTGGCCCAGACGTTAGGCGTGCAGACGCTCGTGACCGGCGACGTGCATGCCCACCGTCCGGCGAGAGCAGTGCTCCAGGATGCGCTCGTCGCGATCCGCAACCGCGCCGCGTTCGAAGCATGCGAGCCCGAGCGGCGCGGCAACCGGGAGTGTGTCCTCCTGCCACCCGGCGAGATGGCCGATCGGTTTCCCGACGACCATGAGGCGATCAGGCGCACATGGGATCTCGCAGAGCGACTCCAGTTTGACCTGACGGAGGAACTCGGCTACCGCTATCCCGACTTCTCGGACGGAAGCGAGCCCGCTGACGCGAAGTTGCGCAGGGTCTGCGAGCGAGCTTTCTCCGACCGCTACCTCCCAAGCAACAGTCTGTTGCAAAGTCGGGCGAGGCGCCGTCTGGACGAGGAACTTGCGCTCATCGCAGAGCTCGACCTCTCGGGATTCTTCCTCCTCCACCACGAGGTGCTCTCACTTGCGCGTGAGATCGCCGAGGCGGTGCGCGGTCGCGACTCCCCGCGTCATGTGCTGCCCCCAGGCCGCGGGCGGGGAAGCTCCGTCGGCTCGATCGTCTGCTATCTGACCGGGCTCTCACATGTAGACCCCGTCGCCGCCAACCTCTCGCTCGGGCGGTTCCTCAACCACGAGATGATGGCTGTTCCAGATATCGATCTCGACTTCCCGCGTGACATCCGCGAGAAGCTGATCGTCGCCGTGACCGACCGCTACGGGCGCGAGCACGCCGCCCTCGTCGCTGCCTTCTCGACCTATCACGCGCGTGGCGCCATCCGCGATCTCGGCAAGGCGCTCGGTCTTCCCTTCTCGTCGCTCGAACGGCTTGCCCGGCTCACCGAGGGCAACCCGCACCGGGTCGAAGAGGAGCTGAAGGCGCTTCCGGATGGGGCGACGAAGCTCGCCTCGCGGCGCTGGAAGGCACTTGGCTGGCTCTGCAAGGAGATCGCGGGATTGCCGCGCCATCTCTCCCAGCATCCGGGTGGGATGGTCATCTCCAGCCGGCCGCTCGTCGAGCTCGTTCCCGTCCAGCCGGCCGCGATGGTCGGCCGGCAGGTTTGCCAGTGGGACAAGGACTCCTGCGCCGACGCGGGTTTCCTCAAGATCGACCTGCTCGGTCTCGGCATGCTGTCCGCCGTCGAGGACTGTGTCGAACGAATTGCCCACGCTCGCGGCGAGACGATCGATCTCTCGCGTATCCCGCTCGATGACCAGGCTGTCTTCGCGGAGATCCAGCAGGCGGACACGGTTGGCGACTTCCAGATCGAGAGCCGCGCGCAGATGCAGAGCCTGTTGCGGACACGGCCGGAGAACCTCGACGACCTGACGGTCCAGGTGGCGCTCGTGCGCCCGGGGCCGATCCAGGGTGGGGCTGTCCATCCCTACATCGAGCGTCGGCGTCGTTTGCGCGTCGACCCGACCTTCGTCCCCGAGCCCGATCATCCGCTGCTGCGCGAGCCGCTGCGCGAGACGCTCGGCGTCGTCGTCTTCCAGGACCAGGTGCTCGAGGTGGCGATGGCACTTGCCGGGTTCACGATCGGAGAGGCGGAGGGTCTCCGGCGGGCGATGAGCCGAAAGCGAAGCCACGAGGCGCTCGAAGCCCATCGGGTGCGGTTCGTCGAAGGAGCGATCCAAAAGGGCGTGGGCGAGGCAACCGCCGACCGCATCTACGACAAGCTCGTCGGCTTCTCCGGGTTCGGATTCCCGAAGTCACACGCGGCAGCCTTCGGCTTGCTCGCCTACCAGTCGGCCTGGTTGCGGCACCACTTTCCGGCCGAGTTCCTGTGCGCGCTTCTCAACGCTCAACCGATGGGGTTCTATCCCCCTGCGAGCCTTGTTCGCGACGCAGAGCGGCGCGGCGTTTGCGTGCTCCCTCCAGACGTCAACGCAAGCGAGGCGCAGTGCTCGCTCCAGCCTGTCTCCACGAGCCATGCCCGAGGGACAGTCCCTGGAACAAAAGTGTCAAAAACGATCCACAGCCTGGCTGTGAGGATCGGGGTCGGCTACGTCGCAAGCGTGGGGGAGAAGGAAGCTGCCGCAGTGGAGGCAGGGCGTCCATACGCGGGGATTCGCGATCTCGCACAACGGGCACCGGTCGCCATGTCCGGGCTCGAGACACTCGTCGAGTCCGGTGCGTGCGACTGCTTCGGCGAGCCGCGACGGTTGCTTCTCTGGCAGCTGGGACTGGTGCCACGCCCGCAGAGCGTGCCCGGGTCGAAAGGGCAGGCGAAGCAGCTTGCGCTTCCCCTCGAGCCAACGGCGGAGGTGCCGGAGCTTCCCCGGGAGACGCCCTGGGAGCTGATGCTGGCCGACTACCGGACGACGAACCTGTCCGTTGGACCCCATCCGCTTCAGCTCCTACGGCCGCACCTTCCGAGCGGGGTGATCTCGACCGTCGAGCTCGGTGGACACGATCATGGTGCGCGGATTGCGATCGCCGGTCTCGCTGTCGCGCGCCAGAGGCCGTCGACTGCGAAAGGCATCGTCTTCATGCTGCTCGAGGATGAGCTGGGACTGGTCAACCTGGTCGTTCCGCCGTCCGTCTACGAGCGTTTTCGGCCGCTCGTCCGCGGAGAGCCGCTCCTCCTCGTGAGAGGCAGACTGGAGCGCATCGGACACAACGTGAACGTCCTCGTCTCGGAGCTCGAGACGCTCGGCCCTCTCGCGCGCGAGGCGGCGGGCCTCGCCGAGATCCGCTCCTCGCTTCCCCGGGCACACCACTTCGGGCATCGCTGACCTGATGCGGCTCTCAGAAGCCTTTTTCGTCATTTACAGATACTTTACGTTTGGGATTCGAGCAGTGCGCCAATCTCGAAGACATGCGCCTGCTCGCACTTCGCGTGCTGCCCGCACTCGTGTTGATGACTGTGGCGGTTGCTTTCGAAGTTACTCCCTCGCCCGCCAGAGCGGCGCAGGCGGCCGAGCCGTGTTGGCAGCGGGTGATCGCCGACTGGGCCGACAACGGCTCGGTGGACAACGCATACACCCCGGCCTGCTACCGCGCCGCGATGGCGAACGCTCCGACGGATCTCCGGATCTACTCAACGCTCGAGGGCGATCTGCAGCGCGCGCTCCTGATTCGCACTGCGCGGAGGATCTCGGTCGACGCCTCACAACGACCGGTCGTTCACGGCGCGGTGCTCTCCGGCTCGTTGTCCACGTCGTCCGTTGTCATCGCGCTGGGAGCAGGGCTGGGGCTGATCGCGGCAGCCGTCTCGACCGCCCTCCTGCTCGCACGCACGCGGCGACGCTGACGATCATCGGTTCTCGATCTCGAGCGCGAAACGCGGGAGCCGCTTCGCCACGGCACGGTTGAACGCCGCCTCGTACTCGACATCCGTGTCGTCGTCGAGGGTTGCTGCGTAGGCGTCCCTGATGTCGGCGAGTATCTCGGTACCGGTCTCGACGAGGTCGACGAAGTCACCGTAGCGCTCCTCGGCTTCGTCTCGGGCGGCGCGATCGTAGGCGCGCTCCGCCTCATCGCATTCGCTGATCAGTCCAACGTTGTCGACCTCGAAGAGGTCGAGTTGGCGGGAGATCACGTCGCCGAACCGCCGCCGGACGAGCATGCGACCATCATGCCCGACTCATGTCAGGTCGGCACTTACACTGCCCGCCGTGACGTTGCTGATTCGCAGCTGGAACGTGTACCACGGTCGCTCCCACCCGCCTCGGCGGCGTGGCTATCTGCCCGAGATGGTGTGCCTGGCAGTCTCCGACCAGCCCGACGTCCTCTGCCTGCAGGAGCTCCCACTCTGGTCGCTCGGACGCCTCGCGTCGTGGACCGAGATGCAGGTCTTTCCGGCACCCACGCTTCGTGCACCTCTCGGGGCTGGCCTGGGGCGACTGCTGACGTCATTCAGCTACCGCCTCCTCCGCTCGGCGGTCTGCGGCCAGGCGAATGCGATCCTCGTCGCCCGCGCACTTCCCGCACAGAACCTCGGAGCGACGCGGGTCAGTCGGCCTGGCGGTCATCCTCGCGTCTGCCAGGCGATCCGAGTCGACGAACGGCTGGTCGTTGCCAACGTGCATCTGTCGGAGAGTTCGGCCGGGGATGAGGCAGATCGAGCTCTCACGTGGCTGGCTGGATTGACGGAGCCGCACGAGCCGCTGGTCCTCGCGGGTGACTTCAACGCACGTCTCGACCTGCCCGGGTTCACCGCTTCCGGCCCGACCATCGACGGTGTGCTCGTTCGTGGGGCGGCTGCCTCCGAGCTCGGCGTGTGGCCGCTCGACCGTCGACGGCAGAATGGTGTCGTGCTGTCCGACCACGCCCCCGTCGAGCTGGCCGTCTCGTGACGTTCGAGGACGCGAGAGCAGCGTTTCCCGTCCTCGAGCGGGTCGCCTACCTCAACGCGGGAACGAACGGCCCGCTTGCCCGAGCCACCGTCGAGGCGATGGTCGCCCAGGCCCTGATCGACCTCGCCCAGGGTCGTGCCGGTGGTGACTACCACACGACCGTTCGAGAGCTTCGCGAGCGCCTCCGCGAGAAGCTCGCTGCGCTGATCAAAGTGCCCGCGACCAACGTTGCGCTCACGGCCTCGACGACGAACGGCTGCAACATCGTGCTCGGCGGTCTCGGCCTCGGCCATGGTGACGAGGTCGTGACGACCGACGAGGAGCACTTCGGCCTACTCGGCCCTCTCCACGCGTCAGGTGCCACAGTTCGGGTGGCGGCGACAAGAGGATGTGCGCCGGCTGATGCACTCGAGCGGCTGCTCGGTGCGGTCTCGCCGGCGACCCGTTTGCTCGCCCTCTCGCACGTGTCCTGGGTGACAGGCAACGTTCTGCCGATCGTCGAGCTGAAGCGTGAGACCGAGCTGCCCATGCTCGTCGATGGCGCGCAGTCGGGAGGCGCGATCGAGGTCGACGCGACCCTGTTCGACTACTACACCGTTTCGGCCCAGAAGTGGCCGTGCGGGCCGGACGGCACAGGTGCTCTCTACGTGCGCGAGCCGGAGTCGCTACGGGTTGCCGCGCCGTCCTACTTCGCGCAGCAGCGCTTCGAGCCTGACGGAACGTTCGACCCGAAAGAAGGCGCCGCCCGCTTCGACCACGGCTACACGGCGGCCGTCGCCCTCGCCGGCCTCGAGGCGGCCCTCGACGGAGCTCCACCGTGGCGATTCGAGCGGGCGCGGAAGACTGCGGAGCGTTGCCGGACGCTCCTGACGGAGTACGTGGATGTCGTGACTCCCGAAGGCCAGTCGACGCTCATCGCCTTCCGGCCCTCGGGTGATCCCGCCGAGACGGTTGCACGGCTCTACCAGCGTGGAGTCGTCGTTCGCGAGATCCCCGGCAGCGGCCTCGTCCGTGTCTCGTGCGGGTACTGGACGTCGGACGACGACCTCCATCGGCTGATCGCCGGGCTCGTCGCCTAGCCTGCCGTGCCGGTTAGGCCGAGCTCGGGCGCAGCCTCACGCATCGCCTCGATCACGTTGGCGATGTGCTGGTCGAGGTCGAGCCCGAGTAGCTCTGCGCCAGCGTAGACCTCGTCCCGGTGGACGCCAGCTGCGAACGACGGCTGCTTGAGCTTCTTCTTCACCGATCTGGGCTCGAGCGTCGTGATGCCATCCGGACGCACGAAGCAGCACGCCGTGACGAAACCGGAGAGCTCGTCGCAGGCAAACAGGGTCTTCTTCAGCAGCGAGTCGCGCGGGATCGCGAGATGGTCTGCGTGGGACAGGACAGCTTCGATGACCTCCTCGGGGTAGCCGGCCTCGCGCAGGATCGGAGCCCCGTTCTGCGGATGCTCGTCGAGGGTGGGGTGCATCTCGTAGTCGAAGTCGTGCAGGAGCGCAACGGCGCGCCAGAGCTCCTCGTCTTCACCGAAATGCCGCGCGTACCAGCCCACGCAGGCCTCGACTCCAAGAGCGTGCCGCAGGAGCGCCTCACCCTTGGTGTACGTGGTCAGTGTCTGCCAGGCCTGGTCTCGTGTCGGCTGCACGGGATCGGTAGGGTACTCCCTCAGTGCAGACCGCCGTCGCCGACGCGCTGAGACAGTCGTTCGTGATCGAGGGAGGCTGTCGCCTCTCCGGCCGCGTGCGGGTCGCGGGAAACAAGAACGCAGCGCTGCCGATCCTTGCTGCGTGCCTGCTCACCGCCGAGCCGGTCTCGCTCGAGAACGTTCCGCGGATCAGGGACGTCGAGACGATGCTCGCGCTGCTCCGGCATCTCGGAGCCGAGGCCGACTGGGCCGGGCCGAACGAGGTTCGTGTGCATGCAGAGGACCTGGCGACGACCGACGTGGACGAGGAGTTGTCGCGCGACATTCGAGCCTCACTTCTCCTGGCCGGCCCGCTGCTCGCCCGCTGCGGCCGTGTCACCGTGCCGCCTCCGGGCGGGGACGTGATCGGCCGGCGGCGCATCGACACGCACATGCACGCGTTCGGCGCGCTTGGCGCGACGATCGCGCTCGACCGGCGCTACGAGCTCGAAGGCTCGCTGGTCGGAGCGAGCATGTTCCTCGACGAGGCGAGCGTGACGGGCACCGAGAACGCGGTGATGGCCGCGTCGCTTGCCGCCGGGGAAACGGTGATCGCAAACGCTGCCTGTGAGCCTCACGTGCAGGATCTGTGCCGCTTCCTCGTCTCGCTCGGCGCGGAGATCGAGGGCATCGGCTCGAACGTCCTGCGGGTCCGGGGCGTGACCGAGCTGGGCGGTGGCGACTACCGGCTCGCGGCAGACCACATCGAGGTCGCCAGCTTTGTCGGTCTCGGTGCGATCACACCGGGTGAAGTCGTCGTCGAGGACGTGCGAACCGAAGATCTCGTCGCCATCACCCCCGTCTTCGAGCGCCTGGGCGTCCGGATGGAGGTCGAGGGAACGACCGTTCGCGTGCCCGACGGGCAGGAGCTCGTCGTCCAGGACGACTTCGGGGGCCAGATCCCGAAGATCGACGACGGCCCCTGGCCCGCCTTCCCTGCGGATCTGACCTCGATCGCCGTCGTGCTCGCCACGCAGGCGAGGGGCACGGTGCTGATCTTCGAGAAGATGTTCGAGAGCCGCCTGTTCTTCGTCGACAAGCTCGTGCGCATGGGCGCCCGCATCATCGTCTGCGATCCGCACAGGGTCGTCGTCGCCGGCCCCTCCAGGCTGTACGGAGAACGGATGGAGAGTCCGGACATCAGAGCCGGGATGGCGATGCTGATCGCGAGCCTGTGCGCGGAGGGCACGTCGACGATCGGGAATATCGGACAGATCGATCGCGGCTACGAACGGATCGACGAGCGCCTGCGAGCACTTGGTGCCCGGATTGAGCGCGTCGAAGGCTGATTCCGGCCGTTCGCCCGGCCTCCGTGTCCGCGCGGCCGTCAGTCAGCGTCCGCAGTCGAGCGTCGATACCGGCCTGCCGGTGCTCGACCACCTGATCTCGACCCTTGCCGAGTACGCCCTGCTCGAGATCTCACTCGAGGTCGAGCCTGGCGCTGCCCCCGACGAGGTTGCCGCTGCGGGGCGGGCTCTGGGAGAAGCTCTGGCCGAAGGGCTGCACGATCCAGCTGCGCGCGGTCTCGGCTCCTCGGCCGTCCCCGCGGACGAGGCTCTTGCGCACGTCGCCCTCGAGGCTTCCGGCCGTCCGCTCGTCGTCTCGAACGTCGACCTCTCGGAAGCTCGTGTCGGCGGCCTTCAGATGGACGTCGTCGCGGAGTTTCTGAAGGAGTTCGCCGAGGGGGCTCGGTTGACGCTGCACGTGCGGCTGATCGAGGGGCGCGACACGCAGCATGTGCTCGAGGCGATCTTCAAGGCGCTGGGCGTCGCGCTCGCCCAGGCATCGCGTCCACGGACCCCGCGGAAGGAGTAGTCGTGCAGCAGAGGATCGTCATCTCGACCGACCAGGCACCAGGCCCGTTCAAGGGAGCCCCTTACTCGCAGGCGATCGTCGCCGGCGGCTTCGTATTCACCGCTGGCCAGCTCGGTGGGAAGCCCGACGGCTCGAGTCCCACCGGCGCGATCGAGCAGCAGACAGAGCAGGTCTTCGCCAACCTCAAGGCGATCCTCGAGGCGGCGGGGAGCGGACTCGACCGGATCGTGAAGACGACGGTCTTCCTGAAGTCGCTCGACGACTTTGCCGGGATGAACGAGGTCTACCGCCGCCACGTGGGTGACGCGCCCCCGGCGCGCTCAACAGTTGGCATCGTCGAGCTTCCCGCCGGTGCCCTCGTCGAGATCGAGGCGATCGCCGCCGTCGGCTGACGATGGGGTGGTGCCGCGGGCCCAGACTGTGCCGGCTCTAGCGGCCGGATATCAGATTCACGCGTCCGATTCAGGGAAGACCCCACCTCCCCGACCCACGGCGTGAGCCTATCGCCGAGATCCGCACACGTGCGTGCCGGAACTGTCCCGGATCCGTGACAGTCGCAGTGGCGCCGTCACAATGGGTGGCATGAGGGCCGAGGAGGTCGTCGCCACCCACGTCAACACCGACTTCGACGCGTTCGCGTCGCTGCTCGCCGCCCGACGCCTGTATCCGGGTTCGGTTGCTGTGCTGCCGAGCGTGCTCAATCGGAACGTCCGCGAGTTCGCGCGGCTTCACGCGGACGAGCTGGCCTGCGTCGAGGCGGCAAGGCTCGACCTCGCCGCAGTCAGGCGCCTCGTCGTCGTCGAGACAACGAGCGCGAGTCGCCTCGGCGAGCTGGAGACCGTCGCACTCGACCCTGCGGTTGAGACGGTGGTCTTCGACCATCACGCGGGCGAGCTCCCTGAATGGGTTCGTCCCGAGAACGCCGTGCTCTCGGCGGACGGTGCCTTGGCGACCACGCTCGTGGGCATCCTCGCCGAGCGTGAGATCGCCATCAGCTCGCTCGAGGCGACGGCGTTCGTGCTCGGAATCCACGAGGACACCGGTTCCCTGACCTACGCGTCGTCGACACTGCGCGACGCCGAAGCGCTCGCCTGGTGCCTGCGGCACGGCGCGCGCCAGGACGTCCTCGTCACCTTCCTGCGCACGCCGCTCGCCGAGGAGGAGCGCCTGCTCCTGAACGCTCTGCTCGAGGCGGCCGAGACCCATTCGGAAGAGGGCGTCGACATCCTGATCTCGTCAGTCTCCTGGCCACGCTATGTCGAGGGGATCTCGAATCTCGCCCACAAGATCACGGACTTGACCGACTGCGGCGCGCTGGCGCTCCTCGTCGAGATGGATCGCAGGGTCTTCTGCGTCGTGCGCAGTCGCATCGATAGCTTCGATGCCGGCGCGGCTGCCGGCATTCTCGGTGGCGGCGGGCACGCGCAGGCGGCGTCGGCCATCTTCCGAGGAGATCTGGCCGATGCGCATGCCCGGCTTCTCAACGGCCTCTTGCAGGCGATTCGCCAGCCGCTGCTCGCCCGTGACGTGATGTCGGGGCCTGTGCGCTCAGTTCCCCCGGACGAGTCGGTAGCGAGCGCGATGGTCGCGTGCCAGCGCTACGGCCAGGGCGGGATCCTCGTGACGCAGGACGATCGGCTCGAGGGATCCGTTCGCCGCGAGGATCTCGACAAGGCGATCGGCCACGGTCTGTCGCACGCCCCGGTCAAGGGGATCATGTCGAGCCACGTCCCGACAGCGCGGGAGGATTCGAGCCTGCTCGAGCTGCAGCGGCTACTTGTCGAGACGGGGGAGGGCAGGGTCGCGATCGTCGACGGAGATCGCGTCGTCGGAGTCGTGACGCGCAGCGACGTCCTGCACGCGCTCGGACACGCCACGGACCCGCCGGTTCAGCCGGGCGAGAGCATCGGTGAGGAGCTGCGCAGGCTGGAGCGGCTCGCGCCGGTGTTCGACGCCGTTACGGCCGCGAGCGACGCGTTCGACGGTGTTTACCTCGTCGGCGGGACGGTGCGAGACATTCTGCTCGGAGAGCCGAGCTTCGACGTCGACGTTGCGGTCGAGGGAGACGCGATCTCGCTGGCGCAGAAGCTCGCACGTCAGCTGGGAGGTCGCGTCCGGGCACACGAGAAGTTCGGGACGGCGATCGTCGTCTACGGGGACGGGCAGCGGGTCGACGTCGTCACCGCTCGCACCGAGTTCTACGATGCGCCGGCGGCCCTCCCGACGGTCGAGCACGCCAGCATCCGCGAGGACCTCTTCAGACGGGATTTCACGATCAACGCGATGGCTGCATCGCTCAAGGGGAATGACTTCGGGAGGCTCGTCGACCCGTTCGGAGGCCGACGCGACCTGGCCGCCGGGCCGAGTCCGCGTCCTGCACAACCTCTCCTTCATCGACGATCCCACCCGGATCTTCCGGGCGATTCGGTACGAGAATCGCCACGGGTTCCGGATGGATGAGCACACCGTCCGACTGGCTCGGGGCTGCATCGAGATGGGGCTGGTCGGCGACCTCTCCTCGACCCGGCTCCTCGACGAGCTCGAGGCGCTTCTCGAGGAGGGTGAGGTCGAGCACTCGGTTCTCCGCCTCGCCGAGCTCGGCGCGGCAAGCGCGATCCACCCGGGGCTCGCCGCCGACGCGGATGCGGTCCGGCTGATCAAACGCGCTCGCGAACTTGCCGGCCGCTACGAGCTCGACCTCCCCGCCTGGCGAATCGGGATCGCGGTCCTGGCACGCAGGATGGGGCCGGATGAGCTCTACGGATGGCTGAGCCGGCTGAAGATGCGCCGGCGCGACGCCGAGCGAATCGCCGGCGCGGTGACGGTAGGCCCGCGGCTCGTCGCGCGCCTCGAGGCGGGGGCGATCACGTCGGCCGAAGTCGTCTCGCTTGCCGAGCCCTACGCTCCCGACGCGCCGCTCTTCGCGCTCACCCTCGATGACCTGCCCGACCTGCACTCGTACTTCGCCGAGCTGCGTGGGATCCGGCTCGAGGTGACGGGATCGGATCTCGCGGGCCTCGGTCTGGCAGAGTCACCCCGCGTGGGAGAGGTGCTTGCGGAGCTTCGCCGCCGGAAGCTGAACGGCGAGCTCGACGGCCGCGAGTCCGAGCTCTCGGCAGCGAGGGAGCTGATCGCAGATGGATCCTGAGGCGATCCGGGCACGGTATGAGCACGTGCGACAGGAAGTCGGACCTGACGTGACGGTCGTGGCGGCCACGAAGTACGTTTCGGTGGAGGGGATGGCGGCGCTGGTCGACGCCGGCATCGAGGTCGTTGGCGAGAACCGCCTCCAGGACCTCGAGGCGAAGCACGCGGCCCACGGGACGGCGTTTCGCTGGCACTTCATCGGCCACCTTCAGAGCCGCAAGGCCGCCCGGGTGAGCGAGCTCTGCGAGCTCGTTCACTCGCTCGACTCGGCATCGGCGGCCGAGCGCCTTACGGTCCCCGCGCTCGTGCAGGTGAACCTGTCCGGAGAGGAGACCAAGTCTGGCGTCTCACCTGCGGATCTCGAGGGATTCGTCGCGCAGTCCAGCGTCGAGATCAAAGGGCTCTCGACGATGCCGCCGCTCGCCGACGATCCCGAGGCTTCGCGTCCGTACTTTCGGCGCCTCCGTCGAGCTCGCGGAAGACCTCGGACTGACGAGAGCTTTCGATGGGAACGACGCAGGACTACCGCGTCGCGGCAGAGGAAGGGGCGACCTACATACGGGTCGGCTCGGCACTCTGGCAAGAAGCCTGACTGCCCTTGCGCCGGAGGCCGGTTGACCCGGCCGGAGGCACCCGCGGGAAGCGCGCGTTCTGACGAAGAAGGGGGCTCATGGGGGAAACATGGTTTCCCCCATGTCACGATGACAGCCTGCATCGGGTCTAACATTCCGAGGTCTTGGGCCTGGGCGACCTCTGGAATCGGACGCTCGTCTACTTCGGCATTGCCGAGGAGTACGACGACGGCTGGGATGATGCGTACCTCACCGACGAGGAGCACGAGGAGCCGCCGGTCGAGCCTGCCAGCGCGAATGTTCGCCGGCTGACACCGAGGCGCCGACAGGAGTACGACGACTGGACGGTATCCGAGTCCCACGTCCTGCCCGACTCGAGCGCAGAGACACTCGTCCGGCGCCCGGCCAGAGAGCCGGCGACCCGGTCGTCCCCGGGCGGGAGGCACGCACGGAGCCGGCGCCGCGATCGCGCCCTCGGCCGATCGAAGCCGTGCCCGGCCCGGCCGCGACGCAGGTTCATCTGGTGCTGCCGAAGAGCTTCAACGACGCCCAGCAGATCGCGGACAGGTTCAAGCACGCGATGCCGGTGATCGTGAATCTCCAGAACGCCGACCAGGAGCTCTCGAAGCGCCTCGTCGACTTCGCGAGTGGTCTCACCTATGCGCTGAACGGAAGTATGCAGCGGGTGGCCGACCGGGTCTTCCTGCTCACGCCGCATAACGTCGAGGTGTCGGCAGAGGAGCGGGCGCGGGTGATGGGGCGCGGCGGTTTCTTCAACCAAGCCTAGGAGGTCATGGGGGAAACCAGGTTTCCTCCATGAGAAGCAGGGAAGGCGCTCGCGCGGGCCGAATCTGAGGTCGTGGGCGAACTGAGCGGCATCGTCGTCCTACCTGCCGATGCACTGACGACGGCCGGGCGGTTTCTGTCCGTCTTCATCTTCGTCTACTCGCTGCTCATCTTCGCGTACGTGATCACCTCGTGGATCCGGCTTCCCTACTCCCTGAGCGGGCTGCAGCGCTTCCTCTACGACGTCTGCGAGCCGTATCTGCGCCTCTTCCGCCGCGTGCTTCCGCCACTCGGGGCGATCGACGTCTCGCCGATCGTCGCGATCGCCGCTCTCTATCTGGTCGAGCGACTGGTCAACCAGCTGCTGCTCGACCGCCTGCACTGAGGCGCCGAAGGCTCGCCCTATACTTGGGTCGGGATGCCCGAGTCGAGGACGCGCCTCCGGATCCGGGTCTCGCCCGGCGCCCGCCGTACGGAGATCGTCGGTCGGCAGGGCGAGGCATGGAAGGTCCGCGTCGCCGCGGTGGCCGAGCGCGGGCAGGCGAACGAGGCCGCGCTCCGTGTTCTCGCCGAGCGGCTGGGCGTCGCCCGCAGCGAGGTTTCGATCCTCTCAGGGCGGGTGGGGCGCGACAAGATCGTCGAGCTCCAGGGCATTGACTCGGCCGAAGCCGCGCGGCGGTTGGAGCGCTCGTGACCCGGGGAACCGAGACGCTGCGCAGACGCCTCGACGAGCGGAGCTGAGGGCGGCCCCGAGAGTCAGATGGCGTCCACAACCCGCACCGACGCGTTCCGGCCGATCTCGGTCGCCGAACGTTCGCTCAGTGCTGAGAGAACCCAGTGGGTTGGTCTCAGCCTTGTGGTCGCCGCCGCCGTGGGGGCCGACCAGCTGACCAAGCACGCCGTTGGGAGCAACCTCGCGCTCGACTCGTCCGTCAAGCTCCTCGGGCCGTTCTCGATCCACCACGTGCAGAACTCGGGGATCGCATTCGGTCTGTTCTCGAGCGCGACGCCGATCGTGATCGCGCTGACGACGGTCGCGATCGCGTGGATGCTGTTCTACTTCGCCCGATCGGGTGCCCGTCACCCGGCACTTCCGGTGGCACTCGGTCTCCTGATCGGTGGCAGTCTCTCGAACCTCGTCGATCGCGTGCGGCTCGGCTACGTCACCGACTTCCTCGACCTGCGGTACTGGCCGGCTTTCAATCTCGCGGACAGCTGCATCGTCGTCGGCGTCGCCATCCTCCTCGGCTCGTTGGTCTTCGCCGACCGCAGCCCGCGGCGGCGGCCGGGCACCTCCACCGCGCGGCCCTGATCAGCGTCGAGGTCCCTGCGGCGGCGGCGGGCATCCGGCTCGATCGGTTTCTTGCCGGGCTCGACGAGGTTGCGTCCCGTGCGGCGGCGGAGCGCCTGCTCGCAGCGGGTGAGGTTCTCGTCGACGGCTCCGCCAGGCCGAAGTCGTATCGCCTCGAGCCGGGTCAGCAGGTGGAGCTGACCCCGACCGCTCCGGCGAGCGCGCTCGAGCACGAGCCGATCGAGCTGCGTCTCGCCTACCAGGACGAGCACATCCTGGTCGTCGACAAGCCTGCGGGCATGGTCGCGCACCCGGCGCCGGGACACTCCTCCGGCACGGTCGTTCACGCGCTCCTCGGACGCGCGGGCGGCGGACCGGAGCTTGATCGCCCCGGCATCGTCCACCGGCTCGACCGTGACACGTCGGGTCTGATGGTCGTCGCGAGGTCGGAGGAGGTCTACCGCCGCTTGCAGCCGCTTGTTCGACGCCACGCACTGGTGCGCGAATACGCCGCGCTCGTCCGCGGGCATGTTCGGTCGCACCGGGGGCGGATCGAAGCGCCCATCGGCCGCGACCGCTCCGATCCGACTCGCCGCTCCCTCGAGAGCGCCAGGCCGCGCGACGCAGTCACGCATTTCGAGGTGGTCGAGACAATGGGCGCGCATGCACTCCTGCGCGTGACCCTCGAGACTGGCAGGACGCACCAGATCAGGGTTCATCTGGCGGCGATCGACCTGCCGGTCGTCGGAGACCGGGTCTACGGCGTGCCGGGTCTCGAGCTCACCCGTCAGTTCCTGCATGCCGCCAAGCTTGGGTTCCCACACCCGATCACGGGCGAATGGATCGAGACGGAGTCGCCGCTTCCGCCCGATCTCGAAGCAGCGCTCGCCCGCGCCCGGAACGCCTGAGCTTCGATCGCCGGTTGCTACGATCTGGCGACTTCCGTCACCCGACCCGGCGGCACGGGCTTCGAGGGGCGGTGCCGGCCGACGGTCTCTTCGAGATCCGCGCCGGTTCCTCTCGGGCGCCGCCGGTGCACGTCACTGAAACCGAGAAAGGGGCGTCATCCACGTGTCCGCTGTCTCCATGAAGGAGCTCCTGGAGGCCGGAGTTCATTTCGGCCATCAGACTCGCCGCTGGAACCCGAAGATGAAACGCTTCATCTTCGCCGAGCGCGGCGGTATCTACATCATCGATCTCCAGAAGACCCTCGCGCTCGTCGAGGAGGCCAACGACTTCGTCCGCAACATCGCCGCTCGCGGCGGCAGCGTCCTCTTCGTGGGTACGAAGAAGCAGGCGCAGGATGCCGTCGAGGAGCATGCGTCGCGCGTCGGCATGCCTTACGTCAATCACCGCTGGCTCGGCGGCCTGCTCACGAACTGGCGGACGATCTCCGAGCGGATCGAGCGTCTCCACGAGCTCCGCCGACTCAAGACGGAGGGGCAACTCGAGCTGCTCCCGCCGAAAGAGCGGATCACGATGGAAGGGGAGCTGGAGAAGCTGGACGCGAACCTCGGTGGGGTCGCGGACATGCGCCGGCAGCCGGATGCCGTGTTCATCATCGACCTGCGCAAGGAGCAGCTCGCGGTCCGCGAGGCGAGGCGGCTCGGTCTCCCCGTGATCGGCCTGGTCGACACGAACTGCGATCCGGACGAGGCGCAGTACGTGATCCCGGGAAACGACGACGCCATGCGCGCATGCTCGTTGATCACCCGCGTGATCGCCGACGGCATCCAGGCCGGCAAGCAGAAGGTGACAGCCGAGGAGCTCGCTGCGAGGCCCGCCGAGCCCGAGCCCGCCGCGGTCACGGATGACGAACAGGTGCCCGAGGAGCCCGTTGTCGAAGCGCCTGCCCTCGTCGCAGAGGTGCTCGAGCCGCCCGCTGCGGAGGCGCCGGCGGACGACCAGGCCGAGGAGCTGCCGCAGTGACCGCCATTCCGGCGAGCCTCGTCAAGGAGCTCCGCGAGCGGACGAGCGCAGGGATGATGGACTGCAAGCGGGCGCTCGAGGAGACGAACGGCGATCTCGATGCGGCCCAGAAGCTCCTGCGCGAGCGGGGCGTCGCCCAGGCGGCGAAGCGGGCAGGCCGTGAGACGACCGAGGGCAAGGTCGTCTTCGACATCAGCCAGGAGAGCGTGGGCGCGATGGTCGCCGTCGGCTGCGAGACCGAGCCGGTCTCGTCGAACGAGGAGTTCATGGTCTTCGCCCAGCGCGTACTCGCCGCGGTCGAGCAAGGAGGTCCTGCAGCAGCCGGCGAACTCGAGGAAGAGCGCGCGGAGCTCGTAGGGAAGCTCGGGGAGAACATCATCGTGCGCGGGGCGGCTCGCTTCGAGGGCGACGACGGCGACACGCTGACCGCGTACGTCCATCCGCCTGCATACAAGCTCGGCGTGCTTCTCCATGCGAGGGGCTCGACCATCGGTGCCAGGCAGCTTGCGATGCACATCGCCGCCGCAGCTCCGCTCTACGCGACGCGTGCGGATGTTCCGGACGCCGAAATCGCGGCCGAGCGAGAGATCCTGTCCAAGCAGCCCGACGTCCAGGAAAAGCCCGAGGACGTTCGGGGCAAGATCGTCGAGGGTCGGATCGAGAAGTGGTTCGGCGAGAATGTCCTCGCCGACCAGGTCTGGATCCACGACACGAGCCGCCGGGTCGGAGACGTCCTCGAAGAGACCGGGCTCGAAGTCGTCGAGTTCCGTCGCTTCGCAGTGGCAGAGTAAGGCGCGTGGAGGCGCACCCTCGCCCGGCACCGACGGCGGGCCCGTTCAAGCGGGTCCTGCTGAAGCTCTCGGGGGAGGCGATGTCGGGCGAGCGGGACTTCGGCATCGACCAGGAGCGAGTCGAATCCCTCGCCGACGAGGTCGCCGAGGTGCACGGGACAGGTCTCGAGCTGGCCGTCGTCGTGGGCGGCGGCAACATCATCCGTGGGATGGACCGCGCGGCTGCCGGCATGGACCGCTCGACCGCCGACTACGCCGGGATGCTCGGGAGTGTTCTCAACGCCCTCACGGTGCAGGATGCGCTCGAGCGGCGCGGTGCCCAAACGCGCGTGCTCTCGGCGATCACCGTTGCGGAGGTCGCCGAGCCGTACATCCGCCGGCGCGCAATGCGCCATCTCGAGAAGGGCCGGGTCGTCATCTTCGCCGCCGGCACCGGCAACCCGTTCTTCACCACGGACACGGCAGCAGCGCTGCGTGCGCTCGAGGTGGGGGCGGAGGCGATCCTGATGGCGAAGAACGAGGTGGAGGGGGTCTACGACGGCGATCCCCGAGTCGACAAGGACGCGAAGTTCATTCCGACGCTGACACATCTGGAGGCGATCGAGCGTGGTCTCAGGGTCATGGACACGACGGCGCTCTCCCTGTGCATGGACAACAAGCTGCCGATCTACGTCTTCGGCCTCGCTGACGGCAACATCAGCCGCATCGTCAGCGGCGAGCGGGTCGGCACCATCATCTCGACCCCTGGAGGCAGTTGATGGCAACGATCGACGACTTCGTTCACGACGCGACACGTCGCATGGATCGATCCGTGGAGGCCGCACAGCAGGAGTTCAACGGCGTCAGGACCGGCCGTGCGTCCGCAGCACTTCTCGACCGCATCTCCGTCGACTACTACGGACAGTCGACGCCGCTCAAGCAGCTCGCGACGATCAACGTGCCCGAGCCACGGATGCTCACCATCCAGCCGTTCGACCCGACGTCGATCAAGGCGATCGAGAAGTCGATCATGGAGTCCGATCTCGGCCTCCAGCCCTCGAACGACGGCAAGGTTGTTCGGCTCCCGATCCCGCAGCTCACGGAGGAGCGCCGCAAGGAGCTGGTCAAGGTCGTCCGGCACCTGGCGGAGGAGGGACGAGTCGCGGTTCGGAACGTCCGACGCGACGTCATGCACCATCTGAAGGAGCTCGTCGACGCGGGCGAAGTCGGAGCCGACGAGGAGCACCGGGCCGAGGAACGCGTGCAAAAGCTGACGGACGAGCACGTGCACAAGATCGACGAGCTACTGAAGCGAAAAGAAGCCGAGATCATGGAGGTCTGAGTCCGGGGCATCGATTCAGGCGAGGAAGGCAATGAACTTCCTGACACGCATCAGAAGCCTTCGTGGGCTCAAGCCGTTGCCGGAGCGCGAGTTCCCGGACGTCGCGCGGTCGGTCGCGATCATCATGGACGGCAACGGGCGCTGGGCGAAGCGGCGCGGCCTGCCGACGGTCGCCGGTCACCGGGCCGGGACCCGCTCGCTGCGGCGGACCGTGGAGGCGTCGATCGATCTCGGCATCGAGTCGCTGGCGGTGTTCGCGTTCTCGACCGAGAACTGGTCGCGGCCGCACGACGAGGTCGACGCGCTGATGAACGTGTTCGGGGAGACGATCGAGCGGGAGCTCCCCGATCTCGTCAACCAGGGTGTTCGTGTTCGGTTCATCGGACGGCGCGATCGGGCCCCCGAGTCGCTCCAGCGCAAGATGGCGGCACTCGAGCGCCGGACAGAGGAGAACTCTCGGCTCTCCCTCTGGATTGCGTTCGACTACGGTGGCCGAGCCGAGATCGTCGAGGGCGTCCGGCGGATCGTCGAATCGGGGATCGATCCGCGCGAGATCGACGAGAACGTCGTCGCGGCTCATCTGTATGCGCCGAAGATGCCCGATCCCGATCTGCTGATTCGAACGTCGGGCGAGCTTCGCATCTCGAACTTCCTGCTCTGGCAGATTGCGTACACGGAGCTTGTCTTCGTCGACAAGCTGTGGCCTGAGTTCGGCCCGCGCGACCTCGAGCAGGCGCTCGGTGCAGTACGCGAGCCGCCGCCGCCGCTTCGGCGGGCGCTGATCGCTTCGTATCGCAGCCCGCCGGGAGGGCCTTCCGTCCATACTCCCGCTTCGATGGCGGTTTCGCGCTCGTGAGTGGCTTCTGGTCGCGGATCCTCGTCGGCGTCGTCGGGTCTGCCGCTCGTGCTCGGGTTCCTCTGGCTCGGCGGCTGGTGGCTCTTCCTGCTCGCGCTGGTCGCGGGGATCGTCGCTCTACACGAGTTCTACTGCGATGACGCGTCCGCTCAGGCCGATCGCGATCGCAGGTCATGCGGGGCTGATCGCGATCCTGCTCGCCGTTCAGGTCAGCACTATCGTCTGGGCGCTCGGTGCCCTCCTCGGCTCGCTGGCCATCGCCTTCCTCCTCAAGGGCTTCGCCGGGACGCGTGGCTCGGCGACCGTCAGCCTCGCGGCGACGCTTCTCGGTCCGGCATGGATCGGCTTCGGCCTCGGCTTCGTGTTGCTCCTGCGCGACGTGCCGAAGTACGGTCGACTCGCTGCGTTCACCGTGCTGATCGCCGTGTTCTGCGACGACACGTTCGCGTACTTCGGCGGCCGGTTGCTCGGGCGACGCAAGCTCGCGCCGACGCTCTCGCCCGGCAAGACGCTTGGAGGGCTTCGTCGTCGGAAGCGTCGCCTGCGTCTTCGTCACCTTCGTTTCCCTGTACCAGGACCGCGACACGTTCCTGTCGATCGGCCAGAGCCTCGTTCTGGGTCTCGTGATCGCCCTTGCTGCGCCGGCGGGCGACCTCTTCGAGTCGATGCTCAAGCGCGACATGGGTGTCAAGGACACGGGCCGCCTCCTCGGAGGCCACGGCGGCATGCTCGACCGGCTCGACTCGATCCTGTTCGCCTCCGTTGCCTCCTTCTACACCGTTCTCGCCTATATGACCTGAGCTGCACCGGCCGCCTGTCCGATGGCGAATGACCGGAGCAGCCATGTCGGGGGACAGACAGGGACAGGCATGTGCCAGGCACCGACGAGGGGCCAGAGCGGCTCTCTACACTGATCATGTGACGGTGACGTGCTGACAAGGCGGGTTGCCCTGCTCGGGGCCACCGGGTCGATCGGTCGACAGGCGGTCGAGATCATCTCGGCGCACCCGGGTCTCGAGCTCGTCGCCGCGGCCTCGGGCATCTCGGTCGATCGACGGACTCGCGCCTCTGACGCAGGTCGGAGGAGACCTCGTCGAGCTGCTCGAGCGCAGCGGAGCCCGACATCGTCCTGAACGCCGTCGTCGGGTTCGCCGGTCTGCCCGCGACGCTCTGGGCGCTCGAGCACGGGGTCGACCTCGCCCTCGCCAACAAGGAGAGTCTCGTCGCCGCCGGCGATCTCGCGCTTCGTCGCCAGGGAGCGCGGGAGGAGGCCGCCTGCTCCCTGTCGACAGCGAGCACTCGGCGATCTTCCAGTGCCTGGAGGGCCGGACGACCGAGCAGGTCGACTCGATCGTCCTGACCGCATCCGGCGGGCCGTTTCGTGGGAAAGACGGAGGAGGAGCTGGCCGGCGTGACTCGGCGGAGGAAGCTCTCGCCCACCCGACCTGGAGCATGGGACCGAAGATCACCATCGACTCCGCGACGCTCGCGAACAAAGGACTCGAGCTGATCGAGACGCATTTCCTGTTCGGCCTCCCGTACGAGCGATCGAGATCGTCGTCCATCCGACATCGGTCGTGCACTCGCTCGTCCGCTTCAGGGACGGCGCGGCGCTCGCCCATCTCGGCTATCCGGACATGCGCGTGCCCATCTCCTACGCGCTCACCTATCCCGAGCGCGCCGCCACGCCGGTACCGTCCCTCGACCTCGCGTCCGGTCTGACCCTCGAGTTTCACGCGCCCGACCCGGACACGTTCCCGCTCCTGACGCCTGGCCCGAGAGGCGGGAAGCGCGGCGGGGCCTTCCCTGCGCCTTCAACGCCGCCAACGAGGTCGCCGTCGCGGCCTTCCTCGACGGGCGCATCGGCTTCCTCGAGATCGCCGAGACGGTCGAGCGCACGCTCGACACCGTCGACGGCGCTCCCCGTCCGACCTCGACGAGCTCACGCGCCGACGCGGAGGCGCGCCGGATCGCGGAGACTGCGCTGCAGCCGGCATGAGCGTCGCTCGCGTCAGCTCGCTCGCGGAGGCCATGTCCCCCGCGAGCGCCCTCTTCGAGAGGCCCATCTGCCGGGAACCTCCCGGTTCCCCGGACCCTCCCGCTCATGGGCAGAAGGTCAGCCCATGAGCATCGCTATCGCCATCCTCGGCCTCGCCTTCCTCGTGCTCATCCACGAGTGCGGCCACTTCTTCGCCTCGCTGGCGGTCGGCATGCGGCCGAGGAAGTTCTACGTCGGCTTCCCGCCCGCGGTCCTGAAGACGACGCGGAACGGGATCGAGTACGGCCTCGGCGCCATCCCGCTCGGCGGCTACGTCCGCATCCCGGGGATGCACCGTCCGGCCGCGAAGGACGTCGACCTCGTCTTCTCGCGTGCGCTCCACGCAGCGCCGGAGCTCGTCGGCCCTGCGGAGCGACTCAAGCGCTCGCTGGCCGCGGAGGACTACGAGACGGCGAAGCTCCGTCTCGCCGAGTTCCACCAGCGGGCGCTCGAGCTCGGCGTGCCGCCGATCGAGAAGCAGGTCACCGACCTCGAGGACGCGCTCTCGCCGCAGGCCTACTGGCGGGCGCCGACGTGGAAGCGCGTCACGGCGATCGCGGCCGGCCCGGTGACGAACCTCGTCTTCGCCGTCGTGCTGTTCGCGATCGTGTTCATGACGGCCGGGTGGAACCCGACGACGAAGGTCGCGACGGTGCTGCCCAACAGTCGGGCCGAGGCAGCGGCCGGCCTGAAGGTCGGCGACCGCGTCGTCGCCATCGACGGCCGCGCCGTGACGCCGAGCATGATCTCCGACAGCATCTCGGCCTCGAAGGGCCGGCCGATCCGGCTGCTCGTGGTCAGGAACGGCCAGCTGATCATGCTCAAGCCGGAGCGGCCGAAGAACGGAGAGCGACGACCGCTACCGGCTCGGCTTCGCGCTCGAGGCCAGCCGCTCGGCTTCGGCGGGGCGATCTGGCAGTCGGTCAAGACGACCGGGATCGTCTCGCGCGACACGGTCAAGGCTCTCGGCGGCATCTTCCGCAGCAAGGAGCGCAACCAGATCTCCGGCCCCGGCGGAATCGTCAAGGGCAGCGCCGACGCCGTGCACTACGGCTGGGCCTCGTACCTCCTCGGTGCTCGCGTTCATCAGCCTCTCGCTGGCGCTGCTCAATCTGCTGCCACTGCTGCCGCTCGACGGGGGCCACATCGCCTTCTCGCTGCTCGAAGGCATCCGGGGCCGGGCGATCGCCCGAGAGGTCTACGAGCGGGTGTCGGCCATCGGCATCGCGATCGTGCTGCTGCTGTTCGTCGTCGGGCTCTCGAACGACGTGAGCCGCCTCGGCGGCGGCTAAGGCCGAACGAGTCCGGCGCCGGCTTCGCCGGCACCATGGTGACTTCGCTCGGCAACTTCTGGGGACTGGCGCGAGTGAGCCGCGCCCGCCATGTCGGTCGCGGCGTCGAACGAACACCATCACCACCTTGCAACACGTCTGTTACAAGGCCGGTCCGGGGAGCCCGATAAGCTCTAGGACGCGTGGCAAGCAAGCGATCGATCACCGTCGGCGGCGTGCCGATCGGCGGCGGCGCTCCCGTCGTCGTCCAGTCCATGACGCTGACGAAGACGCACGACGTCGAGGCGACCATGGGCCAGATCGGCGCGCTCGCGTCGGCGGGCTGCGAGATCGTGCGCGTGGCCGTGCCGAAGTCCGAGGACGCCGACGCGCTGCCGCTGCTCGTGCGGCTGTCGCCGATCCCCGTCATCGCCGACATCCACTTCAACGCCTCGCTGGCCCTGCGCGCGATCGACGCGGGCGTCGCGGCCGTCCGGATCAACCCGGGGAACATCGGCGGCCCGGACAAGGTCGAGATGGTCGTCAAGGCCGCGAAGAAGAAGGGCACGCCGATGCGGATCGGCGCCAACTCCGGCTCGCTGCCGAAGCACCTCGCCGACGTGGCGCACAGAGGATCAGGCCGAGGCGCTCGTCGCCGCGGCGATCGAGGAGGTCGAGCTGCTCGAGAAGCTCGACTTCCACGACTTCAAGATCTCGGTCAAGTCGAGCCACGTGCCGACGATGATCCGCGCCTACCGGATGCTGTCCGCGACAAGGTGCCCTACCCGCTGCACCTGGGCGTGACCGAGGCGGGCACGCCGTTCTCCGGCTCGATCAAGAGCGCGGTCGGGATGGGCGCGCTGCTCGTCGACGGCATCGGGGACACGATGCGCGTCTCGCTCACCGCCGACCCGGTCAAGGAGGTCGAGACCGCCTGGGAGATCCTCAAGGCGCTCGGCCTGCGCGAGCGCGGCCCGATCATGATCGCCTGCCCGTCGTGCGGGCGCGACAACGTCGGCGTCGAGAACCTCGCCGTGGTCGTCGAGGAACGGCTCAAGGCCTACCCGCAGCACATCGAGGTCGCCGTGCTCGGCTGCGCCGTCAACGGTCCGGGCGAGGCGGGCGACGCCGACTTCGGGATCGCCGGCGGTCGCGACGTCGGTTTCGTCTACGCGCACGGCCGCGTGCTCAAGAAGGTCTCCTCGGACATCCTGATCGACGAGCTCTTCCACGAGATCGACAGGTGGATCGCGGACGGCATGCACCGTCCGAAGCGGCTGAAGATGGCCAAGCCGGCCGCGCTGGCGATGGCCGAGATGTCCGAGATCCCGCTCGAGTCCCGCTCGGCCCCGGTGCCGGTCGAGTCCTAGTAGCCTGCGGCGACAACGATGATCGCCCGGGCTTCACAGCTGTTCCTGCCGACGCTGCGCGAGGCGCCCTCCGATGCCGAGGCGCTGTCGCACAAGCTGCTCGTCCGCGGCGGCTTCATCCGCCAGGTCTCGAGCGCCGGGATCTGGACGTACCTGCCGCTCGGCTGGCGGGTCCACCGGAGGATCGAGCAGATCATCCGCGAGGAGATGGACGCGATCGGCGGCCAGGAGATGCTGATGCCCGGTCCTGACGCCGGTCGAGCTCTGGGAGGCGACCGGCCGCGATCAAGATCCCGGAGATCTTCCACCTCACGGACCGGAACGGCCGCCACTTCGTCCTGCCGCTCACGCACGAGGAGACGGTCACCTTCCACGCGCGCGAGATCCAGTCGTACAAGGAGCTGCCGCAGCTCTGGTACCACTTCGCGGTCAAGGACCGGGACGAGCCGCGGCCGCGCGGCGGGCTCCTCCGCGTGCGCGAGTTCATCATGAAGGACGCCTACTCGTTCGACCGCGACGAGGACGGCGTCGGAGGAGAGCTTCGAGGCGAACCGCGAGGCGTACCACCGGATCTTCGAGCGCTGCGGGCTGGAGGCGCACGACGTCCAGGCGGAGAGCGGGATCATGGGCGGCAAGTTCAGCATCGACTTCCTCGCGCCGTCCGGCTCGGGCGAGAACACCCTCGTCCGTTGCGAGAACGGCGACTACGCCGCCGACCTGAGATCGCCGACGGTGTGCCGCGCAAGCCCGCCGTTCCCGGAACCGCTCGACGCGCCGGGAGATCGAGACGCCGGCGTGACGCACGATCGAGGCGCTCGCCGACTTCCTCGGCATCGACATCGCGCCACGTCGAAGGCGATGCCCGTCGCCAAGGAGGACGGCACGCTCGTGCTCGCGCTCGTGCGGGGCGACGACCGGCTCAGCGAGACGAAGCTCCTACGACGCGCTCCGCGGACGATCGCGGCCCGCGACCGACGAGGAGATCCGCGCCGCGTTCGGCGCATCCGGCGGGTCGCTCGGCCCGGTCGGCTTCGTCGGGCGAGGTGATCGCCGACGAGGCGCTGCGCGAGGGCAGTTCGTCGCCGGCGCGAACCGAGACGGGTGGCACCTGCGCGGCGTCGAGGCCGGCCGCGACTTACGAACCGCGCTTCGCCGACATCCGCGAGCCGCATCGAAGGCGACCGCTGTCCGGTGTGCGGCGGCGCGCTGATCTTCCAGACAGCGATCGAGGTCGGCCACATCTTCAACTTCGGCAGACGTTCTACTCCGGCCGCTCGGTGCGACCTTCCTCGACGAGGACGGCAAGAGAAGCCGCTGCTCGGCGGCAGCTACGGGATCGGGCCCGGACGCGTGATGGCGGCAATCGTCGAGCAGCGCGGCGACGAGCACGGAATCGTGTGGCCCGCGTCGATTTCGCCGTACGATGCGCACGTGATCGCGCTGCCCGGCGCCGAGGAGATCGCGGCACGCGCGGCCGAGGTGCTCTCGTCCGCCGGTCGCTCGGTCCTCCTCGACGACCGCGACGCACGCGCGGGCGAGAAGTTCGCCGACGCCGACCTGATCGGCGTCCCGCTGCGGATCACCGCCGGCAAGAAGAGCCTCGAGGACGGCGCCGTCGACGTCATCGACCGCGAGACCGGCGAGGAGCGGCGCGTGCCGATCGCCGAGGAGCTCCCGTAGCCGTGCCGAAGAAGCGCCGTTTCAGCGAGGAGCACGTTCGGTGCGACCGTCGGTTCGGCTCATGGAGGAGACGGCCACGACCTACCGGGGGCTCGCGGCGAAGACGGGTCTCTCCGCCGGCTACCTGAACCACATCGTCCACGGCACCCGGCCCGTTCCGTCGAACGACGTGATCGCGAAGCTGGCCAAGGCCCTCGTCGTCGAGCCAGAGCACTTCCTCGAGTACCGGATTCGTGTGATCACCGAGGGCCTCGAGAAGCATGCCCGACCTCGTCGATCGCCTGTACCGGCGTCTCCGCCGGCGAGTAGCCTTAGCCGAGCGCCGGCAGCGGGTCGACCGCCGCTCCTCGCACGCGCACCTCGAAGTGGAGGTGCGGCCCTGTCGTCTCGCCGGTCGAGCCGACGAGGCCCGACGAGTGACCCGGCGGTGACGGCCTCGCCCGGCGAGACGAGGACGCGCGAGAGGTGGGCGTAGAAGGTCTCGACGCCGTCTGCGCCCTGTGCGCGACCACGACGAGGTTGCCATAGCCGCCGACTGTCGGTCCCGCGATCGGACGCGTCCACGGCGGCGGCGCCAACCGGTGTTCCCACGGCGGCAGGTAGGTCGATGCCGGGATGGAAGCCTGCTCCTCGCGGCCCGAACGGGTCGCCGACCGAAACGCGGAGTGGCCACGCGAGCCGGAGCGGGCAGGTGGGCAGAGGACTCGAAAGCGCGGCGATCGTCGCCGGCCCTGCCACGCCTACCGCCGGCAGCCCCGCCCAGCGCTGGAAGCGCAGGAGCGCGGCCTGGGTGTGCGAGCCGAGGGCGCCGTCGATCACTCCGGATGGGAAGCCGTGCCACGCGAGCAGGAACTGGAGCTCGGCGACGTCTCCGCCGACCATTCCCGCAACGAGCGGCCTCGAGCCGAGGCCCGGCCCCGCAAGCCGACCGAGCAGCCGGCGCGTCTTCGGCCCGGCGACACCATCCGGCACGAGACCGCCACGGCGCTGAAGCTTCGTCAGTGCACCTGTTGTCGCCGGCCCTGGCTCACCGTCGACCGTACCGTCGTAGACGTGTCGTGCGCGTAGGGCAACCTGGAGCGCCGCGACGCGGGAGCTTCCGATCGCGAGCGCTGCGGGCGCTGCCGCGAGGCATGTCGAGACCAGGACGAGAATCGCCGCGATCCGGCGGCTTCGGTTCATGACCCTTGTGTCTTCGGCAGACGACCGGGCCGACATGAGGGTCTCGGCTACACTCGCCGCAGGCGGGGCGTGGCGCAGCCTGGTTAGCGCGCTAGTCTGGGGGACTAGAGGTCGGCAGTTCGAATCTGCCCGCCCCGATCGAGTGTTCATGCGGAACCGCGGCGTTCGGACCGGCGTTCGGACCGTTCATAAGCACAACCGGTAGGCGCCGACAGGCTGCGGTCAAGCTGTCGGTCTGCGGCGCCGATACCCCCGTAAATGACAGATGCGGCAGCGCGTCGGCGGCTGGGGCGCATCCTCGTCGCGAAGGGCGTGATCAAAGAGTTTCAGCTCCATCACGCACTCGCCTTTCAGCGCTTGGACGGCCGGCAGCTGGGCGAGATCCTTGTCGAGCTCGGTCTTGCGTCGAGTGGCGCGATCGCGCAGGCGCTCGATGAGCAAGGCGGAACTGACCCGAAGATGACGCCGCTGACTGCGTCCGGTGCTCCGGACGAGGTCTTGTTGGCGGCGAGGATCCTCGAGCTGGACGAGCGCGAAAACGGCACTCGAGGCGCGCGAGCGGGCGTTTGCCGGGGAGATGGAGCTTTACCTCGGGCAGGTCGAAGAGTTCGAGCGTGACCTCTCTGCCCGTGAGGAGCGTCTCATCAGGAGGGAGGGCGAGCTGGTTCAGCATGTCGCCCGCATGCAAGAGGGTTTGAGCCGTCAGGAAGCCGCCGCTCAGATGCGGGCGCCGGGTGTCGCTCCGGTAGAGGAATCCGACGCCGTCGCATTTGAGGACGCGTCGGATCGGCGGAAGCGTCCGATGGCACCTCGCGGGTTACGCATCCAACCGGCTGGATGATCGCGCCGGCGAAGCCGGTCTCTGCCGTCAATAGTGTGGAGGAGACGTGTGTGGCTTCCGGCCGCGCGCGGTGTCATGATCCCCGATCGATCCCAGGATGCTGAAGCTCACTCTCGCTCTCGCTGCGCTCTTCCTCCTCGTGCCGGCCCGTGCCCTCGCCGGCGACGCCTCGATCTTCTATTACCCCTGGTACGGCACGCCGCAGCTCGACGGCTCCTACCAGCATTGGGATCAGGGCGGGCATGTGCCCCCGGTCGACCTTGCGTCGACCTATTACCCGGCCCGGGGGGCCTACTCGAGCTCGGATGTGCGGGTCGTCGGAGCACAGATGCGGGAGATCGCCAAGGCGGGGATTCGCGAGATCGTCAGCTCCTGGTGGGGCTGGGGCTCAATCGAGGACGATCGGCTGCCGATGATTGCTCGTATGGCACGTGCACAAGGACTCCAGGTCGCGGTACAGATCGAGCCGTATCCGGACCGGACGGCGACGACCGTCCAGGCCGATCTCGTCCATCTCCGTCAACTCGGGGTCGGGAGGTTCTACGTCTATCACCCGTTCGAGATCGACGAGGCGAGTTGGGCCTCGCTCCTGGGCGGCCTGACCGGTGTGCAGGTGCTGGCGCAGACGACCAACATCGCCCGAGCCGCCTCTGCCGGGTTCGCGGGGATCTACACCTACGACATCTTCGAATACGGGCCAGCCACGTTCGCCGCGATCTGCGCCCGCGCCCGCCAGGCTCATCTCCTGTGCGCGCCGTCCGTCGGGCCTGGGTTCGACGCGCTTCGAGCGACCAGCGACACGCATTCGAGGCCGCGCCGGAATGGCGCGACCTACGACGCGATGTGGCAGGCGGCGATCGACGCGCGCGCCGACCGGGTGACGATCACGAGCTACAACGAATGGCACGAGGGGACGCAGATCGAGCCTGCGTTGGCGCCGGTTCCTCGGAGTCCCGCATCCGGTTCCCGGCGCACGGCGTCCCCGGTCGTCGAGGCATACGCGAGCTACGACGGCGCATACGGTTCCCACGGGGCCACGGCGTCGCGCGCCTACCTGGCTCGAACGGCGTTCTGGACGGCTCTGTACCGGACTGGGCGCGGTATCACGCGCTCTCCAAGCGTTTCTGCGACCCGGACCGAAGCGGCAGGGAATCGAGGCCGCACGCCGAAGCAAGGCCCATGGTGGCGGCTCATCGTCCGTCCGTCCGTGCTCCTCGCGCTCTGTGCGGAGTTTCCGGCCGCAGGCCCGTTTGCGCCGTCGCAAGCAACTTGCTTTTGGAGGCCGAGCCGTCTAGGCTCAACCCTGCAGTGCGCGTGACGGACGCTTATCTGCTTGCGAGACCGTTCGGGCATCCGGTCGACCGCCCGAGTCGGATTCGCGACCGGTCTTGTCGACCGCTTGGTCGTCCGGCCGGATTGATACAACCTTCCGTCGTTCGTCGGTACGTACGTTCCTCGCCTTCATGCACCGTCAGCACGAAGCAGGATTTGGGGGTATGCAAGCTACTCGTTGACAGGGGGTGATGACCTCGAAGCAAGGATGCTTGGCAGAGTTGTGCTGAATTGGAGGAGGAGAGGAAGAAGTTGAATCGAGAGGAGAGGAATCTGTGAAGCGACGTAAATTTGGAACAGCGGCGATCTTTCTTTCTGCGCTGCTGATCGTGGCGTTCGCGGCTGCGTCAGTGAACGCGGCCGGGTCCGCCGTGCCGAAGCGGACCAAGATCTCCGCGCACACGTTCAAGACCAACAAGCCCACGACCACGACCTTCAGGGCAGGCGCCGTCGGTGGTCAGACGACCAACAAGGCCTCGAAGCCGACCGATCGGCAGGTCATCCAGTCGAGGTTGCACAACCTTCAGGTCAACAAGAGCAAGGGCGGCGTCAACACAGCCGGCGCCGCGCTGGCCGGCCCGCCGAACGGCCCGAACCTGCCGTTCACAGGCGCAGGCAGCGGCATCTTCAAGGAGGGCATCAACGCCTGGCTGAACAACGCCGTCAACGGTCTTGATGATCCCGATCCGAGCCCAGCGATCTGCCAGGGGCCCGGCACCGGGAAGGTGATCCAGGTCACCGAGAACACCCTCCAGATCCAGGACACGGGCTATGTGACGAACCACGCCCAGAACGCGGAGAGCCTCTACCTGTTCTTCTACCAGGCACTCCAGATCCAGGACAACATCATCCTGGATCACCCGCACTGCTACTTCGATAGCGGTACGCGCCACTGGTTCGTGGCTGTCGACTCGTTCGACATCAACACGGGCGAGAGTGCAGTCCTGGTCGCGGTCAGCGTGCTCTCCGACCCGGTCGGCACGTGGTACCTGTACTTCTTCGACACCTCGGTCGACGGCAACGGCGACTCCTGCTGGGGCGGGAACTGCTACGGCAACCTCCGTGGCCTCGGGGCGAACAAGAACGCCCTGGTCATCTCGGTTGACGAGTGGTCGTCGTTCAACATCCTGGGCCATCTGCCCAACCAGTCGCCGCAGTGGTCGACCAACGGGGCGACGCTCATCGTGGCGGACCTGACCGGCATGGCTCTTGGCCTGCCGATCTTCGCCGCGACAGCTGACCCGGGCGATGTCGGCTACTACGGCCTGATGCCGGCCCAGTCGCCGAACGGGAACTGGAACTTCGCCCACGGCGGCACGGCGTTCCTCGTCGACTCGTACGATCCGGCCGGCGGGCTGTCCAACTGGATCGACCTCTGGGCCGTCACAGGCACGGGCTCGATCAGCTTCAACCCGACCGCGCTCGTCTTCAGCGTGACGACGATCAACGGCGGAGCGGGCATGAACACGTGGTTCGGGCTTCCGGTCACGGACACGAACTGCTCGAACGTGAACCTCGCCTACTTCGTCCTGAACACGATCACCTGCGTGGATCAGCCTCCGTACGGCCCGATCCCGCTGGGCGATGACCTCGGCTTCGGCTACGGAAGCATTCCGCGCCCGATCAACGCGGGCGACGACTCCGTTGCTGATGCGAAGGCTGTCACGATCCCGAACAAGGGACCGTCGACGATCGCGTTCGTCCTGACGACGAAGACCATCGTGCAGGACTCGGTCCACGTCAACCACCTGCGTGCGGGTACGTACGTCGCCTTCATCCATCCGACCGGATGGGACGTCGACGACCGCACGATCCTGTCGGCCGCGGAGGACAGCAGCTCGATCATCTCCAACGCCAACAACAGCTTCATCTTCCCGTCGATCGCCCTTGCCACCAACGGCACCAGGGCGGTCGTGGTCAACACGCTGACCGGCAACGCTCACTACCCGAGCGCGGCATACGCGAAGGTGCAGATCCATCACCCAGCAACGGTCGTCAACATCGCCCTCGAGGGGCAGGCACCGTACGACGGGTTCTTCCAGTACCCAGTCTTCTGGGACGGATTCCGCCCGTTTGCGCTCCTGTTCTTCGGGGAGTACTCATCTGCAACGGCTGACGGTTCGACCGTCTACTTCACGCAGGAGTACATCCAGGGAGGCCAGAGGAGCTACTTCGAGAACTGGTCAGCCTCTCTCGGCAAGGTCAACGCGTAGCGAGACATCACCCCCAAGTCGTCTCGTCAGAGGCGACAGCAAGAAGAACGAGCGGCGGGGAAACCCGCCGCTCGTTCGCTTTCTCGTCGGGCGCGCGAGCCGGTCTATGCTGAGCGCGTGAGCGCGAACGCTGTCCGGGCACCACTCGCCTACATTCCGAACGCCCTCACGCTCGTGCGCTTCGCGCTCGTGCCACTCTTCGTGGTGCTGATGGTCGAGGCCGATGGTGGGCACAGCATCGCCGCCGCGGTGGTGTTCGGGGTCGCCGGAGCCACCGACCAGGTGGACGGATGGCTGGCTCGCCGCTGGGGTGTCCAGTCTGAGTTCGGAAAGTACGCGGATCCACTTGCGGACCGTCTGATGATTGACGCCGCCGTGCTGCTTCTCGTCCTCGAGGGTCGCTTGCCCTGGGCGGGGCTCGCGATCGTTCTCGCGCGTGACGTGTTCCTCATCGTCGGCTCCCGGGCTGTCCCGGGTCACGAGTTCTCGGTGAACTTCCTCGGCAAGCTTGCAACCTGGATCCTGTACGCAGCAATCGTGGCGGTGATCACCACCTACGAGGCGGATCCCTGGCCCATCTGGCTCTTCTGGACAGGCGTAGGAGTGGCGCTCGCGGCCGGGGTGCTCTACGCCGCAGGAGCCTGGCGGACGATCACGCGTCGATGAGGAGGAGTTTGGAGGTGCGAGCGGAATCTCAACGTAAGGTTGACCCTTAGTCGAGCGGCTGCTTCAATGAGGATCCGGCCGCGTGAACCGACCGAAAGGTGCCTGTGGAAGCGCTCCCTGATCTTGCCAAGCTGAGCGACGGAGACCTCAAAGCCTTGATCGAGAGGCTAGAGGAAGAAGAGGACGAACTGTCGTATCGCCGCCGGATCCTGCACGGGAAGATCGACATCCTGCGCGCGGAGCTCGTGGTGCGGCTGAAGAGCAAGGGGGAGGGCGAGCTCGCGCAGGTCGACGTCGACCGCCTGACCGAGATCCTGTCCGGCAAGGCCCCTCCCGAGACGAGCCAGGGGGCGTGAGGCCGGCGCAGCGCAGCTCGCGCACTGCGTCCCGGAGAGACCCACGCCTTCGTCCCGGCCGGTTGGCGCGACTGGGAGGTACCGAGTGAGCCATGTCTACTGCTCGGAATGCGGGTTCCAGAACTCAGAAACCGCCAACTTCTGCGCGCGATGCGGAGCGTTGATCGAGCGTGAGGAGGTTGACGAGGAGACGACGCTGAGCTTCGTGCCGGAGCAGGTTCCCGAAGACGCGCCGGGTCGCGTTGAAGGGGTGGACGGGCCCGCACTGGTGGTTCGGTCAGGAGGAGGACGCACCGGCGAGGGGTTCTCGCTCGGACCTGGGCGGACGACGATCGGTCGCTCTCCCGATTGCGACATCTTCCTCGACGACGTGACCGTCTCGCGTCGCCATGCAGTGATCACGGAGGCCAGCGGCCGTTTTGTGATCGAAGACCTCGGCAGCCTCAACGGAACGTTTCTGAACCGGCGTCGGATCGAGCAGGCGCCGCTCGACGACGACGACGAGCTCCAGATCGGCAAATACCGTCTCGTCTTTCTCGCGAGATGACGGTCGCGCCCACCGAGACGGCGCAGGTTTCGCGGCTGCTCACCATCGGCGCGGTATGCAGGCGCCTGAAGTCGGAGTTCCCTGACATCTCGATATCCAAGATCCGATATCTGGAGGACCAGGGCCTTCTGGCGCCGAGGCGCACTCCCGGTGGCTATCGGCTCTTCGGCGAGACGGAGATCGATCGCCTGGAGACGATCCTCAGGCTGCAGCGCGACGAATTTCTGCCGCTTCGCGTGATCAGACAGGAGCTCTCGACCTCGGTCCAGAAGAATCGACGCAGGCAGCAGGCGCCTTTCGCCTCGGAGGAGCGAGAGATCGGTCTTGAGGAGCTCTGTTCCCGGGCCGGGATCACCCAGCGCTTCGCGCGCGATCTGGAGGAGTACGGTCTTCTGGCGCCAAGGGCGGTGCGCGGTGAGCGGCGCTATGCAGATGCCGACGCCGACGTCGCGGCTGTGTGCGCCCGCCTGGCGTCTTACGGCGTCAGTGCGCGGCATCTGCGAACGTTCCAGACGACCGCCGACCGTGCAACTGGATTACTGGGTCAGATCACGGCGCCAGCGCTGCACGGGCGGAACCTCGAGCGCCGCAAGGACGGCGTGGAGGATCTCCGCGCACTCGGCGAGCTCTCACAGGAGCTGTTGCAGCTGCTCCTCTGGCGCGGGCTTCGCCGACTCGCGGCGGGATAAGCTCCCGCTGTGACGGTCGACCTCAAGGGGAAGATTCGCGACGTCCCCGACTTCCCGAAGCCGGGTGTGGTCTTCAAGGACATCATGCCGCTCCTCGGAGACCCGGATGGTCTCCGAGAGACGGTGGAGCAGATCGCCCGATGGGCGGAGCCGCTGAGGCCCGATGTGGTGCTCGGAGCCGAGGCCCGCGGGTACATCACTGGCGGTGCGCTCGCCTGTCGGCTCGGCTGCGGGTTCGTGGCGGCGCGCAAACCCGGCAAGCTTCCCTGGCATACGGTGGCGGTCAAGTATGCGCTGGAGTACGGGTTTGACCAGCTGGAGGTTCACGCCGACTCGATCCGGTCCGGTCAGCGCGTGCTCGTACACGACGATGTCCTCGCGACGGGGGGGACCGCCAGAGCGACGGTTCAGCTCGTCGAACAACTTGGTGGCGTGGTCGTGGGACTCCCGTTCATCGTCGAGCTCTCGTTCCTGAACGGCCGGGCCCAGCTCGAGGGTTACGAGATCTTCTCGCTCGTCGAGTACGACTAGCCGCCGGCTGCTCCCAGTCGGCCCTCGCGTCAGGGATGAGGCTCCACGGGTGACGTGCCGATCACCATGTGTGAGCGAGACGATGGGCGCGATGGCATTTTCGAACCTGACCGGCGTGACGAGGCTACTCGGACACTGTGAACTGCTGGGCGATGCAGGGAAGACGCGAACCCCGGCGACAAAGCGGCTCGAAGCTGCGATTGGCCGGGACCGGACCCGGCTCCTGCTGACGACGCTCTCAGGAAATCATGGTCTCGCGCGCCGCGGTGCACGCCGCTTGCGTGCCAGGTCTTCTCCGTAGAGCCGCACGAGGAGAAAGGTCCCACCGCCGACGACTGCTCCGACGATTCCGGAAAGCGCGTTCGAAACACCGACTGCGAGCATGAACGCCCAGGTGTAGACGCCGAAGACAAGAGCCCACAGAAACGCGTGGGAGCCGGGGGCAATGCTCGGGGATCGCAAATGCACGGCGGGGCTCATCCTACCGATGCGCGTGGCAACCAGGAAATGCGTCGAGCCGGTGGCGCTTTCGTCCTCCGTGCCCGTTGACGCTCCGCTTACGCTTTGCACCCTCGGGCTCGGACTCAACCTACTTGCGCTCCGTGCTCGACGCAAGAACGACCTTACGACCTTCGCTCCCGGGATGCAAGAGCGGCCGAGGTCGAAAAGGGTGCACTTTGCGAAAAGTTCAGTTTTCCACATTTCCACAGCCGTTTGGTCAGCATGTGGAGGAACTTGTGGACGGGGACGCGGGGGCAGGGAGGCTGCGCTCGCCATCCAGCGTCAACTTGACATAACACGCGTTATCGTGCGCTGTGCCGAACGGGAACGAAAGGGCCGGCGCGCGGTGGCGCCGGCCCTCGGTGAGCCGCTCGACCGGCTCTAGCAGGCAGCCTGAACGATGTTGTTCGGGCTGTTGAGGAGGATGTTGCCGCCGGTGAGCAGAAGCGTCCCGTTGCACACGTTGTAGATACCGCCGCCTGTAGCGCCCGCCGCGGTGCCGACTCCGAAGACGAGAGCCGCCGCCGGGATCGCCATGGTTGTGCAAGAAAGGCGATCGGAAGACGAGTCCGGCCAGGGCGCGTCAGATGCTTGATTCTCACGGTGTTGCCTCCTCGTGCTCGACCCCGCATGAGTTCACGAAAACTGGTGCGAGAACCCTATGCGATCAGGCGGTCGCAAGCCCCGATTTCGCTTTCATGTTCGCGCGGGCTATGCTTGGCCCTGAGTGGGCGCCTCGAGGCATGGCCGGTGCTCGAACGAGCAATCGGTCTCGACGCAGGCGGGAAGGTGAGGCGACGATGACGACAACTGATCGGCCTGAGCCGACAGTCGATTTCGAGACCCTCTTCCAGAGCGAGGACTTCGTCCAGCTGCTCGAAGGGGCCGAGGCGAACGGTTCGATCAGGTCGGTCGAGCTCGGCGAGCTTCTGGACGTCCACGGGTTCGACGCGGTCGAGGCCGATGCGGTGTTCCGCGAGCTCGAGGCGCGCGGGTTCGAGCTGATCGAGGACGAGCGCGAGACGGCCGCCGCCGTTCTGACGGCGCCCGTGGAGACGACGACCGACGCTCTCCAGCTCTTCCTGCGGGAGGCCGGTCGACATCCGCTGCTCACGGCCGCACAAGAGGTCGGGCTCGCCAAGCGGATCGAGCGCGGCGACGATCAGGCCAAGCAGCACATGATCCAGGCGAATCTCCGGCTTGTCGTCTCGATCGCGAAGAACTACCGCAATCAGGGTCTCCCCTTCCTCGATCTGATCCAGGAAGGCACGCTCGGGCTGATCCGCGCGGTCGAGAAGTTCGACTGGCGCCGTGGCTACAAGTTCTCGACGTACGCCACGTGGTGGATCCGTCAGGCGGTTGCTCGGGCGCTCGCCGACAAGGCCCGCACAATCCGTATGCCGGTACACATCGTCGAACGCCTTCAGAAGATGAACAGGGCGGAACGGAACCTGTGGACCCAGCTTGGACGGGAGCCCTCCCTCGAGGAGATCGCCGAGGAGGCGAGCCTTCCCATCCAGCAGGCGCGAGAGGTGCGCGCCGCGGCTCGCGCGGCAACGAGCCTCGATCAGCCTGTCGGAGATCACGAGGAGGCTGTCCTCGGTGACTTCGTGGCCGGGGAAGGGCCGCTGCCGGACGAGCAGGTCGAGCTGTCGCTTCGCAGCCAGGCGCTTCAGCAGGCGCTGCGTGCGCTGAGCGAGCGGGAGCGCGAGGTTCTGGCGCTTCGCTACGGGCTGGACGATCAGGAGCCGAAGACGCTCGAGGAGATCGGTCGCCGCCTCGGGCTCACGCGCGAGCGCGTGCGACAGATCGAGGTCGAGGCGCTGCGCCGGCTCGCGAGCCTGCGTGAGATCCAGGCCGTACCGTACTAATACACGGGGAAGCCGGGTTTTCCCCGTACTTATTCGCTGAGGAGGTACAGCGAGAGTTCGGGGGCGATCGCTCGGAGCTCCTTTAGCGCGCGGGTCTCGAGCTGTCGCACGCGCTCGCGGGTGATTCCGAGCTCCTGTCCGATGCGCTCCAGCGTCTGTGACTGACTGTTGACGAGCCCGAAGCGACGCTCGAGCACATCCCGGAGGCGCGGCTCGAGCTGATCGAGCGCCTCCGCCAGCTCGACGGCCTGCAGCCGCTCGGCTGTCGCCGACTCGGGCTGCTCCATGGTCTCGTCCTCGATGAGGTCGGCGTACAGGCTCTCGCCGTCGCCGACCGGAGTCTCCAGGCTGATCGGATCCTCGACCAGGTCGAGGAGCTCCCTCACGCGCTCCTCGGTGATGCCGCTTTCCTCGGCGATCTCCTGGATCGACGGGTCGCGATTGAGCTTCTGCGCCAGAATGCGCCGCGAGCGCATGACGCGCCGTACCTGGTCGGCGACGTGCACCGGTAGCCGGATCAGCCGGCCCTGGTCGGCAAGCGCGCGGGTGACCGCCTGGCGGATCCACCACGTGGCGTATGTCGACAGCTTGTACCCCATCGTGTAGTCGAACTTCTCGACAGCACGGATCAATCCGAGGTTGCCCTCCTGGATCAGATCGAGCAGCGGGACGCTCGCCTTGGTGTAGTTCCTCGTAATCGACATCACGAGGCGGAGATTGCACTCGATCAGACGGCGCTTCGCCCGCTCGTCCCCTTCGTCCTTTCGGCGGGCGAGCTCACGCTCTTCGGCCGGGGTGAGGAGCCGTCCGTCGCCGATCTGGCGGACGTACAGCTTGAGGGGGTCCCGGAGCTGAGGTTCGCTCTCTTCCTCCTCTTCGGGCTCGTCGGAAGCCTCGGGATCGGAGAGAAGCGCCGGTCTCTCGCGCTCGCTCTCAGCGTCGTCCGGCGTGATCTTGGGCAGCGGCCGTGCCATACGCTCGTGGTATCGGCAGAAGCGTCGCCGACCGTGAGCGAGGCCCACGCGCCGTGAAGACGGGACGTCAGCGGCGGAGGGATCCGTCCGAACCCACGGTCGCTCCTTGCTCGAGCAGGCGCTCGCGCACGAGGAACTGGAACGTCGCCCACGCGCCACGGCGAGCGTCGAACATCCGGTAGACCTGCCACTCACTGAGCAGGCTGGGATCGGACCGCCGTGCAGTCGCCCAGTCGACGAACTTCGGCAGGTGACCGAGCTTGCGGGCCAACGCTGCGCCCTGCGCGATCGCCCGCTCGAGGCGCTCCTCCCCGACAGGCACGTCGAAGCCCGCCTCACGCAGCGCGTCGGTGAAGGACCCGAAGGTGTGCCAGTAGAGCGACTTGGACGGGACGAGCCCGCGATTGGCATCGAGGTCCTTCGCCGTCGGCACTCGGCCGAGCCTTTCCCCCAGCTCGCTCAGACAACGCAGAAGCTCCTCCTTCGTCGCGAAGCGGCGTGGTACGAGACCCGCGGCGCGCTTCGCCCGGTTCCAGCTCCCGAAGCGCTCGATGACGGTCTGCGGGTGGATCGTCGTCTCGGAATCCTCGGAGAACTCGCGCATCGTCGGTGAGCGATGGAGCCGAGTCGCGCAGGCTTTCAGCTGACCGAGGATCTCCTCGTCCGAGTAGCGCTTGCGAATGCCGGCCTGGAACTCGGCCAGGGCCTTCGGATCGACGCTCGAGATCGCTCGGTACGCGCGGCGACGGGTCATGGCAATCACAATAGAGCGTATTTACCAGAGTGCAAGAGCAGACGGTGCTCGCTGACAATTGCGAAGCCGCCTAGACTGCCAGCGTGCGGCTTGCAATCGAGGTTGCCGTCGCCCGTGCAGCCGGCGGTCTGTCGCGGCTGGCGGGAAGAGGCGGCGGAACGACCCTGCCGGGCAAGCTTCTGGCCGCAATCGATCGCAACGCGATCACGCTGCTCGGCGACCGGCTCGAACAGGGGTCCGTGCTCGTCTCCGCCACGAACGGAAAGACGACGACCTGCGCCATGGCGGCGTCGATCCTGGCGCCGGGCCGGCGACTGGCTCGGAACGCCGCTGGAGCCAACCTCGTCTCCGGAGTCACGTCGACGCTACTCAGCGCGGAAGGCGCCGAGCTCGGGTTGTTCGAGGTCGACGAGGCGGCGTTGCCGGAGGTGACGCGCCGGCTGAGACCCCGCGCGGTGTGTCTTGCGAATCTCTTCCGCGACCAGCTCGATCGCTACGGAGAGCTCGAGATCGTCGCAGAGCGGTGGCGCGGGATGGTTGACGAGCTCGGCGACACAGTGCTCGTAGTGAACGCCGACGATCCGCTTGTCGGGGATCTCCCACGCGTTCGCGAGCGTACCGTCACGTTCGGGATGGACGACCCCTCCCACGCTCGCCCCGCTCTCCAGCACGCCGCGGACTCGAAGTTCTGCGTTCGCTGCGGAACCGCATACGCGTACCGAGCCGCATATGTCGGTCATCTCGGTGACTACCGCTGCCCGGCGTGTGGGCATTCGAGACCAGCGCTCGACATTGCCGCACGAAGTGTCGAACTGCGAGGGACGGAGGGGTCGGCATTCGACCTCGTGACGCCCGAAGGGACGCGGCGCGTCGAGCTCCGCCTGCCGGGGCTCTACAACGTCTATAACGCCCTTGCCGCCGCATCTGTGGCGCGAACGGTCGGGGCGACGCTCGACGAGATCGAACTCGGGCTCGGGCGGGCCGAGCCGGCGTTCGGGCGCTTCGAGCGCATCGAACTCGACGGACGGACGCTCCTCGTCGTCCTGATCAAGAATCCGGCCGGCGCGAACGAGGCCGTGAGAACGGTCGTCTCGTCGAGCGCGCCGAAGCTCGCGGTCGTGGCCCTGAACGACGCGATCGCCGACGGCCGCGACGTCTCGTGGATCTGGGACGTCGACTTCGAGCTCCTGGCCTCCGGGCTCGATCGCCTGATCGCCACGGGGGAGCGCGCCGCCGAGCTGGCACTGCGGTTCAACTACGGCGGTCTCCGGGCATCAGCGATCAAGGTTGTTCCCGACCTCGAGGAGGCGCTCGACCTCGGTCTTGCCGCGACAGCTGAGGGCGGCGAGCTCGTGTGCTTCCCGACCTACACGGCGATGCTGGCGCTGCAGGAGATCGTGACTCGCCGCGGGCACGCCAAGCCGTACTGGGAACGCGCGGCGTGACGACCGTCGAGCAGATCGCCGTCGGGTACCTCTATCCCGAGTATCTGAACATCTATGCCGATCGCGGGAACATCGCGGTCCTTACCACTCGGGCTCGGTGGCGCGGCGTAGAGATCGATCTGCGACGGATCGGGAGAGGCGACTCGACGCCGGGCGACATCGATCTGTTCTACGTCGGTGGCGGCCAGGACCGCGAGCAAGGGCTGATCGCTCCCGATCTCGCAGCCCGCGGGCCAGCTCTCGTCGAGGCTGTTGCGGGCGGTGCCGCGCTGCTCGCCGTGTGCGGCGGCTACCAGCTCCTCGGCCGCTCCTACCGGGGGCGCGACGGCGACGAGCTCCCGGGCGCGGGCCTCTTTCCGCTCGAGACGACCGCCGGCGAGCGGCGCATGATCGGAGACGTTCTTCTGGAATGTGAGCTCGACGCTGGCGATCGGTGCACCGTGGCGGGATTCGAGAACCATGCCGGACGGACGATGCTCGATGACAGAGCCTCGGCGCTCGGCCGGGTCATCGCCGGGTTTGGGAACGACGGACGAAGCGGTTACGAAGGATGTCGGGTCGGGCGCGCACTCGGGACGTATCTGCACGGCCCACTTCTTCCGCGGAACCCCTGGCTGGCCGACTGGCTGCTCGCACAGGCGCTCGGCCATCGGAGCGGCGAAGTGCCGGCGTTCGAGGCTCTGCCGGACGAGCTCGAGGCTGAGGCTCACGCGGTCTCGGCCGCGAGAGCCAGGTCGCGCGGAGGGCGCTTCTAGGTGAGTGGGCCTGGACGAGTAGCAGGCCACCGTCCGGTGTCAGTCTTTGAACGCGTGGAACACGGCCCGACCCTGGCGGAGCACGTCCATGCCGGGGCGGCTACGTCGCCGTTTCGTCGAAACCTTGGCTCGGACCTCCTGTGTGACGGCCTGGAATCCTGACGCAGTGGCGGTCCGCAGTCGCGGGGTGAATGACACCTGCTCGATACGCCGGAAGCCGACGTCCTTCAGCATCGCCTTCACGGCGGCCGGGTTCGGTACCCACCAGGTCGTGGAATCGTTCCACGTCTCGTCGTTCGGGTGGAATACCGCCATCGGCCGCCGGCTGCCGACTCGCTCGACGAGTGTCTCGAGGATCAGCTGCCGGCGGGTGACTTCCAGCACCACATCGAACACGCCTGGACGAGCCGGAGAGAGCTCAAGTACGTCGATCTCCAAGTCTTCGACGTGCGAGCCCAGCGCGCGTCGCGCGAGCTCGAACCCGTTCTTCGAGCTTCGGCCATTTGCTTGCCAGACGTAGGAATCCGTCGCCAGGACTCTGCTCGCGCCGCGGCGTTCAGCCTCGAACGAGAAGAAACCATCCCAGGCTCCGATGTCGAGCACAGTCTGACCGCTGAGGTCCTCCGGCAGCTTCATATGTGCAGCTCGCAACGGCGTGTTGTCTGCTCCCTCGCGTCACGACGCCGTGCCCGAGATCCATCGTGTGGTACCTGTGGACCCTGCCGACCGCTTGCAGGAGCTCGTCTCTCGTCATGAGCAGCGAACCACTCGCATCGACGGCAAGACTAGCCGGCTACGCGGGCGCGACATGGCCGAACGTGCCGATGCGCTGGCCCGCGAGAACCCGGACGTCAGTCCAAGCGGCCTAGGGTGCCCAGAGGGTGCCGAGGTAGACGCCTGCGTCTCCAGGCTGCCAGCGGGTGAGGAAGCGCTGGATCGGCGGGTGGAGCACGATCTCCTCGAGCTCCTGCAACGTGAAGAGACGATGGCCTTGCACGGCGGCGTCCTGCGACGTCACACGCTCGAGCGAGCGGCCCGAAAGATCGCCGGCGAAGATGATGTGGACGACGTGCTTGCGCGTGAAGGCAGCGGGCTGGCGCGATCGAGTCGACGATCGCGACCGGGCCCTCGAACGGAATCGTGCATCGTCGATTCCGACCTCCTCGAGCAGCTCTCGCGCGAGAGCCTGCACGAGGCTCTCGCCGGAGTTGACGCCTCCTCCCGGCAGGAGCCAGTACTTCTTGTCGCCCTTCTCGTGACGGCAGAGAAGGATGCGATCCTGCCAGCGCAGCACCGCCGAGACCCGGATGCGAGGCTCGCCCGTCACGTGCCCGAGGACCCGAAGCCGGCGACGCCCCGCTCGGTCTCGGGGAGCTCGTCGACCTCGACCGGCTCTGCGATCGCGACCGGGCACCAGAACCAGCTGGGCGATTCGCATTCCCGGCTCGACGGTAAACGTGGAAGCCCGATCGGTGTTGAGGAGAACGACTCGCACCTCGCCGCGGTAGCCGGAGTCGACGAGGCCCGGCGAGTTGACGATGCCGATGCCATGGCGCGCTGCGAGGCCCGATCGCGGGACGACGAGCCCGGCGTGGCCCTCGGGGATCGCGACGGCGATCCCGGTGCCGACGGTCGCTCGCTCGCCGGGGCCGATCGACGACGTGCTCGCACGAGACGAGGTCGAGGCCGGCGTCGCCCGGGTAGGCGCGCTCGGGAACGACCGCCTCGTCGCGAAGGCGCCGGACGGAGAGCTCGAGTCATCCGACGACGGAGGTCGCGTCGTCGTTGGCGGGCCTCAGCCACCAGGAATCGGGCAAACCGGCGCAGCTCGTGCTCGGGCAGCCGCGCGCGAATGAGGACGCCGTCAGCGCGGTCCTCGCGAAGCTCGATCGGGGGGCCGAGCGCGTAGAGCTCCGCCAGCGCTCGACCCTCGTCGTACGGCACGAGGAGCTCGACGACCGCGAAGCGGTCGGCGAAGCGAGCGGCGATTCGCGCGCGAAGAGCATCGAGCCCTGCGCCCGTCGTGGCCGAGATCTTCAGCGCGTCCGGGTAGCGGTTCTCGAGCCGGCGCCGAGTGAGTGCATCGACGAGGTCGATCTTGTTGAGCACGAGCTCGACCGGCAGCTCGTCGGCCCCGATCTCGTCGAGGACCGTCTCGACGGCCTGCGATCATCTCGTGGAGCCGCTCTTCGGATACCGAGGCATCGGCGACGTGAAGGACGAGGTCGGAGACGAGCGTCTCCTCGAGCGTCGCGGCGAATCCCTCGACGAGCTGGTGCGGAAGGCGGCGGATGAACCCGACGGTGTCGGTCAGGAGATAGCGGCGCCCGTCGTGCTCGAACGACCTCGTCGTCGGGTCGAGGGTCTCGAAGAGGCTGTCTCGTACCGACACGCGCGCATCGGTCAGCGCATTCATGAGCGTCGACTTGCCGACGTTGGTGTAGCCGGCAAGAGCGACCGTGGGCGTTTGCGAGCGGCGGCGAGACTTCCTGCGTGTGTCGCGCTGGCGGCTGAGCTCGACGAGCCTGCGCTTGAGGATCGACACCCGTCGCCGCGCGAGTCGGCGGTCAGTCTCGAGCTGGGCTTCCCCCGGGCCTCGAGTTCCCACTCCCCCGCCGAGCCGCTCGAGGTGCTTCCACATCCCACGCATTCGGGGGAGGTTGTACTCGAGCTGCGCGAGCTCGACCTGGAGCTTCCCCTCGGCGCTCACGGCGTGCTGGGCGAAGATGTCGAGGATGAGCTGCGTGCGGTCGACGACGCGGGCCTGAAGTGCGTCCTCGAGCAGGCGCTGCTGTGCCGGTTGTAGCTCGTCGTCGACGATGAGGACGTCCGCCGTTGCTGTCCCGAACAGTTCCTTCAGCTCCTCCAGCTTTCCCTTACCGACGTAGCGAGCGAGGGTCCGGCCTCGAACGATGCTGGACCAGCTCGCCGACCGGGTCAACGCCGGCCGTGCGTCGCGAGCTCGCGAAGCTCTGCCAGCTCCTCGACCTCACGTCCCTGGGGGAGCACGGCGACGACGAGCCCGCGCTCGGGCTCCGCACCGGGCGCAGGATCGGGCTGGCGTGGCGTCACGACAAGATTATGCCCTGCTGGGTGGTTCTCGAACGAGCGCTTGCCGGGTCGAACGGCTAGCGTTCGGTCGATGGAGCGTCTCCCCCGTTCTGGCTGCTCAGACGACGTATCCGTTCGTCCGCATCGAGCAGGCGAAGCGAGAGGCTGCGGCGGCCGGCATCGAGATCTTCGACTTCGGCCAGGGCGATCCCCGCGAGCCGACCGACCCGATCATCCGCCAGGCTCTCGTCGACGCCGTCGGCGACACGAGGGGGTACCCGAAGGCGGAGGGTCTCCCCGAGCTGAGGGAGGCGATCGCCGCGTGGCTCGGGCGCCGATTCGGCGTCGAGCTCGATCCGTCGTCGGAAATTGTGCCGACTCTCGGGAGCAAGGAGGCTATCTTCAGCTTCGCCCAGGTCGTCGTCGATCGTGACGGCGGCAAGGACACCGTGATCGTGACGGAGCCCGGGTATCCGGTTCCCGGGCGCGGCGCGCTCTTTGCAGGTGCCCAAGTTGTCCACTCCGCCCTCCTCGAGGAAGACGGCTTCCTGCTCGACCCTGATCGTCTGGGCGAGGAGGAGCTTGCGCGTGCGGCGATCGTCTGGCTGAACTACCCGAACAATCCGACCGGTGCGGTGGCCCCGCCCGAGTTCTACGCGCGGATGGCCGCAGCTCGCGGCCGAGTACGACTTCCTGCTCGCATCCGACGAGGCGTACAGCGAGCTCTGGTTCCGCGATCCGCCGCCGTCTGCCTTGCAGGTCTCGGATCGAGGCAACGTCGTCGTCTTCAACACGCTCAGCAAGCGCTCGTCGATGACCGGCTACCGCTCGGGCTTTGTCGCCGGCCCTCGCTGGGTCATGGACGCTCTTCGTGCCTACCGGCCCACTGTCGGCACAACGCCGCAGGAATTCGTCCAGCGTGCGTCGGTCGTCGCATGGGGCGACGAGGGGCACGTGGAGCGGATGCGTGACGCGTTCCGGCGCAAGCGCGAGGTCATGCTCGGGGCGCTCGACGCCCTCGGGTGGCGCGTGGCGGCAAGCGAGGCGACGATGTACCTCTGGGTCGAGGTTCCGGCCGGCGAGACGTCCGAAGAGCTAGCGGAGCGTTTGCTCAGGCACGGCATCGTCGTCACCCCCGGGGCCTACCTGGGCACGAGCGGTGAGGGTTACGTGCGTCTCGCGCTCGTCCCCCCGCTCGAAGAGTGCGAGCGGGCAGCAGCGATCCTTCGGGAGCTCGCATGAGTGAGATCGACGCAGCCCGGGTCGAGGAGATGATCGGCTCACTCGACCGGGGCCAGGCAAGGGTGGCCGAGCGCGTCGACGGCGAATGGGTCGTGAACGAAGAGGCGAAACGGGCCATCCTCGACTACTTCCGTCTCCGTCAGGTCGAGCCGTTCGAGGTTGGCCCGTTCGAGTACCTGGACAAGATTCCGCTCAAGCACGAGTACGCACGGCTCGGAGTCCGGGTCGTCCCGCCTGCGGTCGCGCGGTACGGATCGTTCCTCTCCGAAGGCGTCGTGATGATGCCGAGCTACGTGAACATCGGAGCCTGGGTCGGGCCACGGACGATGATCGACACGTGGGCGACCGTGGGCTCGTGCGCCCAGATCGGAGCCGACGTGCACCTGTCGGGTGGGGTCGGCATCGGCGGCGTGCTCGAACCGGTCCAGGCGCGTCCGGTCATCGTCGAAGACGGCGCGTTCATCGGCTCTCGCTGCATCCTCACGGAAGGCGTCGTCGTCGGGGAGCAGGCCGTCCTCGCCCCGAACGTGTCACTGACGGCGTCGGTGCCCGTGATCGACGTCACCGGCGCCGAGCCCGTCGAGCACCGCGGCTACGTGCCTCCGCGCTCGGTCGTCGTACCCGGATCGCGCCCGAGGGCGTTTCCTGCCGGCACGTACCAGATCGCGTGCGCGTTGATCATCGGCTGGCGAAACGAAGCGACGGACATCAAGGTGAGCCTGAACGACACCCTTCGCGAGTACGGAATCGGCAGCGGCTAGGAGATCCGCTCGACCGGGCCGACGAGAAATGCGCGGCCGCCTGCGAGGCGCACCGTCAGATCCCCACCTGGGAAGCGAACGACGACGGTGCCGTCGCCGTGGGTGGCTGCCGCGACAGCGATCGCGCTCGTCCCCGACGACAGCGTCTCGCCCACCCCTCGTTCCCAGACCCGTGCGCTGACCTGGCCGGGTGCATCGACACGGACGACCTGGACGTTGGTCCGGTTCGCGAATCGCGGGTGGGTCTCCAAGAGCGGACCGACCTGCGGCAGGTCGTCCGGATCGCCAACGACAACCGCGTGCGGATTACCGACGGAGACTGGAATCACCTCGAGGCCAGCCACCCGCTCCTGCTCATGGACCTCGACCTCCCCCATGTCCTGCTCGACGCTCCCGTCGGGCAGCATCCGGGCGACGACGTCGCGCGGGCCGACCCGGATCGTGACCTTGTCCGCGCCCGACCGGTCGGCAAGCCACCTGGCGGCGATGCGTGTGCCGTTCCCAGAGAGTTCCGCCTGCGACCCGTCGGGATTCCAGATCAGGATCTCGGCGGTGTCGCCGGCAACCGACATGACTTCGAGGATGCCGTCGGCGTCACCGCAGATCTCCCGGACTCGCCCCGGGTCGAGATAGGTTTCGAGCTCAGCGCGGTCGACGAGCAGATAGCGGTTCCCCGCTGCCTGCCAGGTCGAGAATCTCATGGGCGATCTCATGGGGCGGGCGATCGGCGTTGACGCTAGCAACGCCCTCGATGCGTCGCATCCACTTCCTCTGGTACGCCGCGTACTGCCGCGTCCGCAGACCGATCGCGGCCACGGCCTCTTCGAGCTCGAGCTCAGCCGCCTCGTGCAGGCCGATCACCTTCTCGGCCGTCGGCGACAGCCCTCCGGCAAGTGCCGCCCGGGCCTCGGCGGCAGCACCCCGCTCGAGCATCTCCCGAGTCCTGGTCTCGATCCGCCGGTTGAGCTCCTCGAGCGGAACGTCCAGCGTGGCGACGAACGTCGGACGGCGGGTGCCGCCTGTCCAGAGGCGGTCCCGGCCGGGTCGACGGAGCGAGGTGCCCGCGTCGGCAAGCTCGAGCGCTCTGACGACTCGACGGCGGTCGTTCGGATGGATCGCGGCGGCGGCCGCAGGGTCGCGTGCGGCGAGAAGGGCATGCGTCGCCTGCCCGCCCAGATCGTCGTACGCACGACCCCAGCGCTCCCTGGAGCCCTTCGGAGGCGCGGGAGGGATGTCGAGCTCGGACAGTGCCGCGCGAAAGTAGAGACCGGTTCCGCCGACGACGATCGGCGTTCGCCCCCGGCTCAAGATGCCGTCGATCGCGGCATGGGCGAGCTGCGCGTACTCGGCAACCGAAGCGACGTGACCCTGATCCCAGATGGCGACGAGGTGTGTGGGCCGCGCCGGCTGGTTGGTCAGGATCGCCAGCCCGCGGTAGACCTGCATCGAGTCGGCGGAGACGATCTCGGCGGGCTCGAGCTCGGCGAGCGCCTCGGCGACGGAGGTCTTGCCGGAGGCGGTCGGCCCGAAGATCGCCAGGACCTGCTCGCTCGTCAACGGCGATCCCGTGACATCACCCATCTACGCGCCGACGAGCGCCTCCTGCAAACCTCTCAGCGTCGTTGACGTGGCGGAGGTGACAAGGACGGGAACGAGGTCGCCGGCGGCGGCGGAGCCCTCGAAGTTGACCATCGTGTTGCGGCGGGTCCTACCCCGAACGAGGCGCGGATCGGTTCGGCTTGGCCCCTCGACCAAGACCTCTTCTACCCGGCCGATGCGATCGGCGTTCCGGCTGGCCGCGAGTCGCTGGACGAGATCGACGAGCCGCTCGATCCGAACGCGCTTGACATCCTCCGGAACCTGGTCCGGCATCGACGCCGCTTCGGTCCCGCTCCGGGGCGAGAAGACGAACGTGAAGGCGCCGTCGAACTCGACGTCCGAAACGACCTCGAGCGTCTGCTCGAAGTCATCGTCGGTCTCCCCCGGGAAGCCGACGATGATGTCGGTCGTCAAGGCAAGGTCGGGAACGGCGTTGCGGAGCTCGTCGACGAGCGCGACGTAGCGTTCGCGGCTGTACGTCCGTCGCATCCGTTTCAGGATCCTGGTCGACCCCGATTGCAGCGGGAGATGAGCGTGCTCGCAGACGGACAGGCACTCAGCTATCGCCTCGATGACCGGGGGACGGAAGTCCTTCGGGTGTGGGCTCGTGAACCGGATGCGCTCGATGCCGTCGACATCGTCCACCGCTCGCAGGAGCGCGCCGAAGTCCGCAACCAGCCGGGGAGCGAGATCGCGTCCGTACGAGTTGACGTTCTGGCCGAGCAACGTCACCTCGCGTACCCCTTGTCCCGCGAGTCGGGTCACCTCGGCGACGATCTGATCAGGCGCTCGGCTGACCTCGCGGCCTCGAACTCGGGGAACGATGCAATACGCACAACGCGAGTTGCACCCCATCGAGACCTGCACCCACGCCTGGACGGGCCGGTCGCGGCGCGCAGGGAGCTCCGCCGAGAAGCGGCGTTCCAGCCCTGTCCCGAAGGCAGAATTCGCGATTCCAGCTCCACCGGCGCCAAGCCATTCTCCGAGGTGCTGGATCGTTCCCGGGCCGAAGGCGAGGTCGACGAACGGGTAGAGATCGAAGATGCGCTCGCGTTGCGCCTCCGCGTAGCAGCCACCGACAGCGACGATCGTGCCGGGCTTCCGCCGTTTGAGTGCCGCGGCGTTCCCGAGATGAGCGGCAAGCCGCTGGTCGGGCTTCTCCCTGATCGTGCAGGTGTTGAAGACGACGACGTCTGCCTCGTCCTGAGCCGACGCCTCGCCGAGCCCGAGCTCCTCGAGCATGCCTTTGATGCGCTCGGAGTCGTGCGCGTTCATCTGGCAGCCGAACGTCGTGACGAAGTACCGCTTCATCGAGCGAACTCGATGGCCCGCGACTCACGGATCACGGTGACCTTGATCTGACCCGGGTAATCGAGGTGCTGTTCGATCTCTCGAGCGATCTCGTGGGAGAGGAGCACGGCATCGTCGTCACCGATCTCCTCGGGCTTCACGATAACCCTGACCTCACGACCGGCCTGGAGCGCGTAGACCCGCTCCACCCCTGGCTTCTGACCGGCAAGCTCCTCGAGCGATTCGAGTCGCTTGATGTAGGACTCGAGGCTCTCGCCTCGGGCACCGGGCCGCGACGCCGAGATCGCGTCGGCGGTGATCACCAACACGGCCTCGACGGTCTGAGGCTGTACCTCGTAGTGGTGTGCCTCGATCGCATGCACGATGCCTTCCGACTCGCCATAGCGCTTGGCATAGCGAGCGGAGATGGCTGCGTGCGAGCCCTCTTCCTCGTGCGTCAGAGCCTTGCCGAGGTCGTGGAGCAACGCAGCTCGCTTCGCCGTCTTCACTCCCGCCCCGAGCTCGCTCGCCATGATTCCGGCGAGATGGACGACCTCGAGCGTATGCCTGAGGACGTTCTGGCCGTAGCTCGTGCGGAACTTGAGACGTCCGAGAACCTTGACGAGCTCCTCGTGGAACTCGCCGCAATGGGCCTCGAAAACAGCTTGCTCGCCGGCCTGTACGACCAGGTCGTCCACCTCCGCCTTCGACTGGTAGTACGTCTCCTCGATCCGCGCTGGATGAATGCGGCCGTCGTCGAGGAGCTTCTGCAACGTGAGCTTCGCGATCTCACGTCGCAGGCCGTCGAACGACGAGAGCACCACTGCCTGAGGGGTGTCGTCGATGATGAAGTCGACTCCCGTGAGGTGTTCGAGCGCCCGGATGTTCCTCCCCTCACGGCCAATGATCCGACCCTTCATGTCGTCGGAGGGGAGCTCGACGATCGACACCGTCGTCTCGGCGGCGTGGCTCGCCGCCACCCGTTGAAGCGAGTCTGCAACAAGGTTGCGCGCTCGGCGCCTGGCCTCCGTCTGTGCTTCCTCCTCGAGCTGACGAAGCCGCCGAGCAAGCTCGTGGCGTACGAGTTCCTCTGACCGTGCCAGCACCTCGGCCTTGGCCTCACCGAGGGTCAGGCCAGAGATGCGCTCCAGCTCGGCCAGTTCGCCCTCCTTCGCGAGCTTGCATTCCTCCTGAAGCTGGCGGACATGCGTCTCACGGTCGGCGATCCCCTGCTCGCGCCGCTCGAGCTCGACCACCTGGCGATTCACCTCTTCCGCGTGCGTGTGGAGCCGCTCGCGCTCCTGGAATGCCTCTGCGCGTCGTGTCTGGAGCTCGTTCTCGACGTCCGTGCGAAGCTTGACCGCTGCCTCCTTGGCCTGGAGGTCGGCCTCCCGCTTCAGCGCCTCTGCCTCCGTGCGAGCCTCGGACAGGATGAGATGTCGAGTCCGCCGCGCGGCGGAGAGCTTCGAGCCGGTGAGTGAAACGAGCGCAATCCAGGCCGTCGCGGAGCCTACGACGAGGCCGATCAGAACTCCGACAACGTACGGCACTGGAACTCCTCCGGTCGATTGTCGGCGCCCACGAAGGACACCTGCTCGACCCGGCGGCGAACCCTGCACGGGCGGTCGTTGCGAATCGGTTGAGGGAGAGCGGCGGCACCGCTCTCGGAGGCACTAGCTCGGTGTGACCGTTGCCTCCTACCTACGCTCCTTCCCTGTCGCTGTCGCCTGGCTTTCGGTGTTCAAGAGATCCGATTCGGAAAAAGTTGCTCGTTGTGCAGAGAGCGTGTCGGGTCGTGCGATCGAATCCTACCGCTGCTCACGGCAGATCCGCAATCTCGGAGCCGAGCACCTGCTGGACGAGCTCGAGAGTGAATCCCCTGCGAACGAGGGAGCGAGCCGCGCGTGGCCCGGTCCCGATCTTCCGTACGAGCTTCGCGGCGCGCTCGTGCTCGTCTCCAAGCTCCTCGATGGTGCTCTCCACCGTGGCGCTCTCGACTCCCCGGCGCTCGAGCTCGAGACGGATGCCCGCGTTCGACCACCCGCGTTCGACGAGCCGGCGAGCCCTCTCGCGCGCCACCCGCTCGTCGTCGATGTAGCCGGCGTCCCGCGCGCGAGCCGTCGCGTCGGCCCGCTCATCGTCCGGGAAGTCCGCCCTCGCGAGGTGCTGATCGATCTCGGCGGCCGTCAGATCGCGCCGAGCTAGTGTCCGGACGACCGCCGCGAACGGATCGGCCTGATTGGCCATCGGCGACAGACCGCTCAGGCTCGCGCGGGCTCCTGCTCGCGAACTTGCTCGGTTTCGGGTTCGACCTCGGCTTCGACCGAAGGCTTGTCGTCGGCCTTGGCGTCTATCGGCAGAAGCCGCGCCGACACGATCTGGTCGGGGTCGGCGGCTGCCTGGATGCGTGCCAGGATCTGCTGGCAGATGTCGGGATGCTCGCGTAGGAACGCCGTGGCGTTCTGGCGACCCTGGCCGAGGCGCTCATCCTCGAAGCTGAAGTACGAGCCGGACTTTTGGACGACCTTCCGATCGAGTGCCGTGTCGAGGACGGTTCCTTCCCAGGAGATGCCGGAGCCGTAGATGATGTCGAACTCGGCCAGCTTGAACGGTGGCGCAACCTTGTTCTTGGCCACCTTGACACGGACGCGGTTGCCGATCGCCTCGACTCCCTCCTTGAGGGTCTCGATACGTCGGATGTCGAGCCGCACGGACGCGTAGAACTTGAGGGCACGGCCCCCCGGGGTCGTCTCCGGGTTCCCGAACATGACGCCGATCTTCTCGCGAAGCTGATTCGTGAAGATGCAGATCGTGTCGGTACGGTTCAGCGTGCCGGCCAGCTTGCGCAGGGCCTGGCTCATCAGGCGAGCCTGGAGGCCGACGTGGCTATCGCCCATCTCACCCTCGATCTCGGCTTTCGGCACGAGTGCGGCGACGGAGTCGATCGCCACGACATCGAGCGCGCCCGAGCGAATCAGGAGCTCCGTGATCTCGAGCGCCTGCTCACCCGTGTCGGGCTGCGAGACCAGGAGCTCGTCGATGTTGACCCCGATCCTGCGAGCGTATTGCGGGTCCATCGCGTGTTCGGCGTCGACGAACGCGCAGATGCCACCGCGGCGCTGAGCCTCCGCGATCACGTGATAGACGAGCGTCGTCTTTCCCGACGACTCGGGACCGAAGATCTCGACGATGCGGCCCCGCGGCAGGCCACCGATGCCGAGGGCGAGGTCGAGAGCGAGCGATCCGGTCGAGATGGCTCCGACCGACACTTGGGCACGATCGCTCATCTTCATGACCGACCCCTTGCCGAACTGACGCTCGATCTGTCCGAGCGCGGTATCGAGAGCTTCAGCGCGATCCAACGTGATCAGCCTCCCACTGGAGTTCGTAGAGCAAACGAATCGAGAATCTCGTACTGGGCCCCGCTGGACCGCAGCACGGAATGGTAGACAGCGGCCTCGGACGGACTGAACTCCCCGAGATCGGGCATCGGCGGGTCGAGCCGTGGCGGCACGCGAAATCGCAGCGTGGTGACGTGCGGAAGCCAGCTCCGGCGCTCGCGCTGGAAGACGCCGAGACGCTCGAGCCGGGCGTGGAGGTCGGCAGCGAGGCGCGTCGCACGATCGGCTTCGTCGTCGAGGACGAGCATGCCGACGCTCCGGGTCTCCCGGTATGCACGGCAGCGAAGCCGGATTGGCTGTGTTGCGCCCGCGGCAGTGGTCCGAAGCTCGCCGGCAACTGGCTCTGCATCTGCGACCGGCCTGCTCCCGAGAAACGCGATCGTGACGTGGAGGTTCTCTCTGGGCACGACCTCGGCCGACTGTACGAAGCTCGCGTTGCTGCCACTCGACGAGCCGGTCCAGCGTTGGGTCGGGAAGGGTGAGAGCGCAGAAGAGTCGGAGTCGTGCACCGGTTTCGACGGTACCCGACGAAGTCATACGTCCGTGTGACGGGATTGCACCAGTAGGCGGCGCACGAGGTGAAGCGCAGCGACCGCAGCCCGCCGACGTATCGAGTCGCGGTCGGCCCGGAAGTTGAACTCGATCCCGCTTTCGCCATGTGGGGTCTCTGCGTGGATGTAGACGAGACCGACTGGCTTCTCGGGCGTACCGCCTTCCGGGCCTGCGATGCCGGTCACGGAGACGGCGACATCCGCCCGGAGGAGCGTACGGACACCGCTGGCCATTGCGGCCGCCGCCTCGGGTGAAACCGCACCCTGCTCGTGGAGAAGGTCGGCCGGCACGCCGAGCTCCCGCTCCTTGACGTCGTTCGCGTAGGCGACGACTCCTCCCAGGAAGACGTCGCTCGATCCGGGTACGGACGTGAGACGCGCGGCAACCAACCCGCCAGTGCACGACTCCGCTGTCGCCAGTGACAACTCCTCGGCACGGCAGAGTTCGAGCACGATCTCCTCGATCGGCCGCTCATCTCGCGAGAAGAGATACTCGCCGAGAGGCTCGGCGAGCTGCGCGGACAGCTCGTCGGCCCGCTGCTCTGCGCCCGGGTCGACCACGAGGTCGACGTGGATCTCGAAGTCGCGCGCGCAGATCGTCGCCTCGACGCCGTTGCCGTCGCCACCGGCTGCAGCGAGCGCCTGAGCAACGGCCGACTCGCTTGCGCCGTAGAAGCGCAGGACACGTCGTCCTGGTGGCCGAGCGCGGCCCAGTACGAGGCGCAGAGGTTCTGTCTCGAGTGCGCGCGGCCAGAGCTGCTGCAGCTCGGCCGGAGGTCCCGGGAGCACGACTACGACTGCGTGAGCGGTCGGGACGACGAGGCCAGGCGCCGTGCCGACGAGCCCGATCGAGGTCGAGCCTTCCGGTCGCGTCGCCTGCTTCGTCACGCCCGGCGCGAAGTCTGCGTAGGGCCGCTTGAGCCGCTCTGCAACGACACGCGAACGGGTCGCGATCTCGCGCTCGAGCTCCTCGTCGACGACGAGGTCGAGGCCAGTTGCACGAGCGAGGAGCTCAACGGTGCGATCGTCGTGCGTCGGGCCGAGCCCGCCGGTCACGACCATGAGGTCGGCGTCCAGGCTTTCGCCGAGCGCTGCCGCAAGCTCGTCGGGCGCGTCCCCGACGATCGAGATCCGGGCCGGCTCGAAGCCGAGCGAAAGCAGCTCACGCGCGAGAAACGGCCCGTTCAGGTCGGTGCGCTCTCCGCGGACGAGCTCGCTGCCCGTCACGACGATGGCGGCGCGGGGCCGCACGCGCTAGCGACAGCTGGCGGTCGAGGTGATCTGCTTCGATCCGACGTAGATCGAGCGTGGGCAGGCGCCGCCGATTGGAAGCGGGCTGGCGCCGTTCAGGGCGAGCTCGACATGCGTCGGCTTGGCGACTGCCAGCCAGAGGTATCGCTGGACGAACCTCTGCGACTCGCCCCGCTCGAGCGTGCCGTGGTAGAGGAGGCGCCCCACCTTTCCCGAGCTCGAAGCAACGTGTACCTCGACGACGGAATTTCCGCGCACCGCGTGCACCACCAGATGAGCGAGCTGACCTCGCGAATGCGGGCGCGAGCGCACGGGTGTACCGCTGCGATCCGGGGTCGAGCTGGTCGAGCTCGTGCCGCCGAAGTTCCAGGCGGCGATGACGAGCGCGGTGATGCCCGCGATCGCGACCAGCGTGAGCACGATCATGTTGAACTCGATCCGTCCGTGGTGCTTGCGTCGGATGCGGACCTTCCTCGCCTGGCGAGGGTCGCCTTCCTCCCGGATCCAGAACCGGGAGCTGTACTCGTCGACGTACAGGTGCCCATCGAGCCCGAGGTAGTCGGCGTAGGTCTTCAGGAAGCCGCGCACGTATGTCTGCCCGGGAAGGACGTCGTACTGCTCGTCCTCCAGTGCCTTCAGGTGGCGCGAACGGATCTTCGTCGCCTCCGAGACCGCCGGCAGGTCCAGGCCTTTGCGCAGGCGGGCCTCGCGAAGACTCGTGCCGATCTCGAACATGGGCGCGCCGATTGTACGACACATGGCGGCCGCCTCGCGGGCTCCTGGCCGGCGTCGGAGCAGGGTCCGCTAGCGCTCGAAGATCGTCAACAGGGCGTAGAACCCGAGTGCGAGGGCTGTCGTCACCCCGATGCAAAAACCGGTCGTACCGAGGATCCTGCCGATCCGCGCGGATCTCGCTCCGCCGATCCGTCCAAGCGTCCGTTCCGCCGCCTCGCGACCGCGCCGTGCCAGCAATATGGCGTATGCGCCGAAAATGAGAGCCAACCCTGCCGAGCTCAGCGATTCGATCAGGGTGACGGTCTCCGAGTACCAAGAGAGCGCGACGCCGGCGGGGACGGCGAGTACCGACAGCAGGCCGACCACGAGCGAGGCGCGCGCCCGTACGTTCCGCGCCGGCGGCAGGCCCACCCCGTCGGCGAGGCTACTGCTTCTTGTACGGCTTGCCATCGGCGGCGGGCACGATCCTGCGTTGACCTTTCACATGCCCTCCCCGAACTAGCGGCTAGAACTCTTCTGACTTCGATGCTACTGCGAAGTTAGGCAGGTTTCCAGGCCTGGCTGCTACCCAATCGTCATCTTTCGCCAGCGGGCACGTGGTCGCGCTCGCCGGCGAGGACGCGCCGGGGTTTCGAGCCTTCGTAGCCGGAGATGATCCCTCTTCGCTCGAGCATGTCGATCAGCCGCCCGGCGCGCGTGTAGCCGACGCGCAGGCGCCGTTGCAGCAGCGACACCGAGGCTGTTTGCGTCTGCACGACGATGTCGATCGCCTTCTCGAGCAGCGGATCCTCGTCGGGGTCGAAGTCATCTCCTTCCTCGTCGCCCGACGGTTCGGATTCAGGCGCGACGAGCAGCGATTCGTCGAGTTCCTGAGGCCTCTGGGCGCGGCACTGCTCGACGAGGAGCGCGATCTCCTCCTCGCTCACGAACGCGCCCTGGAGACGCTGCAGGCGTGACGTGCCGAGTGGCTTGAACAACATGTCTCCCTGCCCGAGCAGCGCCTCTGCGCCGTTCTGGTCGAGGATCACCCGGGAGTCCGTCTGGCTCGAGACCGCGAACGCGATCCGGCTCGGCACGTTGGCCTTGATCATGCCCGTGATCACGTCGACGGAGGGTCGTTGCGTGGCGAGCACGAGGTGGATGCCGACGGCGCGCGACTTCTGCGCCAGGCGGATGACCGCGTCCTCGACCTCCTGCGGCGAGATCATCATCAAGTCGGCCAGCTCGTCGATGACGACGAGGAGGTACGGCAGGGGATCGTCTCGCCGGGAGCGGAGTGACCGGTTGAGCTCGGGGAGGCTCCGTGCCCGCAGAAGGCTCATCCGCTCGTAGCGGCGCTCCATCTCTCCGACGACATTGGTCAGGGCGGCTGCCGCCTGCTTGGCGTTCGAGACGACGGGCGTCAGCAGATGCGGGATCGACTCGTAGTAGCCGAGCTCGATCCGTTTCGGGTCGATCAGGATCATGCGCACTTCGTCCGGGGTGGCGCGAAGCAAGATCGAGGACAGCATGGTGTTCAGGCAGCCCGACTTTCCGGATCCCGTCGTGCCGGCGATCAGGATGTGCGGCATCCGAGCGAGGTCGGCCCAGACGGCGTTGCCAGAGATGTCCTTGCCGAGCCAGACGGAGACGGGGCTCGCGGCCGCCGGGAGGTCGTCGAAGATGTCCCCGAGCGTGACGAGGTTGGGGCTCGTGTTCGGAACCTCGACTCCGACGGCCTGCTTGCCGGGGATCGGCGCGAGGATCCTGATCTCGGTCGTCGCAAGCGCGTAGGAGAGGTCGTCCTTGAGCCCCGCGACCTTGGCCACCTTCGTTCCCGCCGCGAGCTGGAGCTCGTAGCGCGTGACCCGGGGTCCGGAGATCTCCCCCACGACTGTCGCCTCGACTCCGAAGTGGGACAGCGTCCGGACGAGGAGCTCGGCCGTCCGCCCGTTCTTCTCTCCGGGCGACTTCGGGGTCGCCTTGGACTTCCGCAGGATGCCTCGATCTGGCAGCCGGTAGTCGGCCGCAGGAGTCGAGTCGACGTCGAAGAGCGACCGCTGCGTGTCCTCGTCGACCGCGATCTCTTCGTCCATGCCTTGCAACAGACTGTTACTTGGGTCGGTGACCGGCTGCTCGGCGAGGTCGGGAAAGTCGTGCTCGAGATCGACCAGCGAGGATGGCGGGCCCGCGATCGGCACGACTTCTCCTTGCAACAGACTGCTACTTGGCTCGGGGTGGGCGCGTGAGGGGCGCTCGAAGCTTCGCCGCGCCGAGCGGCCGACGACCCGGGCTGCGCGGTGGGAGCGGCGGAGGATCGCTCCGACCGACGCTCCGGTAACCAGTAGCAACCCGGCGAGAAGCGTGAACACGCCGAGGATCAGGACGCCGGTTGACCCCACTGCTCGGCCGAGGGCGGCATCGAGCCCGCGGCCGAAATAGCCGCCGTGGTCGCGGCCGAGTACGAGACCGAGGCCGAGTGCGGTCGCGCCCAGCCCGAGCCGGAACGGTCTGAAGTCGACGAGCCCGCTTCGCGCGATCATCAGGCTGCCAACAGCCACGAGCGCGATCGGGAAGACGTAGGCTGCGTCGCCGACCACGGCGCGGAGCTCGCCGGCGAGCCATGCTCCCGCCGTTCCTCCGTCCCAACCCCCGTAGAGCAGCGCGCCGAAGAAGACCCCGAGGCCAAGGAGCGCGAGTCCGAGGAGCTCTGGGCGGTGATGGCTTCGCGGAACGGGACCGCGAGCACGTGCGTGCGTACGGGTCCGCGCAGGCTTCCGCGGGCGCAGCTTCGTGGAGCGCCGTCTCCGCGCCATGTTGGCGAGTTCGCGAGCCGGAGCCGAGCTCCTTCTAGTCGAGAGAGGCGATCCGCTCCTCGAGCAGGTCCAGGAAGCGATCCGCGTCGACATCGGTCGCGACCCGGGCCGTCGAAGGCTTCCCCGTCCGGCTGTGGACGTCGCACACCGTTCGGCCCCGGCACAGCTCGGACTCGGTCTCGACGGCGACGTGGCAGAACACGGTTTCGAGCAGGCTCGGCTCGATCACGTACGCGAGTGCCAGCGCGTCGTGGACCGGTGGGCCAGGCCAGCCGTACGTCTCGCGGTGATATTGACCGAAGAAGTCGACCAGCTCGGCGACGACTGCGCCGATCCGCCCTGCGGCTCGGATGCGCTCCCTGCGCTCCGGTGTGAGGAGGGCCTTGTGGGTGACGTCGAGTCCGACCATCGTCACGTCAAGCCCGCTCTCGAACACGCGGCTCGCTGCCTCCGGGTCGGCCCAGGTGTTGAACTCGGCCGCCGGTGTCACGTTCCCGAGGCCGATCGAGCCGCCCATCAGCACGATCCGCTCGGGGACGACCCCGGGGTGGCGGTCGAGCAGCAGCGCCACGTTCGTCAGCGGCCCGGTGGGGACGAGTACGACGCCAGGCCCTAGATGCTCCGCCAGAAACTCGACCGCATGCTGCGAGACGGGGCGACCCCGTGGCGGCGGCAGCGCCGGACCGTCGAGACCTGTCCCGCCGTGCACGTGCTCGGCGACCGAGAGCTCCCGTGCGAGCGGTCTGGCCGCGCCTCTTGCGACGGGAACGTCTGGCCGGTCGACGAGTTCGAGCACCCGCAGCGCGTTCGCGGTCGTCTTGTCGAGCGTCGTGTTGCCGTGCACCGTCGTTACCCCGAGCAACTCGACCTCGGGGCTCGTGAGGGCCAGCAGGAGCGCGATCGCGTCGTCGTGCCCGGGGTCGCAGTCGAGAATGATCGGAATGCTCATCGGGCGAGGATCGCGTCGACCTCGTCTGTGGTCGGCAGCGAGGGTTGCGCTCCCGGGCGCGAGGCGGCGAGCGCGCCCGCGGCGCAGGCGCGGCGCAGCGATTCCTCGCGCGGCCGGCCTTCGACGAGTGAGACGACGAGGCAGGCGGTGAACGCGTCCCCGGCGGCCGTTCCGTCTACCGCTTGCACCTCTGGAGGTTGCGCGCGTCCGACCACCTCCCCGTTCTCGACGAGAATCGCACCTTCCGCGCCGAGGGTGACCGCGACGAGCTTCCCCCGGTCTCCGGCGGTCTCTCGCTCGAGCCGGTTGACGACGAGAAGGTCGGGCTCGAGGTCGATCGGTCGCGAAGGAGCTGCGTTCAGACAGAAGAAGCGAGCCTGGCTTGCGGCGGCCAGGACAGCCTCGTCCGGGATCTCGAGCTGGCAGATCACGGCGTCGGCCTCCCCCACTTCGACGTCCGCGGCCGCGAGAAGAGCGTTCGCCCCGGGCGCGACGACGATCTGGTTCTCCCCCTCTGCGTCGACGATGACCAGTGCGACCCCCGTGCGTACTCCTGGCTCGAGCGCTCGACCCACACCGCTCGTGTCGACGCCCGCCGCCTCGAGGCAGGCGAGGGCGTCGTCGGCCAGATCGTCGACTGCGACCTTCCCGACGAGCCGCACCTCGGCTCCGAGTCGTGCCGCTGCGACCGCCTGGTTCGCCCCCTTACCGCCCGGAACCCGCTCGAACGTCGCCCCGGTGACCGTCTCGCCGGGTCGTGGTAACCGCTGGCAGCGTGCGACGAGATCGAGGTTGACGCTGCCGACGACGGTGATTCGTGCTCTACGCAGCAAGCGCGCGCAGGTCGTCCAACGCCTGGCTCAGCAGGTTCTCTCGGAGGTCGAACAGGCCGGCCCACAGCGATCCCCGTCCCGGCGGAGAGCCGAGTCGTGCGCGATCTGCCAACCCCTCGAGAGCGCGTACGAGCACGGCCAGCTCGAAGTAGACCTGGGCGACCCGGGTCGCCGAGACCTTCACACCGGCTCGATCGAGCACGGTGTCCCACTCGAGGATCTCGCCCGCACCGGGTTCCCCGTACCACGAGCGACCCTCGGCAACCTCGGGCTCGAGCTCGAGCAGGTAGCGCGAGAGCGGCGTCTCGAGCCCAGTCAGCGCCGTCTCGGCCCTGTCGGCCGCGCGACGAAGAGCGGCCTGGCGACGACCCGGGGTGCACGGGTCGGCGTCGCCTCGCGCCCAGCGCTCGAGCAGCCGGCAGAAGGCGAGTGCCGCCACCTCGCACGCCCGGAGCTGGGCGGCGAGCTTCCGTCCCGTCGCGGGATCCGGTGCCTGGTCGACGAGCAGGTCAGCCCAGCTCGGTGCCTGGACGGTGCTCATACCCCGCGTTCCTGGGACGCGAGGCTCAGACTTCCACCACGATCGGGAGTATGAGCGGCCGGCGGCCCGTGCGATCGTAGACGAGCTGACCGAGGCCGTCGTGCAGGTGCTCCTGGAGGAGCTTGATCTCGAGGATGTCGTCGGCGAGCAACCCGTCGAGGATCTCTTCGGCCTCGCCACGCATCTCGTCCATGAGCGGCCCGGCCGCGTCCGCGAAGCCACGTGCGATCAGCTCGGGGCTCGCGGTCGCGTGACCGTTCGAGCTCGTCAGCGTCGCGACGACGATCAGGACGCCGTCCTCGGACAGCCGGCGCCGGTCGCGAAGCGCGACGTCGCTGATGTCTCCCACCGCGAGGCCGTCGACGAAGGTCACGCCCGAGTCGACACGGTCGACGATGCCCACGCCGTCCTTGGTGAGCTCCACGACCGATCCGTTCTCGGCGAGAACGATCGAGGAAGCCGGGACGCCGGCATCAGAGGCCATGCGCGCCTGGGCGGCCTGCATCCGGTACTCGCCGTGCACGGGCATCACGGCCTTCGGCCTGACGAGGGAGAGCACCGTCCGGATCTCCTCCGAGTTGCCGTGGCCCGAGACGTGCACCGCAGCGATCTCCTGGTGGAGGACCTCCGCTCCCGCGCGCGCGAGCTGGTTGATCGTGTCGTGCACCCGGAGCTCGTTGCCAGGCACGGGCTTGGCGGAGATGATGACCGTGTCTCCGCGCTCCACCTGCACGACGCCGTGGTCGCGATAGGCGATGCGGGTGAGCGCCGACAGCGGCTCTCCCTGGCTGCCTGTGCAGAGGAAGAGGAGCTCGTGCGGACCGTACGCGTCGAGCTCTCCGGGACGGACGAGCGCGTTGTCGGGGACGTCGAGGTAACCGAGCGTGCGAGCGATGTTGAGGTTCTTGCGCATCGAGCGGCCGATCACGCACACCTTCCGGCCGGTTTCCTGCGCGACATCGATTACCTGTTGCATGCGGTGGACGTTGGATGCGAATGTGGCGACCAGGACGCGACCCCTGCGGAGCGGGATGATCTGACGGAACGCCTCCCCCACGAGGCGCTCGGAACCGGTGAATCCCGGCCGCTCGGCGTTCGTGGAGTCCCCGAGCATGAGGTCGACACCTCGGTTACCGAGCTCCGCGAGCTTGCCGACGTCGGTCTTGAACCCGTCGACCGGGGTGTGGTCGAGCTTGTAGTCGCTCGTGTGCAGGACGCGGAGTCCGCTCGCCTCCAGCACGACCGCGACGTTGTCGGGCACCGAGTGCGCCATGCGCACGAAGTCGAGCCGGAACGGGCCGACGTCGATCGGGTCATCCTCCGGTCGGATCTCATCCAGCTGCGTCCGCGAAAGAAGGCCGTGTTCGTCGAGCTTCGACTGCACGAGTCCGAGCGTCAGCTTGGTGGCGAGCACTCTGGGCACGGGTACCTCCCGGAGGAGGTACGGAAGTGCGCCGACGTGGTCCTCGTGTGCATGTGTGAGCACCACCGCGTGAAGGTCGCCCGCACGGTCCTTCAGGTACGAGAAATCCGGGAGGACGAGATCCACGCCGAGGTGCTCGTCCCTGGGGAACGCCAGCCCGGCGTCGACGAGGACGCTTCCGCCCTCGGTCTCGTAGACGGTCATGTTCTTGCCGATCTCGCCGAGGCCCCCGAGCGGGATGATGCGTATCCCTTGACTCATCCGAGCCAGTCTAGTGGGAGCTGGAGAGACGGCCGGTGGACGAGCGACTACGCAGCGACCATGACGCCGAGGCGCTCGAGGCAAGCCCGGATCGTCGCCTTCTCGTCCTCCGTCGCCTCGACCAGCGGCAGGCGCAGTCCGCCGACCTCGTGGCCGAGCATGTTGAGGGCTGCCTTGATCGCGATCGGGTTGCTCACGACGCCGAGGAGCTCGTACGCGGGCTCGGTCGCCTCGTTCAAGCGCCTCGCCTCGACCTTGTCGCCGTCCTTGTGGAGCCGGATCATCTCCTTCACCTGCGGGCCGACCACGTGGGTGTGGACGCAGACGCCGCCTACACCTCCGAGCTCGAGGAACGGGAAGATCAGGTTGTCGTCGCCCGCGTAGAGGTCGAGACCGGTCTCCTCCACGATCCTCCGGGCCTGCAGCTGGTCGGCGTTCGCCTGCTTGACGGCCTTTACGGTGGGGATCTTGGCGAGCTCGAGCATCGTCTCCGGCTCGATGTTGACAACCGAGCGGCTCGGGATGTTGTAGACGACGATCGGGCTGTCGCTAACGTCGGCGATCGCCTTGAAGTGCTCGACGATCCCGCGCTGGGGCGGCTTGTTGTAGTACGGGGTCACGATCAGGAATCCGTCGACGCCGTGCTCGTGCGCCTTCTCCGTCAGGTGGACGGACTCGGCGGTCGAGTACGTACCGGTTCCGGCGATGACGGTCGCTCGATCGCCGACCGCTCCTACAGCGACCCGGAAGAGCTCGATCCGCTCCTCTTCGGAGAGCGTCGGAGATTCGCCCGTCGTCCCGGCGACGACGATGCCGTCGGAGCCGTTGTCGACGAGATGGTGCGCGAGCGCGGCGAACCGATGGAAGTCGATAGAGCCGTCCGAGCGGAACGGCGTCACGATCGCCGTCAGGACCTCTCCGAGCACTGTCCCTATCGTACTCCGTCTTGGCCGCTTGTTCGTACAAGCGCAGACGTCACACCTCCGGCACGTTCCTGTATCCCACGCGTATCAGGTTCTCCGCTACCGTGAACAACGGGGGCAGACGGCCGAAGGCCCCGGGGTCAAGTCTCGAGCCTCGACGCGGCGGCGCGGCTACAGAAGCGCGTGCAGGCCGATGGTGAGCCCGGGCGGAAGCTCGCGCAATCGCTCGAGTGCGACCAGAACGCCGGGAACGAATGCGTCGCGTGAGGTCGTGTCGTGCCGGATCGTCAGCGTCTGCCCCTGCCCGCCGAGGATCACCTCCTGGTGGGCGATGAGCCCGGGGAGGCGGACAGAGTGGATCGGAACGTCGCTTCCCATCGCGTCCGCCGTGGCCGTCGCCGTTCCGGAAGGGGCGTCGAGCTTGGTGTCGTGGTGCAGTTCGATGATCTCGGCCTTCGGTAGGTACTTCGCTGCCTCGGTGGCAAAGCGGATCATCAGGATTGCGCCGATCGCGAAGTTGGGAGCGTGGAAGATGGGGACGCCCCGTTCGCGTGCCTCCTGGTCGACACGGTCACGGTCGAAGCCCGTCGTCCCGATCACGCACGGAACCCTCGCGCGCAGGCATGCTGCGACGTTGTCCACAACCGCGTCGGGCTGCGTGAAATCGACCGCGGCGTCACAGCCGTCCAGGGCGACCGGATCGCCGAGGTCGATGCCAACGACCTCGTGCCCGGCGGCCCCGAGGCCTGCGGCGACGATAGCTCCGACCTTTCCCCGCGCTCCGAACACCGCCACTTTCATGCCGCCGCCTTTGCCGTCAGCCCGGGGTGGATCAGTTCGACCGCGTCGAGGAAGCGATCCTCGCTGGGGCCGATGCCGCTTGCCGAAAGCCGTTCCGGTGCGAGGAGCACGGAGGCTAGCTCCGCCAGGCCCGAAGCTTCGACGGCGTCGATCTCGGCGATGATCCGGTCGAGCGAGAGCAACTCCGTGTCGGTGATCAGCGACTTGCCGAGGCGACTCATACGGTTGGAAGTCGATTCCATCGAGAGTGCGATCCGCCCCTTCAGATTCTCCTTGGCTCGCTCGATCTCGTGCTCCGTGACGTTTCCGCTGGCGATCTCCGCGATCTCACGCGCCACGATCTCCAGGCAGGCAGCGAGATTCTCCTCACGGGTTCCGACGTAGACGCCGATCTGCCCGGTATCCGCGTACTGGGACGCAAAGCTGTAGACCGAGTAGGCCATTCCACGCTTCTCGCGGATCTCCTGGAAGAGCCGTGACGACGCGGAGCCGCCGAGGATTGCGTCGAGGATCGAGGCCGCAAACCGGCGGCGGTCGGAGCGAGAGATGCCCGTCGCTCCAACGCAGACGTGGTACTGCTCGGTGTCCTTTCGCTGGAATCGGAGGCCCGCAGGCGGAGGCTTGACGAGCGGCTTGCGCACTCGCGTCCGGGACTCCGGCGGCTCGGCCCGCTGGTGCGACGCTTTCTCGAGCAAGGTCAGAAGCCCGTCGTGCCGGAGGTTTCCGGCCGCGGCGAGGACGATGTTTCCGGCTGTGTACATCTGCCGGTGGTAGGAGGCGAGGGAGCGCCGGCTGATCGAGGAGATCACGTCGGCTTGCCCGATCACCTGCCGCCCGAGCGGATCGCCCGCGAAAATCGCTTCGGCGAGGAAGTCGTGAACGAGATCCTGTGGGGTGTCCTCGAGCATCGCGATCTCTTCCAGCACCACCGCCCGCTCGGAGTCGACGTCGGCGAACGTCGGCGAGAAGACCATGTCGGCCATCACGTCGAGGGCTGTCTCGAGATGGCGATCCGGGACGCGCGCGAAGACGACCGTGCTCTCGCGTGACGTGGCGGCGTTCAGTTCGCCGCCGAGTCCGTCGAAGGTCTCCGCGATCTCCTGTGCGTTGTAGGCGCGTGTGCCTTTGAACAGCATGTGCTCGATGAAATGGGTGGCGCCCGCCCTCGATTCGGACTCGTCACGCGAGCCGGCAGCGATCCAGAAGCCGAGTGAGACCGACCGCACGCTCGACACGTGCTCCGTGATCAGGCGTTCACCGGTGTCGAGTTCGGAAAGAACGTACTCCTGCACGGTTCCGATCGTAGCCCGAGGGCAGGCGGCGGGCCTGATCGGCGAGTTGACAGTCGCTACAGTCGGCGTCTCCAATCCGCCCTCACCAGGAGGCTCCATGCGCGTCTTCCGTTTCCTCCCCTCCCCTGCTCTCGTGGTCGCTGCGCTCGCGCTGTTGGTGGCGCTCGGAGGCACGGCGTACGCGGTGGTGCCGAATGCCAAAGGCGGGTACGTGTCGACGCTGGCCGGGTGTCCCTACGGCACGCGTCTGTTCACGGCAGTGTGTGTGGAGCCTGCGCTGCGCGGCGGCAACAAGAACTGGGGCGACTCCGCGACCGTCTGCAAGCGGCTCGCGCGCCGACTGCCCACCGTTGCTGAACTGTGGTTGTTCCGCAACCAGCCTGGCATCACGCTCGGTGGAGCTCCTGCCAGGAGCGAGTGGGCGCTCGACATCGTCGACGCGAGCCACCACGTCAGCGTCAATGACGCCGGCGACAACTCGTTGAGTGTCAACACGACGCCGCTGCCCTACCGCTGCGTTGCGGCACCGGGGAGCTGACGCCAGCGAAGCTTGGGGAGGCGGCGAATCAGAAGCCGAAGCGGATGTTCGTGAAGTACCAGGCCGCAGACGTCGCCCACAGAGCCACGAGCACGGTGAAAAGGGTCCCGCCGGCGAGCGGCAGCGCCCAGCCGGGGTACTTTCGGCTGTGCACCATCAGCAGCTTCACGACGATCACGCCGTAGACGAAGGAGCCGATGATGGAGTGGACGAGCACGCGGGTGTCCGTCGACCTGAAGCCGAGGATGAAGATGCAGTGGAACGCGACTGGCAGGGTGCAGAGAACGGCCAGACGTCCCGACCAGCGGTGGATCCCGGCGACGACGCCGCCAGAGAGCGGGATCACGCGCTCGAGCTTGCCGAAGATGCGTGCTCCGCTCGATACCTGCACGAGTGCGAGGCAGAACGCAGCGGTGGCGAACCAGGCCTTGGCCGCGATCGTCGACGAGAACACCCAGGTGACGATGTCGGTGTAGGTCGAGTTGACGCTTGCCAGCGCGGACATGGAGCCGTGCGACCCTACTCGATACGATCGGAACGTGTCCAGACTCGTCCTCGTCCCGCTGGTGCTGATCGCGGCGGTCTCCGGTGTGACGTACGGGCTTGCGCGATGGCATCCCGCACGGCCCGGCGTGCCGAAGGTGGCAGGCGGATCGGTCGAGCTCGGCGACCAGTATCGCGGCGAGACGGTCTTCTCCCAGCAGTGTGCGGGCTGTCATGGGCCGGGTGGGAAGGGCGGCGTCGGCCCGCGGTTGATCGCCTCGCCGATCCCGATTGCCGCGGTCAAGGCGCAGATCGATGCCGGGGGCGGCTCGATGCCGCCGGCTCTGGTCAAGGGGGCCGACGAGGCGGACGTGCTCGCCTACGTGGCGACCATCATCGCGCCGGCGCCGTAGTCAGCTTCCGAATGAAGTGAGCATGGGGGCGCCTCGATGGCGCCCCCATGCGGATGCGTGCTCAGTCGGTGCGACGCGGGCCGCGATCGCGGCCCCGACTGCCGCCGCTGCGGCCGCTGTCACGGCGCGGGCGCTCCTCCTCGCGCTCGCGCGGAGGTGCGTTCTTGGCTCGCTCGATCAGCTCGTCGGGCTGCACGAGGGATCCGTTCTCGTGCTTTGCGACAAGCTTGAGGCCAATCCGGCCGCGCTCCTTGTCGACCTCCTGGACGATCACGTCGAGCACGTCGCCCCTGGCGATCACATCTTCGATGTGGCCGACACGACCCGGGCCGACGTTGGAGACGTGCAGCAGCCCGTCCGTTCCCTTCGTCAGCTCGACGAACGCGCCGAACTGGGTCGTCTTGACGACCTTGCCCGTGTAGGTGTCCCCCACCTCGGGCTCCTTCGTCAGGCCGTTGATCGCGGCGATCGCGGCGTCGGCCTTCGTGCCGTCGGTTGCATAGACCAGGATCGTCCCATCCTCCTCGATGTCGATCTGGACGTCGTAGTCGGCTTCGAGCCCACGGATCGTCTCGCCGCCCTTGCCGATGACCTTGCCGATCATGTCCGGGTTGATCTTGATCGTCGAGATGCGCGGTGCGTGGTCGCGAAGTTCGGTGCGAACCTCCGGGAGCGCCTCCGCCATCTTGTCCAGGATCGACTCGCGGGCCCGACGAGCCTGTTCGAGAGCCGAACGCATGATCTCCTGCGTGACCCCGGTGATCTTGATGTCCATCTGGAGTGCCGTGATGCCCTCGCGGGAGCCGGCAACCTTGAAGTCCATGTCGCCGAGATGGTCCTCGGCACCCTGGATGTCGGTGAGGATGGCGTAGTCGTCACCCTCCTTGACGAGGCCCATGGCGATGCCGCCGACGGGACGCTTGATCGGCACGCCCGCATCCATCAGCGCGAGCGTCGATCCGCACACCGATCCCATCGACGACGATCCGTTGGACTCGAGCGTCTCCGACACGATCCGGATCGTGTACGGGAACTCCTCCGCCGACGGAATGACGGCTTCGAGCGCGCGCTGCGCGAGCGCCCCATGGCCGATGTCGCGGCGCTTCGGGCCGCGCATGAAGCCCGTCTCGCCGACCGAGTACGGCGGGAAGTTGTAGTGGTGCATGTAGCGACGCTCGGCCTCGAGGGAGAGGTCGTCGATGCGCTGACCCTCCTTGGCCGTGCCCAACGTGAGCAGGCTCATGATCTGCGTCTGGCCGCGGGTGAAGAGCGCCGAGCCGTGCGTGCGCGGCGAGACGCCTACCTCGCACGTGACCGTGCGGATCTCCTCCGTCCCGCGTCCGTCCGGCCTCCGCTTGTCGACGGCGATCTTCTTGCGGACAAGGTCCTTGTAGATCGAGTCGGCGGCCCGCTTGAGGAACTGCTTCGTCATCGTGTCCTTGGTCGGCGCCTCGCCCTCGGTCGGTGTCGGTCCCGATCGGGAACGGGAGCTTCGCGTCCTCGACGATGCGATCGAAGAGCAGCTGCCTCTTCGCCGACTTGAGCTCCTTCGAGTCCTGTTCGGCCTCTGTGAGCGCTCGGAGGTCGGCTCCGAACTGCTCGCGCACCGGTGCCTTCGACGGCCTCGACGCGGAGCGACTCGAGCACCGCGGTCAGGCTCGAGCGAACCTGGACCCGACGCAGGATGTCCTCCTCGGTCGACTCCATCGACAGCTCGGGGCAGAGCTCTGCCTCGAGCGCCTCGATGGCCGTGCCGGCCTCCCGGAGGCCGTGCTGGGCGATGTGCTCGCGAATCGCGGGCGCCTCGCCGCTCCTTGAGCTCAGCCGTCAGGTCGGGGTCGAGCCACTTTGCCTTGCCGACCTGCTCGCGGAGATCCTCCTGCGCCGCGCAGAGCTTGATGATCTCGCTGTGGGCGAGCTCGAGGGCCCGCAGAATCGTCTCCTCGGGCACCTCCTCGGCACCCGCCTCGACCATCGTCAGGCCTCCTTCGTGCCGACGACGATCAGATCCATCGTCGACGACTCCTCGGACTCGACGAGCGTCGGGTTGACCACGAGCTCGCCGTCGATCAGGGCGACCCGCACGGCCTCCGACCGGGCCGAGGAACGGCAGCGGCGAGAGCATCAGCGCGGCGGAGGCGCCGTTGATACAGAGAATGTCGTGCGGCGTGACGAGGTCGGCGGAGAGCGTCGTGCAGATCACCTGCACCTCGTTGCGGAAGCCCTTCGGCCAGAGCGGCCGGATCGGGCGGTCGATCATCCGTGCGGTGAGGATCGCGCGCTCGGTCGGTCGTCCCTCGCGCTTGAAGAAGCCGCCGGGGATCTTCCCTGCGGCGTACATCCGCTCCTCGACGTCGACCGTCAGGGGGAAGAAGTCCGCGCCCTCGCGCGCTTCCATCCGTCCCTGCGCCGTCGCCAGCACCATGGTGTCGCCCGACCGGACGAGAACAGCTCCGTCGGCCTGCTTGGCGAGCTTCCCGGTCTCGAAGACGATCTCGCGATCGCCGACGGTCACCGAGACCGACGTGCTGCGCTCGGTGGCAATGCTCATGTTGTTTCCTCCACTTCCTTCGTGGAGAGTGGAGGTTTGAGGCAGCCTCGGCCTGTGCGTTCGACTTCACGGCCGGAGCTCACTCAAACTTCCACTCCCCGGATCTTTTCGTCCTACTACCGTCGCAGGCCGAGCTCCTTGATCAGAGCGCGATAACCCTCGACGTTCGTTCGCTGGAAATAATCGAGCAGTCGCCGCCGGCGACCGACGAGCTTGAGCAAGCCGCGCCGCGAGTGGTGGTCTTTCGGGTGCGTACGCATGTGCTCGGTGAGCTCGTTGATGCGGGTGGTGAGGAGCGCGACCTGAACCTGTGTCGAGCCCGTATCGGACCCGTGCTGGCCGTGCTTGCCGAAGATCTCCTGCTTCGCTTCCTTGGTGAGACTCATGCAACCTCCATGTTGATGTCTCCGCAGTCCCAGCACGCCGCGCAGGAAGCTGAGCGTACGGCCGAGGCTGCGGTCTGCAGCGAAGGGTAGCAAGGGCCAAACCGGCGAGGAGGCTAGGGTACGGCCCCGTGGAAGCCGAAGCGATTCTTCCTGCAATCGACGAACGCGCTCCCGCGGCGCTCGAACGCTTCGGTGTCCCGGGGCTCGCAGCCGGTGTTCTCTCGCGCAGCGTGGCTGCTGAGCGCTGCTACGGGCTCGCGAATCTCGACACTGCCGAGCCGGTGCACCCGGAGACGCGCTTCCGGGTCGCCTCGGTCACGAAGCCGGTGGTCGCGACGCTCGCGATGCGGCTTGTCCAAGAGGGCCGACTCGCGCTGGACGAGCCGCTTCGCGGACTGCGGCTGCCGTGGGCAGGGATCACGCTCCGTCATCTCCTCTCGCACCAGGCGGGACTCGCGGGCGACTGGCCGAAGCCGCTCGACGGGTACGGCGAAGGTGACGACGCCCTCGAGCTCCTCGCCGCGGACGAGCCGCTCGCCGGCCCCGTCGGCCCGGGCGAGCTCTTCTCGTACTGCAATCCCGCCTACTGGCTGCTCGGCACGCTGACGAGCAGGGCAGCAGAGACGCCGTTCGAGTGCGCGATGCAGCAGCTCGTGCTCGATCCGCTCGGCCTTGAGCGCACCGGGTTCACGGCCGACGGGCCGGCTGCGGTCGGTCATCTGGCCGAGTCGGGCTCGAGGGAGCACCGAGTCGCCGGGCCTCTCGCCTATCCCCGTGCGCGACGTCCGTCGGGGGGTCTTCTTTCGTGTCCCGGCGACCTCTTGCGGTTCGCGGCGCACCATCTTGGCGGTCGCGGGCCCTTGCAACCGAAGACCGTCCGTCTAATGCAGGCGCCGCAGGTTGCAGTGGAAGACGGAGGGTACGGACTCGGGTTCGGGATCGTCGCAGCACGCGGCCGGACAACGATCGAGCATGGAGGCGCCGTTCCCGGCTTCCGCTCGCTCCTCCTGCTCCTGCCCGGCGAGGAGACAGCATTCGTGTTCCTCACGAACTCCGATCGCGGGATGCTCGTGATCGAGGACATACTCGACGCCGTCGGGCTCGCCCAGCGTCTCCCGCCCGAGGCGTCGGTTCCGAACGAGGAAGTCGAGGCGCTCACCGGCTGTTACCGGGAACCCTGTGGCTCTGAGATTGTCGTCTCGGCCCGGGCCGGAGGTCTGGATTTCGTGTCCACGGACGCTCCTCGCATCCACCTTCGTCCGGCCGGTTCCGGGAGGTTCGTCGTCCGCGAGGGGGACGAGCGAGGTGACTCGGCCGAGTTCTTCCGCGACAGACAGCTGCTTCGCTGGGCATGGCTGTACGAGCGCGTCCAGGCATGATGCCCGCGGTCGCAGCGGGTCACCCGGCGACGGCCGAGGCCGGGCTCGAGATCCTCGCCGATGGCGGGACTGCTGCCGACGCGGCTGTCGCTGCGTGCCTCGCCTCCTGCGTCGCCGAGACGGTGATGACCGGCTTGCTCGGCGGCGGCCACGCGATCGTCTGGGACGGGCAGCAGGCGAGGAACCTCGACTGCTTCGTGGCGTGCCCGACCGGGTGCGGCGAGCCGATGGTCGACCTCGAGGTGCCATTCGGCGAGGAGACGGTGCACTACGCGGTCGGACCGGCGTCGTGTGCCGTTCCCGGGCTTCCCGCCGGGCTCGATGCGCTGTGGCGCGAGTACGGCCGCCTGCCCTGGCCGCGGCTCGTCGAGCCGGCGCTTCGGCTTGCACGCGCCGGAACCGATCTGCCGTTCCGCCATGCCGCCTGCCTGGCCATGCTCGAACCGGTGATGACGCTGAACCGCGGCGCTGACCTCTACTCACCCGGAGGCGAGCTGCTCGCGGCGGGAAGCACGCTCGTGCAGCCGGGGCTCGTCGCGGCGCTCGAGGCGATCGCGACCGAAGGTGCCGGATGCGTCTATCGCGGCACGATCGCCGAGTCGTTCCTTGCTCTACCGGGCGTTGTCGTCACGCGGGGCGATCTCGATGCGTACGAGCGTCAGGTGGAGCGAGCCGGTCGAGGTCGGCTACGCGGGCGCACGGTTCCTGACCCGCGGCGGCCTGTCCGGCGTGCCGGAGCTGCTACGTCGTTTGCCGCGGCTTTCCGGGGTTTCGGAGACGGAGCGTGTGCTCGCGCTCGCGACGGCGCTCTCGGGGAGTGACGGGGACGGGCACACGACGAACCTCGTGACCGTCGACGCGGGGGGCGGCGCCGTTGTCCTGACGTCGAGCCTCGGCCTCGGCTCCGGTGACTTCCTCCCGGGTCTCGACCTGCATCTGAACAGCATGCTCGGCGAAAAGGACCTGCTCGTGGGCGCGCTCGAGCCTGGTGAGCGGATGCAGAGCATGATGGCGCCGTCGCTCGCGTTCGACGCGGACGGGCTCGCGCTTGCGATCGGCTCGGCGGGCGGCACCCGGCTCCGGACCGCGCTCGTCACCGTCTGCGCCGGCATCCTCGACGAGGGGCTGGCACCGCAGGAGGCGGTCGACCGGCCGCGGATTCATCCGGCCGGTGCGGTCGCTCAACGCCGAGCCCGGCGTCGACGAGGAGGCCCTGCGCCGGCTCGAGGAGTCGGGCCGGATCGTGCGCCGCTGGCGCGAGCTGCACCACTACTTCGGCGGCGTCAGCCTCGTCTCCCGCCGGGGCGCGGCGGCCGACCCGCGCCGCGACGGCCTCGCCCTGGAGCTCTGATCGGCGCCGGCCCGCGCGCGTCCGTGCCAGTCGGTCGATTGGCACAGCCCTTCGGCCGATTGGGCTGTCCCTCCTGGCCGTGACCGGCGTCTGATCCCCGGACAGGTCGGAACGAGCCGGTGCCCGGTTGTCTGAGCCGCTTCGTTCGAACACGGCCGGCGCTGTCAGGCCCGACACGCCCAGCATGGACAAGCAGGCCGAAAAGCACCTGCAAAACCGAGTGTTGCATGCTGCCCGCGCGGGCGGAAGGACGTGTCCCTAGCCCTCAAACACTTCCTCTGAGGATGCCTCTGGAGGATCCTCTGCGACCTCTCTGAGGATGCTTCTCTGGAGGTCGGACTGTCCCGATCAGCCGGGGCGGACGGCGGCGCGGGTTGCTCGACGTCGCACGCGATCTGGTCGATCAGCGCCTGCTCGCTCTCGAAGGCCCGCTCGTCCCGCAGCCGCTGCCAGAGCTCGACGACGAGCCGCTGTCCGTAGAGATCGCCCTCGAAGTCGAGCAGGAACGCCTCGATCGTGCGCTCGAGCCCGCCGTAGTGTGGGTTCGTCCCGATCGAGATCGCCGCAGGCTGTTCGAGCGCCGCGCCCGCGTAGATGCCGTAGGTCGGCACGAGCAGGTGTGGCTCGACGGCGAGGTTCGCGGTCGGGAATCCGAGCGTTCCGCCCCGCTCGTCGCCGACGACGACGGTGCCCTCGACCTCCGGCGGGCGGCCGAGCATCCTGCCGCCGCGCGGCGACGTCACCCGTCGTGCAGGAGGCGCGCGGATCTCGGTCGAGGAGACCCCCTCGACGAAGCGGCACCGTCGCGCGCGTCGAAGCCGAGGCTCCGGAGGAGCGCGAGATTGCCGTGGCGCCTGTGGCCGAAGCGGAAGTCGTCGCTCGCCACGACGACGCGGGTACCGATCGGCCGAGGACCGTCTCCGCGAATGCTTCGGCCTCCGTAAGGCTGGAGCTCGTGGGTGAACTCGACGACGAGCACCTCCTCGACACCGCGCCGCGGCGAAGCAGCTCGAGCCGGCGCTCGAGCGTCGAGAGCAGCTCGACGCCGTACCCGAGCGCGAGCCGGGGATGCGGGTCGAAGGTGACGATCGTCGGCACGAGCCCGGTCTCGACGATCGTCGCGATCACCGGCGATGGCCGAGGTGGACGCCGTCGAAGGTGCCGATCGCGACAGCGCGCTCGCTCGCCGTCGAGCTCGGCTGGCGACCGCGTGACTCTTCACGGCAGCACAGTCCCGTTGACCGCGACGAGCTCGCCGTCGCAGACGACCCGCACGCGCTCCTCGACGCGCCGGCGTCCCTGGCGGATCGCCCTGTGCATCGTCTGCGTCGACCTCGATCGACGGCAGGAAGGAGAGTGCATCAACCGGTGGCAGCACGCGCGTCCTCGTCGGCGTCGACGACCGAGAACGGGCCGACCTCGGTGCGGCGCAGCGAGACGGCAGTGGCCCCCGAGCGCGTCGGCGATCGCTCGAACGTAGGTGCCCGAGCTGACGAGCAGGTCGAGCCGTGCCACTCCGTCCGTCGTAGCTCGAGCGGCTCGAGCTCGTGCACCGTCGAGCGGCGGACCGGCATCTCGACCGCGACGCCGCGCCGGGCCAGCCGGTAGGCGCGCTCTCCCTCCGATCTTCACCGCCGACGTGCGCCGGAACGGGAAGCTCGACCTCGCCGTGGAAGGCCGTCAGCCGTGTCTCGAGCTGCTCGCCTGCTCGGCGGCTCGCGCTTGCTCGACCACCTCGCCCTCGGGATCGCCCGTGGACGTGCGCGTCCGGAGGTCGATCTCCGTCACGTAGCGCTTGTCGAGGCCGACGAGGTACTGCGCCAGCCGCGTGGACGAGCCGAGCAGGACGAGCAGGAGCCCGGTCGCGAACGGGTCGAGCGTGCCCGCGTGGCCCGCGCGTGCGCCGGTGCGGTCGCGCAGACGCTTGACGACCGCGAACGACGACGGGCCTGCCGGCTTGTCGACGAGCACGAGCCCGGATCGGTCTAAGAGCTCGCGGCAGGCATGGGCCTCGCCGAACGCCGTGCGGATGAACTCGGACGATCTCCTCGATCGACTCCGGGCTGGAGAAGCCGGCCGCCTGACGATGTCCGCCGCCACCGCGCTGCCTGGCGATCGCGGACACGTCGAGCTCGTCGCTCGACGGCGCGCAGGCTGATCCGCCGCGCGGCATCCGGAGGCTCGGGCGGCTCGCGAATCGTGCGCGGCCATCTCTGCTCCGTCCACGGCCCGCAGGTAGTCGATGATCCCCTCCGCGTACTCCTCCCCCACGCCGAGCTCGTGGAAGTCGCTGCGCAGCAGGTACGAGACCACGAGCCGGCCGCCGTCGTAGACCTGCGCCCGTTCGAGGGCGCGGGCCAGCAGCTTCAGCTTCGCGAACTCGACCGACTCGTAGATGCCCTGGAAGACGCGCTGCACGTCGACGCCGGCCTCGACCAGCTCGGCTGCGAGGCGCAGGGCCTTGGGGTCGTGTTCGAGTACTGGAAGCGCCCCGTGTCCGTGACGAGTGCGACGTAGAGCGCCTCGGCGATCTCGGGCGTCAGGTCGACGTCGAGCTCGCGCAGGAGATCGCGGACGATCTCGCCGGTCGACGACGCGTCGGGAACGACGTGGTTGATCGTGCGCGAAGCGCGCTGTTGTCGTGATGATGGTCGACGTCGATCGAGAGCGGCACGCGGTCGAGCAGCTCGGCAGCAGCCCCCATCCGCTTCGCGTTGGCGCAGTCGAGCGCTAGCGAGGACACGATCGGCCGCGTCGTCGGGAAGGTCGCGCCTGCAGCTCGTCGAGGTCGAGGAACGCGTACTCCGCCGGCGGGTCGGTGGCAGCCGCCGAGGATACATGACGCTGTCCTTGCCGAGGCGATCGAGCGCCAGCTTCGTGCGCCAGGATCGAGCCGAGCGCGTCTCCGTCCGGGTTCTCGTGCGTGACGAGCAGGAAGTGGTCGTGGGCGCGGATCGCGTCGGCGACCGCACATTCGATGTCACGTGCGTCCCTGGGAGCGAGCTCATCGATCAGCTTCGACATCCGCACCCCCCGCTCGACTGACGGATCGTATTCGAAGGTGAGCTGGGGGGTCCGCTTCAGCTTGAGCTCCGCGTGCGATCGGTCGCCTGGAGCGACGCCGTGCGCTGCGCTCAAGGCCCTGCGAGCGTCCGCTCGCGCTCGCTGTCGGCGCCGAGCACGCTGACGAAGACCGTTGCATGACGGAGATCGCGCGGCTGTGGCGACGCCCGGTGACCGTGACGAAGCCGATCCGCGGGTCCTTGAGCTCGGGCACGGCCTCGGAGAGCACCTGCCGGATCGACTCGTTCACGCGCCTCATCCGGTCACTCATCGGGTGTCACGACCTCTCGTTCCACCCGGACGAGCTCCCACTCCTGGCCGGCGAGGTAGCGCTCGGCCCCGTCGAGGAGCTGCTGCAGCTCGCGTGTGCCCTCGCGCCGCGCAGGCGACGGTCAGTCTCGGGCCCGCTGCCAGAGGTCGTGGTGGTCGACCTCGGCCACGGAGGCTCCGAAGCGCTGCTGGAGCTGAGCCTTGGCCGACTTGACGTACTTGCGCTTGCCCTTCAGCGAGCCCGACTCGGGGAAGTGCAGCTCGACCGACAGGATCCCGACGTAGCCTGCGCTCACACCGCTATTCAAGCGGACGGGCTCGATCGGCACGGCCTGAAACTGGTGACGGGCGGCTTCGGCGTGGAGAGCCTAGGACGCTGGTGGTGCGGATGACCCGTCGAGGGCGGTTCGCTCGACCTGGCGTATCTCGTAGACCTCGAGGATGTCGCCTTCCTTGACGTCGTCGAATCCTTCGAGATGGATGCCGCACTCGAAGCCTTCGGTCACCTCGCGCACGTCCTCCTTGAAGCGCTTGAGCGAGTCGATCGTCGTCTCGTAGACGACGGCGCCGTCGCGGACGATCCGGGCCTTCGTTCCCCGGCGGATGACCCCGCTCGTCACATACGAGCCGGCGATCGTACCGAAGCGTGAGATCCGGATCAGCGCGCGTACCTCGGCCTCGCCGAGCGCCACTTCCTCGCTCACCGGCCTCAGCATGCCGACGAGCGCCTGCTCGATGTCCTCGGTCAGCTTGTAGATGACGCGGTAGGTCCTGATCTCGACACCCTCGCGCTCGGCGAGCATGCGTGCCTCGGCGCTCGGCCGGACGTTGAAGCCGACGATCAGGGCACCCGATGCCGCCGCGAGGTTGACGTCGCTCTCGGTGATCCCGCCGACGGCGGAGTGGATCACGTTGACCCGACCTCTGCGTGCTGGATCTTCGGCGAGCTCGCTCGACGGCGGCCTCGACCGAGCCCTGGACGTCACCCTTGACGACGAGGCTGAGCTCCTGGACACGTCCCTCCTCCATCTGCTCGAACAGGCTCTCGAGCGTGATCGAGGGAGGCCGGGTAGCGAGCTGCTCGCGACGTAGGCGCTCGACACGGACCTGCGCGAGGTGACGTGCCTGGCGCTCGTTCTCGACGACGTGTGCGTGCTCCCCGGCGAGCGGCGGCTTGTCGAAGCCGAGGATCTCGACCGGATCTCCAGGCCTCGCCTCCTGCGACCTTCTCGCCGCGGTAGTTGAAGAGTCCTCGAACCCGTCCGTAGGCGTCGCCCGCCACGATCGCGTCACCGACCCGGAGCGTTCCGCGCTGGACGAGCATGGTCGCCACCGGGCCGCGGCCGACGTCGAGCCGCGACTCGATCATCGGTCCCGAGGCCTCCGCGTTCGGGTTTGCACGAAGGTCGAGCTCGAGCGTCGGCCACCAGGAGCACGCGCTCGAGGAGGTCGTCGAGGTTCTCCTTCTGCTTTGCGGAGACAGCCGAGAACTGCGTCGTTCCGCCCCAGTCCTCGGGCTGCAACCCTTCGGCGGCGAGCTCGCTCTTGACTCGATCGGTGTTCGCGTCAGGGAGATCGATCTTGTTGATGGCCACGACGATCGGCACCTCGGCTGCGCGCGCGTGCGAGATCGACTCCTTCGTCTGCGGCATCACGCCGTCGTCTGCCGCGACGACGAGCACGGCGACGTCCGTCACCTTGGCGCCGCGGGCGCGCATGGCGGTGAAGGCCTCGTGGCCTGGCGTGTCGAGGAACGTGATCTTGCGACCGTCGTGGTCGACCTGGTAGGCGCCGATGTGCTGCGTGATGCCGCCGGCCTCGGTCTCGACGACCGACGACTCTCGGATCGCGTCGAGCAGCGTCGTCTTGCCGTGGTCGACGTGGCCCATGATCGTGACGACGGGCGGTCGTGCGTGGAGCGACTCCTCCGGATCGTCGAAGATCTCGGGCTCGAGCTCCTCTTCGGCCGCGTGCTTGACGGTCACCTCGCGCTGCGATCTCGGACGCGATCAACTCGACCTCATCGTCGGTCAGCGACTGCGTCGCGGTCCGCATCTGGCCCAGGTTCATGAGGATCTTGATGATCTGTGCCATCGACACACCGACCGCCTGTGAGAAGTCCTTGACGGTGATCCCCGACTCGACCGTCACCGGGCCGGTCGGTTGAGCCCCTGGTTCAGCTCTCGGCTCGCGCGACGGGCGCTCGCGCGCCTGCCGGGCATCGGGGCGGGGGCGGCCTGCACCCGTGTCGATGACGACGCGGCGCTTGCGACGCGATCCGGGAGCACCCTGGCGTGGCCGGAGCGGACGGTTGGGCCTGTTCTTTCCGGTCTCGTCAGCCATCGGTGTCAGTGTAGAGGCGCGACAGCGCCGGATCGACTCTCACGGAGGCTCGCAGCGTGCGGGCGAAAGCCACGGTGCGCGACCGCCCGCTCGAAGCACGCCAGCCTTCGGCACGTGTAGACGCCTCTGCCCTTCCCGGCACCCGGCACGAGCGAGCCTTCGAACGCGACGAAGCGAATGAGCTCCGCCTTCGGCGCCCGCCGGCCGCAACCCGCGCAGCTGCGGACGGGGACGTGCGGGGTCGGACCGGGCTGAGCCTCGCCGGCCACGGCTACGCAGGAGAGGATTCCTCCTCGCGGCCCTCTTCGGCTGTGACGTCCTCCACGGCCACGGCCACGGGCTCCTCGCTCTCGTCGTCTGCCTCGACCTCGTCGGCGTCGGCGATCTGAACGACGCTTCCAGTCAGATCCTCACCTCGCGCTTCCCGGTCGGCAAGCTCCTGGTGAGCCTGGACGCCGCAGAAGCGCGACCCCGGCAGCGACGTGTTCGGGCAGCGCTTGCCGTTCGAGAGGATGGCGGCACAGCGACCGGTGAACTCCGCCGTGTCCTCGCCCCCGAAGGCTGCATCGGCCTCCTCCTGCGCGAACTCTGTGTCCGACTTGATGTCGATCTTCCAGCCGGTGAGGCGGGCGGCGAGACGGGCGTTCAGGCCCTCCTTGCCGATCGCCAGCGCGAGCTGGTCGTCGGGCACGATCACGGTCGCGTCGCGCGAGTCGTCGTCGATATAGACCTCGCGGACGCGGGCCGGCGAGAGCGCCTTGGCGACGAACCTGGCCGGCTCGGTGTTCCAGGGGATGATGTCGATCTTCTCGCCGCGGAGTTCGGAGACGACCATGCGGACGCGCGAGCCGCGTGGCCCGACGCAGGCCCCCACGGGGTCGACGCCCTGGGCATGCGACTCGACCGCGATCTTGGCCCGGTAGCCCGGCTCTCGCGCGACGGCCTTGATCTCGACGAGGCCGTCGGCGATCTCGGGTACCTCGAGCTCGAACAGCGTCCGGATCAGCTCGGGGTCGCGGCGGGAGAGGATCACCTGCGGACCCTTCGTGCCCGAGCGCACTTCGGTGATCACGGCCTTGATGCGGCTGCCCTGCTCGTACCGCTCGCCGTCGACCTGCTCGGAGCGCGGCAGCAACGCCTCGACCTTCCCGAGGTCGATCAACACGTTGTTGCGGTCTCCTGCTTGCTGGACGATGCCGGTGACGACCTCGCCGACCCGGTCGACGTACTCCTCGTACATCATCTCGCGCTCGGCCTCGCGGATGCGCTGGAGGATGACCTGTTTCGCCGTCTGGGCCGCGATCCGGCCGAAGTTGTCCGGGGTGACGTCCTCACGGGTGATCAGGTTGTCGGGGACACCTGTCCAGTCGAGGTCGAGGTCGTCATCCGAGATCAAGACGTGCGAGCGCTCGCCGGTCTCGATCTCGAGCGCCTCGAGCTCCTCGATCGCCGCGCTCACGTGCCTCGTCGAGAAGACGCTCCTCGAGTTCGTCCGGCAGTTCGATCGAGAAGACGCGGAAGTCCCCTGTGTCCTGGTCGAGCTCGACCGTCGCGTGCCGCGTCGCACCCGGCGTCTTCTTGTAGGCGGCGAGGAGGGCGTCCTCAAGCGCCTGGATCAACGTCTCGCCCTCGATCCCCTTCTCGCGCTCGATCGTCTGGACTGCTTCGATGATCTCTCGGCTCATGGTGAAGTCACCTCGTCGATCAGGTTCCCCCGGACGATCGACTCGTACGGGATGAAGACAGGCTCGCCGCCTTCCGCGCCGAGACTGAGGGATTGGTCGTCAGCCGTAAGCACCTGACCTCGGAACCGCTTTCGGCCCTCGATCGCCTGGGATGTCCGCAGTGCCACTTTCCTGCCGACGGCGTTCCGGAAGTGGGCCGGCTTGCGGAGGGGACGCTCGATCCCCGGAGATGAGACGTCCACCGTGTAGGTGCTCAAGTAGCCGCGGAGGAGGTCCGTGACCCGCGCGCACAGCGCATGGTCGACCCCACCCGGATGGTCGATGAAGACGCAGAACCGGTTCGGAGACAGCAGTTCGACCGCGAGCACTTCCACTCCCGGTAGCTGCCGTTCTACGGTGCCTGCGATGTCCCGCGTCAGCTCTCTCTCCTTGTCATGAACCGGTGCCACGGTGTCCTCGAAACAATGGCCTCGAAAAAAAAGGGCGCCACGCGCCCATTTCTCCAAGCCGGTGAAATGTGGTTTCGAGAGGATAGCAACTTCACCCGCTTTCCAGGACGATCGTGACCGGTCCGTCGTTGACGATCCCGACCGACATCCGAGCGCCGAACACTCCTGTCTGGACCGAACGCCGAGCGCGCGGAGCGCCTCGCAGAACCGTGTCGGCGTACCGGCTGGACTACTGCCCGTCGGCGCCTCCGTCGTGCTCGACCTGCCGGTCGTATTCGGCCTGGTCGTAGTGCCCCTGCGACGCGGCGATCAGACCGTCCGCGATCTCCCACTCCTCGAAGCCGCTGATCCGGACGCGATTGCCGGTCCCACCGGGACCCGTGTTGGTGCCGACGAGGGTCCAGTGGTACTCACCGCCGCCTTCTCGAACCTGAACACCGTCGAGGATGACTCGCATGTCCGGAAAGGCATCCATGAACGCCTTCGCGGCAGCCGTGATCGCGGTCGGCCCGACCGACGGCGTGCCGCCGTTGATCGTGAGGGAGCCGTCGATCCTGTAGTGCTCCGCCACACGCGCGGGGTCGCCGCTGCACCAGGCCTCGGTGTAGCGCTCCGCGAAGTCGCGCAACTGCCGTTCGTCCAGATCCATCAGAGTCGCCCTTCCACGTCGAGGATGATCGTCACAGGCCCGTCGTTGACAAGCTCGACCGCCATCCTCGCACCGAAGACCCCTGTCTGAACAGGCACGCCGAGATCGCGGAGAGCATCGCAGAACCGCTCGTACAACGGCTCCGCGACCTCCGGTCGCGCCGCTTTCGAGAAGTCCGGGCGAGTTCCCTTCTGGCGTTTGCTATCCGCGATCAGCGTGAACTGGCTGACGACGAGCGCCTCACCGCCGGTGTCGAGCAGGCTGAGGTCGAACTTGCCGTCCTCGTTCTCGAACACGCGCAGGCGCGCCACCCGACCGGCAAGACGTTCTGCGACCTCCTCGTCGTCCCCGACGGCGATCCCGAGGAGAAGGCAGAGACCGGGGCCTATCTCGGCGATGCGGCTCCTGCCAACCGTGACGCCGGCACTCGAAACGCGTTGCATCGCTGTGCGCACGAGGGTTCTCTACCACGAAACGAACTCGTAATGGCGCCTCCGCAGGGAGCCGGGTACCGTCCGCCGCATGAGCATTCGAGCCGCATTGCTCGTCGGCCTCACGCTGGTGGCGCTCGCTGCGGGCGGTGTCCCTGCGTCCACCTCGTCGACGAACCCAACGCTCCAGGTGAAGCGCTCTCGCTTCGGCAAGATCCTGTTCGACGGCCGCGGCTTCGCGCTCTACGCCTTCACGCGCGACCCGGCTGCCAGCAGCGCGTGCTACGGCGCCTGCGCCGCCGCGTGGCCGCCTTACATCGTCCGTGGGAAGCTGGCTGTCGCCGCGGGTCTCAAGCGGGTGCTGCTCGGAACGACGAGGCGGCGAGACGGCAAGCTCCAGGCGACCTACGCGGGGCGGCCGCTCTACTACTACGTCGGCGACCGCAGCCCGGGACAGATCCTCTGCCAGAACATCGTCGAGTTCGGCGGCACCTGGCTCGTCGTAGCGCAGTCCGGGAGGCCTGTTCGCTAGCCGCGCGAGCTCGCTAATCGAGGTCGAGGACTCGCGCCTCGTACGTCCGCTGGCCAGGACGCAGCGAGCACGCCAGCTTGTAGTGACCGTTGGCCTCGCTCATTCTCCCGAGCTTCTCGAGGCAGCGGCCGAGGGCGTAGTGCGCGTAGTCGTCGACCGGTGAGAGGTCGAGAGCCGCCTGGAACTCGGCGGCAGCCTCGTCGTAGCGGCCGAGGCGGAAGTAGGCGATGCCGAGAGTCTCGCGAATCGATGCCTTGTCGGGCTCGTGCCGCCTTGCCTTTTCGAGCGGCACGGTGGCCTGAGCGGCCTGGCCCCTGCGCAGGCGTCTGCGGCCCTCCTGAAAGTCGTTGTAGACGTCGGTCATGGCTTCCTCAGGTAGGGCTCCGTGATCAAAGTCAAGCGGGTGCGTCAAGTCTTGGGTCGGGCCGATCTCGACTCCCGCGACGCGGCCTCCATCAGGGCAGCAGGGATTCCACCGCGTCGAGGACGACGGCTGCAATCGTCTCCTTCGGCGCTCTCGGGACAAGGCTCTCACCGTCGGTCGAGACGATCACGACCTCGTTGTCGCGCGCGTCGAACCCGACGCCTGGCGTGGCGACGTCGTTGAAGACGATCAGGTCGACGCGCTTCGCCGCGAGTTTCTCCCGGGCTCGCTCGAGCGCGTGCGGGCCGGTGTCCGCGGCAAAGCCGACCAGGATCTGGCCGTCTCGACGTGCCGCTCCGAGCTCGCGCAGGATGTCCTGCGTTGGCTCGAGCTCGAGCGACCACCCCGCGCTGTCCTTCGGACGCTTGCCGTCGTGCCGCTCGGACGGGCGGTAGTCCGCCACCGCGGCGGTCATCACGACGATGTCGGTGGCGTCCCGGCGGGCGAAAGCCTCTCGAGCCATGTCAGCTGCGGTTGGCGTGTCGATGACTGCGATACCGCGCGGGATCCGGACCGCGACGTTCGCGGCGAGCAGCGTGACGTCTGCACCTCGTCGTCGAGCCTCCTCGGCGACAGCGACGCCCATGCGTCCCGACGAACGGTTGCCGACGAAGCGGACGGCGTCGACCGGCTCCCGTGTGCCGCCTGCAGAGACGAGCACTCGCCTCCCCTGCATCTTCCCGCTGACGCCGAGCAACGTCTGGCAGCGGGTGAAGATCCGCTGAGGCTCGGTCATACGCCCGAGGCCGGTCTCGCCCTCGGCAAGCTCGCCCTCGTCGGGGCCGATCAGCTCGACCCTCCGCCCGGCGAGAAGGGCAGCGTTCGCCTGCGTAGCCTCGTGCTCCCACATCAGGACGTTCATCGCCGGCGCCACCAGCACGCGGCCAGGAAAGGCGAGCGCCGTCTGGGTCAGGACGTTGTCGGCGATGCCGTGGGCGAGCTTCGCCATCGTGTTCGCCGACAGCGGCGCGACGACAAGCAGGTCAGCATCGAGGAGGTGGGGATAGAGCTCCGACGGGCTCTCGCGTCGGGCGAGCGCCTCGAATGTCTGGCCCGCGACAAAGGCCTCCGCGCCGGGCGTGAGGATCGGAGTGACCTCGTGCCCGGCCCTGACGAGCAGGCGGCAGAGCTCACACGCCTTGTAGGCGGCGATACCACCCGTCACTCCGAGGATCACACGAGCCATGACCGGATTGTGCCCCGCGCAGCAAGCGGAGGCGAATCCGTGTCGAGCTAGTTGCTCGTGTACTCGTACGTGATCTTGCCCTCGGCGATCTCCTCGAGGGCCATGGTCAGGTAGTTCTTGGAGCGAGACTCCACGAGCGGCGGAAGCTCCTCGAACGTTCCCTCACCGAGCTGATGGTGGTAGTTGTTGATCTGCCGGGCCCGCTTGGCTGCGACGATGACGAGGGCGTAGCGGCAGTCGGTGTTTCCGAAGAGCTTGTCGATACGTGGCTGGATCACGGTTCCATGGTACCGACGCCGGCCATGGCACGGGAGACGATGCGGTCGAGCTCGTCGACGGCGCGGTCGAGGTCGTCGTTTTCGACGACGTGGTCGAAGAGAGCTGCTTGATGGAGCTGACTCTCGGCAAGGTCGAGCCGCTCACCGATCTCGCCGGCGCTCTCCGTGGCGCGCTCGCGGAGTCGGCGCTCGAGCTCGGCCAGCGGGGCAGTCACGAAGATCGTGACGGCGCCGGGTAGCTCCTCGGCGACGTTCAGCGCGCCTTCAGTCTCGAGCTCGAGCACGCAGACGTGACCTGCGCGCCCGATTCGATCGACCTCGGAGCGCAGCGTGCCGTATCGCTGCCCCGAGACGTAGCTGACGTGCTCGAGGAAGTCCCCCTTCGCCACGCGGTGCGCGAAGTCGCCGACCGCGAGGAAGTAGTAGTCGCGCCCGTCCTCCTCGCCGCGCCGCTGCAGCCTTGTCGTGGCAGAGACTGCGAGCTCCAGCTCGGGCAAGCGCTCGAGCAGCGCCCTGATCAGCGTGCCCTTTCCCGCGCCGGACGGTCCGGTGATGACGATGACAGGGAGGCGACCGTTCGAGCTCGCCCGATGCGACTGGCCGATCCCCGTGACGCGTCGGAGCAGCTTGAGAAGCGTGGGACCCTCGACCCGAGCGCTTCGACTACCGCTTGAAGAGACCAATCAGCTCGGTTCGCTGCCGATCGGAGAGACCGCCCACCGTCTTCGACTCGCTGATGCGGCACTGGTTGAGGTACCGCTTTGCCTTCACCTGGCCGAATTTCGGCACCGCCATCAGCATGTCGAGGACCTTGGCGGTCGAGACGTACTCGGGGGGATCGCGGAGGATCTCGTCGATCCGGAGTTGGCCGAGCTTCAGATCCTTCTTCAGCTGCGCGCGCTTGACACGGATGTCGTTTGCTCGCCGGAGCGCGTCCATCCGCTGGTCGAGCGAGCGGGACGGCGCCTGGCTCTGAGTCTTGGATGCGGCCATCGGCTGGGGCGACGATACTAACACCCCAGAGTCGTCAAATCGAACAAGCCGGATTAGCTGTCGCGCATAGCCACGCGAACACGCGGCGGCATCGTGACCGGACCCTCGTGGGCGACGCCGAGGGCAGTCTCGAGCGAGTCGAGTCCGAGCAATTTGAGTTCGTCGTCGAGCTCGCGCCGGACCCGCTCCGGCGCGTCGGGATCCGAGAAGAGGATCGTGCCGAGCGCGACGGCGCGTGCGCCCGCGGCCACCAGCTCGAGCGCGTCCCGACCGTTCGAGACGCCGCCCATCCCTACGATCGGTAGCCCGGTCGCGGCGTAGGCGGCGAACACGGCGGCGAGCGCGACGGGCCTGAGCGCTGGTCCCGACATCCCACCGGTCCCGCGGCCCAGCACCGGGCGCAGATCTCGGTCGAGGGCCATCCCGCGGAGTGTGTTGACGAGCGAGAGACCGTCCGCCCCGGCCGCCTGGACAGCGGTCGCGAGCTCGGCGACGTCGGGCACCGCCGCCGAGAGCTTCGCGTAGAGCGGGAGCGATGTCGCCTCGCGGCAGGCCGCGACGATCTCGGCAGCGGCCTCGGGCGCCTCGTCGACGTTCGGGCACGAGAGGTTGAGCTCGATCGTGACGTCGTCGAGGGCCGCGCATGTCTCCGCGTAGTCCTCGGCAGAGAAGCCCCCCACGGAGACCCAGAGCGGCAGTCCGAGCTCGCGAAGACGCGGTAGCACGTCGGCGAGGAACCGCTCGCGCCCGGGATTCTGGAGCCCGATCGAGTTGAGCATCCCGCAGTCGGTCTCGGCAATCCGGACGGGGTCGTTCCCGGCACGCGGCAGTGGGGTCACCGTCTTGGTGACGAAGGCGTCGAGTCTGAGTGCGACCTCCGGGGCCGTCAGCGCGTCGAGGCAACCGGAGGCGTTGAGGATCATGCGTGCGTTGCCTCGGCAGCTCTTGTAACAGTCTGTTGCAAGGACGTGTGAGAGAGAACGGGACCCTCGACACAGAGCCGCTGCCAGCCCCCGTCGATCTCGACTGCGCAGCCGTAGCAGGCCCCGTACCCGCATGCCATGGGCGCCTCCCACGCGAGTTGCGCGTCGGGGCAGAGCGAAGCAACCGCCTGGAGCATGGGCTCGGGGCCACAGGCGAGGACGTCGAAACCGTCCAAGCAACAGTCTGTTACAAGGGTTGGGTCGACGACGACCTCGGCGCCCGGCATGAGCGCGGCGGCCTCGGCGTGGGGCGCGGTCCGGAAGCCGAGCACCACCGGCGGAGAGCCAAGCGTTTCGGCGAGAAAGGGAAGCGGCGCAATGCCGATGCCGCCACCGACAAGGAGCGGTCGGACGACGTTCAGCGAGAAGCCTTTGCCGAGCGGGCCGAACACGCCGATCTCGTCTCCTCGCTCCAGCGAGCAGAGCGCGTGCGTCCCCGGCCCGACCGGGTCGATCAGGAATCCGAGCTCGCCGGGCGGGGCCAAGCAGAGGCTCATCGGTCGCGGCAGCAGACGACCCGGGGGCGAGAGCATGAAGAACTGTCCCGGTGCGCCCGGGTCGAGGTGGCCGCGCTGCACCCGAAGAAGGGTGTAGAGCCCGACGGGCTCCACCGAGACGACCCTAAGCGCTTGCCGCCGTCGCATGGCGCTCCTGGAGCGAGCGGGTCGCCTCGGCACGCGCGTTCGCGATCGCCTCGGCCGCGGCCGCTGCGCCGGCCAGGGTAGTGACGCAGGGAACGCGGGCGACGAGCGCAGCCTCGCGGATCCGGTAGCCGTCGCTTCGCGCCTCCGAGCCCTGAGGGGTGTTCACGACGAGGTCGCAGCGCCGCCGGCGGATGAGGTCGACAACCGTTGGCTCCTCGCCGGCTTCGAACAGCTTGGCGAGCGGGACGACGTCGATTCCCGCCCCGGCAAGCGCGTGGCTGGTGCCGGCCGTCGCGACGAGGCGGAAGCCGAGGTCAGCGAGCTTCGCGGCGATCGGAATGAGGGCCTGCTTGTCGGCGTCCCTGACGGAGAGAAAGGCCGTGCCCGTTGTGGGGAGTGGACGGCCGGCGGCGCGCTCGGCCTTCGCAAACGCGCTCGGGAAGTCAGGCGCGAACGCCATCACCTCGCCCGTCGCGCGCATCTCCGGGCCGAGCACAGGATCGCTGCCGGGGAAGCGGGCGAACGGGAGCACGGCGGCCTTGACGGAGACAGGGCCTCGGCGAACACGATGGCGCCGCGGCAGAGAGAGCGCGGAGAGCCGAGCGCCGGCCATCAGGCTACAGGCGGCCTCGACAAGATTGACTCCGATCGCCTTGCTGGCAAACGGAACCGTGCGAGAGGCACGCGGATTCGCCTCCAGCACGAACACGGCTCCCCCGACGACGGCGAGTTGCACGTTGATCAGCCCGACGACTCCGAGCGCGGCGGCGAGTCGGGAGACGATGTCGCGGATCTCGTCCTCACGATCGGCTGGGAGTGACGGGGCCGGGAGAACGCACGAGGAGTCTCCGGAGTGCACGCCTGCCTCCTCGACGTGCTCCATGACGGCCGCGACGTAGGTCTCCTCGCCGTCGCACAGCGCATCGACGTCGATCTCGAGCGCACCCTCCAGGAAGCGGTCGACCAGCGTCTGCCCGGCGTGGAGGTTGGCGAACGAGGAGCGGACCTGATCTGCCCCGTAGCAGACGCGCATCGCGCGTCCGCCGAGGACGTACGAGGGCCTGACGAGCACGGGGTAGCCGATCTGCTCCGCGACCGCGACAGCCTCGTCACCGGTTGCGGCGATCCCCCACTCCGGGCAGCGGATGTCGAGATCCTGCAGCAGCGAGCCGAAGCGCTCGCGGTCCTCGGCGAGGTCGACGGCGTCAAAGGGCGTTCCGAGGATCCGGTAGCCGGCTCCCTCGATCGCTCTGGCGAGCTTGAGTGGCGTCTGCCCTCCGAACTGGATCGCAACGCCGACCGGCTGCTCCCGCTCGAGGACTGCGAGCACCGCCTCCTCGTCGAGCGGCTCGAAATACAGCCGGTCCGAGGTGTCGTAGTCGGTCGAGACCGTCTCCGGGTTGCAGTTGACCATCACGCTCTCGTAGCCGAGGGCCCGAAACGACTGGGCCGCGTGAACGCAGCAGTAGTCGAATTCGATTCCCTGGCCGATCCGGTTCGGCCCCGAGCCGAGGATGACCGCGACCGGCTTCTCCCCCTTGTCGGGAACCTCGTCTCGCTCGCCTCTCGTCGAGTAGAAGTAGTTGCTCTTGCTCTCGACCTCGCCCGCGACCGAGTCGACCCTGCGATAGACGGTCCGACCTTCCGGCAGCGGGGCCTCGAGTTCGCGTGCGAACCACGGGTGCAGGTTCTCGGGCCGCCACTCCGGGTCGACCTCGAGCCCTCTCCTGGCCTTCGCGAACGCCTCGGCGAACGTGCGCCCGATGCCCATCGACTCGCCGACGGACTTCATCTGCGTGCCGAGCGTGGTGTCGGCGCCGGGAAACTTCTCGAACGCGAACCGCGGGAACTTGACGACCACGTAGTCGAGTGTCGGCTCGAAGCTGGCGGGTGTCGTGCCCGTGAGGTCGTTCGGGATCTCGTCGAGCGTGTAGCCGACGGCGAGCTTGGCCGCCACCTTCGCAATCGGATAACCGGTGGCCTTCGAGGCCAGGGCCGACGAGCGGGAGACGCGGGGGTTCATCTCGATCACGCGGATCTCCCCCGTCGTGCGGTCGCGGGCGAACTGGATATTCGAGCCGCCGCACTCCACGCCGACCGCGCGGATGATGGCGATTGCCGCGTCGCGAAGCTCCTGGTAGGCCTCGTCGGACAGCGTCATCTGCGGCGCGACGGTGACGGAGTCGCCGGTGTGGACGCCCATCGGGTCGAGGTTCTCGATCGAGCAGACGATCACGACGTTGTCTTTCGAGTCGCGCACGACCTCGAGCTCGAACTCGTCCCAGCCACGGACGGACTCCTCGACCAGCACCTGGCCGATCGGGCTTTCCGAGAGGCCGCGCTCGACCTGTCGGAGAAGCTCGATCTCGCGTCGAGACGAAGCCGCCGCCGTGCCCTCCGAGCGTGAAGGCCGGGCGCACGACGGCCGGAAGCGCCACGCCTTCGAGCTGGTCGGGCGACGTGACGATGCGCGAGTCGGGAACGTGCAGGCCGACGCTCCGAACCGCCTCGCGGAAGAGCTCCCGGTCCTCGGCCCGCTGGATCACGTCGAGCGGCGCGCCGATCAGCTCGGAGCTGAACAGGAGATCCGCCTCGGCCAGCTCGCGCGCGAGGTTGAGCGCCGTCTGTCCGCCCATCGTCGAGAGCACGGCGTCCGGACGCTCCCGCTCGAGCACGGCGGCGACTCCTTCGAGGTCGAGTGGCTCGAGATAGGTGCGGTCGGCGAAGCCGGGGTCGGTCATGATCGTCGCCGGGTTCGAGTTGACGACGATCGTGCGGAAGCCGTCCTCGCGCAGCACCTTGAGCGCCTGGCAGCCGGCGTAGTCGAACTCGCACGCCTGCCCGATCACGATCGGGCCGGAGCCGATCAGCAGGACCGAGTGGATGTCGCTACGCCGCGGCACAAAGCTCCTCGACCCAGTTCTCGAGCAGCGGCCACGCATCGTGTGGCCCTGGGCCGGCCTCCGGGTGGAACTGGACCGACCGTGCTCGTGAGCTCCGGGTAGTCGAGGCCCTCGACGGTGCCGTCGTAGAGCGAGACGTGGGTAGCCTCGCGTGCCTCGCTCGGCTTCACGGCGAACCCATGGTTCTGGCTCGTGACCAGCACTCGTCCCGAGCGCCGCTCGACGACAGGATGGTTGGCCCCGCGGTGGCCGAAGGGGAGCTTGAACGTCTCGTGCCCGGCCGCGAGCGCGAGCAACTGGTGGCCGAGGCAGATCCCGAACACCGGCACCCGCCCGACCACGTTGCAAAGTGTTGCGATCTCGTCGCGGAGAGGCTCCGGGTCGCCGGGGCCGTTCGAGAGGAGGACGCCGTCGTAGGCGACCAGTTCGTCTGCGTCGACGTCGTGCGGATAGACGGCGACCGAGGCGCCCGCCCTGGCGAGCCGGCGGAGGATCGAGCGCTTGCAGCCGTAGTCGACGACCGCGACGCGGGCTGTGCCCGAATCGCTGAAGAGGTAGGGCTCCGGCGTGGAGACACCGGCGGCGAGAGGCTGGCCCTGCATGGACGGCTGCGCACGGATGCCGGCGATCGTCTCCTCGACGTCGGCAATGCTCGAGCAGATCGCGGCGCGCATCGAGCCTCGATCGCGCAGATGCATGACCAGGGACCGCGTGTCGATGCTGGACAGGGCCGGAAGACCGTTCCCGGCAAGCCAGCCTGTCCAGTCGGGTCCCCGGGCCTCGCGCATGACGACGCCGGCAACGTGAATGCGGTCCGACTCGGACCGGCTCTCGGCGACACCGTAATTGCCGATCATGGGTGCCGTGAAGGAGAGGATCTGACAGGCGTAGCTTGGATCGGTGACCAGCTCCTGGTAGCCGGTCATCGCCGTCGCGAAGACAGCCTCGCCGTACGCGATTCCCTCGGCGCCCACCGACTCGCCGGCGAACACCTCCCCGTCTTCGAGCACGAGCGCGCCGCTCATTGCTCGTGGACCACGCGGCCGGCTGCGATCGTGAGCCGAACCTGACCCTTCAGCGTCTGCCCGAGGAGCCACGAGTTGACCGAGCGTGAGCGGAAGCCGTCCTCGGTCACGCGCCAGGCCGACTCGGTGTCGAGCAGGACGAAGTTGGCCGGGCGCGCCGACCGCGATCCGCGGCGCCTCGAGCCCGTAGGCGCGCGCAGCGCCGGCCGACATGCGCTCGAGCAGGATCTCGAGCGAGACGAGCCCCGGGCCGACGAGGTACGTGTTCAGCGCGGCGAACGCGGTTTCGAGCCCCGTGACGCCGAACGGCGCCTCCTCGAAGGGGACGTCCTTCTCGTGCCGCGCGTGGGGCGCGTGGTCGGTCGCGACCGCGCAGATCGTCCCGTCGCGAAGGCCGTCCACCAGCGCCTTGCGGTCGGTGTCGGCCCGGAGCGGCGGGTTCATCTTGACGTTGGCGTCGAGCGACCGCACGGCCTCGTCGGTGAGGCAGAGATGGTGCGGCGTCACCTCGGCCGTCGCCCTGACGCCCGCCATCTGAGCGCGCGAGAGCGCGTCGACCGACTCGCGGGCGGACAGGTGGAGCAGGTGAAGCGGCTGGTCCTCGAACGAGGCGAGAGCGAGGTCGCGCTCGACCATCACGCTCTCCCCCACCGACGGGTAGCCGGCGAAGCCGAGCTCGGCCGAGACGACGCCCTCGTGCATGTGCCCCCCACGCGAGAGCGAGAGCTCCTCGCAGTGGACGGCGACCACACGCCCGGCGACCGGGCTGTACTGGAGCGCCCGACGCATGAGGCCCGGTGACGACGACCGGGCGGCCGTCGTCGGTGAAGCCGGCGGCTCCTGCTTCCGCGAGCTCGGCCATCTCGGTCAACTCGGCCCCCGCCTCGGCCTTCGAGATCGCGGCGAGGAACCCGACCGGGACCTCGGCCTCGGCCCGCGCCTGCTCGACGAGCGAGGACAGGACGGCAGCAGAGTCGACGACCGGCTCCGTGTTGGGCATTGCCAGGATGGCGCAGTAGCCGCCGGCCGCGGCCGCTCGCGTGCCCGAGGCGATCGTCTCCTCGTCCTCGCGGCCCGGCGTCCGGAGGTGCACGTGCGGGTCGACGAACGCGGGCGCGAGCACCAGCCCGGCGCCGTCGACGACGCGGTGGTCGTTCGTGTCGAGCCCGGCGCCGATCTGCGAGATCACGCCGCTGTCGACGCGCACGTCGACGACGTCGTCGACTCCCTGAGCCGGGTCGAGAACGCGCGCGCCCCTGACGACGAGGCTCTCTCCCGGGGCGTCCTTGACGAACAGCATCAAGCCACCTCCATCGCCGCTTCGGACTCGACCGCGACCGGTCCGTGGGTGAGCAGGTCGTAGAGGACGGCCATGCGGACGACGAGCCCGGCCCGCACCTGCGCCTCGATCAGCGACTCGGCCGCGTCTGCGACGCGCGGGTCGATCTCGACGCCCCGGTTCATCGGCCCCGGATGCATCACCTTCTGGCCGGGCCGGAGCCGTTCGGGAGTGACACCCCAGCGCGCGCTGTACTCGCGGAGGCTGGGCACGTAGTTCGCGCCCTCCTCCATCCGCTCGCGCTGCATGCGCAGGACGTAGACGACGTCGGCGGCCTGAATCGCGTCGATGTCCGTTCGCACCTCGCAGCCCATCGCCTCGATCCCCCGCGGGATCAGCGTCGGCGGGCCGACGAGAGTGACGCGCGCGCCGCACATGACGAGCGCCTGGATGTCCGAGCGGGCCACGCGCGAGTGGAGAACGTCTCCGACGATCGCGACGTGCACGCCGTCGATCTGCCCGAGCTCCTCCTGGATCGCGTAGAGGTCGAGGAGCGCCTGGGTCGGATGCTGGTGCTTGCCGTCGCCCGCGTTGACCACGTGCGCTCCGGTTACCGACGCAACGAGCTGCGGAGCGCCGATCGACGGGTGCCGGATCACGATCACGTCGGGGCCGTAGGCATCGAGGGTCAGCGCCGTGTCCTTCAGCGACTCGCCCTTGTCGACCGACGACCCGGAGGCCTTGACGGACATGACGTCTGCGGACAGACGCTTGGCGGCGAGCTCGAAGCTCGACGACGTCCGCGTCGACGATTCGAAGAAAAGCGTGACCACCGTCCGTCCCCGGAGCGTCGGCAGCTTCTTCAGCTCGCGCTGGGTCGCCTGATCGAAAGCCCGGGCCGTCGAGAGCAGCCGCTCGACGTCGTCCCGGGTCAAGTCCTCGATCGACAACAGGTGCCGTCTCGGCGGCTGGGCGGGCGGGAGATCCTCCCGCATGACCTTGATCTGGGGCATTACCTGTCCTCCTCGGGTGCCGGGATGAGCAGGACCTGGTCGACCTCGTCGACCTCGATCAGCTGCACCTGCACCCGCTCGGAGCGTGCGGTGGGCAGGTTCTTGCCGACGTAGTCGGGACGGATCGGGAGCTCGCGATGACCGCGGTCGCAGATCACTGCGAGCTGTACGCGGGCGGGGCGGCCGTAGTCGAAGAGAGCCTCGATGGCTGCTCTGATCGTGCGCCCGGTGTAGAGAACGTCATCGACCAGGACGCACGTCATTCCCTCGAGCGGGAAGTCGAAGCGCGTCGCGCGGACGAGCGGCTGCGGGTGGAGCGGCGCCTCACGACCACGAACCTGGACGTCGTCTCGGTAGAAGGTGATGTCGACCGTGCCGAGGGCGACGCGGGCGCCTGCGAACTCCTCGATCAGGTTCCGGAGCCGCTGCGCCAGGAACACGCCGCGCGTGTGGATGCCGATGAGCGCGAGGCGCTCGAGATCGGCGTTCCCCTCGATGATCTCGTGGGCGATGCGGTGGAGGGTGCGCTGCAGCGCTTCTGCGTCCAGCAGCTCCCGCTCACCGGCGAGCGCCTGTGCAGGGTTGGTCATCCGACTCCTTTCCGGCCTCTCCGGACCGGGTTAAAGGGGTGCGTGTTTCGGGCACTCTACCCGGCCGACCGGACAAGACCGCGGCGAGTGGGACTGAGCGACGCTCGAGAGTCGGTGGCTATCGTCCCATGTCAAGGTCCCGGAGGGCGACTCGTCGGGCTTGACCATCTGCCCAGGAGCCGCCGATCGGCGCATTCCCTGGACGGCACGGCGGACTTCAACTCGATGCCGCGCAGACGTGCGCTACGTTTTCCAGACCGTCGAGTGAAAGGTGAGACATGCATCGCAAACGCAAGTTCGTCCTGCCCGCTGCGCTCATCGCGCTGGGAGGTGTGGCGGCGTTGCTGGCTGCGTCGAGCGCTGTCGGGAGGAGCCAGGCTGCCCCGACGAACACGAAAGAGCCCTCCATCCTCTACGTGTACCCGATGAAAGTCGGCACCGAGCTGAGCAGTAACAAGGGCGGTTGGAGCGGGAATCCGACCAAGTACGGCTATCAGTGGCTCCGCTGCAACGACAACGGGGGCGACTGCAAGAAGATCACGAACGCCACCGGCGAGACATACACGGTCGTGTCGGCTGACGCCGGGCACACGCTCCGCCTCGAGGTAACGGCCTCGAACTCGGACGGCAAGGCGAAGGCGACGGCGAACGCCACGAGCGTGGTTCCAGCCGGCCCGGGTGTACCGAACGAAACGGCGCCGCCCGAGATCTTCGGGTCCGCGATCGTCGGCCAGCAGCTCACGGCGTCGCCGGGAAGCTGGCAGGGAACGCAGCCGATCAACCTCACGATCCACTGGCAGGCCTGCACGGAGACGAGCTGCTCCAACAACGGCTACACGGGCAAGAAGTACACGGTCGCCAAGGGTGACGTCGGCAAGCGCGTCCGAGTCAAGGTAGTCGCCAAGAACAGCGACGGGCAGACTGCCGGGCTCTCGGATCCCACGGCCGTCGTCGTCGCGCAGACCAGCGGCGATGAGATCATCACGCTTCCGAACGGCGAGAAGTCGGTCCCGGTTACGGCTTTGGGGAAAGAGGATCGGCTGATCGTCGACGACGTGAAGTTCACCCCGAACCCCATCACCTCCCGCGACGTGCCCTTCCAGGTGAGGATCAAGGTCATCGACACCAAAAACCACGTCGTGCGCGGGGCGCTCGTCTACATCCGCTCGACACCGCTCCTGTCGTCGACGCCGACCGACGCGCCCACCGGCACCGACGGCTGGATCACCTACAACATCCAGCCACGGTCCGACTGGCCGCTGAAGAACGGGTCCAACGTCCAGTTCTTCGTGAAGGCGTACCGTCAAGGCGACCCGACCCTCGCCGGCGTCCGCGGCGACCGGCTCGTCCAGGTCGCGACCGCAACTCCCTAGAAGCAACGCGGAAATCGCATCGGGCCCGGCCACGACCCGGCCGGGCCCGATGCTGTGTCGGTAAAACCACCTGAATGTTCCGATCCCAGGCGTTTGACATTCGCGTCAAGACTTCCCCGGGACCACCCTCGTGTAGCCGCGCTTGACCAGGAACCGGCGCAGCGTGTCCAGGTACTTCCGCCCGGCTGGCCAGAGCGGGTCGACGCGCGGTGCGCTCAGCTCGCCGCGGGCCTGCGCGGCCTCGACCTTCTTCCAGCCCTCGTCGGCCAGCCCGAGCCGGTACTCGTCAGCGAGCCATGCGGCCAGCACGCCGCGTACGTCCTGATGCTGTTGGCGCACGTCCAGGTACTCGCGCCAGAGATCGTCGGCATCGCGACGGACGATCGACGGGAACCCGGACGTGATGTCCGAGAGCTTGCCGCGCTCGTACCGCCAGATCTGGACAGGCTCCGCCGAGGCGGCGTACGAGGTGAACGCGTAGGCGAAGCTGTCGTCGGAGCTGACCAGCTCGACGCCTGGCCGCTCGTCCAGCCGTTCGAGGCTGTACCCGGGGTTGCCCCAGAACGCGACGCTCCCGCGATACGTGCCGTCCAGGTGGCGGAGGATGGCCGTGTACAGACAGCAGTGGGCTCCGCCTGTGTAGACGTCGACGAGCACCTCGGGCTCGCCGTCGCCGTCGAGGTCCCTGATCGTGAGCGGGTCGCCGGCCACGGCGTTGAAGCCGGACGACGGGCAGCTCTTACAGGCGAACCGGGAGAGCGGCGCCGAGAGGGCGATCCGGCCGGCACGGCGGACCGTGACGTGGACGTCGCGGTAGGCGAAGTTCGACTCCCGGTACGAGAGATCCGCCGACACGGCACCGCTTCGTGCCGAGACGTGCTCGACGACATTCCGACTCAGGTCGAGCTGCCAGCAGAAGAGTGTTCCCGCCGCACCGGGCGCGTCGTCGGCGACGCGAAGCGTCCAACGGCCGCGCGCCTCCTCGCCGCTCAGGCGAGAGAGTGGCCGCTCCGGCGAGAACGCCCCGACGAGCGGTGCCTTGGCCGCCGCAAGCGAGCCCCACCCGTCCTCGAACACGGCGAGTTGCCCGTGACAGCCGTGGGCGCCGGAGCCATAGCTCGCGCCATCCCCCCCGCGGCGAACGCTCAACGGCACCTCCGTTCCGCGCGGGCTGACGAGGGTGAGAGTCAGATCCGAGTCCCGCGGATGTGCGATCCGCACAGCCACGTCGACGTGCGATACAGGACCGGTGTCTGACACCGCGATCGAACGCTCGACGGTTCCGCCGTCAGGGATCGGTGCGTGGATCGTTCCCGTCGAGTAGGTACGGGTGGCCGCATGGCCCGAGCCGGCCACGAGGAGGGCGATCAACACGAGAACGGCGAGCAGTGGACGGCGCATGCGCGGCGACGATAGCTACGTCGCCGAGGCGTTGCCGGTCGTGTCGGCGAGCACGAGCAGCCACTCGAGCGTGTACTCGACCTTCCCGGGCAGCTCCCGCTCGGCCTGAGCCGTTCCCTCCCTGATCTCGTCCTCCGAGATCAGATCGAACGTGGAGATGTGGCGCCCGTGGATCCGCTCCAGGGCTTGGTCGCGCGTCAGCCAGCCGACCTGGCTCAGTCCGACGGCTCTGACGTCGCCGAACCCGACCTCTCCCAGCTCGCGGCGGAGCACAGCCTCGTCGGGAAAGCGCTCGCGGTCGATCGCCTCCATCGTCGGGAAGAATCGGTTGAGCCAGAAGGTGTCGAAGTGCCCGGGATCGAAGGTGACGACCGCGACCACGCCGCCGGGGGCGAGGACCTTGCGAATCTCGGCGAAGGACCGGGGTCGGTCGATCAGGTGGACGGAGAGCCACATCACGGCTCTGTCGAACCAGCGACCTTTGAAGGGGAGATCCTCGGCGGCGCCTTGCTTGAAGCCTGCTCCGGGCGCGTTCGTGCGGGCGACGGCAAGCATCGCGGCCGAGGCGTCGATCCCCCACGCCCGCGCGATTCCCCGCTCGTGGAGCGCCGCGCACAGGCGTCCCGTTCCGCATCCAACGTCGAGGACACGCTGGCCGCGCAGATCGGCTTCGGCGACGACGAGGTCGAACACCTGCCACCAGTTGTCGTCGACCGGACGGATCCGGTCGTACGATTGCGCGAGGCGACCGAAGTCCGGCGTGGTCACCGCGAGTCGCTGTCGCGTCAGTCGGCCGAGATCTCGTCCGGGTCGGTCATCGCTTCGATCGCATGCTGCGCGGCATCGAGGGACGATTCCGAGACGAGGATCTTTTGAGGTGCGTCCTCGGTCGAGGTCGGATGGTGCTCGACGGCGGTCTGGAGCTGCGACTCGATTCCCGCCAGACGCAGGATCTCCTGGATCTCCTCGGCCTCGGTGATGTCCTCCGCGAGGGCTACCTGAACCAACTCAGTCATGGACGACCTCTTCAATCGAACGATCGTGGTCTCGACGATGCAGTGCTCCGCCCTTCACGAGCTTCGGGCCTCCCCGCTCCTCGAACCCGACCTCGATGGTATCGAAGTCCTTCGGCACTACCGCGGTCGGGAAGATCGATCGCGCCTCGAGAGCAGCGTCCCGGCCGAGATAGCGACTCGATAGGTGGACGAGCGCGAGCAGCCCCACGTCCGCGTCCCGCGCGATCGCGGCGGCGTCGAGCGCGGTGGAATGCATCGTTTCGCGCGCGCGATCGCGCTCGTCCTCGAGGAACGTCGCCTCGTGAACGAGCAGATCGGCTCCGCGCACCGCCTCGATCACCTCGGACGATGGTCCGGTATCGCCGGTGATCGCGACCTTGCGGCCCCGCCGCGGCGATCCCAGCACCTGATCGGACGTCACGGTACGCCCGTCTCCGAGCGTCACCGCCTCGCCGCGCTGGAGCAGGCCACGCTCGGCGCCGGCGGGAACACCTAGCGCGTTGGCGGTCTCGACGTCGAATCGCCCCGGCCGGTCCTCCTCGACGATCGCGTAGCCAACCGCCGAGGCGCCGTGCAGCACCGGGAACACGTCGAGTGCGTAGCCGTCTCGCTGAAGCCGGTCGCCCGGTCGGAGCTCGATCAGCTCGTAGGGGTACGTCAGGCGTCCGAAGATCCGGCGCAGGTCTCCGAACAGGTCGCGGAGACCGGGCGGACCGAACACCTTGATCGGCTCTTCGCGGCCCCGGAGCGAGAACGTCTTGAGCATCCCCGGAAGTCCGAGATAGTGGTCGGCGTGGTAGTGGGTGAGGAAGATCTCGGACAGGTCGACGAGGCCGATCGACGAGACGAGCAGTTGCCGCTGCGTCCCCTCGCCGCAGTCGAAGAGCATCCGCTCGCCACCTCGGCGGACGAGCAGCGCCGGCGGTGCTCTGAAGGCCGTTGGCATCGAGCCGGCTGTGCCGAGGAAGACGAGATCGAGATCCACCGACCGATTGTAGGGACGGATGTGTGGCGACCGTGATTGCAAACCGGAATACTCCTGCGTGCGAACCAGGACCTGCGGTGGACGTCGAGCTGGCCGATTTCGAGGACGCGTACGCCGACTTCGTCGTCGGCTGGGTGCGATCTGCCCGAGAGGCGGACGACTGGGCGTCGCTCGACGAGGGCAGCCTCGACCGGTCGGTCTTCGCGACGTGGCACGACGAGCTCGGGGTCGTGCCGTGTGTGGGTCTCGTCGGCGATGCGGTGTGCGCCTACGGTGAGGTCTGGGAGGATCACGCGGAGCAGGAGGCGGAGCTCGCGCGCATCATCGTCGCGCCTCACCGTCGCGGTCAGGGCATCGGCAGGCGGTTTGTGTCGCTCCTGGTCAGTGAGGCGGAGCGCCGCGGCTTTGCGGCCATCTGGCTGCGGGTCGTCCCGCTCAACCGCGCGGCCATCGCGTGCTACCGGGGCGCCGGGTTCGAGCGCGCCACCACGGCGGAGGAGGCGGCGTTCAACGCCAATCAGCCACGCGGGTACGTGTGGATGCGGCACGCCGGCAGCGCGTCGTAGACCCGGCTATCCACCCGGGAGCGCGAGCCGGTCGCCCGGCTGGATGGTTGCGCTCGCCAGATGATTTCGCTTCTCGATCTTCCAGACGGCCTCGCGCGGGTCTCCGCCGTAGTGGGTCGTGGCGATCGACCACAGTGTGTCTCCGGGCTTCACGAGGTAGACGTGCTCCGGGCCGGCGCCGGTCGACTGCCGCGCGGCCACGGCCACTCCGAAGGCGACTACCGAGGCGAGGATGGCGATCCGAACGAACATGTGTTCGGTAGAGTAGAGCGAACGCGTGTTCGTGTCAAGGGCGGCGAGGTGGAAGAGCCGCGAGCACCGCGTCGAGCAGCGGCCCGGCGCCGAAGCGAACCGGGTCGGCGGCCGGAAGGCCGGTCTCGGCCGCCGCCGCGTCGATCGCTTCCCGCGCCGCGTCATCGTCGAGAAGCCGCGTGTTGAGCGCCACCGCGGCGACCGTCGCCGGCCGGGCACGGAGCGAGATTCGCTCGTGGAGGTCGACGAGCTCCGGGAGACTCGTGAGCGGATGCCCCGGAAAGCCCTCGTGCTCATTCGAGCCGGCCAGGTGACAGAGCACGAACGCGTGTGGCGCCGAGCCATGGACGAGCCCGAGGGTGACGCCCGAGTAGGCCGGATGCGTGATCGAGCCCTGGCCTTCGACGAAGAGGAGGTCTCCCCCACGCCTCACCCCCTCGACGACCAGCCTCTCGGAAGCTCCGGCGACGAAGTCCGACACGACCGCGTCGACGGCGATTCCCCAGCCCGCGATCGCCATGCCCGTCTGTCCGGTCGGGACGAAGATGGACTTCAGACCACGCGCATGTGCCTCGCGGGCGAGCTCGAGCGCCACGGTCATCTTTCCGATTGCGCAGTCGGAGCCGACGGTGAGCACGATCCGCGCCGGGACGCGCAGGTTCTCGCCGTGCGGAACGTTGAGGTCGGTCGGCGGCCTGCGCAGATCGCGCAGCTCGACGCCGTGGCGCCGTGCGAGGTCGGCCAGCTCGGGATCGTCGGCCATGAACTCGTGCAGGCCGCTCTCGACGTCGAGACCCTCGCCGATGCAGCTCCGGAGCAGCGAGCGCCACTCGGGCGGGAAGCGGCCTCCCGATGTCGCAACGCCGACGATCGCCGTCGTCGGCTCGAAGCGGAGCGACTCGTCGACCGACCCGACGATCGGGATCCCATCCTGAACCTCCCCCGCTCGCTCCGAGTCGAGCATGCAGACGACGGGCACGTGGCCGTAGCGGATGATCCCGCGCGCTGTCTTCCCGTAGTGCGGGTCGCTCGAGTACCCCTCGGCGAGGATCAGGTAGCGCTTCTCCGCCACGTCTCGATCAGCCGTCGTCTCGGTGTCTGACACCGAGGCCTGGCTCGAAAGACGGTGTCTGTACTCCGTCGACCAGCTCGATACCCGGCCACGGGTCCTCACGGATCAGGAGGTTGCCGTCGAGGTCGACGTGGTCGCAGAGGCTGGCGATCTGCGCGCCGGCGGCGATCCCCAGACCCGACTCGACCATGCAGCCGAGCATGACCTCGAGACCGAGGGCACGGGCCGCATGCGTCATGCGAACGGCCTCCCGGATCCCTCCCGACTTGGCCAGCTTGATCGTGACGCCGTGCGCGATCTCGGCGCAGCGGGCGACGTCGGCGAGCGTGTGGCAGTCCTCGTCGACGTAGATCGGGATCGCGGATGCCCGCCTGAGCTCGGTGCCGCCGGAGTCGCCGGCGGGCAGAGGCTGCTCGCAGTACTCGACGCCGAGTGCGGCAAGCTGAGGAAGCGCGTTGAGCGCCTCGGCGGGAGACCAGTACTCGTTCACGTCGACCTGGAGCGGAAGAGCCGTCACGCTGCGCACCGCTCGAACGCGCTCGAGGTCGAGTCCGTCGCGGCCGCCGAGCTTGAGCTTGAGGCGTCGGAAGCGAGGTGCGTCCCGTTCGGCCTTCCGGGCCATGGTGTCGGGATCGCCGAGCCCGATCGTCCACGACGTCGGCGGGCCCTGACGGCGGAGCCCGAGCAGCTTCCAGACGGGAACGCCGGCGAGCTTGGCGCAGAGGTCGTGGAGCGCTGCATCGATCGCCGAGCGGGCTGCCGGCTCATGCCGCGGAAGACGATCGTGGATGTCGTCGAGGGCCCAGGGATCGTCGCCAAGCTCGCCGGTGAGCCCCTCGATGTACGACAGTGCCGATTCGGCGGACTGCTCGTAGCGGGCGATCGGCGCTGCCTCCCCGTACCCGATGACGCCATCATGCCGGAGAGTGACCTCGACCACCTCCGCCACCTCCTGGGTCTCGCGGGCGATGCGGAAGGTCTCGGCGAGCGGCAGGTGGACGATGCGGGCCGTGACTTCCACCTCACTACCCTAATCTCCGCCTCCCACTGCACCTTCGGTGCGTGGACGACCGTGGATGGAGCGCTGCGAGCCCGGCGCTAGACTAGGTCGCGAACGAACGCGCCTGTAGCTCAGGGGATAGAGCGTGCGCCTCCGGAGCGCAAGGTCGCAGGTTCGAATCCTGCCAGGCGCATTCCGGCTCGCACAGCCAAGCCAAAACCGCATGGTTGAGCGGGTCAGGTGTGCCGGAGGTGCCACGGAAGCTCGTGCGGTGCAGACCCCGCGTGGAGGCTTTCTAGGGGCCGAACCAGCAAGGAGCCGGGGCGTGGGGGTCGAACTCTGGCCGGCCGGTCGCTACGCTGGTCGTTGTCGTGTTGGGGCTAGAACGAAGACACGAAGGGCGGGAAGCCTTGGAGACGAACCTCCCCGGTCTGAGCTTCTCGAAGTTCTACGAGGAGTACGGGGGCTCGTGCCGGACGAAGCACCTGCTGCTCGTCCCGGCGGGGGCCGAGAGTCGGATTCTGCTCGCTGCGCGATTCCTGCTCGGCCGGATCGAGACGACGAACAAGCGCGCCTATTCACCTCCGGCGGGATCCAGACTCCCGCCCGACTTCATTAGGCTCGACCCTTGGGAAGCCGAATACCTGTACTTCTGCGCCCAACGCGCCCGGCTCGGGATCGTCGAGATAGGCCGGTTTCACGGCGGCAGCACCTTCCTGCTCGCGTGTGCGAACCGAGAGGTGCCGATCTGGTCGATCGACCTGGAGCCGCAAGACGACGAGCGACTGCAGCGCCATCTCACGGACAATCGACTCGGGGAGAACGTGGGGTTAATCGTCGGCGACTCACACCACGATGACTTTGAGCAGATCGGCGACTACGACCTGCTGTTCATCGACGGAGACCACTCGTACAATGGCTGTCTTGCCGATCTCAACGCGTTCTTTCCGCGCCTTGCACCCGGCGGCCATGTGGTGCTCCACGACTGCTACGCCGAGAGCCACGTGCAGCGCGCCGCGCTCGACTTCGTCGCCGCGACCGAGGTCACGGTCGTCCAGTCCCCCCACGTCCCACGCTCACACTGGCACACGCCGTACGGATCGATCGCTCATTTCACGAAGCGGCCCGCCAGGATCAGCCCGCAGCAGAAGATCCGAGTCCAACTCGTAGCCGCCGCGTTCCTAGTAATGATCCTCCTCACCTGTCTATTCGCCGCGCTACCCGAGGCGCTCGGCGACCACCCGTACAACGTCGTCTGACCCCGCGCCGCTCCTGGCACGGGCCGCGATCGCAGGCGCTCGAGCTGCTTTACCACGCTCCCCGACGATGCCGGCACCGAGGCAGTCTGGCGGACGCTCAACGCCGTCACGTAGCGGGCCGCGGTCGGCGAGGGAGACAAGCCTTTCCGCGGCCCTACTTTCAGACGACTCCAAGATTCGGTGGTTAGCGTGAGCCGTAACAACCCGCGACGTATGCTGCGGTGCCGGGTCCGGTGGCGCCTCTGACTGACGGCAAATCACAAGAGGTAGCAGAGTGGTGGACAAAATCTCCTCTGCGGCCATAGCCGCCGGGTCCGGCCTTCTCTGCGTGCCCCTCCCCGTATGGGGTTGCGCCTGAAGAAACTTCGGGGAGGGGAATCTCGACTGCGAGCGGGCTGTGAGGAGCGGGAGGAGATGAACCCGCCTACCGCGACGCACATCGAGGCCGTGTACGGATCGCTGCCAGCCCGCTACCGGCTGCCGCTGCTCGTGCTCGAGGCCACGGGGATGCGTGTCGGCGAGCTTGAAAGCCTCCGCTGGGCTGACATGGATGAGACGAACGAGCGGTGGCGGATCTCGAGGGCACGACCCCGGCCGGGAAAAACGGCGATTAGCAGGGCCGTTCGAATCCTGCCAGGCGCATCACTCGCCGAGGAACCCATGGTTTCCCCGCGGTTCCCCTCCTTGGTCGTAGCCCAGCTGAACGAGGAGTCGGCCCGCCTCGCGGTCGACGTCTTCGAGCTGTTCCGCTGTCAGATCGCGGCGCCAGCGGCCGACCGAACTCCCGTGCGCCACGGCCAGCGCCTGGACGAGTGGGGGGACGTCGGCGTCGATGTGGGCGGCGATCTGCTCGGCTGCCGCTGCCGGGTCGGCGACGAGCTCCTCGTAGCGGATCTCGAGCGTCGCACCTAGGTGTGAGCGTGCGGCCTCGACGTACCGCCGCCAGGCCCACGCAGCCCTGGTGGCATCGCTTGCCTGCTCGAACTCCTGAGCTCGCTCCGGCTCGACCCAGAAGCGGGCGCCGGCGCCGTACGGGAGACGAGCGTCGTCCCGGCCGACTCGCTCGGCCCTCAACCAACCGCGCTCGAGCAGCGAGCAGACGACGTCGCGGCCGTCGCGGACGATGTGGACGACCACGGCCTGGGGATAGGCGAGCAGGGCCGGCCGGACGAGATACGCCACCTCGGGTGTCTGCTCGACGGCTCGTAGGCCACGAACGAGGGACAGGATCCGTACGCGCTCGAGGACGCGGCGAAGACGATCGGCAGCCTCCTGCTCGGGAAGGAGCACGAGTTCCGGCACGAGAGCCTTGAGCGGCGCGACCTCGCCGAGGTCGACGAAGCCCAGGGGAGTCGCGATCGCCGTTGCGAGCATGGTCGTGCCGGACCGCGGTGATCCGACCACGAACACGAGCCGCTCGTCCGGGGGGCCGAGCCGCGCTCCGAGGGAGAGCCCTCCGCGCGGAGCGACATGACGCGCGGTGGTGGCATAGAGGCGGGCGGACGCGGCCGACCTACGGATCACGGCTGGACGGTGTTGTTGACGTAGCCGCCCACGTTCCAGCGCGGCTCGAGCGGCATGCCGTGGTTCCGCGCGGCGAGCTGGAGCTGCTCGAGCGTGGTGCCCACGCGCCAAGAGTAGTGCCTGCGAGGTCTGGTCTAATCGGCCCGGTGCGGTCGAGGATCGAACGTTACGTCCGGAGCCTCAACCCGCGGCTCCCGCGCGAGGTGCAGGTTCTGCAGCTCGGCGGGCTCGCAAACGCGTTCGGGAACGGAATCGTCCTCCCCTTCACGTTCATCTACCTGCACAACGTCCGCGGGATCGACCTCGGCACTGCCGGGCTGATCCTGGGGACGAACGGCGCTGTGAGCCTCGTGGCCGGGCCGATCGGCGGCACTCTGGTCGATCGGGTCGGTGGCCGGCGAATGCTCGCTGTCGCTCTCGTCGTCCTCGCGCTCGGGTACTCGAGCATCGCACTCGTCCGCCATCCCTGGCAGGGCTTCCTGGCAATGGCGTTGAGCGGCGTCGGAAACGCGCTCTTCTGGCCATCTCAGTCGACGCTCATCGCCGCGTTCACAACACCGGAGCGCCGGACCCCGGCCTTCGCGATGCAGCGGGTGGTGATGAACTTCGGGATCGGTCTCGGAGCCCTCGTCGGAGGGCTGGTCGCCACGGCGTCACGGCCGAGCAGCTTCGAGCTCCTGTTCGTCATCGACGGATTGACGTTCCTCGTCTACCTCGTCGTGTTGCTGGCACTCGTGCCAGAGCCGGCGCCTGAGAACCACGTCCTCGCCGCCAGTGGGGCCCGGAGCTCAGGCGGCTATCGAGCGGTGGCGCGCGACCGGGCTTTCATGGGGGTTCTCGTCGTCAACACCATGTTCATCTTCTCGGGATTTGCCGGATTCGACCTGCTCCCTGTCTACGCGAAGAACAATGCCGGCGTCAACGAGGGGGCGCTCGGAATCGTCTTCCTCGTCAACACCCTCGTCATCGTCGTCGCCCAGCTCCCGGTTGCGAAGCTCGTCCAGGGACGAAGACGGATGCGCTCGCTCGCGTTGCTCGGCCTCGTCTGGGGAGGCGCGTGGCTGCTCGTCCCGATTGCAGGCGTCTGGCTGACGGGCGTCTCGGCCACCGCCATGCTCGCATTCGCGGTGGCGGTCTTCGGCATCGGTGAATGCCTGCACGGAAGCGTGCAGGCGCCGCTCGTAGCCGATCTGGCCGATCCCAGGCTGCTCGGCAGGTACATGGCGCTCTCCGCGCTGTCATGGCAGGTCGGCTTCGTGCTCGGGCCGTCGATCGGTGGTTTCGCGCTCGAGCTGACCCCGCACGGGACATGGGTCGCGGCATCCGCACTCTGCTGCCTGAGCGGGTTGGCCGCGCTCGTGCTGGAGCCGGCACTTCCGCCGCATGCACGGCGCACCCCGGTCTCGGCGACCTAGAAGTCGCCCGAGGCGAGTACAATGCGAGTCATGGCGCCACGGACGGACGACCCCTCGAGTACCCATGCCGAGCCTGCCCCGGATCCAGCGGACCCGACGCCGCCCGCGGCCCCAGGCCGAGGTCGTCTCTGCGCGCCCCGAGCCGCGGCTCGCTGAGCTCGACGCCAACGGGCTAACCTGGGTCCACCTCGCGGCGCCGTCCTCGGATGATGCCTCGGCGCTCTCGGCCCGCTTCGGGTGGCATCCCCTGGATCTCGAGGATGTGCTCTCGAAGCGCCAGCGCCCGAAGATCGACGAGTATCCTGAGTACCTCTTCGTCGTCCTCCATCTGCCGGTCTACGACAAGACCGTTCAGCGCCTGAACGCAGGCGAGCTCGACCTCTTCATCGGAGACGGCTATCTCGTCACGCTGCCCGCGGTCGAGCTTCTGCCCGTTACAAGGCTCTTTCAGCGCTGCTCCGAGGACGCCGAGCTTCGGCGGAGCCTGTTCGAGAAGGGCTCCGGCTATCTGCTCTACCACGTCCTCGACGACCTCTTCGACTACTGCTTCCCGATTCTGGACAAGATCGGGCACAAGCTCGACACGATCGAGGACGAGATGTTCGAAGGGCGCTCCGAAGAGGTCGTCCGCGACATCTCGAACGTGAAGCAGGAGATCATCTCCTACCGCAAGATCATCAAGCCCGAGCGCGCGACACTGCGGGTGCTCGAGCGGCACACGCGCAGGTTCTTGCCCGAGGAGCTCGAGGTCTACTTCGACGACATCGTCGACGCGGCGGAGCGGATCTGGGACCTGCTCGACAACTACAAGGAAGTCGTCGAGGGGCTCGAGTCGACGAACGAGTCGGTCATCTCGCATCGCCAGAACGACATCCTGCGCGTGCTCACGATCTTCAGCGTCGTCCTGCTGCCGTTGACGCTGATCACCGGCATCTTCGGCATGAACACGCACTTTCCCGGCTTCGAGACGAGCGATGCGTTCTGGGCGGTCGTCGGAATCATGGCCGCGACGATCGTCGGCCTGCTCGGGTTCTTCCGCTACAAGCGCTTCTTTTAGGAAGCGGGGTCAGTCGACCTCTGCAACCGCATGGTTACGCGGTTGAGATTCGCTGAGATCACCTCAGATGGGTAGAACTTTCTACCCCCGACCAGTCTGTCTTCGAGCCCTGCCGCTGCTTCCGGGAAGACACGGCCGGCGAGCTGGAGGTACCGCTTCGTCGTCGCGAACGAGCGGTGCCCGCGGTCGCCATCAGAACCAACTCGGACGCCTGCGGGGTGAGGGCGAGGTTGGTGAGCGCCGTGTGGCGCATGTCGTGGAAGGTACGAACCCGTCCCTCCACCCCGGCCTGGGCCAGAGCGTCCGTGAAACCGTTCCCGGTACCAGCCCGCGTCGATCGCTGATCCTCGCTCCGGGTTCAAGCCTCTAGCTAGACGTGTACGGCTCGCGCCGCCTTTCTTGACGTGTCCAGTGGGCCCGTGATACCACGGGGCATCGAGTCGGAGGGGGCACGCATGCGTTCGTGGATCCGCATCGGGTTGTTGGTAGCGGTCGTGGGCGCGTTTGCCGCGCCGGCCGCGTTGGGGGTGTCGGGTGCTGACACGATCACGACGATCGCCGGCACCGGAACAGCTGGAGCGGCAGGTGACGGAGGGCAGGCGACCTCGGCTCAGCTCAACGATCCGCTCGGGATCGCGATCGACCCACAAGGCAATGTCTACATCGGCGACGACCTGAACCACAAGGTGCGCAAGATAAGCGGCGGAAACATCTCGACCGTCGCGGGAACCGGAACGCCGGGTTACTCCGGCGACGGCGGGCAAGCGACCTCCGCCCAGGTCAACGGCCCGGCCGGTGTCGCGCTGGATTCTCAGGGCAATTTGTATTTCTCCGACGAGGTCAACAACCGGATCCGGGAGGTCAGCACGGCAGGAACCATCACGACTGTGGCCGGCAACGGAACCCAGGGTTATTCGGGCGACGGCGGCCAGGCCACCTCGGCGCAGGTGAATTTGCCTCGGGGTGTCTTCGTTGACGGGCAAGGAACCCTGTACATCGCCGACACCGGGAACAACCGGATCCGCAAGGTGACGAACGGCATCATCACGACGCTCGCCGGCAATGGCACGGCCGGCTTCTCGGGTGACGGCGGGCAGGCGACCTCGGCGCAGCTGAACGGGCCTCGAAGCGTCTTCCTCGACGGGCAAGGAAACCTGTACATCGGGGACTCGAACAATCACAGGGTCCGGAAGGTAACGCCGGACGGCAACATCACCACCGTCGCGGGGACCGGCACGGCTGGGTTCTCCGGTGATGGGGGTCAGGCGACGTCGGCGCAGCTGAATCTGCCTCGAGGGGTGGTCATCGACGCAGCCGGAAACCTGTACATCGCCGACGAGAACAACAACCGCGTGCGCAAGGTGACCGCGGGAACCATCACGACGATCGCCGGTACCGGAGCTGCGGGATCCGCCGGCGACGGCGGGCCGGCCGGGTCGGCCCAGGTGAACGCGCCTTGGGGACTTGCACTCGACGCGAACGGCAACCTCTACGTCGGCGACACGGGAAGCCACAAGGTGCGTCGGATCGAGAACAAGCCGCCGGTTGCGTCGTTGAATGCGTCTCCGTCGTCGGGTGTGGCGCCGTTGAATGTGATTTTTGATGGGTCGGGGTCGAGTGATCCTGATGGGTCGATCGCCTCGTATTCGTGGGTGTTCGGTGATGGTGCGACCGCGACCGGGGCGAATCCGGGCCATTTGTACGGGTCGGCGGGGACGTTTCAGGCGAAGTTGACAGTGACGGATGATTCGGGGGCCACAGCGTCGGCGACGCGTGACATTGTCGTGTCGGCTCCTCCGCCTCCGCCTCCGCCTCCACCACCGCCACCTCCGGCGAAGCTGAAGCTGTCGTCGACGGCGGCGAGTTTTGGGAGGGCGACTGCTGGCAGGTTGTTCTCGGTGTCGTTCACGGTGAAGGAGAAGACGACAGGCAGGGCTGTTCGGGGTTCGTTGTCGTGTATTGGCAAGCTGGCTGGCGAACCATTGGCGACGGTCGGCCGGTCGACGGGTTCGTCGGGGCGGGCGGTCTGTACCTGGAGGCTTCCTGCTGGCACAGCAGGCGACACGTTCGCGGGCTCGATCAGCGAGACCGTCAATGGTGTGAAGGTCAGCCGCTCGTTCTCGGTCACGGTCAAGCCCAAACCGAAACCGAAGCCGAGGCGGCGCGCGTGAACCACCCGTAGGAGCCGGGTTGTCCCTCTACTGCTAGGCCGCGAGCGAGTCGGCGACGAGCAAGCCGGGTTCGTCGTTTCGTACCGAGTTCACCAGCGGCGATGCAGCAGCGGCGACCATGAGGGACCTATCCGCGGACGTTTCCCCTGGATGGGTAGAAGATCGGGGTAGAAAGAGCGGCCCCGCCGCTTGGTTGAGCCTGAGAAGCGGGGTCAGCCTGTCTCTGAAATTGCCTGAGCCGTTTCCGGTTCGCGTTACGCCTGTTCGCCAGCCTGGAGATTCTTTGCGATTACCTCCATCGTCCTGGCGAGATCCTCGGTGGGGCTGAACTCGACCAGCTCGCATCCGTCGAAGAGCACGGGTGTGTGTCCCGGGGGCGCGTAGTACGCGTCTCCCGCCTCGTACGTCTCCTCGTGATCGTCGAAGCGGAAGGTGATCTTGCCCTTGAACACGTATCCCCAATGAGCAGACTGGCAACGGTCGTCAGGAAGCCCCCGAAAGAGCGGCGCGGGATCCATATCTCCCAAGAAGGAGCTGAAACCGACCGTGTAACCGCCGAGCTCCTCCGAGCGGTCGTCCACGATCCCCTCTACTTGCTGAATCTGCGACGCACTTGCCTTCGATGCCTTCGGCATGTTGACCTCCCAGTTCAAGGCTCGCGTTGGCTGATGAACCAGCCGGAAGATCATATGCCGCCAGCGAGCGAGCCTCCGCCAGACTGCCTCGGTGCCGTCTTTGTCGCGTTCAGCGCTCTACCGCGTAGAGCTGCCATTCGCCGGGAACGCCGTGTTTCCGGCTGCACCGACACTGTGTTGCGCGTGCCCGGCTTCCGTCGGAGGGGTTAGACGACTCGGGAGAGCAGGTTGTCGCCGATCACGAGCGCCAGCACGAGCGCGGTCATCCAGAGCCAGAAGACGGGTCGCCGGTATCGCGACGACCGCAAGCTAGCTGCCTGTGGTGGCGCTAGGCGCCCGTCGCCGGCTGGTCACACGACAACGTGCAGTGCCTGCCAGATCGTGTCGAGATCGGCGCCGTCGGGTAGCGGAGCGAGCAGCTCAAGTGCCTCCGACGACTCACCACGCCACCAGCGGCGAGGCTCCTCGTACGTCGGGCCAGAAAGGGCCACCGATTGCCCGTAATCGGTCATTGAGATGTAGCCGGGCCGACCTTTGGTGAAGGTTGCTCCAAGGCGCTCGAGTTCGACGCGGAGGTTGTTGGTAGCTGACGCCATGGGTTGCCAGCGTACAGGTCGAAACCGTTTCGGCCGGCCAGCACCCGCCGATTGAGTGTGGCACCCCCACCCGACCGTCGAGGCCGGATGGGGACCAGTAGCTTCGGATCAGCAGCCCAGGGGCGGGCCGCTAACGCCTGATGATGTTGTGTACCTCGACCAATTCCGGCTCGCCCGGGTTAATGCCCAACTCCGCCAAGATCGGCATAAGACGAGCACCGAAGGCGTCGAGCTGCTCCTTCGAGTCCCAGACCTGGCTGATCCTGAGGCCGTCGCCTGATCCGAAGCAGATCTCGTAATCGAGTCCGTCAGCCGGGAGGACGCCCTCCTCGTTCAGTCGACGTACAGCACTGTCGTACTGGTCTGCTGTCAACGATGGAGGGGTGAAACGGATGAGCAAGCTCACGGCGATCCTTCCTGCTAGGGTCGACACCGAGCCTAGCGGCCGGGAGTCGGAGTAACCCGCGGCGAGGACAGCCACAGTGCGGTTCTTTAGCCTGTTCTTACAACGGCAGGCTAGCTTGACCATTAAGGGCCGCGGAAAGCTTGTCTCCCTCGCCGACCGCGGCCCACTCAGAACGTCTGCCCGACCTGCCCGGACCGGGAACTCGGCGGCGAGTCCCGCGTTCTCGAGCACCGCGACCACGAACGCGGCCGGCTCGCTGGTTCCGATGAGTGGTGAGAGCCGCTCTACGGGGCGGCTCTCGGGTCGGGTGAACGTTCCTAACCGCTGCCGCTGACGGCCATCATCGTCGTCAAAAGCGTCGCGACGGTCGTCTCGGCCCCATCGTTCACTGCTACAGCCTCGCCGTGGCAAACGGTCAGTGTCCTCCCCGGCCGCAGCACCCGGCCGCGGGCCAAGAACCGTTGCCCAGACGCGGGCTCGAGCAAGTTGATCTTGAGCTCGACAGTCAGCACTTCCGCCTCCGCCGCCATCAATGTCAGCGCGGCGTAACCGCAGGCGCTGTCTACCGCGGCCGCGACGACGCCCGCATGTAAGAACCCGTGCTGCTGCGTCAGGCGCAGGTCGTGGGGAAGCTCTATGTCCACTTCTCCAGCCGCGACGCGGACGAGTTCAGCGCGGATGGTCGCCATGAATTGCTGGCGCGCGAAGCTCTCGCGCACTTTCGATTCGAACCCCTGATACCGCGGCAGGAACTCCAGAATCGAGAGTAAATCAGCCACGAAGATACGCCACCGGTTCGGTAGGCGGGGGTCCGCGAGGTCGCCGCTGCTGCGTCGGCGGCGTACTCCGACTGCGCCGTCGTTACGGTTTGGCTTCGAGTATGAGGTTGAACGGTGTTTCGGTGGCGCGTCGCACGTGGGTGAAGCCACCTTCTTTGATGACGGCGGTGAGTTGCGCTTCGCCGGCTTGCGCGCCGAGCGCGAGTCCCACCTCTTGAGCGAGCGAGGCCGGGGTGCAAACGACAGTCGATGCTCCGTAGAAGACGCGGCCGACGGGGTTGAGATTGTCTTCGACACGGTCGTTGGCGTAGGGCTCGACGATCATCCAGGTGCCATCCTCGCGCAGGGTTTCGCGGATGTGGGTCGCCGCGCCGACCGGGTCGCCCATGTCGTGGAGGCAGTCGAATACGCAGACCAGGTCGTAGTCAGTCCCGGGGAAGTCTTTCGCCGACGCGACGTCGAACGTGATCCGTTCAGCGACCCCGGCTTCCGCTGGCCCGTTCACGCGCCTGCGCGATCGACGCGTCGTGGTAGTCGAAACCGAAGAACTGGGAGTTCGGGAACGCTTCGGCCATGATGACGGTCGAGGCGCCGTGTCCGCAGCCGATGTCGGCGACCTTGGCACCGCGCTCGAGTCTTCGCCTGCACGCCCTCGAGTGCGGGAATCCACTCCGCGACCAGATGGGCCCGGTAACCAGGACGGAAGAACCGCTCCGTGCCTCTGAACAGGCGATGGTCGTGCTCGTGCCAGCCCATCCCCTCTCCGCTGCGGAACGTCTCCAGGATCCGGTCCTCATCGGCGTAGAACGAGGCAATCGACTCGAAGATCCCGAGGATGTAGGCCGGACTCTCCTCATCGGCCAACGCCAACGCCTGCTCAGCCGGAAGCGTGTACCGATCCGTCTCGGCGTCGTACGCGACGTAGCCACCGGCCGCCTGATTACGAAGCCACTCGCGCACCGACCGCTCCGCCGCACCTGACCGCTCGGCCACCTCCTGGGACGTCAACGGCCCGGCGCCTGCCATTGCCTTGTACAACCCAAGCTTCTCACCGATCACCATCAGCGGAGCACTAATGATCGCCCCCATATCGGTAACCACCTGACCCATGAACGCCTCGAGCTTCGCCTCGTCGATAGCCGGAGCAGCCACATCAACCTCCCCTCTTCGAACGCTTGAACGAGTGACGAAATCTTGGGCGGGAGGTTACCGCGACTCGCTGCCGAAACGGCGCCATGTCACCGGGCCGGTAATCAGGGCGCTTGTCCCGGCGTCTTTAGCCTCGACGAAGGCAAGCGGCTAGGCTCGGCCCATGCTGAGTGCTCCGATCAGACACCTCCGGATGCCCGCCCTTCTCGTTGTGATCTCGGGGCTTCTGGTCGGCTCTGCCGGAGGCGGGACGATCCCGCCTGTCAGCCTGCCGCGTGACCACGCGGGTCACGATGCGAGCATCGAGTGGTGGTACTCGACCGGGCTCGTACGCGGCACGGACGGGCACCGGTACACGGTCTTCTTTACGCTGTTCAAGCGTGGAGCCTTCGTGCTCCCGGTGAGTCAGGTCGTCGATCTCGAATCGGGCGCGATCGTGGGCCACACCGACACGGTGGTGTTGAAACGGGTCGGCACCTCGACGCTCGACGTGAGTCTTCCGGCCGCGGCGCTTCGCTACACGCCGGGGTCGAACACCTGGCAATTCGCCGCCTCGAGCGGCGGTTACGGGCTGGACCTCACGGCTGTGCCGCAGAAGCCGTATGTGCTGCATGGCGGCGGCACCGGCATCATCCGCCAGTCGGTTGGAGGGACGAGTGCCTACTACTCCGCGACGAGGATGGCGGCACGCGGCACGATCATGCGCAACGGCGTTGCGATCCGCTTCTCGGGAACAGCCTGGCTCGACCACCAGTGGGGTGACTTCGTCAACGACCCGCGCGCGTTCTTCTGGGACTGGTTCTCGTGCCGGTTCGACGACCGGACCGAGCTGATGCTGTACGGCTTCCGGGATGTCCTGACGGGGAAGCCGCTCACGGCCTTCCGCGAGGGCACATTCGTGCGGGCCGATGGCACGACCCGGCGCGTGACGGTCTTCAGAGCCACACCGGGGCAGCGGGCACTACGGAAGGCCGGCCGCCGCTGGCCCCTCGACTGGACGCTGAGTGTTCCGTCGGAGCGCCTCACTCTCAGACTGCGGTCGATCGTCACGGACCAGCTCGTCCACAGCACGATCCTGCCGACGTTCTGGGAGGGTGCGACGGCAGCGACCGGCACGAAGACGGGCGTGTGCTTCGTCGAGGAGACCCACCTCTAGGGCGTAACCCAGACGGAGGCGAAGCTGTCCCACCCGAAGGCGCCTGGACGGAACCCCTTGACGCGGCTGCGGATCGCGACCGTCCGCGGTCCGGGCGGGGGCGGAACCACGCCGGCGAGGGAGCCGCGGTTCGGGCGCCGAAGCAGGACGATGCCATCCTTGCCCCGGAGCGTCGTGGCCTGAGCAGCAGCGACCTGGGGAAGAACGTCGAATTCTCCGGTGAGCATCGCCTGCGCTGCGGTATCGGGGGATGCGATGAGCTTGAATCTCAGCTCGTCGAGATAGGGCCTCGGCCCCCAATAGCCGGGGTTGCGCTTGAGGATCGTGCCGCCGTCCGATGTCACGTCATCCTCGCGGAACGGCCCAGTGCCGGAGAGCCGCCTGCCGAGCGAGGCGCGGCTCGCGATGCCCAGCATGGGGTACGCGAGCAGCTCGGGCAGACGGTCGAACCGGTCCCGGAGTGTCAAGCGGACAGTGCTCGAGTCGACAACCTCGCACGTCGGGTCGTGGGCGAAGAACGCCTTGAACGGCTGGCGGTTTGCGTAGGTCTTCCAGCGCCCGTCGATATTGGTGCAGACCGTTTGGGCGTCGAGACGCGTGCCGTCCGTGAACTTGACGCCGGCCCGCAAAGGAAATTCCCAGGTGAAACCGTCGGCGCTTCGCCCCCATGCGGTGGCGAGAGCAGGCTCGACTCTCCCGGTAGGGGTGACCCTCGTCAGGCCTTCGAACAGCTGGGCGAAGACGGTCAGGCTGTCGAGCGAGGAGGTGGAAACGGCCAGGGTTCCGCCCGCGGTCGGCGCGGCCGTGGCGCTGCTCGTGGGTGACGCGGCCGGTAGCTTGACGATGCTGGAGCCGCCGCCCCCGGACGTCGTCAGGAGTCCGATCGCAGCGCCGATCCCGCCCAACACGAGCAGCGCCACGATCGCGGCCGCCCAGCGCGCGCCGCGGGTGCCAAGAGGGATCCGCAGCTTGCGTCGCTCCCTGGGCTCGGGCGGCTTGGCCTTCTTCTCGGTTGGGGCGTCCCGCTTCGGTGGCTCGACGGCCGTCTGCAGCGCCGCCGCGAACTCCGAGGCCGTCTGGTAGCGATCCGCCGGGTTGCGGGCCATCGACTTGGCGACGACGTCGTCGAGTGCGGCCGGCAGCTTGGGCTCGAGCTCGCGAAGGGACGGCGGCGGCTGGGTGGCGTGCGCGACCAGCTTGGCCGTGTCCGATGCCGTTGGGTACGGGACACGGCCCGTGAGCGTCTGGAAGAGCACGCAGCCGAGCGAGTAGATGTCGGCGCGGGCGTCGACGTCTTCGCCCATGATCTGTTCGGGGGAGACGTAGTCGGCGGTCCCGAGCCAGCGGCCGGTGGTGCTGAGGCCGGTGTCGGTGGTCGTCTCGCGGGCGAGGCCGAAGTCGCTCAGATAGACGTGGGTCTCGCGGTCGACGAGGATGTTCCCGGGCTTGACGTCACGGTGGACGAGCCCCTGCTCGTGCGCTGCCTCGAGCGCACCGGCTACGGGGACGAGGACTGCGACCGCGCGCTCGGGGTCGAAGGCTCCCTCGGCGGCGATCAGCGAGGAGAGGTCCGGGCCGTCCACGAGCTGCATGACCAGGTAGAGGAAGCCCGCCTCCTCACCTGCCCGGTAGATGGTGAGAACGTTGGGGTGCTTGATTCTGGCGGCGGTCTTCGACTCGCGGACGAAGCGTCCCCGGAACTCCTTGTCCCTGGCGAGCACCGGAGTGATCAGCTTGAGCGCGTCCATCCGGTCGAGGTCGAGGTCGCGCGCCTTGTAGACGACGCCCATCCCGCCCCGGCCGAGCAGCGAGTCGATCTCGTGTCCCGCGAAGGTACTGCCGAGCGGCACTTCCCCGGGTGCCGTCTCGAGCGCCCGTTCGATCGCCTGGCGGAGCGTCTCGGCGTCCTCCTGCGAGCTGTGGTCGGAAAATCGAACTACCTGCCAGTCGACGAGCGTCTGCAGCGACTCGGGCAGTTCGTCGCGCGGCGGGGTCGACGCGCCGTCGACCAGCACCGGAATCAGCGGCACCCCTCGCCGGATGGCACCCTCGACTTCCAGCCGGACGCGGTCGTCGGGATCGTCCAGCCGTCGTGCGCGTCGCGTCTCGTCCTCGGCGTCGAGCCAGCCGCGGCCAATGACTGCGATCAGGACGCTGCAGCGCTTGAGCGTCTCGTCGAGCGCGTCGACCCAGCGCATTCCTCCCTTGAGCGAGTCGACGTCGAGGAAGATCTCGCCGTCTGCGAAGTCTCTCTTGAGCAGCTCGTGGATCCAGCCGACCCAGGCCCGGCTGTCCGAACGTCTGTAGCTGATGAAGATCCTGGACGTGGTCGCTCTCCGCTCGGGATTCTGCTAGCCGGGATGGTCGACGTCGAGGAACCACATGGCGCCGAACCAGTCGCCGGCCTCGCTCGCGACGACTCTGGCCGCCTCGGACGCGGCCTCGCGCAGCTGCGAGGGGGTCTTCGCGTCGAGGAGGGCGGTCTGCACCCCGATCAGGTCTCCGCGCATGCGGCGATAGCGCTCGGCGAGCGCATGGTGCTGACGGACCGTCAGGATCGCACCGAGCGACGCGCCCGCGATTGGGAGCGTGATCGAGCAGAGAATCGCCCACTTTCTCTCCGTGCCGATCGCATGGATGACCGGGAAGGCGAACGTGCCTGCGAACAGGAGCACGATCAGCGAGGTCAGCCACCTGCGGTAGCGGGCGTGCTCGCCACGCTTTGCCTCGTGGTAGTCGATCTGGCCCTGGATCCAGCGGTCGGCGAGTATGTGCTGGAGGTCGACGTGCACCTCGTCGAGCACGCCTTGCTGGTCTCGCGGTTCCTCTCCAGAGCGGGGCCGCGCCTCCCAGATCTCCTCGAAGGCGCGGATCGACCAGTCGGCGGCGCTCTCGTCGACGAAGACCGCCTGGAGGTCTACCGACCCAAGTGAGTCGAAGCCTGTTGGTGCGACGTAACCGGCGGTTCGGAGCCGCTCGGCGAGTAGGCGGCACGAGAGCCACCGCTCGTGCAATCGTGCCAACTTGACAACGGCGAACGTCAAGAAGAGGAGCACGATGCAGGCGATCTCGGCGATCGCTGTCGCAAGCGATTCCGGGTAGAAGGAGAGCCCGAGGCCGAGCGAAAATGCTGCTCCGGTCGCGAGCGCGGCCATCAACCAGGTCAGGACGAAGAACCACCGCTGAAACCGGCGAGCGAGCGCTCCGGCGCGAGCGTGCGGCGCAGAAGCCCAGCCGGGCACGCTCGTCGGACGGGTCAGGGTGTCCTCGTCCACGTGGCGTCGGTTGAAGCTGTCGAGCCGCTTGAAGCTCTCCCGGAGAGGACCGAGCGTGTCGTGCGGGAGCCCCTTCTTGCGGAGCAGATCTCGAGACCCGGCTCCGAGGCTCCCCTCGACGCGCTCCGTCACATGATCGAGAAAGGTCTCGGCGGAGGCGGGGCGCAGGTTGTCGAGGCCAGCCTCTTCACCTTCGCTCGGGATCCAGACGCAGGGTTTGCCGAACTCCGCTGCCGCAAGGAGGGTCGGCGCGGTCCCTCCCCGCCCGCGCTGAGCCTTGCCGTCCCAGAGCGCGACCAGGATGTCGCACCGCCAGACGATGTGCCTTCCGACGGCCTCGTAGCCGACGGTCGCATCAACCTTCGTCCACGGGCCTGTGAGCACGTGCTTGGACCAGGCCTGCTCGACGAGCTCGTCGAAGGCGGCCCGTCTGGCCGGATCGTCCGCGAACCCCTGCGCGAAGGCGTATTCGTCGTCCTCGAGCGGCAGGACGACCTCGATGCGAGCGCCAGGGTCGTGGTCCCGGACGGCCCTTGTGACGATCCGATCTCCTCCCTCCGCCAGCGCCGTCGCGACGCTGAGCTTGACGGCGGTGAAGTCGGTCGCCTCGACCAGGCCGGCGATCCTCGCCACCTGCGTGCGAACCGCCGCGACAAGCTGTGGATCGTCCTCGTCGAGCTGTCGATGCCCGATCACCCCGAGTCGGATCCGGAACGGGATCTGTCCCTTCGGGAAGGTGTCCTGCGGCTCGCTCCGGTCGGGAATGGCCACTTGCGGGAGAAGTTTGTGTGCACGAGGGGAAGCCGTCAACGCCCGCGGAAGGCGATACGCTCACGCGCGTGACGAGGCAGCTCTGGGCTCCCTGGCGGCTGGAGTACGTTTCGACGGCGGACGAGCATGACGGCTGCTTCTTCTGCCACGCCGACAGTGGTTCGGACGAGGAGTTGCTCGTCGTGCACCGTGGCGCGCGAGCGCTCGTACTCCTCAACAGGTACCCATACGCCTCCGGGCACCTGCTCGTTGCGCCGTGCCGGCACGTCGGGGAGTTCCAGGAGCTCGACGACGCGGAGGCGCTCGAGCTGCACAGGCTCGCAGCGAGCGGGATGGCGGCGCTGGCGACGGTGTTCTCGCCGCAGGGCTTTAATATCGGGTGGAACCTCGGTCGGATCGCCGGGGCCGGAGTCGTCGACCACGTCCACCTGCACGTGGTGCCACGGTGGGCCGGAGACACGAACTTCATGCCGGTGCTCGCGGACGTGAAGGTGATGCCCGAGCACCTGGACGAGAGCCGCCGGAAGCTCGCCGCAGCCTGGCCACATTAGCCCGCAGAATGGCTCAGGCCCCTCGTTTGGGGAGTCATGTGCGCCGGCCGGCGCGCCGAGTAGCTTGGAGTGGCATCCGTCGCGGTCACGATTCTTAACCGCACCTCAGGTTGGGTTGTGCTGAAATACCCCAGTCAATCCAAATCACCCGTCCTCTTCGAACAGGGATTGAGATGACACCACTCCTCCACCGCTCCAAGACACCGCTCGTCGCCGGCGCCCTCCTCTTGCTCGCTGTGAGCGCGGCTCTCCTGGCGTCCGCCTCGCTCCAGTCTGCTGGAGCCGCGACGCCGATCACTCCTGTCGGCCGGATCGGCGGCGTCACCTACGCAAAGAGCGTGTATGCGCACGGCTCGGAGCTCGCCTCCGCCGCCAAGACACGCGCGGGGGCCCCGGGGGGTAACGGTCCTCTCACGTACCACGGCGGCCCGGTGATGAAGACGAACAAGACCTACGCCATCTACTGGATTCCGAGCGGCCAGACTGTCAGTGCGAACTACAAGACGTTGATCGACCGCTACTTCACTGACGTCGCTGCCGCGAGCGGCGCAACCTCGAACGTCTACGCCGTCGAGACCCAGTACTCCGACAGCAGCGGCCCGATCACCTACAACTCCACGTTCGGCGGCTCGACGATCGACACCAACGCCTTGCCCGCGAACGGTTGCTCGGTCTCGGGCCTCAGCAAATGTCTGACGGACACGCAGATCATCAGCGAGATCAACAACGTCATCTCGAGCAAGGGCTGGACGAAGAACGGCACCACGCAGTTCTTCATGTTCACGCCGAAGAACGTCGGCAGCTGCTTCTACTCGGGTGCACGGTCGAACAGCAATCCGTGCTCGTTCACGGACTTCTGCGCCTACCACGGCTATACCGGCGGCCTCATCTACGCGAACCAGCCGTACACGGTCAACTCGACCTATCCGAACTCCTGCGACGTACACCAGTACCCGAACGGCGACGACTCCGACCCGACGCTCAACGTCACGAGCCACGAGCACCGGGAGGCGATCAACGACCCGCAGCTGAACGCCTGGTACGACGCGGACGGCTGGGAGGGCTCCGACAAGTGCGCCTGGAACTTCGGCGCGGTGTCGGGCTCGAACGGCAGCCAGTACAACCAGACGATCAACGGAAACCACTACTTCCTCCAGCAGGAGTACTCGAATGCCGGCAACGCGTGTCTACTGAGCTACGGCTCGGCGTCGCCGCCCCCACCGTCGCCTCCGCCACCGCCGCCTCCTCCCTCTGGTACGGCGCCGACGATCGGCTCCTTCTCGCCGTCCAACGGCCTTGCAGGCACCGCGACCGTTGTTCTCACCGGGACGAACTACACCGGCGTCACGTCCGTCTCGATCGGATCGATCGCGATCTCGAGCTACAACGTCGACTCGACGACGCAGATCACGGCGCAGATCCCGAGCAACGCGCTCACGGGTGCCCTGAAGGTGGTCGCCTCGGGCGGCACGGTGACCGGCTCGCCCACGTTCAAGGTCGTTCCCCGCTTCGACTCCTTCTCACCGGCCAAGGGGAAGAAGGGAAGCTCGGTGACGGTGACCGGGAACTCGCTGACCGGCACGACGAAGGTCACGCTCAACGGCAGGTCGTGCTCGTTCACCGTCCTGTCGAACACGCAGGTCAGGTTCACGGTTCCGTCGTTCTTCGCGAGCAGCGGGAAGATCGTGGTGACGACACCGGGCGGTACCGCGACGAGCCTGACGAACTTCGTCATCGGCTGAGCACAGACGACACGGGCGATCTCTCCTGAGGCCCCGCATAGCGGGGCCTCAGCCGTTCTCCACACTGTTCACGCCGCCATCGTTCAAGATGGCCAGGTGCGGATCTGTCTGATGATCGAGGGGCAGGAGGGCGTGACCTGGCAGCAGTGGCGCGCGCTTGCGGACGCGTGCGAGCGTCACGGGCTCGAAGGTCTCTTCCGCTCCGACCACTATCTGTCCCTGATGGGAGGGGAGGGCCGCGGGTCGCTCGACGCCTGGGCGACGCTCGCGGGGCTCGCCGCCGTGACCGAGCGCATCCGGCTCGGGACGATGGTCTCGCCGGCGACGTTCCGTCATCCGTCCGAGCTGGCCAAGGTCGCAACCACCGTCGACCACATCTCCGGTGGGCGCGTCGAGATCGGCCTCGGCGCCGGCTGGAACGAGCGAGAGCATCAGGCGTACGGCTTCGAGTTTTCCGACCGGTCAGGCCGTCTCGACCTGTTCGCGGAGCAGCTCGAGCTGATCCATCTCCAGCTGACCGAGGAGGAAGTCGACTTCTCGGGTCGCTTCTATTCGACGGAGCGTCTTCGTGCCTTGCCGAGGCCCGTCCAGCAACCTCGGCCGCCCATCATCGTGGGCGGCATGGCCCTCCGGCGCACCGTCGAGCCAGCCGTGCGTTTCGCCGACGAGTACAACACTGCGTACGTCTCGCCGGCCGCCGCGGCGGAGCGGCGCGAATTCGTGAGCAAGGTCTGCGAGAGCCAGGGCCGCGACCCTGCGACGCTGACCTTCTCGCTCATGACCGGCTGCGTGCTCGGGGATGACGAAGCGGAGGTCAGCGCGCGGATCGACCGGGTGCTCGAGCGGGTCGGCGGAGAGCGCATGCTGGCGGACTCTCTCCTCTCGAGGTCGAACAGCTGGATCATCGGCACCGTCGAGGAGGCTCGCGCACACCTCGGAGAGCTGGCGGAGGCGGGTGTTGAGCGGGTCTTCCTCCAGCACCTCGACCACGAGGATCTCGCCTCGATCGAGCTCATGGGCCAGCTCGTCTGACCTGATGGACGTCCTCGAGGCCATTCGCACGCGACAGACGCACAAGTCGTTCGCGCCTGAGCCCGTGCCTCGGGAGACGATCGAGGAGCTCTTCGACTACGCGCGGTTCGCGCCGAATCACCATCTCACCCAACCATGGCGGTTCCGCGTGCTCGGCCCCGAGTCGCTCACGCGGCTGAAGGAGGCTGCCGGCCCAGCGGAAGCGCCCAAGCTCGACCGTGCTCCGACACTCGTCGCTGCCTCCGCGTACCTGACCGGGGCGCAGCAGACCGACGAGGAGGACGTCTGCGCTGCGGCGGCGGCGATCTACGCTGTCCTGCTCGCAGCCCACGCTCGTGGGCTCGCGTCCTACTGGCGGACGCCCGCGGTTCTCCGTACTCCGGCCGGCCGCGTAGCCATCGGGATCCCGGACGGAGAGCGCGTACTCGGCCTGATCCATCTTGGCCTGGCGCGCGGCGCTCCTCCCGTGAAGGAACGTACGCCGCTCGACGAGCACCTCTTCTTCCTGGCCTAGCTTCCGCTGAAGAACGTGGGCGCCAGGCGGAGCCAGGCGCGCGGAGCATCTCGCTTGACCCGAGCGAGCACCTCCCGAAGCGCATCCTCTGCGCCATCCGTGACCGGGGGCCCGTGACCGGCGGCGATTGCACGAGGCTCGAGTCCGGCGAACGCCGCGTGGGGGAAGAACAGACGCCTGAACGGATGCACTCCGAGCGAGTCGTCGCGCCTGGCGAGGAAGTACCTCGCGGTGCCCAACGTCTCGGGGCACACGAGAACTCGCCGCGCGGGTAGCCAGAGGAGCGTCTCGCGCCAGCCGCGCCGCGCTGTCACCGTCCGAACCTCGAGGCCGTCGAGCTCGATGCCGCTACCGCCAAGAGCCGTGGGCACGAGGCGCGGCGCCCCGTGGCGCTCGGCAACTGCCGCCGAATCGCGCTGATGCCGATCGAGAAGCGTCACGACACCGACGACGCGGCCGAGTTGCTCGAGTGCGACATCGAGCTCGGGAATGTCGACGGGGTCGACGACGACGCAGCCGCTGTTCAGTGACAGGGCGCACGATGAGCGCTCGAGCCGGTCGCCGACGACCCATGCGAACGAGCCCCGATCGTCGAGCGCGATGGTTCTCATGGCGGCATCATCGTCGTCCTTGACAGGGCACCGGACCTGCACGCAGACTCCGACCTCATGGCCCGCGGAGCCCGGCGAGAGGACCTGCAGTCGCTCTGGTCGTAGCACTCGCGGTCGGCTGGGGCCTCGCGGTCGTGCTCGGCCTCTTCTCCTACTGGCTGCTCCTCGGCCGCGGCCGGCTGCTTCTGCGGCTCGAGGCGCTCGAGACCAGAATGGCCGGCGAGGCCGGCATTCCCTCGCTCGAGCAGCTAGTCGAGCGCGGACTCCCAGTCGGCTCGCCGGCCCCCGACTTCGCCCTGCGCGATCACACCGGAACGGAGAAGGCGCTCGAGAGCTGGCGCGGCCGCAGGACGCTCCTCGTCTTTCTCGACCACACCTGTAGCTTCTGCAACGAGCTTCTTCCCCGACTCTCGACCTTGGCGGGTGAGGGCGAGCGACGCCACCCGGTTCCGGTGCTTGTCGTGGCTGGAGAGGCAGGCGCGGGAGATCTGGTCGCCGAGGAGAAATACGACGTGCTGTACGACCCAGGATCGCAGGTCGCGAACCTCTTCCACGTCCCCGGCGTCCCGGCCGCCTATCTGATCGACGAGCAGGGTCTGATCGCGAGCCCGCTCGCCATCGGAGCGGAGCTCATCCTGGCTCTCGCGGAGAGTGGAGATGGAGAGAATCAGGCTGCGCCGCTTCGCCTGCGACCCGTGACCGACAGCCGCCTGAACCGGAAGGGCCTCACAGCCGGAACGGCGGCGCCCGCGTTTACCCTGCCGAGAGTGGACGGCGGCGAGCTCTCGCTCGACGAGCTTCGCGGTAGGCGCGTTCTGCTGGTCTTCTCGGACCCGACGTGCGCGCCGTGCGACCGCCTGGCGCCGGACCTCGAGGTCCTGCACCGCAGCCTCTCCGATCTCGAGGTCGTCATGATCAGCCGCGGTGACGTGGACGCGAACCGTCAGAAGATCGCCGACCACGGTCTCACCTTCCCTGTCGCCCTGCAACGTCACTGGGACATCTCTCGCGAATACGCCAGGTTCGAGGTGCCGATCGCCTACCTGATCGACGAGACGGGCGTGCTCGCGTCGGATGCTGCGACGGGGTCCGACGAGATCCTCGCACTCGCAGCCGGAGATTCGGATCGGGCGAGGAAGGAGGTCGTCGCGGCCAACCTCTAGTCTGCCTCGCACCGACTACGACAAGGAAGGAACAGGAGATGAAGGAAGCGATCGACGATCTGTCGAAAGACCTCGCGAGTGGCATGTCACGACGCGACGCGCTGAAGCGCTTCGGCATCGTGGCGTTTGGTGCAGCGTTCGCGGTGTTCCGACCGGGCCGCGCGGCGGCAGGGCACGCCAACCGCAACGTCCTCGCTTGCATCCCTTTCTGCAGCTACCTGTACGGAGTGGGCTCGAAGGCGGCGGCAGCCTGTGTGAAGGATGCATTCGTGAGGCGGTCAGGGGCCTGCTTCGAGTTCGGGCCAGCCAGCAACGTGTGCTCCAGGGTCCACTGCCCGCACGACACGTTCTGCATGTCGGCCAACCTGAACTACAACTACACGAAGGGCTCCACGACCTGCGTCCCGTTCTGACCACCTGAGATGCCGCCGCCGGTCTCGGTCATTCTCACGACTCGGGACCGGCCCCGCTTCCTGCCGCTTGCGCTCGAGGCTTACCGTCGCCAGAAGTACGCCGACCGTGAGCTGATCGTGGTCGACGACGGCGAGCTGCACCCGGCGACGCGCGAAGCGGTCGAGCGCGTCGGTGGCCGCTTGCTGCGGCTCCAGGAGCCCGCGACGCTGGGAACGAAGCTCAATCTGGGTGTCGAGGCTGCGCGAGGCGTCTTCTGCGTGAAGATGGACGACGACGACTGGTACGGACCGCGCTACGTGGAGACGATGGTGACTGCGATCCACGATCGATCCGTCGAGACCTGCCGGCCGACGATCGCGTTCCTCACACCGTTTCTCTTCTTCGACATCGCCTCGTGGGTCGTCCGGCGCTCGGACGATGGCAACGTGCCCGGCGCCACGCTCGTGTTTGCGCGGGAGGATTGGGCCGAGGCACCATTCCGGGGTCTGTCGAGCAACGAGGACATGTGGTTCTACCGCGACCAGCTGGCGCTCGGGGTGGCCCCGCTCCCGGTCCGTGCGCCGGAGATCTACCTGGCAGTTCGCCACACAGCCTCAACGGCCGATCGAGCTCACACCTGGGATCTCCAGTGGCACGGAGAGGAGCTCGATTCGTACCTTCTCAGGCGCCCGGTCTATCGGCGTCCCGAGTCGCTCCTCCCGCGGTGGGCGACCGCGGCATACAAGGAGCTTCGCCGCGAGCTCCTGACCGCGTCCGAGAGCTCGGCCTGAATGTCGGACGCGCCCGCCGTCCTGATCGCAACACCGGTCAAGGACGCTGCCGACTTTCTCGAGGCGTACGTCAGGCTTCTCGGGGGTCTGACGTACCCGCCCGAACGCCTGTCACTCGGCTTTTTCGAGAGCGACAGCATCGACGGCACCTTCGCCGCGCTCGAGTCGAGCCTCCCGGGGCTTCGGCGGCGGTACAGACGGGTCGGGCTCTGGAAGCACGACTTCGGCTACCGGCCGCCGCCCGGCGTCGATTTCCGGGAGCCGGCGATCCAGCCAGAGCGGCGGAGCATCCTCGCCAAGAGCAGGAACCACCTTCTCTCGCGAGCGCTCGTGGACGAGGACTGGGTGCTCTGGCTCGACGTCGACATCCTCGAGTCGCCGCCCGACGTGATCGAGCGTCTGCTGGCCACCGGCAAGGACATCGTCCAGCCGAACTGCGTCCTCCTTCCCGGAGGGTCGACGTTCGACCACAACGGCTGGCGCGACCGCGGCCGTTTCCATCTCGACGACCTCCGCGGCCAGGGCGAGCTCGTCCGGCTGGACGCCGTCGGCGGGACGATGCTTCTCGTCCGGGCTGATCTGCACCGCGAGGGGCTCGTCTTCCCCGCCGCTCCATACGGGCTGCGAAGCGAGCTCGCGCGTGACGGACGGGGCGAGGTCGAGACCGAGGGCCTCGGGATCATGGCGCACGACATGGGCTACACGTGCTGGGGCATGCCGGACCTCGAGATCCGCCACCGCTACCCGTACTGACCCCGTGGCCTTGCGGTCTTCACTTCTCTACGTCACTCCCCTCACCCCTGCTGTAACCGGGAACGGGCTGGCCATGCGTGCCGGCATGGTGCTCGAGGCGCTCGCCACGCACTACGACGTATGGCTTCACGTGGTGCCCGTGTACAAGGGGCTCGACGACGTGCTCGTGCCGAACCATGCCGACCTGTGCGTGGAGATCGGGCACGGTTTCGACCAGCCGTTTCAGGCCCGTCACTTCGATGTCGTGCACGCATTCCGTCTGTCGACGGTTCCGACGGCGCGCCGGGCTCGAGCAACCGAAAGACACGTCGACCTCGACGAGATCGAGACAGCGACGCACCGGCGGCTGGCCGCGCTTTGCCGAGCGAACGGAGACGAAGCTGGGGCACGCATCGCCGACGAAGAGGCGGTGCGATACGCGCCTCTGGAGGAGGAGGTGGCGGCGTCCTGGGATCGTGTCTACACGAGCTCCGCGGCCGACCGGGACACGCTCACTCGGCTCGGTTCGACCCATGTCCGCGTTCTCCCGAACGCGGTTCGGCTGCCGGCCGACGACGAGTCTTCGAGGTCGACCGATCCGTTCGGCTTTCTGTTCTGCGGCACGCTCGGCTACTACCCGAACGAGGACGCAATCGTGTACTTCTGCGACGAGGTCGTGCCGCTGATGAGGGAGCTGACATCGGAGCCCTTCCGGGTCATCGTGGTCGGTGCGGGACCTCCAGAGCTCTCGCGTCTCGAGAGGGATCCGGCGGTTCAGCTGACGGGATGGGTGCCCGACGTCTCCCCTTGGTACCGGAGGGCTGGCGCCGCCGTCGTTCCGATCCGCGCCGGCGGAGGAACGCGGATCAAGATTCTCGAAGCGTTCGCGCACAGATGTCCGGTCGTGAGTACGCCGCTCGGTTGTGAAGGGCTCGACGTGCGAGACGGGGAGCACCTCCTCGTCGGAGCGACTCCCGAGGCCCTTGCGAGGCGGTGCGTAGAGATCATGGCCGACCCTGCTCTCGCGCTCCGCCTGACCGAGGCCGGCCACGGGCTCGTGTTGCGCTCCCATACCGTCGACGCAGTCGCGAGAGCGGTCGCGCCTCCCGCTGCTCCACCTCGGTCAGGAGATCGAGGAGCCTCCGCGCAGCCGCCTCCCAGGTGAACTCGCGGAGGACGCGCTCACGCGGAGGAGGCTTCACCAAGGCGGCCCCCGAGACGATCGACCTGATCGTGTCGACCGCCTGGCGCTCGTCGGGCTCCCACCAACTCGCGTCGCGGAAGAGCACGTAGTTCTGCTGGTGCGGCTCGAGACCGCACGGAACCTCGCTGCACGGGATGAGGTGGGCGGTCTCGGAGTCGAGGTAGACCTTGTACGCGCTGTGCCATGGTGCGATGAGCTCGAGCCCCGACGCGGCCGCCTCCATCATCGGCAGGTCCCACGCTTCGCCGAAGGAGACGCTGACGTAGTGCGTTGCGGACGCGTAGAGGCGGGGCATCTCCCGGTCAGCGAACCGGTCGCCGACGAGCCGGATCGGTGCCGCATCGGCGGTCGTCTTCCCCAGCTCGCGAGCCGTCTCGTCGATCTCGGCGCGAAAGCGCGCCAGCCCGGCAGCATCGGCGCCCAGCTTCATGATCAGCACAGCATCGTCCGCCGCGGTCGTCGCCTGCATCCAGACGCGGGGAAGCGCGCGGAGGTTCTTGCGCTCGTTGAGCGCGGAGACATTCAGGAAGCGGACGCCGTGCGGCTCCTCGAGGAGCGGGGGCGCCGGTCGTCCGAAGAGCTCTCCATCGACGCCAAGCGGACAGACGCGGACGCGCTGCGCGGGAGCTCCACATGCGATCCACGTCTCCCGACACGTCTCGTTCGGAACGACGACGAGGTCGTAGGCGTAGGCCTGGTCGACCCACGAAGAGTGGATTCGCGTCGCCTCGAACATCGTGTAGTTCACGTTCACCATCCCGGGCTCGACGAGGACCTGATGCGGCATCGCGAAGCGGAGGAAGACGGATGCGTCGACGGGACGGTCGAGGCTGCCGAAGAACGGGTCCGACTTGTCGGGCGGAAGCCTGGTCGAGCCCCATCCGGGGTGGTCGACGAGCTCGATCTCGACGCCGAGGCTGTGCAGCGCCCGGACGAACTCTCGAACGTGATGATCGTGGCCGCTGTCCCCGCGGAACGGCCCCTGGACCTTGAGGGCGGAGAGCGTCATCGCGGCGAGCTTACGGGCAGGATCGTTCAAGATGGTTTGCTATGCGCATCTGCCTGATGATCGAAGGGCAGGAGGGTGTGACGTGGGAGCAGTGGCTCGCGCTCGCGGAGGCGTGCGAGCGACATGGGCTCGAGGGCCTCTTTCGCTCCGATCACTATCTCTCTCTCATTGGAGGAGAAGGACGCGGGTCGCTTGACGCGTGGGCGACGCTGGCGGGGCTCGCCGCCGTCACGGAGCGCATCCGGCTCGGGACGATGGTCTCGCCGGCGACGTTCCACCATCCCTCCGAGCTCGCCAAGGTTGCGACGACGGTCGACCACATCTCCGGCGGTCGGGTCGAGCTTGGTCTCGGCGCGGGCTGGTACGAGCGTGAGCATCGCGCGTATGGCTTCGAGTTCTTCGACCGGCCGGTTCGGCTCGATCTCCTGGCAGAGCAGTTGGAGCTGATCCACCGCCAGTCGACCGAGGAGGAGCTCGACTTCTCGGGCCGCTTCTACGGGGCCAAGCGTCTGCGGGCTCTACCCGGGCCTGTTCAGCAGCCTCGCTTTCCGATCATCGTTGGCGGCCGTGCGCTTCCCCGCACGGTCGAGCCGGCGGCACGTTTCGCCGACGAGTACAGCACGGCGTGGGCTGCCCCGGACGAAGCGGCTAGGCGCCGCCGCACCGTGGCGGAGATCTGCGAGCGCGAGGGCCGCGACCCCGGGACGCTGACGTTCTCGCTGATGACGGGGTGTGTGCTCGGGACGAGTGACACGGAGGTCGCCCGGCGGATCGACCGGGTGCTCGGTCGTGTTGGTGGCCGGGGCATCTGGGCCGAAATTCTCCGCGCCAGATCCGACCGCTGGATCATCGGAACGGTCGAGGAGGCTCGCGAGCACCTCGACGAGCTCGCCCGGGGCGGCGTCGAGCGGGTGTTCCTCCAGCACTTGGACCACGAGGACCTGGAGTCGATCGAGCTGATGGGCCAACTCGTCCGGCCGGGTGCGATCGCGCCGTTCGCGCGCACGTGCGCGCAGTGACCCCTGCGGTCACGGTGGTCGTCCCCACGTTCCAGCGACGGGACTATGTGCTGCGTGCAGTGAACAGTGTGCTGGCGCAGACGTTCGAGGAGTTCGAGTTGATCGTCGTGGACGACGGCTCCACGGACGGGACCGAGGAGGCCGTCGTAGGCCTCGATCCGCGCTTGCGCTACGAGTGGCAGGAGAATCAGGGAACGGGTGCGGCGCGAAACACAGGAGTGCGTCTCGCCCGTGGTGCGGTCGTCGCGTTCCTGGACTCCGACAACCGCTGGCGGCCAAACCATCTCTCCATCGTCAGCCAGGCCCTCGAGCACTTCCCGGAGGCAGTTCTCGTCTCCACTTGCTACCGGATGCACGTCGCAGGGAGGCAGAAGCCATGTGAAGGGCGACTGATCGAGTTTCTGCCGCTGGCCTACAGCGACACCTGGGTCGGTCTGACGTCTTGCATGGCGGTCAGGCGAGCCGAGCTCGATGCGGTAGGTGGTTTCAACGAGGAACTGGAGGCCCTCGAGGACGTCGAGCTCTGGTTGAGGCTCGCCGAGCGCGGACCGTTCGCTTTCGTTCAGCATCGGACGCTCATCCGCCAGTTCACCCGCGAGTCGAGGACCGCGCGCGCAATCCGCAGCGGCGCGATGCTCGAGGCGTTCGAGGAGATCTCCAAGACCGGTCTCGAGGTTGCGCGGACGACACGGCGCCCCGACCGCGAGGGCATGATCGGCCGCGCAACGGGAAGAGCCTGGTACTCGCGAGCGCTTCGTGCCTTGAGCGAGGGAGACGAGGAGAGATTCGCCACCAGCCTCGACTCTGCGACCCGGCTCTTACCCGAGCTCTCGAACCAACCTGAGGTGGTTGCCTGGCGAATCGGGGCGATCGCGCGCGACGAAGCAACTCGCACGCGGTGCTTGACGATGGCTGCAAACAGATGGCCTGACGTCCGTTCCGACACGGCGCTGTTCCTCCGTGCGCGGGCCACCTTTCTCGCGCTACGCGTCGGACGCCTGCGCACGGCGGCCGCTCTTCTCCGTGCCTGGCCGATGCGGCAAACTCCGAGCTTTGTCGTCCGGAACGTTCCGCTCTGGATTCGACTCGGCAGGCAAGCAATCCGCGAACGTCGCAGAGCCGACGAGAGCCCGGCACTGCTCGCGCTACTCGGCGACTAGAGAAGGAGCGGAGGATGGGACTCGAACCCACGACCCTTGGCTTGGGAAGTCGCCCGTTAGCTGGACAGGCCAGGACGGTCACGAAACCCGCACGTTTGAGCCAAACCGGCACGAGTGAGAGAGCTTGGCTGGACAGGGTTAGACACGCCTGAGCTGACACAGCGCTGACACAAAGATCATCGTGTAGGCGAGTCGCTCGTCCTTCGCGCATTGCGGGGGCAAACCCCACTTCGCCGGAACCGTCTCACGATCCCCCTCCCGGTCCCTACGATCAACGCCGGCTGCGTTTGGTCTATCGCTCGTCTTGTTCCATCCCCGTAGCTAAGCGGGCGGGCCGGTTTGCCGGCTTCCCCAAGACGTCATCTTGCCTCCGCTGCGTGTTAGCGAGTAGTTCATGGCCGCGTGTCCGCCATGAGTCAGACGAGCTCTGCCCGGCTCAGCGGGACGCCGACGATCCGCTTGGATGCGCAAGCCCGGGCACCGTGCGAAGCTCGTCGATGACCTCCTGGATCCGGGGGTAGTGCGTCCGGAAGTACACGGCCTGCGTGCCGTCGGTCCGCGGCGAGACACCGAAGCGTTCGCGGTAGGCGTCTGCCAATTCTTCGGCCGAGGCGACGACGATCCCATCGGTCGTGTAGAGCCGGCGCTGGGCGTAGAGATTGCCGACGAGCTGGTGGTTGCCGGCAAATCCGAAGTGGCGCGGGAGTTCCTTGTACAGAATGATCCGAACCGAGCGCCGGAACGCGTCGGCGGGGGGCTCAGCGAGCGCGAGACCGGGGTTGGCCGCCACAAGCGGTGCGTACTCCCAAGGGTTGCGATGGGTGAGATACGTCCGTATGGCACTCTCCGGCAGGGGCCAGACACGCTCGTCCTTCCTGACGGCTGCGATGGCCGCCTCGACCGCCGCTCGGTCATCGGGGTCGATGACCAGAATCGTTCGAGGGGAAAAGCTGGGCGGGACGTGGCTCGCCAGGCTGCCGTTCGTCAGCCCCTCGATAACGCCCGAAGAGTCTCGACACGCGACCTCGTGGAGCGCGAGGCTCTCGCGGAACAGCGGCTCTAGCGTCTCCCGAGGATGAGCGCGCACGCGTCGGTGTTGCGCGCCGAAGATCGCCGTACGCTCCCGGCTCGGTGGACCGGACGCGTACCAAAGCTCGGCGAGCTCCGCGCGTCCCAGCGGCTCTCTCGACCGTCCCTCGTAAAGCCGGAGCATGTCGAACATGTCGAGGAACACATTCGAGCACCGCCGCGCGTCGTCGGCTCGGAAGCGCCAGGTGAACTGCTCCCACAGGGCGAAGAACTGCCAGAGGAGCGCATCCTTGCGGGCGCCTTCGAGCTCAGTCCTGGGCCGCTCGAACTCGTCGCCCCACAGATGCAGCCACGCCCGGTCGCGGTACCAGTAAGCGGGTTGCTCCGCATACCAGCGCTCGAGCTCGCCACGCGTGCTGACGTCGAAGTGTCCGAGCACGCGCACGGACCGTCGGAGAAGGCGGAGCCGTTCGGCCAGCGCGAGCATGAGCTCCGCCTCCGCGTCGACGGAGGCCGGGTCGGCGATGAGGACATGGAGGTCGATGTCACTCCGGCCGGGAGCTACCTCTCCGACCGCGACGCTGCGCCTCGCGTAGACCCCGACGACGGCGTCGATCGAGCCGAAGCTCCGCGCTGCCAGCCTGCCGAGACTGCGGTAGAGATCGGTGCCGAGTCTCACGGCGACGCCGAGAAACCCGCCACCTCGGTGACTGCCGCCGAGAAGCTGCCAGTCATCGCTCGAAGCTGTGGGCCTCGGCACGAGCTCGAGCATTCGCGACGAGCGCTTGCCGCAGGGCACGCAGACGGCGGGCGAGTTGCACCCCGACGTTGTACCGGCTCTCGGCGAGGTGGCGCTCCCGGTCAGCCGGCCCGATCACGTCGTAGGGGGCGCGATCAGCTTCTCGAGCGGCCGGGCCTCGCGCACGTCGTACCTGACGGCGCGGAACGGCTTCACATCGGCCACGGGAGCCACCCTAGCATCACTTCCGAGCGGCGAGCACGCGCTCCAGGAAGTCGCCGATCGTCCCCGCCACCGCACTCCACGACTCGCTTGCAGGCGGCGCCAGCTCCTCGTCCGTCCACGGCCGGGCGACGTGCGCGCGCGACCTTCTCTGCCACTGCTGAATCGCCGCTTTCGACTGCGAGCCAGGCACTGAGCCTGCGCACATACCGCGCGGTCTCATCCTGCTCCACGTCGGCGGCGAGGACGATTCGCGGAATCGGCAAGGTCATGTACGCGAAGACCTTGCTCAGCGGGCCGAACAGGTGCCGGTTGGCCAGGGCGAGCGCGGCGTCGTACCGGCCTGCAAGCGCCACGACCTCGTCCCACGGGCGCTCGTCGTTGCAATCGATCCTCACGCCTTCGACGGCAAGGTCGGTCCCATGCGAGACCCACCCGTACTGATCGAGCCGGATTTCGTCCCAGATACCGCAGCGTACGAGCGTCGCGAGAAGCGGTCGAGCGTCCACGTTAACGCCGTAGATCGACCCGAAGTGCGCAAGCCAGAGCACCCGGCGGTCTCGTTCGAGGCTGATTGCCGCGGGGCACGGCTGCTGCTCATAGCCGTTCGGACGCACGAGGATGGGCAGTCCCGGGAAGCGGGCTGCAAGCGTTGCGGCGAGGGACTCGGAGGTGACGATCCCGCCGGCGGCTGAACCCCACATGCGGTGCTCGGCCCGGAGGGCTCGCCAGCGCCCAAGTCCGCGCAGGGACGAACGGGCGGCCGGGAAGGGGCTGATGACGATCGGGTCACCGAGATCGACGACATACGGGATGCGAAGCCGCGTGAGGCGACGGCTCGCTTCGAGCAGCGGCGAGGCGGGCATCCCGATCAAAAGCACGGCGTCGGCAGCCGGGCTCCAGCAACGGAAGTACCGCCTGCTCCAGAGCTCGAACTTGTCGACCAGAAACCCTTGGCGGAGACGTCGGAGCACGTCGTGCAGGCGCCGAACGACGCGATTCGGGTTGTAAGGCGGTCCAGGTACAGCTATCTCCCCTGCCGTGCCGGTGAGCCGCTCGACGAGCCAGCGCTCTCCCAGCGCCTCGGCCAGGAACGCCGCGCGGCGGCTCCTCGGCCCGGCTCCGCGGTCGAAGCGGTGGAAGATGACCAATCGACGCGGCATCGGGCTCGTAGCGAGCGTATAGACATCCGTCTGCAAGCCTGGACTCAAACCGGTCAGCGCTAAGCGTCTGTCCGGCTGACCGACGAAGAAGGCCTGCTCGTCGTTGACAGCGCCGGGCTGCTACCGATCAGGCGGCTCCACCACACCCCCGGACTCAAGGTGCGCGACTCCGTAGACTCGCTGGATGCCCGGCCCGGAACGACTCGCGGACGTGCTTGCGGTCGGGCCCGTCCCGTTCCGGCAGAACGGTCGCCCGGCGTTCCAGTTCGGGGGAAGTCGTCTGCACGCCTCCCTCGTGAGCGGCCTCGCACGTCACGGTCATCCGGTCCGTCTCCTCACCACCCGTCCGCCGGACACGACGGGCCTCGAGCCCGGCGACCTTCCCGGCGTCGACGTCGAGTGGTTCGCCATCGAGCAGACTCTCGTCTTTCCGCAGCCACCGACGCTCGAGGAGATCCGCGTGCGCCGCGAGATGCTCGAGCCCGTGCTCGACCGCACCGTCGCGACACGGCGTCCCGACCTCGTTCTCTTCGGTACGAAGGCCCAACCCCTCTACGCCGCAGACCTCTGCCGAGAGCGCGGTCTGCCGACGATCGCCGTCTCGCACGGCGTTCCGACCGCGGGCCTGCTCGAGGGTGTCTACCCGCAGCGCGACGTAGAGGTGCTACTCGAAGCGCTCTCGAAGGTGGACCTCGTCGTCACGGTCGCCCACCATCTGGAGACGGTGTTGCGGACGCTCGGGTTGAGCAACGTACGAACGATCCAGACCGGCGTCGACACGCACACCTTCCGTCCACGACCGAAAGATCCCGATCTTCTCGACGCCTACGAAATCGATCCGGACCGCTTCGTGGTCGGCTCGTTCTCGGCCTTTCTTCCCGGGAAGGGCCTAGAGGACATCGTCGCGTCGGCTGAGATCGTCCTTCGGGCGGAGCCGCGCGCCGTCTACCTCGTCGCCGGAGACGGGCCGCTCCGTGCCAGCATGCTCGGGTGGATCGGCGAGAGAGGGCTCGGCGCGAATTTTCGCGTAATCGGAGAGCTCGATCACGTGCAGGTGCCTGTACACATGGCGCTATGCGACGCCGTCGTTCTGGCGTCCGTGCGGGAAGGCTTCCCGCTGATCTGCCTCGAGAGTCAGGCCAGCGGTCTGGCGACGATCGTGGGTGAGATCCCGGCAACGCGCGAGCTCGTCGAGGACGGGTCGACGGGCCTGTTCTTTCCCGTTGGCAACTTCGAGGCGCTCGCCGCAGCGACGCTGCGGGTGGTGCGCGAACCCGGCCTACGGCGGGCACTCGGCGCCAATGGTCGAGCCCGTGCCGAGGCCAACAACTTGGAGCGATGGCTCCACAGCTTCTCGGCGGCAGTCACCGAGGTGGCGCGCACGCCGATGAGAGCGAAGGAAAACTCCTGCTAATCGAAGGAGCGGACGATGGGACTCGAACCCACGACCCTTGGCTTGGGAAGCCAATGCTCTACCAACTGAGCTACGTCCGCCCGGTGGCGACACGATACCGCAGTGCCTTCGGCAGAAGCGACACCGCCGCGTTACAGACACGGCACATGATCCCTGGCACGCTCGTAGCTCCGCGACGGCGACGTCCCCTCCCCGCTTCGCCTTCGCTCCCTCGCGCCGGCGCTCTTGGGCACCGGCGCGAGGGCTCCTCCTCCACCGCGCCGGGCACCCGTCCGGCGCACCCGTGTGAGCGAGCCTGAAGCGCGGAATAATGAGGTGAGCACCGACTAGAGCCCGAGGAGGATCCGATGGTCACGCAATCACTCGAAGAGACGGCGCTGGCGCTTGTGGCGCCGAACAAGGGAATCCTGGCCGCAGACGAGTCGAGCGGAACGATCAAGAAGCGCTTCGACTCGATCGGCACCGAGTCGACTGAGGAGAGCCGTCGCGCTTACCGCGATCTCCTGTTCACGACCGAGGGTGCCGAGGACTTCATCAGCGGTGTCATCCTCTACGACGAGACGATCCGCCAGAGCTCGCTCGACGGAACACCCTTCGCAGAGCTGCTGGACAGCAAGGGCGTCATCCCCGGGATCAAGGTCGACAAGGGTGCGATGCCTCTCGCAAATGCCCCGGGAGAAACGGTGACGGAGGGGCTCGACGGGCTCCGCGGCCGCCTCGAGGAGTACCGGTCGCTCGGCGCCAGGTTCGCGAAGTGGCGCGCCCCGATCGCCATCGGCGACGGCATTCCCAGCGAGTACTGCATCTGGACGAACGCGCACGCGCTTGGTCGCTATGCGGCGCTCTGCCTCGAGGCTGGTCTCGTGCCGATCGTCGAGCCCGAGGTGCTGATGGACGGCGACCACACGATCGAGCGGAGCTTCGACGCGACGTCCAGGGCGTTGCATGCCGTCTTCACCGAGCTCCGCGACCAGCGAGTCCATCTCGAGCAGATCTTGCTCAAGCCGAACATGGTGCTGTCGGGCTACGACTCCCGTGACCGTGCTGACGTGCTGACCGTCGCCGCGGAGACGCTCCGCTGCTTCCGTCGCCACGTGCCGGCCGCCGTCCCCGGGATCGTGTTCCTGTCGGGCGGACAGTCGGACGAGGATGCGACCGCCCACCTCAACGCCATGAACGCGCTCGGGCCAAGCCCGTGGGAGCTCTCGTTCTCGTACGGCCGGGCGCTTCAGGCTCCGGCGCTGAAGGCATGGCTCGGGAAGCCCGAGAATGTCCAGGCAGGGCAGCGTGCCTTCCACAAGCGGGCCAAGCTGAATAGCGCAGCCCGCTCCGGCTCCTACTCCCCCGAGATGGAGAAGATTGCCGCTTAGCCGTAGCGTTCTGCCGTAAGGGCGCGCAACTTGTCGAAGGCGTGGTACGCCTCGATCCGCCGGACCGTGCCGGAGCGCGACCGCATCACGATCGACTCGGTGACCGCCCCGCCCGGCGTGTAGTGGACACCGGAGAGGAGGGCTCCGTCGGTGACACCGGTGGCGGCGACGAACACGTCCTCGCCGGCCACGAGATCGTTCGTCGTCAGGACGTTGTCGATGTCGTATCCGGCGTCGACCAGGGCACTGCGCTCCTCGTCGTTCCGTGGCCATAGCCTGCCCTGGATCGAGCCGCCGAGGCACTTGATCGCGGCCGCCGAGATGACGCCCTCCGGCGTGCCCCCGACGCCCATCAGGATGTCGACGCTCGACTGCGCTCGCGCTGCGGCGATCGAGGGAGCGACGTCGCCGTCGGTGATCAGACTCACCTTCGCGCCGACAGCGCGGAGCGACGCGATCAGGTCGACGTGCCGGTCGCGGTCGAGCACGACGACCGAGACGTCCTCCGGCTGGACCCCTTTCGCCTTCGCCACTCGGCGCACGTTCTCGTCAGGCGGCGCCTCGATGTCGATCGCGTCCGCCGCGTCAGGGCCGACGGCGATCTTCTCCATGTAGACGGCCGCGCCGGGGAAGAACATCGTTCCGCGCTCGGCGACCGCGATCACCGCGATCGCGTTCGGCTGGCCGTTGGCGGTGAGCCGCGTACCCTCGAGCGGGTCGACGGCCACGTCGACCTCGACGCCGACTCCGCTTCCGATCCGCTCGCCGTTGTACAGCATCGGCGCCTCGTCCTTTTCGCCCTCACCGATCACGACGACACCCTGCATCGCCACCGTGTCGAGCATGAACCGCATCGCGTCGACGGCGGCCTGATCGGCCGATTCCTTCTCGCCGCGCCCGATCCAGCGTCCCGCTGCCATGGCAGCCGCTTCGGTCACCCGGACGAGCTCGAGCGCGAGGTTGCGATCAGGTGCAGCGCCCGCCACGCGGCGCATCCTAGTACCTACATCCGGTCCGGGGCTGTGACTCCGATCAGGTCGAGGGCCTGGGCGATGACGGTCTGCGTCGCGCGGCACAGCCCGAGGCGGAAGGGCTCGGCCTCTCCGCTCTCGAGCACCCGGTGGTGGTGGTAGAAGCGGTGGAAGTCGTCGGCGACTCCGATCGCATACTGCGGCAGGGCGTGCGGCCCGCGCCGCTCCGTCGCCTCGGCGACGACTCCGGGGAACTCCACCAACCGTTTGACCAGATCTCGCTCCTCGGGCATGAGCATGCTCGGCGGCGATGCCGTAACCTCCGCCGACCCGGCGTTGCGCATGATCCCGGCGATGCGAGCATGTGCGTACTGGACGTAGTAGACGGGGTTCTTCTGCGTCTTCTCGGCAGCAAGGTCGACGTCGATCTCGATCGTCTGGTCGTGGCTTCGGGCCACGAGGTACCAGCGCGCCGCATCGACGCCGACCTCGTCCACGAGCTCGTCCAGCAGGACGATATCCCCGGCCCGCTTCGACATCTTCGCCAGCTCGCCGCCCTTGACGAGATGGACGAGCTGGTAGAGGAGCACCTCGACGCGGTCGGGGTCGTACCCGAGCATGCGCGCCACGGCGGAGAACCAGTTTCGCGTTCCGTGGTGGTCGGCTCCGAGAACGTAGATCGCGCGGTCGAACCCTCGTGAGAGCTTGTCCTCGAGGTAGGCGATGTCGGCAGCTCGGTAGGTCGGGAGTCCGCTCGAGCGGATCACGACGCGATCCTGCTCGTCGCCGTAGGACGAGGATCGAGCCCAGACCGCGCCTCCTTCCTCGTAGGTGTCGATCCGCTCGAGCAGCCCTGGCAGCCGCTGCTCGAGCTCGCTCTGCCTGGCCCAGGAGTCGAAGTGGATGCGAAATCGCTCGAGCGCTTCCTCGATCTGTGTGAGCATGCGCGGCACCGGATCGCCGGCCTCGAGGGCGAGCTCTTCGATATAGGCACCCCGGTAGCCCTCCTCGGGAGGCTCGCGCCCTTCGCGCGCGGCGTCGACCGACTCCCGGAAGCGATCCATTTGTGTACCGGCGTCGTTGTAGTAGTACTCCCGCTCGAGCTCGTTGCCGGAGAACGAGAGCAGCCGTGCGACCGAGTCCCCATATGCGCCGTTCCGTGCAGCTGCCACGGTGATCGGGCCGGTCGGGTTCGCAGACACCATCTCGACCTGGACGCGCTCGCGTGGCTCGGCCTGTCCTCCGCCGTACCCGGCTCCCGCCTCCAGGATTTCGCCGAGAGCCTCGCCGTACCACTCCCGTCTCAGCCAGAGATTGACGAAGCCCGGGCCGGCGACCTCGACGCGGTCGACCTCGGGGAGCGATGCGGCTCTCTCGACCAGTTCCTGCGCAACCTCCCTCGGAGAGCGTCCCTGCGCCGGGGCGACTCGGAGGGCGACGTTGGTCGCATAGTCGCCCTGGTCAGCCTTCGGGGGCCGGTCGAGCGTCAGCGAGACACCGGCCAGCCCGGACAGCGCCGCCTCCAGGCGCGCGAGAGTTCTAGCCGGCAACGGTCTCGCGCGGCTTGAAGAGCTCCTCGAGCAACTCCAGCTCGGAGTGAGTGCCGACGGCGATCATCACGTCGCCGACCTCCAGGACCGCGTCGGCGCTCGGCGTCGTGTCGAAGGCGCCGTCGGGCTTGCGGAGAGCGACGACCAGAGCACCTGTGACACGACCGAGGCGAAGCTCTCTGATCGTCTTTCCCGCGTTGTCACAGGTGTCGGTGACGACGATCTCCTCCATGCGGAGATCAGGTCCACCGGCGGATGTGACCACGTCGAGAAAAGCTGCGACTTGCGGCCTGAGAACGAGCTTCGCCATGTCCTGGCCGGCGGCGCTGTACGGCTGGACGACCCGGTCTGCGCCCGCCTTCCACATCTTGCGGGCCGCATCCTCGGTCGACGCTCGGGCGACGATGAAGAGATCTGGCCTCGATGAGCGAGCCGACACGACGATGTAGAGGTTGTCGACGTCGGAGTCGCTCGATGCGACCAGCCCTTTCGCCCGCGAGAGGCCGACGCCCTCGAGATCCTCGTCGCGCGTCCCGGTGCCGTGGAGGAACGGGATTTGATGCTCCTCCGCGTACTCCAGCGAGTCCTGGGTGAAGTCGAGGATGATGAACGGCACCCCGGCTTGCCGGAACTCCTCGCCGACGCGGCGGCCGACGCGGCCGTAGCCGCAGATGACGTAGTGGTCACGCAAGTCTGCGATCAAGCGTCGTTTCCTCCTTTCCGATAGTGAACCCGTGAGGACACCATGGGCGATCAATTCGACGATCGCGCTGGCCAGGTAGCCGTAGATTGCCATCCCGGCGAGGATCACGAGGATGGTCACGATCTGGCCGCCTGCCGTCCCGGGCCGGCTGTCGATCCCGGTCAGCGAAATCGTGACCGTCGACCGGTAGAAGGAGTCGAGCGCCGATTCGTCCAGCACGAGCCAGAATGCGATCGTGCCGAGAGCGAGCGCCGTGAAGAAGGCGGTCAGCGCGATCTTGAGGTGCTTGAGGGTGTACGGCGTCTCCACGGGCTCGTTCTACCGGTTTCTCGTCTTCCAGGCCTCGGCCATCGCGATCCGCTGCATCAGGGTCGGGTGGTTCTGGAACAGCACGTACGCCCAGGTCGGGGGGTCGGGGCTCGAGAGGTCGTACGAGCCGAAGTGCTGGAAGAGCTTCGTCATCGCCCCTGGATCGTGCGTCGTCTGCAGTGCGACCCAGTCGGCCTCGGCCTCGTAGTGCCGGCTGACGATGTTCTCGAAAGGCGTCGCTGCGAGCGAGAAGACGGTGACGACCAGAAGGGCGAGCGGAATCGACTCAGGCTTCTGCATGCCGCCTCGCCGCCTCGTCACGAGGACGATGAGATAGACCTCGGGGAAGATGAAGAGCGCGTACCAGCCGAGGAACTTCCAGAGGTGGTTACGACCGTGATGGCCGAACTCGTGGGCGAGCACGGCCTGAAGCTCACGATCACCGAGCCCACCCGTCAGCAGCGTGTCCCAGAGGACGACCTGTCGCGAAGGACCGAGCCCGGCGGCAAACGCGTTTTCCTCCGGTGTGTACTCGTGGACGTCCTGGACGACGACCGGAATCCCGGAGAGCCCTTCCGCACGCTCGATGCGCTTCGCCTCGGCCGCGAGTTGCGGATCGCGTAGTCGATGCGTCTGCTGCAGGTACGGGCTGACGAACGTGAGGAAAAGCTGGATGCCGACGAAGACGGGCACCGCGACGAGCCACCACGTGCGCGGCAGGAAGTGTGCGGCGCCCATGACGATGGCGACTGCGACCGAGAGCGCGATGAACTGGACACCGAGACCGAGCCACCCGCCGAGGATCACCTCCCAGTAGCTCGCCTTGAGCACGTGGTAGCGGCGCTCCCACCACGTGGCCACGATCTCGTACGGAAGCTGGACGAGCCAGACGATCGAGAAGCCGAGCATCGCGAGCAGAATCCCGGTGCCGATCGGACCGGCGGCCGACTCCCGCGTAAACCGCGCACCGTAGATGGCGTAGATGACGAATACGCCGACCAGCAGCACCTCGTTCAGCACCCATCCGATCTCGAGGAGGCGCTCGAAATGGTCGGCTCGCGAGATGGCGTGGGCGGTGAAGAAGTCGCGCGCGTCGAGGTTCGGCAGGCTGAGACTCGCCGGCACCTTCGACTGCCAGAGAAAGTAGCTCGCCGTCGCCCAGATCCCGGCGAGCACGGCCAGGAGAGGAACATGGCGGGACGCGCCGCTCCAACGCATTGCCACCCACTCTACGGCTCTCCCATACCGGAGGAATCCCGCGCCCCACTGGGATACGCTCGCTCTCCGTGCGCGTCGCCGTCATCTCCGACATCCATTCCAACCTGCACGCGCTCGAGGCCGTCCTCGTGGCGATCCGAGCCGATCGTCCGGATGCGATCTGGTGTCTCGGCGACGTCGTCGGCTACGGGCCGAGGCCGAGCGAATGCTGTCTGACCGTGGACGACGAAGCGTCGATCTGCCTCGCCGGCAACCATGACCTCGGCGTGCGGGGCGATCTCGACCTCGAAGACTTCTCGCCTGACGCAGCCGCGGCGGTGCGCTGGACCCAGGAGGTGCTCGGACAGGCAGCCCGAGCGTTCCTCATGCGACTCGAGCCCGTCGGTGAGGCCGAAGGAGTCAGCCTGTTCCACGCGAGTCCCCGGGATCCCGTCTGGGAGTACGTCCTCACCGAACAGGCTGCGCGTTCGGCGCTCGAGGCGACCTCGGCGCATCTCGTGCTGGTCGGCCACAGCCACGTCCCGTTGGCCGTCGGCCTCGAGCGGCGCCGTCTCGAAGGCGGACACGCTCCCGGCGGCACGGAGATCGATCTCCGCCGCGGCCGCTGGTTGCTCAATCCCGGCTCGGTCGGGCAGCCTCGTGACGGGAACCCTCAGGCCGCGTATCTCCTCCTGGATCTCCGCTCGAACCGCGCGTCGTTCAGGCGGGTCGAGTACGCGGTCGGCGAGACGCAGGCCGAGATCAGAGCCGCCGGCCTACCCGACGCGCTCGCGGAGCGACTCGACTCCGGCGTGTAGCTAACGAGCCTTGCGAAGCTCGACGACCTCGGCCGTCCGGACGTCCTCCTGCGTGCTCTCGGACGTCCCGGGATAGCCGATGCCCTCGCGGGCAAGTGCGAGCTGCACTTCCTCGCGAGCCTTGTAGATCCGCCACTTCACGGTCGCGAGCGTGATCTCGAGCGAATCGGCGATCTCCGTGTAGGAGAGACCAACCACGTCGCGCAAGAGGAGCGCCATCTTGAGGTCGACATTGAGCGCGCCGACCGCACGCCAGACCGCGCCGATCGCTTCGATGCGCTCTGCGGGGGCGTCGAGCACCTCGAACGCCGGCGCGTCCTCGAGCGACACGACGGCCCGCGGTCGCCGCTCGCTCGCGCGGAGCTCGTCGAGCACACGGTTCTTCGTCACCTGAAACAGCCATGTCGTGAACCGGCACCGGAGCGAGAACTTCGGGAGACCCTGGAAGACTCTGAGAAAGACTTCCTGCGTCAGATCCTCGGCCAGAGACCGGTCTCCGACAAGCCTGAGGACGTAGTTGTAAACCGGCGTCTCGTAGGTCCGGACGATGATCGAGAATGCTCGCTCGTCACCACGCTGTGCCTTCCGAAGTACCCCGAAGTCAGGTTGCGGGAGTGACAAGGTTGGCGGAGTATAGCTCGCTTTGTATGGGCGTATCGGCGCTATGCAACGTGCATTTACGTCAGTTTTACCGCACGCTCCGGATGAGGGTTCGGCCGGTCATCTCCGCTGGTTGGTCGAGGCCGAGCAGATCGAGCGCAGTCGGGACGAGATCGGAAAGCTCGCCGCCCTCCCGGAGCGCGACTTTCGGTGCTGTGAGGATCAGCGGGACCGGGTTCGTCGTGTGTGCGGTATGTGGGCTGACTCCGTCCGCTTCGAGCATCTTCTCCGCATTTCCGTGGTCGGCAGTGATCAGGAGAACGCCACCGGTGTCCTCGACGGCGTCGACGATCCGGCCGAGGCAGGCGTCGGTTGCCTCCACTGCCCGGACGACGGCCGGGATCACCCCCGTATGACCGACCATGTCCGGATTGGCGATGTTGACGATCGCGAACCCGTAACCCTTGCCGAGCTCGACGACCACGCGGTCGGCGAGCTCGGCAGCCGACATCTCGGGCTTGCAGTCGTACGTCCCGACGTCCCGCGGCGACGGCACGAGAATCCGCGCCTCGCCGGGCCATTCCTGCTCGCGGCCACCGTTGAAGAAGTACGTCACGTGCGCGTACTTCTCGGTCTCGGCCGCATGGAGCTGCCGGACATCGTGCGTCGCAAGGACTTCGGCGATCGTCCGCGTCACCGTCTGTTCCGCGAACACGACCGGGCAGTCGAGATCGTCCCGGTATCGCGTCATCGTCGTCAGATCGAGGCCCGCTTCGAGGATCCGTTGCGACAGCTGGCGGGCCCGGTCCGGGCGGAAGTTGAAGAAGATCGCCGAGTCGCCCGGCTCGAGGCCAGGCCGCCCGTCGAGCACCACCGGCTCGATGAACTCGTCGGTCACTCCGGCGTCGTAGCTCGCCTGGACGGCCGCGACCGGGTCGTCAGCGTGCTTGCCCTCTCCCTTGCAGACGGCGTCGAAAGCTCGATCGGTCCGCTCCCAGCGCCCGTCTCTGTCCATCGCGTAGTAACGGCCGCAGACCGTCGCGATCCTGTCGGCCGGCAACGCGGCGAGATCGCGAACGGCGGAGTGCGGCGAGACGTCGCGTCCGTCCGTGAACGCATGGATCCACGTCTTCTCGGGCGCGAAGCGCAGGAGCGCGCGGAGATGATCGATGTGCGAATGGACACCGCCATGGGAGACCAGGCCGAGCAGGTGCACGTGCTTACCGCGATCGAACGCCGAGACGAGGGCGTCATTCTCGAAGAGCGAGCCATCCTCGATCGCCTTGTTGACCCGCATCAGGTCCTGATAGAGGATGCGGCCGGATCCGATCGTCAGGTGACCGACCTCGGAGTTTCCCATCTGCCCGGGTGGCAGGCCGACCGCCTCCCCCGATGCGGCGAGGGTCGTGTGCGCACAGGATGACCAGAGCCGGTCGAAGACCGGTGTGTCCGCCAGGCGGACGGCGTTCCCGGGGCCAGGCTCGGCGCATCCCCACCCATCCAGAACGACGAGGACTACAGGGCCGCTTGGCAAATCGCCGCGAAGGAGTCCGGGTCGAGGGAAGCGCCACCGACGAGCGCTCCGTCGACGGAGGGCTGCGCAAGCAGCACGGCCGCATTGTCGGGCTTGACCGAGCCGCCGTAGAGCACCGGTACAGCGATCAGCGACTTGATGAACGCGTGGGTTTCCTCGGCGATCTCAGCAGTCGCTGTCCTGCCGGTACCGATAGCCCACACTGGTTCGTAGGCGATCACCAGATTCGGGTGAGCCGCGAGCGCCGAGATCTGGCGACTGAGCACAGTCTCCGTCTCGCCCCCTTCGCGCTCGGCCTCGAGCTCGCCGACGCAGGCGATCACGCGCAGTCCCGCCTCAAGTGCCGCAGCCGCTCTCTTCGCGACCATCTCGTCGGTCTCGCCGAAGTACTGACGTCGCTCCGAGTGGCCGACGATCGAGCCGGGGACGCCGAGCTCCTTCAGCATCGCGATCGAGACCTCACCCGTGAATGCGCCGTCCTCGGCCCAGTGCACGTTCTGGGCGAACACCGTCAGATCGCTCTCGAGCGCGACCTGGAGCGAGGTGTATGGCGGGCAGATCACAACCTCGATGCCCGCTGATGGAGAGAACGCGTCGCAGAAGGCGCGCGTCTCCGTCTGCGTCTTGAACATCTTCCAGTTTCCGGCGATCAGCATGTGGTCTGGATCCTAGGGCCCGAGCGGAGAGTCGAGTCCCGCGGCGTAGAGCAGCGGACCCCGATTGGTCTAGGCCGAAGGGATAGCGGCCACACCGGGAAGCTCCTTACCCTCGAGCAATTCGAGCGAGGCCCCACCGCCTGTCGACACCCAGGAGACGGACTGGGCCAGGCCAAGCTCGTTGAGCGCTCGTATCGAGTCGCCGCCGCCGACCACCGAGTAGGCCTCCGAGGCGGCCACGGCCTCTGCGATCGCTTTCGTCCCCTCGGCGAAGCGCGGCCACTCGAACACCCCCATCGGGCCGTTCCAGAAGATCGTCGAGGCCCCGCGGAGGACCGAGCCGAAATGCTTCGCGGTCTCGGGGCCGATGTCGAGTCCGAGCCACCCGTCCGGGATGGCGTCGAAGGCTACGATCCGCGCCTCGGCGTCGGGGTCGAATGCGGCTGCCGCGACGACATCGGATGGGAGCTCGACCGGGAAGTCGAACGGATTCTCGTGGTGGAGTTCCTCCGCCATCTTGCCGCCGATCAGCACCCTGTCTGCGCGATGCCCCAGGTTCCGAATCGTGCCGAGCTTGTCTTCGACCTTCGCACCCCCGGCGACCAGCACAAACGGTGGCACGACCTGGCCGAGGAGCCGGTCGAGATGGTCGAGCTCCGCCTCGAGCAACAGGCCGGCGTATGCCGGCAGCAGCCTGGCCACGCCCTCAGTCGACGCATGGGCCCGGTGGGCCGAGCCGAAGGCGTCGTTGACGAAGACGTCTCTGCCCGAGGCGAGGGAGCGCGCCGAATCTGGATCGTTCTTCGTCTCTCCGGGATCGAAGCGCGTGTTCTCGAGCACCGCGATGCGGTCGGCGGGCAGGAGCTCCTTCAGCCGTGCCGCGACGGGTGCGATCGCAAAGGCGGGATCTGGCCCCTTCGGGCGGCCGAGATGCGAACAGACGTCGACCTTCGCAGCGCCTCGGTCGAGAAGGAGCTCGAGCGTCGGGAGAGATGCCCTGACACGTGTGTCGTCTGCGACTCGACCGTCCTCGAGCGGAACGTTCAGATCGGCTCGCACGAGCACACGCTTGCCCGCGACGTCAGCATCCCGCACGGATCGCGGCATTCTCACCGGCGGCTCAGAACAGTCTTCCCACCAGGTCGACCAGCCTGCAGCTGTAACCCCATTCGTTGTCGTACCAGCCGAAGACCTTGATCATCTTTCCGTGCACCATCGTCAGGTCGCTGTCGAAGATCGACGAGTACGGCGAGTTGACGATGTCGGACGAGACGATCGGCTCGTCCGTGTACTGGAGGATGCCGCTGAGCTCGCCGGTGTCGGCCCTGGCCTTGAAGAGCGCGTTCACCTCTTCGACCGTCGTCTCTCGGCCGACGCTGACCACCAGATCGACGACGGAGCCGGTCGGGACGGGAGCGCGCATCGACATGCCGTCGATCTTTCCCTTCAGATCAGGGAGGACGAGCCCGATCGCACGCGCCGCTCCGGTCGAGGTGGGGATCAGGTTGATCGCCGCCGCCCGTGCCCGGCGCATATCGGAGTGCGGCAGGTCGAGCACGCGCTGGTCGTTCGTGTACGCGTGGATCGTGGTCATGAAACCCTGCTCTATCGTGAACTCCTCGTGCAGCAGCTTCGCGATCGGGGCGACGCAGTTGGTCGTGCACGACGCGTTCGAGACGATGTTGTGCGACGCGGGGTCGTAGGCCGCGTCGTTGACACCCAGGACGATCGTGATGTCCGGGTCGGTCGCCGGGGCTGAGATGACGACTTTCTTCGCCCCGGCAGCGAGATGCTGTGCCGCCTGCGTCGCGCTTCGTGAACAGACCGCTCGATTCGATAGCGACGTCGACTCCGAGCTCATCCCACGGCAACGAGGCGGGCTCACGAACGCTGAGCCACCTGATCGTGTGTCCGGCGACTGTGATCGAGCCGTCGCCGACCTCGACCTTGTCCGCCAGCGGACCGAGCACCGAGTCGTACCTGAGTAGATGTGCCATCGTCGCGACGTCGCCGATGTCGTTCGCCGCCACGATCTCGAAGTCGCCGCCACGTCTGAGATGAGCGCGAAGGAAGTTCCGTCCGATACGCCCGAAGCCGTTGATGCCTACTCGAAGTGCCATGGGTCGCCCACTCCCGTCCTCGATTTCTCGCATTCGAGTCTATCGCCGCTCCGGCCGGCCAATCCGGATCAGCTCACGGCTCGGCAAGCCTGACCAGCCTCGAGAGGCGTCTGTGGGCAGAGGCTTTCGTCGTCGGCGGCCGGCACTTCCCGGCGAGCTCGCGAAGAGACAGCGATGGGTAGCGGACGCGAAGGTCCGCGATCTCCCTCAGGGAGACCGGGAGTGTCTCGAGGGCGCCGTCCTCGGCCAGCCGCCGAACTGCGTGGAGTTGGGTGTGCGCAGCACGGCTCACGCGCACGAGGTTCGCCTGGTCGGCGTTCGTCACTCGGTTGGCATGGGCTCGTGCAGCGCCGACGACGGCGTGTTCGTCGACCGCGAGCGCGGCGTCGCTCGCCCCGGCCAGCGCAAGCGTCTCAGCGATCGTGTCGGCCCGTTTTGCGTACGCGACTGCGTATCGGTCACGGTCGCGCGCGCGTAGCTCAACGTCGTCCAGCGCGGCGAGACGGACCAGCAGCTCCGCCGCGTCGAGCGTTGCGCAGCGAATCTCCAGGTGCGGCGACCGCGGTCCGCTGACCGACCCGGCCCCGAGCAGCGCTCCGCGCACGTACGCCCCGCCGGCAGCACTCTCGCCCGATCACCCGTTTCGGGGGCACACGCAAGGGGCGCGCCGGTTCGCGAGACGATGCCAGCCTCGGCCAATACCGTCACCGGCGACGGCGAGCCCGTCGACGTGCAGCTGATACCGCGTTGGGTGCAAGAAGGCGCGCTGGCGATACGTCCTGATCTCCGAGGAGACTCCCAGCTCACGAAGCAGCCGAAACGCGCGGCGCGCGACCGCCGAGGCCGAGACGTCGAGATGAAGCGCGACTTGCGCCTGCTCCGCGGAAGTGCAGGCTGCCCGGCCGTGTGGACGAGGGCCGAGAGCTCGGCCAGCACGTCGCAGCGTCTCGAGTCGGTGACATCGAGGCCAACTCCGCGCGGATCTCCTCGGAGCTCCACATCTAGCTAGATTCGACCCCTTCGAGTGCGAGCAGGCGCCGCTTGAACGCCGTGCCGAGCGAGCCCGTACCCGCCGATGCCGTCAGCTGCGACGACGCGGTGACAGGGGACGACGAGCGCAAAGCGATTGCGCGGCGCAGAACGTTCCGGCGGCTCGCGCTGCGTTGGGATAGCCGGCGAGCGCAGCGAGCTCCCCGTACGTGACCACGTCTCGCCGCGGGTCACCGCGCGAAGAGTGCGAGTTACGGCGAGCTGGAACGTGGTGCACCACTCGAGGTCGAGCTCGCACGTCGTCGAACGTCACCGGCTCTCCGGCGAAGAAGCCGGCCGATGCCGCTCGATCGTCGCTTCGTTGTGAACGAGTCACGAATCGGCACGGTTCCGTTTCCCACGTTCGTGCGCACTCTTCACGATAGACTCGAAGCGGGTGGTGGGCTGGGGTGCCCCGACGAGGTCGCATCGTTCCGAGTGCGGGCAGTTCGTGCCACGAAAGGAGCCTGACCGGTAACCAGAGCGTCCCGGTGCCCCAGCCGTCGACCTCGTACGTGACCTGCGCGCTGACATGCGACGAGCGGCCGATCCGCTCCCCGGCATCCTAGAGTCCGGCTGCGGCGATCGACCGATGCGGCAATAGAATCGGCCGCGATGAGCGACGCACGGCATCGTCAAGCTTCCTCCGGCCGAGAACGAGCCCGTCCGGTCATACGCGCCCGGTTCGCCCGAGCGCGCGGCGCTCCGAAGCAGCGCCTCGACCGAGATGCAGGCGGATGGAGCTCGATATCCCGTGCGTGATCGGCGGCAAGGAGGTGCGCACCGAACAGACGTTCGAGGCGGTCATGCCGCACCGCAAGGCCCACGTCCTCGCCGACCGTCCACGAGGGCGGGGCGAGCGAGGTCGAGCAGGCGATCGCCGCAGCGCAGCCGGCGTGGCACGACTGGTCGCGCACGCCCTGGGAGGAGCGCGCCGCGATCTTCCTTCGCGCTGCCGAGCTCCTCGCCGGGCCGTGGCGCGCCACGCTCGAACGCCGCCACCATGCTCGGCCAGTCGAAGACGGCGCACCAGGCCGAGATCGACGCCGCCTGCGAGCTCATCGACTTCTGGCGCTTCAACGTCCGCTACATGACGCGCATCTACGAGGAGCAGCCGCAGTCGTCCGCCCGGTGTCTGGAACCGGCTCGAGTACCGGCCGCTCGAGGGCTTCGTCTTCGCGGTCACGCCGTTCAACTTCACCGCGATCGGCGGCAACCTCCCGGCCAGCCCGGCGCTGATGGGCGAACACCGTGGTGTGGAAGCCGGCCTCGACCGCGGCCTACTCGGCTCACTTCGTCATGCGCGTCCTGCAGGAGGCGGGCCTGCCGGACGGCGTCGATCAACCTCGTCTACGGCACGGCGCCGAGGTCGGCGACCCGGCCCTGGCCAGCCCGGACCTCGCCGGCATCCACTTCACCGGCTCGACCGCGGTCTTCAACGCCATGTGGAAGACGATCGGCGACGAACATCGGCCGCTACCGCAGCTATCCGCGGATCGTCGGCGAGACCGGCGGCAAGGACTTCATCGTCGCCCATCCGTCCGCAGACGCCGGACGCAGTCGTGACGGCCGTCGTCCGCGGCTCGTTCGAGTACCAGGGCCAGAAGTGCTCTGCGGCGTCGCGCATCTACATCCCCGAGTCGATCTGGGAGCGCATGCGCGACGAGCTCGCCGACCGCGTCGAGCGAGCTGAAGGTCGGCGACGTCGCCGACTTCGAGAACTTCATGGGCGCGGTCATCGACGCAAAGGCGTTCGCGACTCACCAGGAAGCGATCGACGAGGGTGCAGGGAACGGGCGGCGTGTGATCGCCGGCGGCATCTGCAACGACGAGGAGGGCTTCTTCGTCCAGCCGACAGTGATCGAGACCACCGATCCGTCCGACCGACTGTTGCGGGAGGAGCTCTTCGGGCCGATCGTGACCGCCTACGTCTATCCGGACTCCAGGTGGAGCGAGACGCTGGCGCTCGTCGACTCGACTTCGCCCTACGGGTTGACGGGCGCTGTATTCGCGCGCGACCGGTCGGCCATCGACGAGGCTGGCGAGAAGCTCCGGTACGCGGCCGGGAACTTCTACGTCAACGACAAGCCCACGGGAGCCGTCGTCGGCCAGCAGCCGTTCGGGGGCGGCCGCAAGTCGGGTACGAACGACAAGGCCGGCTCGATGTGGAACCTGATCCGCTGGGTCAGCCCGAGGACCGTGAAGGAGACGTTCATGCCGGCAACGGACTACCGCTATCCGTTTCTCGCGCCCGACTGAACCGATACGCGGGCGCGGCCAGTTTAACGACACCCTGAAACGAGTCTCACGACCCGTTTACAACCAGCCGATAGCTTCGGGAGATGCGCTTTCTCGTCGTCGCCATCGGTTGGCTCACTCTGATCGTTCTCGTCGCCCCCATTCGCGGCTGACGGACGATCCGCCGAGCCACTTACGTCGTGTCGAACGTCCAGGCGAGGGCGGTGGCGTCTCCGCCGAGCTCCGCGTACGCGACCGCGACGTGGGGGCCCGCCGGTAGGGCGCCCGGCAGGTTCGTGTAGACGGTTGCGTTCTTGCTGGACGCCGCGATCTTCGAAACGTACGTCCTCCCGTCGACGACGATGACGGCGTTCCCGGCACCGCCGTTCGCGTGCACCTCCACTCCGATCTGGGCGACGGTGCCACGTGACCCGGGTTGAGGGCTCAGGATCTGGATCTTGACCGGTCCGGGCGTCTCGACCTTCCAGGCGCCGCCCTCGAGCCTGACCGGGGTCGCGAGCACCTTGTCGCCCCTGGCGATGGCAATCAGGCCGAAGCGCTGCGAGATCCGCTCCGATACGAACGGCTCCGGCGGATGTCCCGGCACTCCGGCGAGCGGCGCGAGCTCACGCTCCAGCTCGAGTGCCGACCTGCCCTTGAACGCCGCGAATGTCGGTCCAAGACGCCTTCTCGAGGCAGCGGAAAGGACGTTCCACATCGCCCGCTCGTCACCTGTCGCAGCGGCGACGAGGAGAGCCTGAACGGCCGCCTTACCCGGATCGGCGGTCGCCGATGTCTCCGTGGTGGCGGTTGGGCTCCCTCCTCCGCAGGCAGCGCCAACGAGGGGAATCGAGACGATCGCGGCGACGATTGTGAGCCTGCGCACCGCCGAGATCCTAGGCGCGCCCTGCCTTGTGCAGCTGGGCGTAGATCGCGCGAGCGGTCTTCTGCGGGATGCCTGGAACGCCTTCGAGCTCTTCCTGGGTCGCGGCGAGGAAACGCTCTGCCGAGCCGAAATGACGGACGAGAGCCCGGCGCCGGGCAGGTCCGACTCCGGTCAGCTCGTCGAAGATCGATCGGCTGGCGGCCTCACTCCGCTTCGTTCGGTGGTAGCCGAGCGCGAAGCGGTGCGCCTCGTCCCGGACGCGCTGGAGGAGCTGCAAGCCGGGGGAGTCTCGCTCGAGCCGGATCGCCGCCTGTCGGCCGGGGACGAACACCTCTTCCTCCCGCTTGGCGAGCGAGATCACCGCGACGCGCGGTAGATCGAGGCGGTGCATCGCCTCGAGGGCGCTGAGAGCTGGCCCTTGCCGCCGTCGACGACGACCAGATTCGGCATGGCTGCGAAGCCCTCGTCGTAGCGCTCGTCACCCGGTCCTGCAGCGACTCGCGCGAAGCGACGACCGACCGCCTCGGCCATCGACGCGAAGTCGTCCTGGCCGTCGGGGTTGCGAATCGAGAACTTCCGATAGTGGGCCTTTCTGGGGGCCGCGTCCTCGAACACGACCATCGACGCGACGGTGGACTGGCCCTGGATCGTCGAGACGTCGAAGCACTCGATCCGGATCGGCAGGCTCTCGAGGTTGAGCGCCTCCCGCAGCTCCTCGAGCCCCTGCACGCGGCGCAGACGCCGCTGTTCAGAGGCAATCGAAGCCGAGTCGAGCGCGAGCATGGCGTTCTGAGCGGCGAGCTCCAGCAGTCTCCGCTTCTCACCGCGGGCCGGTGTTCGCACCTCGACCCGTGAGCCTCGACGCTCGGAGAGATAGCCGGCGAGCGCTGCGGTCTCCCCGGCTTCCGCCGGGACGAGGATCTCGGGCGGCACGCTCGGCGACGACCCGTAGTACTCGATGCAGAATGCCTCGAACACGGTCGATGCGTCCTGGCCAGCGACGTTCTCGAGGTGGAAGCTGTACCGGTCGATCAGCTTCCCGTCGCGAAGCGGGAACACCTGCACGGCCGCGCGGTCTCCGTCGATGGCAAGGCCGAGCACGTCGACCGTCCCGACCGCGCGACTGTCGGCCGCCTGCCGCTCGGTCAGGTGGCGAATGGAGAACAGACGGTTCCGGTAACGGGCGGCGTCCTCGAAGCGCTCGGCGGCAGCGGCTACGCGCATCTGTGCCTCGAGTTCGCGCGCAATCGTCTTCGTGTCACCCGCGAGGAAGCCGATCACCCCGTCGACGACCGTCCGGTAATCCTCCTTCGAAACCTCGCTCACGCACGGCGCCAGACAGCGTTCGATGTGGAAGTCGAGACAGGGAATGCCCGAATGGCGCCCGGGCTTCGGTCCCTCGCAGGGGCGGAACTTGAACACCCGGTTGAGCACGTCGAGGGTCTCCCTGACCTTCTTCGCGTTGGCGTACGGGCCGAAGTACACGACTCCGCGGCGGTGCCGCTCACGGGTGAACATCACGCGCGGGTACTCGTCCTCGACCGTGACCGCGATGTACGGGAACGACTTGTCGTCCCGGAGCCGAACGTTGAAGGGTGGCCGGTGCCGTTTGATCAGGTTCTGCTCGAGGTGGAGAGCCTCGACCTCCGACCCCGTGACGATCGTCTCCACGTCGACGACCCGCTCGACGAGCTGTGCAGTTCCCAGTCGCTCGCCTCCCCGCCCCTGCTGGAAGTAGCTCCGGACGCGGGAGCGCAGCGATTTTGCCTTGCCGATGTAGAGGACGTCACCGCTCCCGTCTCGAAAGACATAGACGCCCGGTGCTGCAGGAAGTGCCTTCAGCTGGGTCTCGAGCTGTGATTTCACCCCGCCCTAACATAGCCATGGCTACGTTGGCCACCATGAGGCGCCTCGCCGCCGTCGCATTCTTCTTCGGCGTTCTCGTCTCCTCTGCACACGCCGGCGGCCCGACGCTCCTCGTCGGTGCCGCCGAGGACGTCGTCAAGCAGGATTCGATCGTGGCCGCGAAGGCGAAGCTCGATCTGCTTCGAATCGCCGGCTTCGATGCAGTCCGCGTCACCTCGATCTGGGCTCCAGGCTTGCGGGCCCCGACCGCGCTCGACCAGAGGCGGCTGTCGGTCGTGTCCGGTGCGGCACAGCTCACCGGCATGAAGGTCTACGTGGCCGTGTTCAACGCCGGGAGCTCCACGACGCCGCTGACGGACAAGCAGCAGGGCGACTTCGCTGCGTTCACGGCGGCGATCGCACGCAGGAACAGGGGGATCACGGAGTTCGTGATCGGCAACGAGCCGAACATCAACCGCTTCTGGCTGCCGCAGTTCAACCCGGACGGAAGCGACGCGGCTGCCGTCGCGTACGAGGCGCTTCTCGCCCGCACGTACGACGCGCTGAAGCTCGTCTCGCCGACGATCACCGTGATCGGTGGCGCGGTCTCGCCGCGCGGCGGGGATCGGCCCGGTGGGGGCCGCCCCACGCATTCGCCGACGACCTTCATCAAGGACATCGTCGCCGCCTACCGTGCGAGCGGGCGCGTGCAGCCGATCATGGACGCCTTCGACATCCACCCCTACGAGGACGACTCGAGCCTTCCGCCCACGTTCGCCCATCCCAAGTCGACGACGATCGCGCTGGCCGACTACGACAAGCTCGAAGGACTCCTTGCCGGCTTCGACGGCACCAACCAGCCGGGCTCGGCACTGCCGATCGTCTACGGCGAGTTCGGGGTCGAGGCCACCGTGCCGGCTGAGAAGGCGAGCTTCTACACGGGCACCGAGCCCGCCACGACCAAGCCAGTCGCCGAGTCGACCCAGGGAAGCTACTACCATGACGCCCTCGCACTCGCCTTCTGCCAGCCGAACGTCAAGGCGTTCTTCCTGTTCCACGCCTTCGACGAACCCGCACTCGACCGCTTCCAGTCGGGCGTCTACTACCCGGACTTCACCCCAAAGTCGAGCCTAGCTGTGGTGCGCAGCGCCGCTCGCGACGCTCGGGGCGGCGTCATCGCACGGTGTCCGGGGCTGAAGCTGACACCCGCCGGCACCGTCGTCTATCCGGAAGGCAAGGCCCTCGGCACCGTTCCTCTCAAGCTGACCGTTACGTGCGACATCGACTGCAACGTGTGGGCGCGGCTGGCCAAGATGCCGAAGAACACGACGACGCTCGGCGTTCGTGCGCAGCTCCAGGCCGGTGTCCCGACTGCTGTTGTCCTGCCGGCACGTCGAGTCGCCGCGGGGCCGTACCGGTTCACCGTCAGATTGACGGCCCCTCTGAACGTCGGACCGCCTGCGAAGCTGCAGAGCGAGCCGATCGTGATCCCGCGGAGCTAGCATCTCGGTGATGACGGTGCCCGATTCCGGCCAGTACGTCGCCTACACGTTCTTCAAGATCGACCGCGCCTGGCGGCAGCTCCCCATCGAGGAGCGGATCGCAGGCAAGGAAGCATTCGCCGACACCGTCGAGGCGTGGAGCGAGCGATTCACACACCTTCGGGCCTACACGATGGCGGGCGTCCGTCCGGACTGCGACTTCTTCCTCTGGAAGATCACCGAGCGGTACCTCGACCTGGAAGAGCTCGGCGCCGAGCTGAACGGAACGCCGATCGCGGCCTGGCTGGACACGCCCTACTCGTACCTCGCCACGACGAAGGCATCGCAGTACACGAGCGCCCGCCGGGCGCGGAAGATCACGCCTCACGGCTCGCCCTACCTCGTCGTCTACCCCTTCGTCAAGCTGCGGCCCTGGTACTCGCTGCCGGAGGAGGATCGGCAGCGGGCGATGGACGAGCACATCCGGATCGGGGGCGAGCACCCCTCGATCCGCAACCACACGACGTACTCGTTCGGGATCGACGACCAGGAATTCATGACCGCGTTCGAGTGCGACGAGCCCGCGGACTTCATGCATCTGATGATGCAGCTCCGCGAGACGGAGGCGAGCCGCTACACGGAGCGCGACACTCCGATCTTCGTGGGCCGAAGCGTCGAGGTTCGCGCCGCGCTCGACGCTCTCGACGGGGCGTCAGCCCGCGTCAGCGCCCACTAGGCTCACGCAGGGGCCTGTGGTCACGCGTAGGTGTGCTGATCGCGCCAGACCCTGAACATTGCGAAGCCGCAGATCGCGAGCACGAGGAAGAACGCGAGCGCGTCCGGCCCTGACGGGCGCATGTACCAGTAGGCGCCGATGTCAGCGAGAATCAGGCCGGCCGCACCGTAGAACGACGTCTTCGCTCTCAGAGACCAGGTCTCGATCTCCGCTCGCCGGTCCCGCCACAGCCTGTAGACGACGAACCCGGCAACGACGACGAACGCTGCCTGTAGGAGCACCGACGCCGCAACAAGTGCGGACTCGGCTTCCAGGGCAACGATGGCGCCGGAGACAAGCCCGATCAGGATGAACCCTCGTAGCGTCGGGTTCATGTCGGCCACGACTCGCTTCACGCCCGAAAGCGTAGCGCCAGAGGTCATCGTCTACGCTCAGCCACCCATGATCGTCTACTTCGTCAAGGGGCAGCACGACCGGGAAACCGTTCGGGATTTCTTGGATACGTGGGGCAAGGTTCTTGCGCACCGCTTCCACGTCGTCCGCTACGAGGAGCTCGACGGCCACCTCGTCCTGCCTCGCGGGACGTACGCCTTCTCGGACCTCGAGCGCCTCGGTTCCGAAGAGCTGGAGCGCGCGGCTGAGCTCCATCAACGCCTTACGGAGGTCGAGCCGCCGGTCCGGATCCTGAACCGACCGCTTCGCTCGAAGCGTCGCTACGAGCTCCTCGATCTCCTCCATCGCGAAAGGATCAATGACTTCCGCGCCTACAGGCTCGAAGAGACGTGGAACCCTCGCCGCTTTCCGGTGTTCCTCCGGCTCGAGAATCAACACAACGGTCCGGAGACCGGTCTTCTCAACACCCCGGGAGAGGTCGAGACCGAAATCGCGCGGCTCTGGCTGAAGGGCGTGCCGCTGCGAGACGTGCTGATTGTCGAGTTCGTCGACACGTCTGACTCCCGAGGGCTCTTCCGGAAGTACGGTGCCTTCGTGGTGGACGGCCAGATCGTGCCGCGGCACCTCTACTTCAGCCGCACGTGGGCCTTCAAGGAGTTCGACCTCCTCGAGCCCGAGAATCCCCACCAGGCCGCTCTCGCCGAGATCGCTCGGCTCCCCGGCGACGAGAGCGCCATCTGCCCAACCATCAGCTCTTCGTCGACCGCATCATCCCTTTGCTCGAGGTGCTCGACGACGGGTCAAGAATCCCTACGGTGGAGGTCGATCTCGGGCCCCCATTGCTGCTCCATCAGCAACCGTTGACCTCCTGGCACAGGATCCGGCGGCTCGTTCCCGGTCCCGTCAGGCGGAGGTCCGCACCGTTGATGCCTCTTCTCGAGAAGCCCTCGCTGTGGCTCGCGCGGCGGGAGGCGGGTCGGACGGCGGTAGGATCGTCGCGTGGTCGAGGAAGGCAAGCCGGCGCCGGACTTCGAGTTGACGAGCGACACGGGCGAACGCGTCCGGCTTTCCACCATCCGTGGACGTCCGGTCGTCGTCTACTTCTATCCGCGGGACGACACGTCGGGGTGCACGAAACAGGCCTGCGGAATCAGGGACTCGTGGGCGGGCTTCGAGGAGGTCGATGCCGTCGTCCTCGGGATCAGCCCGGATGCAGAAGCCTCGCATGCCCGGTTCCGGTCGAAGTACAACCTTCCGTTCACCCTGCTGGCCGATCCCGACCACAAGGTCGCCGAGGCCTACGGCGTCTGGGTCGAGAAGTCGATGTACGGCAGGAAGTACATGGGCATCGAGCGGTCGACCTTCGTCATCGGCGCCGACGGTCACATCAGGCGGATCATGCGCAAGGTGAAGCCGGCCAGACACGCAGCTGACGTGCTCGCCGCTCTCTCCGGCTAGCCGAACACCCCCTCCGGGAGCAGTTACAGCCGCTCGAAGTACGCCAGAACGGCGTCGACGCCGACGACGTCCGCGTACTTCTGGTCGAGGTCGAAGAGCGATTGCTCATGAGCCGCCTGTGACCGGTCCCCGACCGCTTCGCGGACGACCATCGGCCGGTACCCGTACTGGACGGCGTCCACCGCGGTCGCCCGAACGCAGCCGCTGGTCGTGCAGCCGGTGATCACGAGCGTGTCGATCGCGCCCGCGTTCAGGCGCGAGACGAGGTCGGTGCCGAAGAAGGCGCTTGCGTACTTCTTGGTCACCACCGGCTCTTCCGGTCGACGGCCGACCCGAGGATCGATCGCCGTGCCCGCTCCTCGTATCAGCGATGGCAACCCCTTCTGCTTCAGCCTCCAGATGCCCGAGTCCGCCATGTCCTCCTCGTACCAGACGTCCGTGTAGAGGATCGGAACGCGCGCGCCCCGCCCGGCGGCGAGCACCGTCGTTGTCGCCTCGACGACCGCGTCGAGGTTCGAGCCGAGAGGAAGCTCGGGGTTGGTGAAGGCATTGAGCAGGTCGATGACGAGGATCGCCGGACGCTGCCCGAAGCCGATCACCTGCCCGAAGCCGCGCTCCCGGAAGAAGCTCTCGTCGCTCTGGGTCATCGCGGAATCGCCGCGATTGCGTCGTCGTAGTAGTGCTCGAGGTACCAATCCGCGATGTCGTCACTGGTCGTGATCCATACGTCGTCGTGCCGTGCCACGTACGCCAGGAATCGTTCGAGATACCGGTGGCGGAACGGCTGGTTGATCAGGAACGGATGGAGGCTGATCGACATGACCGCTCCGCTGTGGCGCTTTGCCTCCTCGTGGAGAAGGTCGAACTGGTCGACCATCATCTGCTCGAAGTCTGCCGCGGTCGCGCCGTGGGCGAGGAAGGCCGGAATGTCGTTCACCTCGATCGAATACGGAACGGAGATCATCCGGTGACCCGGGACATCGAGTGGGAACGGCTGATCGTCGGCGCACCAGTCGAGAAGGTACGTGAGTCCGTTCTCGGCCAGGATCTCCGGTGTTGCGGCCGTCTCGGTCAGCGCCGGCCCGAGCCAGCCCTTCGGTCGGGTGCCCGTGCCCGAGACGAACTGTTCGAGCAGCCGCCTGAAGGCTTCCCGCTCCTCGACCGGATCCATGCCCGTCCACAGGCTCGAGTTGGTGAACCCGTGGGCGAGCCAGACCCAGTCTCTCTGCCTGCCGGCCTCGACGATCTGCGGGTAATGGGCGCAGACCTCGGAGTTCAGGAGGACGCTCGCCCGCATCCCGTAGGCGTCCAGCAGATCGATCATTCGCCAGATCCCCACTCTCGTGCCGTAGTCGCGCCAGCCGTGGTTGAGCGGATCGACCGGCAGCGAAGTTGTTGGCGGGAAGAGCGCGGTCGAGGGCTTCCCCGGCTCGAAATGCTCGATGTTGAGGGCGACGTAGAAGGCCAGCCGCTTGCCGTCGGGCCAGTCGACGGGAGGGCGCCCGGCAATCGGCCAGTACGTGTACGGAGGAGTTGGCACGGTGTCCTCTCTGGTCGGGGGCGGCGTTCAGACGTTCCCGGCGGCACCGAGCTGCCGGACCAGGTAATCCCAGACAGCGAGGAGACTCTCGGGCGTGTAGATGTTGGCACGCTTGGAGAGGGACTCGGCCGGCGGCGACCATGTCGCCCAGCCGCCGTGTCCGCGGACGAGGAGCTGCTGGGCACAGGCACGCTCCAGCAGGACGGCGCGCACCGCCGCCGCCTGAACGTCGACTCCGGCCGTGACGATCCCGTGGTTGACGAGGAAGAGCGCGTCGCTCGTTCCGAGCGCTTCGGCGACCTCCTGCCCCAGCCCCGCGGTCGTGATCAGGTCGGCGGTCCGCTCGAAGCGAGGGACGTCTGGCGGGACGAACAGGTTGGCTGCGTGCGAGACGGGAAGCAACGGCTGGCCGGCAGCCGCCAGGGCCACTCCGTGCTCCGGATGGGAATGTACGACTCCGCCGACATCGGGGCGTGCAGCCATGATCTCGGTATGGATCGGGTACTCGACGTGGCGGCTGCCTGATCCTTCGAGCACCTGTCCCTGGCGATCGACGAGAATCACGTCCTCGGCGGTGATCTCGTCGAACCCGAGGCTGCTCCGCTTCATCCAGACACCCCGGCTCTTCGGGTCGCGGGCGGCCGCATGCCCCCAGATCAGGTCGTTGTGCCCGTTGGCAGCGAGCACCCGACAGGCAAGCGCGACCGTTTCTCTCAGCGCCAGCACGTTCCCTCGGTCCAGCCGTCGAGGTCGTACTCGGCCATGCACTGCTTGACGAGGGCATTCCATCTCGGCGAGCCGGCCGCGCCGCCGGGCGAAGTTGAGCGACGTCGAGCCGCACCTGCTCGTGGCTGCCGCCGTAGTTACGTTCGTACAGCGTGTGCCGGGCGCCGAACTCGCTGCCGACGGCGTCCCAGAGCAGCTTGAACAGCTTGATCCGGTCATGTGCCGATCCGGACGAGCCGCGGTAGAAGCGGTCGATCAGCGGGCGCAGCTCCTCGTTCTGGAGGTCCTTGTAGCTGGACGGAGTAACGAGCGGGCTGCCGCCGAGGGTCTGGGCCACGACCTCCTCGACCTTCGGCCACGCCATCGCGCCGAAGAGTCGCACGAGCACAGCGAACTCGGCCCTGGGGATCGCCGTGCCGCCCGGCCCCTCCTGCGGGTCGAGCGCCAGCGCCGATGTCAACGCCCACATCAGGCTGCGCCAACCCATCAGCTCGCCGAGCTGCGCCTGGACGCCGCGGAACTCGGCCGTTCCGTTCGCCTCGAGTGCCTCGGCGATCAGGCCGCAGACGAAGTCGAGCTTGACCGCCAGTCGTGTTCCCGCCTGCAGCGTGTAGCGGTTCATGAACCCGGACGCGGCGTAGAAGCCGGTCGCCTTCTCGACGTCGCGGTAGACGAGCACGTTCTCCCAGGGGATGAACGCGTCGTCGAAGACCACGACGGCGTCGTTCTCGTCGAAGCGGGCCGACAGCGGGTTGTCCCACGGCGACTCGGCGGCCAGCTCGTACGAGCGGCGCGAGATCAGCTTCTTGCCGGGTGTGTCCATCGGCGCGATGAAGACGAGCGCGTAGTCCTCGGCCTTCCCCTGCTCCAGATGCACGGCGCTGTTCTGGGCGACGAAGGTCGCATGCGTGAGGGCAGACCCGGTCGCCAGCATCTTCGCGCCGCGTACGACCATGCCGCCGTCGCGCTCGGCGACGACGTGCACGAAGACGTCCTCGACCTCGTGGACCGGCCTGTTGCGGTCGACCGGCGGGTTGATCAGGACGTGATTCAGGAACAGCACCTGCTCTGCGTAGCGTCGATACCACGCCTCGGCACCGGCCTCGAACGGTGCGTAGAAGTCGGGTGCCGCCCCGAGCGTGGCCATGAAGGAGGCCTTGTAGTCGGGCGTCCGCCCCATGAAGCCGTACGACAGGCGAGCCCAGGCCGCGATCGCCTCGCGCGCTGCGAACAACTCGTCGGCCGAGTAGCTCGGCATGAAGAACCTGTGCGTCGTGATTCCGCCGCGGTCGACGCCCAGAAGCACGTCGCTTTGCTCTGGATCGTGAAGCACGTCGTAGAGGCGTGCGATCGACCTGGCGGCGTTCCGAAACGCGGGATGCTCGGTGACGTCCTCGACCCGCTCGCCCCCGATGTAGACCGTTCGCCCGTCGCGGAGGCTTTCGAGGTACTCCTCGCCGGTCAATGCCAGCGTGCCGACGGCCTCGCTCATCGAGTCACAGAGAACGTCGTTCCCACCGCGCAACCATAATCGGACGGGATCGGCCGCGGCGCCGATTGCGGCGCACGGGAGATGGAAGGCCGATACGGGCCCTCGAAAACGGAATACGATCGACCTACACTCACGAGGAGGTCGGTCGATGGCGTTCACGGCAACAGAGAACCTGATGCTTCCGGCAACGGTGACAGGATCCTGGCCTCGCCCCCGCTGGTTCACGGAGAACCTCTGGGCCCGGCCGCTCGACACGGCGATGATGAACCCCTGGTTCCGCGAGCAGTTCTCGGACGCGCATGCGATCGTCGTCTCTGACCAGGAGCGCTGCGGGCTCGACATCCTCACGACCGGGGATTACCACCTCGACGAGGACGTCGCCGGCCGCTCGTGGCACCACTACCCGCTCCAGCGCTGGAAGGGGCTCGAGCACGAGGAGCTGCAGACGCTGAACACGCGCTCCCCCCTGCTCTCGTACCCGGTCGGCACGATGCTCGACTCGATCTACAAGACCTGGCGTTGGCCGCGTGTCGTCGACAAGGTCGAGCACGATCCGAAGAACCCGCTCGAGTACCCGAAGATCTGGCGGATCTCGCAGCAGGCGGCGGCCTCCGGAAAGCCGGTGAAGTTCGGGACGTGCTCGGCCCAGGTGCTTGCGTTCTTCCTCGACTCGCACACCCCCCACTACGACCTCGATGACAAGAAGCAGCTGATCTGGGACATGGCCGAGGCGATGAACGTGGAGCTGAAGCAACTCGCCGCCTCCGGCTGCAAGGTGATCCAGATCGAGGAGCCGACCATGCACTTCATGGCCTGCTACTACCCGGAGATGACCGAGTTCATCGACTTCCTCGTCGATGCGTTCAATCGTGAGATCGAGGGGCTCGACGACGTCGAGATCTGGATCCACACCTGCTGGGGCAACCCGAACATGCAGAAGGTGTTCTCCGACGAGAGCTACCAGAACTCGATGGAGATCTACCTCGATCGCCTCAAGGGCGACGTCTGGACGATCGAGTCGACCGAGAACGACTTCAAGGAGATCCCCCTCTTCAAGCCGTTCGCAGAAACCATGAAGAAGAAGATCGCGGTCGGCGTGATCAGCCACCGAACGCTGCAGGGTGACTTCCCGGACACGATCGCCGACCGCATCCGGCGCTGCCTCGAGGTGATCCCCGCGGACAAGCTCGTCCTCTCCACCGACTGTGGGTTCGGGCGGCAGGGCTTCAACCGCCACCTCGCGTTCTACAAGTCGGCGGCCATCCCGCAGGCACGGAACATCGTGCTCAAGGAGCTCGGCGTCGAGGAGCGGTACGTGCCGATCGCGGACGAGAGCCTGGCGTGGGACTACCTTCCCGACGACGAGCCGTTCACGCACGTCAAGCCGCTGCGCTGAGGTCGCAATGGCGAGTCCACGCTTCGCGGTCAGCGAATTCTCGACTCTGAACCTCGGCTTCGACGAGGATCTCGAGGCGTACGCTGCTGGCGGCGCCGAGGGCATTGGCCTCGCGGAGGCGAAGCTGCCCGAGGGGCGAGACGACGAGTCGCTCGCGAAGCTCCGGCAGAGTGGTCTCGAGGCGACGATCTGCCTGCCGACGCTCCTCTCGGTCCTCGTGTGCCCACCTTTCGGCGGGCCCGAGGACCCGGAGGAGCGCGTCGAGGCGCTCTGCGCATCGGTGCGGCGGCTGGCACGGTTCGATCCGGTCACGGTTCTCTTCCTGACCGGCCCGGCCGGCGATCGTGATCCGGCCGAGGCCCGCCGGATCGCCGTCGAAGGCCTGCGCGAGATCGCCCGCGCCGGGAATGAGGCGGGTGTCCGGACAGCGCTCGAGCCGATCCACGCGTCGGCGCGCGACGACTTCACGATGGTCGCGACGATCCCCGAGGCGGTCGAGCTCGTCGAGGAGGTCGGCGAGGGGATGGGTGTGCTCTTCGACACCTGGCACCTCTGGGACACGCCGGACGTGCTCGATCACATTCGGACAGAGGCGCATCGATTCCCCGCAGTCCACGTCAACGACTGGCGGGCGGAGACGCGCGGCTGGGACGACCGGGCGCTCCCGGGCGAGGGCGTCATGGACCTGCCGGCGATGTTCGCCGCGCTCGAGTCCGGCGGTTTCGACGGCTGGTACGAGATGGAGGTCTTCTCCTCGGAGACCTACCCCGACTCGCTGCTGAAGCTGGACCCGGTCGAACTCGTTCGGCGCGGCCGCGAGGGCTTCGTCGAGGCCTGGGAGGCGCGGTCGAGCTAACTCGCGGAGGCGTGTACCTGGAAGATGCCTCCGGCTCCGGCCGCGGACAACGCCGCGTCGCCGGCCTGGTCGAAGACGTGCAGACGCTGCGGGTCGAACGTGATCCGGACAGCGTCGTCGGGCGCAAGCAGGAGCGTCGGGGATGCGAGCGCCTTGACGACCCGGTCGCCGAGCGTCAGGTCGACGACGGTCTCGCCGCCGAGCGGCTCGCTTGCGTAGACCACCGCCGAGATACCCTCCCCGCCGACCGCCACACTGATGTCCTCCGGGCGAATGCCGACGAGGCACGGGGCGCCGTCTTCGAGCGGACGGGCGGGTTCGAGCCCGGCGGTGATGTCGATGGCAAAGCTCGGGTGGACTACCCGCAGGCTCCCGTTCGAGACCTGCACGCTTGCAGACATGAAATTCATGGGTGGGCTACCGATCACCGTGGCGACGAACCGGTTCGCCGGGCGGTGGTAGACCGTCTCCGGCGTCTCCACCTGCTGCAGGCTGCCCTCCCGCAGGACGGCGACGCGGTCGGGCATGCTCATTGCCTCGACCTGGTCGTGCGTCACGTAGACGAGCGTTCGGCCCAGGTCGCGCTGGAGACGCTTGAGCTCGGCGCGCATCTCGAGGCGCAGCAGCGCGTCGAGGGCCGAGAGAGGCTCGTCGAGCAGAAGAGCCCGCGGGTCGCGGACCAGCGCGCGGCCAAGCGCCACACGCTGCCGCTCGCCACCCGAAAGCTTCCCCGGCTTGCGCTTGAGCAGGTGATCGATGTGCAACGTCGCCGAGGTGGCCTCGACTCGCCGCCGGATCTCCTGCTTCGGCAGCCTGGCCTGCCGGAGCGGAAAGGCGAGGTTGTTGTAGACCGACTTGTCCGGGTAGAGCGCGAGGTTCTGGAACATGATCGCGATGTCTCTGTCGCCGGGGAACACGTCCGTGATCCGCTCGTCTCCCGCGTAGACGTCCCCCTCCTCCGGCTTCTCGAGACCGACGATCGTGCGTAGAAGCGTCGTCTTGCCAGCTCCTGGCGGCCCGAGCACGGCGAAGAACTCGCCGTCGGAGATCTCCAGCGAGACGTCGTCGAGCGCCGTGACCGAGCCGAATCGCTTGGTGACGTGCTCGAGACGGATGCCGGCCACTACTCCACCGCCTGGCCCGTCGCCTCGTCGAAGAGGAGGACGTGCGCGCTGTCGAACGCGAGGCCGACGTGCTCGCCGATGCGGGGCCGGGCACCCGGCGTCGAGAGCGTCCGCACGTCGTGGCCCTCCCACGAGAGGTGCACGATGTCCCTCGCGCCGAGCGGCTCGACGAGGTTGACCCGGACCCCGATCGTCGCCTCCGGCGAGTCGGCGGGGACGATGCGTCGGTGTACTCGGGTCGGATCGCGAGCGTCAGGGTCTGCCCATCGGCGCCTCGCGGTGAGGGAAAGGGAAGGCGCTCCGCCGGCAGAAAGTTGATGCGGGTCGACCCGACGAAGCCGGCGACGAATCGTGTTCGCCGGGCGATCGTAGATCTCGAGCGGCGAGCCGAACTGCTGGAGCACGCCGAGGTTCATGACGGCGATGTGATCGGCCATCGCCATCGCCTCGACCTGGTCGTGCGTGACGTAGACCATCGTCTGGCCGATCTCGTGCTGGATGTGCTTCAACTCCGCGCGCATGTACGCGCGGAAGGCGGCGTCGAGATTCGAGAACGGCTCGTCGAGCAGGAAGATCGCCGGCCCGACGATCATGCTGCGGCCGAGCGCGACCTTCTGCATGTCGTTCACCGACAGGCGGCCAGCCTTGCGGTCGAGCATCGAGCTGACGCCGACGATCTCGGCCACGCGCTTGACCTCCTGGTCGATCTCGGCCTTCGACGGCCTGGGCTTGCGCACCCGCAGGCCGAACGCGAGGTTCCCGTGCACGGTCATGTGCGTGAAGATCGCGTAGTTCTGGAAGACGAAGCCGACGCTCCTCTTCCCCGGCGGGACGGCGCTCATCGGCCGGTCGTCGAACCAGATCTCGCCCGAGGTGGGCGTCTCCAGGCCGGAGATCATGTTCATGGTCGTCGTCTTGCCGCAGCCGGACGGACCGAGCAGGGCGATGAACTCGCCGTCCGGAACGGTCAAGTCGACGTCATTGACGGCGAGGAGGCCGTCGAAGTCCTTGGTCAGCTTCTCGAGGCGGATAGAGGCCATCAGTCGGTCACCGCTTGATCGCGCCGAAGGTGAGGCCGCGGACGAGGTAGCGCTGGATGGCGAGTCCCAGCAGTGCCGGGGGCAGGATCAGGATCAGCCCGAGCGCTGCCTGCGGCCCGTACTCCTGGCCGGCGCCGGCAGACTGGAGCCCGTTGAGGAAGACCGGGGCCGTGATCGTCTTGTCGCCAGAGATGACGAGCGCGATCAGGAAGTCGGACCAGTTGAGGATGAAGACGAAGAGCATCGTTGCCGCCAGGCCTCCCTTGACGTTCGGGAGGATCGCCTTGAAGAAGGCTCCCCACTGGGTGCAGCCGTCGACGATCGCCGCCTCGCCGATCTCCCGGGGCAGCTCCTGGAAGAAGCTCCGCATCAGCCACACGACGAACGGGAACGTGACTGCCGCGTAGACGAGCCACAGCCCCCAGAAGGTATCCACCAGCTGGAGGTACGCCAGCATGATCAGGAGCGGGATGATGATCGCCACCGGTGGGAACATCCGCAGCTGGAGGATCTGAAATGGGAGCAGTCGCCCTCCGGCCCGGAAGCGCCCGATTCCGAAGGCTGCGAAGACGCCGACGGCCATGGCGATCAGGGTGCCGCCGCCCGCCGCGATCATGCTGTGGATGATCGGCTGCGAGGCGTCGGTCGACGAGGCCTGGAAGAACACCGTGTCCTGGCTCGTCAGACCGAGGATGTTCTTGTAGTTGTCCCACGTCGGGTTCTGAGGCCACCAGATCGTCTGCCCGGTCGGGTTCCACTCGGGCTGTGGCTTGAAGGACATCGTGATCATCCAGTAGAGGGGGAACGCGAATGCCGCGAAGAGGATGAGGATCGCGAGGACCTTCAGCGCTCCCTTCAGCGTGATCCGCATCAGACCGCCGCCTCCGCCTCGATCGCCTCGTCGACCCGCTGCACCCCGACGCGCTCCTCGGCCGTCAGCAGATCCTCGAGCGTCTCCTCCTGCGCGGCCTCGATCGGCCGGATCGCCTGCATGGCGACCACGCTGACGAGTACCAGGACGATGATCGCGACCGCACTCGCATAGCCCCAGCGCGCGTTGATGAATGTCTCCCGGTAGAGGAAGACCGAGATGGTCGAAGTGGCGTCGCCCGGCCCACCCTGCGTCAGCAGCCACGCCGAGTCGAAGATCTTGAACACCTCCATCGCCCGGATGATCAGCGCGATGAGGATGATCGGTTTCATCATCGGCAGCACGAGGTAGCGGAGCTGGTGCCAGAAGCCGGCGCCGAGGATTCGCGCCTGGTTCATCTGATCCTCGGGAAGCGCCACGAGGCCCGAGAGGAAGATCAGGAACATGAGCGGGGTCCACTGCCAGATGTCAGCCATGATCACGGAGTAGATGGCGATGTCCGGGTCGGACAGCCACGGAATCTGGATCGGTCCGGTCAGGCCCAGAAGATCGTCGAAGAGCAGCGTCAGGGCTGAGTTCACGGGCCCCTGTGTCTGGAACAGCATGAAGAAGATGAACCCGGCCACCGCCGGGACGACCATCATCGGCAGCAGGAAGAGGACCGTGAGCAGGCTTCGGCCCCGGAACTCCTTCAGGAAGAGGAGGGCCAGGACGAAGCCGAGGGCGAACTCGACGCCGACGGCGAGCGCGGTCACGATCACCGTCCGCCACATCGCCGACCAGAAGGCGCCCCCGGACAGCGCCTCCCAGTAGTTGTCGAACCAGATCCAGACCTTGTAGGCCTGGTACCAGGGATAGCCGGATGTGGGCGACCACCCCGTGAGGCTGATGTAGATGGCGACCCCGGCTGGGAAGGCGACGAGGAAGAGCAGCAGCAGCCGGCCCGGCGTGATCAGCAGCTGGGCGATCCGACGCTCGGAGCGGCCTCCGAGGGCCGAAAGAACCGGCAGGCGCCTCGTGGGCGCCTGCCGGTTTCCGCTACCTGTCTGGGCTTCCACGTCCGCGGGCCGAACCTACCCCACGGCAGTCGGCCACGCAGCCCGGTTGGCCTTGATCGCCTTGATCTGCTTGGCTCGGCCGATCCGGTTCGTCGTCTTCTCCCAGGCTGCCGCCGTGTTCGCCATCGCCTGCTCGGGCGAGATCTGCTTCGTGATCGCCTTCTGCAGGTTGTTGTCGAGGGCCTGCGTGTACTCGCGCGCGCCACGGATCGCGAGGATCGGCGGTGCCGTGTGGGGGATGATCTCCTTGAGCTTGTCGCAGGCGTACGGCTTGTAGCTCGACCGCACGAGCGGGTCGTCGAGCGCGCTCGTGTGGTTCGGGTCCAGGTACCCGGCCGGGTTGCCGGTCATCCAGTCGAAGATGGACCGCGAGCTCAGCCATTGCAGCACGAGGTAAGCAGGCTCGTGCAGCCTCTTGCTCGCGAATCCGTTCACGACGAACTGGTTGTTCTGGTAGATGATCGAGCGCCGGATCAGCTTGCCGCCGATCACGCGCCCCGGGGCCACCTCGGTGCGGAGGAGGCTCCCGATCTTTGGATTGGCCGTGTCGAGGCCGGGGTTCCCCGGGATGAACTTCGTCACGTTGGAGAACATGGTCGCCATGGCGGCGTTCCCCGCTCCCATCGCCGCGTACTCCTCCGGCCAGCTCTTCGAGAGCGTGTCCGGATAGGTCCAGGCCATCGAAGCGACGTGCTCCTTCGTCGCCTGGATGCCCGCCGGCCCGTTGATCAGCGGCTTGGCGTTCAGGTCGAAGTAGTACTGGTTCGGGTTGGCGGCGCTGACGTAGCGCATCATCCAGTTCGAGTAGCCCCACAGCGGGTTCTTGAGGTCGATCGACCCGTAGAGCTTCTCGGCCGGCCGGGTGAAGAACTCGGCCACGTCGGCATGCTCCTTCCACGTCTTCGGGAAGTGGAGGTCGTAGCCGTACTTCGCCTTGAAGTCCTTCTGGTTCTTCGAGTTGTCGAAGAGATCCTGCCGGTAGACCCACACCTGGTAGTCGCCGTCGAGCGAGACGGCGTAGTAGCTCCCTGCGTACTGGTTCTGCATCGCCACGGCGACCTTGCCGCCGGCGAAGTCCGCGTTCCAGTCCGGCTTGTACTTGGCCACGAAGGCGTCCAGGTTGCGGGCGAGCCCCGCCTCGGCGTAGTCACCGTTGTCCTCGATCGCGGAGATGAGGATCTGGTTCGAGCCGTCCCGCGTCGCGATCGTCTGCAGGTTCTTCGCGATCTGATCGGTCGGGGAGATCGCGGTCAGCCGCAGCCTGACGCCCGACTCCTTGAGCAGCTGGTCGGCGACGCTCGGTGCGCCCTTCGGGAACGGGACGTTGATCTGGCCGGTTGCCCCGTTCCACATGCGCATGTTGAGGTTGAGCTGCTTCTTCCCGTTGTTCGTGAACTTCTTCAGGCCCAGAATCGCCCGGCCGGCGGCTGTGTTCGGACCGTACTGGTAGCGCTGCGGCGCCGTCGAAGCCGGTCGGGCCTCCGATCATGCCGCGCGCGAGCTTCTTGTTCGCGAGGTGCGAGTTCCGTGACGCAGGCGTCCACGCCTTCGCCGTTACCTGTGATGCCGCCGAGCAGCACGCCCGCGCCCGCGACGCCGGCCGTCTTGAGGAGCTTGCTCCGGCTGATCGCCGCCCCATCCTCCGGCACGTCGTCGTGGCCCGCCTGCTCCGGGCTCCAATCCTGTTTGTCCATGCCCTCCTCCTTGGCAGGTACCTGTCGCTCCGGGTCATCGGCGCCGGTCAGGACGCGCCCGGCTTACGTCCTCGACCGTTCGGAACACTGGTTGCGTGCGAGCCTATACCAGTGTCCAAGAGCGTGTCTAGACCATCGCCACCTCCGGGCCAGACTCAGCGCGGCCAACCATCGTGTGGAGATGAGGCGGGCAGCGCGAATCCGGTAAGCCTACAACGTCGATCGGCATACACGCGGGTCGTCGTTGACGCCGTCGTCAAGGCCGTTTACGCTCCCATCCGCCAACCGTTCGGAACAGTTTGGAACGATGTGACTCCCACGCTGACGAGGCACAGCACCCTGCCGCACGCGATCGCCGAGGAGCTTCGCCGTCGCGTCGGCGCCGGCGAGCTCAAGCCGGGCGATCGCCTCCCGAGCCATCGGGAGCTTGCAGTCGACTTCGCCGTCAGTGTCGGCTCGGTGCGCGAGGCGATCAGCATGCTCGTCAGCGAGGGCCTGATCGAGACACAGGCAGCACGCGGCACCTACGTCGCCAGCCCGCCGCCGGTCGACCTTCAGCCTCGCGAGCAGAGGGAAGTCCACGAGCTCCTCAAGGCACGCGAGCTGGTCGAGTCGCAGATTGCCGCGATGGCGGCCGAGCGGGCGAGCGCGGAGGACGTCAGGCGGCTGCGGGCGTGCGTCGAGCGGATGCGGCGGGTGGCTGAGGACGCGGCGTCATTCCCCGACGCCGACCTCGATTTCCACGTCGCGCTGGGCGAGGCTGCGCGAAACCGCTTCCTGCTCGCGTGGATGCGCGACGTCCGCACCCGGCTCACACGCGACATGGAGCTCTCCGCCGAGGCGGCGATCCGGCGGTTCGGAGACCTGGGGTTCAGCATCGACCTCCACACCGACCTGGTCGACGCGATCGAGGCCCGCAACCCGACCGAGGCGCGAAAGATCGCCCTCGACCTGATGAAGCGGACGCAGGACTTCGTGCTCGGGCTCCATGCGCTCGCTCCGCCGGGCCGGGAACGCTAGTCCTTCGTAGCTGAAAGCGCCGCGACGATCGCCGGGGGGTCGTAGACGCAGCCTCCCCAGAGGCCGCCGCTTACCGACTGCAGCGCGGCCCAGAGCGCAGTGTCGGCCGGCAGACCCGGATCCGGCCCGATCTCACCGTGCAGCGTGCGCTCGGCGAGCACGGCCACAGCCTGCTCGCTCGACCACTCCTCGCCGTTGTGGCCGACGAGATCGACCGACGCTTCGAGCCGATCGGTGTCGACCACGATGCGGATCATGTCCCCGTCGATGATCTTCCCGATCGGGCCGCCCTCGAGCGCCTCGGGGCTGACGTGGCCGATGCATGCGCCGGTCGAGACGCCCGAGAAGCGCGCGTCGGTCACGAGGGCGATGTCCCGGCCGGCGGGGAGGTAGCGGAGCACCGACGTCACCTGGTAGGTCTCCTCCATTCCCGAGCCGAGTGGGCCGCGGCCGGCAAGCACGATCACCTCCCCGGGTTCGATCGTCCTCCCGGCCGTGCCCTTGAGCGCGGCGATCACGTCGCGCTCGCGCGTGAATACGCGGGCAGGACCCGTCATCCGGAACACGCCCCCCTCGTCCAGGCTTTCGCGGGCGATCGCCGTGCTCTTGATCACGCTCCCGTTCGGTGCAAGGTTCCCGCTCGGGAAGCAGACGGTCGAGGTCATGCCCTTGGTGCGCGCCCGGTCGGGTGGGCAGATCACCTCGTCCGGGTCGACGCCGTCCTGTTCCCGGAGCCGATCTCGGAGCCGCGCCCGGCGCTCGCTCGCCTCCCATTCATCGAGCAGGTCGTCCCACGTCCTGCCCGTGATCGTTTTCGCGCCCGCATGGAGAAGCCCGAGGCGACGAAGGTGCAGCAACACCTCCGGCACACCTCCGGCAAGGAAGACGCGGATCGTCGGATGGTTCTGCGGGCCGTTTGGAAGCGCGTCCACGAGCCGCGGCACGCTGCGGTTGACGCGCCGCCAGTCGTCCACCGTCGGCCGTGGGAGACCGGCCGCATGCGCTATCGCGGGAACGTGGATGAGGAGGTTCGTCGATCCACCGAATGCGGCGTGGACGAGCATCGCGTTCTCGAGCGCCTCCGTCGTCAGCACGTCGCCGAGTGTCCTTTCGCCAAGCCACTGCCCATGAACGGCCTCCGCCGTCCGGCGTGCGACGTCGAGCCAGATCGCCTGCCCCGAGGGAGCGAGCGCCGCATGCGGAACCGTCAGTCCGAGGGCCTCGGCCACCACCTGCGAGGTGGCCGCCGTGCCGAGGAACTGGCAGCCCCCGCCCGGAGTCGCGCAGGCGGAGCAGCCGAGGTCGGAGGCCTCCTCGAGGGTGACCAGGCCGTGCGCGAAACGTGCGCCGAGTGTCTGCACCGCGCCTGCGTCCTCGCCGTGGCGCGGCGGCAACGTGACTCCGCCCGGGATGACAGCACCCGCAAGCCCTCCAAACGAGGCGACGGCCATCATCATCGCCGGCAGGCCCTTGTCGCACGTGCCCACCCCGATCACGCCACGGCGATTCGGAAGGCTCCGCACGAGCCGGCGTAGGACGACTGCCGCGTCGTTGCGATACGCGAGTGAGTCGAACATGCCCGCCGTCCCCTGGCTGCGACCGTCGCACGGATCCGAGACGTGCGCCGCAAAGGGCAGGCAGCCGAGGCGGTCGAACTCCTCCGCCGCCTCGCGGACGAGCAGGCCCACCTCCCAGTGACCCGTGTGGTAGCCGAGGGCAACCGGTGTGCCGTCGTCCGCACGCAGCCCTCCGAGCGTCGACAGGATCAGGAACTCGTCGCCGCGGGTCCGCGCCGGGTTCCAGCCCATGCCGGCGTTCTGCGACAGCGCGAAGACGTCACCCGAGGGCCGGTCGCGCAGGAGCTCCGGCGTCAGCGGCAGGAGGCCTGCCGGCCCCTCGGCCGACGTCTGGACGTCGAGCAGGTCCAGGTCGTTCAGTTGTACGTACCCAGCTCGCGGCCGGTCTCGCACATCACTTCGATCAGCCCGGGTTTCGCGTCGAAGATCTGGCCGGTCGAGCGGAGGACGTAGCCGCCACCCGCCATCGCTGCGTCGAGGCAGCGCCGAACCTCTTCGCGGACCGCGTCGGCGTCCGCCTCGTGCAGCAGGTGCTCGTTGAATCCGCCGAAGAGGCAGACACGGTCGCCGATCCGTCGCTTGGCGTCGACCAGGTCGACGTCGCCCGAGGACCGGTCCGAGGTGAGCGTCTCGATCGCGTCCGGCCCCGTGTCGGCCATGTCCTCGAGCAGCAGCGTCGCCCGTCCGCAGTTGTGGAAGCTGACGAGGTAACCGGCGTCGTGTGCCGCCTTCACGCACTCTGCCTCGTACGGCTTCATGAACTCCCTGAAGTGATCGGGCGCGACCCCGACGCCGACCCACGTCTCGTTCATCGAGATCGAGTGGATGCCCGTCTCGCCGAGGCGCCGGTAGAAGCCCTTCAGCCAGTCGGTACAGACGCGCATGAGGTCATGGACGAACTCCGGCCGGTCGTAGACGTCCATCGAGAGGTCGACGAGACCCCGGACCTCCGCGGCCATGTCCCAGGGGCCGATGACATGGTGGAGCCACCACGCCTCGTCGCCGACCTTCTCCACCATCGCCGTCATCACGCTCATGTCGTAGAGGTCGGCAGAGGGGAAGTGACGAAGCGCCGGGAGCTTCTTCTCGGGCTCGTCCCCCTTGAGCAGGAAGTCGTGGCACGAGGTGCCGAACCCGTCCTCTGTCCGGTACGAGTAGTCGAGGTCGCCGTCGGGCGTGCGGATCCGATGCGAGTGCTCGCGCCAGTCGTCCCCCTGCGCGGTGACCTCGAACGTCTCGACCCACGTGTCCGTCTCGAACGGGCGCGGGAACAGCATGCGCGGCCAGATCTCGTGCTCGCCGATGTGCTGGCTGTAGGTCGTGATCATCGGGTCGAGCCCGAGGTCCTGTTGCATCTTCACGATCGAGCCCATCGGGTCGTCGATCCACCAGTGCAGCATGTCGGTCATCGTCTTGTCGGCGGGCTTGAGCTTCCGGATCAGCGGCAGCCCGAGCCAACAGTGGATCGGCACGCGGTCGGGTGTGCCCCGCTGGAAGGCGATTCGTGTGCGCTCGGCGGTCTTCACGTTCGTCACTCCCCTTTTTGAGATCGTGCGCTCTCTAGCTTAGATCCATGGACAAGCGAGGTCTTCCGTGAGCATCGAAGAGGTTCAGCCACGCATCTACCGCATCCCCTCCGTGCTCGGGTCGCGGCGCTTCGCGCAGTGGCTCGTCGTCGGCGACGAGCGACTGCTTCTGGTGGACTCGGGCATCGACGGCACGATCGAGGAGCATGTGGTGCCTGCGCTCGCCGAGATCGGCCGGAAGCCGGAGGAGATTACCGACGTTGTCATCTCGCACGCCGACGTCGACCACTACGGCGGCAACGCAGCCCTCCGGCGCGTGGCGCCTGACGCTCGGATCCGCTCGCACGAGCTCGACCGTCCGCTGATCGAGTCCTGGGCGGTCATCTCCCGCGAGCGCTACGGCTGGTACCGCCGCTACGGCCTCGACTACGACGATGCGACCTGGGCCTGGCTCGCGAACGCTGCCGGCCCCGACACGTCGATCGACGGGACGGCTGCGGACGGCGAGCTCCTCGAGCTCGGCGGAATCGCGGTCGAGCTCGTAGGGCTGCCGGGCCACTCCCCCGGGCACCTCGGCCTCCTGCATCGCGAATCGGGCACCGCGATCGTGATGGACGCCGTGCTCTCGCGCGGCCTCTACACGGTCGACGATGAGCTGATCGGCCCTCCGCCGTACTCGTCCGTTCCGGCCTACCGCGGGACCGTCGAGCGGCTTCGCGCGCTCGCAGCGACTCGCCTCGGGACAAGCCACTACGCCCCGATCGAGGGCCGGGAGGCCGTGGAGGCGTTCCTCGACGAGACTGCCGGCTTCTTGGACGACCTCGACGGGTGCGTCACCGCCGAGCTCGGATCCAGGCCGAAGCCACTCGAGGCCTACCGAGCCGCGGCAGACGACGCGCTCGGGCCGTTTCCAGAGATGGGCGTCGAGCTTTCGCGCTCGGTTGCAGCCCATCTCGATCTGGCAGTCGACGGAGGGCGCGCCGTGCGTGCCGAGGGCAACGACGGGATCCCGGTCTGGGCGTCCGCATGAGTGGCGCACGGTGCTGCATCGTGGCACAAGCTGCGCTCGCTTGACAAGCAACGCGTCTGATCTAAGTTGACTTGACGGCTTGTTGGTGCCACCATTTGGCACCGTGCCCTTCGAGAACGGCGCCCAGTCGATCGACCGCGCTGCGCGGATCCTCGTGCGACTCGTGGAGAGCGACGACGCGGTGACGCTCTCGGGCGTGATGGAGGAAACGCGGCTGCCGAAGTCGACCGCCGCTCGGCTGCTCAGAGCGCTCGAGCGTAGCGGGCTCGCCCAGCGCCGGCCCGGAGGCGGGTTCCGCCCCGGTCCCGTCCTCGTCGACTACGCGCGCCGTGACTCCGCCGTCGGCGATCTCGCGACGCTCGCGCGCCCATTTCTCGAGCGACTCGAGCAGACGACGGGCGAGACCACCAACGTCGCCATTCCCACCCCGAGTGGTGTCGCACGGCTCGCCCAGGTCGACAGCCACCACCCACTGGGTGCGGGAAACTGGGTCGGCCGGCGGATTCCGCCGCACGCGTCGTCGCTCGGCAAGGTATTCATGGCCTTCGGCGCTGCACAGCCGCCCGTGGGCCGGCTCGCGCGGTTCGGACCCAACACGATCACCACCGTCAGCGACCTGATCGCCGAGCTCGAGGTGGTTCGGCGCCGGGGTTACGCGACCACGTGGGACGAACTCGAGGAGGGCCTGTGCTCGACGGCGGCCCCGATCCACGGCTCGCGGGGCACGGTGATCGCAGCCATCTCGGTGTCTGCGCCAACGGTGCGGATGACGCCCGAGCAGCTCGCGGCGCTCTCCGAGCAGGTCGTCGACGCGGCCGACGCTCTCAGCAACCACATCCGCACGAACCGGAACGGAGGAGACGAGGACGCATGACGCACGATGAGATCCTGACGCAGCTCTACGACCGCACGCTCGTCGGCGACAAACCCGCCGTCCTCGAGCTCACCGAACAGGGGCTCGAGCTGAACATGGCGCCCGAGACGATGCTGTTCGAGGCGCTGATCCCGGCGCTCGAGGAGGTCGGAGCCCGCTTCGAGCGCGGCGACTTCTTCGTTCCGGAGATGCTGATCGCGGGCCGCGCGATGAGCGGCGCGCTGGACATCCTGCGCCCGCTGCTCGCCGACACGGGCGCCGAGACGGTCGGCACCTTCCTGATGGGCACCGTCAAGGGCGACGTCCACGACATCGGCAAGAACCTCGTCGACATCATGCTCGAGGGGGCCGGCTTCAAGGTCGTCGACCTCGGCGTTCAGGTCAAGCCCGAGACCTTCATCGAGGCAATCGAAGAGCACAAGCCCGATGTCGTCGGCTTTTCCGCCTTCCTGACGACGACGATGCCGATGTTCAAGGTCAACATCGAAGCGATCGAGAAGGCCGGCCTGCGCGACGAGGTGATCATCATGGTCGGAGGCGCTCCCGTGACGCAGGAGTACGCGGATGCCGTTGGCGCAGACGGCTATGCGTCGGACGCCGCCGGCGCGACGAAGCTCGCGAAGCAGTTGATCGAAGAGCGGCGCGCGGTCACCGCGGTCTGAGGCTCGGGATGCACACTGTTCTCCGTTCACCCACGCAAGAGGTCGTCATCGGGCCCGACCAGCCCTTCTGCATCATCGGGGAGCGCATCAATCCCAGCGGACGCAAGGCCTTCGGCGAGGCCCTCCGCGCAGGGAACCTGTCGCAGATCGTCGTCGACGTCGAGGAGCAGGTGACGAGGGGTGCGCACGTGCTCGACGTGAACATGGGCGTGCCGTTGACCGACGAGGCCGATCTGCTCTCGCGCGCGGTGAAGCTCGTCCAGGAGCACACCGACCTGCCGCTCTGCATCGACTCGTCCGTGGTCGAGGCGCTCGAGGCGGGACTTGCCGCCTACGACGGAAAGGCGCTGGTCAATTCGGTCACTTGCGAGGACGACCGGCTCGAGCGCGTGCTGCCGCTCGTCGCCGAGCACGGTGCGGCGATCATCTGCCTGACCAACGACGAGACGGGAATCCCCCAGACGGCGCAGGAGCGGCTCGAGGTCTGCAAGCGGCTCGTGGACGTCGTGCACGGACGGTACGAGATCCCGCTCGAGGACATGGTCATCGACCCGCTCGCGATGACCGTCGGGGCCGACCCGCAAGCGGTCCTCGTCACGCTCGAGACGATCACGCTGATCCGGGACGAGTTCGGCCTGAACATGACGCTCGGCGCGTCGAATACCTCGTTCGGTCTGCCGGGACGGCACGCCCTCAATGCAGCCTTCGTCGTCGTCGCCTCGTACGCGGGACTGACGAGCGCGATCATGGACGCACGGACGGCGCAACTCGTGGACGCCTGCCGTGCGGCCGATCTGCTGCTCGGTCGCGACGAATGGGGCACGAACTGGATCGCAGCCCACCGGCAGGCTCAGGCAGCCACGGCGTGACCGTCCTCGAGGAGCCAGTGGATCGCGACGCACGCCCAGTCGACGGCCCGGCCCGGGTCGGGCTGCGGTTCGAGCCGTCCGGGACAGTCGTGCGCGTGCCACCGGGGGTGACCGTCTTCGACGCCGCCTCGTGGAACGGAATCGCGATCGACTCCACCTGCGGCGGTCACGGGACCTGCAAGAAGTGCCGCGTCCGCGTCGCTGTCGGCGACGTGCCGATCACGTCGCTCGACACACGCGCGTTCTCCTCTGAGGAGCTTCACGACGGCTGGAGGCTCGCCTGCCGGACGAACGCCGTGGATGAGCTCGTCCTCGACGTGCCGCCGCTGGTGACGAGGCCCAAGGCAGCCACACTCGGTGTCGGGCGACAGGTGATCCTCCGCCCCGCTCTGCAGAAGCGCTACGTCGAGCTGCCGGAGCCGACGCTCGCCGACCAACGGAGTGACCTCGAGCGGCTCCAGGACGCCGTCGACGACCTCGAGCTCCAGGTCGACGCCGCCGTCCTTCGCCGGCTCCCGCGGGTGCTTCGCGAGTCGGACTTCTCCGTCACGGCTGTCGTCGTGGACGAGCGCCTCATCGACGTCGAGCCCGGCGACACCACCGAGCGCCTGCACGCGATCGCCTTCGACCTGGGAACGACGACGGTCGTGGCGACGCTGCTCGACGTCGGCACCGGCACCCCCCTCGCCGTGCGCTCGATGCTGAACCGTCAGCAGCCTTTCGGTGCGGACGTGATCTCCCGCATCTCGGCGACGATGCTCGATCCCGACGCACTCGGCCGTCTGCGCGAACTCGCCCGTGAGACGCTGCAGACGCTTGCAGAGGAGGTCTGCGAAGAGGCGGGCGTCGAGCTGGCAGAGGTCTACGAGGTGGCCCTCGCCGGCAACGCGACCATGACCGCGATCGCGCTCGGAATCGATCCTGAGCCGCTCGGTGTCGCCCCCTTCATCATGGCCTCTCGCATCTACCCGGAGATGCCGGCCTCCGAGCTCGGGCTTTCCCTGCACCCGCGGGCGCGCGCGAGCGTCTTCCCCGCACTCGGCGCCTACGTCGGCGGGGACATCGTGGCCGGACTGCTCGCAACGGGCATGACCCGCGATCGGCGGCTGCGCATGTTCATCGACGTCGGCACGAACTGCGAGATCGCTCTCGGTTCCGCCGACCGCCTGCTCTGCACCGCTGCGCCGGCCGGGCCGGCGTTCGAGGCAGCCCAGATCCGCTGCGGCATGCGCGCCGCCGACGGGGCGATCGAGGTGGTGCGCATCGCGGACGACACGCTCGAACTAGAGGTGATCGGCGAGACAGAGCCTCTCGGCATCTGCGGATCCGGTCTCGTCGACGCCGTCGCCGAGCTCGTGCGGGTAGGCCTGCTCGACCACTCGGGCCGCTTCGTCTCCAATGAGGACGCCGCCGCCATCTCGCCGGAGCTCGCCGGCCGGCTCGTTGCTCGCCCGGACGGTGAGCGGATCTTCGTCCTGCACGTGCCCCACGGTGGTCGGGGCCTCGACGGAACCGTCTACCTCTCGCAACGGGACGTGCGCGAGCTCCAGTTCGCAAAGGCCTCGATCGCGACCGGCTGGCGGATCCTGCTCGAGGAGCTCGGGATCGCGCCGGACGAGATCCAGCAGGTGCTACTCGCCGGCTCGTTCGGCTCGTTCCTCCATCCGGCGAGTGCGGTCAGGATCGGACTCGTGCCGAAGCTCGCCCTCCCGCGAATCGTCTCGGCCGGGAACGTGGCCGGCGAGGGTGCGAAGATGGCTCTGCTCTCGATGCAGGAACGCCACGCGGCGACGGCGATGCTCGACGACATCACCTACGTCGAGCTCTCGGATCGCCCGGATTTCAACGACCGCTTCGTCGAGCAGCTCGCATTCCCGGAATGAGCGCGGTCTCGACCGATCGACCCGTGCTCGTGCTCGCCTGCGGGGCCCTTGCCCGAGAGGTGCTCGCGGTCGTCTCGGCCAACGGCCTCGACCACGTCGACGTCCGCTGCCTGCCCGCGCAGCTCCACTCGACCCCGGGAAAGATCGCCCCTTCCGTGGATGCCATGCTCGTCGAGCTCCGCGACCGCTACGCGCAAGTCTTCGTCGCCTACGCGGACTGCGGCACGGCAGGTGCGCTCGATGAGGTGCTCTCCAGGCACGGCGCGGAGAGGCTTCCGGGCGCGCACTGCTACGCGACATTCGCCGGCCTCGAAGAGTGGGACGCGTTGCAGAGCGAGGAGCCGGGCACCTTCTACCTGACCGACTTTCTCGCACGGCATTTCGAATCGCTCGTGGTGAGGCCGCTCGGGCTCGACCGCTACCCCGAGCTCGTCACGGATGTGTTCCGGAACTACCGGAGGCTCGTCTACCTGGCCCAGACCGACGACCCCGGCCTCGAGGAGCGGGCACGGCAGGCAGCCGCCCGGCTCGGACTCGCCTTCGAGTACCGCCGCACCGGTTACGGCCTCCTCCAACCGGCGCTTGCCCGGTTCGCCGGGAGAGCCGCTGCCTGAGCTGACCGTCATCTACTGGCGTGACATCCCGGCGCAGGTCACGGCCGGGGAGGGTACCGGCGCCGCGCGAGTGCAGCTCTCGGACCGCTTCCAGCAGGCGATCGACGCTGCGGCGATGAAAGCGGGGCTCGTCGGCTCGGACGAGTACCTGGAGGAGTGGCGGCGCGAGACGCGCTCCTGCGGGGACGATCTCGGGCGCGAGGCGGCCCGGGAGGCAGATCGGCTCGAGGCGACCTTCACGCGGGAGATGCTGCGCGACCTCGCCCGTGCCGGGGGCATCGACGAGGATCGCCGATCTGCGGTTCCGGGTTGAGAGGAGCCCGCGGTTCTGGAAGGCTCGTGATGACGGCCCGCCTGAGAACACCCACATAGCACGTCGTTTCCGGAAGGAGGACCCCATGGAGCTCGGAATGATCAGCTCGACGTGGCTCGGTACGAAGGTCGGCTGCCTCGACGGCATTCGAACCGCGAAGCAGATCGGCTTCGACACCTACGACATCTTCGAGGACCCGCTCGACCTCACCGACGCGGAGCGCAAGGAGATCAAGGCGACCTGCGAGGAGGTCGGTCTGCCGATCCGCTCCGTCGTCTGCGTCGCGTTCGGTCTTGTCGATTTCAATCCGTCGGTACAGCGCTTCACGTTGGACCGGATCAAGGCCTACGTCGACCAGGGCGCCTATCTCGGCGCCCGCAACGTTCTGCTCGTCGTCGGCGAGTACTACTGGGACTGCGAGGTCTTTCCGGCCGCAGCGATCTGGGACATGGCCAAGGAGGCCGTCAAGGCTTCGGGCGAGTACGCACAGTCGAAGGGCCTCGAGATCGTTCTCGAGCTCGAGCCCTTCGAGACCGCCCTGCTCAAGGACGTTCACGAGCTCGTCCGCTTCGTCAAGGAGATCGACCACCCCGCCGTCCGCGCCAACGCCGATATCTCACACCTGCACCTGTCGGGGGCGTCGTTCGACGACGTCAAGGAGCTGACGGGCCTGATCGGCCACATTCACCTCTCCGACTGCGACGGCAAGGTGCATGGCGATCTTCCCGCCGGCATGGGCATAACGCCGATCAAGGAGTACCTCGCCGCAGTCATCGACACGGGCTACGAAGGCACCGTGTCGATCGAGCTCGAGTACTCCCCCGACCCGGACAAGATCGTCGAGTGGGCGCAGCAGGCATACGACGGAACGGCCGCGATCATGCGGGACCTCAGCGTCCGCGCCTGACGAGCAAGGAGGAAGCGATGGCGGACTTCGACCTCAACACCGGCCCGGATCTGCCGCCGAAGACCGACTACGGCATCGGCTGCATCGGCGCTGGCTTCATCATGCGCGACATCCACCTGCCGGCCTACGTCGAGGCCGGCTTTCGCCCCGTGGCGATCGCCTCGCGCACGCCCGAGCACGCACGTGCGGCGGCCGAGCAGAACGCGGTGCCGAAGGTGTACGACACGTGGCGGGAGCTGCTCGACGACCCCGAAGTCGAGATCGTGGACGTCGCCTTCCCGCCCGACCAGCAGCTCGAGATCGTGCGCGAAGCCGCGAGCCGACCTCACATCAAGGGCATCCTCACGCAGAAACCCGTCGCCTTCACGCTCGAGGAGGCTGTGGAGATGGTGAAGGTCTGCGACGAGACCGGCACGAAGCTGGGCGTCAACCACAACATGCGCTACGACCAGTCGATGCGGGCGTTGAAGACGCTGCTCGATCGCCACGAGCTCGGCGTTCCGGTCATGGCGGAGATCGTCATGAACGCCCGACCGCACTGGCAGGAGTTCATCAAGCCGTACGGGCGGATCGCCCTCCTGAACATGTCGATTCACCACCTTGATGTCTTCCGCTACCTGTTCGGTGACCCGGCCCGGATCGTCGTCTCCGCCCGTGACGACCCGAGCCACGACTTTCCCCACGAGGATGGGCTGGCCTTCTACGTCCTCGAGTACGACGACGGTTTCCGCGCGATCGGCCTCGACAACTGCTTCACCTGGGTCGACCACCGGATCGAGTGGCGAGTCGAGGGCACCGAGGGAGTGGCCAAGGGAACGATCGGCTGGCCCGACTATCCGGACGGGAGCCCCTCGACGATCGACTGGACGACACGCGCGATGGAAGGCGCCTGGGAGCGACCCCGCTGGCAGGAGCGCTGGTTCCCCCATGCCTTCAAGGGCACGATGGGCCAGCTGATGCGGGCGATCGCCGACGACGTCGAGCCGGAGATCTCCGGCCGCACGACCCTCGGCACGATGGCGCTCGTCGAGGCGGCCTACCGCTCGTTCCGCGAAGGGCGCGCCGTCCTGCTTGAGGAGACGCGCTCCGAGGCGGGGATCACGTGAGCACGGAGCCGTTCCGGCTCGACGGGCGGGTGGCGTTCGTGACAGGTGGAGGCGGCGGGCTCGGTGAGGGCATCTGCACATCGCTGGCCGCGGCTGGAGCCACGATCGCCTGTGCCGACATCGACCTCGAGCGGGCCGCACGAGTCGTCGCGCTCGTGACCGAGAAGGGCGGTAAGGCCCTTGCCGTGCAGTCGGATACCTCGGACTCGGCCTCGGTTCAGAGTGCAGTCGAGCGGACGATCGGTGAGCTGGGCGGAATCGACATCCTCGTCAACAACGCCGCCATCTACCCACGGCGTGCCTGGACGGAGATCACCGAGGAGGAGTGGGATCAGGTGCTGGCGGTGAACCTCAAGGGCTACTTCCTCTGTGCGCGGGCCTGTTTCCCGTCGATGAAGGAACGAGGTCACGGTCACATCGTCAGCATCTCCTCGCTGACGTTCTTCACCGGCTTCTCGATGCTCCTCGACTACGTTGCGTCGAAAGGGGGCATCATCGGCTTCACCCGTGCGCTCGCGAAAGAGGTCGGACCCGATGGGGTCACCGTCAATGCGATCGCGCCGGGGGCGTTCCCGACCGACGCCGAGAAGATCCACCCGAACCCCGACGAGTACAACGAATGGGTCCTCGCGCAGCAGAGCCTCAAACGGCGCGGTGGCCCCGAGGACATCGGCAACCTCGTCGTCTTCCTGGCGAGCGACGCCTCCTCGTTCATCACGGGACAGACCGTCTTGATCGACGGAGGCTGGGGCATGCACTGATGCAGCTCCATGGTCGGCGGGTCGAGCGGGCCGAGCTCCTCCGACACGTCGGCCGGCTCGAGCAGGTCGCCGGAGTTCGCCTGGTCACCCTCGGCGACGGTGTCGAGCGAGGGGTCCGAGTGCTCGAGTTCAGGACCGGGAGCGGGTTCGCGTTCGACGTGGTGGTCGACCGAGCCTTCGACATCGGCCGTTGCGAGCACGCCGGCCGACCGCTCGCCTGGATCTCGCCGGTCGGCGTCGCCGGCCCCTGGTACTACGAGCCCGAGGGGCTCGGCTTCCTGCGGAGCTTCGGGGGCGGTTTGCTGACGACGTGCGGACTCGACCACGCTCTCTTCATGGCCGAGGACACGGCCGAGCAGTACCAGTACCCGCCGAAGCCGACCGAGGTCTACGGCCTGCACGGGCGCGTGTCGAACCGCCCAGCCCGACTCACCGGCTACGGTGAGCGGTGGGACGACGAGGGTTGCATGCTGTACGCCGAGGCCGAGGTGCTTCAGGCCTCCGTCTTCGGCGAGCAGCTCCTACTCAAGCGTCGTGTGGAGGCGCGGGTGGGCGAGTCACACCTCTCGCTCCACGACGAGGTCGTCAACGTGGGGCACCACCGGACACCCCACATGCTCCTCTATCACGTCAACGTCGGCTGGCCGGTCGTGGACGAAGGGTCGGAGCTGCTCGTGCCCGCCCGCGCTGTCGAGCCGAGAGGCGACCACACGGTCGAGGGCTACCGGGTGATGACGGCTCCGCAGGCCGGCTACACCGAGCGAGTGTTCGAGCACGAGCTCGAAGCAGAGGCTGACGGCTCGGTACCAGTCGCCATCGTCAACCGAGACCTGGAGCTGGGTGCGTACGAGGTGTTCCGGCGGGACCAGCTTCCCCACCACTTCGTGTGGCGCATGCTCGGTGAGGGCACCTACGTCGTTGGCATCGAGCCTTCGACGAACCGCACCGCAGGGAGGATCGATGCCCGCTCGCGAGGGGAGCTGATCGAGCTCGACCCAGGTGAGAGCCGCTCCTACGAGCTCGAGCTCGGCGCTCTTGTCGGCTCCGATGAGGTCGACCGCTTCGCGCAACGCGTCGACCGGATGCTCGAAACCTGACCTCCGCACCGAGCAGACCCCCGCGCGAGTGAGTTCGGGAGCCTGATGCCTGGAGGCAGTGCTGCACTCCTGGCATTTGTGCAAATTGCCTGCAAATTGGGGTCGGTCCACGCCCTGTGGCTTCCAAACCAGTTACCGTCGGTGTAGAGAACCATGCCGAATCAATCGACCCAGCGAGGAAATGAGCGCCTTCTCTGGGATGCGGCGACGATCGGCGTCGCGCTCGCGTCTGACCGACCCTCCCCTCGAGTACGGCTGAGTTCGGAGATCGGTGAGGAACTGACCCGGCTGTTGCTGGCCGCTCTCGGGCACAGCGTGCGTCCAGGTCCGGGAACAAGAGCGTTTCGCGCATCGCGGGCTGGTCCGCGTCCATCGGAAACACGGCCTCCCATGAAACGAATCGCCTAGAAACCCGGCGATTGGTTATGGTTGAGACGGTTGCGCCGCGGCTCTGGGCCGCACACCGAAAAGGAGGACGCCATGAAACGCACCCTGATCGTGATGCTGGGGCTGGCCGCGCTCGCGGTTCCCGCGGCCGCAGTCGGTGGGCTGTACGGCTCGCCGAAGCACCACTCGCCGAATGCGACCGCCTGCCTCTTCACGACGCAGCTTCGCGCGGCGAACGAGACCACCGGGTCGACCTCGACCGCGACCGGTCATACGCAGATCAGGATCCTGAGAGACGACACCCTCGAGTTCAGCACGCGCATTTTCAATCACGCCGCGGAGACGTTCGTGGCCGGGCACTTGCACACCGGTGGGCGTCTAGCCGCCGGAGCGATCGTCGTCCCGCTGTTCGAAGGGACGGCGCATAGCGTCGACATCGTGCAAGCAGGCAGCGTGACGATCACTGCACACCTGGCCGCAGACATCTGCCGTTACCCGGAGAACTACTACGTCAACTACCACACCACCGCGTTTCCTGGCGGAGCGATCCGCGGCCAACTCCGTTGAGGGCTTGGTGAGGATCGAGATCGTGCGCTAGCCGGGAGGGCAGGGGCAACCCGGCCCTCCCGGGTGCTTCTACTGCCGTGCGTGCTGGCTGAGCAGTTGGACCTCGGCCAATCGTTTGGGCAGGGATTGAGCGGAGAGATCCCGGCGAACGGTTATGCGGATGAGAGGACTTGAACCTCCACGGGGTTGCCCCCACACGGACCTGAACCGTGCGCGTCTACCAATTCCGCCACATCCGCGCGGGATCTGATTCTACCGCGGTCGCCTGGCCCGACTGCGTACCATTGGAGGCCTGAGACGGGGGGTTCTCATCATCGGGATCGGCTTCGTGGTGCTCTTCGGAGTACCCATGGCCGAGGCCGCCTCGCCCTCGCGGACGGAGGTGGTGGTCACGCTTGGGCAGCCTTCTCTCGCTCGCTTCGTACAGACGAGCCGCGTCCTCAGCGCTCGGACGAAGGCGGAGAGGCTGGATCTTTCGAGCCCCACGAACACGGCTTACCTGGATGACCTCGTGCACAGCCAGGATGCGATCGCCCGCCGGATCGAGCGCACCATCCCGTCGGCGCGTGTCCGCTGGCGCTACCGGATCGTCCTCGACGGGCTTGCCGTCACCCTGCCGGCAAGCCGGCTCGGCGAGCTTTCGCGGATACCGGGTGTGGCGAGCGTCCGCCCGACTGCCGCGTACCGCGTCGCGCTCCAAACGAGTCCGGAGCTGATCGGAGCCGACCAACTCTGGGGCCTGCCCGACCTCACCACTGCAGGCGAAGGCATCAAGATCGGGATCATCGACCAGGGTGTCGACCAGGTTCATCCGTTCTTCGATCCGACCGGTTACTCGTATCCGCTCGGCTTCCCGAAGGGCAATACCGCCTACACGACGCCGAAGGTCATCGTCGCGCGCTCGTTCACGCCGCCCGGCTCGACCTCTCCACTCGAGACCCTGCCGTTTGCCGACGCTGGCAGCCAGGACGATCACGGCACCCATGTGGCGGGAATCGCAGCGGGCGACTACGACGTGGTCTCGAGCTCCGGCGCTCGGGTCTCCGGCGTGGCTCCACGGGCGTATCTCGGCAACTACAAGGCGCTGTCGATCAACATCGGAAACTACGCGCTGATCGAGAACGCCACCGAGTTGATCGCCGCAATCGAGGCCGCGGTCAGCGACGGGATGGACGTGATCAACATGTCGCTCGGAGAGATCGAGCTCGATCCCGCGCGCAGCATCGTCGACGACGCCGTCGACGGTGCTGCGGCAGCCGGCGTCGTACCGGTGGTCTCGGCCGGAAACGAGTTCGAGGAGTACGGGCGAGGGTCGATCTCCACGCCCGGGAGCGCTCCGGGAGCGATCAGCGTCGCAGCGGCGACGGAGGGCTACGTGATCGCGGGCTTCTCATCGAGCGGCCCGACACCGCTCGCCCGGACGCTCAAGCCGGACGTGACGCGCGCCGGGAGTCTCGATTCTCTCCTCGGTGCCCCCACGCGAGGGGACGTGGGCGCAGTTCAGCGGCACGAGCATGGCGGCACCGCACGTCGCCGGCGGAGCCGCGCTGCTCCGGCAGCGTCATCCGACCTGGACCGTTGCGCAGATCAAGTCCGCCCTCGTGCTGACGGGCGACCCGGTCTACACCGACACCAGCCATCGAACGGAGGTGCCCACGACCCGGGAAGGCGGCGGGATGATCAACCTAGCGCGCGCAGACAACCCGCTCATCTTCGCGAGTCCCGTCTCGCTCTCGTTCGGGCTCGCTGCGCGCCGGGGCTGCCGTCGGCGCGGTCGGTCGCGCTCACCGACGCGGGCGGCGGCTCGGGCCCGTGGGCGGTCTCCATTGCAGTACAGCGCGCGGTCGAACGGCGTCACGGTCACTGCACCGTCGTCGGTGACCGTGCCCGGCACGCTCGCCGTGCGAGCAAGCGTGTCGAGCAGCGCCGACGGAGGCGGACGTCACCGGCTTCGTCGTGCTCCAGAGTGGATCCGACGTTCGGCGCATCCCGTTCTGGCTCCGAAGCGAAAGGCCCCGGCTCGGCAAGCCCACTGCGACGCTCGAGAAGGCCGGCATCTACCAGGGCGACACGCGTAAGGGTCAGACACGAGTCACCTCGTATCGCTACCCGGACAACCCGCTCGGGGTCGGTGTGACCAACGAGCTACCTGGGCCGGAGCAGGTCTTCCGGGTTCGCGTCCGCGGGCGTGTGGCGAACTTCGGCGTCGTCGTCACGAGCAAGGCCAAGGGCGTCGACGTTACCCCGCGGATCGTCGTCGGCCGGACGACGAGAACAGGCTCCTCGGCCCCCGCGCGCTTCCCGTCGACGTCAATCCCTACCTCGACACGTTCGGCAACGCTGGCTCCGATCGTCGCGGCGGTCACGCCGGCCCCGGGCCCCTATGACGTCGTCTTCGACACGCAGAGCCGTTCTCGAGCCGGTCGATTCACATTCCGGTTCTGGATCAACGACACCGCTCCACCCACCGTGCGGCTGCTCACGCCGACGATCGGTACGGCCGGAACGCTACGTCCTCGCGGTCGCGGATGCCGGGTCGGGCGTCGATCCGGCATCGATCTCGGCGACGGTGGATGGCCTGAGGGCCAGCGTCACCTACGGCGCGGGGCAGATCTCGATCCGATTCTCAGGGTTCACCCCGGGCAAGCATCGGCTCGTGCTGCAGGTCTCCGACTACCAGGAGAAGAAGAACTCCGAGAGCGTCGCCGGGGTTCTGCCGAACACACGAGTGCTGCGGACGAGCTTCTCCGTCTCCTAGCCAGACTTCGTCAGCGCTCGGGTCGCGCTTCCTCGATCGTCGGGAGGCGATCGAGATCGCGACGGACGCTGGCGGCGAACTCCTCCGACTCGTCGCGCACGACGCGCAGCTTCGTCTTCCGCCCCGTGCGCCGCCGCCGCTCTCGCTCCTCCAACCCGAGACGGTCGCTGAGCCGGGGCCATTCGGCGCCGATCAGGACGACCACGGCACAGGCGAGCAGCCCGACGAACACCCAGCTCACGGAGCCCATTCTAGCGGGCGGACGTGTCTCCATCTCGAATGGATCTCCCCTCGACGGGTGCTAAACACACGAGGCGGGGCTGCCGATAGCGGGAGCGTGATCACACAGACCTGGCTCCTCGCACCGTGGGCGATGCTCTGGATCGTCCTCGTCCGCGCGCTCCTCGTGCGGGCCGGGGTGCTGCCTGCGACATGTTCCGGTGCGCGCTTCCGTTCGAGCGGCGTCGAACTCGGCGGACCGTCTGCCGCTGCGCGCCTAAGCAGGCGTCGCCGCGCTTTGCGTTGCCCAGTCCACGTTGGAGAGGCTGGCGAGCGCGAGGATGAGCGACTGCGTGCCCTTGCGGCCCATCGCCCTGGGCCGTCGAGCGCGACGTAGAGCTGCTGGGCGAGCGCAAGGCCCGGTAGCGAGAGGTTCATTCGCCGCGCCTCCGCGAGGGCGATGCCCATGTCCTTGATGAAGTGCTCGACGAAGAAGCCCGGCTCGAAGTTGCCCGGCGAGCATGCGCGGCGCGTAGTTCGTCAGCGACCACGACCCCGCCGCGCCGCGGCGCGACCGACTCGAGCACCGTCTCGAGGTCGAGTCCCGCCTTGTAGCCGTAGAGCAGCGCCTCGCAGACGCCGATCATCCGTCGTCGCGATCAGAGTCTGGTTGACCATCTTCGTGTGCTGCCCCGCTCCGGGCCGGCCCTGGTAGCACGATCGTCTTGCCCATCACCTCGAAGAGCGGCCGAACACGCTCGACCGCGTCGGCGTCGCCGCCGACCATGATCGAGAGCGTCGCGTTCCGGGCGCCGACGTCGCCGCCCGAGACGGGCGCGTCGATCGTCGCAACGCCCTTCTCCGGCGGCCGTCCGATGAATCTCGACCGCGAGCGACGGCTCGCTGGTCGTCATGTCGACCAGGATGCTGCCCGGAGCCGCGCCCGGCGAGCGCGCCGTCCGGGCCGAGGAGCACGTCGCGCACGTCGGCCGGGTAGCCGACGATCGAGAAGACGACGTCCGAGGCGGCTGCGACCTCCGCCGGCGTCTCGGCCCAGCGCCGCGCCCTTCTCGATCAGCGGCTCGGCACGCGCGCGGGTGCGGTTGTGGACAGTGACGCGCGTAGCCGGCGTCGAGAACGTGGCCACACATCGAAGCGCCCATGACGCCGGTGCCGATCCAGCCGACGCGTGTGCTTTCGGGTTTCGCCGCCAAGGTCGGAGCTTATGCTGCCTCGTGCGGCTCGCGCTCGTCGAGCTTCGCCTCGAGCGCCCGGCGCAGGTCCTCGCCGGTCACCGGCATCTCGTACCGCGGACGCCTCGGCTCGAGGAGACGATGCGTACTTCGTGCCCGCGTCCTCCGTGACAGCGCGCGTAGGCCTCCGCCTCGTTCAGCGGCCGCAGCCTCGGCTTGAGGCTGAGCAGGCGCACGACGAGATCGTAACCGGGTTACGTCTCGAGATCGAGCCTCGACTCCAGGCGGCTCGCCGACGTGACTCTGACCGAACGACGAGCTAGCCCTCCGCGAGCGGGACCGGGCGGACGTCCTCGAGCCGGTCGACCTGCGCGAGGGATGGAAAGAAGCGCGGCCACACCGCGGCGAGAACGATCGTCAGGGCGCCGCCTGCCACGACCGCCGGCACGGCGCCGATCAGCGCCGCGGCGAGTCCCGACTCGAAGGCACCCAGCTCGTTCGACGCGCTGATGAACACCATCTCGACTGCGAGCACCCGTCCGCGCACCTGGTCCGGTGTCGCAAGCGCCACGGTCGTGCTGCGGATGTTCACGCTGATCATGTCGGCGAAGCCGCCAACGGCGAGCGCGATCAACGACAGTGCGAACCAGCGAGAGAGCCCGAAGACGATCATGCTGACACCGAAGAGAGCGACGACGGTGAGCAGGGTTCGGCCTGCGCTTCCCTGTAGCGGCCGCCGCGTGATCATCAACCCGGCGATGAGCGCGCCCACGGCCGGAGCGCTGCGCAGGACGCCGAGCCCGACCGGTCCCGTGTGCAGGATCGACTGCGCGAACACCGGGAGCAGAGCGACGGCGCCACCGAAGAGCACGGCGAAGAGGTCGAGAGAGATCGCACCGAGGATGACCGGCGTGTGGCGGATGAAGCTGATCCCCGCGAGCAGCTTGGCGAGTCCCGGTGCAGACCCGTCTTCGGCGAGCGATCGAATCGAGCGGGGGATCCGCAGGAGCAATGTGCACACGAGACCGACTGCGAACATGCCTGTAGCAAGTCCGTAGACCAGCTCGGGGCGGATGGCGAATAGCAAACCGCCGATCGCCGGCCCTCCCACCACGGCAATCTGGAAGCCGATCGACCGAAGGGCCATGGCCTTGGCCAGGAACTCGGTTGGAACCAGCTCCGGGTAGAGCGCGCGTGAGGCCGGCGTTCCGAGAGCCGAGGCGAAACCGGCGGCGAGCGCGAGCGCGAGGAACGGCCAGAGCTCGTTTGCCCCGGACAGGCTGACGACGAGGAGAAGCGCCGGAACGGCCATCTCGATGAGGAGTGATCCCGCGAGCACAAGCCGCCGCGGGAGTCGATCCGCGAGGTGACCGGCCGGAAGGGCGAGAAGCAGCAGCGGCAGGAATTCGGCCAGTCCGATCAGACCGAGATCAAAGGGGTTGTGATGGATTGCGTAGACCTGCCAGCCCACCGCGACCGCCACCATCTGCGCGGCGAATCGCGTCGTGAGCATGGCCACCCAGAGGAGCGCGATATTGCGCTCCTGTAGGACGGCCGGTAGCCGGCGCCTCACGCTCGCCGCCCGACCTGATGGCAGCGTGGATCAGCCAGCCTTAACAGGGCTGGCTCTTGAGGATGCGCGGCACTGCGAACCGCGGCGCGTTCAGGTCACGGTGGGCGAAGTCGAGCGCAGTCGCAAGGTTGTTCGCCTTGGCGTCGCGCACGGAGAGCGGACGCAGGCCGAAGCGCCATTCGATCAGCTTCAGGATCGACGCGTGGTCGAACAGTCCATGCGCGACGTGCCGCCGCCGCGCGAAGGGCGAGATCAGCAGGCACGGGACGCGGAACCCTCGCATCGCGTACTGCTCAGCCACGTCCGGGGCTCGCTGGGGCCGGACGTGGTCGAAGAAACCGCCCCATTCGTCGAAGACGACGATCATCAGCGTCCGCGGCCAGGCCGGACTCGACGTGACCGCCTCGTACACCTCGTCGAGAAACGACTCGCCGACCCTGATGTCGGCGTTCGGATGGTCGTCGGAGCCGAGGCCGAGGATTGGGAGTGTCCAGGCGGGCTCGACGTGGCAGACGGCCGGAAGCGTGCCCCGCTTGCACTCACGCAGAAACTGCGATTGCGGGCGCACGATCGACGCGTACTTCGCTCCCCAGAGAGCCAGGAACGAGAAGGTCTGCTGGTAGTAGCGGCCCTTGAGCCCGTGCTCGGCGAGGCGATCCCAGATCGTCGGAAGACCGGTCGGAAGCAGCGCGTTGTTGATCCGGTCACTCCGCCCTGCGTGGAGATACAGCCGGTTCGGGATCGTCGGTCCCAGAAGGGCCGCGAAGTAGTTGTCGCACGTCGTCCAGGCGAGCGCGGCCTCGCCGAGGAAGGGTAGATCCGGTCGGGTGTAGTACCCGATCGCGTAGATGTCGCTGTCCTCGGCGCGCAAGAACCCGTCGCACGCGCCGCCCGCATACTGGATCCGGCCGCCCTCGTAGCTGTGGTCGGGGCCGGGATGGCCGCAGCCCTGGAAGTCGGGTGCGAGCGGGTACGTGGAGTGCCTCGCTCCTGCCGTGTCGGCGTACGTCAATCCCGCCTGCTTCCCGTTCGCACCCGGAAGCCAGCCGAGGAAGTGGTCGAACGACCGGTTCTCCATCATCACGATCACGATGTGGTCGATCCCGGACCGTGCCGGCGGCGGCAGTCCACCGATTGCGCGGGGCCTCGCCCAGGCAGCCGTCCCGCCGAGCGCGAGCGACCCGGCAACGCCGGCAGCACCGACGAGGAACTGACGGCGCGAGGTCATTGCCTGCGTCACGATCGGAACTCTACGGTGTGGCTTGGACTGTCGAAAGGGACGGACACACGAGCACAAGGCCGGTTTGACACGTTGGCCCGGGCTGACCAGACTGGGCCCGTGCGCATGGCGTGGTCAATCGTGGCCGCCGCGCTGGCCATCCTCGTCCTCGGGTCGCTCGCCGGGGCAGGCGCCACTGCGTCCAACACCTGGGCAGGTGTCTGGAATACCGATTTCGGGCCCATGACGCTGAACGCCGGCGGGAGCGGCGGATACAAGGGCTACAGCCCCGGGACGATTAGTGGCACGATCAAGCCGAATCGCGTCCTCCAGGGCACGTGGAACCAACCGGGCGACCCGCCGAAGAAAGGCACCTTCAAATTCGTGATGAGCTCGGACGGCCGCTCGTTCACGGGCGCCTGGGCGTACTCGAGCGGCGGCTGTGGCAGCGCCTGCGGTTGGAGCGGGACCTGTGCTCAGGGAGCCTGCCTCAAGAACGGCTCCGGTCGGGGTGCGCCGGCCAGCAGGAGCGCCGCCTGCCGCCGCCTCGCTGCTTTGCGCAGCAAAGCCTTCCGGTTCAACGCGATCGCGATCGAGAACGGCAAGATCGTCTCGACGACGTTCGGCAAAGGGACGTTCGAAACCGCGGATGGCTGCGGGGTCGCCGGCACGATCACGCACCGCGACTTCAGCCCCAAGACCGGTGAGCTCGACGTCGAGCTGACGCTGAACGCGACGTCGACAAAGGCCAGCGGGGCACGCGTAGCCCAGCAGCGCAGCCTCCTCTACGTCTGGCAGGCCACGGTCGTCGTCACCAGCTCTGACGACCCGAAATGTGGACGCGGTGAGAGCGGCGAACTGAGGGTCGTCGAGCGGGGCGCCGACGCGAAGCACACCGGCTCGGTCACGCTCAAGCTCTGCGGCGCGCTTCATTCGCACTTCTACCCGAACGCCGCCGTCGATCTCGGCTGACGCGTCACCGAGCCGCGAGCGTACTCCAGCAGCACACGAGCCGCAGATGCCGGCGATGAGGCGGTCGCGGTCTCAGCAGCGCGGGCTCAGTTACTTGCGGCCTACGCGTTCGGTCGCGTCGAGGGTACCGAGGTAGGCGTTGGCTTCGATCTCGAGTTCCATGTCGGGATGGAGCAGGACACCTTCGTATGCGTGGGCGATGAAGCCTTTACCCGGAATTCGCTCCTTCAGGATCCGGTCGACGACTTGGAAATGCTCGCGCCTCTTCAGGATGATTCGGAGCTCGTATACGTCGGCGAGCGAGCCACCGGCAGCTGTCAGCACCTTCTCGATGTTGTCGAGCGTCTCGTGCGTCTGGGCCTCGATCCCCTCGACCAGCCGACGCTCGCCGATCGATCCGGACACGTTGGTCAACGCCGACGTCCCCGAGACGAACAGCCAGTCGCCGAAACGCACCGCACGATCGAAATGGCCGACCGGAGCCGCGAGCGTCTCGGGGTTGTGGATCGTCTTCTTCAAGGGCCGTCCGTCGTGGCAGGAGGGTTGCTGCCCTGGGTCCCGGCTGGGACGAGCGCGAGGACGCGTGCAGGGCTTCCGGAGCCGTTCACGATCCGAAGGGGCGCCGGAATGAGGAAGCTGCCCGTGGCAGGCACCCGATCCAAGTTCGCCAACTGTGCGAGCCCGTACTTGCCCCGCCCGAGCAGGTAATGGTGCGCGGGCCAGGGCGGGTCGAGCTCATGCGCGCAGCCCGCGTCGATCCCGATTTGCTCCACGCCGAGCCCGACGATCTCCGTCTCCTCCGCAAGGAACCGAGCACAGTCGGCATCGACCCCCGGCCAATGAGTGCCGCGCTCGTCACTCATCAGGAACGCATTGCGATCCCAGTAACGCGAGCTCCACCCGGTCCGGAAGAGAAGCCAGCCGCCCGGCGGCAACGGTCCGTGCTCGTCCTCGAAGCCTCGAACGTCCTCGATCGTCAGCAGGTAGTCGGGATCCCGGACGACGGCCGCCGTCCGGTCAATGACCACCGCGGGGCCGAACAAGCGCTCGGCCGGGACGCTCGAGACGTCGTCTCCGTCACGGCCGGTGATCCAATGAAGCGGCGCGTCGAAATGAGTCCCCATGTGCTCGGAACCGCGGAACGAGTTCCAGTAGAACAGCGGCCCTCGCTCGTCGTAGCGCGATACCTCTTCGAGCGACCAGCCCGGCGTGTTTGCGTACGGCTCGGGTAACTCGATGATCGGCGTCGCACTGCTCAGCGGATGCGTCAGATCCACCCACTCGAGCGAGCCGTCTCGGAGCGCTGCGTGAAGAAGAGTCAGTGGGTCGGCCCGCGCAGGCATTCTGCCCGGATCCTACGAACGCGAGCAAGGGTGTCAAGAATCGGCGATCTCTCCGCGAGGCCCCGCGACGTCGGAAAGTGGCAGGAGAGACTGGCCGGCTCTCCACCGCCATCTTGCAACAACCGAAGGATCAAAGCTCGGGTCCCAAGGAAGTCGCTCGTTCAGCTTGCACGGCGCATCGTGGCCGATGCTGTTGGTCGCCCACCGATCGCTGATCTCGTCACGAGTAGCGCCCCGGAAGCGGCGGTCGAACGCTAAACCGGCTGACGATTACTCACTGTGAAACTCACCATCGGTCCGTCCTGGGCCGTCGACAGGCTCGGTGCCGGTGGTGGTGGAGATGACTCAAATAACTCACTGATCCCTCGGGCTGTTGAGGGTTTCCTTGTGTGGATCTGTCTCTCTATCGCTGCCGGCGCCGGCCTGGTCGCCGCGAGCTGGCCTGATCAGAAGCCTGTCCGCCCTTTGGAGGCGTGACCCGTCACAGTCTTGCCGCGCGGTTCCTTTGAGCCCAGGCCGACACCAGCAACGTCAACCTCGACGAGGAGGTCTCGATGGAGCATGCTGGCAGATCGGGCGGAGTACGTGATCGGCGTCGACACCCACCGCGACTCGCACACGGTGGCGGTGTGCACATCGACCGGGGCCGTGGTCGCCGAGGCGTCGGTGACCGCAGACGCGGGCGGCTACAGGCGTCTGCTGCGGTTCGCGCTCGAGCGGGCGGCGGGCCGGCGGGTGTGGGCGATCGAGGGGACGGGCAGCTTCGGTGCCGGGCTGACCAGCTTTCTGCTCGAGCGGGGCGAGTGGGTGGTCGAGGTCGACCGGCCGGCGCGCCCGGCCCGACGTGACGGCGCCAAGTCAGACCGGCTTGACGCCGCCCGCGCCGCCCGCGAGGCGCTCACCCGGCAGCACCTCGCCCAGCCGCGGCGACGTGGCGACCGGGAGGCGCTGCGCGTCCTGCTCGCCACGCGCGAAGGCGCCATTCTGGCCCGCACCCAGGCAGTCGGCCAACTGAAGGCGCTGATCATCAACGCGCCCGACCAGCTCCGCCACCAGCTCCGACAGCTGACCACCCACGGGCAGCTCCAGCACTGCGCGCGTCTGCGCACCAGCCCCGCCCACTCCACCGAACACAGGGCCACGATCCTCGCCCTGCGCTCAACCGCTCGCCGCGCGATCGCGCTCACCACTGAGGCAGCCCAGCTCGAGTCCGAGCTCCACCAGCTCGTCCACGCGCTCGCGCCCGCGCTGCTCGCCGAGCCTGGCGTCGGCGCGATCACCGCCGCCCAGCTCCTCAACTCCTGGTCACACCCCGGACGCTTCCGATCCGAAGCCGCATTCGCCTCGCTGGCTGGCGCTGCGCCCATCCCTGCCTCCTCCGGCCAAACAGTCCGCCACCGGCTCAACCGCGGCGGCGACCGCCAGCTCAACCGCGCTCTCCATACGATCGCGCTCTCACGCCTCGGCCACCACCCAGAGACCAAACGCTACGCCGCCCGACGCACCGCCGAAGGCAAGACACCCCGAGAAATCAGACGCTGCCTCAAACGCCACCTCGCCCGCCGCCTCTACCGCATCCTCCAGGCCTCCACCACCACCGCCGGCAACCCCTCCCTCGTCAACACGCGAACCCGGCGACCACAAGCGATCGGACCCTGCTCTTGACAGCCATAGAAGCATCCATCGAACTCCCCGCGCCGCGCACTCCGGGTAGAAGACGACGACGGCCGGGTACCCAAACCTGCGCGTTTCTGGTACGCCAGAGCCAAAAGAGAGTACCGACGGGTACGGCAAAGGACGGCTCGTAGGTGAACGGGTGATGCACGGAACGAGCACTAGAAGGGCGGGTAACTGCTCGACGGCAGCACAAGCGGACGAAAGGCCTAGGCGGCGCCTCCCGGAACGGCGCCGAGCTGCTGCATCATCTCCATCACGTCCATCGCGCCCCAGTGCTCGACGGCCTTGCCGTCGTCTCCGAACCGGGCGATGTCGATCGCCTCGAGGTCGATCGACTTGCCCGTCGCCGGCATGCCCATGAACTCGCCCTGGTTGGTCCCCGTCACGCGCACTCGCGCGACGACCTTGTCGCCGCTCGCGATCACGTCTTGAAGGTCGTTCCGGAGGTCGGGGAACGCCGCGAAAAACGCCTCGAAGAACTGCCTCACGCCGTCCTTCGTCGGCGGGAACTCCCCGAGCACCTGGTGCTCGACGAAGTCGCCCGCGAACATGTCCATGAAGCCGTCGAGGTTGCCCTCGTTCAAATGGTCGAATGCTTGACGGATCGACGCCGTGTGATCCATTCGAGCCTCCTAGTCGGTCAGCCGATCATAGGACGTATGCTGGCTCGCAGGGATGATCGAGCCGCACTAGCGCCACCGGAAACGCGGTGGGGGCGGAAAGCAACGCCTCCCGCCCCCTCAAACGGAGGAGAGCATGTTCGCGAAGGGAGGGCACTCTTCGCAACGCACGCTGCCCTTCCAAACGAGGGACAAGCCCAAACGCTTCCCCGGCCTCGTCGCCCTGCTCACCGTCCTCGGGCAAGGGGTGTCCGGAAGGGCTGGTTTACTCCACCGCCCGATGCCGGACGAGCAAACTCTCAGCCTCCGCACCGAACTCGACCGCGTAGGCGCAAGCTTCCGCAGGGCCGGCGCGGCCGACTACATCTCGATCAGCGAGGACGACGACATGGTGGGCTTGGTCGGCCCCCCGCGCGAGCATCCCCGCCGCTCCTGGCACGGGCCGCGCTGGCAGGCGTTCGAGCTACTCGCCCCTCTCCCGGACGATGCCGGCACCGAGGCCGTGTGGCGGGCTCTACAAGGTTGACAAGGAGGCAACATGCAACGCATCCACATCGAGGTCGAAGCACAGTCGCGAGCGGCCCCGGAAGTAGTGTTCGGACTGCTTGCGGATGGGACCAGTTGGCCCGACTGGTCCCCGATCGAGTCCTTCGAGCTCGAACGGCCTGGTGACCCGCCTCCTGAAGGTGTCGGAGCCATTCGCGTCTTCCGCAAGGGTCGAACGACCGGACGCGACCAGATCGTCGACATCGTCCCTGGCCGCCACCTGGGCTACATATCGCTGTCGGGACTGCCGATCGGTGACTACCACGCGGAGGTCGACCTCGAGAGCATTGGGGGTGGCACGGCGATCAGGTGGCAGGCGTCGTTCGTTCCGAAGGTTGTCGGCACAGGCTGGCTCTTGGAGCGCGGCCTCCGGCGGTTCCTTGAGCAGTGCGTCCGCGGGCTCGCTGAGCATGCCTCGCGCGCTGCGTGACGTCTTTCGCACACCCCCCTGAAAACACGCAACTTTCACGAGGAAGGCTGGTCAAGGGCTAAGCTGAAAAAACAGGCTACCCCGGACGCCCCCCTGGAGTCGGAGACGCCTGACAGAGCGGGCCGCGGTCGGCGAGGGAGACAAAGCCTTCCCGCGGCCCCCTACCTTTAGACGGCTCGCAGGAGTCGGTGGTTAGCGTGAGGCGCAACCCGTAGTAGTTCCATTGGCGAGAAAGACCGCGGGGACGGCTTTGAGCCAGGGTAGGCGCGCAGCTTGCCAAGCCCTCCCGAAGTCCCCCGCATGGGGCTGCGTCTGAAACCGAATCGGGGAGAGAAATCCTGACTGCTTGGGGCTGTCGAAGGCGATTGCGCCCCTGATGCCCCCGCCCGTATGCTGCGGTTGCCGGGTCCGGTGGCGCCTCTGACTGACGGCAAATCACAAGAGGTAGCAGAGTGGTGGACCAAATCTCCTCTGCGGCCATAGCTGCCGGGTCCGGCCTTTCTCTGTTGTGAGCGGGGCTTCGGGACGGTCGAGGCGTATCACTGGCTGCCCCCGGTATCGAACGCGGCTTCCCATTGGCGTCGGCACTGGCTGGCTGCGCCTGTTCGTCGTCCTCCATCCGAGGCGCCGTGGCAGCGTCTACAGGCGCTTCGTGTCGTTTCTAGCGTGGCGAGGCGGTGGTCGCCAACGAGGGCCGGGTGGATGTCCACCGTTTTCGCGGTGATCTCGCAGCCGGGTAGCCGGATCTGGCAGAGGTGGCCGTCGAGACTCGGCCCACACGCGACTACATGCGGAAAGCGCTTGTGCGGGCGAAGATCACGAAGCCGCTTCGCCCCTGGCACGACCTGAGGCACACCAGCCTCACTCACGAGGCCGCGGCAGGGAACCCACAGGCATACATCCGGCTCAAGGCCGGACACTCCCAAGACTCGATCACGGAGCGGTACATCCGCGCAGCGCAGGTGCTCTTCCCGGGTGCCGCGGCGAAGGGTGAGGAGCGCATGTTCGGCGCGCCCCGCTATCCCGTCGGTAGCAAATCCGGTAGCAACTAGCCGCCGCACTTCCTCCTGAGACGACGAAAGCCCCTGGTCAGCAGGGGCTTTCTCACTCCCCGGGTTGGACTCGAACCAACAACCCTCCGGTTAACAGGACACCCGGAAGAGGTCATGTGACGCAGTGGAGCGGGTTTGAGGCCCGCTCCACCCCTCTAAAATGCCCTCAGATCAGGTCAGATGGGTAGAAAAAGGGGTAGAAAGTTTTCGCGCGACCGACCTGGGAGGTTCCGCGTCAATTGATGTCCTGGGCCAAGTCTCTGGCCGACGCCTACGAACGAAGAACTATGACGGCGGGGCAGCGGGCGATCGCGGCCGCTGAAGCGTGTGAGCTGTACCAAAGTGGTTAGGAAGCGAACTGGCCGGATAGTCACGCCAACTATGAGGCGCCGCGGTCGCACCTCCCCCAAGCGCGCGGGAACCTCGGCAGCGTCGCGGGCGTAGTCTCTTGTAAGACTTGGGACGGTCATCGTGATGAAGCGCGCAATCCTCCTCCTATTGGCGATGGCAGCGGTGGGTGGGGCGGCTGCCAGCGCGGAAGTCGTCTCGACTGCGACACGTCCTGCCAACGTGGTCATGTTGGGATGCGATCAGATCATCGGAACGGCCAAGACTGGCCACGACGACGGTTACCGCAGTGTTCTCGGCGTTGTCTCCGCCCCTCCGGCGACGCTTCCCGGCACGGTGCACGTCCCGGAGTTCGCTCCCTTCCGGTACTGGCTGAAGGCCGGAATGGTCATCCGCGCCAGCAGGAAGCCGGTGACGGTCAGCGTTCCGAACGCGTGGGCTCGACGCGTTCGTATCGGCTGGGGTAATCCTGCCTCGCCCACGACCGTGGTCAGGTTCGCGGCGTGCCCGTCACCACGCAACTGGAATGCCTACGCGGGAGGGTTCTTCCTGCGCACGCGCTCGGCGTGCGTCCCGCTTGCGTTCACCGTAGGGCGACGCCACGCGACGTTGCGGTTTGGTCTCGGTCAGCACTGCTGAGACGACGCTAGTCGCTCTCGGTACCGGCGGGGCGATCCGGGGGACGAGGCCGGATCAGGCGGTGCTCAGGCTCGACGGGAAGCGCTAGGTCATGCCTCGCGTTCGGCTTGTTTGAGCCAGCGCCAAACCGTCGTCCGGGAGACTCTGTGTAGCGCTGCAAGGTGGGCGACCGAGCCGCGGCGCGCCCCCAGGTTACCGTTGACGCGCTCAAGGAACAGTGGCAGGCGACTCGCTACCGGGCGGACGACGACGTTGTGTTCTGCCATCCGGCGCTGGGCACGCCGCTCGACCCGTCCAAGCTGTCGGACACGCACATGCGGCCCGCGCTGGCGAAGGCGGGGATCTCCAAGCCGTTCCGCACCTGGCACGGGCTTCGGCACACGGCTCTCACCCATGAGGCAGCCGTGAACCCGATGGCGTACGTGCAGATGCGGGCCGGGCACGCGCAAGGGTCGATCACCGAGCGGTACGTCAATGCCGCACAGATCGCGTTCCCCGGGGGGGTCGAGGCTGGCGAGGGCAGGATCTTCGCCGGGGTAGAAAGTTGGGTAGAAACTGGCGGCTCTGACGGAGGGCCTGAGAGCGAAAAGAGCCTGTTTCCAGGCTCTTCCCCACTCCCCGGGTTGGACTCGAACCAACAACCCTCCGGTTAACAGCCGGATGCTCTGCCAATTGAGCTACCGGGGACCGGCCGTCAAGCGGCACGCGAAGTCTAGCGCCTACCGAAGCGCCGACCTGAGCGTCGCCGCTGCCCGCTCCGGGTCGGAAGCGTTGCCGATCGCGCGGACGACGGCGACACGCTCGGCCCCGGCTGCCACCACGCCTGCCACGTTCGCCTCGTCGATGCCTCCGATCGCGAACCACGGCATTCGCGCATGCCTCGCCGCATAGCTGGACGAGGTCGAGACCGACCGCCGGTCGCCCGGCCTTTGTCGGGGTTGCGTACACGGGGCCTACGCCTATGTAGTCGGCGTCGGCACGATCGATCTCCTCCGGCGCGTGCGTCGAGAGCCCAAGCGGGACATCGAAGCGGCGCGCGACGTCGACGGGGAGGTCGTCCTGGCCGACGTGGACGTAGTCGGCCCCCGAGAGCACCGCGAGATCGGGTCGGTCGTTGACGACGAGCGGCACGACAAGGGCCCTCGTCACGTCCCGAGCCTCGCGCAGCACTGTGAGCAGGTCGCTGTCCGGGAGTGTCTTCTCCCTGATCTGGACGATGTCGACTCCACCCTGCACGGCCGCCTCGAGGAACGCCGCCAGGTCGGGCCGGGCGCGCCGTGATCAGGTAGAGGCGACTATCCGCCAGCGACCGGGCGCGCGACAACGAGCCTGTCCCCCTCCTCGAAGCTCGACCGTGCCGTATCGCTCGCCGCTCGACCGGCTCGCCGTTTCGCTCGACGAGCGCGTACGGAGTGTCGAGGCCGAGCTGCTCGAGCAGCCGCGAGACGGTCGAGGCTGCCTCGAGCTCGAGCTGCTTGCCGTTGCAGACGACGTTCACGACGTGACGAGTCCCGTGATCGGGCTCGACGGCCGCGCCGTCTCGGACTCGTCGATGAGCCCGGCGAGGATACGCCGTTCGGCCGGCCTCGACGGCCAGTGCGAACGCGTCGCGCCATCGCCGCCGGATCGCCGGCCATGCCGATCGCGGTGTTGACGAGCACGCCGTCCGCACCCATCTCCATGCACTCGGCGGCCTGTGAGGGCACGCCGAGCCCGGCATCGACGATCACCGGCACCTCTGCCTGCTCGACCATGATCTCGATCGCGTGGCGAAGCTTGAGGCCCCGGCCCGACCCGATCGGCGCGGCCAGCGGCATGACCGTCGCGCAGCCGGCTGCCTCGAGCTTCTTCTGCAGAACGGGATCGGGCATGACGTACGGAAGCACCGTGAAGCCCTTCGCCGACGAGCTGCTCGGCCGCCCTGAGCGTCTCCTCGCCGTCCGGAAGGAGGTACCGCGGGTCCGGGATCACCTCGAGCTTGATCCAGTCCGGGAGGCCGCCTGCACGTGCGAGACGAGCGACGCGCACGGCCTCGTCTGCAGTCTGGCAGCCGGCGGTGTTCGGCAGCAGCATGACGCCCTCAGGGAGCCAGTCCGTGATCGCCTCCCCCACGTCGTCGAGGTCGATTCGCCGGACCGCGACCGTCACGAGCTCGCAGCGCGACGCGACGACGGCGTCGCGCATGGTCTCGAACGACGGATACTTGCCCGTGCCGGTGATCAGCCGTGAGCGAAACTCGCGACCGGCGATGACGAGCGGATCGTGCACGGCTCTCTCCCTTCGCTGGCATGACCCAGATCAGGTTCTGCGGTCGCGGCCTCGTGGCCACCTCTCAGCCCCCGTCAGGGACTCCCGGTCGATCCAGCGTAGCCTACGCGAGCCAGCCCACCGCAGCCTGCACGCGGGCCAGCGCTTCCTGCAGCTCCTTCGTGCGGACGAGGTCGTCGCCCGAGCCGCGCTAGCTCGCGCCGCAGGCCGCGCTCGCGGCAGGCGAAGCAGGAGCTCCTTGGCCGTCGTCTCGTCGATCTCCTCGCTTCCTGCTCGCGCGTCGAGCTCCGCCAGGGAAGACACGAGCTCGTCGGGAACGAGGCCGCCCTCGACCAGGTGGGTGCGCACGGAGCGGTGGAGCTCTGCGTCGAAATGCTCGGGCGGGAGCTCGGCAAGCAGAGGGACGAGCTCGGGAAGCGCGATGCAGCCGGCGAGCGCGTCTCGTTCCAGCCGCGTCGCCGGCGTCGAGCACCTTCTGCGAGAGCCTCGTGTCCGCGGCGCGTGTCGAGGAGGCGCGCGCCGTCAGCTGCACGGTCATGTCGAGCTTGTCGTTCGCGTAGCGCCACGCGTCCTGCCTGTCGGGCGACTCGGGTGCACGCTCGAGCACGTCCCGCACACGCACGAACGCCTCCTGTCGGTCGGCTTGCGCGCTCGATCTCCAGCCGCACGCGGTAGACGAGGTAGTGCTCTGCGCCGCCGAGCCGCTCCTCGAAGCCGCTTGCAAGGTCAGCCGGATCGAGCCCGGTGGCAGCGTCACGACCTTGATCACGAAGCCCTGCGCGGCCGCCAGCTCCATGCCGCGAAGCGTCGCTGCCTCGCCCGGCGCGTCGCCGTCGAAGCAGAGGAAGAGCTGGCGTGTGAGCCTCGAGAGCTCCACGAGGTGGCGCTCGGTGAGTGCCGTGCCCATCGCCGCGACGACCGGCTCGAGCCCCTCCTGACGAAGCGCCAGCACGTCGGGTTTCCCTCGACGACGACCGCCCTGTCCTGCTTCGTGATCGCGGCGCGGGCGCGGTCGAGCCCGTAGAGGATCGTCGCCCTTCTGGAACAGGTCGCTCTCCGGTGAGTTGACGTACTTCGCCTGCAGCGGGTCGTCCTCACGGAGCTTGCGGGCCTGGAAGCCGAGCACGCGCCCGCGGGCATCGGCGAGCGGGAACACGATCCGCTGCGAGAAGTAGTCGTTGCCGCGGCGGTTGACGAGACCGGCGGCAAGCAGCTCGTCCGCGTGAACTCGCGCTCACTGCGCCTTCGCGGCGAGTGTCTGGCCGCCGGGCGCGAAGCCGAGCCGGTACTCGCGGCAGACCTCCTCGCCGAGCCCCGAGAACCCAGGTAGCTCGCGGGCATCACCGGCTGCCGGACGACTCCCACAGGCTACCGCTCGTAGAAGCTCGCCGCGCTGCTCGAGCAGCTTGTAGAGACGCTCACGCCGTTGCCGTGCGCGGTCAGCCTCGGGCGAAGTCTCCTCGTACTCGAGCGAGACCCGAAAGCGCTCGGCGAGCCACTCGACGGCTCCGGCGAAGTCGAGGTTCTCGGTCTCCTGCACGAACGTGATCAGGTCGCCGCCCGCGCCGCAGCCGAAGCAGTAGTAGAGCTTGTCGACCGGGTTGACCGAGAAGCTCGGCGTGCGCTCCTCGTGAAACGGGCAGCGCCCGACATAGCGGGCCCCGGCCTTGCGCAGCTGGGTACGTGCCACCGATGACGTCGAGGATGTCCGCAGCCGCCTTGACGGCCTCGACCGACTCCGGCTTGATCCGTGCCACCGCTAGCGCTCCCGAGCGTCTCGGCGAAGGTGAGCGCGAAGCGGTCGGTCATCCCGGCCACGTAGTCGACCGCCTCGTCGACCGCGTCGCCTCGCGCGACCAGGTGGTCGAAGATCCTGCGGATCACCGTTCGCGCGCGGGCGTGCTCCGGCTCGACCTGGGGGCCGAGGTAGACGCGCTCGAACATGAACGACGCGCAGCGAGAGCATCGCCTCCCCGACCTCGTCCGACTGGCGGATATCGCCGGCCGCCTCCGACGTCTCGACGAGGTCGTGCACGAGCGTGTCGATCCGCATCGCGATCCCGTCGGCCCGAGCAACGTCGATCTCCTCGCGCGGCAGGTCGCCTCCGGCCAGGATCCCGAAGCGCATCGCGTCGTCGATGTCGTGGTTGATGTAGGCGACGCGGTCGACGAGGCGCACGATCTTCCCCTCGAGCGTGGCTCGGGCTCGCGATCGCCCGTGTGGGTGAGGATGCCGTCGCACACCTCGTGCGTGAGGTTGAGGCGCCCGTGCGATCGCGTGACGAATGCTCGTTGTGGCGGAACGCGGCTGTCCGAAGCGCTCGCGGAGCACCTCGTCGAGCGCGTCCTCGCCCGCGTGTCCGAACGGGCGTGTGGCCCATGTCGTGGCCGAGCCCGATCGCCTCGACGAGGTCCTCGTTCAGCCGCAGCGCCCGCGCGACGACGCGCGAGATCGCAGTCGTCTCGAGCGTGTGCGTCATGCGGGTGCGATAGTGGTCGCCGACGCGGGTCGATGAACACCTGCGTCTTGCCCTTCAGCCGGCGGAACGCCTTCGAGTGAACGATGCGGTCGCGGTCGCGCTGGAACGGCGTGCGCACCGAGCACTCCTCCTCCGGTTGCGTCCGCGGCCGCGCGTCTCGTACGAGCGCACGGCGAGCGGCGAGAGCGACTGCTCCTCCTGCTCGCGGACGCGCTCGGCGAACGCTCCGTCACGGTTCCGGCATCTCGGGCATCGATCGCCAGGGTACTCAGGCGGATCGGGGGCGCCGTGCATGTCGCCCGACGCCGTGGTTGGACTGCGCGATCGAGCGTCGTCCAGGCCGCGATCGCCGTGATCGGGAAGTCGTAGAGGCTGAACCCGAGCACGTCCGCAGCGGCGCGACCGCGTCCATGAACCCCTTCACGTCCCCGGCGAGGCCCAGTCGGCGATTCCGCCGATCACGTGTACCGGCGACGTCCGCGCCCGCTCCGGCGCGGAGAAGCTGCACGCTTCGCGTCACGTAGCGTGCGGTCGCGGTCCGGCCCTTCACGTGGTAGGTGAAGTACGCCATCGGCAGGAACACGTCGAAGCGAGCGACGGAGCTAGCGCGTACGGAAAGTCCGGGCCAGTACGTCGGGTGGCGCTCCATGCCGACCGCCGACGGCACGATCGCGCCCAGCGGATACGTCGGGCCGACGGCGCGCGCGGAGCGCCTCGAGAGCGTCGCGAGGCGAGTGTTCCGAAGGCGAACCGATCGCACGTCGCTTGCCTCGATGTCCAGCGCGAAGGAGTCGAACCGCCCACCGGACGGCGTCGTGAAACGCAGGCGGCGAGTACACGACGGAGATCGCGTGTCGGATAGACGAGGCTCGGCAGGTACCACGCAACGACTTGCAGTCCGGCCGCGTGGGCGACGTCCAGCAGGCGCGCCAGCTCTTTCGGGCGGACGACGTCGGTTGTCTGCCGTGAGTTACCCGTCTCGCAGGAACAGCGTCGTCACGCCGTGGGCGGCCATCGCGCCGACGGTGTGTTCGGGTTGCCTCCACGCAGAGCGGTCGTAGACGTCGAGCCAGGTTCCGAGTCCCGCGTAGGCGCGGAGATCCGGCGTGGAGGTGCTCGTGTCGGCAGGCCCTGTCAGGAGGCCGGCGACGGCAAGGGCAATGGCAATGGCGGCAACGCGAGACGACAGAACGAAAGTGTGGCAGCCGCGGGTGTCGGCCCGCACCGCCCGGGCAGGAGCCGCGAACTCCTGCGTTCAGATGATGATCGGGACGGTACCGCCGTCCACGCTCCACGCGGCGCCGGTGACGTAGCTCGCACGCTCGGAGCACAGGAACACCACGACGGCGGCGACCTCGTCGGGCGTGGCCAGCCGCCCGAGAGGCCTGCCTGCTGCCACCTTCGCGAGCACCTCGTCCCGATCGCCACCTTGCTGATCGGCGAGCCCCCCTTCGCCGAGCCATGCCTCGGTCGCTGTCGGGCCAGGTGTGACCGCGTTGCACCGGACCCCCTCTCTGGCATAGATGTCTGCGAGGAGTCGAGAGAGCGAGAGCACGGCGGCCTTCATGACCGAGTAGTGAGGCATCCCGGTCGACGGCCTCTTCCCGGCCGTCGACGACACGTTGACGATTACCCCTCCTCCCGCCGCACGGAAGAGCGGGAGCGCGGCTCGCACGGCACGGACGTAGCTCATCACGTTCAGGTGCCAGTAAGCGTCCCACTCGTCGTCCGAGACATCTTCGAACTTCGCCTGTCGCGCAATTCCGACGTTGTTGACGAGGATGTCCAGGCGCCCGAGGGCCTCGGCTGCTTCGGCCACCGCCCGTTCCGGCTCGCCCGGGAGCCCGAGGTCGACCCGGACGTGAGCGATCTCACCGACACCCGGCGCGTTCCCCCGCGCACAGGTGACGACCCGGGCTCCTTCGGCGACGAGCTGGCGCGCCGACTCGCGGCCGATCCCGCCGGACGAGCCCGTGACGAGACACGCTTTGTCGGTAAGGCCGAGATCCATGCGGCCGCTAGCGTACAGCGTATGACGACCATCCTTCTCGCGCGGCATGGCGAGACCGACTGGAATCGCGAGGGCCGCTTTCAGGGCCACCTCGATCCCCCCTTGAACGAGCGAGGGCGCGCCCAGGCTCGATCTCTCGCCGCGGCTCTGGCGCGTGAGCCGCTGGAGAGGATCTACTCGAGCGATCTGCGCCGGGCGTACGAGACGGCGGAGATCGTTGGCGCCGAGCTCGACTTGTTCGTGACGCCGGACCAGGGCCTCCGGGAAATCGACCTTGGCTCGTGGGCGGGCTTGACTCGTGATGAGATTGCGAACCGTTTCCCGGACGACGCTACCCACGACGGCGAGACGCGGGAGGAGCACCGAGCGCGTGTGGTCGCCTCCGTTCGGCAGATCGTCCAACTACACCCAAACGGCCGGATCCTGGTCGTCACTCACGGCGGATCGATCCGGTCGCTCGAGCGACATACGACGGGCGACTCCCCGCGCGTGATGCAAAACTGCGAGGTTCTTCGCCTTCCTCTCGACCAACTACACTGAGGCGCGGTGGAGGACTACGCGAGCAAGTACAAGCTTCGTGTAGCCGGGCGGGTTTGCGGGCCTCCGCCCCGCTCCAGACACCACCGGGACACCACCAGCACGACGTTCTAGGGCTTGATAAGAGTCCGAAATCGCTCTTTCGGTACCTCGTCAGCGGGCATGGCGTGGCTATCGACGTCGAGGCTCATCGACGGCCGCGCGTGCCCTGCACGCTCCGCCAGTTCCCGCGCCGAGACGCCCGACGTGGCCGGGTCGCGATCGCTGAACGTCTCCCACTTTCTCAAGTCTCTCTCGCCGATGGCTAGAGCTTCTTCCCCATCCGTCAGTGGAACATCAAGGTCGTCGTAACCAGTTGGCGGGCGCGGCGTAGCGTCAGTCGGGTCTTGCGCGATGACGGCCCCTCGTCGTCCCCCCAGTCGAACGTCGGCTCGCCGACATACAGATGCTCGATGGGTTTAGATGCCTCGGCGAGCCAGGTATCGGAGAACGGCTCGTCGCGTGATCCTTGGCGCGACCGGCGCACCTCGAGGGCCACGAAGGTGACAAGGCTTCCGATCATGAGCGGTACCGCAGGTCGAAGCAGTCTCTCGGCAAGCACATCTGCCTCTTCGGCACCGATCGTGGCTTCCTTGAGCTGAGCTGCTGTCTAAGGAACGGAAGCGGGAGCAGAGGCCGAGGTCGTACGGCGAGGACGACCCGCTTGGTTGAGCGGAATCGGCTACGCTCCGAGGGGTGGACGACTACACGAGCAAGTACAAGGGCGAGCAGGTCGAGGTCGCACTCTTCGGCGGCGACTACCAGGAAGGCGTGCTCACTGCGTACTGCTCGATCGACGACGTCGCCCACGTCGAGCTCAACGGCCACATCCTGATCCCGCTTCAGAACGTCGCCTCGCTGCACTGCTCGAGTCGCTGTGACGCACCCGAGCCCGACTGGCCGCCACGCGGGCTCGCCGAGGACGAGACCGAAGAAGAGAGTTGAACCCGACCGGTGAGCGCGCTGCGCGCCTGTGCGCAACGTGCTCAAGGTGTGGTTGCTGCTCATCGGTGTCTGCGCGATCCTCGGCGCTGATCGGCTACGGGCTCGGCGACGTGCGCGTCGCTCTCGTCGTTCGTCTTCTGCGGGGTTCTCCTCGGCATCGCGGGCTACCTGTGTCGCTCGACCGCGTCGTGCTCGGCATGCTGCGCGCGCGCGAGCTGCTCGCCCGCGAGGCGCCCGATCTCCACGCGCGCGTCGAGCGGCTTGCGGTCAAGGCCGGCATCGCGAAACCGCGGCTGTACGTGATCGAGAAAGGGCCGCCGCTGGCGCTCTCGACCGGGTCGTGGCGTGAGCTCGTCGGCGATCGTGGTCACGGAGGCGCTCGTGCTGCCTGCCTGTGCCGGCCGAGGTCGAGGCGGTGCTCGCGCACGAGGTCGCGCACATCGTGCGGCGCGACATGATCGTGCAGACGACCGCGGTCGTGCTCGCGACCGCCGATCGTCGAGACGAGCCGCATCGGCGGCTGGCTCGAGCGGTCGCTCCTCTTCGTGCTCGGCCCGGTCGGCGTCGGCGTTCGTCCACGTGCTCCTGTCGGTGAAGCGCGAATTCGACGCCGACGAGCTGGCGGCCGGACTCTGCGGGTCGCCGCACGGCCTGGCCGACGGGCTGATCCGGCTCGAGCAGGCCGCAGAGCTGCTCGAGTTCCAGGCCTCGACGCGCCACCGAGCCGCTGTACACGATCAACCCGTTCCTCGAGGAGGGAGTCGCGGCGCTGTTCGTCACTCATCCGCCGGTCGGCGAGCGGGTCCGCCGGCTGCGCGCGCTCGATCCGGACTGGCGCGACAAGTCTGCGCGCGGCTAAGGTCTCCAGAAACGAGCGAAGGCCCCGTCCGGGGCCTTCGAAGCGAATTCGGCGGCGACCTACTCTCCCGGGGGCTTGCGCCCCGAGTACCATCGGCGCTGGCGGGCTTAACTGCTCTGTTCGGAATGGGAAGAGGTGTACCCCCGCCGCTATGACCGCCGAAACTGTCAAGTGGCCGAGCGCTGCGCTAGCGCCGACCAGTGCGAGCGCGCACCCTCAAAACCCCATAGCGACACGTAGGTGTTCTAAATCAAGACCTCGGGCAATTAGTACGGGTCCGCTGAACGCATTGCTGCGCTTACACGTCCCGCCTATCGACGTGGTGGTCTCCCACGGCCCTTACTCCTTCTAGAGGATGGGGAGCCTCATCTCGAGGTGGGCTTCCCGCTTAGATGCTTTCAGCGGTTATCCCATCCAGACGTGGCTAATCAGCAGCGCCGTTGGCACGACGACTGATACACCAGAGGTCTGTTCGTCTCGGTCCTCTCGTACTAGAGACGACTCCTCTCAAGCTCCCAACGCCCATGGTGGATAGGGACCGAACTGTCTCACGACGTTCTGAACCCAGCTCGCGTACCGCTTTAATGGGCGAACAGCCCAACCCTTGGGACCTACTCCAGCCCCAGGATGCGACGAGCCGACATCGAGGTGCCAAACCGGGCCGTCGATGTGGACTCTTGGGCCCGATAAGCCTGTTATCCCCGGAGTACCTTTTATCCGTTGAGCGACGGCAATTCCACTCTTAACCGCCGGATCACTAAGACCTGCTTTCGCACCTGCTCGACCTGTCTGTCTCGCAGTCAAGCTCCCTTATGCCTTTGCGCTCTACGCACGATTTCCAACCGTGCTGAGGGAACCTTTGCGCGCCTCCGTTACATTTTGGGAGGCGACCGCCCCAGTCAAACTACCCACCTGACGCTGTTCCCGACCCGGATCACGGAATCGGGTTAGAAGCCCAGAACACGAAGGGTGGTATCCCAAGGTTGGCTCCACGAGAGCTGGCGCCCCCGCTTCACAGCCTCCCACCTATCCTGGACAACGCATCCCAAACTCCAACGTCAAGCTGTAGTAAAGGTTCACGGGGTCTTTCCGTCCAACCACGGGTACTCGGCATCTTCACCGAGACTACAGTTTCACCGGGTCCCTCGAAGAGACAGCGCCCAAGTCGTTACGCCATTCGTGCAGGTCGGAACTTACCCGACAAGGAATTTCGCTACCTTAGGACGGTTATAGTTACCGCCGCCGTTTACCGGGGCTTAGTTTCAAAGCTTCGCCCGAAGGGCTAACCTCTCCACTTGACCTTCCGGCACCGGGCAGGCGTCAGCCCCTATACGTCGTCTTTCGACTTCGCAGAGACCTGTGTTTTTGGTAAACAGTCGCTTGGGCCGTTTCACTGCGGCCGCCTCGAGCTCGGAGGCGCAAGCCTCCTCACCCTAATGCGGCGCCCCTTCTCCCGAAGTTACGGGGCCATTTTGCCGAGTTCCTTTTCGAGGGTTCTCCCGATCGCCTTAGTATTCTCTACTTGCCCACCTGTGTCGGTTTTGGTACGGGCACGCCCCATCTCCCTAGAGGATTTTCTAGGAGGCATGGCTTCAGGAACTTCGCCCTTGCGGGCTCGGCATCCCGTCTCAGACTTGATGGCCGGCGGATTTGCCTACCGGCCGTCCTACGCGGTTACCCCAAGTCGACCAACGCTTGGGTTTCCCTAGCCTACCCCGTCCCCCCATCGGTCATAACGACGGGTACGTGGTACCGGAATATCAACCGGTTGTCCATCGCCTACGCCTTTCGGCCTCGGCTTAGGTCCCGACTAACCCTGAGCAGATTAGCTTTACTCAGGAACCCTTGGGCATTCGGCGGAGAAGTTTCTCACTTCTCTTTCGTTACTCGTGCCAGCATTCTCACTTCCCAGCGCTTCCACACTGGCTTACGCCGAGCTTCGCAGCACTGGGAACGCTCCCCTACCACTCCGTCGCATCAAGCGCTACGAAGTCCGTGGCTTCGGTTTCTAGCTTGAGCCCCGTTACATTGTCCGCGCCCGACCACTTGACCAGTGAGCTGTTACGCACTCTTTAAATGGTGGCTGCTTCTAAGCCAACATCCTGGTTGTCTTGGCAATTGGACATCGTTTCCCACTTAGCTAGAAATTAGGGACCTTAGCCGACGGTCTGGGCTGTTTCCCTTTTGAGCACGAAGCTTATCCCCCGCACTCTGACTGCCGTGCTCTGGAATACCGGTATTCGGAGTTTGCCTGAGTTCGGTAAGCTGGTAGGCCCCCTAGCCCAAACAGTGCTCTACCGCCGATATTGAACGCACGACGCTATACCTAAATATATTTCGGGGAGAACCAGATATCTCTGAGTTTGATTAGCCTTTCACTCCGACCCACAGGTCATCCGAGCAGTTTTCAACCTACTTCGGTTCGGTCCTCCACGGGGTCTTACCCCCGCTTCAACCTGCCCATGGGTAGATCACTCAGTTTCGGGTCTACCTCCAACGACTGAATCGCCCTATTCGGACTCGCTTTCGCTTCGGCTCCGTTTCCTTAACCTTGCCGTTGAAGAGTAACTCGCTGGCTCATTATGCAAAAGGCATGCCGTCACAGGACAAGCCTGCTCCGACCGCTTGTAAGCACACGGTTTCAGGTACTATTTCACTCCCCTTCCGGGGTACTTTTCACCTTTCCCTCACGGTACTAGTTCACTATCGGTCGCCAAGGAGTACTTAGCCTTACGGGGTGGTCCCCGCAGATTCCGACCGGGTTTCCCGTGCCCGGCCGTACTCAGGTACCTGTCAAAGAAGGCTGCACGCTTTCGCCTACGGGACTGTTACCCGCTGTGGTGCGACTTTCCATTCGCTTCGGCTAGCGCACAACTTTGTAACTTCCCGACCCGCCGGCAGACGGATCAAGACAGGCCCTACAACCCCTGCGCGAAAACAGCTGCCGCCTATCACGTCGCACAGGTTTGGGCTCATCCCCTTTCGCTCGCCACTACTCAGGGAGTCGAGGTTTCTTTCCTTTCCTCGGGTTACTAAGATGTTTCAGTTCACCCGCTTGCCTCCTCGTGCCCTATGTATTCAGGCACGGGTACGCGCGCATTACCACGCGTAGGTTTCCCCATTCGGAGATCCCGGGATCAAAGGTTGGTCAGCACCTCCCCCGGGCTTATCGCAGCCGCCCACGTCCTTCATCGGCTCTTGGCGCCTAGGCATCCACCGTATGCTCTTAGTCTCTTGATCAGAAGAACACCATGTTGCCGCTATGGAGTTTTCAAGGTGCGCACGGATGCGCCCGAGAGCTGCTCGCCAGGACCGCAGTCGTGACGGTCGCCTCTCAAAACTCAACAGCGTGATCGATCGAGGTCGACGTACATTCCAGGCGAGCTCGAGCATCCTGACGGCGTATTGTGCCATCAAAGGGTCGAACGCCTACCGGATAAATCGCCCCGGTATTCCCTAGAAAGGAGGTGATCCAGCCGCAGCTTCCGCTACGGCTACCTTGTTACGACTTCGTCCCAATCACCAGTCCCGCCTTCGACGGCTCCCTCCCTTGCGGGTTAGGCCACCGGCTTCGGGCGTTACCGGCTTTCGTGACGTGACGGGCGGTGTGTACAAGGCCCGAGAACGTATTCACCGCGGCGTTGCTGATCCGCGATTACTAGCAACTCCGCCTTCATGGAGGCGAGTTTCAGCCTCCAATCCGAACCGGGACCGGTTTTTTGAGATTCGCTCCCCCTCGCGGGTTCGCAGCCCTCTGTACCGGCCAATGTAGCACGTGTGTAGCCCAGGACATAAGGGGCATGATGACTTGACGTCATCCCCACCTTCCTCCGACTTTTCGCCGGCAGTCTCCCTAGAGTCCCCGACATTACTCGCTGGCAACTAGGGACAGGGGTTGCGCTCGTTGCGGGACTTAACCCAACATCTCACGACACGAGCTGACGACAGCCATGCACCACCTGTGCACGAGCCCCGAAGGGCTGCCGTATTTCTACGACATTCCCGTGCATGTCAAGCCCTGGTAAGGTTCTTCGCGTCGCGTCGAATTAAACCACATGCTCCGCTGCTTGTGCGGGCCCCCGTCAATTCCTTTGAGTTTTAGCCTTGCGGCCGTACTCCCCAGGCGGGGTGCTTAATGCGTTAGCTTCGGCACAGAGAGAGTCGACACTCCCCACACCTAGCACCCATCGTTTACGGCGTGGACTACCAGGGTATCTAATCCTGTTCGCTCCCCACGCTTTCGCGTCTCAGCGTCAGTACCGTCCCAGAGAGCCGCCTTCGCCACGGGTGTTCTTCCTGATATCTGCGCATTTCACCGCTACACCAGGAATTCCACTCTCCTCTTCCGGACTCTAGCCAAGGGGTTTCCGCCGACAGTCTCGAGGTTGAGCCTCGAGTTTTCACAGCGGACCTACCTGGCCGCCTACACGCGCTTTACGCCCAATAAATCCGGACAACGCTTGCCCCCTACGTATTACCGCGGCTGCTGGCACGTAGTTAGCCGGGGCTTCTTCTGAAGGTACCGTCACCCTCTGGGCTATTAACCCGAGTGGCTTCGTCCCTCCTGAAAGCGGTTTACAACCCGAAGGCCTTCTTCCCGCACGCGGCGTCGCTGCGTCAGGCTTTCGCCCATTGCGCAAGATTCCCCACTGCTGCCTCCCGTAGGAGTCTGGGCCGTGTCTCAGTCCCAGTGTGGCTGATCGTCCTCTCAGACCAGCTACGGATCGTCGCCTTGGTGGGCCATTACCCCGCCAACAAGCTAATCCGCCGCGGGCTCATCCTCAGCCAGATGCCGAAGCCACCTTTTCTCCGGTGCCCGAAGGCTCCGGAGGCTATCCGGTATTAATCCGGGTTTCCCCGGGCTATCCCGGTGCCGAGGGCAGATTACCCACGTGTTACTCACCCGTTCGCCGCTTTCCCCGGGCCCGAAGGCCCGGTTCTCGCTCGACTTGCATGTGTTAAGCGCGCCGCCAGCGTTCGTCCTGAGCCAGGATCAAACTCTCCGTGAAGGACTGTTGTCAGCCGGCCGAAGCCGGTTCGACAGCTTGTTTCACCTTGAGCTTGAGCTCAAAGGTCACACGATCACGCCCGAGCCACACCGAAGTCTGGCACAGGTGATTCACATCGTGTGACGGGATTCCCTCCGTCGGCAGGCCGAAGCCTGGCCGAGCAGAGGTCTCGACGTTTCACGCTGTTGAGTTTTCAAAGACCGCGCCGCTTGCCTCGACTACGAAAAAAAACCTCCGGTCACACCAGAGGCCCATCTGTTCCCTTCCTCTACGGACGTATCGGACTCGGGGCTGATGGACTCCAGTGTCGGTTGAAGACCTTCTTGCGCAGCCTTACAGGCGGCTTGAGAATGGTAGCAGAGTGCCGAGGGTCTATGTCAACCGCACGAAGCGCCGCTTGCCGACCTGGAGGACGGCCTGGCTGAGCGATTCCCGGGGCACGTCCAGCTCCACCGCGACATCGCCGTCGATCCGGACAGCGCCCTGCTCGATCAGCCGGCGGGCGTCGCTCGTCGACGGGCAGAGGCCCGCGTCGACGAGGAGCTTCGGCAGGTGGACGGGATTCGTCGTCCGGCAACGGGACCTCGGGTATCTCGTCGGGCTGCCGCCCTTCGCGGACGACGCGGGCGAAGTACTCCTCGGCACGCTCCGCGGCCTCCTCGCCATGCGAGCGCGCCACGATCAAGCGGGCCAGCTCGAGCTTGGCCTGCATCGGCTCGCCGCCCGGAACCGGTCGCTCGGCGACGAGTGCATACCACTCTTCGAGCTGCTCGTCCGGAATTCGCATCGTGCGCCCGTACATCTCCTCCGGCGGCGCCGTCAGCGGGATGTTGTTCCCGACCGACGACGACATCTTCTCGCCGTCCCAGGAGAGCAGGAGCGGTGTCGTGAGCACGACCTGAGGCTCGAGGCCGTAGTGCCTCCATCACCTCCCGGCCTGCGAGAAGGTTGTAGAGCTGGTCGGTGCCGCCGAGCTCGACGTCGGCCTCGACCGCGACCGAGTCGTAGGCCTGCATCAGCGGGTAGAGGAGCTCGGAGACCGAGATCGGCTCCTGCGCCGCCATCCGTTTCGCGAAGTCGTCTCGCTCGAGCATACGAGCGACCGTAATCGTGCGCGCGAGGCGGACGACCTCCGCGTAGCTGAGCTTCGAGAGCCACTCGCCGTTGAAGCGCACCTCGGTGCGGTCCGGGTCGAGGATGATCATCGCCTGGTCGAGATAGGTCTTCGCGCTGCTGTCGATCTCCTCGTCGGAGAGGACAGGCCGCTCCGCCGAGCGCCCCGAGGGGTCGCCGATTCGTGTCGTGTAGTCGCCGACGATCAGAACGCCGACGTGGCCCTCGTCCTGGAACGCGCGCATGCGTTGGAGCGGAATGCCTCGACCGACGTGGATGTCGGGCGAAGTGACGTCGATGCCGAGCTTGACGCGGAGCGGGCGGCCGAGCGCGAGCTTTCGCTCGAGCGCGCCCTTCGGGAGAACGTCCACTGCGTTCCGGGTGAGCTCGGCAATGCCCATGGGCAGGCGAGTCTAGCGTTACAATCGTACGGCTCTGCTCGGTCGTAGACGTTCGAAGGAACCGAAGAGGCGCCGACGGAGGATCCGCAAGCTTCGCCTCCTCGTCCTGCTCCTCATCCTGCTCGTCCTCGCGACGGCGGCGTTCGCCTACGGGCTGGTCACCGCGCTCGCAGGCGAGATCCCGACGCTCGACCCGGCCCGCTACCACCGCGTCCAGAACAGCTACATCTACGGAAGCGACGGACGCGTACTCGCCATCCTGCGCGGTGCGGAGAACAGGCGGGTCGTCCGGTCCGACCAGATCTCGGACGTGATGAAGCAGGCGATCGTGGCGGTCGAGGATCGGCGCTTCTTCGAGCACCGCGGGATCGACCTCCACGGCATCTTCCGTGCGATCTGGGCGGACGTCACGAACAAGCAGGTTGTTCAGGGCGGCTCGACGATCACGCAACAGTTCGTCAAGAATGCGTTCACGGGTCAGGAGCGCTCGTTCGGCCGCAAGCTGAAAGAGGCCGCGCTCGCCTGGCAACTCGAGCAACACTGGAAGAAGGACCGGATCCTCACGGCCTACCTGAACACGATCTACTTCGGAAACGGCGCCTACGGTGTCGAACAAGGGGCGCAGGTCTATTTCGGCAAGAGCGCCTCCGACCTCACCCTTCCGCAGGCCGCTCTGCTCGCGGGAATTCCGGCCGACCCGTCACGATACGACCCGGTCACCCATCCCCGCCTTGCGAAGAGCAGACGGCGGCTCGTGCTCAGGGACATGCTCCAGGTCCAGGACATCACGAGGAATCAGTTCCAGATGGCGGATGCCGCCACGCTTCCGCCACCGCAGAGACATCCACCTGCCCGGCTCGCTCGCTCCCTACTCCCCGGTCGCCTACTTCACGAACTACGTCAAGCAGCTTCTCGTCGACAGATACGGAACCGCCCGTACGTTCGGCGGTGGTCTGCATGTGCGCACCTCGATCGACCTCAACCTGCAGAAGATCGCGAGCGACGCGATCTCGAAGTGGCTGCCGAGTCCGGAAGGCCCGTCGGCGGCTCTCGTGGCCACCGATCCGCGAGACGGGCGCGTCCTCGCCATGTTCGGCGGCCGGAACTTCCACGAGAGCCAGTTCAACCTCGCTGTCCAGGGCGAACGACAGCCGGGTTCGTCGTTCAAGCCGTTTGCATTGGCAGCCGCCCTGGCGCAGGGAATCTCGCCGGCGACGACCTTTGTCTCGAAACCGGTCACGATCGCGCTCGACAGCGGCAAGGTCTGGTCGGTACACAACTACGAGGGCTACGACCTCGGCAGGATCGACCTCGAGACGGCGACGATCAAGTCCGACAACACGGTCTACGCCCAGCTGGCGCGGATCGTCGGACCGAAGAACATCGCGTCGATGGCGCATTCGCTCGGCATCACCAGCCGTTTGAGTGGATTCTTCTCGATCGTCCTCGGCGGCGAAGCCGTGAACCCCCTCGAGATGGCCCGCGCGTACTCGACGTTCGCCGACGGAGGCGATCGTATCGACGGGTCGATCTTCGGCAACCATCCGCGCGCGATCCTCTCCGTCAACGATCGATCGAACGAGCCGGTCAAGGTACCGGTGCTCGGCGAGAACAAGGCCGCCATCGTGACGAGGTTCCTCCAGGAGGTCGTGCAGGACGGCACCGGCTTCCGCGCGGCGCTTACCGATGGCCGGCCCGTGGCCGGCAAGACGGGAACGACCGAGAACTACGGGGACGCGTGGTTCGTCGGTTACACGCCCCAGCTCGCCGTATCCGTGTGGGTCGGCTATCCGAACGGTCTCCGACCGATGCTGACGGAGTTCAACGGGCACGCGGTCGCAGGCGGTACCTATCCCGCGCTCATCTTCAAGACGTTCATGGATCAGGCTCTCCACTACCTGAACGACCAGCCGGAGGTATTCGCAGGGCCTAGCTTTCCTTCCGTCGAGGCGAAGCAGGTCGTGCATCGAGACGGAACGTGGCAGGAGGACAACGGCCAGTGCAAGAACACCTTGTCGCTCCTCTACTTCAGCGGAGAAGGGCCTGCTCGTCTGGCGAACTGCAGACCGAACGAGGTCGAGGTTCCGAACGTGCTCGGGCAGACCCTCGACGACGCCATTACCCACCTCTCGCTGCAGCCGCTCAGGGCCGAGGCCCTCTACAAGCCCGCTGCGCCGGGCCAGGCTGTTGGTGTCGTGGTCGGCGAGATCCCCAAGATCGGCTCTCACCTCTCCCCCTTCGACACCGTCCGCCTCGCGATCCCACGCGCGCTGCACGGAGTCGTGCCCGATGTCGTCGGCCGCCCGGTTTCCTCGGCACTCGAGCTTCTCACCTCGCGCGGCCTGAAACCGGAGGTGCGCGGACTCCTGACTGCGGGCGGCACGACCGAGCGCGTCGTCTCGCAGCATCCACGGGGTGGCGTGGCCGCGGCCAAGTCGATGCGAGTCACGCTCGCCGTCGCGCGGTAGACGCGGTTGCGGCGAAAGGCCGGCTGAGATACCGGGAGCCGGCGAGTCCGTAACGCCAGGGTCGATCGGTCGCACGGGTCAGACCGATGCGGGTTCCCCTCGCTACTTCGACCGGCTGAGTCGGAGGATGGATCTCGAACGGATGCGCGTCGAGGGCGAGGCCGTCGTGCTCGCGGGAGACGGCGAGTGCCTGGCAAAGCCTCCCGGGTCCCGAGCAGAGAAGCCGCGCGTTGTCGAGTCCCGCGCCGTGACCGCATCGCGTCGAGCCCGTGCGTCGGCTCGAGCGCCCGGACGAGCACCGCCTCAGGCACGCCCTCCGCTCGGCAGACGAGATTCAAGCACCAGTGCACGCCATACGAGCGATAGACATAGACGTGGCCCGGTGGGCCGAACATCGTGGCGTTCCGCGACGTCGGGCCGCGAAAGCCGTGGCTCGCCGGGTCCTCCGCGTCGTACGCCTCGATCTCGACGATCACACCTCCCACTCCGTCCACGAGCAGCGTGGCACCGATCAGCTTGGGCGCGACATCGTGCACGGACCGCGCGAAGAAGTCTCGGGTGAGCTCAGGGCCTACCGCTTCTCGCCAGCCGACGGGCGGCTCGGGGACACCACCGGCTAGCCGGTGTGGGCAAGACCCGGACTGGCTCCCCACGGGCTACGAGAAGAGCTTCCGGATCCTCCTGATGCCGGCGACGAGCCCGACTGCGAGAAGCGCAAGCGCGACAACTCCGGCGATCAGGAACGGAACACGCGAGCGCAACTCGGCCTTCAGCGCGTCGAAGTCCTCGTGAAGGCCCAGCCGCTCGTCGGCGATCTCTTTGCGGATCTCCTCGGTGGTGCGCTTGGACATGGGTAAGTGCTCTCGGACTAGATGAGCTTCCAGATCAGCCTGGTGCCAGTCCTTATCCCCTTGCCCCAGTGAGCAGCGCGACCGCGACAACTCCGGCGATCAGGTACGGCACGAACGACCGAAGCTCTGCCTGCAGCGTGTCCAGGTCGTCGTCGAGGCGTCGTCGCTCGTCGGCTATCTCGCTGCGGATTCCCTCAACGGTGCGCTCAGACATGGCTGTCCAGCATCTGCATCGTGCGCTCCGCTTCCTCGATCGCCTGCTCCGGCTTGGGCGGCGAAGCCTTGCGCGCGAAGCGTTTTGCCAATAGCCCGAGAATCGCCGCGATGAGGACGATGATCCCCGCGACGATCAGTAGCGACGCCCAGAGGGGCAGGCTTTCACTGAGCCCCGCGGCTGCTGCAGCGAAGCTGAAGCCAATCGCGTAGAAGACGAGCACCACGGCGACAACCGCGAGACCGCCTGCAATCCCTAGCGCTGTCGCCTTCTGCTTTGCCTCGAGCTTCGCCAGCTCCAGGTTCAGTCCGGCGATCGACCTCATGCGCCGATTCACAGTCCTCGCCTGCGCCTTCACGCCAAGCATCGCGGGCAGCTTACTGCCGATCGCTCCATTCGGCAGGGAGGAGGTTCTAACGCGATTTGCAAGGAAGGCGACACGCTTTGGCTCGTGCGTCCGTTGTCACCTGCCGATTGCCTCGATCGAGCAGCGTGGCACCGACGAGCCTCGGCGCCATGTCGTGAACCGGGCCGGCGAAGAGATCTCGCGTGAGATGGGGTCAGAAGAGCTGTTGCGGGCCGGCAGGCTTGGAGGCCAGCTCCAGCAGCCGGCGGGCGCGCCGTCCGAGGTCCGCGAGGTCGACGCGGCCGGTCTCCGTCTGCTGCGCGAGGCGCTCGGCGAGCTCGAGTGCCTGGTCGACGAGCTGCGAGCCTGCAGCGGCGTCATGGCCCATGTCGTGGAGAATCGTCCGCTCGGTACGCGAGGCGACGATCGGCTCTGCGATCCCGTCCACCCACACCTGCGTCCGGCTGCCTCCCCCACGCCGCTCGTCCACGATCGGCTCGAGGGCGTAGATCCGGTCAGCCCGGGCGTACTTGCCGTAACCGAGGAACACCATCCTGGAGGCCGCGTCGGCCATGTGAGGATTATTGCTCGGACGGCCCCGCGGCGGGGGACTCGCCCTCGAAGTAGTCGACGGTGTCTTCGAGGCGGAAGACGCCGCGGTAACCACCCGGCCGGCGGAGCGACGCGGCGAGCTTGCTCGAGTCTGGATAGAGCGTGATGTCCGGCTCACCCGCGTTGGAGAAGGCGAGAAACCGGAGCGGCGCGTCCCCGCTCGCAATCAGCTGGTGTGCGCCGTCTTCTCCGGGGAGAAACGAGAGGACCTCTCCGCGCACGAGATCGCGCGAACCCTCCGGTGTCCGCAGCGTGCCGTGGCCGTCGAGCACGATGAGCAACTCCTCGTCGCCGAGGTGGTAGTGGTACGGATAGGCAGTCTCACCAGCCGGCACCTCCCAGAGGCTCAGCCCGAGCCGGCGGGCCCCGGCTTCGCGACCGAGCCAGGCGCGACGCGACTGGAATCCCGGAGGCGCATCACGCTCCTCGAAGTCTGGTTCGAAGAAGTTGGGGTTCATGCGAGCGCGGAAGCGAGAGCCTCGACGACTCGTTCCTGATCGGAGGCGTCGATGTCCGTCCAGAACGGAAGTGAGAGAAACGACCGGCTCGCAGCCTCGGAGACGGGAAACATGCCCTCACGGAAACCGAACCGCTCACGCATGTACGCCTGGAGGTGGATCGAGGGCAGGTAGCGGCTCGTCGCGATCCCCTGGGCGGCGAGCTCGTCGATCAGGTGCTCACGATCGGCCCCTTCAGGTAGACGGACGGGATACACGAACCATGACCGCCTATGGTCGTCGTCGTCTGCGAGGAGCGGCTCGACTCCGTCCACTCCCTGGAGCGACGCTGCGTAGCGCGCTGCCGCGTCCCGCCGGCGCTCCAGCAACAGATCGAGCTTCTCGAGCTGCGCGACCCCCAACGCTGCGGCCACGTCGGAAAGGCGGTAGTTGTAGCCGAACCGCGCATGGTCGAGCCAGCCACCGGAGTCGGCTCGCCCCTGGTTGGAGAGGCTCTTGAGCTCGCGCCACTCCGATTCGGAGCCCGTCACGACCATCCCACCCTCGCCCGTCGTCATCTGCTTGTTGGGATAAAAAGCGAACACGGCAAGATGACCGTGCGAGCCGATCGGACGTCTCTTGTACTCGGCCCCCAGCGCCTCGCACGCGTCCTCGATCAGGACAAGACCGTGCCGGTCGCAGATTGCGCGAAGCTCGTCGAGCTCGGTGGGGTAGCCGAAGATGTCGACCGCCACGACTGCACGTGTCCTCTCCGTCACGGCTGCCTCAACGGCGGCCGGATCGAGGTTGAGCGTCTCGGGATCGATGTCGGCGAAGACCGGTGTCGCGCCCTCGTACATGAAGCAGTTGGCGGAGGCGACGAAGGAGAACGGCGTGGTGATCACCTCGTCGCCGTGACCGATGCCGGCAAGCCGGACGGCGAGGTGGAGGCCCGCTGTGCCACTCGAGACGGCGGCGGCGTGACGAGCCTCGACCCGTTCGGCGAACATCTGCTGGAAGCGGTCGATCACGGGACCGAGCGAGAGCCGGCCCGAACGCAGTACCTCGAGCACGAGCTCTTCCTCGCGATTGTCGAAGTGGACGCCGGAGAGCGAGATGGGCGCGGTCGCCGCTTCCGGCGCCGAGCTCTTGGGAGTCATGCCTTAGCGGGAGCGGAAGCCAGGAAGTCGAGCCAGTCGCCGTAGCGCTCGACCTTGCCGCGCACGACGTCCCAGTAGATCTGCTGAAGCTTGAGCGTGATCGGGCCGGCGCCGATCTCGTGGTCGTCGACCGACGCGCAACGGGGTGACCTCGGCGGCCGTGCCGGTCATGAACACCTCGTCGGCGAGATAGAGATCGGTCCGGATCAGGCTCCGCTCGACGACGGGGTAGCCGAGGTCGCGCGCGATCTGCATCACCGTGTCGCGCGTGATGCCGGGCAGGATCGAGGTGGAGAGCGGTGGCGTCGAGATGACCCCGTCCTTGACCGCGAACACCGTCTCGCCCGGGCCGTCGGCGATGTACCCGTCGTCGGTCAACATGATCGCCTCGTCGTAGCCGGCGCGTCGGGCCTCGTGCGTCGCCAGCATCGAGTTGAGGTAGACGCCGGTCGCCTTTGCCGCGTGCGGGATCGTGTTCGGCCCGACGCGTCTCCATGACGAGACCATCGCGCTGATGCCGCCCTGCTGCCCTTCCTCGCTCAGGTAGGCGCCCCACGGCCAGGACATGATCGCCACGTCGACCGGGTTCGTGCCGGTGTGGACGCCGAGCTCGCCGTAGCCGTAGAAGGCGATCGGACGGACGTAGCACTCGTCCAGGCCGTTCGCGACGAGGAGCTCGTGGGTCGCGGCGCGCAGCTCGGCGACCGTGTACGGAAGCGTCATGTAGAGCAGCCTCCCCGAGGTCTCCAGACGCTCGAGATGCTCGCGGAGCCGGAAGACCGCTGGGCCCTTGTCCGTCGCGTAGCAGCGGATGCCCTCGAACACACCCGTCCCGTAGTGCAGGCCGTGCGCGCCGACGTGGATGCGGGCGTCCGCCCAGTCGACCAGCTCACCGTTGAACCAGATCCGCTCGGTCTCCTGCATCGATTCCCTTTTTACCTGAAAGCGCTAATCATCCGCGGTGATATCGACCGTTGCGGCGCGCGAGACACGGATGAGCTCCACCGGCGATAGCCCGACCATGTGCCGCGTCGAGCCCGCTCCGACCCAGACGCGTTGATGAGCGAGCAATGTGCGGTCGAGAAGCACGCGCTCGATCAGCGGGAGCGGGAAGGGGGCGACGGCTCCCGGCTCGAATCCGGTCAGCTCTTCGACACGCATGGGCGGCGCGATCCGGGCTTCGTTGGCACGGACGGCAGCGGCAATCTTGCCCGGGTCGGCCCGACGGTCGCCGGGCACCATCGCGAGGACCGGCCATGCCGTCGCACTCGAAGACGAGCGACTTGACGATCTGCGCGAGCTTGCTGCCGATCGCGTCGGCTGCGGCCTGCGCTGTCGGCGTTCCCTCGAAGAACTCCTCGACGCGCGCCTCGGCGCCTGATCTCGTCGGAGGTGGGCCGCCACGCGCTGGACCGCCTCGGGCCACGGAGCTCGCATCGCGCAAGCGTAGTCCCGCGCCGGGGCGCCGAGATCCTTGCCAACAGTCTGTTGCAAGGCTTTGGGGTGGTCAGTCGAGCGTGATGAACCGGGCGTCGTCGAAGCCGGCAGCAAGGAACTCGTCGACCAACTCCGGAGGCGCCGGCGTGTCGATCGAGAGCGCCATCAGCGCCTTGCCGGCCAGATTGTCGCGCGACACGGCCATGTTGGCGATGTTCACGTCTGCGTTGCCGAACGTCGTGCCGACCCGGCCGATCACACCGGGCATGTCGTCGTAGCGGAAGAAGGCCATCAGCGGCGCAAGCTCGATCTCGATCAGGTACCCGAGGGCGGCGGCCAGCCAGAGCCGGTCGTCGCGGCCGATCGTCGTGCCCTCCACCTCCACGCACCTCCTCGCCGTCGCTGCTGGACGGTGACGCGCAGCAGGTTCGTGTAGTCGCGCGTGAGCGTGAGTCGCTTCTCCTCGCGGACGTCGATGCCGCGCTCGGCCGCGATCAGCGGAGCGTTGACGTAGTTGACGGTCTGGTCGGAACGGCCCTGGAACGCGCCGTTCAGCGCCGCGACGGTCAGGAGACGCGTGTCGTAACCGGCGAGCGAGCCGAGGTAGGCGAGCGTGATCCTGTCGGCCCGCCCCTCGGCGAGCTCCATCGCCAGCCGCCCGAGCTTGGTGGCGAGCGGGATGAACGGGCCGAGCAGCTCGAGGTCCTCCGCCCCGACCGATGGGATGTTGACCGCGTTCGAGACGATCCCGCCCTCGAGCGCCGCCGCGACCTGCTCGGCGACGATCACCCCGGCCCGATCCTGCGCCTCCTCGGTCGACGCGGCCAGATGCGGGCGTCGCGACGACGTTGTCGAGCTCGAGCAGCGGGCCCGAGTACGGCTCCTCCGAGAAGACGTCGAGCGCGGCGGCCGCCACCTTGCCCGAGCGCAGCGCGATCGAGCAGCGCAGCCTCGTCGACGAGCTCTCCCCGGGCTGCGTTGACGATGCGCACGCCGTCGCGCATGCGTGCGATCGACTCGGTGCCGATCAGGCCCCGCGTCTCGTCGGTCAGTGGCGCGTGAAGCGTCAGGAACTCGGCAGCGGCGAGCACCTCGTCGATCGTCTCCGCCCGCTCGACGCCGAGTTCGCGGAAGCGATCGCTCGCGACGAACGGGTCGTGCGCGACGACGCGCATGCCGAGCGCCAGACGCGCGCGTCGGGCGACCTGCTGGCCGATCCGGCCGAACCCGAGCACGCCGAGCGTCTTGTCGGCGAGCTCGATGCCGCCGTAGCGCGAGCGCTCCCAGCGACCGTCCTTCAGCGCCGCGTAGGCCTGCGGGATGTTGCGGGAGAGCGCGAGCAGGAGGCCGATCGTGTGCTCGGCGGCCGAGACGACCGTCGACTCGGGTGCGTTCGCGACGACGATGCCCTTGCGCGTCGCGGCGTCGACGTCGACGTTGTCGACGCCGACCCCGGCCCGGCCGATCACCTTCAGGCGATCGGCCCGCTCGATCAGGTCGGCGGTCAGCTTCGTCGCCGAGCGGATGACGATGCCGTCGTAGCGCTCGATGACCTCGGCGAGGTCCGACTCGCCGTCGACGTCGACGTCGAACCGGTTGCGCAGGAGCTCGATTCCTGCCTCGGCGATCGGCTCCCGGACGAGGACCTCTTCGGTCACACGCGCGTGCCCTCGGCGTACACCTCGAGGGTCCTGGTCACGGCGACGCCGCGCTGATGTCTGCGCCGAGATCGGTCAGCGCCGAGCTCGAGCGCGCCCAGTGCCGTCGCAATGTCGAAGACGTCGTAGTAGCCGATGTGGCCGATCCGGAAGATGCGGCCCCTTGAGCGCTGCCTGCCCGTTCGCGATCTGGATGCCATGGTGATCTCGAAGCGCACGGACGATCTCCGTCGCGTCGAGGCCGCCCGGCGCCTTGATCGCGGTGACGACTGCGCTCGTGTCGTTGTCGGGCGAGAAGAGCTCGAGTCCCATTGCCTTCACGCCCTCGCGGCATGCGCGACCGAGCAGCCGGTGGCGTTCGAAGGTCGCCTCGAGGCCGGTCTCGAGGATGAGGCCGAGCGCGACGTTGAACCCGACGACGAGGGACGTCGCGGGCGTGAAGGCGGAGTCGAGCTGCGTCCTGGGCGCGCGCGTGTTCGCTCCCAATCGAAGTAGTAGCGGGGCGAGGATGAGCGGCCCTCTGGCTCCCAGACGGCCTCCGAGACGGAGGCCATGGCCAGTCCCGGCGGCGTCATCAGCGCCTTCTGCGAGCCGGAACACGCGACGTCGATCGCCCCATGCGTCGACCTCGAGCGGCACGGCGCCGAGGCTCGAGACCGCGTCGACGACGACGTGCGCGCCCGAACGGCCTGCACGGCCGCCGCGAGCGCCTGGATGTCGGCGACGACTCCGGTCGACGTCTCGGATTGCGTGAGGAAGACGGCTCGAACTCCGCTCGAGTCTGCAAGCGTCGAGGCGAGATCGTCCGGCAGACGGGATCTCCCCCCACTCGTATCGCAGCGGTGTCACCGCGCAGCCGTAGCGCTCGGCGATCTGCGACCCAGCGCTCGCCGAAGCTCCCCGCCGAGACGACGACGACCCGGTTGCCGGGCGAGCAGAGGTTCGCGACCGCCGACTCCATCGCCCCTGTTCCCGAGGCGGTGAAGAGCAGCACGTCCGACGAGGTGCGGAAGATCGTCCTTGAGCCGCTGGAGGCATTCGGCGAAGATCGCTTGGAAGTCGGGGCCGCGATGGTGGACGACCGGCTCGGCGAGCGCCGCGAGCACCTCGCGGCGGGACGGATGTCGGACCGGGCGTGAACAGGTAGCGCTTCGCCGTCACACGTCCAGGGTATCCGTTGGAAGATCGGGGTGCTAGCCGCACCGCGGATCGGCGCTGATCGACGTTAGGGTGCGGGTAGCTCGAGGGTCCAGCTGAAAACCAGGCAAGGAGCGATTGGATGAGCGAGACGCAAGCACAGGGCGCAGTCGTATCGGCAAGCGACCTGACGAGGCGTTACGGCGAGGGTGACACCGCGGTCGACGCCCTACAGGGAGTGACCCTCGACGTCTCCGGCGGGCAGCTGACCGCGGTGATGGGCCCGTCCGGCTCCGGCAAGTCGACCCTCATGCACATCCTCGCTGGCCTCGACCGCCCGACCTCGGGCTCGGTGCGCATCGTCGGGCACGGAGATCGGTTCGCTCGGCGACAACGACCTGACGAAGCTTCGGCGCGAGCACATCGGCTTCGTCTTCCAGTTCTTCAACCTCCTGCCGATGCTCACCGCCGAGGAGAACATCATCGCTGCCGCTCTCGATCGCCGGCGAGAAGCCGGACGAGGCCTGGTTCGAGGACCTGCTCGACGAAGATGGGCCTGGCCGACCGCCGCAAGCACCGCCCGAGCGAGCTCTCGGGCGGCCAGCAGCAGCGCGTTGCGATCGCGCGCGCGCTCGTCTCTCGCCCGACGGTCATTTTCGCCGACGAGCCGACAGGCAACCTCGACTCGAAGACGAGCGGCGAGATCCTCGAGCTGATGCGCGACTCGGTCGACAGTCTCGGTCAGACGACCGTGATGGTCACTCACGACGCGCGCGCAGCAGCGATCGCCGACCGCATCCTCTTCCTGGCCGACGGCGAGATCGTCAAGGATCTCCCCCGGTCCGACCAGAGCACCGTGATCGCCGCCATGAACGAGGTGAGCGGCGAATGATGAAGGTTCGCGCTGCGAGCCTCTTCTCGGCCGCAAGCTTCGCACCGTCCTGACGGCTTCGCGATCGTCCTCGGCGTCGCGACGGTGAGCGGTACCTACGTGCTGACCGACTCGATCTCGGGCGCGTTCGACGCAGATCTTCTCGAGCATCTACCGGGCACCGACGCTGCGATCACCGGCAAGTCGGCGATCAGCGCGAACTCGACCAGGACCTGCCGCCGTTCGACCAGTCACTTCTGCCCCAAGTTCGCAAGCTGCCTGCCGTCGGGGCGGCGATCGGCGGCGTCTTCGACAACAACACGAACCTGGTCGGGAAGAACGGGAAGGTGATCTCGTTCGGCGGCGCGCCCAACCTCGGGTTCACGGTCGACCCCAAGTATCCGCAGTTCAGCTCTCTCAGCCTCGATCGAGGGCGCCTGGCCGAAGGCAGGCGAGGTGGTGATCGACACCGGGGCGGCGCACAAGAAGGGCTTCAGCGTTGGCGACACGATTGGTGTCGAGGCGCAGGGCAAAGCAGCTCCGTTCCGGATCTCCGGCCTCGTCAAGTTCAATGCCAATCTGTCGATCGGCGGCGCGACGCTGGCGGGCTTCGACCTCGGAACGGCCCAGAGGCTCTTCAACAAGCCGGGCAAGCTGGACGGCATCCGTGTGTCGCGGAAGGCGGGTTTCACCGAGAACCAGCTTCTGACCCAGATCAGGAAGCTCCTGAGCCACGGCTACCCGCAGACGCAGGTGCACACGGGTGAGCAGCAGGCGGAGCGGGATGCAAGCGACACCAAGAGCTTCACGGACTTCCTGCAGACCTTCCTGCTCGCGTTCGGCGGCCTCGCGCTGTTCGTTGGCGCGTTCGTGATCGCGAACTCACTCTCGATCACGATCGCGCAGCGGACGCGCGAGTTCGCGACGCTCCGGACGATCGGCGCCTCGAGGCGGCAGATCTTGCGGGTCGTGCTGGTCGAGTCGACCGTGATGGGGATTCTGGCCTCGTTGACAGGACTCTTCCTCGGCCTTGCGCTCGCCAAGGGTCTCTTCTGGCTCTTCGACGCGGTCGGGTTCACGCTGCCGAACACGGGCCTCGAGTTCAAGCCACGCACGGTGATCGTCGCGCTCCTCGTCGGGATCCTGGTCACCATCGTTGCGAGCCTGCGCCCTGCGTTGCGCGCCACCCGTGTGCCGCCGATCGCCGCCGTCCGCGAAGGCTCGACGCTTCCTCCCGGTCGCTTCGCGCGCTTCCGGGGGCCCGGGTCCGTCAGTCCTCGCCGGCCTCGGGTTTGCCGCGCTCGCGCTCGGGCTCTTCGGCGGTGGCTCGACGACGACGATCCTGATCCTCATGGGCCTCGGCGCCCTGCTCGTCTTCTTCGGCGTCGCCCTGTTCTCGGCACACCTCGTCGTTCCTCTCGCCGGGGTGATCGGGGCTCCCGGAGCGCGGTTCGGCGGGGCGCCGGGCGTGCTCGCACGCGAGAACTCGCAGCGAAATCCGCAGCGGACCGGCTCGACCGCCGCCGCGCTGATGATCGGCCTGGCCCTCGTCACGCTCGTGGCGATGCTCGCGCAGGGCATCCGGGCGTCGTTCTTCGACGCGGTGAACTCGCTCTCCCTCGCCGACTACGCGGTCACCGCGGAGAACAACTTCGATCCAATCCCCGTTGCAGTGTCACCGCCGCTGCGGAAGGCACCGGGCGTGACGGCCGTTGTCGGCATCCGTGGTGCCGATGCTCGCATCTTCGGCGCGACCCATTCGCTCTCCGCCGCCGACCCCGGCGGGAGCAAGGTCCTCAAGCTCAACTGGGTGAGCGGATCGCAGTCGGTGTGGGAGAACCTGGGAAGCAACGGAGCGTTCGTCGACAAGGACTTCGCGAAGAATCACCACCTGACCGTCGGGTCGCCAATCACGATCACGGTTCCGAACGGGGCCATGCCGTCGTTCCGCGTCAACGGGATCTTCAAGCCCCCCACGGGAGGCTCGCCGCTCGGGCGCGTGACCATCTCGAGCCGGGTCTTCGACTTCCTCTACACGCAACCGAAGAACATCTACGTGTTCATCAAGACGAAGGACGGCGTGAACGACGCGAACACGGCAGCGCTCGATCAGGCTGCCTCCGGGTTCCCGAACGCGAAGGTGCAGACGATCAGCGAGTTCAAGACGAATCAGGCCTCGGGCATCTCCTCGATCCTCAACGTCCTCTACGTGCTCCTGGCGCTGTCCGTCATCGTCTCCCTGTTCGGGATCGTGAACACGCTCGTCCTGACCGTCTTCGAGCGCACCAGGGAGCTGGGGATGCTGCGCGCGGTTGGGATGACCCGGCGACAGGTGCGGCGCATGATCCGCTACGAGAGCATGATCACGGCCATGATCGGCGCGACGATCGGCATCGTGCTGGGCATCGTGCTGGCCATCCTGCTGATCGCACGGGTCGACTTCATCGTCCTCTCCTGGCCGATCACCTCCCTCATCCTCTTCGCCGTCGTCGCCTTCATCGCCGGTCTGATCGCGGGCATCCTGCCCGCACGGCGGGCCGCGCGGCTAAACGTGCTCGAGGCGCTCCAGTACGAGTAGTCATCACGGGGGAAACAGCCGGTTTCCCCCGTGGACCCCCTTCCCACCAGCAAGTCGCGCTTCCCGCGATGTGTCGGAGCCAAGCCAAGCTTGCCTCCGACGGTCAGCGGCGGGTCGCTGCGGCGGCTCTGCCACCAATCTTCCGCGCCCAAGCGACGGACGTGGGGGAGAATGGCACGGTGGACTCGCTCAAGGGGAAGCTGCTCGTCTCCACGCCAGCGCTCTTCGACCCGAACTTCCGGCGGACGGTCGTTCTGATCGGGGAGCACGGCGACGAGGGCGCGATGGGCCTCGTGCTGAACCGTCCGTCGGCGACCACTGTCGGCGAGGCCGTGCCGGCGCTCGCTGACGTGACGGGCACCGACGCCCCGGTCTACGTCGGGGGTCCGGTCCAGCCCGAGGCAGTGCTCGTTCTCGCCCAGTTCGACGATCTGTCGAGCGCAGCTGCCGTCGTTGCTGGCGATGTCGGCTTCGCGGCCGGAGATCGCGACCTCGAACTCCTTGCAGACACGACTCGCAAGGCGAGGGTCTTCGCCGGGTATGCAGGCTGGGGCCCTGGGCAGCTCGAGCTCGAACTCGAGGAGGAATCGTGGCTCGTCGAGCCCTCCACGGGTGTCGACCTCTTCCCCGCCCCGGGCGACGATCTCTTCGCCTCTGTCCTGAGGCGCAAGGGCGATACGACGCACCAGGTTCTCGCCCTGATGCCGACTGACCCCAGCCAGAACTAGATCTCGAGCGTCTCCGCGCGGAGGGCCGCGGTCACCGGGTCGTGCTGCACCTCGACTGCGTCGGACTCAACCTCGGCTCCCGCCGGGACCGGCCTCGTGATGGTCGCTCCAGCGCTCAGGCCCATCGGCAGCAGCTGACCCTCCCTCGAACTGGCCGTCGGGACGAGGGCGCCGTAGGCGCAGTAGCCGCCCTCCCCGTCGAGCACGTCGCCCGGCACGAGGTCGCGTTTGGCCACCGCTACGACGTCCGCGCGGAGCTCGGTCGGCGAGCCGGTCGCCTGGCCGCGAAGCCCCGCCTCGAGCACGCTGACGGCGAGCTCGAGACCCACCAGGTGGTACGGGCGGTAGTGAGCGGCATGGCGGCCGTCGCGTGACAGCGGAAGCCCGTACTCGGCCAGCGAGCGGCGTGCCAGCTCACCCTCGGCGGCGATGACGACGTAGACGCCCCAGCGGATGTCGTCGCCGGTCACGGCCTCGACGGTCCCACGGCGAGAGAGATGTTCCGGCAGCTCCTGGAGCTCGTCGCGCGAGATGTGCGGAAACAGCAGCCCTTCCTCCTGCGGCTCGAGCCCGGTGGCATTGCAGACGGCCGCCATCTCGATCGCCGATTTCGTCCCGTCGACGAAGCTGTTGTACATCTTCCGGTCGCCGCCCTCGGGCTCGAAGCCCCAGTGCTCCCACACGGTCTCTGGAGTGGACTGGTGGAAGCCTGGCTCGTGCCGTGTGCCCTTACCGGCGCAGACGACCTCGAAGCCGCAGACCCGCGCCCACTCGACCAGCTCGCAGATCAGCGCCGGCTGGTCGCCGTAGGCAAGCGAGTAGGCGAGACCTGCCTCCGTGGCGCGTCGCGCGAGAGCAGGGCCGACGAGCACATCGGCCTCGACGGTGACCATGACGACGTGCTGCCCGTGCTCGATCGCGGCCAGCGCGTGGTGCGCTCCCGCGACGGGCGAGCCGGTTGCCTCGACGACGACGTCGGCGCCGCCCTCCGCAATGAGCGTTCTCGCCTCGGTGCCGACCGATGCGCCGCCAGCCGCGGCCCTGGCGCGCTCGAGATCGAGGTCGGCGACCCAGGCAATCTCGAGGCCCGGCAGCCGACGTGCCTGGGTCAGGAACATCGTCGAGAACTTCCCGGCTCCGACCACACCGACGCGGAGCGGACGATCTCTCGCCGCGAGGTCGGCCAGGAGGCCGATCACTGCTCGAGGCAGGTGCGGAGGTCGCGCGGGGCGATCGTCTTCTTGCCGAGCTCGTCCGCGGTCGGTACGCAGTCGCGCACCGCGCGGAGCACGGTCTCGGGCGAATCGGCGAACGGGCTGACGATCTTCGTGCCCTTGATGAGGGCCTTCGAGGCCATCGGCGTCGAGAAGACAGCGAGGTGCGCCTCGCGGTAGCCCTTGCCGCGCAGGATGTCGTTCGCCTCGTCGATCGGCTCGCTCATGCTCGTAGCTTCTCACGAACGAGGTCGTTGACGACCTTCGGGTCGGCCTGCCCCTTCGTCTCCTTCATCACCTGGCCGACGAAGAAACCGAGCACGCCTTCCTTGCCGCCGCGGTAGGTCTCGACCTGGCCGGGGTTCGCGGCGAGGATCTCGTCGATCAGCGGCTCGAGCTCGGCGGTGTCGGAGACTGCTTCCTGCGCGAGATACGGATCGGCCGAGTAACCATCCGTTGCGCTGGCGGCAATCGCACCGAGCAGAGCCATCCGGGTCAGCCGTCTTGACGCCTTGACGACCTTCGCCAGCTCGGCGAAGTTGGCCCCGTCCGGAATCGACTGGTTCATGACGAAGCTGAACGCCTCCCGGGGCGCAACGCCGGCTTCGACCAGAGCGTTGTATTCACTCTCCCGATCGGTCGTGACGAGCGCCCAGGCGTCCTTGTCTCCAAGCGCCGTTCGCGTGTCGCAGAATCCGGGCAGGCGGCAATTCGGTCAGTTCCGACTCGCAGCCTCTCGACGAGCTCGCGATCGGGCTCGATCGGCACCAGGTCGGGCTCGGGGAAGTAGCGATAGTCGTCGGCCTCCTCCTTCGAGCGGTGCGGCGTCAGCGTGTCGGAGGCTGCGTCGTAGTCGTAGGTCTCCTGCACCACGTCGCGACCGGCCTCGTGCAGGGCGATCTGCTCGCGCGCGGCGGCGTCGATTCCCCGGCCGATGAAATTGAAGGAGTTCATGTTCTTGAGCTCCCAGCGAGTGCGGTACCCCTCCTCCCCCACCTGGCGCACCGACACGTTGGCGTCGCAGCGGAGCGTGCCCTTCTCCATCTCCGCGTCGGAGATGTCGAGCTCGACGATCGTCTGGCGCAGGAGCTGCAGGAAGCGCCGCGCATCGTCGGCCGAGCGCAGGTCGGGCTGCGTCACGATCTCGACGAGCGGCGTCCCACCGCGGTTGAAGTCGATCAGCGACCTCGTCGCGCCGACGATCCGGCCGCCGGCGCCCTCGAGGTGGACGGTCTTGGCGGCGTCCTCCTCGAGGTGCGCTCGCACGATGCCGACCTCGAGATCGCCGTCCTCACCCGGCACGACGAACCGGCCGTCGACGCAGAGAGGCTCGTCGTACTGGGAGATCTGGTAGCCCTTCGGCAGGTCGGGGTAGAAGTAGTTCTTGCGGTGGAAGACTGCGCGCGGCGCGATCTCGCAGCCGAGCGCAAGCCCGAGCTTGATCGTCCACTCGACCGCCGTCCGGTTCGGCACCGGGAGCGTCCCGGGATGCGCGAGGCACACCGGGCACGTGCGCGTGTTCTGCGGCTCGCCGAAGCCGGTCTCGCAGCGGCAGAACATCTTCGTGCGCGTCTTGAGATGCGCGTGGATCTCGAGTCCGATGACCGTCTCCCAGGCGCTCATCGCAGCCTCTCCGGGACGTAGTCGAAGCCGATCGCCTGCTCCAGCGCGTGCCCCGCCCGGAAGAGCACGTTCTCGGAGAACTGCGGACCGACGAGCTGCAGGCCGACCGGGAGCCCCTCCGAGAGGCCGCACGGGATCGAGAGCCCCGGCATGCCGGCCATGTTCGACGGGATCGTGAGCACGTCGGAGAGGTACATGGCGAGCGGGTCCTGCGTCCTGGCGCCGAGCGGGAAGGCAACGGTCGGCGACGTCGCGCTGACGAAGCACGTCGAAGCGCTCGAACAGCGCCTCGTGCTCGCGCTTGATGATCGTCCGCACCTTCTGCGCCTGGCCGTAGAACGCGTCGTAGTACCCGGCCGAGAGCGCGTAGGTGCCGAGCATGATCCGGCGCTTCGGCTCGTCTCCGAAGCCGTCGTGGCGCGTCCGCTCGTAGAGGGCTCCGAGGTCTCCCTCGAGATCGGATCGGTGGCCGTAGCGAACGCCGTCGTAGCGGGCCAGGTTCGACGAGGCCTCCGCCGGCGCGATCAGGTAGTAGCAGGCAAGCCCGTATTCGACCGACAGCGGAAGCTCGCACGAGTCGACCTCGGCGCCCAGCTCCTCGCAGAGCGCGATCGATCGGTCGACCGCCTGCTTCACTCCCGGGTTCGATTCCTTCGGCCTCGATCAGCTGCCTCGGCAGGCCGACGCGGAGGCCCTTCAGGTCGGCTGCCTCGGGCATCTCGACAGGCGCGGGCAGGTCGACCGTCGTCGAGTCGCACGGGTCGCGCCCGGCGACGATCCGGTACAACAGCGCGCAATCGCGCACCGTCTTCGTCAACGGACCGATCTGGTCGAGGCTCGACGCGAAGGCGACGATCCCGTAGCGCGAGACGGTGCCGTACGTAGGACGCAGTCCGACAATCCCACAGAGCGCGGCCGGCTGCTTGATCGAGCCCCCGGTGTCGGAACCGAGCGCCCACGGTGCAAGGCCGCCGGCAACGGCGGCGGCGGAGCCCCCGGACGATCCGCCCGGCACCCGGGTCGGATCCCACGGGTTCCGCGTTGGGCCATACGCCGAGTTCTCGGTCGAGGAGCCCATCGCGAACTCGTCCATGTTCGTCTTGCCGAGCAGGTCGAGGCCCTCGGCGTAGCAACGGGACGCAACCGTCGCGTCGAAGACGGGCACGTAGCCCTCCAGGATGCGAGAGCCGGCGGTCGTCTCGACACCCTTCGTCGAGATCAGATCCTTGAAGGCGATCGGGACGCCCTCCCCGTTCGGCTCCGGCAGCGTCCTCAGATACGCGTGCAGCTCGCCGTCGCGTGCCGCCGTCGCCTCCAGGTAGCCAGCGTGCAGCTCTCGAGAGGAAACCTCGCGCCGGTCGACGAGGCCCGTAGCTTCTTCAGCCGTCAGCCGCAGCGTGTCGATCATACGGCCGGCACCCCGAAGTACCCGTCCTCGGGATCTGGCGCGTTTGCGAGCGCGTCCTCGCTGGAAAGAGACGGGCGCGGCTCGTCCTCGCCGAACACGTTGACGAGGTCGAGCGGATGCGCCGTCGGCTCGACCCCTTCGAGGTCGAGCTCGGCCACCTTCCCGACCGCCTCGAGAATCGCGGCGAGCTGTTCTCGAAACCGCCCGACCTCGTCCTCACGCAGCTCGAGCCGCGCCAGGCGGGCTACGTGCCGTACGTCGTCATCGGTGATCGCCATCGGACCAATCCTCCCAAATGAAACGGGCCCCTTTCGGGGCCCGTACCTCGAGCGCCGAAAGAAAGCCTCAGGCCGCCTGAACGTTCGCGGCCTGCAGTCCCTTGTCGCCCTCAACGATCTCGAACTCGACCCGCTGGCCCTCGGTCAGCGTCTTGTACCCCTCCATGCTGATGGCGGAGAAGTGGACGAAGACGTCGTCACCCTCCTCACGCTCGATGAAGCCGTACCCCTTCTCGTTCGAGAACCACTTCACGGTGCCCTGAGCCAACGTCTTTCCTCCTTCAACGTCAAACGACGGCCCGGGCACCGAGCCGCCGCATTGGATCTTCCAGCGCGGCCACAGTAACCGCCCTCGCTAGGGAAACGCAAGCAGATTTCGGCGGTATTTCGCGGCCTTGACGGTGTTCTCGATCAGCATGGCGATCGTCATCGGCCCCACTCCGCCGGGGACGGGCGTGAGCAGGCCGGCACGCTCTGCGACGGCCGCATCGACATCGCCGACGACACCTGCGTCGGTGCGATTCACGCCGACGTCGATCACGGTCGCGCCATCCTTGACCATGTCGACTGTCACGACCTCTGGCTTTCCCACGCCGACGACGAGGACGTCGGCTCGCCGCGTGTGCTCCGCGAGGTCGCGCGTCCGCGAATGGCAGATGGTCACGGTGGCGTGCGCGCCGAGCAGCAGGTGCGCCATCGGCTTGCCGACGATGCGGCTGCGTCCGACGACGACGGCCTCGGCACCCCCGAGATCAACGCCGTGCTCAGCCAGGAGGGCCATGATTCCCGCTGGCGTGGCGGGAACGAACGTCGGTGTCCCGGCGTACAGCTGGCCGGCGCTCAGTGGATGGAAACCGTCCACGTCCTTGATCGGATCGACCGCACGCAGGACGCGCGCCTCGTCGATCTGATCCGGAAGCGGGAGTTGGACGAGGATTCCGTCGACGCCGTCGTTCGTGTTCAGCTCGTCCAGCACGGCGAGCAGCTCCTCCTGCGTGGCGCTTCCGGGCAGGCGGCGGTCGAAGCTCTCCAGGCCGTCGGCGACCGCGGCTTCGTGCTTCTTCGAGACGTAGATGTGAGACGCCGGGTCGTCCCCGACGAGGACAGTCGCGAGACCCACGTTGCCGAGCTCCCGCGCCTCTGCGGCGGTCGCGGCACGCACTCGCTCCGCGAGCGGAGCTCCTTTCATCAGGACGGCGGCCACGGGTCCTACGTTACCCCGAAGCCTGAAAGGAAGGTTTGACGAAGCAGCGTCTATGCCGCCGGAACCGCTGGAGAGCCGCGCTCCTGTGTCCTCGGTCGCCCACGTACCCATCGGGTACGCGGACTCCCTGCGTCCTTGCATCACGACCCTCCAGCGCTCCCGACAACGAGCACCACTCCGCCAACCCCTCCTAGAATGGCCGCATGGTGAGGCTCAGCACGATCGTGCCCGCCTCGAACGCGCCTCCTACCCTTGCCCGGTGTCTCGAGACGATCCATGCCGCCGACGAGCCGCCCGACGAGGTGATCGTGGTCGACGAGGGGGACGGTCCTGCCGACGCGAGGAACCGCGGAGCGGCGAAGGCGAGTGGAGACGTCCTCGTGTTCGTCGATGCGGATGTCCTCCTCCATCGCGACGTCTTCGTGCGCGTACGCCAAGCCTTCGACGAGCAACCGGACCTCGCAGCCTCTTCGGCTCGTACGACGACCGGCCGGAGGCGAGCGGCGTGGTCTCGAACTTCCGGAACCTCCTGCACCACCACGTCCACCAGCAGAACGCAGGCGCCGCCTCCACGTTCTGGGCCGGGCTCGGCGCGATGCGGCGGGACGTCTTCGAGTCGGTTGGAGGGTTCGACGCCGACCGCTACCGTGTCCCATCCGTCGAGGACATCGACCTCGGCACCCGGATCGTCGACGCCGGGTATCGCATCGAGCTCGACCCGGCGATCCAGGGCACCCACCTCAAGAACTGGAGCCTGGGCTCGATGGTCGAGACCGACTTCTGGCAGCGGGGCGTCCCGTGGGTCGAGCTCCTGCTGCGGCGAGGGACACACTCGGCGGCGCTGAACCTCGGTTGGCGCAACCGCCTGAGCGCGCTCGTGTCGGTGCTGGCGGCAGTCTCGATCTTGCGGGGTAACTATCGCTCGGCGGTCGGTGCGCTCGCAGTGCTGGCCGCGCTCAACCGTTCGTTCTACTCGCTCCTCGCCCGGCGGCGGGGTCAGGCCGAGGCGACGATCGGAGTGGGCCTGCACGCGATCCACCACGTCACAGCCGCGTCGTCGTTGCCGGTGGGAGCGCTCGCCTACCTGCGAGAGCGCGGCCGTTCTCGCTGATCTCGACGCCGTGCAGGTGCGTTCGTTCACGACGGGCCGCGTCCGGCCAAAGCGAGCGTCGCGCGGTCTGCGCCGCTACCTGCCCGGCGGCTGGAGCGACGAGACGCTCCCCGTAGCCGCCTTTCTCATCGAGCACCCCGCCGGCCTCTGCCTGTTCGACTCGGGCCAGGATGCGCGGGCGGCCGAGCCCGGCTACCTGCCCCGCTGGCACCCGTTCCTTCGGCTCGCCCGCTTCGAGGTCAGGCGAAGCGACGAGATCGGTGCGCAGCTCCGAGCGCGCGGAGTGGAGCCAGAATCGGTGCGCTGGGTCGTCCTTTCGCACCTTCACACGGATCACGTTGGAGGCGTGAAGGACTTCGCCGGCGCGGAGATCGTCGTCTCGAAGGGTGAGTGGGAACGCGCCCGTGGGCTCGCCGGGCAGCTGCGCGGATACATCCCTCAGCACTGGCCCCAGGACGTCCGGCCGACGCTCGTCGAGCTGACCGGGCCTCCGCATGGCCCGTTCGGGGCCTCCCTCGACCTCGCGGGCGACGGGACGCTCGTGCTCGTATCCACTCCGGGCCACACGCCGGGTCATCTCGGCCTCGTCGCCCGGGGCAGCTCGGGCGGCTTCTTCCTCGGCGGCGACGTCGCGCACACGGCCCAGGAGCTCGCGGAAACCGAGCCGGAGATCGCGCGCTTCTGCGAGGCCGATGGCCTCACCATCCTGCTCGCCCACGACGACGGCAGCTACGCTGGGCGCCCGTGACGGCCGTTCAGTTCGCCTGTCCGGACTGCGGCCGCTCCCTGGACGAAGCTGGCGATGAGCTCGCCTGCCCTGGGTGCCGACGTCGGTACGAAACCGTCGGCGGCATTCCGGATCTCCGCCTCGCGTACCCCGACCCGCTGCTGAGCCGCGAAGAGGACGCCCGTCTCGCGGGGGTGCTTCGTGCCCGGTCGGCGGAGCTCGACTTCACCGGTCTGGTCGAAGAGCACTGGAGGCTCGTCGGCAAGAACGCCGAGTTGGCCGCGCGCTTCACCGCGGGCGAGCGCGGCGCAATTGCGAAGGCGGAGCCCGTTCTCGAGGCGATCGAGCGAGAATGCGGAGCTCCTCTCGGGCCCGGCGATTTCGCGCTCGAGGTCGGATGCGGCACTGCGGCTCTGGCCGCCGTCTGCGCGCGGCGCGGGGCCACGGTCGTCGCCACGGATGTCTCCCTGCGCTGGATCGCGTTGGCGGAGAAGCGGCTCGCCGAGTCCGGCGACGACGTCCAGCTCGCCGCCTGCGCAGCCGAGAGGCTTCCCTTCCCCGACGCAAGCTTCGATCTCGTGCTCGCGGCGGACGTGGTCGAACACGTCGACGACCCTGCGCGCTTCGTCGCAGAAGCGGCCCGAGTGCTGAGTCCAGGCGGCCTGCTCTTCCTGGCAACACCCAACCGCTACTCGCTCGGACTCGAGCCACACGTCCGCCTGCCCGGAGTCGGCTTCCTGCCACGACCCCTTGCCCGGCGCTACGTCTCCACGGTGCGAAAGACGTCCTACGACCACGTGCGACTTCTCTCTGCGCGCCAACTCGAAGAGCTGCTGATGCGGCACGGCCTCGAGACTCGCATCGACCCTCCCCCGGTCCCGGCGGTGTCGCTCGACCTGTACCGCGGCCCGGAGCTCCGCCTCGCCCGCGCATACAACCGGGCGCGCAACCTCCCGGCTGCCCGGTCGCTCCTCCTCGCCGTCGGGCCGTTCTTCCACGTGTTCGGGCGAAAGCCGCCGGCACCAACCGGTTGAGTGCCTCTTCCAGCAAAGCACGCCGGCTTCTGGCCCGCGATCACACGGCACGCTGCTTCGTCCTCGGTCGCCCCGATAGTTTCGACTATCGGGCTCCCTGCGTCCTTGCATCGCTTGGTGGTCGCGACCCAGAACCTCAGCAGCATCACTGGAAGAGGCACTAGGGTCTTCGCGATGAGAATCGGCTTCGTCGGGCTCGGCTGGGCGGCACGCGGCTTCCATGTCCCAGCGATCCGGGGCATCGCCGACCTCGAGGCAGTCGGCGGCTGCGACGCCTCGGCCGAGCAGCGCGAGTCGTGGGTGCAGGAGACGCAGGTGCCTGCGTTCGAAAGCCTCGCCCAACTGTTCGAGAGTACGTCGCCTGACCTCGTCGTCGTCGCCACACCGCCCGACTCTCACGCCGAGCTCTGTTGCCAGACGCTGGCGGCGGGTGCGCACGTCTTCTGCGAAAAGCCGTTCGTCACGACCGTGGACGAGGCGGACCGGGTGCTCGAGGCGGCGGCGGCCGCCGGCAAGCAGGTGGCCGTGAACCACGAGTTCCGCGAGAAGCCGATCTTCAAGGCCGTGAAGGAGCAAGTGGGCTCGCCGGAGGCGGGACGGCTCGTCTTCACGCAGATCTGGCAGCTGATGAATCTGGCCCCCTGGGACGAGCCGGTTCCGTGGCGCGCGGCGATGCCGAACCGCACGCTCTTCGAGGGCGGCGTGCACCTCGTCGATCTGCTTCTTTTCCTCCACGAGGAGCTGCCAGCCGGCGTCTACGCCCGCCACTCGAGCGGCCTCGACCCAGACCGGGACGCCGACGCGATCCATCTCGTCACGCTCGACTGGCCCGACGGTCGCCTTGCCCAGATCACGATCGACAGGCTCTGCCCGGCAGGCACGCGCTACGTCGAGCTCCGGGCCGACTGCGAGCGGGCGTCGCTCCGGGCCTCGCACGGCGGCCGTGCACTTCTACGCGTCGGTGCGAAGCGGGCCCAGAAGACGGGGATCCGCCTCGAGTACGCACCAGGAGGGCTCGCCTGGATGGAGAGCGGTCTCGCCCGACGCACCCTCGCCCGCAATCCTCGCGACGACGGCGTCTATGGAACTGCTCGCCTCCTCGAACGCGTCGTCTCCGCGTTGCGCGAGAATCGCGAGCCGCCTTCGAGTGGACGCGAAGCCCGCGAGGTGCTGCGCGTGATCGACGCGGCCTACCGGTCGGCGGCCAGCGGCCAGCGGGTCGAGCTCGCGGTCGCCCCCGCCGTCTGACATGACCCGACTCGCCGTGACCACCCAGGTCCGGCATGCCGGACAGGCTGAGTACAGCGGCTACCTCCGCATCCTCGACCTCGACCAAGGCGCGACGCTGTACACGACACCGATTCCAGACAGCCGCTTCCGGAACGAGGATCCGAACCCGCGCGGTGGCCTACGTGGCGCGAAGGGTGTCTCGGTTCACGGTGGGCGCCTGGTCGTGGCCAACGCTGAGCGGGTCTTCTGCTTCGACACCTCGTGGCATCTCGTCTGCACGTTCACGCACCCGCTGCTCGGATCGATCCACGACCTCCTCGCCGAGGAGGAGGCGATCTGGGTGACGTCCGCGAACAGCGACCTCCTGCTGCGCTTCGACTGGGCGGGCGGGCTCGTCGACCGGTGGAGTTGGCGGTCGGACCGGCAGTTGGCCGCCGCTCTCGGCTTCCGATCGGTCCCGCGCTTCGATCCGACGGTCGACTTCCGGCGACCGGCCGTGATGCAGGGCGGTGTGCACAACATCGTCCACCTGAACGGCGTCACCCGCGGGCAGGGCGGCCTCCTGCTCTCGTTCGGCCGCGTACTGCCACCCGGAACCGTTCGCCGCCGGCAGCTGAAGGCGATCGCGGGCCGCCTCTCCGGCCGGCTCGGCTTCGCCAAGCCGTTCCCGACCCGTCCGACGCCGCTCCCGACGAATCACGTGCCAGGTTCGTCGTCGGCGATCGTCTCCCTCACTCCGGGGGCCGGGCCGCTCAGCGAGGCGACGGCGACGCTCGTCCTCAGCCGACCCGACATCACCGTCCCGAACCACAACGTGATCGAGACAAAGGACGGTCTCGTCGTCTACAACGACTCGAACGGCGGGCGGGTCGTCGCCTACGACCCGCAATTGCAGGCGGAGCGCCACGCGGCTCCGGTTCCGGGGTCCCCGAGCTTCGCCCGCGGCCTCGCCAGGCTCGAGGGCGATCTCTACGCTGCCGGTAGCCAGGCTCCGCTTGCCGTCCACATCGTCGACCTCGCTCGCGCAGAGGTCGTGCGCTCGCTCGAGATGGCGGGAGGTGAGACCGAGTCGGTCTACGGAATCTGCGTGCTGCCGGACGAGTTCGCAACGCCGTCCGGCGACGCTTCCGTCTTCGAGCCCTGACGGGCGGTGGCAGCGAGCAGGCCAGCCAAACGCCGAGCCCGCTCCTCGTGTGTCGGAAACAGAGCGGCGCGGCGAAGTCCCTCTTCCCGGAGGTCGCCTGCGAGCGCGCCGTCCGAGGTGATGCGTCCCAGCGCGTCGGCCAAAAGGTCGACGTCCGGCGCCGAAATCGTCAGGACGGCCTCCCGGATCCCGTCGAGCCACGGGCCGTCGACCGCGACGACGGGACAACCCGAGGCGAGTGCCTCGGCGATCGGAACGGACCAGGCTTCCTGGGTCGAGGGTAGGACGAGCGCCCGGGCACCGCGATAGAGAAGGGCGAGCTTCTCGTGACCGAGATGGTCGACGTGGTGAACACGTGCCGTGCAGTTCCGGCGCTCCGCAAGCTCGCCGACGCCCACCTGGGCGGAGTCGGGGCCAACGACGAGGAGGTGCAGGTCGGGTCGGTGCGCCGCGAGCCGTGCGAACGCCTCGACCAGCTCGGGCACGTGACGACGCGGTGAGAGCTTGCCGACGAAGAGGAGGAACGGCTGGGGCGCACCGAGGACGTCTGCGGCTACTGCCTCGATCTCGGCGGTCTCCTCGGGCCGAGCTGGACGGAAGACATCGCTCATCCCGAGCGGCACGACGGAGATCCTTTCGTCGGAGACGCCGCACCAGCGGACGAGATCTGCGCGAGCCACCTCGGAAACGGCGATCACCGCATCGGCCGAACGCGCGCTCGCAGCCGCGTGCCACGTCCTCGCACGGCTCCTGAGTCGCCACGCCGGCGCACGGTTCGGTCCGACGAGCAGGCCGTGGTTCTCGACGACCGTCCTCCCGCGGTAGCGAAGCGGCAGCGTATACGGGCAGAAGAGCAGATCGAGCCCGCTTCCTCGAGACCCGAGGTGAACGGTCTCCCACCAGATGCCTGGCCCGCGGCTCGGCAGCACAATCGGCTGAAACCGCTCGTCGGCCGGCAGGTCGGCGATCGGCGTAGGGCTGTAGAGCTCGACCCGCTCGAAGGGAAGCTCGTGGCCCGCCCAGGCACGGAGCAGATATTCGATGCCGCGCCCTACTCCGGTTCGAGGCCCAACCAGCCGGCTGACGTCGACGCCGAGGACCACGGGGTGAGCATACGGTCAGCGGCCGACCGCGAGGCTGCCCTTCACGCGAGCGACGCGTCCGTCATTGCTCACGGCGGTCAGGATGAGCGAGAACGAGCCTGGCCGGAGCTTTCGCCCGAAGCTGAACGAGTGCTCACCCGGCGGGACGGTTGCGCGTGCGGTGAGCACGAGATGCGTGCCCCGCCGCACCTCGAGCGACATCCGGGAGTCGAGTGAGACGGTGTAGCGGAGGATCGCCGACCGACCGACCTTGATGCGGAGGTGTGCCGGTCGTAGGCGAAGCACGAATGGCGGGCGGAGGTCGAGCGTGACGAGCCGAACGCGGTTGTTCTGCGAGTCGCCGACGAGGAAGCCGCTCAGGTCCGGGAGGACGGCCAGCGCCTTCGGCAGATCGAGCTCGGCCGCGGCCGGCGGGCCTCCGTCACCCGAGAACCCGGCCGTCCCGGCACCGGCGACTGTGGAGATCATGCCGTTCGGGAAGACCCGTCTGATCCGGTTGTTCACCGTGTCGGCCACCAGGAAGCCGCCGTCGGGAAGCGCCACGACCGCGTGTGGGCTGTCGAGCGCCGCACTCGTGGCCGGTCCACCATCCCCGCCGAAAGCACGCTGCCCGTTGCCCGCGACGGTCGTGATCGTCCCGTCAGGCGCGACACGGCGAACTCGGTCGTTGCCGGTGTCGGCGATCAGCATGCCCGCCGTCTGCCGTCGGGACAGCAGCGAAGGGCGAGGCAAGGTCGGCAGCAGTAGCCGGCCCTCCGTCGCCCGAGAACCCGCGCGTGCCATCTCCTGCGACCGTCGTGATCGTCCCGTCAGGCCAGACGCGGCGGATGCGCTGGTTGTCGGTGTCGGGGATGAGAAAGCCGCCGTCGGGAAGCGCTGCGATGCCGCGAGGACCGTCGATCTCGGCCGCCGTCGCCGGACCGCCGTCCCCGGAGAACCCCACGACACCCGTCCCGGCAACCGTCGAGATCGTTCCGTCGGAGCTGATCAGCCGGACACGATGGTTGAGCGCGTCCGCGACCAGCAACCCCCCCGAAGGCGTGAACGCGACGCCGTGTGGCTGGTCGAGCGCCGCCTGCGTGGCCGGGCCGGCATCGCCCGAGAACCCTGCCTGGCCCGTTCCCGCGATCGTGGTGATCGTCCCGTCGGGCGATACGCGACGCACCGTCTGGTTGAACGGCTCCGTGAAGACATAGCCGCCGTCAGATGCGAGGGCGATCCCGCGTGGGTGGCCGATCTCCGCCTGAAGAGCCGGGCCGCTATCACCCGTCCGGCCTGCCACACCCGTGCCGGCCACCGTGACGATCGAGGGCACGGCCGTCCGGTGCCCCGCCACCATGCCTGCGGCGACGAGCGCTCCCGCCACCACTGCAGCCAGGGTGATGGTGCGGCGGACGGCGCTCACGACCGTCGGTTCGCTCGCACGACGATCTGCACCGCGGTCAGCGGCCCCGCCTCCCGGCCGCCGGAGCCGAGGCGGGTAACGGTGGCTGGCACGAGCCCTGCACCACCCACAAGCGTGAGCAGATGGCTCTCGGGTATTGGATGCCGAGGCGGGATCGGAGCAGGACGGCCGAGCGGAGCGATCCCCTTCGCAGCGCGGACGACCGGATACAGGATGCGGCTCCGCCAGAGCGAGGGAAACCCGCGAAAGTTCGGGAAGCTGATCACGCAGATCCCGCCCGGACTCACGACCCGCGCCAGCTCGCCGAGTGAACGCTCGACGCTCTCCGAGTACTCGAGAACGCCCAGCGCTACCGCAGCGTCGAAGAAACCGTCATCGAAGGGCAGGTGCTCGATCGGCGCCCGGACGAGCGAGGCCGCGCGCCCGGGAACCCGCTTGCGAGCGATCTGCACCATGGCCTCGGAGGCGTCGCAACCGTGCACCGTCCATCCGCGCCGGTCGAGCTCGTCACAGAGCCGGCCCCCGCCCATACCGGCGTCGAGGATGCGCCCCGGCGTGCCGCCGAGCAGGTCGAGTGCCGCAGCCAGCCGGCCCCGGACGAGCATGCCGCCGCGGCCAGGATCGTCATAAGCGGCGTCGTAGGAGCCCGCCTCGACCTCCCAGAGCCTCCCTGCGTCGGTGCTCATGCTTGCCGCTCGGCGAGCGCGAACAGCGTGTGCCCGTACGGCAAGCGTGTCCGCGGGCTCGCGAGCGACCTCCCCTCGAGCTCGAGCAATGCGCGCACCCGGCCGCCTGCCATCCTCCGCTGCCCGGCTCGGGATGCCGCACTTCTCGGTCGGTCGGTGCGTGCGGCAGCCGCCCTAGCGCCGCCGCGGCGAGAGACAGCGTCGTGTTCGCGTAGGTCAGTCGCCGGACGGAGAACCCGGCCCGGCGCAGCTCGGCGGCCAGCGTCTCTGCGTCGTAGACGCGCCAGTCGTCGCGCTCGCGGCGCGACTGTGGCACGCGCCGTTCGTGCGCACGAGCAGCGCGCCCTCGGGGCGCAGCACCCGGCGAAGCTCCCCGAGGCCGCGCTCGAGCCTGTCCTCGGGGACGTGCTGGAGGACGTCGAGCGAGACCGCGAGGTCGAACTCCCCGTCGCCGAACGGGATGCGCATCGAGTGGAGCGACGCGGAGGTCGGCCTCCGGCACGGCCTCACGGGCGAGCTCGATCGCCTCGGGGCTGACGTCGAAGCCCGCAGAGCCGCTCGAACGTCCCGAGCTCGCTGCCCGGACGAGAAAACCGCCTGTGCCGCAGCCGGCGTCGAGCAGGCTCCCTCCGCGCATCCAGCCGGTCTCGAGCAGCGCCGCGGCTATGCCATGCATCCCGACGTGCCACCAGTGGCGCGTGTCGACCTCGTGCAGTCGGCGGTAGTAGTCGCCGGGGACGTCTCTACGCATCGTGGCTAGGCCCGCTCTCGGCGTGCCGGCCCGCGGATCCGCTGCGGTGAAGACGGACAAGAGCGACGGCGCCAGCCCGCGGCTCACGCACGTGCGGTGGTTGAGGAACGAGCATGATCGCGTAGGTGGCGACGCGGACGCCGGCGGCCGCCGTGATGCCGACGAAGGTGATCACGAGCGCGTTCGCGCCGACGTTGAACCCAGCTCCGACGATGTTGTTGCGCATGAGGATGTCCTGCCGACCGCGGGCGATCAGGACCGAGCTGTAGGGAACGGCCGAGTGCCCGCAAGCGGCAGCGTCCAGGCGAGGACAGCAAGCGGTGCCGCGGAGTCCGCGTAGCTGTCGCCGAAAACGAAGGTGACGAGCGATGACGCCAGCGCTGAGGCGATCACGGCGATCATCGGCAGGAGCCGAAGCAAGAGCACCGAGCGACGGAAGAGCAACCGTCGCCTCGGCCGAGGGTGCAGCGCTGTAGCCCGGACAGGAACGAGACCGAGAAAAGGCCGAGCGCGCCGAGGAAGAACGCCACCGGCTTCAGCGCGGCGCCGTAGAGCCCCGTCTCGCCGTGGCCGAGTATCAGCGCGATCAGCACGATGTCGATCGTCAGGATCGTTGCGCGGCAGATGCCGTAGATGAGCAGCGGGAAACCCTCCGTCAGCGTCGCGCGCCAGGCGGCGAAGTCGATCCGGGGCCGCACCATGCCATACGCCTTGGCCACGAGCACGACGATCACGAGCCCGTACGTGGCCTCGCTCGCGCCTCGAGAATGCGGCACCCGGTCGGCGTCCGACGGGCTCGGCGACGAGCAGAAGGGTGGCGGCCAGGAACACGACCCGCGACGCGACGTTGCCGAGCGCGACCGCGCGCGCTTGGCCGATTCCGAGCACCATCCAGCGCAGGTTGAGCGCGAGCGCCGGCAGGACGAGCGCGAATCGCGGCAGCACGTTGCTGCTCGACGTCGAGCTCGAGAGGTAGTACGTGACGAGAGCAAGCGTGATAGCCGCACCGACCGACAGAGCGAGCCGAAGCCCGAGCACGGGGTCGGCGAGCTCGCGGAATCGCTCCGGCCGCCGCGAGATCTCGCGCACGTTCAGCTGCTCGGTTCCGGAGTCGACGACGAGCCCGAACCAGCCGACAGCGCGATGCCGAACGTGATCACGCCGTAGGGGCCGGGCGTTAGCTGGCGCGCGAGGTAGATCTGGATCGCGACCCCGATCCCGCGAGCGACCCATTCCCCGGCTGCGAGCGTCAGGAAGCTGCGCAGCACGCCGCTCAGGAAGGAGTGCCCGAAGAGCGCCCGGGACGCCCGGGTTCTGAGATCGGCGTTATCTGAGGCCACGACCCCTCGGGGAACCTCGGAAGGATCCAAGGCCCGTAGGTTACTGGCGGGCTCCAGATGATCGATCGACAACCCGATCGACCATCTAGCCACGAGCAGCAGGTCTCGTCGCGGCGAGCGACCGGGCTTCCTCGACCGCGTCGAAGTACCCGTCAGGTGCCGCTCCTCGCTCCACAGCCGCTGCCAGGCGTCGTGTCCCTGGGCGCCGAGTTCGTCGCGGACGCGGGTCGCGCTGCGCAGGCGCTCGATGGCGCCGAGGAGCTCAGCTTCGGCGTGCGGTAGACGAGCCCGCCTCGAGCCTCCTCGACCACTTCCGGGCAGCGCGCCGAGGTCGTGGACGATCGCCGGCGTCCGCTGCGCGAACGCCTCGAGGATGACGAGCCCGAACACCTCGTAGCCGACCGACGGGCACGAGCAGCGCGATCGCGCCCGCGTACAGCGGCCCGAGCTCGGCCTGGGTGCACGCGCCCGAGGAAGCGAACGTGATCGAGCCCGTGCGCCCGTGCCGAGCTCGTCCCGCTCCACGCCGTCGCCGGCGACGAGCGAGGTCGGCCTCGCGGTACGAGCGGAACGCCTCGATCAGCACCTGGACGCCCTTCAGCCGCTCGAGGCGTCCGACGAACAGGAAGTACGGGCGCTCGCGGGTACTGGCCGGAGCTGACGGCTGCCGGCCGACCGTCGGCCGGCTGGGAAGGAAGTACGGGCAGGATGCCGCATCGGGCCGGTGAAGCCACGAGCTCGATGCGCCTCGATCGTGAACCGGCTCGGCGAGAGGAAGAGATCGACGTGCCGCATGCTCGTGCTCGAGCAGGCCCGTGTAGCGCCAGAGCTGCGGCGGCCGCCGGAAGGCGAGCGTGCAGCGGAGGCAGTGCGGCTCGTCGCACGGCTCGCGGTCGTACCGCCAAGAGGACGTGCATCGGGCAGACGAGCCAGTGCTCGCTGCGTCGTGTACAGCTTGATCCCGTCTCCGTAGCGGAGCACGCCCGGGCCGCCGACGAGCGAGACGTTGTGGAAGTGGACGACGTCGAAGCGCCTCCGCGGAAGACGCGTCGAGACGCGACGCGTAGAAGCGCGGGCGGCCGGTGAGGTACGTTGCGAGCCGGCGCTACGGCGGAAAGCGCTGTCCGGAGCCGTACGAGCGTCACGCCGGGCTCGTGCGGGAAGCTCGTCCTCGGGCTCGCCGCCGCCGAGCGTCCGGTAGGCGTCGTCGCTGTAGACGACGGTCACCGCGGTGTCCGCGGCGCGCGAGTGCGTTCGTTAGCCGGTACGCGTGCATCGCGTCCCCGCCGAAGTGGTACGGCGGGTAGAAGGTCGTGACCATGCAGAACGACAGCGGCGTCAGCCACGTCCTCGCCATCTCGGCGGCTCCGTGGAGAAGGGTCCGGAGTGCTTCGGCCGACGCGTCCCAGGAGTAGCGCGCCGACGCGGCTGCGCCCGCGCGTCGCCGAGCGAGCGCCGGAGCACGTCGGACGCCGAGCAGCCGCTCGAGGTGCCCGCGCGAAGCGCCTCGGCGTCGCCCGGCGGGAAGAAGAGCGCGTCGTCTCCGAGCGTCTCCCGGTGCGCGGGAATGTCGCTGAGCACGACCGGCGCGCCGCACGCGGCCGCCTCGACCGCGGGCAGCCGAAGCCCTCGGCGAGCGACGGCATGAACGACCGCGCGTCGCCGCGCTGTACAGGCAGGCGAGCGCCTCGTCCGAGACGATAGCCGGGCAGCGATGCACGACGTCGTCGAGGCCGAGCCGCTCGATCCGCGTCGCACGGACGTCGCCGCGGCCGAGAGATACGGGTCGTCGTCGAGCGCGCCGACGACGACGAGCCGCGGCGCGCCTCGCTCGCCTGCGCAGCAGCGCGTAGGCCTCGACGAAGCGTCTCGACGTCCTTGTGCGGGCTGATCCCGCCCGCGTAGAGGAGGAACGGCTCGCCGGCGGGAGGCCGAGCGCGGCGAGCTCCCGCGCGATCGCTGCCTGCCGGCCGCGGCGTGAAGACCGGATCGGGCGCCTCGGGCACGACCGCGATCCGGTCGGCCGCGACGCCGAAGCGCTTCGCGACCGCGTCGCCGCGAGGTCTCCGACACCGTGAACAGGCGCCGCGCGAGCCGCGATCGGCCAGGCTCTGCTTCGACCCGCCAGAAGGTGCGTGCCCGTCGCGCTCGGGCAGCGTCAGCTCGGGGAAGTCGTCGGCGATCAGGTCGTGGAGGCCGACGACGCTCGGCGCGCCAATCGAACGGGAAGCACGTGTACACGGAAGGGAAGAGGAAGGCGTCGAACCGCGCGCCGCGTCACCGCGGTGCCCAGGCGGGCGAGATCGGCCGGAGGGCGGTACGAGTCGCGGCGGAGGCCGCCTCGGCCGGTCGCGTGACAACGCGCACGGACAGGACGCTCGGCGCCCGTCGGGAAGTCGGCCGACGAGCGCGCTCTCCTCGTCGATCGACGAAGACGTAGCGTCGCTTCGCCGTCGAGTGCGACGAGGCGTCCGAGCGCATTGCGCGCGAACCGGCCGTAGCCGCGCCGGTTCACCCAGCTCGTGGCGTCGACGCCGATCCGCAGTTCCACTCACCGCACCCTGAGCAGGCTGCGCCCGCCGCCGAAGACGTAGCCGACCGCCTCGCCGAACGCCCAGACCGCGACGTAGCGCAGGATCAGCGGCGTCGCGAGCAGGAACTCCCTCCGCGCCCGTCGGCGCGAGAAGACGTTGCGCGCCATGCGGGCGTAGACGAGCGGCAGGAGCAGCGGCGTTCCGAGCGCGTAGAGCACCGCGCTTCGAGCCGAGCGTCGGGTTCCGCATGCCCGCGTACGAGCGTGAGTAGTGGTAGCGCTGCGAGAAGAACTCGCCGAGGTCGAAGTCCTTGTCGTGCTCGACGACGGCCTCGGGCTCGCAGCAGAGCTCGAAGCCCCGCTCCTGGAGCCGCGGGTGGAGCCAGTTCTCCCAGCGGCCCTCGCGCAGAAGGTCGTCGATCGCCGCGAGCGCCCGCCGGTCGTACGAGACGTTCATCCCCGGCAAGCCCTGCAACCGGTCCGCGGCGGCATCGGCTCCATGACGGCGCTGTACTCGCAGAAGAACGCCGCCCAGTCGCGCAGGCGATCGGTGACGACGTTCCGGATCGGGCCGCCGACGACCCCGTGGCCCGCGCGGTGCCCGGCGAGCAGGCGCTCGGCCCAGCCCTCCGTGACCAGGCAGTGATCCTCGATCAGCGCGACGACCGGAGCCGTCGACGGCGAAGACGCCGGCCGCGCGCAGCTCCGGAATCGCCATCGGCTCGTCGAACGAGAGCAGCCGCACGTCCGGCCAGCGCTCGCGCAACGTCGGCCCGTGTCGCCTCGTCTGTCCAGTCGGCGACGACCACTTCGGCTTCGGCGCAGCGCTCGGCGAGCGCGTCGAGGCACGCGGCCGAGATACGGCATCCCGTTCACGGAGGCGATCACGACGGAGAGCTCCGGAGCTGGTCATGGTCCTCGGAGGCAGTCGACGTGGCCGCGAGCCTCACCGACCGCCCAGGCGATATCGAGCGCGACGAGCACGGGCAGGGAGACGAGAAAGCGTCCGCGCCAGCGCCTCCGCGAGAACACCTCTCGCGCCGTTCGGAGGACGAGGACGGCCGGCACGACCATGCCAGCACGACGCCTGCGGCGTTTCGACCTCGACCGAAGCGAGCGCCGCGCTGTCGTCCGTACTCGCGCCCGTGCTCGAGCCGCTGGCGGAAGAAAGCGCGCGAATCCGGCCGAGCGGCCCTGGAAGACGACGACAGCGGGGTCGTGCCACAGCTGGACGCCCTCGCGCGCGCGAGGTCGCGGTTCACCTCCGGCTCCCAGAAGCCGTCGCGGTAGAGTCGCACGGGTCCGCTCGAGCAGCTCGCGCCGGTAGGCGCAGTTGTCGCCCGGGATGTCGGGGTTCTCGCGCAGGGCGAACGGCAGCATGTCGCGGGCGTAGCGGCAGAAGTACTCCGCCCAGTCGACGAGCCGCAGGCCCGTGCCCGGCTCGATCGCACCCGCGACGACCTCGTCTCGCTCGAGCCGTCCGCGGATGCGCGAGACCCAGTCCGGTGCCGGAGCCATCGGTGAGATCGTCAGCGCGACGACGGATCCGGTCGCCGCGTCGATGCCGTCGCGCCAAAGAGCGGGAACGAGCGCCTCCGGGCGCTCGAGGAAGCGTGCGAACGGATATCTCCGCTGAAGCTCGTGCGGGCTCGCGGACGGCTCGCAGACGATCACCTCGGCCCCGTCGACCTGCGGCGCGAGGGCATCGAGGCATCGCTCGACCGAACCCCGGGCTCCGTTCGAGCCGACGACGATCGAGAGTCGACTAGCGCGACGAGCTCGACATCGAGGAGCTCCTCGACGATCCGTCCCTCCTCGTGGTACTCCGCTTCCGTGTTCACGGCCCACACGTCGTGGTCCGATGCCGTCGAGGAGGTTGAGCGTGGCGAGGATCGCCGTCCACATCGAATGATCCTGGTTGTTGTAGCGATGGAGACCGTTGCGTCCGAACGTCTTCAGGTTCTCGAAGCCCGCCAGGTACTCCCGGAGCAAGGCGACGCGCTCGTCGTAGCCGAGGTCGTACATCGGGTACGCCTTCGGCACGCGTACCTTGACGCCGTCCACGACCTTCGTCGGATCGATCAGCCCGATCTCGGCCATCTCCTTCGTCGCGAAGCGGACGGCTTCGTCGCCCGACATCTCCCACATGTCGTCGCCCTCGAAGCAGAAGTACTCGACTCCGAGGCATGTCGTTCCCGGAACGACCATGTCCGGGCTCCAGGCACCGAAGTTCTGCACCCGGCCGGCGCGTGTGCCGTGGTCCTGCAGGTAGATCCACGTGTCCGGGAAGGGTTCGGGCTCCGTCGTCACGAGCGCGACGAGCACGAAGTCGCGGTAGCGGAGCTTCGCGGCCGCCTCGAGGACATCGGCCGGTGCGGGCGGGTCGAGGATCTGGACGAGCTCCGACAGCGGGATGCTCGAGAGCACCGAGTCGACGGGTTGCTCGGTCTGCGTGCCGTTCGCTCGGAGCACGATCGAGGTCGCCTGCCCGGCGCCGTCGTGCTTGACCGAGACGGCGCGGTGGTGGAAATGCACCGGGATGCCGCGCTCCTCCACCCGGCTGCGGCAGGCTTCCCACATCTGGCCCGGCCCGCGGCGCGGATAGTGGAACTCCTCGATCAGCGTCGTCACGTTCCGGCGAAGCCCGACGAGTCCGAGGACGGCCTTGAAGAGCGAGAAGTCCTTGATCCGCTGAGCTGCCCACGGCGGACTGGATCTCGGTGCCCGGAATCCCCCACAGCTTCTCCGTGTACGAGCGGAAGAACGAGTCGTAGAGCCGCCTCCCGAACCGGCTCGTCACCCAGTCCTCGAACGTCTTCGGCGCGGGGGCCGGTCTGGCCTTGGCCCAGAGGTAGGAGAGGGCACAGCGCGCCGACTCGACGACGCCGAGGCGCGGGATCACGTCTCGCGCGACGAGCGGGTAGTGCAGGTACTTGCCCTGGTAGTAGATGCGCGAGAGCCGCGGTCGGACGAGGAAGTCGTCGCCCATCAGCTCCTCCCAGAACCGCTGCACCGGGCCGAGCTTCGTGAAGAAGCGGTGGCCGCCGAGATCGAAGCGATAACCCTGGTATTCGACCGTCTTGGCGATGCCGCCGACGGTGCCGTCCGCCTCGTAGACGACGCCGCGAGCACCACGGATCGCCAGCACGTACGCCGCCGTCAATCCGGCCGGCCCCGCACCGAGCACCGCTGTGCCCACCGTCTCTCCGTTCGCCTCCACGACCGCGAGCCGAGTCTACCCGAGGGCTGCCGTCCCCCTGTTCGGGGGATCGAGCAGCGCGCTCGCCTCGGCGATGAGGTTCGTCGTAGGACCATTTCTCCGGAAAGGAGAGCCGCGAATGATGCTCAAGACCCACTTCTGGCTCCTGCACAAGCGGGAAGAGGGGCAGACGATGGCGGAGTACGCCGTCGTGCTCGGCGTCATCACGCTCGCCGTGGTCGGCGTGTTCACCGCCCTTGCTGGCGGTATCTCGGGCGCGCTCGACTCGGTCAAGGGCGTCATCTAGCCGAGATCCGCATTCCGCAGAGCACGCGCGCCGCTCCTGTCGTTGACCAGGAGCTCGGGGCGGAGCGCGTGCGCTTCGGGGCCGCTCGAGCTGTCAAGGCGACGAGCGGATTCGAACCGCTGTACGAGGCTTTGCAGGCCTCTGCCTAACCACTCGGCCACGTCGCCGCCGACCACATCGTAGCCCCGCCGGGGCGTGGGGTCTTCAGACGGTCGCGACAGGGCCAGGCCCAAAACGCGGCTCGTGCCGAGTCTCGAAGGCCGCGATCTCGGGCTCGTGCTCGAGCGTGAGGCCGATGTCGTCGAGGCCGTTCAACAGCCGGTAGCGGGTCGCCTCGTCGATCTCGAACTCCAACTCGCTGCCATCCGGGGCGACGACCACACGCCGCTCCAGGTCGACGGTCATCGTCGAGCCGACATCGAGGTCCACGCTCTCCATCAGTCGCTTGACGTCGCTGGCTGAAAGCTCGACGACGACCATGCCGACCTTGCCGGCATTCGTCCTGAAGATGTCGCCGAACGAGGAGGCGATGACCACGTCGAACCCGTAGTCCTGGAGCGCCCACGCGGCATGCTCGCGCGACGAGCCGCAGCCGAAGTTGCGACCGGCCAGCAGGATCTTGCCGCCCTCGAACTCCGGTCGGTTCAGCTCGAAGCCCGGACGCGGTTTCCCGTCCTCGTCGAAGCGCCAGTCGAAGAAGAGATAGTCGCCGTAGCCGGTTCGCTCGATCCGCTTGAGGAACTGCTTGGGGACGATCTGGTCGGTGTCGACATCGGGCCGGTCGATGACCGCAACGCGCCCTGTCACCTTGCGAATCGGCTTCACGCCGAAACCGCCTCGAGCTCGCGCACGTCGACGAACCGGCCCGCAACGGCTGCGGCCGCGGCCATCGCCGGGCTGACGAGATGCGTCCGACCGAGCCGGCCCTGCCGCCCCTCGAAGTTGCGGTTCGACGTGGAGGCGCACCGCTCGCCCGGCTGCAGGACGTCCGGGTTCATGCCCAGGCACATCGAGCAGCCCGCGTTTCGCCATTCGAAGCCAGCGGCGCTGAAGATCCTGTCGAGGCCCTCCTCCTCTGCCTGCCGCTTGACGGAGGCCGAGCCTGGGACAACGAGCGCGGTCACGCTGCTCGCGACCTTCTTGCCGGCCACGACCGCGGCGGCGGCACGGAGATCCTCGATGCGAGCGTTCGTGCACGAGCCGATGAAGACGCGGTCGATCCGGATGTCGCCGATCGGCGTCCCGGGCCGAAGCGCCATGTAGGTGAGCGCGCGCTCGACAGCGGTGCGGTCATCCGGGTCGTCGTAGTCGGCCGGATCGGGAACGACGCCGCTGACCGGTGCGACCATCCCCGGATTCGTTCCCCATGTCACCTGCGGCTCGAGCTCTGCGAGGTCGACGACGATCGTTCGGTCGTAGCTCGCGTCCACGTCGGAGGCGAGGGTCCGCCAGCGCTCGACCGCGCGTTCCCAATCGCCGCCCGTTGGCGAGAACGGACGTCCTTCGAGATACGCGAAGGTGGTGTCATCGGGTGCGACCATGCCTGCCCGGGCGCCGGCCTCGATCGACATGTTGCAGAGGGTCATGCGGCCTTCCATCGAGAACTCGCTGATCGCCTCGCCCGCGTACTCGAGCACGTGGCCGACACCGCCGGAGACGCCGATCTGCCCGATCATCCCGAGGACGACGTCCTTCGGCGTCAGACCGAGTCGCAGCGAGCCGTCGAAGCGAACGAGCGTCGTCTTCGGCCTCCTCTGAGGCAGCGTCTGCGTGGCGAGAACATGCTCGACCTCCGAGGTACCCACGCCGAACGCGAGCGCCCCGAAGGCGCCGTGCGTGGAGGTGTGACTGTCTCCGCAGACGATCGTCTGGCCCGGCTGCGTCAGGCCGAGCTCGGGGCCGATGACGTGCACGATCCCTTCCCGGCCGCTCCCGGTGGCGTAGAGCGGGACTCCGAATTCCTCGCAGTTCCGCCGTAGCGCCTCGAGCTGGGCCTTCGCGAGCGGATCCTCGATCGGCCCCTCCGTCGTCGGGACGTTGTGGTCCATGGTCGCGATCGTCAGGTCACGCCGGCGCACGGATCGTCCGGCGAGCCTCAGGCCGTCGAACGCCTGCGCAGACGTGACCTCGTGGACGAGGTGGAGGTCGACGTAGAGAAGCGCGGGCTCTCCTGGAGTCTCGAGAACCACGTGCTCTTCCCATACCTTCTCGAACAGCGTCCGCCCCATCTCACGAAAAAGCCTAGATGGTTGATCGGGAATTGGGGTGCCGATGGGGGTGTCCGAGACCGAGCCTGAGGCCGCGATCGCCCGCGGCGCGTACCCGGCGGGTACGTGTTAGGGCGAGCGTGGGCTCAGGCGACGTGTCACGGGCGCTCCCGGCGGTGCCACGGTTACCGGTCAATTATCGATCGATCGTCTAGCTCCTGGCTTGCGCACTGACCGGTACCCGTGGTAGGAAACAGGTGCCGTTAGTCAACCGAGGGGGATCGATGGAGCCCGCACTCGGGTCGAGTACCGTATCTCCGAGCCCAACGTGGCCACATTCACGGTGGGCGTTTCTCAGCAACCACTTCCTCGTTCTCGCGTGCATCGCCCGCGATCCGGGCTTCCGCGTCCGGGACATGGCCGAGATGATCGGCATCACGGAGCGGGCAACGCAGGCGATCCTGAAGGATCTGATCGAGGGTGGCTATCTCGAGCGCACGAGGATCGGGCGCCGGAACCACTACCGGATCCGGCGCACGGCGAACCTCAGGCACCGGCTCGCGAGGGAGCACACCGTCGGCGAGATCCTTGACGTACTGGCACGCGAGCTGCCGAGTGCCGCGGTGAGCTAGATCCCGAGCAGCTAGAGTCCGAACACGTTGCAAGCGCGATGAGGCTCGCGCCTAACCGCCCACGTCAGGGCTGATGGCCTCTACCCCCTAGTCGTTCCGAGCCAAGGAGGTAGAGGTGGGAGAACTGGCATTGGCGGCGCTCCTCGCAGCTTCGATCCTCGTGGCATCGATGCTCTCGGTCGAGCTCGGGATCGCAGTCGCGCTGATCGAGCTAGGGCTCGGTGTCTTCGTCGGAAACATTTTCACCGTGTCGATCCCGGGCTGGCTTTCGTTCCTCGGCTCGTTCGCCGGGATCGTCCTCACCTTCCTGGCGGGTGCCGAAGTCGACGTGCCTCAGCTCAAACGTGAATGGAAGGCATCGTTCTCGCTGGGGCTCGTCTCGTTCGGCGCGCCGTTCGCGGTCGTCGGATTGCTCGCGTACTACGGGCTCGGCTGGAACCACCGTCAGGCCGAGATAGCCGGCATCGCGCTCTCGACGACGAGCCTCGCGGTCGTCTACGCGGTGCTCGTCGAAACAGGTCTCAATCAGACGATGATCGGGAAACGGCTGATGGCGGCGACTTTCGTGACCGACCTCGGCACCGTCGTGGCGTTATCGGTCCTCTTCGTGACGCCGACGCTCTGGATCCTTCCGTTCGTCGCCGCATCACTGGTGCTCATCTTCGGACTACCGAGGATCTCACCCTGGTTCTTCAGCCGCTACGGCGATCGGGTGATCGAGCCGGAGATCAAGCTCGTCTTCGCGTGCCTGTTCCTGATGATGTGGCTCGGGGATCGTGCCCACTCGCAGGCTGTGCTGCCGGCGTTCCTGCTCGGGCTCGTGCTCAGCTCGCATTACGTCGAGCACCGCCTCGAACAGGAGCGGATGCGCGTGGTTGCCTTCGCGTTCCTCACGCCCTTCTTCTTCCTCAAGGGTGGCATGAACGTGTCGTTGAGCGCGCTCTGGGCGAACCTCGGCATCCTCGCGGTGCTCTTCGCCGGGAAGATGGTGCCGAAGCTCGTATGTGTCTACCCGCTCGCGCGCCGCTTCACGGCGCCGCACGGAGCGTTCACCACGCTCCTGATGTCGACCGGGCTGACGTTTGGAACGATCAGTGCGCTCTACGGACTGAACGCGGGGATCATCGACCGGACGCAGTTTTCGCTCCTGATCGCCGTCGTCGTTCTCTCGGCGATCGTCCCGACGGTGATCGCGCAGCGGCTCTTCCAGCCGCATGCCGACCACGAGGTCGCTCGTGACCGTGCGCTGGTGCCAGAAGGGGAGGTGGTCTAGTACGTTCGCCGAGAACGTCAGCCGGGCGACAGCCGGGGCGGAACCGATTGCTCGAAGGCATCGGCGCCCCACGGTTTGATCTCGCGGCTCTCGATGAACCATTCGCCGTCGAGCTTCGCGACGATGTCCTCCCCGTATCCGCACCAAAACACCTTGGGCGCGTAGCCGTCCTTCGTCTCGGTCGTCAGCACGTACGAGCGCACATGCCAGCGGTCGGCCCGGTCTCGAGGATCCGGTGAGATCAAGATCTGACTGATTCGATGCTGACGGCCCGGAAAGTCGGGGTTGCCGTGGAAGCGAAGAACAAACTCGCGGATCTCGTCCCGGCCCTCGATCCGCCTATCGCCTTCCGGCCCGGTCTCGTAGACGACCGCGTCGGGCGAGAAGAGCCCCACGTACGCCTCGGTGTCCCCCGTGTCGAGCGCCCACGAGTAGCGCGAATACAGGTCGTGAATCAGGATCCAGTCATCCGCTGACGGCCGATTCACGCTGGCATTGTACGAGGCTCGGACCGATGTTGGGATGTCCTACTTCTTCTTTTTCTTCTTCTTGCCTTTTCGCCCCTTCTGCCCGCTCTTCTTCTTCTTTTTTTTCTTCTCTTTCTTCTTGCCGTCGTCTTCTTGCTTCTGCTTCGCGACGGCTTCCTTCTCGGCTGGTTCCGGGACAGTCGGGTGCAACTCCTCCACGTCCGAAGCGTGAGACGCGTCGTCGGGAGGGATGGTCTCGGCAGCCGCTACCGGCTGATCAGGATTGTCTTCTGACGCGGGTGCGTTTGTGTCGTTTGGCTCGGCAGGCTCAGACATGGCACGACTGTACTCGTTGCTGCTGCACGCTTCAAATCGGCACGCCGCAGCCGGTGTCGCCGGAAGGAGCCTCGGGTAGCGAGGCTCCTGCGGTCATGTCTGCGTACCGCCGTGCAACTCGCCTTCGCTGCCCTCCGTCCGTGCCTCGATCTGTTCCTGTTCAAATGGGTCGGGAGCAGCTCCCTTCGGCGCCTGCGCCTCCAGTTCGGTCTTGACCTGCTGCAGCTCCTGCCGTTTTGTCTCGCTCACGGACGGGTAGCGCGGGTCGATCTCGATCAGCACGTTGGCGATGACTGCTGCGGCGGCGATCCGCGCAAACCATTTCCGGTCGGCCGGGATCACATACCAGGGAGCCCATTCCGTACTGGTGTGCGAGAGCATCTCCGAGAACGCTTTCTGGTACTCGTCCCAGAAATCGCGCTCGCGGACATCGGCAGCAGAGAACTTCCAGTTGTGATCAGCGAGATCGATCCGCCGAAGCAGCCGGAACCGCTGCTCCTCCTTCGACAGGTTCAGGAACAGCTTCACGACCCGGAACCCGTTGTCGGTGAGGTAGCGCTCCCAGTCGTTGATCTCCCGGTAACGCCGCTTCCAGACACCCCTGCCCCGCGCGCGCTTGGGCAGCTTCTGACGCTCCAGCAGCTCCTCGTGCACGCGCACGACGAGCACCTCCTCGTAATGCGAGCGGTTGAAGATCCCGATCTCGCCCCGACTCGGCAGCCGCTGCGCATAGCGCCACAGGAAATCGTGGTCGAGCTCCTCCGCCGAGGGCACCTTGAAGCCGTGAACCGACACTCCCTGCGGGTTGACCCCGCTCATCACGTGACGGATCGTCCCGTCCTTGCCGCCCGAGTCGAGCGCCTGCAGCGCGACCAGCACACCATAGGTGTCCTGCGCTGCCAACCGCGCCTGATACTCGGCCAGGAGCTCCACGCCCTCGGCCAGCAGCTCTTTGCCCTTCTTCTTGGAAGCCACGCCCGCCTTCGAAGCGGAATCGAAATCCTTGGCCAGGGTCACCCTGGAGCCCGGCTTCACCCGGAACTGCTCGACAAACTCTGCGATCCGTCTCTCACGCCTGGTTGCCACTCGCTACACATCCCTCGGTCTTGGCAGATCGCGGCGATCGTATTACATCGGAAGGAAGCGATGATCAACGTGCGCCTGGAGGAACGGCGGGCGCCCAGGCCGCGCCGGTCTCGCGGCGGAAGGCCGCGACTGCCGCATCGATCGTTGGGAAGAAATGCTCCGGATCGATCGTCCTCGTCAGCTCGTAGCGCTCGATCTTGCGCCGCACCGGGTCTTTCAGCTCTGCAAATACGAGCGAGACGCCCTGTTCGTTGATCGCCTGGTCGAGCTGCTCCAGCATGTCGGCCGCCGTCGTGTCTATGTCGGTGATCGGTTCCGCGGCCACGACGATCCAGGTCGGCCTGGGCTCGGCGGACGCGAGCGCGCGAATCTGATCGCGGAAGGTTCGGGCATTTGCAAAGAAGAGCGGCGCGTCGAAGCGGTACATCACCAACCCCGGCAGCAGTTCGGCCTCGGGATAGCTGAGCCGGTCGTGGTAGCCCGGCAGCCCGTCGACACGCCCGAGCACGGCCTGGTACGGCCACCACGCGCGGCGAAACACGTCTGCGATCGACAGGGCAACCGCGATCGCGATGCCGGGCAGCACGCCCACCAGGACGACCCCTAAAGAGGCGGCGATCGAAACGCCGAACTCGGCTCTGCGCTGCTGCCAGAGCCGCATCGTTCCGGGGATGTCGGCAAGCGTCAGGGACGCTGCGATCACGACGGCCGCGAGGGTTGGCTGAGGCAGGTTTCGCAGCAATCCCGGCACGAGCACGAGCATCAGCACGATCGTCATCGCTCCGACGAGTCCGGTGACCTGCGTCTTCGCACCGGACTGCTCGGCGACGGCCGTCCGCGAGCCGCTCGTGCTGACGGGGAAGCCCTGGAAGAAGCCGGCACCGATGTTTGCGGCGCCGATCCCGATCATCTCCTGGTTGCCGTCGAATTCCTGGCCGGTCCGCTCGGCAAACGCCGATGCCGTCGCAATCGTGTCGGCGAGGGTGACGACCGCGATGCCCACCGCTCCACCGATCAGGAGGGAGATGTCGGACAGCTCGATCCCGGGGACGGTGAGGGGTGGAAAACCCTGTGGCAGAGTGCCCACGAGCTGCACCCCGTGCTGTTCGAGCTGGAAGACGCTCGCCGCGACAATCGAGAGGACAACGGCCGCGAGCACACCGGGCACCCTGGGCAGGAAGCGCTTCAGCACGACGATCGTCGCGAGGCTGAACAGGCCGACGGCGAGTGCGGCGAGTACGGTCTCGCCGTCGGCGACCCCTCTCACGAACCCCTTCGCCTCGGCGATGAAGCCGTCGGCATCGATCGAAAATCCGAACAACTTGGGTAACTGCCCGACCAGGATCGTCACGGCCAGGCCGTTCATGTAGCCGATCATCGTCGGCTTCGAGAGGAGGTCGGCGACGAATCCGAGCTTGAAGATGCCGCCGAGTACCGTGATCGCGCCCACCAGGAGTGCCAGCATCGACGCGAGCGCGATCGCGCGCTGCGGATCGCCGTTGGCGCCGAGCAGCGGCAGCACCGTGGCCGCGATCATCGGCCCCAGCGACGAGTCGGGCCCGAGCACGAGGATTCGCGACGGCCCGAAAATCGCGTAGCCGGTCAGACAGAGAATCGAGGTGTAGAGGCCGGTGATTGCCGGCAATCCGGCCAGCTCGGCATACGCCATTCCCTGGGGGACGAGCAGCGTGGTGAGGACCAGTCCGGCGACGAGATCCTTCGGAAGCCACGCAGGCCGGTAGGTCGAGAGCATTCGCCTCCCGGGCAGCGCCGACACCGTCCGTACCCTTGCGACCTTTGTACTCATCACGTGTTCGCTGCGTGAACCTGGGAAGCAGTGAACAGCGGCAGCGCAACGCCAGCAGGACGGCTGCTCACGGTGCCAGCGCCCTCTGTAGGCGAAGAACGAAGCGCTCGCCTGCCGGACGTCGATCCCGCTGCAGGCGCCACCGGCCAAGCATAGGTGTTGCCGGCGGGCATGAGCCGTGCGGTCAAAGAGATCGCTTGGGCCGCGCGGCAGCGTGCTCCATCACGCTGACTAACCTGACTCACGCGCCCACCTTTGCGCAGCCGCACGGGCGAGCACGTCTTTCACGAGGGCACTGTCGTCGCGGCTGTCACGGGCATACACCTTGTGCGTGAACCCCGCGTCGGCATGGCCGGTCAGACCGGCGAGCGTCGTCGGGGACAACTCGAGATCGGTCGCGAGCATCGAAGCGAACGAAGCCGCGTTCAATGACGAGCGGGGGACTTGACCGTCTCAGCCACCCGCGTCAGCCCGCGCAAGTCAAGGTTCTCTCCCTGCTCTGGTTTCAGGCGCAGGTGTAATGACGGCACTACCGGGCACGCGGAGGGTAGGCGCGCACTCACTACGTCGCCAACTGCTGGGTAGCCCTCCCCAGGCCCGTCGCGGAGGACAGCCTGGGAGTTAGGCCGCCCTGCGGCGCTTGACGAAGTAGCGAATGCCGCACGCGACGACAATGAGAATGAACGCGTACATCAAGAGCCAGGGCCACCAACCGTGAGTTGCGAGCAACACATCGACCTCCGTTTTGGGTTAGGGCCCATCACGGAGCGGCCAGATGTTCCAGTATCTAGCTAAGGCGGAGAAAGGGCAAACTCTCAACTAGGGGGCTTGCGGGGTAGCCGGTTTTCTCTGGTCAGTCCTTGACTGGCCTTTCCTCGCGAAAGTTTCGTGTTTTCGGAGGGGGTCACAGCGCAGCTATCACCGCTGCCGCCGAGTTCGATCTGAGCCCGGCGGCAGCGGTGGTAGCGTGGTTGGACGCCGGCAAGCGTCTGCGGTCTCTAGCAGGTGAAAGTGCCGGTGAACGGCCCGTTGCCGGTGTACTGCGGGCCTCGTGCGAGGGTCCCGCTGAAGCTCCCGCTCTTTCGGCTTGCCGTAAACGTGACGCGGCTACCCGGGGTAGCGCCGTACCGTTTCCCGTCGACGATCCAGTAGAGAATTGCCTGGGTCGTCGAGCGCGTCTTGGGTCCGTGAGGAGATAGAAGAGTGGAGTCTGCTGGAGTCCCGACTTGGCGGTCGGGCCGCCGATCGTGCCCATCTGCAGAAAGAAGGTGCTCGCGCCCTGGCGAACGCAGGAGCCGCTCTTGAAGCTGAACGTCTTGCCAGCGGCGCGAGCCGTTACCTTCGCCGGGCCGCAGAAGACCACGGCGTGCTTGCCACCGATCGTTGTGGTCTTTGGGAGGCAAGAGGCGCTGTTCGCGGACGGCCCAGATGCAACAAAAACGGTGCTCGCCAACGCGATCAATGCAGTGCTCAGGAGCGCAATCCGACGCGAACGACTCCTTCGGCCCTTTAGTAGGTCGAAAGCCATGATGAGACCTCCCGCTACGGGTACTGGTTTTCGCCGTGGAGAAGGCCTCAAGCACTCCCGCCAACCGGGCGTGAGGCGAGTGGAAGGGCACCGAAGGTGACCGCCCCGGCTTGAGCGCCCAAGTCTACCTTCCGCTGTCGAAGGACATTTGCCCCGGATCGCCTGCGGGTCGGGCGGTCGAGTAAGCCAGCTCCTTTCGGACATGACTCTTCGGCGTCGCCAACCGGCTTGTAACCACGAGAAGCAGAGTTCAGGCGACGCACGGGGCTGGCGCGCCTACCTCGGCGGTGACCGCGAGCTCGACGACGGGCCGCTCGAGACGCGATCTGTCGCCGCCTCTGCCAACAGAAAAGCCCCGTTTACGGGGCTTTCTGAGGAGCGGATGAAGGGACTCGAACCCTCGACCTTCTGCATGGCAAGCAGACGCTCTAGCCAACTGAGCTACATCCGCAAGCGGTCGGAGTATAGCCCCGCACGAGTGCGGTCCTCACGATTTGCCGGCGGGGCGTCCGTCGTGTAGCGTCGCCGGCACGCGGAAGCCTTCGAAGGCGTGCCGCGATGGCTAGGAGCCCTGGAGGTCGACACACGACCCGCTCTGTACTCGCTGCTCCTCGAACGGCTCCTCGCCGTCGTCGGCCACACGCTTCGCCGGCTGAACGGCGAGGTCGCCTCGCTCATGCGGTAGCTCCTCCGTTCCGTGCAGTGAGCGCGCGATCGACGGCGTTGACGACAGCCCTGAGCGACGCCGTGACGATGCGAGGGTGGACGCCGACCCCCCAGAACGCCTCGTCGTCGACGTCGGCCTCGACGTAGGCCGCCGCGGTCGCGTCCTCGCCGCGCCGCCATCGCGTGCTCGTGGTAGTCGCGGATCCGGACCGAGACGCCGAACCGCTGCGGCGAGTGCGCGGACGAGTGCCGCGATCGGGCCGTTGCCGACGCCCTCGATCTCGACCTCCTCGCCGTCGCGCGAGCACCTTCGCGACGATCCGGTCCTCGCTCCGCGCCGAGTGCGTGTACGAGAGCAGCTCGTACGGCCGCACGCAGTCGAGGTAGTTGGCCCGGAAGGCCTCGAGCAGCTCGTCGGGAGTCAGCTCGCCGCCGCGCGAGTCGGTCACCGCTTGCACCTTCTGCGCGAAGTCGACCTGCAGCCCACGCGGCAGCGTCGAAGTGGTGCTCGGTCTCCATCAGGTAGGCGACGCCGCCCTTCCCGACTGCGAGTTGACGCGGATGATCGCCTCGTAGTTCCTGCCCACGTCCATCGGGTCGATCGGCAGGTACGGGACGTCCCAAACCTCGGCCTGCCTGAGCGCTCGCGCGCGTCCATGCCCTTCTTGATCGCGTCCTGGTGCGAGCCCGAGAACGCCGTGTAGACGAGCTCGCCCACGTACGGGTGCCGCGGGTGGACGGGCAGCTCGTTGCACTCCTCGACGATCCGCTTCGCCTCGTCGATCCGGGAGAGGTCGACGCCCGGGTCGACTCCCTGCGTGAGCAGGTTCAGCGCCAGACGTGACGAGGTCGACGTTGCCGGTGCGCTCCCCGTTTCCGAACAGCGTGCCCTCGACGCGCTCGGCGCCTGCCATCAGCCCGAGCTCCGCCGTCGCGACCGCCGTGCCGCGGTCGTTGTGCGGATGGACGCGACGATGATCGAGTCGCGCGCGAGACAGTGCCGGCAGAACCACTCGATCCGGTCGGCATAGACGTTCGGCGGGAACTCCTCCACCGTCGTCGGCAGGTTGACGATCATCTTCGCCGTCCGGGGTCGGCGCCCCACTCCGCGATCCGCCTCGCAGATCTCGAGCGCGTAGTCGAGCTCGGTGCCGTTGAAGCTCTCGGGCGAGTACTCGAAGACGACCTCGGTGCCGGTGCCGGCCGCGAGCTCCTTGCAGAGCGTCGTGCCGCGCACCGCGAGCTCGGTGATCGCCGCCCGGTCGATCCGGAACACGACGCGACGCTGCGATCACCGAGGTCGAGTTGTAGAGGTGGACGATCGCGCTCCGTGCGCCCTCGATCGCCTCGTAGGTCCGCTCGATCAGCTCGGGCCGGGCCTGCGTGAGCACGGCGATCGTCACGTCGTCGGGAATCAGGCTCGTCCTCGACGAGCCGGCGGCAGAAGTCGAAGTCGGTTGTCGACGCCGACGGGAAGCCGACCTCGATCTCCTTGTAGCCGAGCGCGAGCAGCAGGTCGAACAACGTCCGCTTGCGTTCCGCGTCCATCGGGTTGACGAGTGCCTGATTGCCGTCGCGCAGGTCGGTCGAGCACCAGATCGGCGCCCGGTCGAGCACGCGATCCGGCCACGTACGGTCGGGGAGGGTGACGGTCTCGTACGGTCGGTATTTCTCGAACGGCATCGACATCGGCGCCTCCACTCCTTCTCGGTCTCGGACGCACTGCTCCCGCTGGGTGCGGGACGCACGGATACGGGTATGTCGAGCGATCGCTTCCCCTAGCGGGGAAGGAGGAGGCCGAGCGCGAGCAGGCCGATGTGGGCTGCGGACGTCGTTCTGCGCTCCAGCGTCACGAGCCGGACGATACCGAACCGGTGCCTTCGGCGTCGAGCGCCTCGTTGACGAGCCGGTCTGCAAGCTCGTTGTGCTCACGGCGAACGGCGGTGTAGGTCGACCCGCCCGAGCCGTTCGTGCGAGCCGCTGCGCCTCGTCGACGAGCTCTCGGAGCGCCGCGTTCTTGACGCGATACTCACCAGCATCTGCTTCACGACGCAGCTCCGAGTCGGACACGACCTCGAGCTCCTCGAAACCGAGCTCCACCGCTCGGGCGAGCCCGGCGATCAGCGCCCGGTACTCGGCGACGTTGTTCGTCGCCACACCGATCGCCTCGCCGTCGAGCCGCGAGCACGGTTCCGTCCGCCGCCTCGAGCACGTACCCGAACGCAGCCGGGCCCGGGTTCCCGCGCGCCCCGCCATCCGTGAAGAGGCGCCCCCTCACAGGAGCGGATAGACGTCGAAGGCGGGCTCCTCGTACGGATGCACGGCACGGAGCGCGGCGACCACGGCCTCCAGCCGACCGGCGGGGACCACGGTCTCGAGCCGAATCTCGGGTACCCGCTCCTCGACCCCGCGCTCGCCGATCACGGGTGCCGTCCCCTCGCCGCCGAGAAAGGTCCCGGTTCCCTCCGTGTACCACGAGCAGCGCTCGTAATCGCCGATGCGGCCGGCTCCGGCCTCGAAGACGGCGTCGCGGAGGGCATCGAGCGCTTCGGGCGGCACGAAGACGACGAGCTTGCAGCTCTCCGAGGCGATCTGCCTCAGAGCTCCACTTCAGGCGCGGTCAGCTCGCCACCGGCGTCGCCCGTGTTGGGCGTTCCCTTCGGCTCGATCAGGAGGATCTGCGCCTCGCTGTCGGCACGGGGCCTGTGCTGGACGCCCTTCGGCACGACGTACAGGTCGCCCGGGCCTAGCTCGACCGATCCGTCCGGCAGGTCGATCGTTAGCCGGCCCTCGAGAACGAGGAAGAAGTCGTCGGTGTCAGGGTGGCTGTGCCAGACGAACTCGCCACGCGTCTTCGCCACCTGCACCTTGTTGTCGTTGTAGTAGGCGACGATCCTCGGCTGGAATGCCTCGTCGAAGCTCGCCAGCTTCTCCCCGAGGTTGACCTTCTCGTCCACGGTCAGTCGGTGTCGATCTGGGCCCGCTGGAGCTTGCCCGAGTAGTCGACGTAGATCGACTTCCACTCCGTGAACACGTCGAGCGCCGCCTGGCCTGCCTCGCGGTGGCCGTTGCCGGTGTCCTTCGTGCCGCCGAAAGGAAGGTGCACCTCGGCGCCCGTCGTACCGGCGTTGACGTACGTGATCCCGGCCTGGAGGTCGCGCATCGCGCGGAACGCGCGGTTGACGTCACGGGTGAAGATCGAAGACGAGAGTCCGTACCGGATCCCGTTGGCGACGTGGATCGCCTCGTCGAAGTCGCGCGCGCGGATCAGCGCCGTCGTCGGGCCGAAGATCTCCTCCTGCGCGATCCGCATCTGCGGGTCGACGTCGCCGAAGATCGTCGGCCGGTAGAAGAAGCCGTGCTCGAGCCCGTTCCCCGAGGCGATCTCGCCGCCCGTGAGAAGGCTCGCGCCCTCGTCCTTGCCGATCCCCGTGTAGGAGTGGATCTTGTCGAGTGCCGCGCGGTTGATCACCGGGCCGACGTCCGTGTCGGGCTCCCATCCGGGTCCGAGCCGCATGCGCTCGGCGCCGGCGACCAGACGCCCGGAGAGCTCGTCGTAGACCTGCTCGTGCACGATCACCCGGCTCGCAGCCGTGCAGCGCTGGCCGGACGTGCCGAACGCCGACCACAGGATCCCGTCAACGGCAAGATCGAGATCGGCGTCGTCCATGACGATGATCCCGTTCTTTCCCCCGAGCTCCAGATGGACGTGCTTGAGGTTCGCTGCCGCGGCCTCGAGCACCGCCACCCCCGTCTCGCGCGAGCCGGTGAGCGTGATCACAGGAACGTCGGGGTGGCGGACGAGGCGCTCGCCGACGTCGCGGCCGAAGCCGTGGACGATGTTGACCACCCCGGGCGGCACACCTGCCTCAAGGAGCAGCTCGACGAAACGCTCGCCGAGCAGCGGCGTGTCGTTCGCCGGCTTGAAGACGACCGTGTTGCCGCAGACGAGCGCCGGCACGATCTTCCATGAAGGGATCGCGATCGGGAAGTTCCAGGGAGTGATCACGCCGACGACGCCGATCGGTGACCGGACGCTCATGTTGAACTTGTCCGGGAGCTCCGAGGGCGTCGTGTGCCCGAAGAGTCGCCGGCCTTCGCCGGCCATGTAGAAGCTCATGTCGATCGCTTCCTGGACATCCCCGCCCGCTTCGGCGATCACCTTGCCCATCTCGTGCGTCATCAGCTCGGCGAGCTCCTGCTTGTGCTCGGCGACGATTCCCGCAAAGCGGAAGAGCATCTCGCCCCGTCTCGGCGCCGGGACGAGGCGCCACGACGCGAATGCGTCCCGGGCTGCGGCGACCGCGCGATCGACATCCTCGAGCGTCGACGTCGGGAACGTGCCGACCAGCTCGCCGGTCGCAGGGCTCAGGCTGTCGAAGGTCGCGCCGCCGGCCGCGTCGACCCACTCGCCGCCGATGAGGTTGCGAAAGCTCAATTCCAGAAGATCCGCGACCGCGTGGCCACGGAGCGAGTCTACCCCTGGGTCGAAACCTCGACCTTCGGGAAGGTGCCCGGCACGCGGGCCCGCCGGCGGTCACGTGTCACCCGCCGCTCGTCGCTCGACGCTCCCGAGACTCGCCGTCGGTCGGGACCCAGCCGGCGGTCGATGATGACCGTCACGTCGTCCTTGCTGCTGTAGTACTCAACGAGCTTGTCGAAGAGCTCTTCCTCGAGCTCTGGCGGGACGACGCAGTAGATCACGGACTGATTGTAGGAGTCGAAGCGGCTCTCGCCAACCTCTGACCTACTCTTCCACCTGATTGGCGGCCCGATCCTCGGCCAGCCTCGGGACGATGATGCCAGCGTCGCTCAGGTCCGCATTCCAGGCGGTGAACGCCTCTTCCAGGTCATCGGTCTCATGGCCGCGCTCGGCCAACCGCACCTGTGCCGACTCGAGCGTCACGCGGTACTGGTACCAGGAGATGTCCCAACAGACGGTGAGGACAACCTCTGGATTGGTACCCGAGAGCGGGACGATACTCACCTGGGGCCAACCGAGGCTCCGCGTCAGGCCCTCCACCGTCCGCCGATACGGGCTCAGGTTGAAGAGGTTGGCAGCCTGCACGACAGTCTGCTCTTCCCGGGACAGATGCCGTAGCGCCGGCTCCAGCACCGTCTCGACTGGCACGGGCCGGTGAAGCAGGCGCCCGAGGAAGCCACGGCGGCGGCGTTCCGCGTCCGGGACGGGCAGACTCGGCTTCCCCTCGCTCATCCAGCCGTACGCAAGCGCCTGGTCCTTGCAGAGCGAGCACACGTCGACGAACTCCCGCCCGTCGGCCGAGAAACGGAACGGGCGCTCCCCGACCAGGATCGACCGGCCGCAGATCGCGCATTGCTCGGCCGGCCGCGCGCCCATACTCGCGACTATAGGCCAACCACGGGGGGAACCAGCCGGTTTCTCCCGTGTGCCCCCTTCACCCGGGTCACCCGCGACAAACGCGCCAGCTTCTTAAAGGAGGGAGCTCATGAGGGAACCCTGGGTTCCCTCATGCCTTTACCGCTTCCTTCACCTTCTTCGCGTCGTCGATCAGCTTCTGGGCGATATGGGTGGGGACCTCCTCGTACCGCAAGAAGTGCATCGCGTAGTCCCCGCGTCCGCCCGTGAGCGAGGTCAGCGACTGCGAGTAGGTGAGGATCTCGGCCATCGGCACCTCGGCCTTGATCGTCGTCATGCCGGCCACCGGCTCCATTCCTTGCAGACGTCCGCGGCGGGAGTTGAGATCGCCGTTGACGGCACCGACCGCCTCGTCCGGAACGGTCACCTCGAGCTCCATGATCGGCTCGAGGAGGATGGGGTCAGCCTTCTGGTAGGCGTCCTTGAACGCCATCGAGCCGGCGATCTTGAACGCCATCTCGGAAGAGTCGACGTTGTGGTACTGGCCGTCGACGAGCCGAACGGTGACACCCTGCACAGGAGCTCCGGCGAGCTCGCCGTGCAGCATCGCCTCCTGGATGCCCTTGTTCACGGCCGGTCTGAAGCTCTGCGGGATCACTCCGCCGACGATCTTGTCCTGGAACTCGTAGCCCTCGTGGCCGGGCCGGGGCTCGATCACGATCTCGCAATCACCGAACTGGCCACGCCCGCCCGTCTGCTTCTTGTACCGGGCTCTCGCCCGCGCCTCCTTGCGGATCGTCTCCAGGTAGGGAACGCGAGGCTGATGCAGCTCGACCTCGACGCCGAAACGGCGCTTGAGTCGCTCGACCGCCACCTCGACATGAATCTGGGATAGACCGGCCAGAAGCTGCTCGCCCGTCTGCTCGTTGCGGCGAAGAAGGAGCGTCGGATCCTCCTCGGCAAGCCGTCTCAGCGACGCGTTCGCCTTGTCCTCGTCCCCCTTGGCCTTGGCGGAGACGGCGAAGCTCATCACCGGTGACGGAAACGGGATCTGCGGCACCGCGATCTCGCGCTCGGCGTCGACCAGCAGGTCGCCCGTCTGTGTCTCCTTGAGCTTCGCGACGGCGCCGATGTCACCGGCGACGAACTCCTGGGTCGGCACGTGATCCTTGCCCTGGAGCGTGAGCAGCGGGCCGAGCCGCTCCTTCGCGTGGGTGCGAGCGTTCGCGAGAGTCGAGTCGCCCTTGACGCTCCCGACCACCACCCGGAACACGTTGATCCGGCCGGCGAACGGATCGGCGATCGTCTTGAACACGAAAGCGGCGGTCGCCTGCGTCGCCGACGTCGATCGTGCGACCCGTCGGCGGGCCGGAGACGGCACGCCCTCGACGAGCAGGTCGAGCAGCGCCGTCGTCCCCAGGTTCTTCGTCGCGACGCCGCAGGCGACCGGAAAGATCGAGCCCGTGCGTGACGGCGTCCTTCAGGGCCTTCGCGACCTCCTCGACACCGAGCTCCTCGCCCTCGAGGTAGCGCTCCATCAGGCCCTCGTCGGTCTCGACGACAGCGTCGAGAAGCTTTTCGCGGTGCTCGGCGACGACGTCGGCCAGCTCCGCGGGGATCTCCACCGGCCCACCTTCCTTGGCGCCTTCGGGGCTCGTGTACGCCTTCATGTGCAGGAGGTCGACGACACCGCCGACTTCGTGCTCCGAGCCGATCGGCAACGCGACGGCGACGCAGGCGCTCGAGAGCTGCTCCTGGATCTGGGCGAGCGTGCGGTAGAAGTCGGCCCGCTCTCGGTCGAGCATGTTCACGAACACGACGCGGGCGAGGTCGCCTTCCTCGGCACGCTTCCACACTCGGCCGGTCCCGACCTCGACGCCCATCACGGCGCTCACCACGACGAGTGCTCCGTCCGCCACGGTCAGCGCCGCGATCGCGTCGCCCTGGAAGCCCGCGTCGCCCGGTGTGTCCATCAGATTGATCTTGCGGTCTTGCCAGTCGGCGTGGCAGAGAGAGGCCGACAGGGTCATCTGCCGCTTGTGCTCCTCGTCGTCCCAGTCCGAGACCGTCGTCCCGGACTCCACCGTGCCGAGCCTGTTGACGCCACCCGACTGATAGAGCATCGCCTCGACCAGCGACGTCTTCCCGGTTCCGCGGTGGCCGACGACGGCGACGTTGCGAATCTTTCCCGGCTCGGATACAGCCATAGAGAAGGGTCACCTCCTGGGTGAGGTCGATTGCGCGAGAAGCTTAACGGCGCGCGGGCGCTGTCTAGTCGGATCTCGGCCGATCGGCGAGTGCACGCCCGAGAGCCGGCCGCGCAGGCGCAGAATCGCCTTCGTGTGCAGCTGCGAGACGCGCGACTCGGTCACGCCGAGCACCTCGCCGATCTCGCGGAGCGTCAGCTCCTCGTAGTAGTAGAGGGTGATGACGATCTTCTCCCGCTCCGGCAGCGCCGCGATCGCCTCGGATAGCGCCTCGCGGGTCTCGGTCTCGTCGAGCGCCGACTGCGGCTCAGGCCCTTCGGTGTCCTCGATCGTGTCGATCAGGGCGATCTGGTCGCCGCTCGAGGACGAGATCGTCCACACCTCGTCGAGCGCGGCGATCGAGGAGCGCGCGATGTCGGTGAGACTGTCCTCGAGCTCCTCCTCCGTGATTCCGATCTTCTCGGCGACCTCCTCGTCGGTCGGCGCCCGGTGGAGCTGCGCCTCGAGCGCAGCCATCGCACGCTCGATCTCGCGCGCCCGCGCCCGGACCGATCGCGGCACCCAGTCCATCGCGCGCAGCTCGTCGATGATCGCGCCCTTGATCCGCGTGATCGCGTAGGTCTCGAACTTGACGTCGCGGTCGGGGTCGTAGCGCTCGATCGCGCCGATCAGACCGAGCAGGCCGTAGGAGACGAGGTCGTTCTCGTCGACGTGGGCCGGCAGCCCGCTGCCGAGCCGGCCGGCGACGAACTTGACGAGCGGTGCATAGGTGAGGATCAGCCGGTCGCGGAGCGCCTTGTCCTGTCGTGCGGCGGAACTCGCGCCAGAGCGCCTTGAGATCCTCCCGTTCGTCTCGACCACGCCGAGGAGAATACGACGTCGCTCCGGCCGGTTTCCTCGGCCGCCGCTACCGCGGTCTCAGCGAACGCGCGTATGCGAGAGGCCGACGAACCAGACCGCGATCAACCCCGCGCAGACGAGATCACCCAATGTCCGATGCCCCCGCCGTTCGACGCGCCGGCGGTGAAGGAGACGCCTGCGAGTGCGCCGGCAGGAACAGGAAAAGCGCGCCGAGGACGGGCTTCGGTCGACCGCGAGCCATGCCCTGACTCTAGCCGCGAGTACACTGGCGGAGCACCCAGGGGAGTAGCTCAATGGTAGAGCACCGGTCTCCAAAACCGGGGGTTGCAGGTTCGAGTCCTGTCTCCCCTGCACGATGTGGGGGAAACCATGTTTCCCCCACAAACCCCTTCTTTCCGGCTACGCGCGATGACGCGGGTGCCTCCGGCCGAGTGAATCAGCCTTCGGCGAACGAGTCGCCCGCCCGCCGCGTCGTCGAGCGCTAAAAGCACCGGAGCTGCGTGAAGATCGAACACATCTACGTGGCAGGCCATGAGGGCGATCTCCGCTATACGCAGTGCTGTGTCGCGAGCATTCGGCGCTGGTATCCCGAGATGCCGATCAGCCTCGTGAAGGACGAGTTGCGAGGCGCTTACGGCACTCGCGAGCTCGAGGAGGCGTGGGACGTTTCCTTGTTCGAAGGTGAGCGGCCCGTTCCATCAGGTCCATGGGGGAAGCTCGAGCCCTTGTTCCTGCCCGGCCGTCGACGTTGCCTGATCCTCGACAGCGACATCGTCTTCATCGGGAAAGTGATCGAGTCGCTCGAGGCCGTCCACGCCGATTTCGTCGTCGAGCCCTGGGGGAGCCCGGCGGAGCACCTGGCCCGTTCCTACTTCGACCTCGCGGCTTTGAAGGAGCTCGATCCGGACTTTGTCTTCCCGGGCCGCACCTTCAACGCCGGTCAGTTCGTCGGAACGACAGGGATCCTGCGCCGTCGCGACTTCGAGCCCTTCGTCCGCTTCGGCGACTCACCCCAGATGATCCAACCCGAGATCTTTACCGGCAACGATCAGGGAGTCCTCAACTACGTCCTGCTGAAGAAGGCTCAGGTCGGCGAGCTGACACTCGAACGCCTACCGTTCATGCTCTGGGCCGGCTCGCACCCCCGGCGGAAGGTCCACACGTGGAAGCTGACAGCCCGCTCGCCGTATCCATACCTGGTGCACTGGGCGGGACCGAAGCGAAAGATCTTCTGGCGCGTGCGATGCGGCCGCCTGCTCCGCCACTTCGAGGCGTGCTACTACACGCGCATCCCGGGCGGTCGCCGCGAGCGTCTGCGGCGATCGACGCGGCTGCTCTGGGCAGTCGCGACCGGGAAGGAGAGCTCGACGACGAAGCCTCCACCGCCGGTCGGAGCCGTCGCGTCCTAACCCCAGGCGGTTCTGGTCGCGGCGAACTGTCTCGTGCCGTTTGCCAACTTTTGCCAACTACTACCTTGTTGCAAGTCGCTCGTAGTCGGTTGCCAAGGGGATAAGGCTTGGCTACCTTCGGCGCCCAGGATGAAGGCAATATCCTCCTCCACCGGATCGCCGCCGAGCAGCCGCTGGCTCCGGCGCGCGCTTCGGCTCTTCGTGCCCTACCGGCGCCGCGTCGCGATCTGGCTCGCCGTGATCTTCGTCGGATCCATCATCGGAGTCGTCGCGCCGCTCCTGACGAAGTTCGTGTTCGACGAGGCGCTCTTTCCGAAGAGCGGGCATCCCGATCTCAAGCTGCTGGTTGTGCTCGTCGGACTGATGATCGCAGCTGTCGCGATCGTCGGCGTGCTCGCGATCGTGCAGACCTACTACGGGAACGTGATCGGGCAGGGAGTGATGCACGACCTCAGACGGCAGCTGTACATGCACCTCCGGCAGATGTCACTTGGCTTCTTCACGGCAACCCGGACCGGAGAGATCCAGTCGAGGATTGCGAACGACGTCGGCGGAGTGGGGCTCGTCCTGACGTCGAGCGTCTCGGACATTCTCAGCAACAGCCTGTTCGTGCTCGCCTCGCTCGCAGCAATGGCGTATCTCTCCTGGCAGCTCACCGTGTTCTCGCTCCTGATCGTGCCCGTGTTCGCGGTGCTCGGCCGGAGGGTCGGTCGGGTCAGGCGAGAGCTGTCGACGTCGGCGCAGGAGTCGCTCGCGGAGATGAGCGTCATCACGCAGGAGACGCTCTCCGTCTCGGGCGCGCTCCTCACCAAGATGTTCGATGCGCAGGGCCTGGCCGCACAACGCTACGGTGAGGAGAGCGAGCGTCTCGCGCTTCTCCGCGTTCGGCAGGAGATGGCCGGACGTGTCTTTCTCGGGCTTTCCCAGTCATTCTTCCTCGCCGCTCCGGCCCTGCTCTTCCTGGCGGCAGGCGTTCTGCTGACGAAGAACTCGACGCTGGATATCACCGCCGGAACTCTCGTCGCGTTCTCGGTGCTCCAGACGCGTATCTTCATTCCAGTACGAGACCTGACGACCGTCTGGTTGCAGCTGCAGACAGCTGCAGCGCTGTTCGACCGCGTCTTCGAGTACCTCGATCTCCCGCACGACGTCGTCGATTCACCTGGCGCGCGCACGGTGAGCAAGGGGGATCTCCGCGGCTCGATCGCACTGCGGGACGTGTACTTCCGGTACGAGGCACCAACCAGCAGGGCACCGGTTCATCCCGACGGCTCGCCGCCTGGATGGGCGCTCGAGAACGTGAGCCTCTCGATCGAACCGGGCCAACTGGCTGCGATCGTCGGCCCGACCGGTGCCGGGAAGACGACGATCACCTATCTCGTGTCGCGCCTCTACGACGTGTCGAGCGGCTCGGTCGAGATCGACGGGATCGACGTGCGCGACATCAAGCTCGCCTCGCTCGCCGATATCGCGGGGATAGTCACGCAGGAGACGTACCTCCTGCACACCAGCATTCGGGACAACCTCCTGTACGCGAAGCCCGACGCGACACAGAACGACATCGAACGTGCAGCACAGGCCGCGCTCATCCATGACCGCATACTCGAGCTGCCGGGAGGCTACGACACTGTCGTCGGAGAGCGGGGCTACCGGCTCTCAGGGGGAGAGAAGCAACGCATCTCCATAGCACGCGTGGTGCTGAAGGATCCGCGCATCCTGATCCTCGACGAGGCAACCTCGGCCCTCGACACCGTCAGCGAGAGACTGGTCCAGGAAGCGATGACGTCGCTGGCGACGGGCCGGACAACGATTGCGATCGCACACCGGCTCTCGACGATCCTGGCAGCCGACGTCATCTTCGTGCTCGATCGAGGCCGGCTGGTCGAGCAGGGCACGCACGAGGTGCTACTGGCGCGAGGCGGCCTGTACACGCGCCTGTACGACCACCAGTTCTCGAGCGGCCTCGAGGCGCAGCGTGACGACGGTGTCGTGCTCGCGTCCGGCGAGGTCCTCTCGCGCGCCGACGACGGCATTGGCGTGACGCGCTGACGGCCACGGCCCCACCTGGCGTGACCCTCGACGCCTTTGGCCTCACGATCCGGGTAAGAGGCGACTGGAGCGACGTGATCGAGGCAGTCCGCCTCGACTTCGCATGGTTCGAGGTCGCCGAGGGCAGCGACGATCCCGCGGTCGACGTCCTCGTCGAGCAGGCTCCGGTCGACCTCGACGGATTCGGAGCCCTGCCGGCCGCCTTCGTCACGCCTCGCTACGCCGTTTTCGGCGACGGGAACCGGACGATCGTCGACTACCGAGGTCTGGCGACGGGCGTGGTAACCGAGAACACGCTCACCGTTCGTGGCGAGCACCGGGAGACCGCTCACGAGGCCGCGTACTACTTCCTACTCGGACGCATCGGACACCATCTCGACGCCCGAGGGCTGGTACGCGTTCATGGGCTCGGTTTGGCCGGGGCCGGGGGCGCCGTCCTCGTCCTCCTTCCCTCGAGCGGCGGCAAGAGCACACTCGCGCTGCAGGCACTGCAGCACGACGAGGGACGCCTTCTCTCCGAGGACAGTCCCGTCCTCGACCGCGACGGCAACCTGCACCCGTTTCCTCTGCGCATCGCGATCTCTTCCGTTCCCCCCGCGTTCCAGCAGGCCACGAGCCGCACGCTTCCGAATCCCTCCGCAGGCGAGAAAGAGGCGGTGGAGGTCGGGACGTTCGCCCATCGAGTCGAGGCGACACCGCAGCCACTCCGGCACATCGTGGTCGGCACGCGCTCGCTCGGCCGGGAGTCGAAGCTCGAGGAGCGCAGCCGGCTCTCGGCGTTGCTGCCTCTCATCACCCATGGAGTCGTCGGCGTCGGGCTGTACCAGGGGCTCGGCTACGCCCACCAGCGAGGACCCGCCGAGCTGTCGGCAAAGCTCCTCCTCGCCGCGCGTCGCGCCGGAACGTGCTCGGCAGGCCTGCGAGGCGCCCGTGTGTGGCAGCTCACGCTCGGACGCGACCTCGACCAGTGCTGGGCAGCGCTGCGCACGCTCGTCTCGTGACGCCCACAGTCTCGGTCGTCATTCCGACCTACCAGCGGCGGGACGACGTCCTGCGGGCCGTCGAGAGCGTGCTCGCTCAGTCGTTCGAGGATTTCGAGGTCATCGTCGTCGACGACGGCTCGACCGACGGCACCGCGGAGGCACTTGCCGGCCTCGACCCGCGCCTCCGCTACGTCTGGCACGAGAATCGCGGCACCGGTGCGGCCCGCAATGCCGGACTTCGCCTCGCGCGGGAAGACTCGTAGCCTTCCTCGACTCCGACGACCGCTGGCTGTCTCACCACCTGATGGTCCTGATCGATGTGTTCGCGCGCTTCCCTGAAGCGGTGCTGGTTTGCACGTGCCCCGGGCAACACATCGCCGGACACCAGAGGCCGGAGGATGCTCGCCTGACCGACGTCCTGCCGCTCCTGTGCGGCGATACCTCGATCGGCCTTCCTTCCTGCGTCGGAGTCGATCGGCAAGCGGTTCTCGCGGCCGGCGGCTTCAACGAGGAGCTGACGACCCTCGAGGATGGGGAGATGTTCCTTCGCCTCGCGACGCGAGGGCCGTTCGCGTTCGTCCAGCACCGCACCGTCGTACAGCAGATCACCTCCGGGTCGCGGCACGAGCTGGCCACGAGGAGCGGCACCTTGCTCCAGGACCTCGAGGCGGTTGCGCAGAGCGCGCTCGACGTGGCTTCAGCGACGCTTCGGTCCGACCGGGCCAACCTCGTTGCCCGAGCAGAAGGCAAGGTTCGCTATGCCGCGGCCCTCCGAGCGCTCGTCGAAGGCGACGACGACCGTGCCCGTCGGAACCTCGAAGAGGCATGCCGTCTGCTTCCCGACCTGTCCCGTCAGCCCGACCTGGTCGCTAAGCGCGTTGCAGCCATCGCCGCCGGCGGCGCGTCGGCTCGCCTCGCCACGGCTGCGGCCCTGTGGCCCGACCGACGTTCCGACACCGCGATCTTCCTCCACCTCCTGGCTGCGGCCGGTGCCGTTCGAAGCGGGCACCCAAGGAGCGCTACGAGATTGCTCGGCGGACTGCCGCTCGTGCACATCCCGGGAGCTCTGATCCGGAACCGCTCGGCCATGATCCGTCTGGCGAGACGGGCGATCAGGATCCACTCGTCCAGGGTCCACGCCGACCCTATGAAGGACCAGCCCTGAAGAGCGCGAGCGCAGAGACCAATGCACCCGGGGTGTCCGTGATCGTTCCGACGTTTCAGCGGCGCGAGTACGTCCAGCGTGCGGTCGCGAGCGTGCTCGCCCAGACCTACCAGGACTTCGAGCTGATCGTCGTCGACGACGGCTCGACCGACGGCACCGCAGAGGCACTCGCCGACCTCGACCCACGCCTCCGCTACGTCTGGCAGGAGAATCGAGGGACCGGAGCGGCGCGGAACACAGGACTCCGGCTGGCCCGCGGCAACATCGTCGCCTTTCTCGACTCCGACGACCGCTGGCTCCCGCATCATCTGGCCGTCGTCAAGGAAGTCTTCGAGCACTTTCCACAGGCAGTGCTCGTGTGCACGTGCCCGCGGCAGGACATTGCCGGACGGCAGAGACCGCGCGACGCACGCCTCGTCGACTTCCTGCCGCTTGCGTATACCGACGCCTGGCTGGGGTTCATTTGCTGCACCGGCATCGATCGGAGCGAGCTGATCGCCATCGGAGGCTTCGACGAGAGGCTCGAGGCGCTCGAGGACAACGAGATCTATTTCAGGCTGGCCGCGCGCGGCCCGTTCGCCCTTGTCCAGCATCGCACGATGATCCACCAGCTCACCGATGGATCGCGGAACGCGGCCGCCGCCATGAACGGCACCATGCTCAGCTCGTTCGAGACCATCTCCCGAGCCGCGGAAGACCTTGCCCGCGCAACGCATCGACCGGACCGATCCGACCTCCTCGCCCGAGCGGAGGGGAGAATGCATTACGCGGCGGCGCTTCGTGCTCTCGTTGAAGGTGACGGCCATCGGGCTCGCAGGAGCCTCGAGCTAGCCTGCCGGCTGCTCCCGGAGCTGTCCCGGCGGCCCGAGGTTGTCGCCAGGCGCATCGCTTTTGTCGCGGCCTCCGATCGCGCCCGCTGTCTCGCGTTGGCCGCGGAGCTCTGGCCCGACCGACGCTCGGACACCGCAATCTCCCTGCGGCTGCTCGCCATCGCCGCCGGGTTGCGGAGTGGACGCGCAGCGGAGGCTGTTTGGCTCATTGCACGCCTGCCACTCGCCAGCATGCCTGGCTTCCTCGTCGGGAACCGCTCTCGCTGGGCCCGGTTGACGAGACGGGTGATCCGCAGGCGCCGCTCCCACGCCCCGGCGAGCCCAACCGGAGGTCGTTGGTGATCGAGGCGACTGACCGACTCGACGCGCCGGCCGTGTCCGTGGTCGTTCCGACGTTTCAGCGGCGCGAGTACGTCCAGCGTGCAGTCGCGAGCGTTCTCGCGCAGACGTACGAGGACTTCGAGCTGATCGTCGCCGACGACGGCTCCACCGACGGGACGCGCGAGGCACTCACCGGCCTCGACCCGCGCATCCGGTACGAGTGGCAGGAGAATCGCGGCGTCGCGGCGGCACGAAATCTCGCTCTCCGACTCGCACGAGGCGAGATCGTCGCCTTCCTCGACTCCGACGACCGCTGGCTCCCGAACCACCTCTCGATCGTCACCGACGTCCTCGCGCGGCATCCCGAAGCCGTGCTCGTCTCCACCTGCCCCGGCTACCGCCTGAGAGGCGCCGCACCCTCCGAGAGTGCACAACCCATCGACCTCCTCCCATCGCTTCTTCTCGGGAGTCAGATCGGCTATGTCCCGTGCGTCGCAGTGCGGCGTGAGGCGCTCCTCGTGGCCGGTAGCTTCGACGAGCGGCTACCCGTCTGGGAGGACATCGACCTCTGGCTGCGCCTGTCGATCCTGGGGCCGTTCTGTCTCCTCGGCCACCGCACGGTCGAGTGCCAGACGACGGCGGGAGGGTTGAAGCAGCGTGGTATCTCGAGCGGCGCCTACCTCGAGGCGATCGATCGCAGTGCCCGAACAGCCGAAGAGGCACTGCTGCGCATCGAGCGTCCAGACATTGTCGAGTTGAAGGCGCATGCCCGGGCCGAGGTCAGGCTCGTGGATGGTGTGCGAGCCATCGTGTCGCATGACAGCGAGGCCGCCAGAAGCGCCCTGGCCGAGGCGTACTATCTCGCGCCAGCGCTCTCGCGCAAGCCCGGACAGACGCTCAATCTCCTCCGTCACACCACGCTAGGTCCGGGAGACATGCTTCCGGCGATTGTGACAACGGCGAGTCTCTTACCCGATCGCAACTCCGACACGGTCCGATATCTCTGGGCGTACGCCTTCGTCCTCGCCCTTCGTGCGCGTCGCTTTCGACAGGCTGCGACCTACCTCCACAGATCCAGCGTCTTCCTGAATCCGGGAGTTCTCGTGCGTACAAGGGCACTCAGCGCTCGTCTCATTCGCAACTGGCTGCACAGTCGGACAGACCACCCGCCGGAGAACGCGGCCGTCGAGGTCGGATCCTGAGCCTGGCAAGTCTCTCGGGGACAGCTCCACCGGTCGTGTCCGTGATCGTCCCCACGTTCCAGCGGCGTGACTACGTGCTTCGTGCCCTGGCGAGCGTCCTCGCGCAGACGTTCGAGGACTTCGAGCTGATCGTCGTCGACGACGGCTCGACCGACGGTACCGAGGAGGCGCTCGCCGGGTTCGATCCCCGGCTTCGCTACCAGTGGCAGGAAAATCGCGGCACCGGAGCTGCCCGCAACGCAGGGCTCAGGGTCGCTCGCGGCGAGATCGTTGCCTTCCTCGACTCCGACAATCGCTGGCTCCCGCAACACCTGGCCGTCGTCACCGACGTGCTGGCCCTGTTTCCGGAAGCAGTGCTCGCCTGCACCTGCCCGCGCGAGCACATCGCCGGACGCCAGAACCCGCGCAAGGCGCGCCTCGTCGACTTCCTCCCTCACGCATATGCGGACAGCTGGATCGGCTTCATCTCCTGTATGGGAATCAGGCGAAGCGACTTGCTCAGCGTCGGTGGGTTCGACGAGCGGCTCACGGTCATGGAGGACGGTGAGCTGGAGTTGAGGCTAGCTGAGCGCGGTCCATTCGCCTTCGTCCAGCACCGGACAATCGTCCACCAGACGACGCGTGGCTCGCGAATCGAACGTGGCAGCCGGGAGGCTACGTACCTGGAGGCGTTCGAGTTCGTATCGCGCACTGGACTCGAGGTCGCCAGAACGACGCAACGCTCAGATCGCGCCACTCTTCTCGCGTATGCCGGCGGAAGATTGCACTTCTCGGCCGCCATGCGGGAGCTCGCCGAAGGCGAGCGCGAGTCCGCTCGAGCAAGCCTCGAGCACGCATGCTCGGGCCTGCCCGCCCTCTCTCGTCGACCGGAGGTTGTCGCAAGGCGAATCGGTCGCGTGCCCCGCGAGCGACACGGGAAAGCCGAGATCCTGGCCGCAGCCGCGACGTTGTGGCCCGACCAGCGCTCCGACACGGCGCTTTACCTGCGCATGACGGCCACCGTCGCCGCGCTGCGAACAGGGCGACCGCGGGAGGCCGTCAGACTTCTGCGGGGCTGGCCGATCGGACCGACGCCGGCTTTCCTCCTTCGGAACCTGCCACGCTGGGTTCGCTTGACGAGGCTGGTGATCCGCCGACGACGAAACCGCGGTGAGGAGAGTCAAGCGCTCCAGGCAACGATCGCCTGTCATTAGCGACGCCGGCCGAGGCGGTTCGCGGCCGCCGCCAGCAGGCGACGGAGCCGAAGTTTGGGCAGGTAGATATAGAGGATCCCGAAACGTCGGGGAAAGCGCTCGTAGAGGATGGCCCATCGCCGAACCGAGTGGTCGAGGCATCGCTCGAAGGTCCATCTTCGCTCGACGAGCATCTCCGCAGCTTCCAGGATCTCCGGCAGGTCATCCTCGATCCGCTGGTCGCACATCGACATGATCCGCTCGCTGCCGTTGGCCTCCACGAGTGTGCGGTTGAAAGCCTCGGTATCGAAGGCGGGATACTTCACAGGGTCGGGCAACACCGAGTAGAAGGGCACGCCAACATGGAAGAACTCTGCCCACCGGCCGCCCGAGATCGTCAGCCAGGGCGTGCCGACTGCCAGGACAGCGAATGCGAACCCTGTATGCGGTGAGACGAACGCCGAGCAGCGCTGAGCGACCGCGAGCTGGTTCAGGAGGCCGATGTCGAAGCTGTCGCGACAATACGGGTACCGATCGAGAAGGGCGTCGATGTCATCGCGTGCGATTCTGCTCGTGGTCCTGCCGTCCGCCCCTTCCAGCTTGCCGAGCAGGTGAACCGTCACGTCAGGGAACCGCTCCCTGAGCCCCTCGATGATCGTGGACCACGATCCGAGAGACGGGTACCAGTGCGGCCGTCCGGAGCCTGCGGGCATCAGGCCGACGTGCACGCGGCTGGCTGGCATGTGCTCCCGGGCAAAAGCGATGTTCTCGGCCGGAAGCGGCAGCCGGAGCGGCGCCTGGCGCTCGTACGGGACCGAGGCCCGGCCGCAGTCGCCCTCGGCGATCCGCGCGCGGAAGTAGCTGCCCGCCCGAGTCCTGTAGCCCTCGAATACCCCTTCCGTGTAGCTCCTGCCGTCGAAGACGACGTAGTCCCAGTCGCGCGGGATGTGTCGAAATACCTGCTCGTCGGGTGGAGCGTCAGGCGGGATGTCGACCGTGTGCGTTGCCGTTATCCAGGGGCAGATCCGGGCGAGCTCGAACGGCGTGCGATTGTTGAGGACGAGGTGAACCTCGGCGCCTGGATTTGCCTGCGAGTAGGCGCGCGTCTCCCGTATCGCCTCGACCGCGTGCCCCATCGCCGTCCAGGTGACGAAGTAGACGAGGATCGTCTTCGGTTCCCCGCCGGCCATTTCTAGGATTCTTCGGTGCGCGTCCGCGCCCTGTGGGCCGGCACACCACGCACGGTCGTGTCTGCCGGAACGTCCCCGATCACGACCGCCCCCATCGCGATCACAGCGCCTGCGCCGACCGTGACGTGATCGCGAACGACGGCGCCCATCCCAACGAAGACGTCGGTGCCGATCTTGACGTTCCCAGCGACGTTCGCTCCCGGGCCTAGCGTCGCGAACGCGCCGATCTCGGTGTGATGGCCGACGAGGCACCCACGTCCGACCACGACGTGCTCGCCGATGATGGAGTGGGCTCCCACGACGACGCCAGGCGCGACGATGGCGCCGACGCCGACGGTGGTCGTCGCCGGGAGATGGGCCCGGGGATGGACCAGAGGGACAGTCTCCCAACCGCCCGCGGTCAGGCGCTGGACGACCTCGCGACGCGCGGAATCTCCCGTCCCCACCACTGCAGGTCGACCATCCGGCCGGACGTCCTCGAGCCAGGCCACCGGCAGCTCGTGGATCGTCTCGCCGATGCGTTCCCGCTGAGACGCCTCGAGCAGGCCGACGACCCGGAATCCGGCCTCCGTCGCATAGCCGACGACCTCCGCGGCGAAGGTGCGCGTGCCCGCAACGAAGATCTCGCTCTCGTTCACGCGAGCTCGGGCTGAAGGCGGAGATTGACCAGAACGTCGCGATGAAGCGCGTCGGCCGCGAGGGCTTGCCGTGTCTCGACCGTCAGACGGATCACGTGCTCGGTCGCCGACTTGCGCACGAGCGCCCAGCCGTCGCCCGTTTCGAAGCTGATGCCCTCCTCCGGATCGTCAGGGCGCGGCACACCGAGATACTCGGCGAGGTTCGCAAGAGCGGCGCGCGCCGGCTCGACCCCTGCGCATGGAACCGTCGACCGTCTGCGGATATACCGCGGCAGCGCTTCAACCAGCTCGGAGAGCGGGCGGCGCGACCGCGCTAGAAGTTCGAGGACGAGGATCCCTGCGGCGAGCCCATCCCGCGCCGGCCCCACCTCCGGGACGACGACGCCGCCATTTCCCTCACCAGCGAGATCGGCCCCCGTGCGTGCCAGTTCCTCGAGGAGATGCAGCTCGCCTGGGCAGACGACCGCGACAGCGCCTCCACGTGCACCCATCACCTCGTTGATCATCCGGCTTGTATCAGCGCCCTTGACAACGTGGCGCGCGTCGCGGGCGAGAGCAGCAAGCGGCAGCACCACTTCCGGGTCGAGCGCCTCGCCGCGCTCGTCGATCAGCTCGAGCCGGTCGCCATCCGCGTCCAGGCGCAGTCCAACGTCGAAACCCGGGTTGGCCTCCATGCAGCCCAGCCGGGCGAGAACGAGCGTTCCGAGCGAGCCGACACCTCCGTCCACGTTGGCCCGCAGAGATGCGGCACGGATCAGCTCGGCATCGACCGAGCTGCAGAGAGCGTCTGCATGGTCGTCCACAGCTCCGCCATCGAATCGTGCGCCCCCGCTCTCGGCGGTCTCGCGTTCCGGAACGAGAAGAAGTTCCCGCGCGTCGACCGGGAAGTAGGACGGGGCTGCGGCAAACTTCAAGCCGCTCCACCCCGGGCCCAGATGCGAAGCCGTGACGACGACCACGCCGGCCAGGCGCCGAATTCGGGAGGCGAGCTTCGCGGTTGGAGTCGACACCTCGCCGAAATCAACAACGTCGATCCCGGCTGCTCCCGCGAACCTTGCAACCTCGCCGGCCAACTCGCGGCCCTCGGGTCGCCCGTCCCGTGCCAGGCCCATGATCGGTGGCGCTCTACGCTCGGCCAGCAGGGTGGCGAACGCCCGGATCACCCGCTCGACCACCGCTGACGTGAGGTCGAGGCCCAGGCGACCGCGCAGACCTGAATGGGTGGCGATGAGGTTCTCCGGCCAATCGGTGGGCGAATCCATCAGCGCACAAGACTGCCACGTTCTCGCCGCTCGACCGCAGCTGGCCCGTGGCCGGCTCATATAGTGCCGCGCGTGGAAACGGTCCGACTTGCTCAGTTGCCGCCGACGCGCAACGTGGAGAACCGCAACCCGTACCTCGGGTTGCTCCACGACGAACTCGGAAAGTTCGGAGTGGAACTTGCCGATCCGCCGGACCTGACGGCTCGTTGGCTCTGGCAGGAGCGCAAAGTTGTAGACGTCCTCCACTTCCACTGGCGACCGGACCGGTACTACGCGTGGAATCGGCCGATACCGACGAATCTCGACGAGCCTCCCCCGCGGTCCCAGAACGTCCGCTCGTGGCTCTGCCTGAGCAGGTTCGCCTTGCAACTCGGCGTGGCGCGGTTGCTCCGTTATCGCCTCGTATGGACGATCCACGAGGTCTACCCGCCCGAGACGCCGGCGAGACCGCCAGGCTCGGTCAGCCGGCGCATCGACCGCCTGGGGAGCCGGCTCCTCGCGCGCAACTGCGATCTCCTCCTCACCCATGACATGGCAACCGCCGAAAGAGCTCGTCGGGAATTCGGTCGTGCGGCTGACCGCATCGACGTTGTGCCGCACGGGTCCTACCTGGGCATCTATCCACCCGGCCGACCTCGAGCCGAAGTTCGGCGGGAGTTGGGTATCGCTCCCGATGCGTTCACATTCCTCTGCTTCGGCGCGCTACGCCCCGACAAGGCGATCCACCTCGTCCTGGAGGCCTTCCGGACGATCGACGATCCGGGCGTCGCGCTGATCGTGGCGGGCGGGATCGAAGACGGTACGTCGGCCCGCGCCGTGACGGCGGCCGCAGCCGCCGACGCACGCGTCAGGGCGATGCTCGACCGCGTCCCGCACGACGGTGTCAGGGAACTCTTCGAAGCCACAGACGCTGCCGTGCTCGGGCGCAGCGAGGTATGGACGTCGGGCTCGATGATCCTCGCGCTTTCGCTGGGGGTGCCTGTCATCGCCGCCGAGTTGCCGCCCTACGACGGCCTGCTCAGAGGCGACGCCGCCGGCTGGCTGTTCGAGCCCGGCGACGTGGAGTCGCTGAGGGACACGATGCTGCGAGCGGCCGCAGATCCCGCGCGGGCCAAAGCCAAGGGCGCAGCAGCGCTCGACGAGGCGAGGAAGATCCCGAATTGGTCAGAGGTCGGCGAGCAAACAGCGGCGCTGATCCTTCAGCGCTGCAAAAAAAGACGCTGACATGGGGCTGCCGTTGCGATGTCCAGATCGTCGCCGTTGCGTCGGCTACGAGGCTCATGGGAGCGAGACTCGTCTTCCGGCGAGCACCTCACGGATCAGGGATCCGAAGCGCTCGGCCATCCTCCGTTCGGTGAAGAGCTTCACCCGGCGCTGACCGTTGACGGACAGTCGGGCCGCGAGAGCCGGGTCGTCGAGGATCTCGAGGATCGCGGCCGCGAGCGGTTCCTCGGCATTCGCTGGCACCAGCAGACCCGATCGCCGGTGCTCGACGATCTCGGCTGGGCCCCCTGGTGTGGACGCAACGACCGGCGTTCCGAGCGCCATCGCCTCGACCACGACGAGGCCAAACGGCTCGCCCTGGGAAGCGTGAACGGCGACGTCGAGCGCATCGAACCACGGATAGACGTCGTCCTGGTGGCCGGCGAAGTGAACATCGCCCGCGAGACCGAGCTCTGCCGCCAGGGCGAGGAGGTCGTCCGGGTAAGACCCTTCGTAGCCGATCAGCGCTCCGCCGACGACCGCGAAGCGGACATCGGGCCGACGGTCCGCGATGAGGCGCGCGGCACGGAGGAACGTGACCTGCCCTTTCCATGGATCGAGGCGACCGACGATGCCGATGATCTTGCGGTCGGTCCAGTCCAGCGAGCTCCGGATGTCGGCCCCGCTTCCGCGCCGTGCTGCGATCTCTTCAACGGCGGCACCACTATGGATCTTCACGATCGGCGCCTGTGGCGTCAGTCGTCGCTGGGCCTCGATAGCGTGGTCGCTGCCGCACACAACGACGGCTGCGGGCACGCTGGCAGTCTCCATGTCCGCTGGGATGATCTGGGCGATGTCGTGCTGCCACCAGATCGCCGGGATCCCGGCTTCCACCGCGGCCTTGCCGCCGACGAGATGTCCCTGCTGCTTGTTCGAGACGACGACTTTGGCTCCGACCCGAGCGGCGATCTGGCGGATGCTTGCCACCGCAGCAGCTGGACACTCGCCTCCTGGGACGATCTCGACCTCGCAGCCGGCGTCCTCCAGCCACGCCTCGGCCGACCCGCGCGCGAGCAGCGCCACGACCGGCCGGAAGCCGATCGGCGGAAGATGCCTGGCCAGACCCGCGAGCGCACGCTCGGCGCCGCCGGCCGTCGCGCTCGGGCTCACGAGGAGGACCGGGATCGGCGAACCGTTCATCTCGTCCCGGCGACGATCGAGGATCGACGGACGACGTCGTAGAGTGCGGCCACGGTGCGCTTGGCCACTGCGCGACCCTCGATCCTCGCATCCCGGTACGCGGCGAATCCCTCCTCCACCGCCACCGCTGCGCCCGGGTCGCGGGCACTCAGAAGCTCGGCGGCCGCCTCGAGCGTGAGCGCGAGCTCGGGATCGCCTTCCCGCAGGCTCTCGGCGAAGCACGTCGCGCGTGCGGCGGAGAGGAGCATCACCAGCCTCGTCACGTCGCTCCCGGTCGTGCCGGCTCGAAGCTCGGCGTCGTTCGCCTCGAGCCAGGCACGGTGCTCGGCGATTGCCCGGCGAGCCGAATCGAGGGACGATAACCCGGGCACGTCCGGGAAGGTTGCGACGTCGCGACCTTCCACCAGCGCAAACGAGACGGGATCGGTCGCAGCACACTGAACGGAACGCATCTCACTGGCGCCACCAGAGGCGGCAGGCAGCACGAGTAGCCCTTCGCCCTCGAGAGCGGCGTAGACGCCAGGAGCGAACTCCCTCGCGGCTCCCGCGAGGAGGTCCGGGCTCGACGGGGAACTACCGAGGAGCACGAACGCCTCGTCTCCCAACCGTGGCCTGACCCGGGCTCGCCAGTCGAGGAGCGGAAGCGGTCTCGAGCCTGGAGGGATGCTTTCGAGCGACGCTCCGGGCAAGACCGGGACCGCCTGACGATCGCCGACCAGGCGAACATCGGTCGCGCCCGCGGTGCAGATCTGGCCGGCGACCACCTCGGCCACACGCGTCGAAAGTCGTACGAACAGGGGCAGGAACTCCTCCAGAGGCGCTTCGGGCGACCGATTGAGCTGCCCTTGCAGCTCGAGCGCGCGGCGCAGGCCGTGCTCCTCCTCGGGATAGAGCTCGGCTGCCCGCTCGAGCACCGCGCGGCGCGGGAGCACCTGCTCCCCGTGCTCGAGCCACAGCAAGATCCGAGCGGGTTCCGCGGCGAGCTTGACGCAGAGGTACGCGGCGTGCGGCTCGACCGGCTCGCAGCAGGTCGCGATGGCGAGACGCCACCAGAACTGCAGCTCGAGCCACGCCGCAAGCCGTCGGTGCGCCGGGTCGACGACGCCGGCGGGCCGGAGATCGCTGCCGGCGACCAGACGCCAATCGCGTGTCGCCCACAGCCCTGGTCGGACGAGGAGAACCCCCTCGTCCCCAGGCCGACGGCGCCCGAAGAAGACCGCCGGGGCGGCAGAACCGCCGTTTAGACCGTAGGTCAGGCAGGTGGACGCCGTCGCATCCTTGAGCTCGGCGTCCTCGTAGACGTACACCTCGCTGACCACCCACGAGACCGGCCCGAGCCGGCGGCAGAGGTCGTGCCACCGTTCCCTGACTCGGGCATGGGCCTGCCCGGGTTGTCCGGCGTCTGCGGGTACGACCGCGATCATGTCCACGTCCGAGATGCCGTAGACAGGCTCTCCCGCGCCGAAGGTGCCGCCGACGTAGACGGCCGCCGCGGTGCGCCTGCGAAGCCACGCAGCTACACCCCGCAGAAGGAGCCAGTACGCGAGCGACCAGACGGGTCGAAGCGGTCCTTGCCCCGTGCGCAGCATGAAGCCACGGATTGCGAGCCCGACGCTCCAGAGCGCCCGAAACTGGTCGCCGTCGGTATTCGCGTTGGGTCGACCTGTCACGATTTCGCCGTTCGCATCTCGAGAGTGCCGATCTGAAAACACCAGGTCCAGCCTTGGCGCCTTCGTTCTTACCGTAAGCTTTTCCAGTGGCGGCGTACATAGACACCGTCGTGGTCGCCTGTGCGGCAGCCACTCTTTGCATATTCGGCGCGCGGCGCATCCTCCTGGTCGGCGCTTCGCTTCTTCCACACCGTCCCTCGCCTCCCCCGGGTGAGCTACCTACCGTCGCCCTCGTCGTCGCCGCCAGGAACGAGTCGATTGTCCTGCCGCGATTGCTGGCGGCCGTTGATGCGCTCGACTATCCGGCAGAGCTGCTGCGAACGGTGATCGTGGACGATGGCTCGACCGACTCGACGCGCGCCGATCTCGAACGCTTCGGCCAGGGACGTCCGCAAACCACCGTGCTACCGCTCCCACGCCGGGTCGGCAAGGCCGCCGCGTTGAACGCGGGCATCGCGGCTGCAGGCCACTGCGACGTGATCGTGATCTGCGATGCCGATCTCCAGCCTCGTCCCGACTGCCTGCGCCACCTGGTAGCGCCCTTCGCAGACCCCCGTGTCGGAGCGGTCAGCGGCTACATGCACCCGGCGAACGCACTTGCCAGCCCCGTCGCGCGCTACGCGGCGGTCGAGACATGGATGACTCAGCTCGTCACCTCCGCCGGCAAGGACAGGCTGAACCTCAACCCGCCAACCCTCGGATTTTGCGCGTACCGGCGGACCGCGTTCGATCAGATCGGTGGGTTTCCGCCGAACGCGACGGGCGAGGATCTGATCGCAACGGTCTCGTTGGTGCGACTCGGCTGGCGCCTGCGCTTCGACCCGAAGGCGCTCGCCGACAACCACGTCGTCGACCGGCTCCGGGACTACTGGCGACAACATGCCCGGTGGGCGGGGAACACCTTCGACGCCGGTCGAGCAGCAGGCCATGGCAAGGTCTCGCCGGTCCAGCGCATCGAAACCTGGCTGATGGCAGCAGGATACGCCGATCGCCTCTCGCTTCTCGCCACCGCCGGCCTCGCCGCCGCCGGCTGGCTGCCGTTCTGGCTCCCCGTCGGTTACCTCGCGCTCCGGGGGATCGAAGTGACCGTTGCGCTGCTCAAGGGAGGCGTGAGGAGCCAGCTGCCGGTGTTCCAGCTCTGCACGGTCGCCTTCTTCGCCATCGACATCGTCGCCTCGGTCGCGGCGACGGCGCAGTATCTCGGTCGCAGGCGGGGCGCCTGGACCACCCCCCGGCGCAAACTCGAGCTTCCGCTCCAGGGTGCCCGATCGGCCGGTAGGGAACGCTGATCCCAGCATCACCGACTCGGGATGCGCTCGCGCGGCGGCGCACCCCGGCCGAAGCTCGTCAGCTCTCAGTGCAGGATGCTGGCGACGACACTCAGGTAGCGGGAGGTCGGAGCCCCCACGCCCGTGACGTTGTCCCATCCGAGCCCCGTCGCCAGCGAGGAGTCCTGGTTGAACGTCCTGACCGTATTGAGAATGCCGTCGTCGGCATTCATACCGTTGACATAGTCCTGGCGGACATTGCCCGGATCCCCCTGCGGCGTGACGTCGAAGTACACGCCCGGCTTCCGGTACAGGGAGTAGATCAGCGGGTTGGCGAAGCCGATCCGCCCTCCGCCGGCTCCTTCCGCGACGGCCTGCATTGCTCCGAAGAGCTGCACCGAGACGCTCGTGCCACCGATGCGGTACTCGCCGTACCGGACACCCGGCGGGCCGAATCGGCTGGCGAGGGTGAAGAGCTGCGTTTCGCCGATCAGCATCCCCGTCGTCGGGTCGCCGTCAACGCCGATGTCAGGGACACCACGGCCCATTGGGAATGGCCGGATGGCGCCGATCTGGTACCACGGCCGCGGGAAGATCTGACTGAAGCCCCCACCCGAGCCGTAGAGGAAGGGGAACTCCACGTCCCAGCTGTGCCCGTCGCCTGACAGGAGGTACTTCGCCGTTCCCCATCCCGTCTCGAAGACGCGGCTTCCTGCCTTCCCGATCGCGAGCGATGTGCCCCCGACGGAGGTGACCCACGGATCCCCGGTCGGCCACTCGGGATGCTTGTAACCCGTGACTTCCTGGGCGTCGCCATCGTCGCCGGACGGGAAGTAGAAACCGATCCCCTGCACGGCGCCCTGCTTGAACATCGACTCCTCCGCGGCGATCTGGGTCGAGTCGATCACCTGATAGCTGACGCCGTCGACCCTCACGAACATGTATTCCCCCCACGAGTTCGTGATGATCGACGCCTTGTTGTCGCTGACGACCTGAGCAAGCGCCGCGTCCAGATCGTCGTCGAAGCAGCTCGCGGCTCCGTAGTAGAGCACGTTGGCAGCCGGCGCCATACCGTGGATCGCCTCGATGTCGGTCGCCTGCTCTCCGTACCAGCCGGTACCGCCGCAGTCTTCGTCGGTCGACGCGTCCTCGGGAACGCTCAGATCCTGGAACTGGCCCCCGGCGAACGGGGGATCGCCGTGCCGGGTGGCGTACTCGTTTGCGTCTGCGAGGAGGGTCGGGGCGTCGTAGGCGTCGGTGAAAGCAACCGTCACTCCCGTGCCGGGGCCGATGGTGTTGGCGCCATAGGCGCTGCGCAGCTGGCTCGGCACGTAGCCGCATGGGCTGTACGGCAGTTGCTTGCCGTTGAAGGTGGGCAGGTCCAAGCCTCCGCGCTGCCCGTAGTAGCCGGAGCACTGCGCGCCGTTGACGAAAGCGTCGGGGGCACCGAAATCGGCGTGCTTGACATGGTGCCCGAAGGGGGTGAGACCGGTCACGGCCAAGACGAGGCCTGCGACCGAGTCGGGGACAGACACGTCGGCGCTAGGGGCGCGCGTCTGCTTCCCGTTGACGAGGTACGTCCCGAGTTGGACGCCGAACGCCGCGTTGACAGAAGCTGCTGTTCCCGAGACGGCCAGGTAGTGGTTGCCCGGTCCGATCGCGGTCATGCTCAAACCCGAATGGGTGAGCCACTGCGACACCGAGGCGACTTGACTGGTGGTCGGAGCGTACTGCGCCCGGTACTCGTCGGCCGAGATGAACTTCCGGTACTGCGAGCTCGTGGGGCTGCTGACGGCCTTCGCCAGCGTGTCGAGCTGCGCAGCGTTCCGCGGAGTCAGCCACACCCTGGCGCGCACGATCTCGCTCGAAGGCACGCTCCCGGTCTTCGGAACCGCGGCTGTCCACGACGGCTTCGTGCCCGGCAATACGTGCCTGCTGGGCCCGATTGGCCCTGCGGCAAGAGCGGACACGGCCGCCACCGCGGCCAGCGCCGCGAGGCAAAGCGATCCCCCAGCAACTATCGCGACACGCCGAAGGCGGGACGACACCATGCGTCTCCTTTCGGTGCAATTGTCCGGTCTCGAACAGTTTTCCTTTGCGTGCATGGTGCCGGACAAGGGTCGCACGTGCAAAGGAGGAGATCGTTTTGGCGCAGTGGCTGTCGCTAGGCTGGATCGCCGTGCGGCCCGCCGTCGCGGCGCCGATCGATCTCGAGCAGGCCGCGGCGGAACGCGATCGCAATCGCGTGCGTCCGGGTTCGTGCCTGCAGCTTGATCCGGAGCGAATGGAGCCGGCCGCGCATCGTCTTCGCCGAGATCGACAGCTGCTCCGCGATCTCAGCGTCCGTCAGGCCGTCAGCCATCATCCTCAGCAGCTCGCGCTCGCGCGGCGACGGCATCGGCGGCTCGAATAGCGCAGCCGCCACCTCGCGGTACCCGTCGAGAATCTCGCGATCCACTGATTCCATGGCCTCTCTATCGGCGGTCGTCGAGAACTTCAATAGGGGAAGCAACCCGCAGGGATGCCCTTGCGGGTCGACCGCTAGTACGGTTTCGGACGTGAGTCAGGCGAACGTCGAGCTCGTCCTCCGCGGATACCGCGCTTTCGTCGAGGGCGATTTCGACACCGTCTCGCAGATGCTCGACCCCGACATCGAATGGACCGGTGTCGAGCCCGAGGGCTCGACGGGTCGGGAAGACGTCCTCGGCATCATCGCCGAGCGATTCGCAGACGGGCACAGGCTCGAGATCGAGCGATGCGCCGGAGTCGGCGATCGCGTCGCGATCTCGTTCCGCGTCGCGGGAATCGAGCGCGACGTCTCCGACGACCGGCCGCTTCAGACGCGACGCTACTTCACGGTCGGCCGGTACGCGGCCGTCGTCACGGTCCGCGACGGACGCGTCGTGCACGTCCGCGACTACCCACACCTCGCAGCCGCGCTCGAGGCGATCGGCCTCGACGCCGACGCCTGACCGCGGTGCCTGGCGACGGGCAGGCCCGCTGGTGGTCCGTCCGACGGGTACGCAGCCGCAAGCCGTCCACCTACCGCTGTCCGCTCTGCGGCGGTCTGCTGCACGCGATGAGCGACCACGTCCTGATCTCACCCGAAGGCGACACCGAGCGCCGACGCCACGCCCATACCGGCTGCGTGCTGGCCGCCAGGAAGGACGGAAGGCTGCCGAGCTACGACGAGTGGCGGCGCGAGGCGAACCCTGGTTCGGGTCGCCACAACCTCCTCCAGCGCCTGCACACGCTCATGCGGCGCGGTCCATGATCGACTCACGGACCGATTCGGGCCAGTTATCGTCCAGAGCATGAGAGTCGGCGTCCTGACCGGCGGCGGCGACTGCCCCGGGCTGAACGCCGTCATCCGGGCTGTCGCCCGCCGCACGCTCGACCGCGACCACGAGGTGGTCGGCGTGGTCTCGGGCTGGCGCGGTCTCGTCGAGGGCAACCTGCGCCCGCTAGGGCGCCGTGACATCTCGGGCATCCTCCCGCGCGGCGGAACGATCATCGGCACGAGTCGTACGAACCCGTACAAGGTGGACGGTGGCGTCGAGCGCGTGATCGCGCACTTCGAACAGAACCTCGACGCGCTCGTCGCGATCGGCGGCGAGGACACCCTGGGCGTCGCCGCCCGGCTTCACAAAGAGCACTCCCTGCCGGTGGTCGGCGTGCCCAAGACGATCGACAACGACCTGTCCGGGACCGACTACACGTTCGGGTTCGACACCGCGGTTGCCATTTGCACCGAAGCTATCGACCGTCTGCACACGACGGCCGAGTCACACAACCGGGTCATGGTCGTCGAGGTGATGGGTCGGCACACGGGCTGGATCGCCGTCACGGCCGGCATCGCGGGCGGCGCCGACGTGATCCTCATCCCCGAGCACCCTCTCACCGTCGAGGAGACCTGCGCGGAGATCGAGAAGCGGCATCACCGCGGCAAGGACTTCTCGATCGTCGTCGTCAGCGAGGGGTACAGGCTGACATACGCATCGGGAGAGGAGCACGAGGTGACACAGGACGCCGAGCTCGACCAGTTCGGCCATGTCCGACTCGGTGGGGTCGGTGAGTCGCTCGCCCGCGAGATCGAGAGCCGCACGGGGTTCGAGACCCGGGTGACGGTGCTCGGACACGTCCAGCGCGGCGGCACACCGACCGCTCGCGATCGGGTGCTCGCCACGCGGTTCGGGCTCGAAGCGGCCGACCTCGTCCAGACCGGAGCTTTCGGTCGCATGGTCGCCCTCCGGGGGGACGACATCGTCGACATTCCGCTATCCGATGCGGTTGCCCAGCTGAGGACCGTGCCGCGCGAGTGGTACGACGTCGCACGCGCGTTCTTCGGCTAGCAATCACGGGGAAGACGATCTGAGCTCGGTCCGCCGGCAGGTTGCGCTCGCGGCTCGCGGGGCGTAGATCGCAACGCCCGCGACGTCGGCGACCTGCCGGTAGTTGCACTCGAGAAGCCGCCGCGTCTGGCCGGTGCGATCGACGGCGCTCGGTTTCTGTATCACCGTGACAAGTGCCGCGCGCCGACGCGAGATCACATCACGAGCTTGCTCGAGCACTCCCGGGATCGACTCGACGTTCCGCTGCCACATGTACGGAGTCGCCGGCGCCCGGTCGGCGAGGTAGTAGACGTTCGCGGCCGCCCAGATCACCAGCACCTTCTGTCCAGGCGCCGTGTGCGCTGCGACATAGCGAGCGACGGCACCGTCGTGCACGAGATGTCCGTCCTTGGGCCAGACGGCCCTCGCCTGCGCCGCACCGCTCTCGAACCAGAGCGGCACCGTGACGACCGCAGTTGCGACCGCGGCTGCTGCACAGAGGGCCGTGGCGACGCGCGCCCGGCGCCGAACGAGGTCAGCGACCCCGACGCCGGCCAGGATCGAGAGCGGCGGAACGAGCTGGAGGTAGTAGTGGAAGTGGAAGTTGCCGCCCCCGACGACGCAGACGAGCGCCGCACCGAGCCAGAGACGGATGAGGAGCGGCGAGCGGCGCCATCCGATCGCGGCGAGGATGACCAGCAGACCGAGCCCCTTCGCAGCTCCCGGGAGGGACTGGACGAGAAGGTCGAGTCGATGGACGAGCGAACCCGTCACGATCGAGTCGCCCTCGCCCCGGTAACCAGCGACTGCGAACCACCAGCGGTGGAGGTCGACGGCTGCCAGGGCTCCGGCGACCACGGGAACGGCGGCGGCGGCGACCAGGATGGCTACCGATCGAAGCGCACGCCGCCGCTCCGTCCAGACGAGGAAGGCGACCGCAGCGAGTCCGGCGTCGAATCCGGACTGCTTCACCATCACTGCGCAGCCGGTGAGCAACCCGGCGACGACGAGCCAGCGGAGCCGCCGGTCGCGAAGGTACGTCACGAACGCGAGCAGCGAGAGGATCGCCGCGAGTGAAGCGATCAACTCCCCGGCGAGGGTGAACGACTCGAGGAATGGCGACGATCCCGCCGTTGCCATGAGCAGACCACACGCGTAGCCCGTTATCCTCCCCGCGACCCGGAACGCGACCAACATCGTCGCCGCCACCGCGAGCGCGGCGACGATCGCGGCCATCGCACGAAGGACGTCTGGAGAGTCGCCGACGTGGAGAACCGCCCGGAAGACCAGTACGAGCCCCTGTGGACGGTCGACCCAGACGTCTCGGTAGAGGGTGTCGGAGCGCTCCCACAGCCTGGCCGCTTCGGCATACCCGCCCTCGTCCGCCGTCAGTGGCGCGCCCAAGAAGGGAAGACGCACGAGGACGGCCAGGCACGCGACGCCGAGCGCGAAAAGCGCTGGGGCCCACCATGTGCCGACGTCGACCGCCGGACTGCGATCCTCGCCGGGCTCGCGCTCGCGGCGGCCTTCGCGGTCGCGCTCGTGCTGTTCGGCCTGTCGCTGACCGCCGATCGCTACCTCCTCATCCTGCTCGTGCCCGCGCTCGTGCTCAGGCGAGGCCGGGTCTATCTGCGCGATTTTGGCTCGTTCGCGCTGCTGATGCTCCTTTACGGCGAGCTTCGCGGTCTGGCGCACGTGATCCGTCCGGAACCCTTCTACCTGCCGCAGCTCCGCCTCGAGAAGTGGGTGTTCGGCGGCTACGTCCCAACCGTCGAGCTCCAGCACTGGTGGTGGAGCGGCACGCTGCACTGGTGGGACAGGCTCCTGTTCGACGTCGCCAAGCTCCACTTCGTCGTGCCGCCGCTGCTTGCGTTCATCCTCTGGCTCCGCCGACGCGCCCTCTTCTTCCGTTTCGCCTCGAGCATGCTGGTGCTCTCGTTCGCCGGGGCGATCACGTTTCTCCTCTTCCCCGCGGCGCCGCCCTGGGCAGCCGGTCGCGCCCTTCTGATCCCGACGGTGACGAAGATCGACGACGGTCCCTGGTCGGCGGTTCCGAACAGCGTCTCGCTCTCGAGCGTGATCCAGAGCAACCCGTACGCCGCCATCCCGTCATTGCACGGCGGCTACGCGTTCCTCGTCTTCCTGTTCGTCGCCAGCCTCGGTTGGCGGACCCGGTGGCGCTGGCCGATCGCGATCGTGGCCGCGTTCTACCCGCTCGCGCTCTCGTTCTCGGTCGTCTATACGGGGAATCACTACATCGTCGACCTGCTGATCGGCTACGCGTATGCGACGGCCGCGTTCCTCGCCGTCAAGGCGTACTGGCGGCGCCGCGCCTGGCCCGAATAACCTCTCGCCGGCCAGCAAGGAGATCGCCGAGTCGCGGCGAACGCTCGCTTGAGATGCCTGAGAAGAGCCACATCGACGACATGCGTGCGGCCATTCGCGGCGACATCGAGCGCGCCCGTGCCCGCCGGCCGTCGGTTTTCGAGCAACCTCCCGCTGCCGCTCCCACCCCACCCGCTCAGCCTGCCGAGACACCGGCTCCTCCCCCGAGCCCGGATCCTTCCGCCGCTTGGCGGCTGCGGTCGCTCTTCCGTCGCTAGCGCGGCAGGGTGAGCCGAAGCACGACCTGCCAGGCCTGCCGGCGCGCGGGTGGCAGCAAGCGGAAGAGCTCCGAGTCGATCCGGTCGAGCGCGCGGCGGGCGGGATCGAAGAGCGGAGAGCGTGCCAACGGCACCGCCAGAAGCACGAAGAGATGGAAATACCAGGCTTCGACGCGACCGAAGTAGGCGTCCGCGAGTTGGACGTCTGGCCGACGAAGGGGATGCTCGTCGTCGGTGCGCTGCTCGGGCGTCAGTCGTCGATAGAGGTTGATCAGCGCGTTGTGTCCGAGCGGCTCGGCGAAGAGCGCCGTTCCACCCGGACGCAGCACTCGGGCAACCTCGCCGTAGGCACGGTCGAGATCCAGATGATGGATGACGCCGTTTCCGCAGACGATGTCGAACGAGTCGTCGTCAAAGTCGAGCTGTTCGGCGTTCATCACCTCGTACCGTGTGTCGACCTCCGGGAAGTCCCGCTCAGCCCGGGCGCGTGCCGCCTGCACGCTGGCCTCGGAGATGTCGATTCCGACTGACGCGTAACCGGCCTCCGCCAGCGCGATCGAGGCATACGCCCCGGCTCCCGACCCGTACTCGAGGATGTCCGGCGCACGATCCTCCGCGAACGCGGCTACCTCGGCAAGGAGCTTCGAGCGGAAGCATCCCCAGCTCGACGCATTGATCGCGTAGAAGCGGTCTGCGCTCCTGCCTTCGCCGCTCTCGACAAGCGTGTCGTGGAACGCTCGCTCGCTCTCGTATCGGGTGCTCGTGTGCTCGATGGTCACGGAGAGCTTCCTCTCACTCGACGGACTGGAAGGAGCCGAAAATCGCGCCAACCGTCATCAGCGCGATCCGGAAGTCGAGCCAGAGGGAGAAGTTCTCGATGTAAAAGTTGTCCCACTCGGCGCGATCGGCCAGCGACGTGCGCCCACGCAGGCCGTGCACCTGTGCCCAGCCCGTGATGCCTGACTTGACCCGGTGACGGTCGCCGTAGCGGTACACGGTCTGCTCGAACTCGGTGACGTATTCGGGCCGCTCGGGTCGCGGGCCGACGAGGCTCATCTCCCCCTTGAGCACGTTGAAGAGCTGCGGCAGCTCGTCCAACGAGGATCGGCGCAGGAATGCGCCCACGCTGGTGCGACGGTCCTCGCCCTCGACCCCACCGGGACCGGTTGCATCCTCGGAAACGACGTACAGGTACGGCGACTCGCCCTCGCCGGGCCTCATTGAGCGGAACTTGAGCATGTCGAAGCTCCTGCCGTCGCGCCCGACACGCGTCTGGCGGAAGAAGATCGGGCGCCCCATCGTCAGAAGCACCGCGAGTGCGATCAGGAGGAGAAGCGGAGAGAGCACCAGCAGGACGAGTGCAGCGACCGCGCGGTCGATCGCGTACTTGACGACGAACTCCCACGCTCTGGGATCCGCGCGCCGCGGCGAGACGAGCGCGATGCCGCCCACGTGGTCGATCGAGTAGCGCTCGGGCATCCGCTCGAACAGGCGTGGAACCACCGAGACGCGGATCTCGAGCTCCTCGCAGCGCCGCACGAGCCGCAGCAGCACCTCGTCGGGCGCCGTCGAGAAGGTCACGATCACCTGCTGGATTCCGAACCGCTCGATCGCCTCGTCGAGATCCCAGCTCGCCCCGACGACGGGAAGGCCGACCTCCCGACGCGTGTCGACGAGCGGCTCCTTGTCGAGGAACGCAACCGGCTGCAAGCCGACCTCCGGCGCCGAGAGCAGCCGCCGCGCGACGACGCATCCGATCTTGCCGGCCCCCACGATCAACGTCGGCCGGAGAGTCTCGCCTTCGGTCCGTGCCCTCTGCCGCGTCCAGGAGAGTGCCACGCGGCCCGCCGCGACGTATGCGCAAGCGAATCCGGCGAGGCGAAGCGTTCCGAGGGCGATCGAGTTCGGATCGCGGAGGATGGCTTCGGCAGCGATGACGATCGCGGTGGCGAAGACGGTCGAGACGACAACGCGCCGGACGTCGTCGAGCAGGTGAAGCCGCAGCCGGTGTGCATACAGCCCCCGAGCGGCGTAGAACATCAGGCATGCGACCGAGAAGGTCGCGATCCAGCCAGCCGAGGGGATCTCCGCCTCGGCAAACCGCCGGCCGAGCAGCGCTGCGCCCGCGGCGAGCAGGAGCATGAGGCAGTCGACAGTGAACCGCGCGAGCACCCACGCCGTCTCTGGACGCAGCTGTGCCCTGCGCCGCGGCTCGACGAAGACCGTCGCGCTCTGGACGGCCTCAGGCTGTGCGGTCTGCACCGCCGTCTCCACGGGGCTCCTCTAGCCGCTCACGGTGTTGCTGGCGAGAGTTCCTACGTCCTGGCCCGAGCGAAGCGTCGCATGAGCCCGCCGAACGCGAGCAACATCACAGCACCGAAGGTGATCAGGCCGAGATCCATGCCTGTGAAGGGAAGTCCTCCTTGCGGCTGCACCGGCGGCGTGATGACCTGGTGAATGGTCGGCGCCGGTGTGTGCCCGTGACCGTATCCCATCATCAGCGTGCTCCTCAGAGCGCGCTGCAGATCGGCCTTCGAGTAGTGCTGCGTGAGCGTGCCGTGCGTCGCGTAGTCGTTGTAGATCTGCCTTGGCGTCGCGCCCTGCGCAGCCGACGCAACCGCAAGCGAGACGGCGCCGACAGCGACGAGCGCGGTAATCCGTGCGCGATTCATCCGATTCCTCCTGTTCGCAGCGGGATCCTTCTCCCAAAGATCCCTCTGCTCTCAGTGTTCGCGTTTTCGCACAAACGTCAATAGGCCCGGCCAGTCAGTCGAGGAAACAGCAGATTTGCTGGGAAAGATGCCTGCCGGGCATTTGAGTCCGGGGCTCGCGGAGCCGACACGTCAGGTATCGACCGCGAACGCCCTTTCCTGGAGCTTGGAACCCTGCTCCGCGTCCTGCCGACGGCAGTCGTGGTCGGCATCGCTTGGGCGCTCGCCTGGAGGACGAACGGCTCGATCGACGCCTCGGATTGGCTGCCGTACGCGCTCGTGTGTGCCCTCTGCCTCGTTGCCGTCCTCCTGTCCGGCTCCGCGATGGCCCCGAGCAGGCGCCCGTGGATCGCGCTGTCGTTGCTCGTCGGCTTCGGCCTCTGGACGGCGGCATCCATCGCGTGGAGCCCTCTCCCGTCACTGGCCCGGGACGACGCGCTGCTCACCCTCTTCTATGCCATTGCCTTCGCAACGCCTGTTCTCACGCTTCGCACCCACGCCGACCGGATGGCCGCCCTCGTCATCGGCGTGCTCGCGCTGTCGGTGCTCGCGGTCGTGACGGCGATCCAGGTGCGAGGTGCCTCACGCATCCTCGACGTCTATCTCGAGAACCGCCTCGACTTCCCGATCTCCTACTGGAACGGCGCTGCAGCTCTGTTCCTTGTCGGTTTCTGGCCGGCGATCGCCCTCTCGGCCGAGCGCCGACTCCCTGCCGTCGCCCGGGCGCTGGCGCTCGGCGGAGCCACCGCAATGGTCTCGGTCTGGGTGATGACGCAGAGCAAGGGAGGCGCTCTCGGCCTCGCCGTCTCCGGACTCGCCTTCTTTCTCGTCTCGCGGGAGCGCCTGCGGGCGATCGTGCCGAGCGCGGTGGTTGCCGTCCTCGTCGGAGCGGGCGCGAGCGCACTGACCGCCCCGTATCGCGCATCAAACGCCACCCAGCTCGCGACCATCCATCGGGCCGGAACGATCACATTGACTCTCACCGGAATCGCCGTGGTGCTCGGTCTCGTCTACGCCCTGGGAGACGAGCGCTGGAGCCTGTCCTCAAGTCAGCTGCGCCTGACCCGCGTCGCCCTATCGGCCGTCGTAGGCCTTGCGCTGCTTGTGGGTGTCGGCGTCTTCATCGCCCGTGTCCATCATCCGCTCCGGTTCGCCGAGCAGCGCTGGGAGTCGTTCCAGAAGCCGCCGGACTACAAGAGAACGGCAAGCCACTTCACGTCGCTCGGCTCGAATCGCTACGACTACTACCGCGTCGCGATACTCGACTTCAAGCGACACCCGCTCGCAGGCGTCGGCGGCCGGGGTTTTGCCGCCGACTACCTCGAGCAAGGCCGCTCCACCGAAACACCCGAGCGAGCCCACTCGATCGAGTTCGACGCACTCGGCGAGACCGGCATCATCGGATTCCTGCTGCTCGTCGGGGCCGGCGCGTACGGGCTTGCCGCGGTGACGAGGCGCACGCGGCCACCGCTCCTCGCGGCGTCGCTCTTCGCGTCGGGCGTCTACTTCGCCGTGCATACCGCGGTCGACTGGGTCTGGACGATCCCATCTGTCGGGCTGACAGCGCTCGTCTTCGTCGGCATCGGAGCGTCCCGGAGCACGTGGCGCCAGCTTCCCGGGCGGATCGCCCTGGCTAGTGGGATCGCCGTGGCCGCGATCGCCGTCGTCGGATTCGCGCCACCGTGGCTCTCGGCCCGGTTCACCGACGACGCCTACGGCGAGCGCCCGACGGCGGCGTCGAGCAGCCTTCACTGGGCACGGCGCCTCGATCCAATCTCGATCGGCCCGCTCCTCGCACAGGCGGCGCTGGCCACATCTCCAGGCGACATCGTCCCGCTCGAGCAGGCGGTCTCGAAGCAACCTGGAGATGTCGAGGTGCACTACCTCCTGGGTCTCGCGTATCTGAACGACAAGGACACGAAAGCGGCGCGGCGAGAGCTCCTGCTCGCCAAACGGCTCTCGCCGAGAGATCCCGCGATCCAGTCGGCCCTTCGCAGAGCGCGCTGACCCGGGCGTAGACTCCGGGGGACGTGCCGTACCGGAAGGCCACGATTCGGCTCTACCGGGCAGACGACGAGAGCCTGCTCTTCAGCCTGGCTCGCGAGTCGTTCGGCGGCCAGGAGACGTGGAGCGACCGGGCTGCGCTCGAGGTGCTCGAGACGAGAACGGTGTTCGTGGCCGAGATCGAAGGAGACCGCGCCGGTTACGTCGCGCTCGACCGCGACGGCGACACGATGCGAATCGAGCAGCTCCTCGTCAGTCCCCGCCACGAGCACGAGGGGATTGGCAACCAGCTCGTCGACTACGCCGAGGGATACGCGATCTCCGAAGGCGTCGCCCGCCTTCAGATCGTGGTCGAGGCCGACAACCGGCGCGCGCTCGACTTCTACGGCCGGCGAAGCTTCGTGGACACCGGCGAGGGCGTGCTCGAGCTTGTCCTCCCCCAGTCCTAGCGCTTCTCGAGCCGCGCCGCGATCTGCCTCACAATCCCCGCGCTCTTCCTTTCGGCGGCCGCTTGAGCCGGGACCGCGAGCTTCGCCGCCAAGTCGCCGGCCACCTTCGAGGGCGCGACTCCCGCCATCTGGGTTCGCACGGATGCGATCTCCTGCGTACTGAGCCCGAAGGCGCGCAGCAGCGAGACGAAGGACGGCGGCAGTCCGCTCTGGAAAACTCGCCCGGCAGCCTTCCTGGCGTCAGCGACGCTTACCTGCACACGCGTGACCGCCGACTCGAAGGCTTGGCGAAGTGCTGCTTCGAGCGGCGGGCGCGCGTCGAGAAGCTTCGCCTCGGCGCGCGCGAAACCGGCCGCGGCGTGCGATTGCACCCTGTCCCAGTCCCCGTCCCCGGCAGCGTTCGCGCCCTGTGCGCGCTCGAGAGACGTGAGAAACGCGGTGTCGTAACCCACGACCCGGGTCGTGTTCGTGGCGAGCGCGTTCTCGGCTGCAACCTCCTGCTTGGTCAACCCAGGCCCGGGCTTCGCCACCGGCCAACGGGGAAAGCCTAGCCTGGCGAGCTGCTTGTAGTTCGGGTCGGGCGGATCCTTGGCCTTGTGAAGGGCCGCAGCCGCGATGCCGAATTCCCCCGCGGCCGCCAGGTAGCAGAAGCCGGCTCCCCCCTTCGTCAACGGGTCCGGACTGGGGATGAACGTGAGAACGATGGCCCCGATCCCCGTCACGACTCCGAATCCCGCCGAGGCGGCTGCGGCGAACCTGAGGTTCGACTTCTCATCCGGGGTCAGCTTCGGCGGTGGAGCCGATGGCGGCGGAGGAGGAGGAGGCGGCGGAGGCGGCGTGCCGTTCGTCAGGAAACATGGCTCGGGTGTCGGACCGTCGTGCGGCGTCGTGCCGTGAATCGTGGCGTTGCACGTGTATGGGCCTGTGACCGCCGTGACCTCGATGTCGACGTTGTGATCCGTCCCCGAGTGATGACAACCGTTCTGGTCGCCGTGCAGATACCCGGCAGTGGAGACATCGTGCGCCTCGGTGGCGACGGAGAAGTTGTTGCACGAAGTGTCGTCCGGAGGAGGTGTGAAGTCCCACCTCCAGACTGTCGTGCTGGGATCCGGGTTCGTGAGCCTGACCTCATAGGTCGTCAGCCTCAACTCTTCGTCGAAGGTGGCGTGGATCGGGGAGAGCTCCGGCCGGTCCTCCAACCGCGACGCAGTCGCGCTCGTCTGGACGCCAGCGAGGAGCGCTCCTGCCAGGCAGGCCATCGCTCCGGCCAAGACAAACCACGAGCCAGCTCGCACCCGCACCCCTTTGTCGCGGCCAGCCTAAGGCTTCCTTTCCTGCGCCGCAAGAACCGCAGCCGGCGTTAGGCTCAGTGTCGTGGGCGTGTTCGTGAGCAGGGTCGAGCGGGACTCGGATGTCTTCGCCGTCAGGCGCGCCCGGATGGAGCAGCTCGTCGCCGAGCTCCGCGAGCGCACCGACCGGGTTGCCGCGGGAGGCGGCGAGAAAGCCCTCGAGCGACACCGCTCGCGAGGCAAGCTGACGGCCAGAGAGCGGATCGACCGGCTCGTCGATCCGGACACGGCGTTCCTCGAGTTCTCCGCTCTTGCCGCCTGGGACATGTACGGCGGCGACACACCGAGCGCGGGCATCGTCACCGGCATCGGCCTGATCGAGGGCCAGGAGTGCGTGGTGGTCGCCAACGACGCCACGGCGAAGGGCGGCACGTACTTTCCGATCACGGTCAAGAAGCACCTCCGCGCCCAGGAGATCGCCGAGCAGAACCGTCTTCCGTGCCTCTACCTGGTCGACTCGGGCGGTGCGTTCCTCCCGCTCCAGGCAGAGGTCTTTCCCGACCGCGACCACTTCGGGCGGATCTTCTACAACCAGGCTCGCATGTCGGCGAAGGGGATCCCCCAGATCGCCTGCGTGATGGGCTCCTGCACCGCCGGCGGTGCGTACGTGCCCGCCATGGCCGACGAGACGGTGATCGTCAAGGGCACCGGCACGATCTTCATAGGCGGCCCTCCGCTCGTGAAAGCGGCAACGGGTCAGGAGGTGACCGCAGAGGAGCTCGGAGGCGCGGACGTCCACGCCCGCATCTCCGGAGTGGCGGACCACTACGCCACGTCCGACGAGCATGCGCTGGCACTGTGTCGCCAGATCGTCCGCCATCTGGGCCTGAGCAAACCAGCGCCGCCCTGGGAGATCGCTGCGTCCGACGAGCCGGCCGCGGATCCAGCCGACCTGTACGGACTGATCCCCGAGGACTTCCGCTACCAGGTCGACCCGCGCGAGATCATCGGACGGCTCGTCGACGGCAGCCGCTTCCAGGAGTTCAAGGCCCTCTACGGGGAGACGCTCGTCTGCGGGTTCGCACGGATCGAGGGTTATCCCGTCGGCATCCTCGCGAACCATGGCGTGCTTCTCGCGGAGTCGTCTCGCAAGGGGGCGCACTTCGTCGAACTCGCCTGCAAGCGGCGGATCCCTCTCGTCTTCCTGCAGAACATCACGGGGTTCATGGTCGGCAAGGAATACGAGGCCGGCGGCATCGCACGGGACGGGGCCAAGCTCGTGATGGCGGTCGCCTGCGCGGATGTGCCGAAGTTCACCGTCGTCACCGGCGGGTCGTTTGGTGCCGGGAACTACGGGATGTGCGGCCGGGCGTACGGTCCGCGACAGCTCTGGATGTGGCCGAATGCACGGATCTCGGTCATGGGCGGAGAGCAGGCGGCCACGGTCCTGACGATGGTGGGAGATGCCGATCCCGACGAGATCAAGGAGAAGTACGACGTGGAAGGCAACCCGTACTACTCGACTGCGCGCCTCTGGGACGACGGCATCATCGACCCGCTCGACACCCGCCGCGTGCTCGCGCTCGGAATCTCGGCCGCGCTCAACGCGTTCATCCCGGACACCACCTTCGGCGTGTTCCGCATGTGAGAGGAGGGCGAGTGACCAACTACTCCGTCGTCGACGTCTCCGAGCTCCCGGCCGAGGGCCCGGGCGGTGTCGTCAGGAAGACCCGCAAGGCGCTCGGCGCCCGGGCGTTCGGCTTCAACTGGATCGAGCTCCCACCTGGCGCGCTCGGATTCGAGCACGACGAGACGACCACCGGTCAGGAAGAGGTCGTCCTGATCATCGCAAAGAGGTCGTCCTGATCATCGCGGGCTCCGGAACCATGCGAGTCGACGGCGACGAGATCGACCTCCGTCCGGGACGGCTCGTTCGGCTCGACCCCGAGGCGGTCCGCTGCCCACAAGCGGGCGACGACGGCCTCACCTTCATCACGTTCGGTGCGCCGCCCGACGGCCCGTACGAGCCCCCGCCCTGGGGTTGATCCCTCGCCCGTTAGGACGTCTCCGTCTGGACCGGCACGTACCATTGATCGTTCCACGACCGACAAGGGGGGACTCCACGTGAGCGTTCTCAGGTCTCTTCGTCCTTCGCCCGCGATGGTGGTCGCCATGGTTGCGCTCCTCGTCGCGCTGGGAGGGACGAGCTTCGCCGCTGTCAAGCTGACGTTCCCGCCGCACAGCGTCGGCTCGACGGAACTCAAGTTCGGCGCCGTCACGAACTCGAAGATCGCCACCGGCGCCGTCACGAACTCGAAGATCGCCACCGGCGCCGTGACCTCGTCCAAGGTCGCCGACCGGACGCTGGTGGCGGCCGACTTCAGGGTGGGTCAACTGCCGGTCGGGCCGCCCGGGTCGCCGGGAGCTCAGGGCCCGTCGGGTCCATCCGGCCCGGCAGGACCTGCAGGGGCAGGGTCGGACGCGCGCTGGGCGCTCATCGGAAGGGACGGGAACATCATCAAACAGTCGGCCGGTCTCAACCTCGGGATGAGCCACGCGCCCGCCAGCGGCGCCTACTACATCAACTTCGGTTCGTCCGTCACGGGCCATGCCATCATCGTCACCTCGGCGTTCCGCGACGGTGACAGCGGTTTCCGCGGTGCCTGGCTGACCGCCATCTGCGGCGGAGCACCCGAGGGCGCCACATGCGCATTCTCGAACAACACGAGCACCGTGGCCGTCTTCACCCAGTCGCAGTCCGACCTCAACCTCGAGGACCACGCCTTCTACATCGCCGTCCTCTGAGTATCGGGGGCTGCGGGGGGAGGAGGAGCCCGCCCGCAGCCCCCACTCTCGCTAGCTTCCCTCCATGACCGGCGCTGCCCCTCTCCGTGTCGAGCGTGCCGGGTCGGTACTTCGAGTCACTCTCGCCCGGCCCGAGCGGCGCAACGCCCTCGACGGGCAACTGATCGGCGCTTTGACCGAGGCGTTCGAGGACGTCGGCGACGCGCGCGCCGTCGTGCTCGCCGGCAGTGGCGACAGCTTCTGCGCCGGTGCCGATGTCGAGTGGATGCGCGCCTCGGCCCGGCTTCGCTCCGAAGAGAACGTCGAGGAGGCCGGCCGGCTTCGGCGGATGCTCGAAGCCGTCGACCGCTGTCCCGTCCCTGTCGTCGCGAGGGTGCAACGTCATGCGCTCGGAGGCGGTGCTGGCATCGTTTCGTGCTGCGACGCCGTCGTGGCCGACGCCGCCGCCGTGTTCGCCTTCACGGAGGTCAAGCTCGGCCTCGTCCCGGCGGTCATCTCACCGTTCGTGATCGCGCGAATCGGCCCCGGTGCCGCCCGCCGCTACTTCCTGACCGGGGAACGCTTCGACGCGGTCACCGCCCTTCGCATCGGCCTTGTCCACGAGGTCGTGCCCGCCGACCGACTCGACGAGGCCGTCGACTCGATCGTTGGCGAGATCCTGTCGTCGGCTCCGGACGCGGTGCGGCACGCGAAGCGACTCGTCATGGACGCACCTCTCGACGCGCTCGAGACGGAGCGCCGCATCGCCGAGCGCCGGGCGAGCGACGAGGGCCAGGAGGGTCTCGACGCCTTTCTCGCCGGTCGCACTCCCGGGCAACCCGGCTTCGCGTCCTGGACGGAACCCGAACGCGAGCCCTGAACGGGGGCTCACTCCCCTGTCTCGATAGCGTGATGGCGCCATGCGCCGAGTCCTCCTGCTGGCGAGCGCCATCGTGTTCGTGGACACGATGTTCTTCGCCGCGCTCACGCCGCTTCTCCCCCACTATGCCGACCGTTTCGACCTCTCGAAGGCCGGGGCCGGGGTGCTCGCGGCGGCGTACCCGGTCGGAGTGCTCCTCGGAGGGCTTCCGAGCGGACTGCTCACTGCGCGCATAGGACCGAAAGCAACCGCGTCCCTCGGCATGACGCTGGTCGCGGTGACCTCGGTCGCATTCGGATTCGCCGGATCGATCGTGCTGCTCGACGCGGCTCGCCTGGCACAGGGCATCGGCAGCGCGTGCTCCTGGACAGCGATGCTGAGCTGGCTGGTGGCGGTCGCGCCCGCCAACCGGCGCGGCGCCGTGATCGGCCGCACGATGGCCTTTGCCATCGGCGGTGCGATCTTGGCCCCGTCCTCGGCGGAATCGCGTCGCTGGTCGGCACCGCTGAAGCGTTCTCCGCCGTTGCTGTCCTCGCGCTCGCCCTCGTCGCCGTGACGCTCCTCACCCGCGCACCGGCCATGCCAATGGACCAGCCCATCGGCCGGGTCCGCAGCGCGCTGCACGACCGTCGGATCTTGATGGGCCTCTGGCTGGTCGCGCTTCCCGCTCTTCTCTTCGGGACGACGACGCTGCTCGTTCCACTGCGACTCTCGGAGCTCGGCCTCGGAGGGTTGGCGATCGGGGGCATCTTCCTGGCAGCCGTCGCGCTCGAGGCCTGCACCTCGCCGATCGCAGGACGCATGGCCGACCGCCGAGGAAGCATATTTCCGCTTTCGATCGGACTCGCCGCATCGGCCGTGGGCGCCGCGGTGCTCCCGTGGCCCCAAGGCGCGGCGCTTCTCGGCGTCGTCGTGGTGCTCTGCTCCGCCGCCTTCGGCGTCTTCTGGGTGCCGGCTATGGCGATGCTCGCCGACGCCGCCGAGCGAATCGACCTGCATCCCGCCTGGGCGTTCGCACTCATGAACCTCGCCTGGGCTCCTGCGCAGACGCTTGGATCGGCCGGCGGCGGAGCGATCGCTCGAGCGACTTCTGACGCGGTGCCATATCTGCTTCTGAGCGCCGCGTGCATCCTGACGTTCCCCGTTCTCCGGCGCATGGCCGTAGCACGGTCGACGCTCGAGCCGCTCGGTCGGGAGGCCACCTGATCACAATCCGGAAGCTGCTCGTGGCGAACCGAGGCGAGATCGCAGTGCGCATCTTTCGCACCTGCCGGGAGCTGGGAATCGCCACGGTCGCGGTCGTCGCGCCGGACGACAACGGATCGCTCCACGCGCGCTCGGCCGACGAGATGGTCAAGATCGACGGCTACCTTCAATCCGAGGAGCACATCCAAGCGGCCGGGAAAACCGGTGCCGATGCCATCCATCCGGGCTACGGCTTTCTCGCTGAGAGCCCCGCCTTCGCCGACGCGGTCGAGGCGGCCGGAGTGGTCTTCGTCGGTCCGACGCGGCGACGCTCTCCGGCGAGCGGCGGCGACAAGCTCGGCGGCGAAGGAGATCGCCCGCCAGCGCCGGCGTTCCCGTCGTCGAGCAGGGCGCAGCCCGGCGAAGCTCGGCTTCCCGCTCGTGATCAAGGCCGCCGCCGGGCGGCGGCGGGCGCGGGATGCGCGTCGTCCGCGACGCGGGGCGAGCTCGACGAGGCCCTCGACGCGGCGCGCCGCGAGGCCGGCGCGTTGCGTTCGGCGACGACCGCGTCTTCTGCGAGCGCTACGTCGAGCGACCCCGCCACGTCGAGATCCAGTTGCTCGCGGACGCGCACGGGGACGATCGTCGACGCTCGGCGAGCGCGACTGCTCGATCCAGCGACGCCACCAGAAGGTGCTCGAGGAGTCGCCCTCGACGGCGGTCGACGCCGACCTGCGGGAGACCGGATGAGCGAGGCGGCGGTCGCCTTCGCGCAGAGCGATCGGCTACCGCAGCGCCGGGCACGGTCGAGTTCATGCTCGACGGCCGGGACTTCTTCTTCCTCGAGCTGAACGGTCGCATCCAGGTCGAGCACCCGGTCACGGAGCTCGTCACCGGTGTCGACCTCGTCGCGGAGCAGCTCCGCGATCGCCTCCGGTGGCCAAGTGACAGACACGTGGCTTGGCCGAGGGGCACGCGATCGAGGTGCGGCTCTACGCGGAGGACCCGCGGACGTTCCTGCCGCAGGCCGGTCGGGTCGAGCAGCTGCGGCTGCCTCGGGGATGTGCGCGTCGACGCAGGGGTCGAGGAGGGCGACGAGATCGGCACTCGCGCTACGACCCGATGATCGCGAAGCTGATCGCGCACGGGCCAACCCGGGCACGAGGCACTCGACCGGCTCGCGCGAGGCGCTCGCCGAGACCGTCGTCGAGGGAGTGACGACGAACCTGCCGTTCCTGCGCTGGCTCGTCGACCACCCCCTTGTCCGCGCTGGCGAGACGACGACCGCGTTCCTCGTCGAGCATCCGCCGCTCTCCGAGCCGCCGCTCCACGCGCACCCGGCCGGCCCTGGCGTGGAGCCTTCCGCCTCAACCTCCCCTCCCCCCGCCCGCGCCGCCGCCCGACGTCGACGCCGCGGCAGCGCCAGCACGGCGGCGCGGGCGAGCGAGAGCTCGCTGACGGCGCCGATGCCCGGAACCGTCATCCGCGTGCTCGTCGGCGAGGGCGACGCGCGTCGCGGCACGGCAGCCGTCTGATCGTGCTCGAGGCGATGAAGATGGAGACGCCGCTCGTCGCGCCGTACGAGGCGGTCGTCCGCCGCGTCCACGTCGTCGAGGGCGACCAGGTCGCGGGCGGTGCGCTCCTCGCTCGAGCTCGAGGAGTAGCGGCCGCGCTACGGCCGAATGCCGCCCGCAGGGCCGCGGCCGCCTCGGCGAGCGCGTCGTTCGCACGGTCGATCACGGCCGGGCATGCGGAAGAAGCCGTGGATCATGCCGTCGTAGCGGCTGAGCGTGACCGGAACGCCCGCCTCCTCGAGCCGGCGAGCGTAGGCCTCGCCCTCGTCGCGGAGGACGTCGTACTCGGCCGTGATCACGAGCGCCGGCGCCACGCCGCTCACGTCGTCGGCGCGGAGCGGCGACGCGTCGGGCGCGAAGCGGTCGCCCTCGGGCACGTACTGGTCCCAGAACCAGCGCATGGCCGTCCGCCGGTCAGGAAGTAGCCCTCGGCGAACTCGCGGTAGGTCGACGTGTCGAGGTCGGCGTCGCAGACCGGATAGACGAGGAGCTGCAGCGCGAGCGGCAGGCCCGCGTCGCGAGCGCGCAGCGCGCACACCGCGGCGAGGTTCCCGCCGGCGCTGTCCCCGCCGACCGCGAGCGCGCCGGGCCGGCCGCCGATCTCGTCCGCGTGATCGGCGCGCCCAGGTCGTCACGGCCCAGGCGTCGTCGACCGCCGCCGGGAAGCGATGCTCCGGGGCCAGGCGGTAGTCGACCGAGCACGACGACGCAGCCTGCCTGTCGCGCCAGAGTCGCGCAGACACCGTCGGTGCGTGTTCAGGATGCTCCCGACCACCCAGCCGCCGCCGTGGAAGTAGACGAACACCGGCGCACGGCCATCGCCCGGCCGGTAGACGCGCACCGGGATCGCGCCGGCCGGCCCTGGAAGCTCGCGGTCCTCGAACGGCACGCGGCTCGACCGGCCCGAACACGCCGGCTGCACGCCTCGTCCTCGTGCTGCCGCGCCTCCTCGACCGGCACCTCGCCGAACCCGGGCAGCGCCGAGCTCCGCGATCCGGTCGAGATGGGCCTCTGCCTGGGGGTCGAGCGGCATCGCCGTCGCTAGCCAAGGAGGCTTCTGCAGCTTCATCGCGGCGCCGACGTCGCCCTTGACCTTCAGCTTGCCGGTCATGTACGCGGTCATCGGGTTCTGCTTGCCCGTGACGATGCGCTCGAAGACCTTCTCCGACGCCGCGATCGTGCACTCGCCGCCGGTCGCCCTCGGCTGACGCTGACACTGGCCGTCCTTGACGACGACCGTCCAGGTGCCGGCGCCGTCGATCGTCGAAGACGTAGCTCGCGTTCATCCCCGTCATCTTCGTACTGATCGGCGCGGCTCGGCAGTGTCTCGAAGAACTCCTTCGCGGTCAAAACCTCGCCTCCTTCGTGATTGCGGCCGAAGCTTATCTCACGAAGGAGCGATCTCGGGCTGCGAGCCGCGTGCGGACCGCGAGACGGCGGCAGAAGCATCGTGAGCACGGCACCGGCGAGAGGCGCAGCCGCGCAGACGTAGAACGCCGTGCGCAGGTCGATCGAGTCGGCGACGGCGCCGAGAATCACGGCTGCGATACCGCCCGAGCCCGATCGAGAGGCCGATCGACGAGCCCCGAGGCCAAGCCGATGTGTCCGCGGCAGGTACTCCTGGCTCATCACCATCGTCACGCCGAACGTGCCGATCACGGCCGGACCGACCACGCACAGCGCGACGAGCGCCGGGCACTCCGCCGACGAGCACGAAGACAAGGATCGCGGGCGGGACGACGACGGTTGCTCGCCATCAGCACCGGACGCCGCCCGAAGCGATCGGCCGCGGGGCCTGCGAGAAGCGTCCCGATCGCGCCGACGAGCAGCATGAGCGACAGCAGATGCGCTCCGTACGCTCTTCGAGTGGCCGAGCGAGACCTCCCAGAGCGGCACGAACGTGATCAGCCCGAACCAGGCGACGCTGCGGAGCGCGACGATCCACGAGCAGGAGCATCAGCGCGCCCGGCCGGTCCTCGCCCGGAACGCCTCCGGCCGGCACCGGCCCGACGCCCGGATCGAACGAAAGCAGAAAGGGGTCGAGCAACAGGAGCATCGCCGCGACGACGAGACACGGCACCATCACGAGCAGACCGCCCGTCGAGGCCGAGCGCGACGACGATCGGCGTCGTAACCAGCGCGCCGAGGGCGTAACCGATGTTGCCGCCGACGGAGAAGAGAGACATCCCGCTGGCGCGCCGCGATCCGCTCGCATAGGCGGCGAATTTCGAGCCCTCCGGATGGTACGCGGCGATACCGAGGCCGCCGGCGACCACACACAGAACGACGAGCCCGTACGTCGGGGCAACAGCGACGAGCGCCATCGCGACTCCGCCAAGGGCAACTCCGGTCGGCAGGAGCCAGACCGCGCCACGGCGATCGGACCAGAGCCCGAAGAGCGGCTGGACGACGGAGCTCGACACCGTCGAGGCGAGGATGAGGACGGCCGCGAGCGTGTACGAGAGGTGGAAGCGATCGACGAGGAACGGGAGCAACGCGGGAAGCGAGCCCGCCGCGAAGTCGACCGCCATGTGGCCGCCGGAGAGCAGCGCCATCGCACGCCTGTCCAGCTCCGCCCGCACCCGGGGAGAGTAGCCGCCGCGCTCCTCTTGCCCTCGGCCCGCTAGGATCGCCCGGCGATGCAGGTGGATGTCGCCCGACGGCCGCCGGAGGGCGCAACGCTCGCCCTGGCGGTTGCGGATCCTCCCGACCGGCTACCCGAGCTGGCGGCAAGGCTCGAGGAGCTCCTCGTGACTGGCGAGGCGTCCGCCGAGCGCGGGCGGGCGCGACTCGTCCACCTCGCGGGCCGCCGCCTGGTCGTGGCGGGAGCCGGCCCGCGCGCCGTGCTCGACGCGGACGCACTCCGCGACGCCGCGGCTGCGGCCGCCCGCGAGCTCCGGGCGACCGTGGGCGGCGACCTGCGCGTGGATCCTCGACGATTCGCTGTCCTGCTCCCGGCCGAACAGGCGCGAGCGATCGTCGAGGGCGTGGTGCTCGGTAGCTACGACCCGGGAGCCTGGAGAAGCTCAGGCGAGCGGGCGGCGGAGCCAGGGCGCCTGACGCTCGTGACCGGGCACCCCGTCGGCCCGGAGGCCGCCGAGGCTGTGGTCGCCGCGAGCTGGACGAACCAAGCGCGCGACCTCGCCAACGGCCCGGCCAACGAGCTCACCCCGGTGCGCCTCGCCGAGCGCGCAGGGGCTATGGCGGACCGCTTTTCGCACCTCTCCGCCGAGGCGCTCGGGCCGGCCGAGATGCGCGCGCACGGCATGGGAGCGCTGCTCGGCGTCGGCAGCTGGCAGCCACAACCCGCCACGCCTGATCGTCCTGCGCTGCGAGCCGCCGGCTCGCCCGCATCCGCCGACGTGCTCGGGCTCGTCGGCAAGGGGATCACGTTCGACACGGGCGGCATCTCGCTCAAGCCGGCCGCGTACCTCGAGGACATGAAGGGCGACATGGCCGGCGGAGCGGCCGTAATCGCCGCGATGGGAGCGCATCGCCGAGCTCGGCCTGCCCGATCCGAGCGATCGGCGTCGTGGCCGCAGCCGAGAACATCACGGGCGGCGGCAGCTTCCGGCCAGGCGACATCCTCACGGCGTCGAACGGCAAGACGATCGAGATCACCAACACGGACGCCGAGGGCCGGCTCGTGCTCGCCGACGCGCTCGTCTACGCCCGCGAGCAGGGCGCCACGCACGTCGTCGACCTCGCCACCCTGACCGGAGCGATGGAGCGAGCGCTCGGCGACCTCTACGCGGGTGTGTTCGGAGACGACGCCGCCTGGCGCGACGAGGTCGTCGCCGCCGGCGAGGCGAGCGGCGACCATGCCTGGCCCTGGCCGATGCACCGTCGCTACCGCAGGCTTCATCGACTCCGCGTTCGCGGACATGAAGAACCACAACATCCGCCTGCAGGCGATCCCGGTCTACGCCGCCGAGTTCCTGCGCGAGTTCGCCGGCGAGGGTCCCTGGGCCCACATCGACATGGCCGGAACCGGTTTCCTGACCTGGCCGCGCGGCGACTACCTCTCGCAGAAGGGCGGCACGGGCTACGGAGTGCGGCTCATCGTCGAGCTCGCCACCCGCCTCGCCGCGCGATGAACTTCGACCTCTCCGACGAGCACGAGCTGATTCGGCAGACGGTCCGCGAGTTCGCGGTCGAGCGCGTCGCACCGGTCGCCGAGGAGCTCGATCGCGAGCACCGCTTCCCCTACGAGATCGTCGGCGGAGCTCGCCGAGCTCGGGCTGATGGGCATCCCGATCCCGGAGGAGTATGGGGCGGCGCCGGCGGCGACACCCTCTCGTACGCGATCGCGATCGAGGAGCTGACCCGGGTCGACTCGTCCGTTGCGATCACCGTGGCAGCGCACACCTCTCTCGGGACGATGCCGATCCTGCTCTTCGGCTCCGACGAGCAGAGAGAGCGCTGGCTCCCCGACCTCGCGTCCGGCCGCCGGCTCGCCGCGTTCGGGCTCACGGAGCCGGGCGCGGGCTCGGACGCAGGTGCGACGCGGACGCGCGCCGAGCTGCGTGAGGGGCAGCTGGGTGATCAACGGCTCGAAGATCTTCATCACCAACGCAGGCACCGACATCAGCGCCTGCGTGACGATCACGGCCCTCACCGGCGACGACGAGATCTCGAACATGGTCGTCCCGAACGGCACGCCCGGCTACGTCGATCTCGGAGCCGATGCGCAAGCTGGGCTGGCGCGCCTCGGACACGCGCGAGCTGTCCTTCCAGGACTGCGCCGTTCCGGAGGACAACCTGCTCGGCGAGCGAGGCCGCGGCTTTCACCAGTTCCTCGAGATCCTCGACGGCGGGCGAATCTCGGTCGCGGCGATGGGCGTCGGCCTGGCACAGGGCGCGTACGACCTCGCCTTTGCCTACGCGAAGCGAGCGGCAGCAGTTCGGCCGGCCGATCGCCGAGTTCCAGGCGATCCAGTTCCAGCTCGCCGACATGGCCACCGAGATCGAGGCCGGCGCGGCAGCTCCTCTACAAGGCCGCCTGGCTCAAGGACGAGGGTCGCGCCTTCGCGCTCGAGGCGGCGATGGCGAAGCTCTACACCGGGGAGCTCGCCCACCGGGTCGTCAACCACGCCCTGCAGATCCACGGCGGCTACGGCTTCATGGACGAGTACGCCGATCTCACGCCTCTACCGCGACCAGAAGGTGCTCGAGATCGGCGAGGGCACGAACGAGATGCAGCGCATGGTGATCGCCCGGCACCTCGGGCTCTAGACACGAGGGAAACAGCCGGTTTCCCCCGTGGGCCAAGCCCGCCTCCGCCAGAACAACCCGAGTGTTGCTTCAAGAAAGCTAGCGACAGCCGGTGCTAGCCTCGACATCGTGATCTTCCGCCAGTTCGTCGACGACGACCTCGGCTGCGCCTCCTACCTGATCGGCGACCAGGAGGCCGGGGAGGCCGTGGTCGTCGACCCGGCCTACGCGATCGAGCAGTACCTCGACGAAGCCGCGCACCGCCATGTCCGCGTCGTGCGGACAATCGAGACGCACACGCATGCCGACCACGTCTCCGGCCACGGCCGGCTCGCCCTCGAGCACGGCATTCCCGTCTCGATCCACCCGCTCGCCGCTCCGGACTACGCGTACGAGCCGCTCGTCGACGGTCAGGAAATCGACGTCGGCAGCGGTTCGCCTCACGGTCGTCCACTCGCCCGGGCATCGGCCAGAGCACTGCTGCCTCGCGGTGACCGATCGCACACGCGCCGACGAGCCGTGGCTGCTCCTCACCGGCGATTCGATGTTCGTGGGCGACGCGGCTCGCCCCGACCTGGCCGTCGAAGCGCGCGAGGGCGCCGAAGAGCTCTTCCAGAGCCTCCACCGGCTCCTCGAGCTGCCCGACGGCGTGGAGGTCTTTCCCGGTCACGTTGCCGGCTCGCTCTGCGGCAGGACCATGAGCACGAAGGCGTCGACCACGATCGGGTTCGAGCGGCGCTTCAACGCCGCTCTGACGATCGCGACCGTCGAAGACTTCGTGGAGGACTCCGCATCGATCACCGCTCCTCGCCCACCCAACATGGAGCGGATCGTCGAGCTGAACCGGGGGGAGTTCGTCGGCGCTCCGCCGCATCTCGAGTCTCTCGGCCAGGAGGAGGACGCGGTCGTCCTGGACGTACGACCGGCGAAAGCGTTCGCACGAGGACACGTCCGCGGGGCGCTCAACGTGCCGGTCTCCGGCTCGGGCTTCGCGACCAAGGCCGGGTTCGTCCTCCCTTTTCCCGCGAGGATCGCGATCCACGGCTCCTCGGCGGAGGAGGTCGAACGCGCAGCGCGCGGGCTCCGGTCCGTGGCGTTCCTCGACCTCTACACACTGTCTGCGCCGCGGGCTACCGAGCAGCTCGATCCGCTCGAGATAGACGAGCTCGAGCAGTTGCTCGCGAGCGACGCGGTCGAGGTCGTCGACGTTCGCGAGCCCGACGAGCGCGAAGCCGAACCGTTTCCCCGCGCGAGACCCGTGCCCTACCGCCTCGCGCGGGAACTCGCGGCTAGCCTGCCCCGGGACAGGACGATCGTCCCGATCTGCGAGAGCGGTGCCCGCGCAGCGGTGGCAGCGAGCGTCCTCGCAGCCGAGGGCCTCGACGTCCGCCCGGTGATCCACGGCGGCATCCCGGATCTCCTCTCGCGGCAGCTCGTCGCACCGCGCTAGCCGGCGGGGCGCTCCTCGATTCCGAACACTCTTGCGAGGAGTTCGCGCACCGCAGACAGAGGGTCGATCTCGCGCCGCTGGACGGCCTCCACGAGGCGCCCCAGCTCGGGATCGGCCGCGACGGCCCCCTCGAGGTGATCTCTCGCCCGCGACGCGGCTGCGGTGATCACCTCCGCCGCGAGATTCCTCCGCCGCCGCTCCTCGAGCAAGCCCTCCCGCTCCAGATAGGCACGATGGGCCTCGATCTCCTTCCATAGAGCCTCGACGTTCTCGCCGCGCGTGGCCTCCGTTCCCACAATCGGCGGCTGCCACGGTCGATCGGCATCGAGGCCGAGAACCGAGCGGACGTCCCGGAGCATGGTCTTCGCCGCCGCGTGATCGATCTTGTTGACGGCGATCACGTCGGGGATCTCCATGATCCCGGCCTTCAACGCCTGCACCGAGTCGCCCGAGCCTGGCATGAGGACGAGGAGCACCGTGTCGGCGATCCCGGCGACCTCGACCTCGCTCTGGCCCGCCCCGACGGTCTCAACGAACACGACGTCCTTCCCGGCCGCGTCCAGTAGGAGGAGCGCCTGCAGCGTCGCCTCGGCTAGGCCACCGAGGTGGCCACGCGTCCCCATCGATCGGATGAAGACGTCCGGATCGAGGAAGTGCTCGGCGAGGCGGATGCGATCCCCGAGGAGCGCGCCGTGCGAGAAAGGGCTCGACGGATCGACAGAGACGACGCCCACCGTGGGGCCGAGCGCCCTGACGTGCGTCACGAGCGCGCCGATCAACGTCGACTTGCCGACACCCGGAGGCCCGGTGACGCCAACGGAGTAGGCACGGCCCGTGTCCCGATAGAGATCCCTGACGACCTCGGGGGCGAGCGGGTCGCCGTTCTCGACCAGTGAGATCGCCCTCGCGAGCGCCCGCCGATCGCCGCTCCGCACGCCGGCGACGAGCTCTTCCCTCGTCCAGCGCCTCCGTCCTGCCATCAGCCCGAGCTAGCCGATGGCGGAGGCGGGCTCGACGTCCCCATCCTCCACCCTCTCCATCGCGTCCGCGTCCCGTGTCATCGCTCTACCCACGACCGCCGCGAGGCAGACGAGGACAGCCGAGCCCGCATAGACCCACCGCGCCCCGACCGCATCGGTGAGCGGCCCGCCGACGATCATGCCGAGGCCGAAGACAGCGAACGTCGCGCTCATCATCACCGTGAAGGCGCGGCCGCGGAGGCGATCGGGTGCACCGCGCTGCACCAGCAGGATGTTGTACACGTTGGCTGCCCCGTTCCCGGCACCGGCCAGCGCGACGCACCAGAGGGCGACCCAGACGTTCGGCGAGGCCGCCGTCATCAGCGCACCGAACGCCATCAGCACGATCGCCCCCACGTAGACGAATCGGAGACCTCGCCTTTCGAGCCAGGACGCCGCGAACAGGCTTCCCACCGCCTGGCCGATGCCGGTCGCCATCCAGAGGAGCCCGAATCCGAGCGAGCCCGAGTGGAACGAGATCTTTGCGAGTGCGATCTCCGCCACGTTCTCGGCTCCGCTCGGGAAGAGCACGAGGTTCCAGACGATGAACACCGTCAGCAGTGCTCGCGACTTCACGATGATGCTGAAGCCTTCGGCGAGATCACGTAGGTGGCCACGACTCCCGGCTGGGGCCGCCTGAAGCCGCGCGGCGGCGATGCTCGCGATCAACACGAACGAGATCGCGAACGACGCAGCGTTCAGCCAGTAGGCGAGATCCGGGCCGGAGACCGCTGCCACCACGCCTCCGAGAAGTGTCCCGATCGTCATCGTCGCCGTCTCGACCATCCGGAGGAGCGAGTTCGCCTCGGCGAGGTCAGGCTCGTCGACCAGGTTCGGAAGACCTGCGAGGACGGCGGGCCGGAAGATTCCCGTGGCGAGCCCGGCCACAGCGGCCAGCCCGACGATCTGACCCGGTGAGTCGGCAAAGGGCAGCGCGCAGAACACTCCGACCCGCACCAGGTCGGAGGCGAGCATGAGCCGGCGGCGCGACAGCCGATCGATCAGCGGCCCGGCGAGGAGGCCAATGAGGACTGCCGGCAGGAAGTCGGCGATCAGGAGCGCGCTCACCCATTTCGCCGAGTGAGTCCGGTCGAAGATGTCGACCGTCAGCGCAATGACCGCCAGCCATGTTCCGAGACCGGATGCGAGCGTGGCCAACGCCAACGCGCGGAAGTCGGGCGCGCGGCGGATCAGTTGCAACTGGCGGCGAGGCCCCGTGAGCACGCTGGCCGAACGGTACCGCGTGGCCGTGTCGGCGTTCGCGTGTCTAGGAGCGCGAGTGCGCCAGCGCGCGACCCAGCGCCGCGGACAGGAACTCGTGCTCGTCGGGAGTGCCGACGGTCACGCGAATCGCCTCGGGCGCACCGAAGCCATGCGTCGGTCGCACGATGGCACCCTCGTGCAGCAACGCGTCGTAGAACCGCTTCGAGTCCTCGCCAAGCTCGACGAACAGGAAGTTGCCGACCGCTCCTTCCACCGGGTCGAGACCGTGGCTTCGTAGCACGCGCTCGAGCTCCGCCCGCCCCGCGCTGTTCAGTTCTCGCCGGCGGCCAAGCTCGTCGTGGTCGTCGAGACTCGCGAGAGCCGCCTCCTGTGCCGGCGTCGAAACGTCGAACGCACGCCTGACCTTCGACATCTCCGCCACGATGGACGCCGCGCCGACCGCGTAACCGATGCGCAGCCCCGCAAGCCCGTAGATCTTCGAGAACGTCCGCAGCGTGACGACGTTCCGGCCCGTCTTGAAGTGCTCCTCGACCGTGTCCGAGTAATCCGGGTCGTCGACGTATTCGAAGTACGCCTGGTCGACGACCGTGACGACGTGCTCCGGCACCTGCTCGAACCACGCGTCGATCTCGGCCCTCGTGTTCATCGTTCCCGTCGGGTTGTTCGGAAGGCAGAGATAGGCGAGCTTCGTCCGCGGCCCGATCGCGCCGAGCATCGCCTCGAGGTCGTAGCGATGGTCTTTCAGCGGGATGAGCCTCGGCATCGCCCCGAGCTTGCGCGCGTCGATGACGTAGCTGACGAAGGACGGCCAGCCACAGACGATCTCGTCACCACGGTCGAGGAAGACCTGCGACAGGCAGTCGATCATTCCGTCGGCGCCTGCTCCGGTGATCACCTCCTCGAACGCGACGCCGTGACGCTCCGCGAGGGCCGCTCGCAGGCGGTACGCCCCTCCGTCCGGGTAGCGGTTGAGCTCCACCGTCGAGCGCTCGATCGCCTGTAAGCGCGGCCGGAAATGGCCCGTGCGGCCCCTCGTTCGACGCGAGCTTGACGACGCGCTCGATCCCGAGCTCGCGCTGCACCTCCTCGACGGGCTTGCCCGGCTCGTACGGGACGCAGACCGTCGAGCGTCGGACGAGAAGAGCGGGCTGACATCGTGAGCCGCCATCTGTCCAGGACTCTAGCGGCGGTCGATGGGCACGGGCAGGGGCGGACCGACTACCCTTCGACCCTCGTGCCCGAGATCGGCCTGTTCCCGCTCGAGCTCGTGCTGCTGCCGACCGAGCGGGTCCCGCTGCACATCTTCGAGCCGCGCTACAAGGAGCTGATCGGCGAATGCCTCCGGAAAGGCCGCGAGTTCGGGCTCGTGCTCGCAGGACGAGCACGGCCGCCGAGATGTCGGCACCCGCCGGCCGTGTCGTCGAGGTCCTGCAGGTCTTCGACGACGGGCGGATGAACGTGGTCGTCGAGGGGAACGAGCGCTTCCGCCTGCGGGAGCTGACCTCGGGGCGCATCCTTCTCGACCGGAGAGGTCGAGCCGCTGCGACGATGACGACGACGGTCCCGCGACGACCGACGACCGAGCAAGCGCTCGGCGCTGTTCCGGCAGCTCGTCGAAGCTGCCGGCGCGCGACGTCGACGAGCCGGACGAGATCATCGGGCACGCTCTCGTTCGAGCTTGCGGCGCGAGTCGACTTCGGGCTCGAGCCCAAGCAGGAGCTGCTCGAGCTGCGGTCGGAGCGCGCGCGGCTCCGGCAGCTCTGCGAGCTGCTCGAGCTGGCCGATCGCCGCCCTGGCTCGCGAGCGTGAGGTCGAAAGAGCGAGCACAGCGGCAACGGCAAGGTCGGCCACTCGCCCTGATTCGCCGCCTCGTTCGGTCAGGAGGGGGGTTCGACCAGCTCGATACGCCATCAGAATCGCGTCCACGTAATCCGTCACCGCGGCGGTAGTGAGCGTGGCGATAGCCCTCGCGCACGAATCCGAAGCGCTCGTACAGCGCAATTGCGGGCGCATTGTGCGGGAACACGTGGAGCTCGAGCTTCCGCACACGCGAGTCGCGAGCCCACTCGACCGCCTGCTCGAGCAGGGCCCTCCCGACGCCGCGGCGGCGATGGCCCGCGGCGACCATCAGGCCGAGATCGGCCACGTGGGAGCTCGCCGGATGCGGGTCACGCGAGATGGAGAGACGGCCCACGACGACCTCCTCGATCGTCGGCGACGAAGACAGCGGCGTGTGGATGCGCCCTGAGCGCCTTCAGGTACCGACGCTCGTCGCCGGCGCTCCGCCACGAGTCGTCGGCGATCAGCCAGCCTTCCGGCTCGCTCCCGACGGCCTTGGCCAGAGCGACCAGGGCGGCCGCATCGCCCGGGATGGCCCGGCGGACGACGATTCGCTCATCCATGCGACGACGACACCGTGCCCGCCCCGGCGGGAATCGCCTGCCGCCGCCAGGCTGCCGTCTGTCCCAACCTCGACGGCGGCCGCTCCACCGAAGAACAGGTTCCGCCGCCGCCAGCGGACGACGTCGTAGCCCATTGCCTCGAGAACATCGAGCTCTGCCCCGTCGAACCCACCCTCGCAGTGCACGTGCGGCTCGTCGACGTGAACCCGCGGGTATTCGATCGCCTCGTCGACGGACAGCCCGTGTCCGACGACGTTGATGACGACCTGCATGATCGCGCCGCGGAGGCGAACCGAGCCAGCGCTGCCGACGACGAGCCGCGGCTTGCCGTCCGAGAGCACGATCGACGGTGCCATCATGCTGGTCATCCGCCGACCGGGGGCCAGAGGGTGGCCGCGCGGGTTCAGGTCGTACTCCCCGAGCATGTTGTTGAGGTGGATTCCGGTGCCGGGCACGATCACGCCTGAGCCCGCGCCCGTCGACGCCGAGAGCGACGCTGCATTTCCGTCGGCATCGACCACGGAGATGTGCGTGGTGCCGCCGAGCGGCGCCGGCTCGGCCCGCCCAGGCTCGTCTCCACGGATCCGCTTCGCCGCCTCCGCCAACGCGCTGTCCGAGAGCAGAACGCCGGCCAGACCGCCGCGATGCAGCCGCGTCGTGAAGCGCCGTTCCCGAGCGCGTGCCTGCTCGCGCATCACGCTCGACGAGCGCGGCGATGGCAGAGCGCTCCCGGGAGGCCCTTCGGCACCGAGCCGGTCGAGGAGGCGTAGGCCGTAAGCGATCAGGATCCCGCCCGAGGACGGCGGCGGATTCGACTCGAAGACGCAGCTCCGGTAGGCCGCCCTGCACCGGTCGACGCCAGATCACGCGGTAGCGAGCGAGGTCCTCCCCGGTCACGGCCCCACCGCTCTCGCGCAGATGCCGGACGATGGCCCGGCCAGCTCGCCTCGGTAGAGGGCATCCGGTCCCTGGTCGGCGAGTATGCTCGAGCGTCGCTGCGAGATCCGGCAACCGCAGCGTATCGCCCGGAGCCAGGCGCGATCCTCGTCTCCCGTACACGCGGCGACCCTCGTCGGTGTGGCGAAGGATGACGTCGAGGATCGCGTGCAGGTACGCCTGCGAGCGCGTCAGCTCGACCCCGGCCCGGGCGGTCTCGATTGCCGGCTCGAGCAGCATCCGCCACGGCAGCGTTCCGTAGCGACGATGGGCTGCGGCAAGGCCAGCGACGGCTCCGGGCACCGCGCACGACGCCGAACCGATCCGGAACGACCTGCGTCGACTCGCCGCTGAAGTCGACGTCGATCGACTCCATCTCCGCTGGTGGGCGCCTCGACGACGCCAAGACCCGGGCGTGGCGACGAAGAAGTCGAGCAGGCGTGTCGAGCGGTCGCGGCCGCGGTGAACGAGCATGAAGCCACCCGCCCCGGGTCCGGTCAGCGGGCTCTCGGCCACCCAGGACATGAACGCGGCGGCGATGCACGCGTCGACCGCGTTACCGCCCTCGGCGAGGACTCGAGCGCCGGCCTCGGCGGTCAGACGATGGCCGGCGGCAACGGCTCCTCTCACGAGGTCAGCCTACTCCCAGCAGGCGGGTGAAACCCGCGTTGGGCCGCCCCGCTAGTCGCGCAGAAAGCTGGGAGGCTCGAACGCCTCGCGCTCGCCCGTCGCGGGTGGACGTAGCACGGCGCACACCGCCGAAGCCGGTCGCGACCACCGTCACCCAGACCTGCCCGTTCAGGCGCTCGTCGATCGTCGCGCCGAAGATGATGTTGGTGTCGTCGGTCGCGCGCTGCCGCACGATCTCCGCGGCCTGATTGACCTCGAAGAGCGAGAGGTCGTCGCCGCCGGCGATCGAAAGCAGGATGCCCTTGGCGCCCATCATGTCGCCCTCGATCAGCGGCGACCGCAGCGCCCGCTCGACGGCCTCGACAGCGCGGTTGTCGCCGCTCGAGTACCCGATCCCCATCAGTGCGTTTCCGGCGTCGGTCATGATCGTCCGCACGTCGGCGAAGTCGAGGTTGATCAGGCCCGGCATCGTGATCAGGTCGCAGATCCCCTGCACGCCCTGGCGAAGGACGTCGTCCGCGATCCGGAACGCGTCGAGCATCGACGTCGACCGGTCGAGCACCTCGAGCAGCTTCTCGTTGGGGACGACGATCACCGTGTCGCACTCCGCGCGCAGCGCGCCGACGCCCTCGTCGGCTGAACGGCGGCGTTGCGTGCCCTCGAACTTGAACGGCGTCGTGACGATACCCGACCGTCAGTGCGCCCAGCTCGCGCGCGATCCGCGCGACTACCGGCGCGGCGCCCGACCCGGTACCGCCGCCTTCACCCGCCGTTACGAAGACCATGTCGGACGCCTCGCAGGGCCTGCTTGATCTCGTCGTGGCTCTCCTCGGCCGCAGAGCGTCCGACCGACGGATCGGCACCCGAGCCGAGGCCCTCCGTGAGCTCCCGGCCGATATGGATCTTGAGCGGCGCATCCGAGAACTGGAGCTGCTGGATGTCCGTGTTTACCGCGAGGAACTCGACCTGGGAGAGTCCGGCGTCGATCATGCGATTGACCGCGTTCAGGCCAGCTCCGCCGACGCCGACGACCTTGATCACCGCGACGTAGGTTCCCGAATCGGGCCTTGGGACAGCGTGGAGGATGGGCGGCTCGGGCGCGGCGTCCCAGAGCTCGGGTCGGAGCCGCTGGCGTTCGCTCTCCTCCGCGGGAGGCGCGACTGGAGCAGCCGGAGCTACCGGGGCCGGTGGAAGATCGACGACGACCGCCTCGACCGATTCCAGATGCCGGGTCGGCTTTGACTCGGCCTCGGCAGGTCGCAGCTCCTCTTCGGGCTGGGGCGCCTCCTGGGAGCTCGCAAAGTCGGGCGCATACTCGACCGTCTCGTCGAGTGCTAGCCGCTCGACGCTGTCGCCGCCGGCATCCTGATCGGACTGCCGCTGCGCTGCCTCGGTCGCCCGGAAGAGCTCGGCGAGCGGTCCCTCACGCATGCTCGCGCGCTTTCGCGCCATTGACGACCTCCTTTGCCAGATCGCGGTAGGCCTGCGCTGCGCTGCCCTGGGGCTCGTACTTGAGCACGCTGAGACCCTTCACGGGTGCCTCGGCGTAGCGAACCGTCTTGCGGATACGAGTCTTGAAGACCAGGTCTCCGAAGTTCTCCTGCAAGATCTCGACTGCCTCGCGCGCATGAAGCGTGCGCCCGTCGAACATCGTCGGGAGTATTCCCTGGATGGCGACGTTCGGATTCAGGTTCTCGCGGATCATGCTCAGCGTGTTCTCGAGCTGGACGAGGCCCCGCAGCGACAGATACTCGCACTGCACCGGCACGATCACGCCGTCGGAGGCAACCAGCGCATTGATCGTCAGGAGACCGAGCGACGGAGGCGTGTCGATCAGCACGTAGTCGTAATTGCCCCTCACCGGCAGCAGCGCGCGCTCGAGTGCCCGCTCGCGACCGATCATGCTCGAGAGAGCGCAGCTCGGCGCCGGCGAGATCGATCGACGACACGGCCAGATCGATCTCTCCTTTGTGGATGATCTGCTCGATCGGCAGGCGATGAACGAGGACGTCGTACATCGAGCGCTCGATCGTGTCCGGGTTCAGCCCCTGACTCATCGTCAGGTTGCCCTGCGGGTCGAGGTCGACCGTCAGCACCCGTGAGCCCTTCTCGGCCAGGGCGACGGCCAGATTCAGGGTGGACGTCGTCTTCGCCACGCCACCCTTCTGGTTGGCGAACGCTATGACTCTGGCCATGGCTACTTTCTGCGGTACGTCGTCCGCCTCGGGCTCGCGCACTGCCTCTAGGAGACCCATCGTGCGGCCCTCTCTTCGAGCCACGTTACCAGAGTCCTCCGCGAGCACCCCGGCTCGTTCAGGGTCGCTCGAGAGCGGCGCGACAGCTCGCAAGCGAGGCGCGTGCGGACCCTGCACCTGCCGGCTCGACGGCGAGCCAGGCTTCGGCTTCCGAGAGCAACGCCCGCACCTCTTCGAGAACGGCCCGCACGGGAGCGCCCTCATGCTCGAGCCGGTCGATCCGCTCCAGCCTCGCAAGAACCGCGCGCGCCTCGTCCACCTGTCGACGGTAGCCGGCCGACGTTCACCGCCATGCGCCGACTCTGTGTCGAAAGGTCGGCTGTCGGACGTCGGTGCCGAGCAATCCACTAGCCGGCCACGCTCGCGACTGCGAAGTAGCTTTGCGGGCGGGGAGAGAGGCCGAGCAGGGAGTCGTCGAGCCGCTCGAGAAGCCGGATCCGGTCGCCGCTCATCAGGACTTCGACGAGGGCGCGGCGGATGACATCGGCATCGCGCTTCGAGGCGTGACCGCCGCCGGTCAACCCGCGCAACCTCGCGAACACCTCTCCTCGCTCGCCCGCTGTCTCACCGATGAGCACGGCCAGCCGCGCGGCAGCGGCCCACAGACCATCCGCGCCGCCGAGAAGCGCGTCGAGCGACTCGCGCAACTGCTCGGACCGGTAAGGCTCGCCGGCGAACAGGGAGAGCTCCCAGCGATCGAGCGCCTCGCCCAGCGCCTCGTCGCCGTCGCTCGACGCGAGACGCTCGAGAAGATCTGCCGCGAGCCGTCCCCTGTACTCGTCGAGGCGCGTCGGTTCGCCAGGGGGCTCGGTCGCCGCAATCGGCAGGACGGGGCGGACGCCGAAAGGCCTCCAGTCGAGGCGCTCGAACAGCACTGGCCCGGCTGCGACCGGCGCGGACGTCGCGAGGCGGAGTGCTGTCACCGCGTCTGCGATCTCGCCGGGCGCATCGGGCGGCTCGACCTCTCCGGCCGGGAACTCGCATTCGAGCGCGATCACCGACGCTCGCTCGGCCTCCCGGCCGAAGCCCACGGGCAGCAACCCCTTGGCCTCCGGCCAATACGCTGATATCTCCCCAACGGCCGCCATCCGGATGCTCAGATTCCTCCCGAGGTCGACCTGAAGGGGAGTCGAGAGCCCCACGAGCGGAGCCACCGCGCCGTAGGAGTGGCGCTCGCCGAAAAGCGTGTGTTCGAGCTCGAGGTACGCACGGTCGAAGGCACCGTCGTCCCACTCGAAACCGCCGCAGTGCTCGGCGACGCCGGAGAGGAGCGGGAGCAGGATCGTGCGGAAGAGCGCCGGCTCCTCCGCCGGGTCGGTACCGGCATGTCCGTGCGCGAAGATCGCAGCCGCAGGCTCGCGACCGAGCTCCTCGACAGCGAACCTCGCATCGTCGAGACCGGCAAGACGCTCCGCTCTCGATTCCACGTAGCCGCGGGTCAGCGGGCGGTAGTCGTAGAGCACGGGCCGGTCCGGCGAGGAGTGCTCCTCGAACGAGAAGGGAAGAGGCGCCTCCGCCTCGGACTCGCGGTAGAGATACGCGAACGCACCCAGGCAGAATCGCCGCACGGCGTCGTAGAGCTGCGGGGAGCGTGCCGCCACGGGTTCTTCTACTCTGCCGGCACCGCCTCTCCTTCGACCTTGTAACAGACTGTTACTTGGAGCGTTCGGGACAGGTCTGGCACTGCGGGCACCAGTACGCCGTGCGGTTGTCGTCGCCCTGACCCCGGGCGCGGATCCGCTCGCCGCAGCGCTGGCACGGTCGCCCTGAGCGACGGTAGACCGCCCTCTCCCTGCTGCCTCTCTCGATCGAGCGGCGCATCAGCCGTGCCGCCTCCGACAGCACTTGCCGGAGTTCGGCGTCGGACGTCTCGCCGATCAGACGCCATGGAGACATGCTCGACTGCCACAGCGCCTCGGCCCGCCAGACGTTGCCGATCCCAGCCACCGCCCTCTGGTCGAGAAGTGCTTCACCGAGTGAGAGGTGCGGGTCGCAGCGCCGGAGATTCGCGATCATCGCGTCGAGATCCGGAGGGTCAGCCAGGATGTCGGGACCAAGTCGACGCGTCGCTCGGGCGCTCAGCTCCAGGATAGAGCCGCCGTACAGCATTGCCTGCTGCGTCGAGCCGCGCAGAATGAGCCAGGGTTGTCCGACAGCCTCCGATTCTCGCGGCAGCATCCTCCAGCTCCCGGACATGCGGAGGTGGTTACGCAGCACGTATCCGCCCTCGAAACGGAGGAGCAGGTTCTTCCCGTGCGCATCCACCGCTTCGAGGCGGCGGCCAGCGAGGCGTTCCGCCACACCCGTGGCGCGGCCTCGCGCGTGTCGTGCCTCCACCTCGAGGTGCTCCCCGACGAGCTCGCGAAGACGATCGGCTGTCCGTCGCACGGTGTCCCCCTCGGGCACATCGTCAGGCTAACGGTTGCTCGCTCGGTCAGGCGACGCGGCGGCTGCGACGCGAGAGGGTGACGAGGGAACCGTCGCCGCTCCGCTTTCGCTCGTACATCGAGGCGTCGGCAAGCTCGAGCAGCGTCCGCTCGTCCGCGGCATCCCGGGGGAAGATGCTGATGCCGACGCTGACGCCGATCCTGCACGAATGACCGTCGAGATCCATCGGTTGCCCGATCTTCGCGACCATGCGGTCTGCGACCCGCTCGGCCACAATGTCGGCGTCGCTCAGGCGAACATCCGGGAGCAAGACCAGGAACTCGTCGCCTCCGATCCGCCCGACGACGTCGCCCTCCCGGCCCGCCCTTTCGGCGCGGACGGCCACCTCGCGCAGCAGAGCGTCGCCGGCTGCGTGCCCGAGCGTGTCGTTCACCGCCTTGAACCCGTCCAGATCGAGATAGAGAACGGCGACCGCGCGCCCCGACCGCCGGGCGGCCGCGACGGCCGCCTTCGCATGCTGCTCGATCAGCCTGCGGTTGGGCAGGCCGGTGAGCGCATCGGTCATCGCCTCGGTCTCGAGACGGCTGTTCTCGCTCGAAAGAAGCTCTTCTGCCTGCTTGAGGTCGGTGACGTCGACGACGATCGCCGCCACCCCGTGCACGTGGCCGGCCGAGTCGACGACGGGATAGCGGCTGGAGCTGAAGAAGCGTTTGCCACGAGAGTCGTCGAGAAGGTCGCCGGTTACCAGCTGGCTCTCGATCGCTTTGCCCGTCTCGAGCACCGTCCTCGTCGCCGATTCGATCTGGTCGGCGATCTCCGGATATGCCTCCGCGATCGACTTCCCCTCGATCTCCTCAGGAGTCGAATCCCGGAACGCAGCAAACGCACGGTTGACACGCACGAAGCGCAGGTCCCGATCGACGAACGAGAGCCCGACCGGCGCCTGAGCGAAGACGGTATCGAGAAGGGCGTGCGTCTCACGCTCGCGCTCCAGCGTCTCGCGGACGTGCTCCTCGGCGTCGACGAGGTCGGTGACATCGTCCGAGATGGAACCGAGCCCGATCACCTCGCCGTCCTCGGCATGGATCGGATACCGGCTCGTCCGAAAACGCCGAACCTGACCCTCCGGAAGCGGGATCGTGGACGGCGTGCCAAGCGTCGGCTGACCCGTCTCGAGCACCTCGCGCATCTCCGGCTCGATCGCATCCGCCAGGTCGGGGTGCATGTCGCGAAGAGTCTTCCCGACGTACTCCTCCGGCTTCCGCCCATGCAGCCCGGCATACGCCTCGTTGACGCGAACGTACCGAAGATCCCGGTCGTAGTAGGCGATGCCGCTCGGCGCCTTGGCAAAGAGCAGATCGAGGAGCGCTCGCTCGCGCCGTTCGCGGGTCAGCGTCTCGTCGAGGCGGGCCTCCGTCTCCCGCAGCGCAGTGACGTCCGCGGCGATCGTGGCGACGCCGACGACCTCGCCGTCAGCACCTCGCACCGGGTAGCGGCTCGAAAGCCAGTGCTTGAAGCAGCCCGACCCTCTCGGTACCTCACTCTTGATCGCCTGACCCATGACCGGCTCGCCCGTCTCGAGTACCGCTCGAGTCGCCTCGGTGATGCTGGCGGAGACGTCGGGATGCACGGCCTCGTCGGCGGTACGGCCGACCATCTGCTCAGGCTCGATTCCCCAGTTCTCGGCCGCCATCGTGTTCACCCTGATGTAGCGAAGGTCCCGGTCGGCCAGCGCGAGGGCGACCGGAGCGCTCTCGAAGATCGCATCGAGGACCTCGTGACTCTGGCGCTCGTTCGAAAGGGCCTCGTCGAGACGAGCGTGCGCTCTCGCCAGATCTGTTACTTCGACGATCATCGACGTGACGCCGATCACGTCGCCCTCGGGTGAGAACACCGGGTAGCGGTTGCTCCGGAACCAGCGGGCGTTCTCCACGTCGTCGCGGTCTCCATCGACGACCTCGCAGCCGATCACCGGTTTCCCCGTCTCGAGCACCTCGAGGGTCGGAGGCACGATGTACGGCGCCAGCTCGGGGATCGCCTCGGCGATCGTCTTCCCGACGATCTCGAGCGGATCCTCGTCGGCGAACAGCCCGAACGCCTCGTTGGCGTGTGTGTACCGGAGATCTCTGTCGACGACGGTCATGCCGACCTCGGACTGCTCGAAGATCGCAGCAACGACTGCCTGTGCTCCGAGACCCACGTCGAGGGACGCGGATTGCCTTCTCGGCGCGGGTGTCTTGCTCGGCGTGTTCGCAGGTGTCACGACCTCCATGTATCGACCGACACTTCTGTGGAGTTGAGGCTGCGTTCACTGGTGAGGGTGATGCCCGGTGCCCACACGCGAATCGCCCGACTTGCGGGAGAATCGACCCATGAGCCGCCTGCGATCAGCCGCCGCGGGAGTCGTCGCCGGAGCCGTCTGGGCGGCCCAGGAGCCGATCGATCAGCGGGTCTTCGGGTGCGACTACTCTGATGTCGCGGTTCTCGGCAAGCTCGTGCGACGGGACGAAAGCTGGCGGCAAGCTGGATGGGCGCTCCATCTCGCGAACGGCGCGATCTTCGGGCTCGTCTACCACGATATCCGCGAGCGCATGGCGGTCGAACCGAGACGGCTGGCGATCGGCATGGCGCTTCTCGAGCACGTCACGGTCTACCCGCTCTGCCACCTGATCGACCTTCATCATCCACGGAGGGGCGAGCCAGGAATCCCACCGCTCCTGAGAAGCGGTCGAGCCTTCGCCCAGGCAACCTGGCGGCACGCGCTCTTCGGCTGGCTGCTCGGGCGACTGGCCTGAGAACTACGGGCGCAGGACAGCCCTCCGTGGGCCGGCCACGAACCCGGCCTCGGCGAGCAGCGGCATCGCCTCCGACTCGGCGACGGGCTCGCCGTCGAAGCGTTCGACCGCAAGCCTTCGCACCCCGGTCTTCCGAGCATGGTCGACAAGAGCCGCGAGCACCGGTCGGAGCCACGATTCCTCGGGTTCGCGCAGTGGAACGAGCGAGCGGCCGCTTCGCTCGACGAAGAGAACCGCGTCGCCTCCCAGCAGCACCACGAATGCACCGGCGACCCGCGCGGCGCGCGCACCTGCCCGCTTCGGCCAGGGCAGCGCGGCCCCGTACGGCTGTGCCGGATCCGCCGCCGCCATCACGAGGAGGTCTGGCTCGTCGCCCTCCCGCGGCCGAAGCTCCCGCACCCGCTCCACCGCGCCGCCGAGCGCGAATTGCGCGCCGCCGAGCCCCTCGACGAAGTATCCCCGGCGACAGAGGCCAAGCGTCTCGAGCGACCTGAGCTCACCGTAGACAGCGCCATAGCCGCCCGTGATTCCTTCGGCGCGGACACCGTCTCGCGTCACGATTCCCTGCCGCTCGAGGAGCAGCTCGGCGAGAGCCCGCGCGTCCGGCCGCTCGGAGAAGAGTCGGTCGGTCGGCGACCAGCGTCCTTGCGTCGCGGCCGCAACCGGCCCGCGTCTCCGGGAAAAGCGCCGTGGGCGACGCTCCGGCTTCGGTACGCCGTAGCGGCGAGGAGCGCGGAGCGGCTGCCAGGCGTCGTTCGTCACCTCGCCGGCCCAGACGAGCTCCCACAGTGCGGGCAGCGCCGCCTCTGCCTCGAGGCTCGTTTCCTGCAGCAGGTCGAGCCAGAAGAGGGCACTGCGTTCGAGAGCTGCCTTGACCGCAGCACACGCGTCGCTCTCACTCCGTGGCGCGCCGCCCGGAGCGCCAAGCAGCGAGGCATCCTCGCGGAAGTAGACGGCAACGCGGTCGAGCCCGGCGCCGACCCAGACCACCTCACCCGTCGCGCAGAGCTGGTCGAGCAGCTCGGGGCGGTAGCCCGGAACCCGTCGAGGAAGGACATCTGACTCCCAGAGCGACACAGGAAGCGGAAGCGCCTGGAGTGGAACGAGTGCCTCGCGCAGAGTCGCACGGCGGTCGATGCCGTGCCAGGACGGGAGAAAGCGCGCATAAGCCGTCTGCTCGGCCGGCTCGACCTCCCGCCGCAGTGCCGCGAGAGATGCGCGGCGCAGCCTTCGCAGCACGTCAGGGTCACACCACTCGCGCTCGGTTCCACCCGGTCTCAGCTCGCCCCGCACGAGTCGCTCGTCTCGCTCGAGGGCCTCTAGCTCCAGGGTGGCGACCTCGAGCGAGATCCCGAACCGCCCGGCCGCCTCGGCGGTCGTGAACGGCCCGCGCCCGCGAGCGAAGCGAGCAAGCAGTGTTCCCAGCGAGGCGTCGCCCGACTCGAGAAACGCATCGGGAAGCCCCGATGGAGGCATCGCGCCGACAGCGTCGCGGTAGCGGCCCGCGTCCTCGGCCGCGATCAAGCGCTCTTCACCGCCGACCCGCACGATCACTGCGCGCCGCTCGGCGATCAACGGCGTTGCGATCTCACTATCGTATTCATCAGATCGCAAATCCCCCCGAAGCAGCAGAACATGGTGCAGATCGTCTGGTGTCCGGGGCTCACCGCGGAGCTGTGCCTCGACCTCGTCCACCGCCTTGCCGTCGAGCAGGTCGCGAAGCTCCTCCTGGCCGAGCAGCTCGCGGAGCAGCTCCCGGTCGAGCGAAAGCGCCTGCGCCCGTCGTTCTGCCGGTGGCGTGTCGTCCTCGTACATGTACGTCGCGACGTAGTCGAAGAGAAGCGAGGCTGCGAAGGGTGAGGCAGATGGCGTCTCCACTTCGACCACGTCCACCTGTCGCGTGCCGATGCCGTGCAGGAGTTGACGCAGCGCAGGGAGATCGAAGACGTCCTGCAGGCACTCGCGATAGGTCTCGAGGACGATGGGAAAAGCCGGGTATCGCCGCGCGACCTGGAGCAGGGACTGTGCCTTGAGGCGCTGCTGCCAGAGAGGTGTCCGCTGGCCCGGGCGTCGCCTCGGGATCAGGAGCGCCCTGGCGGCGTTCTCGCGGAAGCGCGATCCGAAGAGAGCACTCTGCCCCACCTCCTGGACAACGAGCTCCTCGACCTCGTCGGGCGAGACGAGGAGCTCCTCCGCCGTCGGAGCGACGTCGGCGTCCGGCAGGTGGAGCGCGATACCGTCGTCCGACCAGATCGATTGGGCGTCGAGACCGGCGGACTCGCGCAGACGAGCGGTGAGGGCGAGCGCCCAGGGCGCATGTACCCGCCCGCCGAACGGCGTCAGGATGCAGACGCGCCAGTCTCCGATCTCGTCCCGGAAGCGCTCGATGACGATCGTGCGATCGGTCGGCACCGCACCCACCGCGGCCTCCTGCTCGCGGAGGAAGGCGAGCAGGTTCCTCGCAGCCAGCTCGTCCAGGTGGTAGTCGCTCCGGAGCGAGCCGAGCGCCTGCTCTTCGCTCTGGGAGGCGAGCTCCCGCGACGCCCGGCCGATGGCGGCACCGAGCTCGTAGGGCCTCCCCATTCCCTCGCCCTTCCAGAACGGCACAGCTCCGGGAACGCCAGGGCGCGGGCGACACGAGCACCCGGTCGCGAGTGATCTCCTCGATCCGCCACGTCGAGGCACCCAGCATGAACGTCTGACCGGCCCGGGCCTCGTAGACCATCTCCTCGTCGAGCTCGCCGACCCGGCTGCCCGAATCGACCAGCTGCACCGTGAAGAGGCCCCGGTCAGGGATCGTGCCCGCATTCGTGACAGCGAGGCGCCGCGCTCCGGTCCGGCCACGAACGACACCGGACGTCCGATCCCAGACGATTCGCGGTCGGAGCTCGGCGAACTCGTCGGACGGGTAGCGCCCGGCGAGCATGTCCAGGACGTTCTCGAGCTGGACGCGGGAGAGGTCGGCGAACGGGTATGCGCGGCAGACCAGCTCGTGGAGCTCGTCCACCGCCACCTCCTCATCGGCGCAGATAGCCACGATCTGCTGGGAGAGGACGTCGAGCGGGTTCCGGGGAATGACGGTCTCCTCGATCTCCCCGCCACGCATGCGCCGGGCGACGACGGCCGACTCGAGCAGGTCGAGACGGAACTTGGGGAAGATCCGGCCCTTCGAGACGGCACCGAGATCGTGGCCAGCCCGGCCGACGCGCTGAAGGCCGCGCGCGACCGACTTCGGCGACTCGACCTGGACGACGAGGTCGACGGCACCCATGTCGATGCCGAGCTCGAGCGACGACGTGGCGACGAGGCAAGGGATCTCACCCTTCTTCAGAAGCTCCTCGATCTCGACCCGCTGCTCGCGTGCCAGGGAGCCGTGGTGTGCGCGGGCGATCTCCTTCTCGGCGAGCTCGTTCAGGCGCAGCGCGAGCCGTTCCGCCAACCGCCGGTTGTTGACGAACACGATCGTCGACCGGTGAGCCTCGACGAGGCGCAGGATCTCCGGATAGATCGAGGGCCAGATCGAGCTCGTCGAGGGGCCGACGCCGTCCGTGATGTAGCTCCCGTCGATGATCTCGGGCTGGCGGATCGGCTGGGAGGCGGACAGGTTGCTCATGTCCTCGAGCGGCACGACGACCTCGAGGTCGAGCTCCTTGGCCCGGCCGGCATCGACCAGCTCGATCGGCCGGCCGCCCGAGACGAAACGACCGATCTCCGCGAGCGGCCGCTGTGTGGCCGAAAGCCCGATGCGCTGGACCGGCTCGGTGGTCAGGCGATCGAGCCGCTCGACGCTGAGTGCGAGATGCGCGCCGCGCTTCGTTCCGGCCACTGCGTGCACCTCGTCGAGGATCAGCGTCTCGACCGAGCGGAGCATCTCCCGGCCCTGCGAGGTCAGGAGCAGGAAGAGCGACTCGGGGGTAGTGATCAGGATGTCCGGCGGCGTGCGCAGCATCGCCTGGCGTTCCTTTGCCGGGGTGTCGCCCGTGCGCACGGCCACGCGGAGCTCTGATCGGAGCCCGGCGAGCGGGCCGCGAAGGTTGCGCTCGATGTCGTAGTTGAGCGCCTTGAGCGGCGAGATGTAGAGCAGCCGCAGACCCTCTCCGGGACTCGCGGTCAGCCTGTCGATGCCGTAGAGGAACGCGGCGAGCGTCTTCCCCGAGCCGGTCGGTGCCTGGACGAGCACGTGCCCGTCCTCCACGATCGCCGGCCAGCCGAGCGCCTGGGCCGGCGTCGGCGCGTCGAATGTCCTCTCGAACCAGCTTCGCGTCGCCGGGCTGAACACGTCGAGCGGGTCCATTGAGGCAGCCTAGCGGGCGAACACCCGTTCGCCAAGTCGGACCGTCGGGTCTACGAGACGGGGATCGACGTGGTGACCCCCACCCGTCGATTGCCGACGAAATCGGAGTCCGATGCGCGGATGCGGCCGTCGACGACGAGATTCTCGTTCACCCTGCGTCGGAGGATGTGCGGGTTCTGGGGCGACGCGCAGATGCCCGGGCCGGACCTCCACGCGACACAGACCCGCTCGCCGGTGGAGATGATCCTGATCACCTGGCCGAGCGAGGCTCGATGGATCCTCATCCCGCTGGCATCGGTGAACCAGATCTTCGGGGGCCTGGCGGCCGAGCCTGCCGCGGCCGGTGCCGCCAGGGCCGCGACGACCAGGATTTGAGCGCCGAGCAGAGCCAGCAGCAGCCTGGTGGGTCGCTTGGAACCCGAGATGGCGCGAGATTCTCGCACGCGAAACGACTCGTATCAACCGGCCTCTACCGGCCCATCCTGCGGACATGTCCGGAGAGGCCAGTAGCCTCGCCAACGATGCGCCTGATAGTCGCCCGCTGCGAGGTCAGGTACACGGGCCGCCTGTCGGCTTTCCTCCCGGAGTCGACGCGCCTGTTGATGCTCAAGTCGGACGGCAGCGTGCTTGTCCACGCCGATGCCGGCGGGTACAAGCCGCTGAACTGGATGACCCCGCCGACAGTGGTGGAGGAGGACGAAGGGCAGATCGTCGTCCGCAAGCGCGCCGGCAAGACCGAGGACCGGCTCGAGATCCGTTTCCACGAGGTGCTGAGCGACGTCACCCACGAGATGGGAGAGGCGGCGGCCCTCGAGAAGGACGGAGTCGAGCGGGACCTGCAGGAGGAGCTCGCCGCACGGCCGGACGCGCTGGAAGAGGGACTCAGGCTCGTGCGCCGGGAGTGGCCAACCGACGTGGGCCCCGTTGACCTGATGTGCCGTGACGCCGACGCCGGCTGGGTCGCGGTCGAGGTCAAGCGGACCGGCACGATCGACGCGGTTGAGCAACTCTGCCGGTATCTGGAGCGGATCCGGCTCGACCCGGCCCTGGCCGGGTGCCGTGGGATCCTGGCCGCGGAGCGTGTCAAACCGCAGGCCGCGACGCTGGCCGAGGCCCGCGGCCTCGAATGCGTCGAGGTCGAGCTGGCCGTGCTGCGCGGCGAGCGCGACCCCGAGCTGACGCTCTTCTCCGTGTAGAACCGACGAGTGAACGAGCCTGGTCGCCGTGACGCACTCGATCGTCGCTGCCGAGCCCCGCTACCTGGACATGCTCGACCGGTACGTCCGCCTGGACGTTCTGCCTCGGGAGGTCGTCGAGCGCCTTCAGGGGCGTTAGGAACGCTCGGACGGGGGAGCCGAATCCCTGAGACGGAGCTTCGGCGTCAGCTTCGGGACGCCGACGATCAAGTCGTGAGGCAGAGGATGGTCGGAGTGGGAGTGATCGCGCTGGCGCTCTCCATCGGCGCGTGGGCAGCCTCGGCCGCACCGCTGCCAGGCGCGCCTTCCTGCCCCGTCTTCCCGTCCGACAACCCGTGGAACGCCCGCGTCGACACACTGCCCGTCGTAGCGAACTCGACGACGATCATCTCCACGATCGGCGTCGACACCGGGCTGCACCCGGACTTCGGCTCCGGCCTCTGGGACGGCTATCCGATCGGGATCCCGATCACGGTCGTCCCCGGCACACAGGCGAAGTCGAAGGTTTCGTTCGACTACGCGGACGAGAGCGACCCGGGCCCGTACCCGATTCCGAAGAACGTCCTGATCGAGGGCGGCAGCGACCGATCCACGCGATCATCGTCGACAAGAGCACCTGCAAGCTCTACGAGCTCTTCGCGCTCCAGAAGAGCGGCAAGGCGTGGAAGGCCGGCTCGGGCGCGATCTGGAGTCTGAAGTCGAACGCGCTCCGGCCCGACGGCTGGACGTCGGCCGACGCCGCGGGTCTGCCGATCCTGCCGGGATTGGCGCGCTACGACGAGGTCGCCCGCGGCGTGATCGACCACGCGCTTCGCTTCACCGTCGCGCACACCCGGCGCGCATACGTCTACCCCGCGCGTCACTACGCGAGCAGCTCGACCGACCCGAACCTGCCGTCGATGGGCCTTCGCGTCCGCCTGAAGGCGAGCTTCGACACGAGCGGCTTCCCGCCGCAGGCGCGAGTCGTCCTCGAGGCGCTGAAGCGGTACGGGATGATGGTCGCCGACAACGGCTCGAACTGGTTCATCTCGGGCGCGCCCGGACTCGCGCTGGTCGAACGACGACCTGCACACGCTGAGCCAGGTGAAGGGCTCGAGCTTCGAGGTCGTCGACACCAGCTCGCTCGTACCGTAGTCAGGCCACCCTGCTTGTAGGATCGGGGCCGTGCCCGACCGCCTCCACTTCACGGGCAACGAGGACGCCGACCGGCTGATCGCGACCGATCCGTTCGCGCTTCTCGTCGGCTTCGCGCTCGACCAGCAGGTGACCGTGCAGACGGCGTTCTCGGGGCCGTTGAAGATCCAGCAACGCCTCGGCGGGATTGCGCCCGAGGAGATTGCGGCGATGGATCCGGAGCGGCTCGAAGCGGCGTTCCGGGAGAAGCCCGCTGTCCATCGCTTCCCCGGGTCGATGGCCTCCCGGGTCCAGGAGCTTGCACGGGCGGTGGTCAGCGAGTACGACGGGGATGCGTCGCGGCTCTGGAACGAGGCAGCGGACGCCGACGAGCTCGGGCAACGGATCGCGGCACTGCCCGGCTTCGGGGCGATGAAGGTGATCGCGCTCGGATCGGTGCTCGCCAAGCGATTCGACGTCGCTGTCGCGCAGGGTCTCGTCCCGCCCTTCCCGACTCTCGGGGATGTCGATTCGTCGCAGGCACTCGAGGACTACCAGGCCAAGAAGCGTGCCCATAAGGCGTCGCTTCGAGCGCAACCGTCGTAACGCTTGCATCGAGAGACGATCTGGGGGATGATGCCCTCGTGCCGTTCCACTGGACGAAGATCTCCTCGAGCACAGCCAAGCAGAGGCTGAAAGAGCTGAAGGACGTCAAGAAGAAATACGCTGGGGCCGACATCGTCGGCAACCAGGTCTTTCGGGCCGGCGCCGACCTGTATGTCCTTGTCAAGCTGCCCGACGACAGGGCCAAGAAGGACGCGTTTCTGACCGAGATCGGTCGCCAGGAGGGCGGATTCGATCTCGTCGACAGCGACGGGAACTAGCGAGCCAGGGCGCCGAGAAGCGTTTCGCACTCGCTGAGCGCCGCATCCGCACCACTGCGTCGATAGAACGCAGCAGCTTGTCTCAACTGCCGGTTCGCTTCCGCCTGGCGTCCGCCGTCGATCGACCTCGCTGCCGCCCGACGGCGGGCCAGCGCCTCCTCGGGCAAGGCCCCGATCTCGCGATAGGCACCGGCCGCCTCGGCGTGCTTCCCTGACGCAACCAGCTCGGCCGCCTCCAGCCACCGTGTCCGGGGCCGGGCGCGCACACCGACCGCGACGAGTTCCTCACTCCTCCCGAGGTCGTCCAGGCAGAAGGCGAGCTCGGCGACCCAGAACGAGGCTAGCTCGGGTTGATCACTTCCCCACAGCTCGAGCAGCTCCCGCGCGAGCTCTCCCGCCGCCTCGGTCTGGCCCGCAGCAAGCAGGACACGCGCACGGAGGGCGAGACACGGGAAGAGGACCTGCGGATCCTTGGCCCGCCGCGCGGCTGTGAGCGCGTGGTCCGAGTCGGTCGCTGCAGCTTCGAGATCGCCGCGCGCCAGGTGGATGCAGGCACGCACCCGCCGGCACTCGGAAGCGACATATCCCTCGCCTTCGGCGAGGAGCGAGTCGACGAGCACCAACGTTCCGTCCCAATCCCCCTTCCAGTAGCGCTCGTACATCTCCTCCGCCGCAAGCCAGTAGAGAGCACGGGCATCGCCGAACTGCGCCGCGAGCTGGCGCGCGTCGACGTAGAGCCGCGACGCCTTCGAGAGATCGCCGAGGCTCGCGTGCAGGCTGGCGAGGTTCGCGTGCGCCTGAACGGTGCCCGGACTGTTCAGCCGCGCCGAGATTGCGACGCTCTCGTCCAGATCTTCGATCCCGTCGAGATCTCCCGAGGTGACTCGTGAGAAGCCGACATGGGTCAGCGCATGAGCACGGAGATCGTCGAGCCCGAGCGCCTCGGCCATCCGGATCGCATCCCCGCCCACCTCGATCGCGCGCTCGTGATTTCCCGTGATCGACAAGAAGGCGGTCAGGTTCCCGAGAGCGTCCGTCTTCGCCCAAGACGGCGGCCGGCTCTCCACGAGAACCGCCGCGCTGCGCGCCAAATCCAGTGCCCGGTCACGTTCTCCGCGAGTGAACTCGAGCCGGGACAGCATCACCTCCGCTTCCGCAGCACCCTCGTCATCCCCGACAGCGAGCAACGCCTCCCGCGCATCGGGAAGCTCCTGTTCGCCAGCACCCTCGGCCCAGAAGAGCGCCTTCGCGTAGCGAAGAAGCAGGCGCGGGCGGTCAGGATTCTCAGCCGGCCAGTGCTCGAGTGCACCGCGGAAGTGCCGAACCGCAGCGGCAAACGCGTAGAGGGCGAGCGCTCGGTCGCCGGCATCACGCTGGGACACCCGCGCGCGCTCGGCGAGCGGCTCAGTCGCCTGCCGTGAGAGCCGGGCGAACTCGATCGCGCTGACGTAATGGTGCGCGAGCATCTCAGCCAGGTCGGCGCGGTCGGGCGCGAGCGACGCGATCCACTCAGCGGCCAACTGGTGCTTCTCGGCCCGGCGCGACCGCGGGATCTGGCCATAGGCGACGTCGCGGACGAGCACGTGCCAGAACGCATACTGGTCCTCGTCCGCGATCGACGAGCGCGGCAGCGGCCGCACGAGCTCCCGGCGCTGTAGCTCGGCGAGCCGTTGGTCGAGCTCTTCACGCCCCTGTTCGCCCATGGCCGCGAGAGCTCCGGGCCAGAAGGCCCTCCCGACGACGGCCGCATCCTGCAGCACTGCTTTCGCCGAGGGGTCGAGCGCGTCGAGGCGGGCGGAGATGATCGCCTGTACCGACTCCGGCACCGGCAGTCCGGCCTCGTCCGGGTTCTCGGAGAGCATCCGAGCGTATTCCTCGGCGTAGAGAGGATTTCCGGCTGCGCGCGCGACCACCTCCTCGGGAAACGGCTCTCCGCGCAGGAGCCGGCCGAGAAGCTCCCGAGTCTCGTCGCCCGAGAGCGGCTCGAGCCGGACGACCCCCGGCCAATCAGGACGCCTCTCCAGGAGCTCCGGTCGCGCGGTGCAGATCACGGTCAGCCGCGGCGCCTTCGACCAGCTTTCGAGGTGCTCGATGAAGTCGAGTAGCCCCTCGTCGGCCCACTGTAGGTCTTCGAACACGACGACGACCGGCGCTTCGAACGCGAGCGCCTCGAGGAAGCTCCGCCACGCAGAGAAGGCCTCGCTTCGCGCCCCGGCGCCCGACTGCTCCGCAGCCAGCCCCACGAGCGGGCGAAGATGCGTCGCGACCCAATCGGCGTCCTCCTTCGGGACGACGCCGGAGACGGCTGCCTGCAGCTTCCGGGCCGCGCTTCCCGCATTGTCCGACTCCAGGATTCCGGCCTGTGCCTTGACGATCTCGCCGAGCGCCCAGTAGGCAATGCCGGCTCCGTACGGGAGGCATCGACCACGTCGCCAGAGAATCCGCTCCCCTCGCTCCAGGAGCGACCACTGGAGCTCCGCCACGAGCCGCGACTTGCCGATTCCGGGAGCACCCGTCAGGGTGACGACCCGGGGCGCCGAGTCGACGGCCTCGACCAGCAGCCCGAGCTCGCCGGCACGTCCGATGAGCGGTGTCCTCACGCTGTTCGCCATCTCGGGCACGGAGCGAAGCGCGACCGCCTCCCAGGCCCGCACGGGCTCGTGCTTGCCCTTTGCCGCGATCGGGTCGAGCTCGCGGTACTCGACAGCCGCCACGGTGAGACGGCGGGTGGATTCTCCGACGACGATGCCTGCTACAGGGGCGTTCTGCTGCAGCCGAGCCGCGGTGTTGACGACGTCGCCGGTAGCCACAACCTCGCCGCGACTCGGATCGGCATCGAGATCGACGAGCGTGACGCCGGTGTTCACGCCGATCCGGACCTGAAGGTCGAGCTCGGGATCGACAGCGTTCAGCTCGTCGATCGCGCGCCGGATCGCGAACGCGGCCCGAACGGCTCGCTCGGCGTCGTCCTCGTGAACGACCGGGGCCCCGAACAGGGCCATCACGGCGTCGCCGATGAACTTCTCGACGGTGCCGCCGAATCGCTCCAGTTCCGCCCGAACCTGCACGTAGTACGGAGCGAGCATGCGCCCGACATCCTCGGGATCGAGCTTCTCGGCGCGACCCGTGAAGCCGACGAGATCGACGAAGAGGACCGTGACCACCTTGCGCTCCTCGCCCGACCTTCGATGGACAAGCGGGCCGAGCCTCTCCCCGCACGACCAGCAGAAGCGGGCTTGCTCCGGGCTCTCCTCGCCGCACCGTGGGCAGGCGGCCATGGCCGGAGTGTACGGAGGTTTTGGGCACACTCTCAACCGTGTCTTCCCCGCCCGCGCGCCGCCAGCGTGTTCTCGCCTACGTGACGCGAGAACGAGACGGCGCGCGGGAGCTCCTCGTCTTCGACGATCCGAAGCATCCTCACGTCGGAACGCAGGTGCCTGCCGGGCGCCTGGATCCGGGTGAGGCGCTCGAAGCCGGACTCCTGCGCGAGCTGCACGAGGAGGCGGGTATCGACGATGCCCGGATCGTGCGCGAGATCGGCAGGCCGACATTGCCGGCGGAGTACGAGAATCACGCCTACGAGGTACGGATCCTGGGGGCAGAGGCCGCCGATCTCTGGGAGCACCTGGTGCAGGGGGACGGAGACGACGCGGGGCTCGTGTTCCACTACCGCTGGGAGCGAGTGCGGCTCGACCTCGAGCTCTTCAACCGCGCCGATCCTGTGCTCGAGCAGCTTCTCGGATGAAGACGCTCGCACTCGCCGGCATCGTCGTCTCCCTCGCCGGAGCGGCCGCAAGCCAGCCTCGCATCGCGGGCTGCACGATCTTTCCGGCCGACAACCCCTGGAACCAGCGCGTCGACCGCCTGCCGGTCGCGAAGGACTCGAGCGCGATCATCTCCTCGATCGGAGCCGGTACCGGTCTCCATCCGGATTTCGGCTCCGGGCTGTCGGAGGGAAGCTCGATCGGGATCCCGTACACGGTCGTGCGTGCCGGCGTGCCGAAAGTGCACGTCTCGTTCGACTACGCGGACGACAGCGACCGAGGCCCCTACCCCATTTCGGCCGGCGTGAAGATCGAGGGCGGCGGCGACCGCCACGCGCTGATCGTCGACTCCTCCACCTGCACGCTGTACGAGCTGTACGCGCTCGGGCGGGCGGGCTCCGGCTGGCATGCGGGGTCGGGTGCGATCTGGAGCCTGCGCTCGAACCGGGTCCGGCCGGCCAACTGGACGTCGGCCGACGCCGCAGGTCTGCCGATCCTTCCCGGGCTCGCACGATACGGCGAGGTCGCACGCGGCCACATCGACCACGCACTCCGTTTCACCGTCGAGCGGACGAGACGCTCCTTCCTCTACCCCGCCCGCCATTACGCAAGCGACCTGACCGACGTGAGCCTTCCGCCGATGGGTCTGCGTGTGAGGCTCAAGGCGAGCTTCCCGATCGACGGCTTCCCCCGGCAGGCGCGCGTCATCCTCCGTGCGCTCGAGCGCTACGGAATGATCGTCGCCGACAACGGCTCGAACTGGTTCATCAGCGGCGCGCCCGATCCACGCTGGTCGAACGACGACCTGCGCACGCTCGGCCGAGTGCCAGGCTCTGCCTTCGAGGTCGTCGACACCGCGAAACTCCGCCCACGATCCAAGTAACAGACGGCTATCTGGATGGTGGAGTCGGCTGGCGAAGACGCGTCCAGTGGAGATCGACGTCGTAGGTCAACCGGTACCGGCCGCGCAGGCCTGAGCGCATTCGCGCACGCACAGCCTCGTGCTCGGCCGCGGGTAGCGAGGCGACGGAGCTGACCGACAGCCAGAGGGACACGACCCGGGCAGCATCGAGAGCCACCTCCCGCGCGAACCGCGCGTGTGCCGGTTGCTCGAACGGGGAAGCCGCAAACAGCGTGGGCCACTCGCCGTAGCGCGTCCCGCCCGGCTTCGCCCCGACCCGTTCGTAGGCTGTGTCGAGCTCGGCGCGAAACCACTCCGGTAGGGGCGGATCGAAGCAGTCCGGGCTCCACGACGCGCGGAAGATCACCAGGCCTCCCCCGGGACGCATGACTCGGCCGATCTCCCGGAGGGCAACGTCGCGTGCAAACCAGTGGAATGCGTCGGCGACGAAGACCGCGTCGACCGACCTGTCCGGCAGCGGCATGACCTCCGCCGACCCCTCCAGCACCAAGTAACAGTCTGTTGCTTGGCCGAGGAGAGCTCGCATGCGGGGGTCGGGTTCGACCGCGATCACACGATCGAAGTGCCCCGTGAGAAGCCTCGTCAGCTTCCCCGTCCCGGCGGCAAGGTCGACGACGTCGGCCTTGCGGTCGAGGGCGAGGACCTCGACCGCCTGCTCGACGGCTTGCACCGGCCACCCGGGACGGCCGCGCTCGTAGTCCTCCGCCGCGCGCCCGAAGCTCAAGGCCCGCGGCTCAACGATCAACGAAGCCTCGTCCAATGCACGTCGGCCCGAAGAGGCGTCCGATAGGTCGCCTCCGGGAGGGCTGCCCGCAACTCCTCAGCCAGCGCCTCTCTCTCGGCGGATGGCAGCGACGCGTAGACGCTGATCGAGAGCGTGTGCGCGATCACACCGTCACGGTCCTGCACCTGCTCGAGCTCGAAGCGCTCCTCGCGAAGCGGCTCGAACTGCGAGTTGCCGAAGGGCTCGCGCCAGGCCTCCGATTCGATGATCGTCTCCCCGGGCTCGAACCCCGGCCGGCGGTATTGATCTGCGATCTCGTTTGCCTTGGCCGGAAACGGCGGGGTCGTGTCCCACGGCCCGACGTGGAACGCCAGCACAAGCGCGCCGCCCGGCCGGAGCACGCGGGCGATCTCGGCGAGGGCAATCGGCCAGTCGAACCAGTGGAACGCGTCCGCGGAGAAGACGGCATCGACCGAGCCATCGGCGAGCGGAATCGCCTCGGCCGATCCTTCCAGAACCTCGCCGGTCGGGATCAATGCGCGCATTGCGGCGTCCGGCTCGACGGCGACGACGCGCGAGAACCGGCGGGCGAGAACTCGCGTCAGCTTTCCGGTGCCCGCACCGAGGTCGAGCACTTCGGCGTCCCGGGGCAGCCCTCCCACGAGAGCCACCTCATCGGGCCAGTCCGGCCGCCCGAGCTCGTAGTCGCCGGCTGCGTTGCCGAAGGAAAGTCGGAGGCTCTCAGCCAAGAGCCTCGAGCAGGAACGCGCGCTGCTCCTTGACCATCTCGCGCGCGATGACAAGCCGCTGGATCTCGTTCGATCCCTCGTAGATCTGCGTGATCTTCGCGTCGCGCATCATGCGCTCGACCGGGTACTCCGTGATGTAGCCATAGCCGCCGAGGATCTGCACCGCCTCCGTTGTCGCGCGCATCGCCGTGTCGGTGCAGAACAGCTTGGCCATCGCCGAGGCCTTCGTCAGGTCCGAGTCCGGTACGCCGGCGTCCATCATCCACCCGATCCGGTAGAGCAGCCCGCGCGCCGCCTCGCAGCGGGTCTCCATGTCTGCGAGCTTGGCGGCGATCAGCTGGTGCCGGACGATCGGCTTCCCCATCGTCTCGCGCGTCTTCGCGTACTCGAGCGCGTAGTCGGTCGCCCCCTGCGCGATGCCCAGCGCCTGCGCTGCCACTCCCGCACGCGACCGGTCGAGAACCCGCATTGCGATCTGGAACCCTTCGCCTTCTTCACCTAGCAGGCTCGAGGCCGGGATGCGGCAGTCGGTGAAGGTGAGCTCGCCCGTCGTCGAACCGCGGATCCCCATCTTCGGCTCGAGCCTCGCAACCTCGAAGCCAGGCGCGTCGGCCTCGACCAGGAATGCCGAGATACCCGCGTGACCCGCCGACGGATCGGTCTTCGCGAAGACGGTGTAGAAGGCCGCCACTCCCGCGTTCGTGATGAACCGCTTCGATCCGTTGAGGACGTACTCGTCGCCTTCGCGCCGGGCCTCCATGCGCATCGCGGCCGCATCCGAGCCCGACTCCGACTCGGTCAGCGCGTAGGCGGAGAGCCACTCGCCCGAGGCGAGCTTCGACAGAAACCGCTCGCGCTGCCCATCGGTCCCGGCCAGCTTGACGCTGAGGGAGCCGAGCTCCTGGCTCGTGAGGATCAACCCGCTCGTCGCACAGACCTTCGAGATCTCCTCGACCGCGACCAGGCCGAGAAGAGTGCTGGTGCCCGCGCCGCCGTAGCGCTCCTCGAAAAAGAGGCCAAAGAGACCGTGCTCCCGGAAGAGATCGACGACGTCCCAGGGAAACTCGTGCGACTCGTCGATCTCGGCGGCTCGCGGCGCGATCCGTTCGCGGGCAAGCGCACGAACGAGATCTCGCACCTCGCGTTCGTCCTCGGAGAGCACCTCGTAGGGCACCTTGCCCAGTCTATGCCGACCGCTGCGGTCGGAGCCCGCGGAGCACAACGTCGCGACGGGCCAGACTCGGCGGCGCGCCGGAGCAACCCCGCCAAGCTAAGCTCGGACTCGATGCTCCGACCACGGCGTCTCCTTGCGCCGGCCGCCTGTCTCGCCGCTCTGATCGCGGCCGCACTCAGCGCAGGAACAGCGGCCTCCACCTCCGTAGACACGGCCGAGCTGCTCGCCCGCTACGAGCCGTTCGTCTACGCCTACTCGTCCGACTGGAACCCGATCCAGATCGAGCCCTTCCTCGCGTCGGCCGACCTCGAGCGCCTGACGGGAACGAGCTGGCGCGTCGTCCGCTCGAGCCCGTCGGCGGCCTCGCTCGGAACGGGCTCCAAGAATGTCAGGCTCGATCTACGACCCTGCACGCCGGCGCGCAACCTGGATCCGTGCTACGTCGGCCGTGCCCCTCGCGGTAGTCCGACCGTTTACGGCCGCGCCTGGACGAATCCGGCTCCGGGGACGATCGGGACCGTGCTCGAATACTGGTTCTTCTACCCGCTGAACGACTGGCGGAACTCGCTGACGCGTCCCACGATCTGGCAGATGCACGAGGGCGATTGGGAAGCCGTGCTGGTCGGGCTCACCTCCGACGGGAAGCCGATTTCCGTCGCCGCGAGCCAGCACGGACTCGGCGTCGTCCGCACCTGGTCGCGGGCTCGCAAGGTCGGGACCACACATCCCGTCGCCTACGCGGCGCTCGGGTCGCATGCGAACTACCTCTCCCCGGGCTTCCGCGGACAGGCCGGCCGGCCCCACCGCATCCCGCCAACCTTCTCGGGCGTCCCTCTCGCCGAGCCCGACTTCACAGCCACGCAGACGTCCTGGGGCCCTCCGGATCTCGCTGCGAACCGGCTCGACGTGGTCGACGTCTCCGACAAGACGGCGCCGTGGCTCGGATTCCGGGGTGCATGGGGCGACGGCGAGTACCTCTTGCTCGGGACACCGACATCCAGCGGGGGCACGGCCTTCGGCCATCTGCCGGTTGGCGCGTCACCTCTTGGCCCGGCATTCCACCGGGCCTGGCTCGACCCCCTGAGCCCGTTCCGCGATTGGCCGGCAGACGACGGGCACTGATCCGTCGTCAGGCCTTTCTCGCTCAAGTCGGCGCGCTCTCTTGACGATACGCAGGGCATGGAGGCAGCGAGCACCACACGCGGGTCGCTCGGCGAGTACTTCGTCGAGCGAGGGCTGATCTCGCAGTCTGATCTCGAACGAGCTCATGCGGAGCAGCTCACGACGGGGAAGCGACTCGCCGACATCCTCGTCAAGCGCGGGCTCGTGACGGGCAGGGACATCACGGAAGCCCTCATGGACCAGCTCGGCCTGGCTTCGGCCCCGGAGGCTCCGGAGACGCCGCCAGAGCATGACCCCGACGATTCTTTGCCGCTTGCCGACGAGAGCGAGACGGCGTACAGCCAGCCCGATCTCGTCCTCGTCCCGTCCGAGCCCGACACCCCGTGGCCGGGCGAGGTCGTCGACGCCAAGTGGCCAGGTGAGGTGGATGAGATCGGCGGCGACGATCCCCCGGCGGCTGAAACCTCTCTCTCGGTCGAGCCGTGGCCGGTGCCAGATGCATGGGTGGTCACAACCGAGGCAGCTCCCGAGGCAGTTCCCGAAGTCGTTCCGGAAGTCGTCCCGGCAGTCGTTCTCGACGTGCTCGACGATGTCGAAAGCCAGCCACTCGAAGAAGCTCCTCCGGAAGATATCCAGGCTGTCCTCGAGGCGAAGCATCACGAGCTTGCAGAGGCACTCACGTCAGCCGCGACCTGGACCGGCCGAGCCGCCGAGCTCCAGGGCGAGATCGACGATCTGCTGGAGCGCGCAAGAGCAGCAGCAGCCGAACGCGAGGCCGTGCCCGTTCCCACGGACTCACCGGATGACCACGACCCGGCCACCCTCGCGGCCGTCCCCGAAGCGATCCACCTCGAGAACGCGGAGTCGGGCGCCGTATACCTGGTGCCGAATGCTGACCGCTTCGATCTGGTCGAGCTCGATCTCCTACCTCCTGCAGTGGGCGAGGCGGTCGAGATCGGCGACCGTCGCTACGTCGTCACGAGGATCGGACGCTCGCCGCTCGCGTTCGACCGCCGAAGCTGTGCTGTCCTCGAAAAGCTCTAGCGATCATCGCGTCTCGGCACCGAGACCACATTCCTGGACACGAACGGTTTCGCCTCTATTACGGGCAATCCGACCCCGGTCCGGATCCCGCAACATGCGTACCCTCAAGTAGTGACCCCAAACGGACGATATAGCAACCAGTCATGGAAGCCGCTCACGTCACCTGGAGACCCCTCGGCGAGCTCTTCGTCGAGCGTGGCCTGATCTCTCGGGAGGAGCTCGAGGACGCGCTCGTCGAGCAGCACCGCACGCACAAGCGGCTCGGTGCGATCCTCGTCTCGCGCGGGCTCGTCTCCGGGCCGGAGCTGACGAGCGTGCTCGTCGACCAGCTCGGGATGGAGTTGACGAAGGAGAGCGGATTCGGATCTGGACTCTGGGACGAGATCAGGCGTCGGCATCCCCGCACGCACCATCGGCCCTCCGCCGCCGTAGAGGCAGGCGAGGTACCCGTTTCCGGCGAGGCGACACCTGAGTATCCGACCGAACCGCCTACAGTCGCCCCGGTCGAGGACGATCGGTTCGACGAAGAGGAGATCGTCGCCGAGGTCCTCCGGGGCCAGGCAGAGCGCGTCGCCGACGCCGAACCTCTCCAGACGGATAGCGCCGAGGCTGAGCTCGCTGATGCCGATTCTCTCGACCTGGACAGCGTCGAGGCCGAACTCGCCGGCGCTCGGGAAATGTGGGAGACCGCCTTCAGCGAAAGCCGTGCCGAGCTCGAGGCTGCCCTCGCCGAGGAGCGCGCTGCGATCCAGGCGACCCTCGCCGAGGAGCAGGCCGGGCATCAGCGAGCGCTCGGCGAGCTCGCTCAGGTCCAGGAGCTGGCCGCGGCACGCGCGGCACAGATCGCGACCCTCGCGCAGCAAGTCGAACAGCTCCAGGCCGAGGCTGTCCGCGCCGACCCTGCACTCGACATCGCCCGCAGCGAGGCTGCCGAGCTCGCAACGCGACTTGCCGGCCTGCAGACGAGCCTGGCCAACGAGCGTCGCGAGCGTGAGGCTGCCACCGAGGAGCTGGAGAGGTCCCTCACCTACTCCTCGTCCAGAACGGTCGAGCTCGACACCCTGGCGCAGCAGATCGACAACCTCCGGGGCCAGGTTGAGCTCAGTGCCGGCGCGGTCGTCGCCGAGCAGCAGGTTCGCAGCGAGATGCACCTGCTCGAGGCCCGGGTCACCGCGCTCGAGTCGGCCCTGACCCAGGAGCGCTCGGCGCACCGAGACGCCCTCGAGGAGCTCGACTACGCACGCACCGAGGCACGGGCCCAGGCGACGGAGCTCCGCACCTCGCTCGACCGCATTCGAGCCGAGCTCGTACGCATGGACGCGGCGACGACCTGGTTCGAGTACTGGTCGGGCGCAGCCACGCCAACGATCTCTACCTGAACACGAATCGACGCTGACAGGACGCAGAGTGATGGAAGGGGCGAACGACACCTGGCGTCCCCTCGGAGAGCTCTTTGTCGAACGCGGGCTGATCACCGACGACGAGCTTGCCGGAGCACTCGAAGAGCAGGAGCGATCGGGTCGGCGCCTTGGCACCATCCTCATCTCCCGTGGAATCGTCTCCGAGCCGGAGCTGACGAGCGCGCTCGTCGAGCAGATCGGAATCGACGGACTGCTGGACGAGCTCGAGCTCGCCGCCGCCGAGGTCGATGCTGGCCGCAGCGAACAGAGTGGCCGATTCCCGAAGCGGCGCAGGGCCACGGCCCAGGACGATCGCGAAGACAGCGGCAACGAGCTCACCGATTCTGACGACCGCCAGAACGGTTGGGCTTTCTCCGTCGCAGCTCCTCCCGCACCGGACGAGGATGAATCCAGGAAGACCGGCGGGCGCGGCCCGTTCACGTGGCTCGCGAGCGGGCGCCATGCGCTCGACGACGCGGAAGCCGAGGTCGCCCGTCTCAGCGCCGAGGTGGCAGAGACCGCCCGAGCGCTGAACGCCGAGCGCGAACGAGCGGTCGAGCGAGAGTCGGTACTTCAGCGTGAGATCGAACTGAGGACGCAGGCCGAGCAGGAGATCGACCGCTTGCACGCCGAGGTCGCAAGCCGAGACGAGGCGATCGAAAAGCTCGAGGCGCGCGTCGCCGACCTGGCCGACCGGATCGCCGAGGCAGCAGAGGCGCTCGCGGCGGAGCGCGTGGCGCGAGAGTGCGCTGAACAAGCAGAAGCCCGACTCGCGGCCGACCTCGATGCCCACGAGGTCGAAGCCGGCCGGCTGAGCCGCCAGCTCAACGGCCTGATCGGGAACGTCCAGGCACTGGGTGCCGAGCACGAGCGAGCCCTCCAGAGCCTCCGCGCTCGAGAGCAGCAGGTCGCGGAGCTCGAAAACCTGGTCCAAAGGCTCGAAAGCCGGGCATCAACAGACGCTGACGTCCGCGTGTCCACACCCGCGCCCGAGCAGGCGCTGACGCTCCAGAACGCAGGCGAGACCTTCCTCGTCATCGTCCCGCGTCCCGACGAGAGTCACGAGCTCGTCGAGCGGGCCGGTCAGCCGCCCGTGGTGGGAGACGAGCTACAGCTGGGCGAGCGTCGCTTCACGGTCGAGAGAATCGGCAGGTCGCCGCTTCCTTTCGACCGACGCGCCTGCGTCCAGCTCCGCGACCTCCTGTAGTCACGGTGCCGCAGGCGAGGCTGCCGGTGCAGCCTGACGCTTCCCGCGCGCGCCACCAGCGAGAGAGAATGCGAGGCGGCCCACGACGCCGTATGCGGCGACGACCGCCCAAAGCGGAAGCAGCTGATCCCCCAGCCCCGCTTGCCCTGTAACCGATTGCACGCTCAGGACCAGCATGGCCGCAACGCTTGCCGCGGCCGCGAACAGCACAGCGTCGGCAAGCGGCCGCAGCTTGACCCGGAAGGCGAACAGGCGCCAGGACCAGTAGACAAACAGTGTGAGGAGCACGAAGAGCACTAGCAAGCCTGGCGACGGGAGTCTCATGCTCGAGCCACGGTGCCCGACGACCGCGCCGGCCACGGCGAGGATGAGCAGGGCAAGGTCGAGGGTGAGCGCCCGAAGCCCGAACCTCCGCTCGGGCGAGGAAGCCGAGCCCGGGACCCGACCCGATTCGGGCGTCCCCTGCCCCTCGAAGCCGAGCTGCACCGCGAGCACGGTCGAGGCGACCGCCTGCCTCGTCGCATAGCCGCGGGAGACGAGGATCTCGTCCAGCGGCTTTCCGGTCAACCTGGCATCCCCGAGCGCCAGGCCGAGCTGTTGCCGTGTCACCCGTCCGCGGCGGACGAGCATGTCACCTACACGTCGCCAGAGGGCGTCGTCAAGCGTCGCCACGGCCGGCAGCTGCCGACCGCCTGGCAGTCGTTCTCGGACTCTTGCCGCGTTCCCCACTCCCAGACTCAGTATGGGAACTTGCGCGCAATCGGCAAGAGGCCGAAGTTGCGCGGCGTAGAGTCTGGCGGTGATTCTCGAGAACGGCGTCATCCGGACGATGGACACGTCGCTCCCTCTTGCGCGCGCGCTTGCGATCGCGGGCGAGCTCGTCGCCGGCGGCGTCGGCACCCACGAGACGGCGCTGCCGAGCCCGGAGGTCGTCGACCTCCGGGGCCGCACCGTGCTGCCGGGCTTCAGCGACGCGCACGTCCACTTCCCGACGTGGTCGCTCGCACAGCACCAGCTCGATCTCGGCGGCTGCCGCTCCCTGGCCGAGGCGCTTGACCGTATCCGGGATATCCCTGACCCCGGATCGGGGCGATGGATTCGGGCCAATGGGTGGCGGAGCAGCGACTGGATGCCCGCGCTCGAGCCGACGAAGCACGATCTCGACCCGATCACGGGCCACACACCCGCGGCCCTCGTGTCCAAGGACTCGCACTCCCTCTGGCTCAACTCTGCCGCACTCGCAATGGCGGGAGGCGATCTCGAGGTCGGCGGCGGGGTCGTCGAGCGCGACGCGAGCGGCGAGCCGACAGGGATCCTGCGCGAGGAGGCCGCCTGGCGGTTCAGAGCCCAGTACGTCACCGCTCACGACGATGAGTACGTCGCTGCAATGCGGACCGGCGTTCGCCTCGCGCTCTCACGCGGCGTGACCGCGGTGCACGATAAGGACGGCTGGCTCGGAGCGCCCCGACTCTGGCAGCGTCTCAGCGAGGAGGGCAAGCTCGGCATCAGGGTCTGGCAGTCCCTGCCCGCAGACCAGCTCGACACCCTCGAGGAGCTCGGCATCCGCGCGGGGCTCGGCGACGACAACCTGCGGCTCGGGTACATCAAGGTGTTCGCCGACGGGGCGCTCGGCAGCCGAACGGCGCTCATGCTCGACGGAAGCGGCGTCGAGATCACCGGTGTCGACGAGCTCGCGAACATCGTCCGTCGAGCTGCGCGTCTCGGCTGGCCCGTGGGTGTGCACGCGATCGGCGATCGGGCGAATCGGAACGTCCTCGACGCCTTCGAGCAGACGGTCGACGAGTGGCGGCCGCGGCGCCTGCGGCCGCGGATCGAGCATGCACAGTGCGTCGACCCGTCCGACCTTCCCCGGTTCGCCGCGATGGGAGTCGCCGCTTCCGTCCAGTTCAGCCATGCTCCGTCGGACCGCGATCTGGCCGATCGACTCTGGAGCGATCGGATCGGGAATGCCTACGCCTATCGCTCGCTCCACGAATCGGGCGCACGGCTCGTCAACGGCTCCGACGCACCGATCGAGGACCTCGACCCGTTGGCCGGGATCAGAGCGGCCGTCCTCCGCACGCTCGACGATCGACCCGCGTGGCAGCCCGAGCAGGCACTGGACGTCGAGACCGCGCTCGTCGCGACCACCGTCAACCCCGCCTGGCTCACCGGAGACGAGCGGCGGCGAGGGAAGCTCCTTCCCGGGTATCTGGCCGATCTCGTCGTGCTCGACCGCGATCCCGTCACGTGCCCACCCGAGGAGCTCGTGGACGTTCAGGTCGTGGCGACGATGGTCGGCGGCCGCTGGCTGCACAACCCTCCGCCCTGGAGCTGAGAAGCTACCTCTAGCGTCTGAACAGCCGGCGGCGCTTGGGTGTCGGGCGCCTCGGCAGCGGGGCGTCCGTGACGATCGCGAGCGGCACGTCCCAGGTCAGGTACTGCGCAAGCGCCAGGTCGCCGAGAGCCTCGACCGCACCGCTCATCCCGGCCTCGCGGATGCCCGCGGTGTGCGCGTCGCTTGCCAGCACGTGCGCGAGCCCGCGCCGGACGAGCTCGAACGCAGCAGACTGGGACGAGCGTCCCGTCCTGCCGTCGAGCGCGGCCGCCGTGACCTGGATCAGAGCACCAGCGTCGACCAGAGAACGGAGCTCCTCCGGATCCTCCTGTACCTCGGCGTTTCGTTCGGGGTGGGCGATGACCGGCGTGATCTCCCTCGTCACGAGCCTGAACACCCATTCGTGCAGCGACAGGGGCCACCCTGCGTACGGGAACTCGAGCAGGATGTAGCGCGGACTGCCGGCGAGCCCGAAGCGCGTCAGATCGTCGTCGGTCAAGCGATCGAGCCAGTCGATCGCGATCTCGCCGCCGGGCCGAAGGTCGATCGGAATCCCCTGCTCCTGGATCGCTGTCCGCAGCTCTCCCACGAGCCGCTCCATCGTCCCGGACTCGGTCGGATAGTCCGCACGCACGTGCGGCGTCGCGGCGATCAGCCGCACGCCGTCGTCAGCAGCCCGGCGCGCGATCTCGAGGCTCTCCTCGATCGTGGCGGGGCCGTCGTCGACGCCGGGGAGTATGTGCGAGTGAAGGTCGATCATGGAGCTGGTTCGAGGACGGGCTCAACCGTAGCGAGTAAGCTTGGTGTTGCCATGCGCACCATGCACGAAGTTCATGACGAGACGTGCGCTGTTGCGTGTTGTGCCGAGATCATCGGTGCAAAGTGGACTGCTCTTATCGTCCACGATCTCTCCGAAGGCGCAAGGCGGTTCTCCGCGCTCGAGCATTCCTGCCCGGGTATCAGCCCACGAACGCTGTCCGAGCGGCTCCGTCTGCTCGAGCAGGAGAAGATCGTCGTCCGGCACAGCTATGCCGAGACGCCGCCCCGGGTCGAGTACGAGCTGACGCCCAAGGGCTCGTCGCTGCTGCCGATCATCGGTGCGATGCGCGAGTTCGGGCACGAGTGGCTCGTGCCCGAGCACGACCACACGCATTAGCCCGTCAGTCAAGCCCGGCGAAGGCGAGGTAGAGCTCCCGCGCGGCCCTCAGACCGAGCGGGAGATATTCGACGAGCAGGCGCTCGTTCGGCGAGTGGATGTTGCTCCCAGGGAGCGCGAAGCCAGTCAAGACGGCCGGGATGCCGAGGTCGGCGAGCGCCGGCACGATCGGCAGCGTGCCTCCTGACCGGAGCAGGAGCGGACGGGTGCCGAGCGCACGCTCGAACGCACCGAGCGCGAGCTGAACGGCGGGCAGGCCGGGCTCGACGAGACCCGCCCGTGTGGTCGAATGCACCTCGATCTCCACTTCTGCCCCTTGGGGCACGGCGGCCCGCAGGAGCTGCTGGACTGCCTCTGCGATCTGGTCGGGGACCTGTCCGGGCACCAGCCTGATCGAGAGGTTGGCCTCGGCGAGGACGGGAAGAACGGTCTTGATGAGCTGGGGCGATCCGCCCTCGATCCCGTTCACGTCGAGCGCAGGCTCCGCCCACGTCCGCAGATAGAACTCGTCCGCCGCCCGTCCATCCGCCGGCCGTGCCCCCTGGCCCGCGAGTGCAGTACCGCCGGCCTCGAGCGTATGCCAGCTTGCGAGTTCCTCGTCGGTCGGCGGGATCACACCGACACGGAGTGGCTCCGGAAGGACCCCGTCCCGCGGCACGACGGCCGCCAGGGCGTCGATCAGCGCGTGCGTCGCGTTGAGGGCCGCTCCCCCGTACATGCCGGAATGCAGGTCCCGAGCTCCGGTCCGCACACGAATGTGGAAGTAGACGAGACCTCTGGTCGCCACGTAGAAGGCCGGCATCCCGCGTGCGGGCATGTCCGCGTCGAAGATGACGCAGGCCGCAGCCGCCTGTCCTTCGGCGACGAGGAAGTCGACGACGGAGTGTCCCCCGATCTCTTCCTCGCCGTCGCAGACCACTCGCACGTTCACCGGCAGCGCCCCCTCGGCCGCGAGTTCGGCCGCCGCGCGGAGAAGGAGGTACAGCTGCCCCTTGTCGTCCGCGACTCCGCGGGCGTACAGCCACTCGTCGCGAATCGTGGGCTCGAACGGAGAGCTCTCCCACGCCTCGAGCGGATCCGGAGGCTGGACGTCGAAGTGCCCGTAGACGAGGACGGTCGGAGCGGTGTCAGCACCGTTCGACGCCGCGATCTCCCCGACCGCGAGAGGGCTGCCCTGCCAATCGACGACGGTCGCGTCACCACCTGCGCGGCGGACGAAAGAAACGACCCACTCGGCTGCACGGCGGACATCGGACTGATGAGCCGGATCGGCGCTGACGCTCGGGATGCGCAGCAGCTCGCCGAGCTCGTCGATCAAGGCGGTCGGGACGTCGGTCACCGAGCCAGCCTAAAGCCTCAACCCGTTCGAGCCGCAGGGAGCTGCGCGAGGAGCTTGCGGCTCGCGGCCGCGAACGGCGACGGGCCGGCGGAAATGACCCGCGTGAGCTGGGATCTGGCCGCGTCGAACTGGCCGATCCAGAGGAGCAGCAGACCGAGATGGAAGCGCACGGTCACAGCTTTCGGGTAGGCCCTGGTGAGAGGACCCAGCCGTCCGAACGCGACCTGAGGGCGGTTCTTGTCGAAGAGCCCGACTGTAAGCGCGACCAGCGCCTCGGGATCGCGTGGAGCGAGCGCTGCGGCGGTTGCGAACTGCCGCCGGGCCGATACAGGACGGTAGATGCGCTGTAGCGCAACGCCGTAGAGCAGCTTCTCTCGCGCGCCGCCCGTTCGTGCCCGCGCGGCAAGGAAGGCAAGCTGCTCCGGGGACGACAGCCGCTCGAGCTGGGGCGGAAACGAGAACGACGGCACGAAGAAGGGAAGGCCGGGCACGTCCTTCGGGTGCAGGAAGTCGCCCGCTCGAACGGCGTATGCCGTGTCGGGCTCGAGGCGCGCAGCCTTCCGCCAGGCGGCCCGGGCCTGCACCGCATCGCCCCGCCAGAGGAGCGAGAGGCCAAGCTCGAGCTGGGCGAGGGCGCTTCGAGGATGCTGGCGCGCAAGCGCCGCGATTTGCGTGAACCCGCGGGGCCAGGAGGAGATCGCTGCCCCCTCGCGCCCCTCGAGAGACCGGTAACGCGAGAAGATCGCGCCCGCCTGCCGGCGTCTGCGCGCAGCGGCCGCGCCGTTCGAATCCTGGACGCTGTCGTAGATCGCCAGCCCTCGACGAAGCGCCACGGCCTCCGGATCCGTCCTCACGGCGAGATCGAAGACGAGCGGGGGCACGCCGGGAGGTGGCTTCGGCGCGGCCACGGTCGACGCTCCTGTCCCGTTCCTGGTGAGGAGGGTCCCGCCGACGGTCGCGCCGGCGGCTGCGAGGGCAACCGCGCCCACCACGATCCACGTCCTGGCTCGGGGGGACACGCGCCGACGATACTCGCGCCGCTCGGGGCGACGCTGTTCATGGCGAAACCGAGTCGCTATACTTTTGAAACCAATGGCCAGCTATCGCGATCTTCTGCAGCAGGTCAGATCCGAGATCGACGAGTTGGACGCTCAGGGCGCCTCGGAGCTCCTCGGCGCATCCGACCCTCCCGCCCTCCTGGACGTACGTGAGATCCACGAGTGGCAGGAGGGGCATATCCCGGGCGCCGTGCACGTCCCACGCGGCTCGCTCGAGTCGCAGGTCGAGCACGTGCTTCCCGATCGAAGCCGGCCGGTGGTCGTCTACTGCGCGGGCGGCTCGCGCTCCGCGTTCGCGGCGAAGACGCTCGGCGAGATGGGCTACGAGAACGTGCACAACCTCGCCGGCGGCTACACCGACTGGAAGCGAAACGGCTTTCGGACGGTGCTGCCGCGGTCACTCGACGAGGCGAAGAGGACGCGCTACAGCCGGCACCTGCTGATTCCCGAGGTCGGAGTAGAGGGGCAGCTCAAGCTGCTCGATTCGCGGATGCTCCTGATCGGCGCCGGCGGACTCGGCTCACCCGCGTCGCTCTATCTGGCGGCGGCCGGAGTGGGCACGCTCGGCATCGTCGATGACGACGTCGTCGACGCCACCAACCTGCAGCGCCAGATCGTCCATTCGACCGAGCGCCTCGGAGACTCGAAAGCCGAGTCGGCCAAGCGGACGATCGAGGCGCTCAATCCAGACGTCCAGGTGCAGGTCTACAACGAGCGCCTGACGTCCGAGAACGTCGACGGCATCCTCGACGAGGGCTGGGACGTGATCATCGACGGCGCCGACAACTTTCCGACCCGATACCTGCTGAACGACGCCTCCGTGTGGCACAGGATCCCGATCGTCCACGGCTCGATCTACCGCTTCGAGGGCCAGGTCACCGTCTTCAAGCCGCATGAAGGCCCCTGCTACCGCTGCCTCTTCCCGCAGCCGCCTCCGCCCGAGCTCGCTCCGAGCTGCGCCGAGGGCGGTGTACTCGGCGTCCTGCCGGGAATCATCGGCTCGCTCCAGGCAAACGAGGCGATCAAGCTCGCCGTCTCGATCGGTGACCCGCTGGTCGGCCGTCTCCTGCTCTTCGACGCGCTCGCGCCCTCGTTCACCGAGGTGACACTGCGGCGCGATCCGAGCTGCCCCGTGTGCGGCGAGTCGCCGACGATCACCGAGTACATCGACTACGTCCAGTTCTGCCAGGGCCGCCCGGCCGGAGTGCATTGATGGCTGCGACCGTCCGCATCCCCCCCACCCTGCGCACCGCTACCGGCGGCGAGCGCCAGGTACAGGCAACAGGGGACACGGTTCGCGACGTGCTCGAGGATCTCGCCTCTCGCTTCCCCGAGCTTCGCACCCAGGTCTACGCTGACGACGAGATCGCAGCCTTCGTCAACGTCTACGTCGAAGGCGAGGACGTGCGAACGCTCGAGGGGCTGGACACGGCGGTGCTCGACGGCGCGACTGTGATCCTGCTTCCGGCCATGGCCGGCGGGCAACGGGTCGACCTGGCCACGTCGGTACTCGAGCTCGTCGGGCACACGCCGCTCGTCGAGCTGACGCGTCTCGCTCCCGACGGAGTGCAGCTGTACGCGAAGCTCGAAGCGCAGAATCCCACAGGGTCGGTCAAGGATCGCGTGGCCAAGGCGATGATCGAGGTTGCCGAAGCCTCGGGCGAGCTCGAGCCGGGCCGCGAGCTCCTCGAGCCGACGAGCGGGAACACGGGGATCTCGCTCGCGTTCATCGCCAGGCTCAAGGGCTACGCGCTCACGTGCGTCATCCCCGAGAACGCGACCGAGGAGCGGAAACGCCTTCTGCGCCTCTACGGCGCGAGGATCGTCGAGTCTCCAGCCGCGGAGGGCTCGAACGGCGCCGTTCGCGTCGCGCTCGAGATGGCCGAGCGCGAGCCGCTCTACTACATGCCCTTCCAGTACGGAAACGAGGCGAACCCGCGCGCGCACTACGAGGGGACGGGCGCCGAGATCGTGGAGGCACTCGACCGCGTCGACATCCTCGTCGCCGGGCTCGGAACCGGCGGCACGCTGATGGGCACCGGCGACCGGCTGCGCGAGAGCTTCCCGGACGTCGTCGTGGCTGCAGCCGAGCCGCTGCCTGGAGACCCGGTCATGGGCCTCAGGTCGCTCGACGACGGCTACGTGCCGCCGATCCTCGACGTGACGAAGCTCGACCGGAAGATCCTCGTCTCGAATGCCGAGGCAGCGTCCGGCGTCCGTGCTCTGCTCGACCTCGAAGGGATCTTTGCAGGTGTCTCGTCGGGCGCCGCCGTCTACGTGGCGCGCAGGCTCGCCGCCGAGGCCGAGCCGGGCAGTGTCGTCGTCTGCATCCTCGCCGATGGCGGCTGGAAGTACCTCTCCGCGGACTTCTGGGATGCGGCAGACCCGGAAGCCTCCATGGAGAGCGGCCACTGGTGGTAGTACCGGCGCCGATCCGGCGCCAGCTCGAGACACACGCCGACGCGGAGGCACCGAACGAGGCCTGTGGACTGATCGCGTTCCGCGACGGTGTCGCCGAACGGTTCCTCCCCGCCGACAACGCGGCTGCGAGTCCGTACCGCTTCGAGCTCCGCCCGCACGACCCGCTGGACTTCTACCTCGAGGACGAGGGCTACGAGCTCGCCGTCTTCCACTCGCATCCGACCGACTCGGCGCAGCCGTCCAGAACGGACATCGCCAACATCGGCCAGTGGGCCAGTCGTCCGTACCTGATCCTGTCGCGGCCGACCGGCGAGCTCCTCGCCTGGCGGATCGTCGACGGTCAGCCGGTGCCGCTACCGCTCGAGCTGGAGTGAGCGGGCGACCCTCAGACGAGGGCCGCCCGCAGACGTTCCGGGTCTACGTGACTTTCACGAAGCCGAACATCGAGCTCTCGTGAGGACGGCAGTAGTACTTGTACTTGCCCTTCCGGAGCTTGACGGTGACCGTCTTCGTGCCCGTGAACGGCACCTTGGTGATCTCCTTCGCGACCCCCGGGCCTTCGAGGACGAAGCTGTGGATCGAGGCCTTGTCGGTGACGACGATCGTGTAGGTGCCGGCCTTCAGGGCCGTGACCTTCTTCCCGCTCGCCGTCTTGAGCGAGATGGTGAAGCCGGGTCCAACCGTACCCTTGAGCGTGGTTGCGGCGGGGCTGGCGCCGACGGCTCCGACTAGGGCCAATGCCGCTCCCAGAGCGGCGGCAATCAGGACGATGCGAGTTCGCACGTACGTGCCTCCTTGATCGAGTTCTGCCTGCCCTGGAGTACGGACGCTCCCACGGAGCGGTTTGGGGAAGTGAACGTCGACGGATGGCAAGGCGGCCCTCGGGGAGGGCCGCCCGCCAGAGGTTTCCGCGCCTACTTGACCGCTACGAAGCCGAACATCGAGCTCTCGTGCGGGGTGCAGTAGTACTTGTACTTGCCCTTCTTGAGCTTCACGGTGGCGGTCTTCGTGCCCGTGAACGGCACCTTGGTGATCTCCTTGTCGACGCCCGGCCCCTCGATGACGAAGTCATGGATCGGCGACTTGTCGCTGACGACGATCGTGTACGAGCCGGCCTTGAGCGCCTTGACCGTCTTCCCCTTCGAATCCTTGAGCGTGATCGTGAAGCCCGGACCGACGGTGCCCTTCAGAATCGTGGCAGCCGACTGGCCCATCGCCGAGCCCGAGACAGCGAGAGCCGCGATAGCCGCGGCGGCAATCAGGACGATGCGAATTCGCACGTATGTGCCTCCTTGATCGGTTCTCTTCGAGTGTTCCCGTGCCAGAGTACGGACACTCCATGCACCGCGGACTGGAGAACCGGTGAATGTCGACCGCATCGCCCCGGGGCTCTGGCGCTGGACCGGCTTCCACGAGGAGTGGAAGAAGGATGTCGGCTGCGTCTACGTCGAGGCTGAGGACACCGTCTGCCTGATCGACCCGCTCGTCCCGCGCGAGGATCGCGGGCGGTTCCTCGCCGCGCTCGACCGCGACGTCGAGCGACTTCGCGTGCCGGTTCGGATCCTCGTCAGCATCTTCTGGCACACGCGGAGCGCACGCGAGCTGGCCGAGCGCTACGACGCCGAGGTGTGGGCCCCGTCGCGGGCCCGCGCCGCCGTCGAGCAGCGAGCTGGCCGGGTGACGCCCTTCAGGCCGGACGATCGGTTGCCGGGAGGCGTGATCGCCATTCCGACCGCGCGGTCGAACGAAGTCGTCTTCCACCTACCAGCGCACCGGACGCTCGTTCCCGGCGACGTGATCCTGGGCGCCGACGGCGGCGATCTGCGCCTGTGCCCGGCGTCGTGGCTCCCAGCCGGTGTCGGGCAAGCGGAGCTCCGCGAGAGCCTGCTGCCCCTGCTCGACCTCGACGTCGAGCGCGTTCTCGTCTCCCACGGAATGCCCGTGCTGGAGAGCGGATCGGCCGCGCTCACCCGCCTGCTCGGCTAGAGCCGGACCAACGACCCTGTCTCGGCGGATCTGATCAACGCATCGATCGTCCGCGCCTGGGCCACAGCGTCGTCGCGGCCGAGGAGCGGCTGCGCTTCCCCGCGGATCGCGCGGCCGAGATCCTCGAGCTCGAGCCCGTAGGAGTCGACGGGATCGAGCTCGATCCGCTCGACGCCATCGCCTCGCCGAAGCTCGATCACCGGGTTACGGCAGTGCCAAGGGTCGTCGGCGAAGATCGAGCCCTCCGTGCCGATCACCTCGAGCTCGTCCCTGTCCGGCAGTGTCGTCCCGGAGTCGAACTGGGCGAAGACATCGCCCGGAAAGCGCAGTAGACCGGTGAAAACCCAGTCGGTACCGGACGGGCCGACGTACTGCTGGCCGAAGACCGTCTCCGCCTCCCCGCAGAGAAGGCGCGACCCGCTCACGCAGTAACAGCCGACATCCATCAGCGAGCCCCCTTCCATGTCGGTGCGCAGACGAATGTTCTCCGCGTCCAGGAGCGAGTAGCTGAAGCATGACCTCACCAATCGCAGGTCGCCGATCGCTCCACTCGCGACGAGCTCCGCGATCCGATTCGTCTGGGGGTTGTGCCGGTACATGAACGCCTCCGCAAGGTGGCACCCGGCCCGATCGGCCGCGTCGAACGCTCGCTCGACGTCTGCGACGTGCCTCGACATCGGCTTCTCGCAGAGGACATGCTTGCCCGCCTCGACAGCGCGGATCGACCAGTCGCAGTGCATCGTGTTCGGGAGCGAGATGTAGACCGCCTCGACGTCCTCGTCCGCGAGCAGGGCCTCGTAGGAACCGTACGCGCGGGGGATCTCCCACTTCGCCGCGTATTCGGCAGCCCGCTGTGCGTCGCGACTCGCCACGGCGATCAGGTCGACCTCTTCGGACGCATGCGCCGGCGGGATGACGAGCCGGTTGATATCGGCCGTCGAGACGATCCCCCAACGAACCGCGTTCGGTTTGCTCATCGTGCCTCCAGTGATCGCAGGGCAGGGTAGAGCGCTCGAAAGCGGGCATGACCGGCGGTGTAGGCGTCCGTCCAGGCTGGATTCGGCTCGACACGGTCGCGTACTCGAACACACGCGCCCACGGCTTCCTCGGCGCTCTCGAAAACGCAGTTCGCAACCCCGGCGAGGAGCGCAGCGCCGTACGCTGATCCTTCCTCCACCTCGGTCAGCTCGAGCGGGATGCCGAGCACCGACGAAACGATCTCGAGCCAGAGGCAGCTGCGGGCTCCGCCCCCGGAGGCACGGCCGATCTCCGCCTCGACGCCCAGGCCGCGGAGAAGCTCCAGCGAGTCACGCAGACCGAATGCGACCCCCTCGAGGACAGCGCGGACAAGTGCTCCGCGGTCATGTCTGAGGGACAGTCCCTCGAACGTGGCCCGCGCGGACGGGTCGGCGTGGGGCGTGCGTTCGCCGGACAGGTAGGGAAGGAACGTGAGACCCTCGGCGCCGGGTGGCCAGGCTGCTGCCTCGGCCGTGAGATCGTCGTAGGCGGCACCCGGAGCAAAGGCATCCCGGAACCAGCGAAGCGCGCCAGCCGCGTTCAGCATCACGCCCATCGCCTCCCAGGTCTCGGGCAGTGCGTGGCAGAAGACGTGCACGCGTGCCTCGGGCTCGGCAGCGTAGCTCGGCAGGCTTGCAAGCACGACGCCGGAGGTGCCGAGTACGACCGACAGCGTTCCCGGCGCGATCACGCCGACTCCGAGCGCCGCGGCCTGCTGATCGCCCGCGCCCGCGATCGCGGTCGACTCCGACACCGGCGGCAGCCACTCGCCGGGGATCTGGAGCGCGCCGACGACCTCGTCCGACCAACGGCGCCTCGCCACGTCGAACAGCAGAGTCCCCGACGCATCGGCCGCATCGATCGCACGCTCGCCGGTGAGCCGGAGGCGCACGTAGTCCTTCGGCAGCAGGATGCTCCGGATCCGCGCGTACACGTCCGGCTCGTGGCGGCGAAGCCAGACGAGCTTCGGCGCCGTAAAGCCGGTGAGCGCGCGATTGCCCGTCAGCTCGATCAGCCGATCGAGGCCGATCAGCTGCTCGATCTCGGCGCACTCGGCACCGGTCCGCTGGTCGTTCCAGAGCATGGCCGGGCGGAGCACCCGATCGCGCCCGTCGAGACATACGAGCCCGTGCATCTGCCCCGAGAGACCGACGTGCCTCTCCCCCTCCGGCAGTCGGCCGAGCACGGCCTCGGCGGCCCGCCACCAGTCCTCGGGATCCTGCTCGGCCCATCCGGGTTGCGGCGTCGAGAGCGGGTAACTCTCCTCCTCAACGGCAAGCACGGCGCCGTCTGGAGAGATCGCGACCCCCTTGACGCCGGTCGTCCCGACATCGAGCCCGACGAGCACGGTCATGAGCGTGAGCTACGCGCCAAGCGCGGCGTAGACGATCTCGTAGGCGGCGACTGCGTCCTTGCGCATCTGGGCCTCGCGGAGCGCCGCGTCGTCGATCTTCGCCGCGACACCGTCGATGAACCGCCAATGCAGCACGCTTCGCTTCACGGCCGCGACCGCGTCCTCCGTGTACGGGTAGAGGTCGAAGCCGAGGCGCTCGCCGTTCGAGCCGTAATCCGCGCGACGCAGCTCGATCGCCAGCTCCAGCGTCTCCATGAACGCCGTCGCGCCGACCATGTTGTCGTCGTCGAACGTCCCCCAGCCCGAGTTCGCGTGCTGGTGGCCGAGCAACCCCTGTGCAGCCAGCATCGCTGCGTACTCGCCGAGCGACTCGCCGTTCATGATCAGGTGCTGCCAGTCCATGTTGACCTTGACGTTGTCGAGACCACGACCCCGAAGCACGTGGATGACATGCAGCGTCATGCCGATGTTCCGCATCAGGATCTTCATCGCCGGCTCGGAGTTCTTGTGCTCGAGGAAGAGAACGACGCCGTGCTTCTTGCACGTCGCAGCGACCTCGCCGATGCCGTCCACGAACCAGCCCCAGCTCTCCGCATACGGGGTCTGGAACGGATAGTTGTAGCCCTCGATCCCAGGCCAGACGATCAGCGGGACACCGAGGTTGCCTGCGAAGTCAGCGGCGGCGACGGCAATGCGTAGTGCCTCCCCACGCACCGCCGGATCGGGATTGACAAGCCCGCCGCGACCGAAGCGCGGATCGAGGTGGAGACCTCCGGCCAGACAGTAGATGTCGTGGTCGCCGAGAGCCGCGCGCACCTCGTCGAGGTTCTCCTCCGAGAGCTCTTGCGGATAGTGGAACTCGTAGCCGTCGATCAGATCGCCGAGGCCATCGATAGCGCGGTGCACACGGTCGGCCGTCGTCTCGTTCGCGTGCTGCGGCTGGTAACCACCCGGGACGAAGCGGGTGATCATCGATCCCATAGCCCAGATGCCGAGCGAGGTCTTCATGCGGGCACCAACGAGCGCTCGAGCACGGCCATGAACGCCTTCGACCACTCCGCGAGGTCGGGCCAACCGGTGGCCGAGACCATGTTGCCGTCGACCACGTCCACGCCCTCGACGAACTCGCCGCCGGCGGCCTCCACGTCGGGCGCGAGCGGCGGGAACGCCGATACCCTCCGACCGCGGACGAGTCCGCTTGCGGCCAGCACCTGCACGCCGTGGCACATGTGGCCGACCGGAAGATCGTGCTCGAAGAAGTGGGCGACGATCCGCTTGACGTCAGGGTCGTTTCGGATCACCTCGGGCGCCCGCCCGCCGGGGATGAGCAGCGGCGGCGTAGTCGGAAGGTTCGACGTCGGAAAAAGCGACGTCAGCGTCGAGCCGCCTGCCCGGGCGCTCGACGTACGTGTCCCAGCCCGGCTCGAAGTCGTGCACGACAAGCTGCAGCGTCTTCCGCTCCGGAGCCGCGACGTCGACGGCATACCCGGCCTCGCGCAGCCGGTAGAGCATGTAGTAGACCTCGAGCTCCTCGCCCGAGTCGGCCGTCAGGATCAGGACACGCTCCATCGTTCCTCCTTGAGGGTCGGCAGCAGCAGCTTAGTATCCCATCCGTGCGCTTTGGAGCGACCCGCCTCGCCCTTGACGGCAGCCGATCTCGCTCGGCGCTGCCTCGCCGTCTACACCGCGGCGATCACCGACGTGCTCGACCGGCGCGGCCTGACCGCCCAGACCCTGCCTCCCGAGCTCCTGCCGCTGCGCGAGGGGATGCGGCTCGCCGGCCCCGCCTACCCCGTCAAGGGCCGACCGGCTCCGGGCAGCGACTACGACGCGTCGCTGCTCAGGGTGCTCGAAATGCTCGGCTCTGTTCCGACCGGGCACGTCGCGGTCTACGAGACAGGTGACCGGGAAAGTGCACACCTCGGCGAGCTCTCCGTCACGTCGCTGACGGCGCGAAGCGTCGCGGGCGCCGTCATCGACGGCGGCTGCCGCGACGTCGACTTCATCTTGCAACAGGACTTCCCGGTCTTCTCGCGCTTTACGACACCGCAGGACTCCACGGGTCGCTGGGAGCTCGTCGGCCACGGCGACGTCGAGCTCAACATCGGCGGCGTGCGGATCGCGAGCGGCGACTGGATCGTCGCCGACCACGACGGCATCGCGGTCATCCCGGCGGCGATCGCAGAGGAGGTCGCCGGCGAGGCCGAGGCCAAGGCTGCGACCGAAACCGAGATCCGGACGGCCGTGCGGGCGGGAATGACTCCGCTCGACGCCTACAAGCGATTTGGAACGTTCTAGTATCGCCGTCATGCCGCGTCCAGTCACGCTCTTCACCGGCCAGTGGGCGGATCTCCCGCTCGAGGAGCTCGCACGGAAGGCGGGCGAGTGGAGCTTCGACGGGCTCGAGCTCGCCTGCTGGGGAGATCACTTCGAGGTCGATCGGGCACTGGCCGAGGACGACTACGTTCGGCGGATCCAGGAGGTGCTCGAGCGCAACCACCTCAACTGCTTCGCCCTGGGCGCCCACCTCGTCGGCCAGGCCGTGTGTGACCCGATCGACGCGCGACACCGGGCCATCCTGCCGCCCGAGGTCTGGGGCGATGGCGAGCCCGAAGGCGTGCGGCAGCGTGCCGCCGAGCGGATGAAGGACACAGCGCGCGCGGCCGCACGGCTCGGCGTGACGCAGGTGAACGGCTTTACCGGCTCGGCCATCTGGCATCTCATCTACTCATTCCCGCCCAACGACTTCGCCGAGGTCGAGCGCGGCTACGAGGACTTCGCAGACCGTTGGGGACCGATTGTCGACGTCTTCGACGCGGAGGGCGTGCGCTTCGGGCTCGAGGTGCATCCGACCGAGATCGCCTACGACTTCGTCACGACGCAGAAGACCCTCGACGCGCTCGGCCGGCGGCCTGGCTTCGGCATCAACTTCGACCCGAGCCACTTCGCTCACCAGCACCTCGACCCGGCCGCCTTCGTCACCGAGTTCGCCGACCGGATCTACCACGTCCATGTCAAGGACTCCAAGAAGACGCTCGACGGGCGGCGCTCGATCCTCGGCAGCCACCTCAACTTCGGCGATCCGGATCGAGGCTGGGATTTCGTATCGCCCGGGCATGGCGACGTCGACTTCGAGGCACTCGTCCGGGCGCTCAACCGGATCGGATATGCGGGGCCGCTTTCGATCGAGTGGGAAGACTCGGGCATGGATCGCGAGTGGGGAGCGAAGGACGCACTGGCCCACGTGCGGCGCATCGACTTCACGCCCTCGGCGGTCGCCTTCGACGCCGCCATGCAGCGAGCATGAGCAGCCTTACCGGCGCCTCGGACGATTCCGCTGCGCGGGACGTCGCAGAGATCGGCGTCGGCATGCTCGGGTACTCGTTCATGGGCAAGGCCCACTCGAGCGCGTACAAGAGCATCGGCCACATGACATGGCCACCGCCGCTCGCTCCCCGGCTCGTCTCGATCGCCGGCCGGAACGAGGAAGCCGTCGCCGCCGCTGCCCACCGCTACGGCTACGAGCGGTGGACGACCGACTGGCGCGACATCCTCGCCGATCCGTCGATCGGCCTGTTCGACAACAGCGGGCCGAACTCGCTCCACGCCGAGCCCACCATCGCCGCCGCGGAGGCCGGCAAGCACGTCGTCTGCGAGAAGCCGCTCGGCCGGACGGCGGACGAGAGCTACGAGATCTGGCAGCGCGTCGCCCTGGCCGGCGTCAAGCACCTCTGTGCCTTCAACTACCGCTTCGTGCCGGCGGTGAGGCTGGCCCGGGAGATGATCGAGGCCGGTGAGCTCGGCGAGATCCGGCACTTTCGCGGGCGTTACCTCCAGGACTGGGGCGACGACCCGAGCCTCGACACATGGCGATTCCACCCGGACGAGGCAGGCTCAGGAGCGATCGGCGACCTCGGCGCACATGTCGTCGACCTGGCCCGCTTCCTCGTCGGCGAGATCGAGTCGGTCTCTGCGGTCGTGAAGACCTTCCTCCCCGGCCGAAAGGTCGACGACGCGGTCGAGGCGGCGGTCGCGTTCGAGGCGGGCGCGGTCGGAACGATCGAGGCGACGCGATTCGCCCTCGGCCACGGGAACGCGCTGCGGTGGGAGATCAACGGTGCGAAGGCCTCGCTCGGCTTCGACCTGCACCGGCTGAACGAGCTGGAGGTGTTCCGCGCCGACGGTGACCGCGCGCGTGGCTTCAAGACCGTCAACGTGTCGGAGGCCGACCATCCGTTCTGGAATTGGTGGTGGCCGCCGGGGCACATGATCGGCTGGAGCGAGACCTTCGTCCACGAGATCCACCATCTGCTCCGCGCAATCGCGGACGACGGCGACGTCGCGCCCTACGGTGCGACCTTCGAGGACGGGTACCGCGCGGCCGAGGTCTGCGATGCCTTTATGCGGTCGAGCGAAGGGGGAACCCGCGAGACGATCAGCTACCGGTAGTCGGTAGCGGGTTGCCGCCCGTGAGGAAAGCGCGAGAGGAGCTCGAGCTCGCACGGTCTGCGCTCGAGAAACGCCATCTCCGACGGGCACGCCTCCGCGCGTGGAAGGCCGCCCACACAGCGGTACAGGCACGCGATGAAGAGACGCTCTCCGCGATTGCCGAGCTCGCGGAGGCGATCGCCGAGCACGGAGGACGCGGTGCCAGCGACTCCCGGAGGCTTGCGGCCTACGCAACGCGATGCGCGGAGGACATCCGGGAGGGCATCTTGCGCAGGTCCCCGCTCTGGCGTTCCTCGGCCGGCCGACGCGAACTCGGGTCAAGAGATGCCCGGATTGTGCCGAGTCGGTGAGAGCCGAGGCCCGTGTCTGCCGCTATTGCGGCTTCCGCTTCCAGACCGAGCCCGATCGTCCGCAGTCGTAGCCCGAGCCCGGTCCGGGCTGGTGGACACGCTCGGCGATGCTCCCCGAGCAGCAACGATCACGTAGCGACCGTCGACGAGCTCGAGCTCGAACGTTCGCACGAAGGCCTTCGGATCTCCCCGCTGTCGGAGCATGGGCGGCGATCCCGAATACATCGCACGCTGCACCTTCCCCCCGAGCGTGACGACGATCGTGGGCGGTGCCTGTTTCTTCCCCGGCTCGAGCGTGACGCGCATCTGGTCGACCGCGTAGGTGGAGACGACCATCGGTTGCGCGCCGGAGCCGCGGATCACGTCGCGTACCGCGTTGAGCCACTCTCCGCCCGCTCCGACCGCGGCCCTGCTGACGCTTCGGCGCCGGAGAGCGTCTGCCTCGATCTCAAGATCGGTGACGACGTCGGCTGCCATCTGCAGCGCTGTGCGCCGATCGATCTGCGACTCGACGCCATTCGAGCGGACGACCGTCACCGCGGGCAAGTGCTTCGGGTCGATCATGGCTCGCCGGATACCCGCACTCGAGCGGGCGGGGATACCCGCGAGCACGATCAGACCCACCAGGCAGGCCGTGCCGGCGAGCCCCACTATGCCGGTGGCGAACGGTCCCCGCTGCAGGACATGCGCCGGCCAGGCCGAGATCCGCCGCCGTGTCGAACCGGTGGTCGGAAGGAATAGCTCGATCAGCGGCCGTGCAGCACAGACGATCGCGAGCGCGCCGAGCACGGCGACCTTGCTCCAGTACTCGGTCGTCTGCGGCGCGATCATGAGCACCGCGAGCAGTCCGACACCGACGGAGTACAGGATGCGGTGCCACGCGTCCGTCCGGAACTGTCTTCGGGTCGGTGATCATGAAGAACAGAAAGACCAGGATCTCGGGTGAGGAGACCAGCAGCCACCAGAAGTACGCGTCCGAGATCGGCCCGAGGTGCCACCGTGCCGTCATCGAGTGACCGCTCGCCGCAAGCACGCCGATCCCGGCCGCGAACGTGAGCCAGAAGCCGACGGCGATGCTCATCAGGCGCAGCCTCAGCAGGATCGCAAAGCCGCCCCCGACGATGATTGCGAGAGCGAGCGCCATCCACGTCGACATCGGTGCCCACCAGAAGTCGAGCGGCTCAGCACAGTCGGGCCCGAGGGCCAGGAAGCAGATGACCAGGCCGAAGTTCGAGGGATTGAAGACGTGTCGACCCCGAAAGCGGATCACGTACTTCGACAGAAGCGAGATCGCCGCTGTCCCCGCGAAGATCCACCAACCGCGCAAGCTCCACCAGTCGCCGTGCTCGGTCCCGGGAACGCGAAGGATGAACGCGACACCGTTCCCGGTCAGCAGCGCGCTCGCCGGCCACATGACCACCCTCTGGCGCCGGAAGGCAATCCCTGACTCGAGCACGGCGCACGTCCCGATCGAGATGAGAATCTGGGCGATCGAGAGGCGGAAGTCGAACGCCACCTGCCCGAGCACCTGCAGCGAGACGATCACAGCGGCGAGGTGGAGCCGAGGATCGCGCACCGTCGGAAGCAGGACCGGGTACAGCGTGCCTCGAATGCGCAGTGCCGGCCGCTCGACGCCGACCTGGGCGGTCGCACTCATCGGCCGATCATGCTACTCCGGTACGGCGTTATCCAGGCAGTCAGAAGAGAAGAGCGCTGCGGTCGGCCCGCGCTCCGTCAACAGCACGGCAGAGGAACGCCGTCGGGTCGATGCCGATCTCCGCGCGGTAACGCTCCACGGCCCGCTCCGCGACGATCTGAGCGTCTTCCCTTCTCACGAGCGCGACCGCGCAGCCGCCGAAGCCTGCGCCCGTCAACCGCGCACCGAGTGCTCCCGCGTCGACCAGCGCCTCGACGAGCGCGTCGAGCTCGGGCGTCGAGACCCGATAGTCGTCGCGCAGGCTGGCGTGGCTGGCAGCGAAGAGCGGCCCGAGGCCACCCAGATCGCTCTCGGCGATCGCCCGCGCGGTGTCGAGCACGCGCTGGTTCTCCGAGACGACGTGACGGGCGAAGGGATCGTCGGCGACGTCCTCCGGCGTCGCGTCCCGGAGCGCCGCCAGCCCGAGGCGCGCGGCCGAGGCCTCACATGCCGCTCGCCGTTCCGCGTACGCACTGTCGGCGAGAGCACGCGGCAGGCCCGAGTGAACGGCGAGGATCGCGAGCCCGGGAGGAAGCTGCACCTGCCCGACCGCGAGGCTTCGGCAGTCGATCAACAGCGCAGCGTCAGCTCTCCCTTCGAGCGAAACGAGCTGATCCATGATCCCGCAGGGCACGCCCGTGGCGACCAGCTCAGCGCGCTGGCATGCCGCCGCGAGCTCACCGGTCGGCAGCTCGAACCCGGCCACGCCGCCAAGCGCCACCGCGCAGGCCACCTCGAGTGCAGCGCTCGACGAGAGACCTGACCCCTGCGGGACGGTTGACGAGAGTGCAGCGTCCATCCCGACGGGCTGACGCCCGCGCTCGGCGAGCTCGCGGACGACGCCCGCAACGTACCGGCCCCAGGCGGGCTCGACCCGCTCCGGATCGTCGCCCCCGTCGGCGGCCAACTCGACGACAGCTCCGTCGGAGTCGACATCGAGCGAGCGGACGAGCACTCGACCGTCGGCTCGAGTCCGAGCTCCGATCAGGCAGTCGCGGTCGATCGCCGCCGGCAGGACGAAGCCTTCGTTGTAGTCCGTGTGGTCGCCCATCAGGTTGACGCGACCCGGCGCACGGAACCATCTGATCTCCGCGCCTTCGCCAAGAGCGGCAGCGATGCGAGTGGCTCGCTGGTCCACGCGCCTCGAGGTGCCTAGATCTTGACTGGAGGTGGCACCGGGGGCTCTGCCGTGCCGGCCCCGGTCTCGACGATGACCTCGTCGATCTCGGCCAGATCGCTCGCGGACAGCTCGAGATCTCCCGCACCCATCCAGGCTCCGACCTGGTCGGACTTGCGGGCACCGACGATTGCGCCGGTCACACCGGGCACGGCCAGCACCCAGGCGAGGGCAAGCGCTGGCATGTCGCAGCCGAGGCGTGCTGCGATCGGTCGCAGGCGCTCGACGAGCGTGAGCGCCTGCGAGAGCTTTGGCTCCTGGAAGCCCGGCGCACGGGTCCGCCAGTCGTCCGGTGCGAGGCGCGCGGTATCGAAACGAGCCGCTGAGAAGACCCGAGGCCAGAGGTGAGTAGACGACCACACCCGTGCCGTTCGCCGTGCACCAGGGAATCAGCTCCTCGCGGGCGTGCCGGCTCAGCAGCGACAGGGGCGGCTGCAGCGAGTCGACGTGGTGGATCGACTCGCACCTCTCGAGCAGCTCGACGCTGAAGTTCGAGACACCTGTCCAACGCACCTTGCCCTCCTGGACGAGCTCGGCCATCGTCGCCCATGAATCCTCGACCGACGTCCCCGTTCCGATGTCCGGCCAGTGGAACTGGTAGAGGTCGATGCGTTCGATCCCGAGGCGCCGGAGGCTGTCCTCGCATTCCTGTCGGATCGACACGGGCCGGAGGTCGTAGTGAAGCTGGACATCCGCCCCATCCTGGCGCCACCGGCGACCGCACTTCGTGAACACGAGGACGTCCTCCCCTGCGCGGTACGGATCGATCGCGCGCGCGACGACCTCTTCTGCATGCCCGAGGCCGTACACGGCAGCGCTGTCGATCCAGTTGATGCCGGCCTCGATCGCGCGCCGAATGGCGGCCACGGACTCGTCGTCGTCGACCGGTCCCCAGCCGAACTGCCACGGCCCGCCTGTCGCCCAGGTGCCGAGCCCCAGTACGGTGATCTCAGGCCCCTGAGAACCAAGCTGGCGCGTCACCACGGTGCCGTCACTCCCTCTTTCAACCGACCCTCCGAATCCAGATAGTCGCGCCATGAGCGGTTGGGCTCCCAGCCGAGCAGTTGCCGTGCCTTCGACGAGTCGATCGCGGACGCGTCAGGTCGAGTGAGCGGCCGGATCTCGACGTTCCGGTGGCCGTGGTGCACGCGGACGACCTCCTCGAGCGGGTGGCCACCGATCGTGTCGGGTGACGCGACATAGAGAACCTCGTGACCCGGGATGTCCGACTCGACGGCCAGCACGGTCGCCTCGCACAGGTCGTACACGTCGACGTAGCTGCAGTAGTTCTCGATCAGAACGGAGGGGTCACGGACGATCGGCCCGAGGTTCCGCTCGTAGCTCGACACGTCCTGCACCCAGCACGGGCGAATCGAGAAGCAGGCGATGTCGGCCCGCTCAGGCGCGCGCTCCATGAGCAGCTCGGAGAACCACTTCGACGTCGCGTACGGATCCTGCGGCCGGATCGGATGCTCCTCGTCGATCGGCAGGTAGTCGGGCTCGAAAGCACGGTGGGCGAAGATGAAGCCAGGCGTCGTCTCGCTCGAGAAGTTGACGAAGCGACGGACGCCCGCCGCGACCGCTGCCTCGAGCACGTTGAACGTCGACATGAGGTTGTTCCCGAAGACCACGTGCGGCGCGTTGTGAATCGGCTGCGGAATGGCGGCTGTGTGGACGACGGCGTCGCACCCGCGCACGAGCGCGTAGCAGGCGCCGGCGTCCATGAGGTCGGCCTGCCAGTAGTCCCCGGCTTCGCGCGGATCGAGCACGCGGTCCCACTGCGGCCGTGTCAGGTCGGTCGCACGGACGTCGTGCCCTGCGCGTTGAAGCGCAGGCACGAGCGCGCGGCCGACCTTGCCGTGCGCGCCGGTGACCAGGATCTTCATAGATACGTCACGGCGTCGGCCACCACCTCGGAGCGCCCGAGCAAGAAGTCGAAGTCGCAGCCGTAGTTCGCCTGGAGCACACGGTCCTCGTACAGCCTGCGGTACCCGCGCTCGTCTTTGCGCTCCGGCGGAGTCCACGCTTCTCGGCGCCGTTCGAGCTCGGCCTCGTCGACGGCGAGATCGAGCCGCCGCCCGGCCACGTCGAGCTGGATCAGGTCCCCATCCTCGACGAGTGCAAGCGGCCCGCCGATGGCGGCCTCCGGGGCGACGTGGAGGACGACGGAGCCGTACGACGTGCCGCTCATCCGCGCATCCGAGATGCGGACGATGTCGGTCACGCCCTCACGCAGCAGCTTGGCGGGGATCGGCAGATGACCCCATTCGGGCATCCCCGGGGCGCCCACGGGACCGGCGTTTCGGAGCACCATCATGCAGTCCGCGTCGATGTCGAGGTCTGGATCGTCGACGCGCGCCGCCAGGTCGTGGATGTCCTCGAAGACGACAGCGCGACCCTCGTGCTGAAGCAGCCGCGTGTCGGCAGCCGAGATCTTCATCACCGCCCCGTCCGGGCAGAGAGAGCCGTGGAGGACGACCAGGCTCCCTCCCGCGTCCAGCGGGCGCTGCGCGCGGCCGGATCACATCCTCGTCGACGATCGCGGTCGGCATCGACGCGAGGTTCTCGCCCAGGGTCTGGCCCGAGACGGTCAGCGCGTCCGATGTGCAGCAGATCGGAGATCTGCGGCGAGCACGGCCGGCAAGCCCGCCCGCGTAGTAGAAGTCCTCCATCAGGTGCTCGCCGGCCGGCTTCAGGTTGACGAGCCACGGCGTCGACTCGCAGAGCTCGTCGAACAGCGTCAGCGGCAGCTCGACGCCGACCCGACCCGCGTAGGCGAGCAGGTGGAGGATGCGCGTTCGTCGAGCCCGAGATCGCGTGCAGGGCTCGGATCGCGTTCTCGAATGCCTCGCGCGTGAGGATGTCGGAGGGTTTGAAGTCGCGCTCGACCAGCTCGACGATCTTGCGGCCCGACCGCCTCCGCGAACTGCGCGCGCCGCGAGTCGACAGCCGGCGGAGCGGCGCCGCCGGGCAGCAGAGCCCGAGCGCCTCCGTCACGCAGGCCATCGTCGAGGCCGTGCCCATCGTCATGCAGTGACCGTTCGAGCGCGACATCGAGTTCTCGATCTCCTCGAACTCGGTCTCGGTGATGCGACCGGCGCGCAGCTCCTCGTGGTAATGCCAGCAATCGGAGCACGAGCCGAGCTCCTTGCCCGCGCCAGTGGCCGTTCAGCATCGGGCCACCCGGTGACGACGATCGCGGGGATGTTCGCGCTCGCAGCGCCCATGATCGAGGCCGGGTTCGTCTTGTCGCACCCGGTCAGAAGCACGACGCCGTCGAGCGGATAGGCGCGGATCGACTCCTCGACGTCCATCGCCATCAGGTTCCGGTAAAGCATCGTCGTCGGCTTCATCAGCGACTCGCCAAGCGACATGACGGGAAACTCGAGCGGGAAGCCGCCGGCCTGGAGGACGCCGCGCTTGACAGCCGCCGCCAGCCCCCGCAGGTGGACGTTGCAGTTGACAAGCTCGCTCCAGGAGTTGCAGATGCCGATGACCGGACGACCGCGGAAGGCCTCGTTCGTCACTCCGGTGGCCTTCAGCCACGAGCGATGAAGGAAGCCATCCAGGTCGCGACGGTCGAACCATTCGCTCGACCGGCGCCCGCCATTCCGGCCGTAGCTGTCGCCGTTACGCATCGTCGGCATCTCGTTCCTCTCTCGTCTCAGGGAGCCGCCACTCGGAGCCGTGCCCGGGATGGACATGGAAGGGTCCGAGCGCGCTGCCAACCGCGGCCGCTGTCCCTGCCATTGTCCAGATCATATGATCATTCGGTGGTTGTGGCGCCTCGACGCGTCGGCCTCCCCGACATCAGGCTGAAGGCATTCGATGTCCGCGTCGTCGACGGTGAGCTCCGTTTGACGCTGTGACCACTCCATCGCTCGAAGGCAAGGTCGCGCTCGTTACCGGCGCGGCTCGCGACCGCGGCATCGGTCGGGGTATCGCTCTCGCCCTGGCCGAGAGGGGCGCGGACATCGCCATCGCCGACTTGACCCACGAGGACGAGGCAGCGCGCCGCGTCTCGGAGATCGAGGCGCTCGGCCGCCGCGCGGTGTTCGTTCGCACAGACGTCTCGCGGCCCGACGAGAACGAGCGCCTCGTCGGAGAGGTCGTTCGGGAGCTGGGCCGGCTCGACGTGTTCGCCGCCAACGCGGGGGTGGCACGGTGGCACGCTCTGCACGAGGTGACGCGCGCCGACTGGGACTTCGTCATGGGCGTCAACCTCCACGGCGTCCTCTACGGATGTCTGGCTGCTGCCGCGCAGATGCGTCGTCAAGGCGAAGGTGGAGCGATCGTCGTCACCTCGTCGGTGCATGCGGTCGCGACCGGGCCTCCGCTCGGCCTGTATGGCGCGGCGAAGCATGCGGTCGCCTATCTCGTCGGCGTCCTGGCCCGTGAGTGGGGCGAAGACGGTATCTCCGTCAACCACGTCGGCCCGGGCTGGGTCGACACCAACATCAACGACATCTCGCCCGACTTCGACACGGAGGAAAGCCGTGACCGCGTTCGGGCCGCGATCCCGTATGGACACCGGCCAGCCACGCAACGTGAGATCGGAGACGCGGTTGCGTACCTGGCCACGTCGACCTACACCACCGGCGCGTACATCCGTGTCGACGGCGGGCTCGTGATCGGAAAGTACTGATGCAGGTTCACCGCGTCGGCCATGCCTGGCTCGATTCCGCGCTCTCCGCTGGCGGGCTCGAGCTCGTCGATGGCATCGACGCCGAAGGCCTCGTGACGGTAGCGCCACCGGTCGAGCTGCGTTCGATGGCCGAACTCGAGCCCGAGGCCTGGCTCGGCGTGTTCGCCGCCAACGCGGAGGAACCATTCTTCGCGGCGCAGCCCTGGCTTCGTGCCGCGCTCGAGCGCGGATCGGGGAGCTGGGTCGCGATCCTCCCCGCTCTCGGCACGCGACCCTTCCCGGGCGGCGGCCCCGCAGGGACTGCAGCCGCCTGCCTCCAGACGCTCGTCCGCGTCGCAGCGACCGAAGGCGGACCGGCCGGAGTGCGAGCGAACGTCGTCGCCACAGGCTGGCTCGACGGAGCCGCACCCTCCGCGCTTGACACGGAGTTGGCCGTGGCGGACACACCGCTCGGGCGATTGGCCGTGCCAGGCAACGTCGCAGCCGCCGCCGCATGGCTACTCTCGGCCGAAGCGGGACACGTGACCGGTGAGATCATCCACGTGGACGGCGGCTACACGCTGAGCGGCGGCTCTCGCCCCGATCCGAGGATGACCACCTGACCGAGATCGCCGCACGGCATCCACCGCATCGAGAGCGAACTCGGGCCCCGCTTCATGTGCCAGTACGTCGCTCGCCGGTCGGGAACGGGTCATTCTCGTCGACACCGGCCTGGCTGCGACGCCCGCGGCCGTGATCGAGCCCTACCTGAGCCACGCCGGGCTCGAGCCGGACGTGGTGTTGATCAGCCATCCCGACAACGACCATGTGGGCGGGAACCGCGCGGTCCGCGACGCGCACCCAGACGCGCTGTTCGCGTGCCACGAGCTCGACCGGCGCTGGATCGAGTCCAACGAGGCGCATGCTTGCGCGAGAACTACGGCTGGCACGCGCCGCTACGGCTTCCCGCCGATGCCGGCCGAGGAGCTCCTCGCCTGCGATGGGCGGCGACGCCCCGATCGACCTCGGGCTCGGCGGCGGCGAGACGATCCGGCTCGACGCCGGGCTGGCGGGTCGAGGTTCTCCACCTGCCCGGCCACACGCTCGGGCCACCTCGGGATCTGGGATCGCGCGCTACCGGGCGGCGATCGTCATCGACGCCGTCCTCGCGCGACGGCATCTACGACCGCAAGGGCACCAAGCTGATCCCGTCCGCGTTACTACGACATCCGCGCCTGCGCGAGACGATCGGCCGCCTGCAGGCGCTCCGGCCGGAGCCGCTCCTGACGGCTCACTACCCGGTCCTCGACCGGCGACGAGGCTCGACTGGGTGGCTGCGCCGGCCGCGCCTTCGTCGACGACGTCGAGCGGAGTGGTCCGCGAGGCCGCTGAGCGGAGGCGCCAGGACCTCTGGGAGCTGACGCAGCGGGTCGAACGCGCGTGCTCGGCCCGTACCCGGAGTTCACGACCGAGCTCGGGGCGACGGTCCGCGCGGCTCGCCGCGTCCTAGGCAGCTCGAGCGCCGCTTCGCCGCCTTGGAGGCTCGGTACTCGGCGGCGACGAGCTCGGTCAGCTCCTCGCGCCGAGGTCTCCGCGACGGCTTGTCGAAGGTGATCCGCGCCGTGCTGGAGCAGGTTGACGCGGTCGCAGATCTCGACGATGTGGATGAAGTTGTGCGCGACGACGATCATCGAGTGTCCCGTGCGCCTTCAGGTCGCTGGATCAGGTCGAGGATGATCTCGCCCTCCTTGGCGCCCATCGCCGCGAGCGGCTCGTCGAGGAGCAGGATCTTGGCGCCGGAGTGCACCGAGCGGGCGATCGCGATCGCCTGGCGCTGGCCGCCCGACAGCATGGCCACCTCGGCGTTGACCGAGCGGAGCGTGCCGATGCCGATCCCCTCGATGTACTCGCGCGAGCGCTTGCCGCATCGCGCGGTTGTTCAGCCAGCGGAACGGCCCCAGCCGGCACGAGCTCGCGCTTGAGGAACATGTTGTGGTACGACCGAGAGCGTCGGGACCAGCGCGAGGTCCTGGTAGACGGTGTCGATACCGAGCGAGCGGGCGTGATCGACCGAGCGGAGCTGCGACCTCCTCGCCGTCGACGAAGATCTGTCCCGCGTCGGGCTGCTGGAAGCCGCGTCAGGATCTTGACCAGCGTCGACTTGCCGGCGCCGTTGTCGCCGATCAGGCCGAGCACCTCGCCCTGGCCGAGCTGCATGGTGACGTCGATGAGCGCCGTGACGGCGCCGAAGCTCTTGGCGACGTGCTCGACCCGGATCGCGTCTGACGGCCGGGGGCGCCACTCGCGCTCATTGCAGCCTTCCCAGGTTCCTGAGCCGCGCGATCTGCACGTTCGCGATCATCGCGGCGAGGATCGCCAGACCGATGATGATGTAGTAGGTGTTCGGGCTCACGCCGATGATGTTGAGGCCGGTCTGCAGGATGAACAGGACAGCCGACGCCGATGAAGGCGCCGATGACGGTGCCGACGCCGCCGAAGAGCGACGTGCCGCCGATCACCGCGCCGGCGACGGCCAGGAACATGTAGTCCGGGCCGCCCTGCAGCGGGACGATCGTCGTCGATCCGCGTCGAGTCGACGATGCCCGGCGAAGCCGGCGAGCACGTTGGCGAGCACGAAGTTGCCGATCTTGATCCAGCGCACGTTGACGCCGGCCTCGGCGGCCCCGATCAGGTTCCCGCCGGTGGCGATCGTGTGCAGCCCCCAGCGCGTCCAGGCTGAGCAGGAACTGCACGGCGAGGATGATTCCGACCGCCCAGCAGAACTCCGAGTTCAGGTAGAGGGCGTACTGATCCGGCTGCGAGCCGAAGATGTTCTTGAACATGTCGCCGCCGGGGAAGAACTGCTGCGAGCTGGACAGCAGGTGCAGGGTGATCCCGTTCAGCAGGAACAGCATCCCGAGCGTGGTGATGAACGAGGGCACGCGGCCGTACGTCGTGATCACGCCGCTGACGAGCCCGACCACCGGCCGAGAAGACGAGCGCGACGATCACCCCGACCCAGATCGGCAGGTTGTGCTGATCGGGGTCCGAGACGACCCACACGATCGCCGGCGCGAGCGCGAAGACGCGGCCGACCGCGAGATCGATCTCGCCGCAGATCAGGAGCATCACCTCGCCCGCCGAGATCAGCGCGATCGGCGCCATCGACTCGGTGATGTTCTTGATGTTGTCGAGCGAGTAGAACGCGTCGCTCTTGATCGAGAAGTAGACGAAGAGCCCGGCCGCGACGACGAAGATGCTCGCCTCGCGGCGCCGCATGAACGCACCGGCGACGCGCCAGCCGAGGCTGGCGCGTTCCGGGCTAGTCGTAGCTTCCGCTACGGCCATAGGTCGTTACGATACGGGGTACTTCTGCTTGCTCGACGAGCCCTCGTACCGCGTCTTCGTGGTCAGGTACGGCTTGACGTTCGCCTTCGTCACGAACAGCAGACCGGTGTTCGTGTCCGACGGCGCGACCAGACCGCCGGACAGCTTGTAGAGGAACAGCTGGAGCACCGGGTAGAAGCCCTGCAGGTAGGGCTGCTGGTCGATCGTGAAGTCGAGGAAGCCCTTGTTGATCAGGTCGAGCGTGCCCGGGCAGCAGGTCGTAGCCCCCGCCCTGGATCTTGCCCGCAGGCTGTGCTTCTGGATGACCTGACCGACTCCCTGCGTGTCGCCCGCGTCGACCGCGAACATCCCCGTGAGCTTGCTCTTGTGGCCGAGGTAGTAGGAGTCGATCGCCGTCAGCTCCTTGGCCAGATCGGGATCGGTGGCGACGGACTTCGCGTTGATCGGCTTGCCTGACTGCTTGATCGCCGCGATCGCGCCGTCGATGCGCGGCTGGATGTTGAGCGCGCCGGGCGTCGCGATGAAGAGCGCGACGTCGCCCTTGGGGACGAGCGTCGCGATGCGCTGGCCCATCGCGAAGCCCGACTCGTAGAGCGCCTGGCCGATGTACGCCATGCGGGCCTTCGCCCCGAGCCGGCCCCGTCGGCGTTGTAGGAGACGACCGGGATGCCCTTCGCGAGCGCCCGCTTGATCGGCGCCTCGAACGCCTTCGCGTCGACGACGGCGACGGCGATGCCCGCCGACTTCGCGCTGATCGCCGCGTTGAACGCGTTGATCATCTGGCCGACGTCCGCGCTCGCCGAGCCGGTCCACGTGTACGTGGCTTGACGAGCGCGCACGCGTCGGAGGCACCGTACTGCGTCGGGCACGAAGAACGGGTTCGTCGTCACGTGGTTGATGAACGCGAACTTCCACTTCGGGTGGCTCGGGTAGTTGCCGCCTCCACCGGCGGCGGAGCGGCCGCTCCTGCTGGGTGCCGCCAGCGCGCCCTGCGCGCCGAGGAATGCCGGTAGCGAGAGCGCTGCGCCACCCACGGCGATTCGCTTCAAGAGCGAGGCCCTGTTGTAGCCGAGTTGTTCTTCGAGCTTCTGCTCGATCATCTCGTCGTGATCCACCTCTCCAACCTCCTTTTCGAAGACGTCTGGCGCGACCCTAACAGCGGGCCGGACACGTGTCCAGCTCTAGGATCATCGCACTATTTTGTCATTGGATTATCGCACCCTTTATCTCGTGTTGGACGCTCTTTAGATTCTTCATCACGTCGTCTCCCCCACGGCCGAAGTAGGTCGTGGAGGCGCACGTACTCGCGGTAGAGCTGGTCGTACACGGCGTGGTGGGCCGCTTACCGGGCGGTAGATCTCGTCTCCGGGGCGGCCATGCGTCCGCGACGCGTCGACGATCGAGTCGTAGCCCTCCGAGCGCGGCCCCCGCTGCGACGGCTCCGAACATCGCCGCGCCGAGCGCCGGGGTCTGCTTCGACGCCGCGACCCGGAGCTCGCGCCCGGTGACGTCGGCGTAGATCTGCATCAGCAGCTTGTTCCGCTCGGGCAGGCCGCCGCAGGCGACGATCTCCGTCAACGGCCACCCCGGCTGACTCGAACGCATCGACGATCACCCGCGTCCCGAACGCGGTCGCCTCGATCAGCGCCCGGTAGATCTCGGGCGCACGGGTGGCGAGGGTCACGCCGACGAGCAGCCCGTCAGATCCGCGTCGACGAGCACCGAGCGATTCCCGTTCCACCAGTCGAGCGCGAGCAGGCCGCTCTCTCCCGGCGCGAGCTGCGCCGCCTCTGCCTCCAGCACCGCGTAGCACGTCCGCCTTCCGGCGCGCGCGCCGTCTCGTCGTAGCGGGCGGGCACGCCGTTCTCCACGAACCAGGCGAAGATGTCCCCCACGGCCGACTGGCCGGCCTCGAAGCCGTACAGGCCGGGGACGACGCCGTCCTCGACCACGCCGCACATTCCCTCGACGACGCGCCGGCTGCGTCGCCGAGCACGATGTGGCAGATGCTCGTGCCCATGATCATCACCATCGTCCCGGGCCCGGTGACGGTCACGGCGGGCGCCGACACGTGCGCGTCGACGTTGGCGACCGCGACGGGCGTGCCCGGCGCGGAGTCCCGTCCAGGCGGCCGCGCGCTCGCTCAGGACGCCGGCCCGGCTCGCCGAGCGGCGCGATCCGGCGCGACATCTTCTCGTCGATCACGTGCTCGAAGCGAGGGTCGAGCGCGGCGAAGTAGGCGTCGGGCGGGAAGCCGTCGCGCTTCGACCACATCGCCTTGTAGCCCGCCGTGCAGCTGTTCCGCGTCTCGACTCCGGTCAGCTGCCACACGACCCAGTCGGCGGCTTCGATCAGCCGGTCGGCGCGCGTCGTAGACGTCGGGGCCTCGTCGAGGATCTGCAGCGCCTTGGCGAAGAACCACTCCGACGAGATCTTCCCGCCGTAGCGCGTCGCAGCCACGGCTCGCCCCGCTCGCGCGGCGACGGCGTTGATCCGATCGGCCTCCGGCTGCGCCGCGTGGTGCTTCCAGAGCTTGACCCAGGCGTGCGGCTGGCGCCGGAACTCGTCCAGCAGCACAGAGCGGCGTGCCGTCGGCGGTGGTCGGCAGCATCGTGCAGGCGGTGAAGTCGATGCCCGAGCCGATGACGTCGGCCGGGTCGACGCCGGTCTCGGCGAGGAGCGCCGGGATCGCCTCCTGGAACGTCCGGATGTAGTCCTCGGGATCCTGGAGCGCCCAGTCCGGCTCGAGCCGGACGTCGTCGTCGGGCTCGGGCAGGCGCTCGTCGATGACGCCGTGCCGGTACGGGTAGACGGCCGTCGCGAGCTCGTGTCCCGTCGGCGCAGTCGACGAGCATCGCCCGCCCGGACTCGGTGCCGAAGTCGACCCCGATCGAACAGGAGCGGCTCATGGTCTCCGTTCACCGGCGACCTGCAGGCTCGACGATCGTCTTCGAGCCGCGCCGCACGTCGAACGCCTCGCGCCAACTCAGATGAGCGGCCGACGCTCGCTGACGAGGTCCGCCCAGGTCGATGCGGCCGGTTTCGACGAGCCCGATCGCGCGCGGGCAGATCCGCCGGCTTCATCCGCCGCGAGAGCATGATCGTCAGGCCCTTGCGGCGCGCCGTCGCAGCCGTGAAGCTCGTCAGATCCCCGTCCGGGATCCCGACGAGCACGACGCGGCCGCCCGGACGAACCGCGCTCGATCGCGGCGGCGAGCTGCATCGTCGTCGCCCGCCACCTCGAACGCGACGTCGAGCCATCCGTCGCCGCCGGGCGCGGGAAAGGTCCCTCCTCCGCGGCGAGGACGCGGGTCCCGAACGCCTCGCAGCGCGCGTGCGGCAGCGGGGTCGGTCGCGACGATCACCGCCGCGCCGATCAGGCGGAGCAGCGCCGGACGATCAGCAGGCCGATCGGCCCGCATCCGAACGACTGCCTGCACGCGCGCCGGGACCGGACGTGGCCGAGGTCGACGCGCGTGCAGGGCGACGCCGAGCGGCTCGAGGAGCGGCCGCTTCCCGCGTCGGACAGCGAGTCCGGGAAGCGGTCGAGCGAGCCGCTCCGGCCAGGCGAGCAGCGGGCGCAGCGCGCCGTCGGCGAGCTCCCGTGCCGGCGAACTCGACGTCGCCAGGCAGAGGTGCCGGCAGGTCCCGGCACGGCACGGTCGCGCAGGCCTCGCACGGGATCGCCGGATCGACGGCGACCCGCTCGCCCGCCCGCGGGCCCGACTCGACCGTCGCCGGCGAATTCATGCCCGAGCACGAGCGGCTCGCGCGAGCACGGCGTCGCCGATCCGACCCTCGTCGAGCCAGTGACGGTCCGAGCCGCACAGCCCGACCGCCGTGACGCGCAGCAGCACCTCGCCCGGCCGCGGGCTCGGGCGCGGCCTCGTCGCGCGAGTCGCAGGTCGCCGGGCGCGTGCAGCCGCAGCACCTTCACCGTGCAGTGTCCTGGCCGTAGTACGCGTCGGGCCCGTGCTTGCGCAGGAAGTGGCGACGAGCAGGTCGTCGCCGACCGGCTCCGCTTCCGGGTGGAGCAGAAGCAGTCCGCATCCGCGCATCGCCGCGACCGTCTCGAGCGCGATCGCGTTCTCCGCCGCCTGGGCCGCGTCGGCTCCCCAGGTGAACGGCCCGTGCGAGGCGACGAGCGCCGCCGGCATCTCGAGCGGGTCGAGCCCGAGCCCTCGATCGTCTCGACGATCACGTCGCCGGTCTTCTCCTCGTAGGCGCCCGGCGATCTCGTCGCGTCGTCAGCGATCGGGTGACGGGGACGGCTCCGAAGAAGTGGTCCGCGTGCGTCGTGCCGAAGCACGGGATCGCGCGGCTCGCCTGGGCCCACGCCGTCGCGAACGGCGAGTGCGTGTGGACGATGCCGCCGATCGACTCGAAGCGCCGGTAGAGCACGAGGTGGGTCGGGCGTGTCCGACGACGGCCTGTAGGAGCCGTCGGCCGTCTCGCCGCTCTCGAGGTCGACGACGCACCATCGAGTCCGGGGCCGAGTCCCTCGTACGGCACGCCGCTCGGCTTGATCGCGATCACGCCGGCCGAGCGGTCGACCGCGCTGGCGTTGCCGAAGGTGAGCGAACGAGCCCCGCGTCGACGATCGCCTGATTCGCCGCGAACGCCTCCTCCCGAAGCCGGTCGTGGCTTCACGAGAGGTGGTGGTACGCGTCGTTCCAGCGGAGCTCCTTCTTGAAGTCGGAGACCCCGTCCGCTCGTCGATGACGAGGAGCTCGAGCCCGACCATCTCCGCCAGATCCTCGAAAGGCTCGGTCCCCAGAGCCCGACTGAAGACCGTGTGATGCGGCCGCCGGCGACGAGCCAGGCCTCGGCGGCCGTCGCGAGGTCCCGGCTCGCCCGCCAGACCGCGCGCGCCACCGGCAGCTTCGGAAGCGCCTCGTCGGGGGGACCACGTCGACCTCGTTCACCACCATCCGGAAGCGGTCGCCGAGGTCGAGCATCCGCGACGCGTTACGGCCGGACCGGGCGCCGCCGTCGAACACCAGTCGCACCGGATCGGCCTTGCCGCCGATCGAGAGCGGGTGAATCTCGCAGCGACGGCCTTGCGACGGCGATCGACGGGCAGATCTCGAGCATGTGCGCGCCGAGCACCTTCGGATCCCGTCCGGGTCGAGGTGGTACGTGTAGTCCTCCATGAACGAGGTGCCGCCGTCGAGCCCCGTCGCCATCACCTTCGCGATCCGCACGAGCGCGGCCGTCTTCCAGTCGCCCTCGGCCGCCGAAGCCGTACCCGTCCGCCATCAGCCGCTGGACGGCGAGCCCCGGTAGCTGCTGCAGGCCGTGGAGGTCCTCGAACGTGTCGGTGAAAGCCCGATGGCCACCGGCGTCGAGGAACGCGCGGAGCCCGGCTTCGATCCGCGCCGCGTCGCGGAGCGAGTCGCGCCGCGTTCGCGCCCGCCGCGCAGCTCCGGAACGAGGTCGTACGCGGCGTCGTAGCGCATCCAGCAGCTCGGCCACGGTCGAATCCGGCACGGCGGCGATCGCATCGACCAGGTCACCGACGCCGTAGCCGTTCACCGAGACGCCGAGCCGGACCTGCGCCTCGACCTTGTCGCCCTCGGTGACCGCGACCGACCGCATGTTGTCGCCGAACCGGGCGACGCTCAGCGTCTGCGCCTCGTGCCGGCCGGCGGCCGCGCGCGTCCAGGTCGCGATCCGGTCGACCGCGCGCGGGTCGCGCCAGTGGCCGACGACCATCTTCCGGGCGAGCCGCATCCGTGTCAGGACGAAGCCGAACTCCCGGTCGCCGTGCGCCGACTGGTTCAGGTTCATGAAGTCCATGTCGATCTCGGCCCACGGGAGATCCCGGTTGAACTGCGTGTGGAAGTGGAGCAGCGGCTTCTGCAGGAGGTCGAGGCCCGCGATCCACATCTTGGCCGGGGAGAACGTGTGCATCCAGGCGATCACGCCAATGCAGCCGGGGGCGGCGTTCGCCTCGAGACAGACCTGTCGGATCGAGCCAGGGCTCTTCACGACCGGCTTCGCCACGACACGCACGGGAATCGCGTCCGCGTCGTCGAGAGACTCGGCGATCTCACGGGAGTTCCGGGCGACCTGTTCGAGCGCCTCGGCGCCGTAGAGATCCTGACTCCCCGTGACGAACCAGACCTCGAGCTGCCCGAGTGCCTTCTTCATCGAGCCCTCATTCAATCGGAGTCCAGCCACTCGCGGAGGGCGATCTCCCCGGAGCCGAGCCGGAGCCCTACCCGCCACGCCTGCACGGCGCCAGGCTCGATCCGCCAGCCCGACCCTGCCGCGATCGCCTCGCGCAGGCCGTCCCCGAGACCACACGTCGGCTCGAGAGCGACGTGGCGCAGCCGGGTCGGCCCTTCGGGCCAGCCACCCTCGTTGATCCAGACGCCGAGATGCGGAACCAGATCTAGGGTGGTCTCGACGCCAAGCCAGGCGCGCGAATCAGCGTCGGCAACGGCGACGCGTCGCGGCGGACGCTCGACGACCAGCTTCAAGGCGAACTCAGGTCGGCCGCCGTATGTGGCGAGGTCGACCGGACTGCCGTCGGCCGCTGGCGTCGTCGGCCAATGGACACGGCCACCGCGGGCAACAGCCGCTGCGCTCGCCGATTCGACGACGGCGGCACCCTCTATCCCCGGAAGCAGAATCCGCGCACCCGGCTCGACCGCGAGGAGCGGGTGCATCGCCCAGAGCGCTCGGTAGGCGTCGTCTCCCGTGTTCGCCACGCTGTACGAGAGCAGCACGTCCTCGCCTTCGACCTCGATGCGCCGCCGGAAGCGGTACGGCAGGCACGACCCGGAGACCTCCATCTCGACATGGTTGGGCCCGGCATCGACGGTGTTCCAGGGACGTGACCACAGCTCGCCGTGATCGGGCAGCAGCGTCCCCGCCCAGCGGCCCTCGGCGGGATAGATCCCGGGCCCGATGCTCGGAAAGCACTCGTCCCAGCCGTAGGCCACGCGAGCGTCGTAGGTCGCTCCGTCGCTCCCGCCCTCCACTCCTTCGGCTCGGGCGGCAAGCCACTCGCGCGCCGTCGGACGGTGGTAGAGGCTCGTCACCTTCGCCCCGGTCGTCGCGGAGAAGCGCACGACCACCGACTCCGAGCTGCACTCGACGGCATCGGCATCGCTCGTCGGGGTCACGAGGATGGCATCGTACGCCTCGTGACGACGCCGCGGTCGACCCGATACGACGGGCTCGTCGACCGGCTCCGCCAGGCTGCGTAGCCCGACCGGCAGGTTCCGTCCGGCCTCGAGAGCTATGTCGACACTGTCCGCCGGCACGCCTACAGGACGACCGACGCCGACGTCCAGCGCCTGAAGGACGCCGGCCGTTCCGAGGAGACGACTACGCGGGCTCGGCCGGTTCGCTGTCGTCGGCGGGTGGGTGCTCGTCTTCGTGCCCGCCGCGGTGGCCGGTCCGCTGGAACTCGACCTCGAGCCGCTCGATCCGCGAGCCGTTCGTCTCGATGACCGTGAAGCGAACCCCGTCGTGTTCGACCGTGTCCCCCTCGTGCGGCGCATGGCCGAGCTCGTCCGAAGACGAAGCCGGCGACCGTGTGGTAGTCCTCCTCGGGCAACGTCGACCTGGAACTCCTCGTTGAAGTCGTCGATCGGGAACGTCCCGTCGATGCGGATCCGCCTCGTCGTCGACATGCTCCACCGACTCGTCCGGCAGGTCGAACTCGTCCTCGATCTCGCCGACGATCTCCTCGAGCAGGTCCTCGAGCGTGGCGATGCCCTCCATCGCCCCGTACTCGTCGACGACGATCGCCATGTGCTCCTTCGTCCGCCGGAACTCGCGGAGGAGTGCGGCGAGGTCCTTCGTCTCCGGGACGATGTGCGGCGGCTGCGGAGCAGCGGCTCGATCGTCGACGTTCGCGATCCCGCCGGCCTGCTCGGCGGCACGGAACAGGTCGCGCACGTGGAGGATGCCGACGATCTCGTCGAGCGACCCCCGGTAGACCGGGTAGCGGGTGTACGGCGACTCGACCGCTGCGCTCGAGGCACTCCTCGGGCGGCATGTCGATCGACGAGCGCGACCACCTCGGGCCGCGGCACCATCACGTCCGAGACCTCCTTGTCGGCGAAGTCGAAGACGTTGTAGAGCATCTCCCGCTCCTCGTGCTCGATCTCGCCCTCGTCGGTCGAGCGCGAGAGCAGCATCTTCAGCTCGGCCTCCGAGAGCACGCCGCCCTCGCCCGACGGGGGCTCGAGCCCGAGCAGGCTCAGGCCGAACTCGCTCGAGCGCTGGAGGACCCAGATCAGCGGCTTGAAGAGCGACGAAGAAGCCTCGGACGGGCGCCGAGACGGCCAGTGCGACCCGCTCCGGAGTAGCCGAGCGCGAGCCCTTCGGCATCAGCTCGCCGATCACGACGTGGAGGAACGTGAGGATCAGGTAGGCGAAGACGACGGCGAGCACGGTCGCCAGCACCGGGTCGAACACGCGATGGAGCACCGGCTCGCCGAGAGCACCGATGGCCAGGCTGGTCAGCGGTGACGCCGAGCTGCATCGCGGCGATGAACCGCGGCGGGTCGCCGATGATCGTGAGAACGAGCCGCGCCCTGCGCTGCCCTCGCTTCGCCGACTCCTGCATTCGTGTCCGCCGGGCGGTGACGAGCCCGTACTCGGCCGCCACGAAGTACGCGTTCAGGAGGATCAGCGCCGCGACGGCGATGAGGAGAAGCGCGACAGTCATGCCCCGTCACGCGGGGCGCGCGGTCGGGGCAAGTCGTCGGCCACCAGCGTCGCCACAGTATAGGCGCGCGGTCTGCCGACCCTTGCGTAGTACGAACGTGTGTTCGATACTGCGGCGATGTGCGGGTCGAGTACCGGGAGGAGCCGTGCAGAGGTCGCGCTCAACCGCGTCAAGGGCATGCCGTTCCCGTGGTCGCTCAACCCGTACATGGGCTGCGCGCACCGCTGCACGTTCTGCTACGTGCGCGCCTTCGAGCGGCGCGCCGACCGGCCGTCGGGCGACGCGTACGGCGCGCTCGATCCGCGTCAAGGTGAACGTCGCCGAGGTGCTGCGCGCCGAGCTCGCGACGGCGCTCGTGGAAGCGGGCGAGCATCGTCGATCGGCGCCGCGACCGACCCGTACCAGCCGGCCGAGGGCCGCTACCGGCTGACGCGCGCCTGTCTCGAGGCGCTCGCGGGACGCGCGAACCCGTTCCACGTCATCACGCGCGGCCCGATGATCGTCCGCGACGTCGACGTGCTCGCCGAGGCGGCGCGGCGGGCGCGAGTCGCTGTCAGCTTCTCGATCCCGACGCTCGACGAGGACGTCTGGCGCAAACCGAGCCGGGAACGGCGCCGCCGCGCCAGCGGTTCCGGGCTCTCCGCGGCTCGTCGACGCGGCGGCATCGACGCAGGCGTCGCGCTCGCGCCCGATCCTGCCGGGCATCTCCGACCGGCCCGAGCAGCTCGCGGCTGTGATCGAGGCGGCGCGCGAGGCCGGCGCGCAGCGCACCTGTGGGCGAGCGTCCTGCACCTGAAGCCCGGAACGCGCGAGCACTTCCTGGCGACTGCCTCGCCCGCGACTGGCCCGAGCGCGTCGACCGAGTACGAGCAGCTCTACGGGAGCGGCGCGTACCTCCCCGCCCGGGAATCCCTCGCTGTCCGCCGACTGGTCGCGCGGCTCCGGTCCGAAGCCGGCCCGGTCCATGTGCCCGCGCCGAGGCTACGACCCGAGCGTGCACCCGAGCAGCTCGTCCTCGGGCTCGAGTGATCGGCTAGGCGATCGGCTCGTTCTGGACGTTGTGCTCGGTCGCGTACTCGTTGGTGAGCCGGTTGATCGGCTCCGCGTCCGGAAAGGCGTAGTTGATCTTCACGAACGGCTCCCACTTCTCTGGCAGCGCGTCTTCGGGGAAGATCGCCTCGACCGGGCACTCGGGCTCGCAGGCGCCGCAGTCGATGCACTCCTCGGGATCGATCACCAGCAGGCGATCGAACTCGTGGATGCAATCGACCGGGCAAACGTCGACGCAGGAGCGGTCTTTGATGTCGATACAGGGCTCGGCGATGATGTAGGTCACGGTTCTAACTCTACCGAGGCAAGTAGCTCACCGATCAGGGAAGGCGCACGCTCGACGAGAGCCGATTTCGCAACGACCTGGTCGAAGCCGGCGGCATTTGCAGCGCGGAGGCCGGCCGTATCGGTGTGGTTCGTGAAGCCGACGATCGGGATGTCCGGATAGGCGTCTGCGACCTCTTCGGGCTCGATCCGTGCGATGTCGGCGATGACGAGCTCGGGCTCATCGACCGTGTCCGTGGTCACGAAGCGGTGCTCCGGCAAGAGCGCCTCGAGCTTGCCCCGGAAGAACAGATCGACCCCCGCCAGCAGGATCGTCGCCACGCGAGCAGGGTAACAGAGGTTGGGCTCAAAATCCGCTCTATGAGAGCCGACGACGAACTCGAGCACGGCCTGGAGCTGATGCGGCGGGGAGACTACTTCGAGGCGCACGAGGCACTCGAGGACGCCTGGCGTGCAGCACCGGAGGCCGAGCGGGACTTCTACCAGGGTCTCGTGCATGTGACCGTCGCCTGGTACCAGGCCGGCCGCGATCGACCGATCGGCTGCTCGCGCCAGCTCGAGAAGGCGCAGCGACGGCTCGCCTCGTACGCGCCGGAACATCGTGGGATCGACGTCGCGAGCCTGCTCCAGCAGGTCGAAGACGCCGTCGCAACGGTCGGCTCCGGCTCGCTGGAGTTGCCGCCGATCCGGATCTCCATCTAGCCAGCCCGCAGCCATCCGCCCCATGGACGCGAACGCTTGCGTTCATCGATTAGGCTGCGCGGAGGAGATCGAAGTCCTGCGGGAGGAGGAGAGATGAGCACAGTCGCAACGGAAAACGAGACCATCGTCGGCACGGTTCAGCTCTACATCGACGGGGTTGCGAGCGGTGACACGGCAAAGCTCGAGCAAGCGTTCCATCAAGACGCACGGATGTACGGCGCCGTCGACGGGCAGCGCTACGACATCCCGATCAGCGACATGATCAAGATGGTCGAGTCGCAGCCGGCGAACACCGACGGCAGCTTCCGGGCGTCGGTCCAGGCTGTCGCCGAAGAAGGCGACGCGGCGACCGTGACCGTCGAGGAGCACGGCTTCTGGGGCGTACTCTCGTTTGTCGACTACTTCTCGCTGGCGCGCATCGACGGCAGCTGGAAGATCGTCAACAAGACATTTGCGCAGACCGGAGGATCGCTCTCGGCAAGCTGAGATCGGGCCTGGCAGGCGGTCTCACCGACTGCCCATCGTCAGACGTTGCCCAACCCGACCGCATCCAGGAGGCGGTTCAGCAGCACGCGCAGCCACCAGTCGCGGTCGAAGAAGAGCAGCAGGCCGAGTGTGATCAGTGTGAGCCCGCTCGCGACTCTGATCACCGTGTAGTGGTCCCGGAGCCACCGGAACGCGCTCATCGCCCTGACGAACGCGATCCCGGCGAGCAGGAAGGCGACGCCGATCCCGGCCGAGTAGGCGACCAGGAGCAGCGAGCCGCGGAGAACCGTGCTCGAGTCGCTCGCCAGCACGAGGACCGACGCGAGCACCGTGCCGATGCACGGAGCCGCGCACACGGCGAAGGCGGCGCCGAGTAGGGCGTTCGACCCCCGTCGCCGCGCCGAGTCGAGGAGCCCCGGCGCGACAACCCGCTCCGGCCACGGCAGCAGGCCGACGAATGCCAGGCCGATGACGACGAGGACGAAGCCGGCCACCTCGTTTCGCCTCTGCGCATCGACGACGCCGCCGATCGCAGCAGCGCCGGTGCCGAGCGCGACGAAGACGACCGTGAAGCCGAGCATGAACGGAAGGCTGGCGAGCACCACGCGGCGGGTCATGCCGCGCTCGCCGAGCCGCCCCGCTTCCACCGTCGACACCGCCGAGAGGTAGCCGGGGACGAGCGGGAGAACGCACGGCGTCAGCACCGAGATCAGGCCGGCGAGAAAGGCGATCGGAATGCGCTCGGCGATGGATCTAGTGAAGCATCAACCGTCGAACCGGGCGAGCTCCTCGTCGACCCGACGCTCGAGCGCCGGATCGAGGGCCACCGGGGGCGCGACCTGGACAGATGTCTCGCGCCTCCCTCGGCTCCAGCGCCAGGCGAGGAACCCGAGTACGACAGCGCCCGCGACAGCTCCCGCGATGGGAAGCCACCACGCGAGCAAGTTGAAGCCGCTCTTCGGCGGAGCAGCAAGGATCTCGTCGCCGTACTCGGCAACGAGCTTCTTCTTGATCTCGCTCTTGGTGTAACCCTTCGCGATCAGAGAGCGGATGAGAGTGCGCTCCTGCTCTGCGAAACCCGACTGCGACTCGGCGAGCGTCGTCTTGCAGACGAGGCACATGACCTCGTCCTCGAGCTCGGGAAGGGTCGGATGCAGCTCGCTCGCCAGGCTCGGCGCCGCGAACGCGAGCGCAACGGCGAGCACGACAAGCGTCCTCACGCGCGAAGCGCCTCCTCGATGCTTCGACGTAGCTCACGAGCCGTAGTCGCACCTTGGAACTGCGTTCTCGCGTACCTCCCACTGCGATCGACGACTCGGGTCTCGGGTACCCCCGTCAGCCCGTAGGGGGCCCAGAGTGAGTATCCGATCGACCGGACGATCGGATAGGTCAGCTTGTAGCGGCGCATGAAGGCACGCGCATCGTCGGACGCGTCTGCCGTGTCAACTCCGACGACCACGACGCCCTTCGAGCGGTACTCCTTCCAGATCCGCTCGATGGCCGGCGCCTCCTGCTTGCACGGGACGCACCAGGAGGCCCAGAAGTTGAGCACCACGACCTTCCCGCGGAGCGAGGCGAGCTCGAGCTTCCCCGGGCGGTCGAGGCGGGCAAGCGTGAAGTTCTTCGGCTGGGCCGTCTTGCCGCTGCCGTGAGCGACCTTCCAGATCAGCAATCCGAGCAGCGCTGCCACCAGGGCCACAGCCAGGAGCTGGCCCGTGAGCTTCGCGCGCGCGGCCATCAAGCCGGGACGATCATCACCGGCGTCCCGACCTGGACGTGGTTGAACAGCCACTCGGCGGAGGGGATGTACATCCGGATGCAACCGTGCGACGCGGAGTAGCCGAGCGACGCCGGATCAGGGGTGCCGTGGATGCCGACGCCGGGCGCTGACAATCCCATCCAGCGAGTCCCGAGCGGGTTCCCGGGGCCGGGCGGGACCGGGCTCTCACCCTTCGCCCACGCCGAGTCGGGCGGATACCACCAGGGGTTCCGCTGCATATCGACGATGGCGTACGAGCCGAGCGGGGTCGGGTAGATCGGCTGTCCTGTTGCAACCTGGAAGCGCCGGACGAGCTTCGCCGGGGTATCCGGGACGACGTTCCGGAACAGGTAGAGCCACTTCGAGTCGCGCCGGATGACGATGATCGGCCCGAACGAATCGGCCCTCACCTTGGGCTCTGCGATCTTCGCGGGGACCTCGAGCGGGCTCCGGGCGTTCGACTGGAGAGCACGGACGATGGCGCTCACCGCCTGACCCTGGAGAACGGACCTTCCTTCTTTCTCCGGAAGGACGAGCGGGTGAAGCTTTTGGAGCACGACCCGGGCGTCCCCGACGTGGTGGTCGTACCGGGCAGCCAGCGACTGGACGAAGTCCACGACCTTCGCCCGATGGACGGCGATCACCATCCGGACCCGCGAGCCGGGACGCCCGGCAAGCGCCCTTCGCACGGCCGGTCCGATGTAGGGCTTGGCGCCGAGGGCGAATGGCGAGACGGTGATGGTCTTGTCGCCGAGCTCAAGCACGATCGGTGCACGGAAAACGACCGAGACGGCCGAGTAGGCCGGCCCGTACGCGAGGCCCCCGACGTGGATGTCCCCGATCGTCACTCCCGCCGAAATCTTCGTGCGCTTCTTCGGCCGCGGCTTGGTGGGGGGAGTCGTGCGCTTCTTCGGCCGCGGCTTGGTGGGAGGGGTTTGCTTCGTCTCGGTGGGAACGCTCTCGCTGGATCCGGTCGGCGTGGTGTCGCTCGCCCCGGTCGTCGTCGGAGCCGTCGACGGCGAAGGTGGCGGTGGCGACTCGGCGAGAGCGTAGGCGGCAGCGGCGCCGGAAACGCCGAGTCCAAGCACCAGGACGAGCAGGCTGAGCCGCTTTTTCACCGGCGAAGTGTAGCCCCGAAGATGGACAGGTCGTTCGTAACGATGCCGTCGACTCCGGCCGCCAGCAACGTGCGGAGCGTGCCCACGTCGTCGACCGTCCACGCGATCACCGCTGCGTCGCGATGGTGGGCGGCTTCGACGACCCGGCGTGAGACGAGCGAGTGGTGAAGCGACAGCGCGTCGGCTCCCGCGCGGCGGAGCAGCCTGCTCGCCCTGGGCGGAAGCGCCGCCCGAGCACAGGCGAGGGCCGCACGCGTCGCCGGCGCGAGGGCGCTGCGGGTTCCTAGCCGATAGCGGTCGTACGGGTAGGTGAGCGCGAGCGTCACGTCGGGGGCAAGCGAGCGGAGCGCGCGCAGGCTTGCTGCATGGCACGAGCTGACGAAAGTTCGCTCGAGCAGGCCATGGGCACGGAGCATCTCCACGAGCACCGCCTCCACACCGCCCGACTTGAGGTCCACGTGCAGACCTGTCGTGGTCGCTTCCTCGGCAAAGAAGCGCAACACGCGTTCGAGGGTCGGCGACTCGGGCGTCTGCTCTCGGATCGAATGAGCAACGATCAACGTTCCGTCGGAGTGAGCGACGATGTCGAACTCGACGAGGTCAGCGCCGAGCTCGACCGCCGCCGCGAGAGAAGGAATGGTGTTCTCTGCTGCAATGAGCGGAGCGCCGCGATGAGCTATGCGGAGTGACCTATCCTCGCCCAAAGCGTTCGCTTTGCAGCGCAAAGGCACTAGACTTGCAGCTATGGGTGAGCCGGCGCGCATACCGACGGACGTCGAGGCGCCTCCCGTACACGATCCGAACGCGATCGAGCGTACGTACCGGTACCACCGCGCGCGCAGGGCGGCACGGGTCGAGCGCAGGCGTGAGCAGCGTTGGGCACGACTCCGCTTTTGGCTTGGCCTCGGCCTTCTCCTGCTTGCTGCAATGGTGATCGTCGTGGCGATCCTGCAGCAGATCCAGAACATCTTCGGCATCTGAGCGAGAATCGACGCCGCACCGGCGTGGACAATCCCGACCAGCCAATCACCGAGGAACCCCTGGACCGTCCGGGTCCGGGCCTAGCCTCCGATCCTCCACTGCCGCTCAGGAACCTGAGGTTTCGAGCTCGCTCCGGCCTGGCCGTCTTCGGAGGGCACTTCACATTGACCGCCGGGCTCGTGCTCGCGGTCTCGTCTTTCACGAGCTGGTACTCCGGAGACTCCGTCGAAGGGCCGACGATCTCGGTGACAGGCTGGAACAGCGGCACGCCCGGCAAGCTCGTCTGCCTGATCGGACTCGCCGTCATCACCCTGGCGATGGCGCGTGGAGTGGGCGTCGAATTTCCCCGTGGCGCCCCGCCGGCGCTCCTCGTTCTCGCTCTCGGAGCCCTCGCCACCGTCTTCGTGCTCATCCGAGCGATCTCGATTCCGCCGGAGCTTGTGGGCACGGGCCACCGGAGCATCGGCATCTGGATCAGCCTGGCCGCGGCCGTTGCAGTGATCGTCTCAGGACTCCTCCAGGCGCGCGAAGAACTCTGAGGCTCACCGGGAACCCGCGCCGACGGTGACCGTCACGGTCTCAACGGCGGGTGCGAGCGGAAGCGGCTCGAGCGTCCGGGTCTGCGTCTGCGTGTGGCCGGGCTCCGGGTTGTCGTGGAGCGCCTCACCGACCGCAACGCCGATCGCCAGCACCGCAGCCAGAACGGCGAGCCGGACCAGCAATCCCCACCGCAACCTGCGGCGACGCTTGGGCCGACGCGGACGAGGCCGTGACGTCGGAGGGTTCGGCGTCGTCACGGCCGGTAGTCGCGTGCGCCGCGCGCGTACAGGTAAAAGGCAGCGTCCGCCGCGGTGGCCGCCGAGCCCATCCAGCCGCGCCCGAGCGCACGCTCCTCGAGAGCCTCCTGCGCCCAGCGATCGGCCTTCGAGTAGGCGTCGGCGAGCTCGGCGAGCGTGAAGGACTTGCCGAGACGCCGTCGCAGCTCGGCGGTCACGATCTCGACCTGCTCGAGAAGGCGCGCGTAGAGATCGGGCTGGGCCGGCTTTGCGTCGACGATCCGCCGGTGGCCTTCAGCCCATTGCTGGCGTGCGAGATCGACTGCCTGCTCCACGCGTCGATGCTAGCGATCACGAACTCGATCACGAACTGCAACAGCCGCTGTCGGGCCACAGCGGCTCGAGCTCGGCGCGCATGCGACGGCCGAGCAGGTAGTCGGGATGGGCAAGCCCAAACGCCACGTGTGCGTGCAGGCACTTGAGGCGCCCGGGACGCGATGTCCCTCCTATGCCGAGCTCGAGCGACGCAAGCTCCCGGCCGGGATGGTCGCCGTCCACGAGCGCGCGCCGGATCTCGCGCTGCTGCTCCGTCGCTCTCGCGAGACTCGCAGCCAGCTCCGGCTCGACCTCCAGGATGGCACTCCAGCGCTCGACGCCGCCGGCCGCCTCGACCCTCGAGACGGCAGCGACCAGGTGACGGCAGGTCAGGTAATAGGTCGTCGGGAACGGCCGGCCAGTGTTGTCGAACGGCCACTGCTCGGTGACGGCGGGCAGACCGTGGGGACAGCGCACGACGACGCGGCGAAATGCGCGTGGAGACCGGTCGATCTGACGCGCGACGACGGCGCGGTCGTCTTCCGTCACGAGCGCCAGCGTAACGCGCCGAGTCAGCGCGGCACGGAGTGCCGGTGGGTCTTGAGCCACTGCTCGACCCCCCGCACGATGAACAGGTGCTCGCCCGGCCTGACGTAGCCGAGCCGGCGCGCTTCCTCGAGCAAGGTCTCGCCGGACGCCGAGACGGCGAGGTGGCCCTCGAGAACAGCCTTCTCCCGTGCGAGCGCCTTCACCTCGGCGGTGCGCGCGGCGAGAACGCGCCGCACTGAGAGGTAAGCCTTGACGGGTCGGTAGTAGAGGAAGCCGACCAGACAGATGCCCACGATCGCAACGAGCCACAGCCGGATGCGTCGCGCCCTGGGGCGCTGGCGGGAAGTCCGTGCCATGGACTCACCCGATTCGCGAAGCGGTCCGGACCTCCTTCTCCGGACACGATGGGTAGATCCTGGCAACCGGCGTCAGGTTTCGTACTGATGCCGTCCTTGACGATCCGAGCGAGGCTTATGTTGCGACAGAGAGGAGGTGATTCTCCGATGAGACGAGTCCGATGGGCTCTGGTCCTCCTTGCCGGCGTAGCGGTGGTCGGCGTCGGCGCGGCGGTCGTGCTTGCACGGTCAACCGCGACGTACGCGAACCATGCCATTCCCGCATCGACGTTCACGTCGAACGGCAGCACAGTGGTCAGGCCGGGACAGCTTGGCGTGTGGAACTGGCTCGGCGACGGCAAGACGGCTACATGGACCTTCAACGTCTCGGGACTCCAGACTGCCATCAGCGATTCGGTGGCTCTCAACTTCAGCGCGCTCTCCACGAACCGCTATTGGGGCGCGGGCTTCAGCAACATCATCAAAGTGAACGTCATCGGGACCGGCCAAGGCACGTTCACCACCACCCTCGTCAACCCGTGGCGGCCGCATATCGCGTACAACGACACGGCCGGCATCGGCTGGCAGGCTTACGCGAGCCTGAACGTCCCGAAGTACGTCTGGTCGGGCGCAAGCTCGCTGACGGTCACGGTCACGCCGATCACGACCTATAGCTACACGGGCGTGAACCCGGCAGCAGTTCTGATCGGCTATGCCACGACGCCGTGACTGCGGACCCACTTCCTTACGGTGAGGCCGGCTTCTTCGCCGGCCTCACCTTCTTTAGTGCCCGTCAGGCGATGTCGACGCGGATCAGGTTCGTCGTGCCTGGCACATTGACGTGAGTGCCGGCGGCGATGACGACGCGATCCCCCTTGTTCACGACGCCGGCTTCGCGAGCCGCGGCGATTGCGCGGCCCCACAGTTCCTCGACGTTCTCGACCTCGGGGATGACGAGCGGCTTCACCCCCCACTCGAGCGCCATCTGCTGAGCGGCGGACTCGGTGTGCGTGATCGCTGCGATCGGTCGGCGCGGACGCAGGCGTGCGACCGCAGACGCCGTCCGGCCGCTGAAGGTGGGGACGACGATCGCCTTCGCGCGCAGCACCTCGGCGATGTCGCATGCGGCGTTGGAAAGCGCCTGACCGACGGTCGGCTCGTCGGCCGCCTCTGGAAGCTCGTGGCGATAGCCAAGGCTCGGCTCGACCGCGCAGGCGATCTGATCCATGACGGTGACCGCCTCGATCGGGAACTCCCCGACCGCAGTCTCCTGGGAGAGCATCAGGGCGGAGGTACCGTCCAGGACAGCATTGGCGACGTCGCTGGCCTCGGCCCGCGTCGGTTCGGCCTCGTGCACCATCGACTCGAGCATCTGCGTAGCCGTGATCACGGGGCGGCCGCGCTCGAGGGAGCGTGTGATGATCTGCTTCTGGATCAGCGGCACCGCGGCCGGCCCGATCTCGACGCCCAGGTCACCGCGCGCCACCATGACCGCCGCCGACTCGGAGATCACAGCGTCTAGCACTGCGACCGCCTCGGCTTTCTCGATCTTCGCGATCACGCGCGCAGGAGACCCTGCCTCCTCGATTCTCTGCCTGAGCCCGGCGACGTCGGCGGCCGAGCGGACGAACGAGAGCGCCACGAAGTCGGCACCGAGACCGAGAGCGAACTCGAGGTCGGCCAGGTCTTTCGGGGTGAGCGAGGGGATCGGGAGCGGAACGCCTGGCAGGTTGACGCCCTTGTTCGAGGCCACGCGCCCACCGACCACGACCGTGCAGATGGCTCGCGGCCGCTCGACGCGCTCGACACGGAGCCGCACGTGGCCGTCATCGATCAGAACGTCGTGCCCGGGCTCGAGCACATCCCCGATCACCGGTGGACTGACGGGGATGTCCACGTTTGCGCCGTCGCCGTCCGGGCCGATCACGATCTCGTCACCTCGTGCGAGGACGAGCGTTTGCGGCAGATGGGTCACGCGAAGCTTCGGCCCCTGCAGGTCCGCGATCAGCGCGAGCGGCTTGTCCAGATCACGCTGCGCCTGGCGCACCAACCGGGCGTGCTCGGCATGCTCCTCGTGCGTCCCGTGCGAGAAGTTGAGTCGCGCAGCGTCCATTCCCGCCTCGATCAATTCCACGATCAGAGACGTCGAGGCAGGACCGATCGTCGCGACGATCTTGGTGCGGCGGGCGGTCGGAGCGCAGGGCACGCTCAACCAGGGTAGCGGCCGCGTCCGTGGGGTCAGCCGAGCCTGGGAAAAGCTGCGCGACCCGGATAGACGGCTCGCGCGCCGAGCTCCTCCTCGATCCTCAAGAGCTGGTTGTACTTCGCGACCCGGTCCGTTCGAGCGGGTGCACCCGGTCTTGATCTGACCTGCCCCCGTTGCGACCGCGAGGTCGGCGATGGTCGCATCCTCCGTCTCTCCCGAGCGGTGCGAGATCACGGTCGCATAGCCGTTCGCTCGGGCGAGCGAGATCGCCTCCAGGGTCTCCGTCAGCGTGCCGATCTGGTTGACCTTGATCAGAATCGCGTTGGCGACGCCGGCGTCGATACCCCGTTGCAGTCGCTCGGGATTCGTGACGAAGATGTCGTCGCCGACGAGCTGGATACGCCCGCCGAGCCGATCGGTCATCGCCTTCCAGGCGTCCCAATCGTCCTCTGCGACACCGTCCTCGATCGAGACGATCGGGAACCCGTCGACGAGGCCAGCGTAGAAGTCGGACATCTCCGGGCCACGTGCCTCGCGGCCCTCGAAGCGATAGACGCCGTCCGAGAAGAACTCGGTCGAGGCCGGGTCGAGCGCGATCGCGACACGGTCGACGTGTCCCGCACGGTCGGCGGCCTCCATGATCGCGCCGATTGCGGCCTCGCTCGACGGCAGATCGGGCGCGAAGCCGCCCTCGTCGCCGACTGCCGTCGCGAGACCGCGGCCAGCGAGCACCTTCTTCAGCTCGTGGTAGGTCTCGGCACCGATGCGGAGCGCGTCGGCGAACGTCTCGGCGCCGAGCGGGACGAGCATGAACTCCTGGAGGTCGATCGAGTTGGCAGCGTGAACACCGCCGTTGATCACGTTCATCATCGGGACGGGCAGCATGGTCGCGTCCTCTCCACCCAGCGAGCGGTAGAGGGGCACGTTCTTCTCGGTTGCCGCAGCCTTGGCGACCGCGAGCGACACGCCGAGGATGGCGTTCGCCCCGAGCCGGCCCTTGTTCGGAGTGCCGTCGAGTGAGATCAGCCGCCGGTCGAGCGTCTCCTGGTCGGCCGCATCGAGGCCCCGGACGGCCGCTGCGATCTCACCCCGGACGTTCTCGACCGCGTGAGTGACGCCCTTGCCGGCGTAGTAACCGCCGCCATCACGCAGCTCGACGGCCTCGAACTGTCCGGTCGACGCCCCCGAAGGTACGGCCGCACGACCCCGCGCCCCCGACTCGAGAACGGCGTCGACCTCGATCGTCGGATTGCCACGCGAGTCGAGAATCTGTCGAGCGGTGACGCTCGCGATCGTGGTCACTCGGCCTCCTTCGCCTGATCGAAGAACCGATCCTGATCCGCGAGCGGCAGCGCCACCCAGTCCAGCCCTTCGCTCGCCGCCATTCGCTCCGCGGTCTCGACGCGCGCGCGGAAGCGAGCCGTCGCCCTGCGAAGCTCGAGCTCGGGATCTACATCGATGTGTCGCGCGACGTTCACGCACGCGAAGAGCACATCGCCGAGCTCGGCTGCACGCCTCTCGCGAGAGACTCCCTCGAGCTCCCGCTTCAGCTCGACCAGCTCATCCTCGAGGTCCCGCCAGCGCCGTAACGAGATCCGGGTACTCGAAGCCGACCGCGGAGGCGCGGCGCTGCACCTTCCGCGCCTGGAGAAGAGCCGGGAGCGTGCTCGGCACATCGTGGAAGACGCCCTCACGGCCTTCGTCCTCGCGCTTGATCCGCTCCCAGTTCTCGCGAACCCGTTCGGGCGTCTCGGCCTGAACGTCTCCGAAGACATGTGGGTGGCGGCGAACGAGCTTCTCGTGGATCGAGAGCGCCGCCTGCTCGAGAGAGCCACGCCCGCGCTCCTCGAGCAGCAGGGAGAGGAAGTAGACCTGGAAGAGCAGATCGCCCAGCTCGTCGAGCAGCTTGGCGTCGTCGCCGGCGAGCGCGGCGTCCGCCACCTCGTAGGCCTCCTCGATCGTGTGCGGCACGATCGTCTCCACCGTCTGCTCACGATCCCAGGGGCAGTCGTGGCGCAGGCGGCGAGCGAGCGTGTCGAGCTCGGTCAGCGCCGCGTCGAGGCTCAACCCGTGGGCGCGGGTGCCGTCGGGATGATCGACGTCGTCGGGGACGTGGAGGTGGTCGCCGGCGGCGCGTAGTCCTTGGCGTACTTGATCCGCGTCGCGTAGAAGACCTGGGTCGCGTCCGTCCACCGGGTCACCTCTGCGGTCTTCTTCGACTGGAGGAGCTGCTGGATGATCGAGGCCTTCGCCTTCTCGAACGGGATCACCTGGCGCGGCTTGACAACACCTATGGCCTTGATGACGTGCCAGCCGAACTGGGACTTCACCGGCTTGGAGATCTCGCCGGTCTTGAGCGCGAACGCAACCTTGTCGAACGCAGGGTCATCCCGGCCCAACGTGGCCGTGAAGTCCCCGCCCTTCGACTTCGTGCCCGTGTCGATCGAGGACTTCTTGGCCTCGGCCGCGAAGTCGGCTCCCTTCTCGAGCTTTGCATAGATCGTGTCGGCAAGGGCCTTCGTCTTGACCAGGATGTGTGCGACGTCGCGGCTCTGCGGGTTCGCGAAGTCGGTCGCGTGCTGAAGGTAGAACTCGCGCGCTTCGGCCTCGTCGACCTTGACCTTGCCGGTGATCTTCCCGACCAGCGCCGTCTGCAAGAGCTGCAGCCGAACGTCGTCTCGCACCTGCGCGTCGGTGACACCGCGCTTCTTGATCTCGACCAGGTACTTGGCGTGGTCCCCGCCGAAGTACTGCTTGATCAGCGCCTTGAGTCGGATCTCGACCTGCGCGTCCGTGACCGTCGCGTTCTCCTTCTTCGCCTGCTGCTCGAGCTCGGCTTTCTGGACCAGGTACTTGATGGTCTGCTGGACGACCTGGTCGTAGGCGTCAGTTCCCTCCTTGGGGAACGTCGTGCCCTGTGCCTTCGCATTCCCCTTCGTCTGCGCGAGTTGACGGTCCACCACGGTCACGTTGATCGGCTGACCGTTGACGGTCACCGCGACGCCTTTCGGAAGGGACGATGCACTGCCGCCACCGCACCCTGCCACCGTTGCGGCGAGCCCGGCGGAGAGAAAGACGGCGGCGAGCGCGCGCCGATGACGAAGAAACGTGATCATTGAAAAAGCGCCTAGACTTCCTGGCGCAAACCGAGAATAGCATCAGCCAGGACAAGGGCCGAACGGAAGGTGTCGCTCCTCAGGGTGACCTCGTACTTGCCGGCGCTGTAGACAGCGGTGCTCAGCTCACTGCGGAGCGTCCTCAGCTCGTCCGCGCCGAGGACGAGTGGCCCGACGGCCACGCGACCGCTCCGAAACACCAGATACTCCGCCCCGGCACGAGCGAGCTTGAGCTTGACTTCCTGGATCGCGAACAGGCTGTCGACTGGCTCGGGGACCGGCCCGTACCGGTCCTCCACCGCAAGTCGGAGCTCCCGGAGCTCGTCCTCGGAATCGGTCAGCGCGAGCCGACGGTGCAGGTCGATCTTGAGTGCCTCGGAGTCGACGTAAGCGACGGGCACGTACGCGTCGATGCGGGCGTCGATCCGGATCGGTCGCGCAACCGTCCGTCGGCTTCCCTGGAGCTCGGCCACCGCCTCGTTCAGGAGCTCGACGTACAGCTCGAACCCGAGGGCCGCCACATGGCCCGACTGCTCGGCCCCGAGAAGCTCGCCCGCGCCGCGGATCTCGAGGTCGCGCATGGCGATCGAGAAGCCTGAGCCGAGCTCCGTGTGATCGGCGAGCGTGGACAGGCGAGCTCGCGCCTCGGGCACGAGCTCGCGCGCGTCGGGGTAGAAGAGATAGGCGTGAGCGGGGACGTCCGAGCGGCCGACCCGCCCGCGGATCTGGTACAGCTGAGAGAGGCCGAGCAGGTCAGCACGCTCGACGATGAGCGTGTTCGCCTGCGGGATGTCGAGACCGGACTCGATGATCGTGGTCGACACGAGCACGTCCGCGTCACCTCTCAGGAAGGTCATCATGCGCTCCTCGAGCTCGCGCTCGCGCATCTGGCCATGTGCGACGAGGAAGCGAAGTCCAGGGCAGAGCGCCTGCAGCTTCAGCGCCGCTTCCTCGATCGTCTCCACCCGGTTGTGGAGGTAGAAGGATTGTCCGTCACGCTGCGTGCTCTCGCTCGAGCGACACTCTGACGAGCTCCTCGTCCAGCTCGCCGACATGGGTGCGGATCGCCTGCCGCCCTTCCGGCGGCGTCTCGATCACCGAGATGTCGCGCAGACCGGCAAGGGACATGTGCAGCGTCCGCGGGATCGGCGTCGCCGTGAGCGCGAGCACGTCGACCTCGAGCCGAAGCGAGCGCAGCAGCTCCTTCTGCGCGACGCCGAAACGCTGCTCCTCGTCGACGACCACGAGTCCGAGGTTCTTCGGGATCACGTCCCGGGACAGAACGCGGTGCGTGCCGATGAGGACGTCGACCTTGCCGGAGGCGAAGTCGGCTAGCACCTGCTTGACGTCAGCCGGGCGCCGGAAGCGAGAGACCATCTCGACCCGGACCGGGAAGTCGGCGAACCGCTCGCGGAACGTGTTCCAGTGCTGCTGCGCCAGCACGGTCGTCGGAACCAGCATCAGCGTCTGTCTTCCGTTCAGCGCGACGGCGAACGCGGCTCGCACCGCGATCTCGGTCTTCCCGAACCCGACGTCGCCGCAGACGAGCCGGTCCATCGGCGTCGCCGCCTCGAGATCCTCCTTTACAGCCTCGATCGCGATCTCCTGATCCTGGGTCTCGCGGTACGGGAAGCTCGCCTCGAGCCGCTCGAACCAGTCGCTCGAGAGGTCGTAGGCGACACCGGGCGCGCGCTGCCTGCCGGCATACAGGGCGATCAGCTCGCCGGCGAGCTCGCGCGCCGACTCTCGAGCTCTCGACTTGATCAGCTGCCATGCCTTGCCGCCGAGCTTCGAGAGCGCGGGCGCTCGTGCATCGGCTCCGACGTAGCGCGAGACCTTGCCGATCTGCTCATGCGGGACGTACAGACGGTCCTCGCCGCGGAAGCCGACGAAGAGGTAGTCGCGAGTCACCCCGGCGACGGTCTTCGTCTCGAAGCCGAGGAGCTTTCCGACACCGTGATCCTCGTGCACGACGTGGTCGCCAGTTCGCAGGTCCGCGAACGACTGGAGCGCACGGCCGATGCGTGCGTCGCCGCGCGGGGCGCGTTTCCGGAAGACCTGCGTGTCCGGGAGAAGGGCGATCCGAAGCTCACGCCAGACGAAGCCACGCCGTGCGGGCGAGACCGCGAAACGAATGCTCGGGCTCGCGGGGGAGCTCCTCGGGTGATTCGGAGACCGTGCCTGTACCCGGCGCAGCAGGCTCTGGGTTCGGAGCGCGTCGCCGCGGTGCGGAAAGGCGACGACGACTCGATTGTCAGAGCGTAGAAGGCTGGCGAGCTCGTTCTCTGCCTCCGAGAGGCCACGAGCTGCAAGAGCGGGCCGCTGGGCCTCGAACGCGAACGGCTGCCCTTGCGGCAGCGGGTCGAGCTGGGACGCGACCGAAGTCGAGCTCCTCGCCGAGACGATCACGCCAGGCCTCACGAACGGCATCCGGCCGCCAGACGAGGTCGGGAAACGCTGAAAGCGACTGCACGAGATCGTCCGGTGGGCGGACCCAGGCCGTCGTCGTCTGGCAACGAAGGCTCGATGCGGTCGAGCAGTCGCTCGGCGGCCGGCTGGAGCACCGCTCGCTCGAGCGGATCGGAGCGCGCGTTGCGTGAAGGGAGAGAAGGCACGGATCGCCTCGACCTCGTCACCGAAGAGCTCGACCCTGATCGGCTCGCGTCCTGTCGTCGGATAGACGTCGACGATCCCGCCGCGGACTGCGAACTGCCCGCGCTCCTCGACCCGCTCGACGCGTTCGTAGCCGGCCAGCGCCAGCCGCTCGCGAGACCCTCGAGCGCCGGGCTCGTCGCCCCCTGCGGCTCGATCCGCGCGGGACGGTCGTCCGGAGGTGGTAGCCGTTCTGCGAGCGCGCCGCTGACACGCAGACGAGCCCGCCCGAGCGAGCACGTCGAGCGAGCGGAACCGCTCGCCGACGAGGTGCGGTGGCGGCTCGAGTCCCGAGCCGAACGAGACTCCGCGGCTCGGCATGAACGCGACGTGCTCCTCGCCGAGGAACCAGGCGACGGCCTCCGCGACCTCGCGTGCCTCCGCATCGTCAGGCAGCAGGCAGACGAGCCCTCGCTGGAGATGTAGGTGGAGCGCGGCGAGCAGCAGCGGCAGCGCCGGCTCCGAGACGCGCGCGTCGGCGTCGGGCGGCGCGGCCGCGAACGCGACGAGGCGCTCGCTGTCGGCGAGCTCGCGCGCGAGAGAGTTCGAGAACGGGCTGGTCCATGACGAACGACGGAACAACGCGGTTCCGCCGGCGGCCAGTCTACTTTCCGGCATGTCCTCCTCCTCCACATGCCGTGGGCCAGCCTGGCCCGGCCATCGACCACATCCCCACCCTGGGTGGGGAGCTGTCCACCCGCCACCCGGCTCGACGTATCGGCGATCCTGTGACCCGTCTCGTCACGCAATCGTGCCGATTGTGTGACTGATCGTCCCGCCGTTCGCGCCGGGGCCGTCAGTTGAAGCGCTGCTGCGCCGCCTCGAGCCCCTCCCTGACGATCGTCTCGACGGCGTCCGCCGACGCGCGAGACGAGGGCGCCGACGTCGTCGCCGGGTCGAACTCCGGACAGCACGTAGTCGGCGACCGAACGCCGATCGCCGCGGCCCGGGCCGGCCGACCCCGATGCGCAGCCGGAGAAACTCCTGCGTCCCGAGCGTCTGCGCGATCGAGCGCAGTCCGTTGTGACCAGCAAGCCCACCGCCCTGGCGTGCCTGCAGCCGGGCGCTCCTCGAGATCGACGTCGTCGTGGACGACGAGCAGCGTTCTCCGGAGGACCTTGAAGAACCGCGCCGCTGCGGCGATCGAACGTCCCGACTCGTTCATGAACGTCTCCGGCTTGATCAGGGAGACCCGCGCTTCGCGAGCACGCACTCGGCGAGCTGCCCGGAGAACTTCGAGCGCAACGACCCTCGTGCCGCGCCGAGAGCTCGTCCACGACGAGCCAACCCACGTTGTGCCGCGTTCGCTCGTACTCCCGGCCCGGGTTGCCGAGACCGACGACGAGAAGATCGAGCGTCGAGGAGGCGCCCCGCCGGAACAGGGGCACTGTCGACTCCTAGTCCTCGGTCGTCTCGGTGCTCTCCGCAGCCGCTTCTGTCCCCTCGGCGGTGCCATCCGCTGCTTCCTCGCCCTCCTCGGCCTCCTCGACCACTTCCTCGACCTCGATGGCGCGCGGCGCTGCGACTGAGACGACGACGGTGTCTGGATCGTCGAGGATCTTGACCCCTTCCGGCGCCCTCAGATCGGCAACGCGAAGTGTCGTTCCGATCTCCGTCTCGCTGATGTCGAGCTCGAAACGGTCAGGAATCTCAAGCGGCAGGGCCTCGGCGCTGACCTCCCGGACGACTGCCGACAGGACACCGCCCAGACCGACGCCCGGCGACTCGCCGACGAGCTCGATCGCCACCTGCGCGGTGATCACCTCGTCGAGGCGAACCTCGTGCAGGTCGAAATGCGTGATCCGGCCGCGAATCGGATCGACCTGGAAGTCCTTCAGGATCGACACGTGCGACGTCTTCTGACCCTCGAGGACGACGTCGAGGATCGCGTGCCGCCCGTGCGGTCCACTCAGCGCGCCACGGAGCACACGCTCCGGCACGGCGATCGCATGCGGTGTCTTCCCACGCCCGTAGAGCACGCCCGGGATGATGCCCTCGCGCCGCAGGCGCGCGCTCGCACTCGACCCTGGGGTCTCACGCTGCTGCACCTCCAGCTTGACTCGCTCACCGGCCACGGCGGCCGATTGTAGCGGGCGGCGCATGGAGCGCCGCACGGTTGCGAAGGGACGACCTAGAAGAGCTGCGTGTCGCCGCCGAAGATGGCGGAGACCGAGTCGTCGGCGAACACGTTCATGATCGTCTCCGCCAGGAGACTGGAAACCGGCAGAACCGTCATGTTGTCCGGCCGGCTGCGTGGGTCGATCGGGACGGTGTCGGTGACGACCATGCCAGCGAGACCCGCCGCACTGATCAGCTCGAGGGCGTTGCCCGAGAAGAGTCCGTGGGTCGCGAACAACCACACCTCTCGCGCACCGTGCTCCTTCAGCGCGTTCGCACCTGCGACGAGCGTGCCGCCGGTCATGATCACGTCGTCGCCGACGATCGCGATCTTGCCCTGGACGCGACCGGTGATCTCGGTCACGGCCACCCGGTCGTGATCCGAGCGACGCTTGTGCATGAGCGCGTACTCGCCTTCGATCATCTCCGCGAAGCGAACAGCGTGCTTGGCTCGGCCCGCGTCGGGGGCAACGGACACCACGCCGTCGCCGATCAGGCCGAGGTCCCGGAAGTGGCGGGCGAACAGCGGCAGCGCCGTCATGTGATCGACCGGGATGTTGAAGAACCCCTGGATCTGGCCCGCGTGCAGATCCATCGTCAGAACGCGATCTGCGCCCGCCAGTTGCAGCATGTCGGCCACTAGCCGTCCGGAGATCGGCTCACGCGGCTTCGCCTTCCGGTCCTGGCGCGAATAGGGAAACCACGGTACGACCGCAGTGATCCGCTTCGCCGATGCGAGCTTCGCTGCCTGGATCATGAGCAGGAGCTCCATCAGATTCCGATCGACGGGATCGCAGCCCGTCTGCACGAGGAAGATGTCAGCTCCGCGGATCGACTCGCCGTACCGGCAGTAGGTCTCCCCGTTGGGGAACGACTTCAGCTCGATCTCACCGAGCTCGACCCCGAGCTTCTCGGAGATCGAGCTTGCGAGCTCGGGATGGGACCGGCCTGAGAAGACCATCAGGCGCTTGGACGGCCCGCGCTCGAGCCAGTGCCCCGTCGTCATCTCGGGTCGCTCCGGAGGCGCCTCAAGCCCTGGCAGCCTGATCTCTTCAGTTGTCGCGGCGTCCACGAACGTAGCCCTTCTTGGTCACCTGGCGCGGCGGGAAGCCGGCCAGCGATTCCGGCGGGACATCTTCGGTGATGACAGTACCCGGGTAGACCCATGCGTCGTCGCCGATCTCGACCGGAGCGACAAACGTATTGTCGACACCCGTCCTGACGTTCCGGCCGATCGTCGTCTTCCCTTTCGGTTCGCCGACACGATGCGAGTAGTTGGCGGTGATGTTGCCCGCGGCGATGTTCGTGTCCTCTCCAATGTCGGCGTCCCCGATGTAGGACAGGTGCGGCACTTTCGTGCGCGCTCCGATGCGCGAGTTCTTCATCTCCACGAACGTGCCCGCCTTCGCCCCTGCCTCGAGGACCGTGCCCGGCCGAAGGTAACAGAACGGGCCGACGATCGCTCCCGCCCCGACCACCGCGTCGACGAGCACAGCGTGCGGCCCTATCTCGGCGGCGGATTCCACGCGCGTACCGCCCCGCAGAACGGTGAACGGTTGTATGACGACGTCCGCGGCGAGCTCGACGAACGGCTCGATCCATGTCGTGGGCGGGTCGACGATCGTAACCCCCGTGAGCATGTGTCCGTCGTTGATCCGGCTGCGAAGCGCGGCCGCAGCGGCGGCCAGCTCCACTCGGGTGTTCACTCCCTCGACCACGGACGGATCCGGTGCCTCGTAGACGGCGACGTTCTCACCGTCCCCGACGAGAAAGCGAACAGCATCCGTCAGGTAGAGCTCGCCCTTCGCGTTCGCCGGCTCGAGTCGATCGAGCGCGGGCCAGAGCTTCGCCGCGTCGAAGACGTAGATCGACGAGTTCGCCTCGCCGATAGCGAGCTCCTCCGGCGTCGCGTCGGCCGCTTCGACGATCCGCTCGAGCCGGCCCGTGCTGTCACGGACGATCCGGCCGTACGCACGCGGGTCAGGGGGCGAGAACGACAGCACCGTTGCCGCAGCTCCTACGTCGCGATGTGTGGAAACGACCGCTTCCATCAGCTCGTCGGTGAGCAGCGGGTGATCACCCGAGACGACGAGCACCTCGCGCGCATCTCCTACCTGCGCGCAGGCTGCACGAACGGCGTCGCCCGTCCCCAGCGGCCGCTCCTGCACGGCGACGGCCACTCCCTCGTACGCGTCGGCGCTCTCGGGCGAGCAGACGACCACGAGCGGATCCGGACCGGTCGACCTCGCCGCCTCGATCACCCAGTCGACGAGCCGGCGTCCGAGGATCGGATGGAGATGCTTGGGCGTCGCCGAGCGCATGCGCGTTCCGAGGCCGGCAGCCATGACGACGGCGGCGAGTGGGGAACTGTTCGAGCTCACGGGCGAAATGGCTGGGGCGCCAGGATTCGAACCTGGGGTCGCGGGACCAAAACCCGCTGCCTTACCACTTGGCTACGCCCCAACAGACTGGAGTCTTCCAGGACGGCGGCTAGCTCGACCCTTGCGAGGGTCGGTCGACGAACAGGAGATACAGCGCGATCACCGCGAAGATCGCGACCGCGACGAACGTGAGCAGCTTGATCCAGTACCAGAGCACGACGACGACGACCGCAAGCGCCTGGGCGGCAGCGAGAGTCCATGAGGTCTGGCGCCCGAGATTGGACTCGAGCGTTCGCCCCGCCAGGAGATAGAAGAGGATGATCGGGATCGAGATGATGATCACCGTCCACTTCGACCACTCCTTGCTGACCGCGACGATGAGCCCCTCCGCCACCGCGATGCCGAGCGCTACCTTCACGCGGGTCTCCTCGTACCAGCGCTCGGTCTTCGCGTGCTCGGCCACGGACTGGCAACCTACCACGCCGGATTGCAGACCCAGGTAGCACCGAGGTGCGCCAAGGCACGGGCTGCGTGGTCCGCGCCCTCGATCCGCTCGAAGAGCCCGTAAACGGTCGGGCCGGCCCCGGTCACGTCGGCACGGAAGGCACCGAGGCGGGTGAGATCGGCGGCGTGCTGGGAGGCGGCGAGATCGTTTCCGGGAAGGGCTGCCAGATCGGTCGCCGCGCGGATCGAGCGAAGCGCAACGAGCAGCGTGTCGCGGCGCTCCTGGAACCCCTGCTCCCCACGTCTGCGGTCGAATTCGGCGTAGACCGAGGCCGTCGAGGGCTTCGTCGCACCTTCCGGTGCCAGCAGCACGACGGTGTAGTCGAGCGGCAGGTCGATCGAGCGAGTTTCCGAGCCGTCGCCCGTACCGAGCCGCGGACCTTGCTCGAGGAAGAACGGCACGTCGGCGCCGATGTCGGCTGCAATGCGATGGAGCACCTGCGGAGGAAGCGGCCGTTCGAGGCTGTCGTTCGCGAGCCGAAGCGTAGTAGCAGCATCCGAGCTGCCGCCGCCGAGGCCGGCAGCAACAGGAATCGACTTCTCGATGTGGGCATGCCAGCACGGCTCGACGCCGGCGGCGGCCGCGATCTCCCGGAGCGCCCGGGCGACGAGCGTGTCGCCTTCGAAGCCGGTGACGCGCAACTCTGTGCTCGGCTCGAGCATCACCTCGTCGGCGAGGTCGATCCGCTGGTAGACGGTCGCAACCTCGTGCTTGCCGGAGGCGTTCCCGGGACCGACGACCAGGGCGAGGTTGATCTTTGCCGGCGCGCTTGCCCGCGTCATGCGAGTAACTCGGTGAGCGCGGCGAACTCCTCCGGTCGAAGTGCCTCCGCGCGTATGGCGGGCACGTGCCCGAGCGCGGCGAGCGCCTCGACCGACCGAGCCCGTGCCGCGACTCCGGCGAGCTCGAGCGAGTTCGGAAGGGTCTTCCGCCGGTGGGCGAACGCGGCCTGGACAACGCGCTTGATCTCGGAATAGGAGGGTGGAAGCTCTCGGCGCCTGAAGGCGACCAGGGCAGACTCGACGTTGGGCCGTGGCCTGAAGACGTTGCGCGAGACGGGGTGGAAGCCCGTTCGCTCGGTCGCGAGCTGGAGGAGCACGGACACCGCGCCGTACACCTTCGTGCCGGGCACGGCGAAGAAGCGGTCGGCAATCTCCCTCTGCACCATCACGCACCAGAGCTGCACGCTCGGCAGACGGTCGAGACTCTCGACCACGATCGGCGTCGCAACGTTGTACGGAAGGTTCGCGACCAGCTTCGACGGAGGGTGAGCGAAGGATCCGGGATCGATCGCGAGCGCGTCGGCGAACACGAGCTCGACGTTCGAGGAAGCGGCGAGCCTCCTGGTGAGTTCGGGCTCTAGGGTCGGATCGATCTCGACTGCGATCACACGTGCGACGCGAGAGGCGAGATGAACGGTTAGAGCACCGAGACCGGGACCGATCTCGAGCACGATGTCTCCCGCTTCGAGCTCTGCGAGGCGGGCGATGACGCCGAGGAGGTTGTCGTCGACCAGGAAGTGCTGACCGAGGTCGCGCTTCGGGGTCACGTGCACACGGGTCATCGCAGCGCGAAGGCAGCGTCGGCGTTCTCGTCGATCCGGGCAGCCAGCACCGTCACATCCTCGTCTCGCGCCGATGCCAGCGCCGCGATCGTGTGGACGACGTTCGCGGGCTCGTTCGGACGACCTCGCACCGGCTGGGGGGCGAGGTAGGGGCAGTCGGTCTCGCAGAGGAGGCGATCTGGCGGCACTGCCCTCGCGACCACACGTAGCTCCTCTGCCTTCGGGAAGGTGACGTTGCCAGCGAACGAAACGTAGTAGCCGCGATCGAGCGCGGCCGGAAGCAGGCCGGGGGACGAGAAGCAATGGAGCACGACCGTGCCCCCGAAACCGGACAGGGCGTCGAGCGTCTCTTCGTCCGCGGCGCGGGTGTGCACGACGACCGGAAGCCCGAGCTCCGCGGCGAGCCCGAGCTGGGCCTCGAACAGGCGCAGCTGAGCGTCCCGGGGCGCGTAGTCGCGATAGTGGTCGAGGCCGGTCTCGCCCACAGCCACCACGCGTTCGTGGGAGAGGAGCGCCCGGAGCTCGTCCAGCCGGTCCGCTTCGGCCGTTGCGGCCTGGTGGGGATGGATGCCGAGAGCGCAGCTCACTCCCGGCTCGCGCTCGGCGATCGCAAGCTGCTCGAGACACGACGCGATGCCGGATCCGACACCGACGACCCGATCGACACCGGCCTCGCGGGCGCGGGCGAGGAGCGTGGCGGCCGATTCTGCGCACGCGTCGAGATGCGCGTGCGTGTCGATCACGCGACGGCTTCGTCGACCGGCTCGATACGCGGGAAGAGCGGTGCTGCCGGCTCGATCCCTTCTACGGCCAGGCTTCGCTCGTTCTGGATTCTCGTCCACGAGACGTCGCCGCCGTTCTGCCGTAGCACTTCGAGAATCCGGACCGAAGTGCTCGGCACGAAGGCCCACAGAGCGATCGCGACGATCCGAAGGCCGTCGGCGAGGTCGTAGAGCACCTGATCCAGCTCGCCGTCCGACGACGAGTCCTTGGCCAGCTCCCAGGGCTTGGTCTGCTCGACGTACCTGTTCAGCGCGCGCACCACCTCCCAGATCGCCTCCAACGCTGCCGAGAGGTCGAAGACGTCGATCCTGTCGGCAACGGTTGCGTGCAGGCTGTCCGCGCCGAGCGCCTTGCGCTGGCCCGGGGCGCCGTCCGGAATCCGCAACTGCCCGCCACGGTAGCGGGCGATCATCGCCGTCGTCCGGGAGAGGAGGTTCCCGAGCTCGTTCCCGAGCTCGCTCTCGTAGCGCTCGTGCAGGCTCCCGAGCGACACGGTTCCGTCAGAGCCGAACGACACCGAGCGCAGCGCCCAGAACCGGACGGCGTCAGCCCCGTAGGTGCTCACGAGATCGAGCGGGTCGATCACGTTCCCGAGCGACTTCGACATCTTGCGTTGGTCGAGCAAGAGGTAGCCGTGGACGAAGATCTGCTTGGGCACGCTGTAGCCGGCCGACATCAACATCGCCGGCCAGAAGACGCAGTGGAACCGAAGGATGTCCTTGGCCATCACGTGACGCACCTCGGGCCAGAGCGCGGGAACGAGATCCTCACCCGGTCGCGCATACGTCAGCGCGCTCAGGTAGTTCACCAGCGCTTCGGCCCAGACGTAGGCGACCTGGCTCTCGTCCCACGGCAGCGGAATGCCCCACGCCTCGCCGGCGCGGCTGATGGAGAAGTCCTGCAAGCCACCCTCGATGAAGCTCCGGGCCTCGTTGTACCGGAAGCGAGGCAACACGAGGTCGGGCCGCTCGTCATAGAGGCGAGCGAGCTTCTCCTGATACGCCGAGAGCCGAAAGAAGTAGTTCTTCTCTTCCAGGTACTGGACGGTGTCGCCGTGATCGGGGCATCGCCCGTCGACGAGCTCGGACTCGAGCTTGAACGACTCGCAGCCGACGCAGTAGAGGCCGGAATAGACGTCCTCGTACACGTCGCCGTTGTCGTAGATCCGCTGGAGGAAGTCACGGACGAATGCCTTGTGTCCGTCGTCGGAGGTGCGGATGAAGAAATCGGGCTCGGCGTCGACCCGGGAAGGAAGCTCCCTCCAGATCAGCGCCATGCCGTCGACATACTCCTGCGGGGTCAAGCCGGCTTCCTCGGCAACCCGGCGAACCTTCGTTCCATGCTCGTCGAGTCCTGTGAGGAAGAAGGTCTCCCGCCCCCGTTGCCGCTGATGTCGAGCGACGACGTCGGCCGCGATCGTCGTGTACGCGTGCCCGATGTGAGGGGACGAATTCACGTAGTAGATCGGGGTCGTGACGTAGTAGCGCACCGGGAGAGATGATAGGCGGCGGATCCGGCTGCGTCCCCGGTGCGGGAGCTGACCCGCGCCGCCTCGAGCGGCGGACGAGCAGCACGAGGGCCCCGAGACCGAGCAGCGCGACTGCCGGGATCCAGTCGAAGACCGGGATGCCGTGACCGGGGACTTGCGGAGCGGTCAAGCGCGGAGCGGTCAAACGCGGGGGCAGCGTCGCGGTCGGCCGGCTCGGTTCGGCGGTGCGCGCTCTAGGCGGCTCCGCGATGACCACTCGCGGTCGCGGCGCCGCGACCGGCCGGCTTTGACCGGATTGCCGAGCGTCTCCGTCTACAAGCGCCCTCGGTGCCGCGTCGGTCGGAACCTTCCGTGCGGACGCCCCCCCAGCCCGGAAGGGAACCGACGGTGGTCTGGCATCACGAGCAGGGGCGACCCGCACCGAATACGTCGTCGCTTTCGATTGGCTGCCCTCTGTCCGCTGCGCGGGCCGGGCCACGGCAGTCACATCGACGAGAGCGGTCGTCGACACGAAGCCCGAGGAGGGAGCAATGTCCGTCGCGATCTCCGGAGCATCCTCGGCCGGACCGACGGGCCCCTGTGCCGCTTCGAGCTCCGGCAGCGACGCCGGCTCCTCGATCGTCGTGTCCGGGACCGGATCGGCCGAGGGCACTTCGTCCGATGTCTGGACGGGAGAGAGCGGATGCGGAGGAGCGGGATCGACGGCGGGCACATGAACGTGGGCCACCGCTCCAGAAGGCGCAGCTCCCGTCGAGGGCTCGACGCCTGGGTCGGTCATGCTAGGGGCGGCGGCTTCCTCGCTCAGCGACGACGTCTCGTCCGGGGCGCTCACGGCCGTCGGCGCGCGCGGCGGGAGGAGCGACTCCGGATCCACGTACCCCTGCTCGTCGACGGTGATGCGAATGCCGAGATGCAGATATGGCTCGGAGAACTCCAGATCGCCGCTCGCACCGATCGTTCCGACCGTGGCACCCTCGACGACGACCTCGCCCTTCTTCACGACGATCGAGCCGAGATGCAGGAGCGTGACCGTGTACCCGTCCGCGGTGCCGATGGACACCGTCTTCCCGCCCTGCGGAACCGTGCCGGCGAACGAGACGGTCCCGCTAGCGGGTGCCTGCACTGCTCTGCCGGACTCGCCGGCGACGTCGATGCCACGGTGCTGCCCACCGGCATACGGATCGTCACCGAAGACGAACGGGCGAAGCACCGGGCCGTCGGCCGGCCACGTCCACGCCCCGGCCTCGGCCGGGACGACACCCACCACGAGAATCGCGATCAGAACGGAGACGAGGGTACGAATCCGCATATGCACACTCGGTGTTCTCGCTCTAGACAACATCAAGACGGTAGCGCGCCGTGAGAGAGGTTGTCAATACTGGCTACAAAGGACGATCCTTGAGGGAGCCGCGATAGAGGCGGTTCCGCGAGATGCCGGTCAGCCGTCCGACCACGTCGGCGGCTTTGCGCCGCGAGGCACCGGCCTCGACGAGGTCGGCGACCGCCTCGACGGCGGCATGCTCGGACGCATCGGGCATCGGGGCGGGTCCGAGGACGATCGTGATCTCGCCCTTCGGAGCGGTCTCGAGCCGTGCGGAGACCTCCCGCGCCGTCCCGGAGACCACTTCCTCGAACACCTTCGTCAGCTCGCGGCACACCGCCACCGGCCGGTCGGGCAGCACCTCTGCGAGCGCTCGAAGCGAGGCCGGAAGACGAAGCGGCGACTCGAAGGCGACAACCGCGTGCGGCCACGCAGCAAGCTCGCCCCAGAGAGCGGCCAGCGCGGCGGCGGCGCGGGGCAGGTAGCCGACGAACTGGTACCGCTCGAACTCGAAGCCGCTCGCGACGAGCGCCGTCTCGACCGCCGACGGCCCGGGCACCACCGTGACGGGCAGGCCCGCACGCCGCACCGCATCGACGAGCCTGGCTCCAGGATCATTGACCGAGGGGAGCCCGGCGTCGCTGACGAGCACGATCGCCTCGCCGTCCTCGAGTCGCGGAATCACCTCGGCGACCCGGCGCGCCTCGTTGTGCTCGCGGTAGCTCAGCAGTCTGCTCCGGATGCCGTGTCGCTCGAGCAGGATCCTCGTTCTCCGTGTGTCCTCGCACAGGACGAGATCGGCGGCGCGAAGCGCCTCGAGCACCCGGAGCGTGACGTCTTCCAGATTGCCGATCGGTGTTGCGCAAACCGCGAGCGGCATCGGAAGCAGGCCGTCTAGCCGATCGCGGGCTCGGACACGGTATCGAGCGCCTCGAAGCCGAGAAAGGCAGCCCCGATCACACCCGCGTCCGGTCCGAGCTTGGCCGGCATGATCCGCACGACGTCGCGGGCAGGTGCGAGACCGTCGCGGCGGACCACGTCCTCGATCGAGTCGATCAGGAGGTCGAAGGCGACGCCGAACCCACCGCCGATCACGATCAACTCGGGATTCAGCAGGTTGACGAGCGTGGCGATGCCGGCCCCCAACCGCGCCCCCAGGTCGCGAAGCGCCTCGAGCGCGCGTGGGTCACCGTCCCGCGCCGCTTGCACGAGCGCGTGAGAGTCGGCACGCTGCCCGAGTAGCTTGCGCGCGATCTCGCCCGCGGCGGCGCCCGAGGCGAGCGGCTCGAGATGGCCCCTCCCCGTGCAGTGCCCCTGGCAGTGAGGCCCGTTGAGGTCGACGACCATGTGTCCGACCTCTCCACCCGCTCCGATCCAGCCTCGATACGGCCTGCCTCCGAGGATGAGACCACCGCCGATCCCGGTGCCGAGCGTGATCATGACGAGATCGGTGGTGCCCTGGCCGGCGCCCGCACGCCACTCGGCAAGCGCCGCGCAGTTGGCGTCGTTGTCGATCGCAACCGGAAGACCGAAGGTCTCGGTCGCCCAGGTGCGCACGTCGAGGTCGCTCAGCGGGATGTTGACCGAGAAGACGGCCTGTCCCGTGCGCTGGTCGATCGCGGAGGGAACGCCGATGCCGACGGCATCGACCGTGTCGTCCCGGATGGCTTCGACAAGCTCGGCCGTCGCCATCAGGAAGGACTCGGTCGAATCGAGCGGGGTCGGGCCCCGCTCCGTGCGCACGATCGTCCCGTCACGCTCGACCAGCCCAGCGACGATCTTCGTGCCGCCGACGTCGACTCCGATCGCTCGCTGCCCCGCACCCATCGAAGCGACGATAACCGTCAGGAACGGGCGGCGCGGCGCGCGGTTTCCTCACGGACAGCCGGAGCGACCTTCGTTCCGAGCAACTCGATCGCACGCATGACCTGGGCGTGGGGAAGGTTGCCGACGCTCATCTGGGCGAGGAACCGGTCGTGACCGAAGATCTCGTGCTGGAAGAGGATCTTCTCGATCACCTGATCCGGACTACCGACCACGAGCGCACCCCGCAGCGCCCGCATCGCGTCGAAGTCCGGTCTACGGATCTCGGACCAGCCTCGTTCGAGACCGATCGTGTTCATCATCACGGCGTAGGCAGGGAAGAACTCGTCGGCAGCCTGTTGCGCCGTGTCCGCGACGTACGCGTGCGAGTTGATGCTCACGGGCAGGTGCCCGGGATCACGGTCGGCCTGACTCGCCGCCCGGCGGTAGAGCTCGACGAAGGGCGCGAAGCGCTCCGGCAGGCCGCCGATGATGGCGAGCGCCATCGGTAGACCGAGGACTCCGGCGCGCACCGCCGACTCGGGAGCGCCACCGACGGCGATCCAGATCGGAAGCTCGTCCTGAAACGGTCGCGGATAGACGCCGAGCTCGTGGAGCGGCGCCCGGTGCTTACCCGACCAGCGGACTCGCTCCGAGGCGCGCAGCTCGAGCAGCAGGTCGAGCTTCTCGGCGAACAGCTCGTCGTAGTCGGACAGGTCGTATCCGAAGAGGGGGAACGACTCGATGAACGAGCCCCGGCCGGCCATGATCTCCGCCCGACCTCCGGAGAGGAGATCCACCGTCGCGAACTCCTCGAACACCCGAACCGGGTCGTCCGAGCTCAGCACGCTGACCGCGCTCGTCAGACGGATGTCCTTCGTGCGCACTGCTGCGGCCGCGAGCACGACAGCCGGCGCCGAGACCGCGAAGTCGGAGCGATGATGCTCGCCGATGCCGAAGACCTCGAGGCCGACCTGGTCGGCGAGCTCGACCTCCTCCATCAGGTCGCGCAGCCGCTGCGACGGGCTGACGATCTGGCCGCTCACCGGATCGGCGCGTAGCTCCGCGAAGGTGTAGATGCCCAGCTCCATCCCCCGACCTGCCTCCATCGTCGGCTCCTCAAATCCCTATCGCCAGAGGGATTCCGTCTGATTGAGCGAACGGGATCGAGTGGTACCTCCGCCCCGGTCCCGTGATCCTCGACGGCTACCATAACCCGACGGATGGCCGGTGAGGACAAGCCCTACCGCGTCTACAAGGGCGGGCGCGGCAAGGGCAAGCTCGGTCGACCGTCGCTGGGATCGAAGCGGTCGGGCCCCGGGGGTCCACCCGGACGGGTCCCGAAGCGAACGAGACGGCCGAGGTCGAAACGCCGCCGGGCCGCACAGATCTTCGCCATCGTGCTCGGGCTCTTCCTGGCCTGGGTCGCTGCGTGGTCACTCGCCAGCTACTTCGCGTTCCGCGACGGTGTGAGCGCGGCGAACGCGCGCCTCGGAACCGCCGCGAAGCACGCGCTCAAGAGTCAGGGCGGCCTGATCTTCAACCATTCGACGACGATCCTCCTGCTCGGAACCGACCACTCGGACGTCGGCGGCCGGGAGTCGAGCAATCGCTCCGACTCGATCATGCTCATGCGAACGGACCCCGATCATCACCGGATCTACTACCTCTCGATCCCGCGCGACCTCTACGTCGACATCCCAGGTCAGGGGTCGAACCGCATCAACGCCGCATACCAATTGGGCGGCGCGCCGCTGGCCATCCGAACGGTGAGAGAGCTCACCGGCATCGACATCAACCACGTCGCGATCGTCGACTTCCGGGAGTTCAGCAAGCTGATCGACGAGATCGGCGGCATCACCGTCGACGTCCCCGCGCCGATCCTGTCGAACGCGTTCGACTGCCCGCTCCCGGCCGATCGGTGCCGGACGTGGAAGGGCTGGCGATTCGAGAAGGGCAAGCGCCACATGGACGGCATGCGCGCCCTCGTCTACACGCGGATCCGCGAGAACCGGCTCGATCCAGCAGAAAACGACCTGACGCGAGCCGAACGCCAGCAGCAGGTGATCCAGGCGCTCTCCTCGAAGCTTGCGAGCATCGGGACGTTCTTCGACCTCCCGTTCATCGGCAGTGATCTGGTCAGGCCGCTCGCGACCGACCTGTCGCCCGGAGACCTGATCCAGCTCGGCTGGGTCCGCTTTCGCTCCGGCTCCGGCCGAGCGGTCCACTGCCGGCTCGGCGGGGATCCCGAATACGTCGGGAGCTCAGCCGTGATCAAGTCGACGGACGAGAACCGGAACGTGATCTCGATGTTCACCGGCGAATCGGCCCCGCAGCCCCCGCTTCCGGGCTCGGGCACCTACGGGCCTGGCTGCGTCGTCGGCAGCGAGCGGCTGGGCTCGCGCTAGGAACATGGGGGAAACAGCCGGTTTCCCCCGTGAGCCCCCTTCCCACAGGTCACGCGCGCGTCCCGCGGGTGACTCCGCCGGGATGAACCCGGCGCCGTCGACGCTCGCCCAATACCTACCCGACGAGTGCAGGTCGTCACGGCTACGACCGTTTCTCCCGTTACTGACTAGGAGGAGCTAGGCCTCGGTCTTCGTGCTCGTGTCGGCTGGCTTGTCGGGCTTCTTGCCGGCGTCGTCTGCCTTCTTCGAACCGTCGCCGTCCCCGCCGCCCGACTCGGACTTCCGCTTCTTGCTGCCGTAGTCGGTCGAGTAGAACCCCGAGCCCTTGAAGAACACGGGCACGGGGCGGAAGACCCTCGCCACCGGTGCCGCACCGCAGACCTCGCACGCCACAGGCCCTGGACCGTCCATCCCGTGGAGCACTTCGAACTCATGGCCCTGCGGGCAGCGGTAGTCGTAGGTCGGCATTGGCCCGCAGCCAAGGCTACCCAACGTGCCGGAGCAGGTAGCCCATGACAATTAGGCTGACGGGGTGGAAGAGGTCGTCACCGACCAGGCTGTCGCGGTCACAGCAGAACGCTCGGGTCGGGGACTCCTGGCGCGGGCAACCGAGCTCAGAGGCCGGAGCTTCGAGCTCGGCGTCGCGGGCTGCACCGCGGGAGTCGGGGCATTCCTCCTCTTCCAGCTGACAGCCTGGCCACCGCACGAGGACGAGACACTCGCCCTCTTCATCGGGCGGAAGTCACTCGGGGGACTCCTCCACACGGTGCTCGACCAGCGTGGAGGCGCCCCTCTCCACTTCCTCCTGGCCTGGGTGGTGGCGCACGCCGGCGGAGGCTTCCTCGGGATTCGCCTCGTCTCGGCCATCTTCGCGACGGCAAGCGTGCCCGTGGTCGCGCTCCTCGGGGCGCGGCTCGCCGGCCGCGCGACCGGTCTCGTCGCAACGGTGCTGATCTCGGGAAGCTGGATGCTGCTCTTCCACGGCGTTTACGGCCGCATGTACAGCCTGTTCCTGTTCACGAGCGCCCTGTCGACGCTCGCGCTCCTGAACGCGGCCGAGCGCCGGTCACGCGGCGCCTGGGCGCTATGGGTGCTGGCGATCCTCGTCTGTGTCGCCTCCCATCCGTACGGCGCGCTCGTTCTGGCAGCCCAGGGTGTGTACGTGCTCGCGGTCCGCATGCGCCTGCGCGAGGTGATTCCACCGTTCGCCGTCGTCGCCATCGCCGGGATCCCGTTCTGGAGAACCGACCTCGTGCTCGCCGGCCGGTTCGACGTCGGGGTCGGGAGCGGGAGCACGACCCTCGCGGGACCGTCAGGGGTCGCGCGCTACCTCGACATCGTCGCCAGCGACTTCACCGCCGGCTACACGGCCGTGATCACCTTCGTCCTGCTCCTTGCGCTCGTCGGCTTCGTCAGCCTCGCCCGGCGGCGCCCGCGAAGCGCGATCCTCGGCGCATCGATGGTGATCACTCCCATCGCCGCACTCGTCCTCGCCAAGCTGGGCTCCGCGGCGCCGATGTCGCGGCACCTCATCTTCATCCTCCCCTTCTTCACGCTCGTCGTCGCCGAAGGTCTGCTCCGCCTCTCGGTGTTCGCGCGACGAGCCGCACCGATCGCGGTGCGTCGTCGGCGTCGCGATCATCGTCCCGGCCGAGATCGCCTGGGGCTGGCAGAAGACTCCGGAGCTCTATCGAGGCGAATCGCACAAGCGCGTGGCGGCTCGTGCGGCAGCGTCGGCCTGGCTGGCCGCGACGTCGAGCCCCGACGACGTCCTCTTCGGATACGAGCCGCTCTACCTGCAAGCGTGGGATCGGGGCGGAAAGCTTTCGAAGCTCGTCGTGCCGCGCGCCGACTACAAGCTTGCGCTGAAGACGCTCGAGCAGGCGAAGAAGCCGCTCGGCCACGGGGTGTGGGTCTTCGACGCGAGCGACACGACGAACTACGTCCGCCGACTCGTGATCCCGCTTCGGTCCCCGGACCCATCCTCCGCGTTCCAGGCGCAGGCGTTCGGCCCGTTCCTCGTCATCCGCACGGTCAACCCCACCCGTTCCGTCCGCACCTACCTCAAGCTCTCACGCCGGGTCGAGCTGGTCGGCGAGTCGCTCGACCTGGGTGACGCCGACGTCAACCTGGTCACCGTGCTCCAGGCCTCGAACCGCCTCGCGCACGAGCAGCGCTCTCGCGCTTCCGACTAGCGTGCCTGCCGGGACTCGGCGTCGCGCGTCTCGCGGTAGCACGGCGCGTCCTCGAAGGCGGCGAGGCCGCTCGGCGTCCTCGGCACCTGCGTCGAGCGGAGGCGACGCGCGGCCGCCAGGACAGCCGAGGCTCCGACGAGGCCTCCGAGCAGGAACGTCCTCAGCCGGCTCCGCCCGTCGTCCGACGTCCATGCGACGATTGTACGAGTGATCCTCTGCTGCTCTCGGCGACCTGATGCTCGACCTGATCGTCCGGCTCGAGCACGACCTGGCGCGCGGCGACGACACGCCCGCCGTCACCCAAGCCGGTGCCGGAGGCCAGGCAGCGAACGTCGCCGCCTGGGCCGCCGAGCTCGGGGCCCAGGCCCGGCTCGTCGCCAAGTGGGGCGGCGACACGACCGGCCGCCTCGTGGCCGCTGAGGTCGAACGCCCGCCGGGTCGAGGTGCTCGGGCCGATGGCTCCGGGCCGGAACGGCGTCGTCATCTCGATCGTCGACCCTGGCGGGCGAGCGGTCGACGATCTCGCGATCCCGGGGTCGCCCCCGAGCTCCGCGCCGAGGAGCTGAAGACGGAGTGGTTTCGCGGTTGCGACGCGCTGCTACCTATCCGGCTACGCCCTCCTGCGGAGCCCGATCGACGAGGCTGGAGCCAAGGCAGCCGGGGCCGTCCAGGCCCAGGGTGGCATCGTGGCCGTCGACCTCTCGACCTGGGCCTCGATCCGCGAGTTCGGGCCCGAGCGGTTCGCTCGCCGCCTCGCCGACCTGACACCGGACATCGTCTTCGCCAGCGAGCGGGAGCTCGAGGAGCTGGGTGACGAGGCCGACGGCGGGGACGCTCGTGCTGCAAGCGCGGCGCCGAAGGCGTCGATCGTCGAGACCGGCGGAACGAGGGCCGAGCACCCGGCCGTGGTCGCAGACGTCGTCGACTCGACCGGCGCGGGCGACGCGCTCGCGGCCGGCTTCCTTGTCGGCGGGATCGAGGTCGGCCTCGAGGCGGCCGCGCGATGCCTCGGCAAGCTCGGCACGATGCCGTGACGGCTCCCCTCGTCATCGTCTCCGACGAGGTCGCAAGCACGCTTGCAGCAGGGCGCGGAGTAGTCGCGCTCGAGACGACGATCGTCGCGCACGGGTTTCCGCCCGGGGATGGGCTCGAGGTCGGCCGTGAGTGCGAGTCGCGGGTCCGCGAGGCCGGTGCGGTTCCAGCCACCGTGGCGGTGCTGGACGGAGCGCTCAGGATCGGTCTAGCGGCAGAAGAGCTCGAGTGGGTCGCCGAAGCGGGAGCGATGGCACGGAAGGTCGGGCCGCGAGACCTCGCAGCCTGTATCACCCAGCGCGCGCTCGGGGCGACGACCGTCGGTGGCGACGCTCGCGGCGTGCCGGCTCGGAGGGATCCGCTTCATGACCACGGGTGGGATCGGCGGCGTCCATCGCGGCTATGCGGCCCTCCCGGACGTCTCCGCTGACCTGACCGAGCTCGCCCGCACGCCTGTCCTGATCGTTTGCTCGGGCGTCAAGTCGCTGCTCGACGTCCCGGCGACGGGAGAGGCGCTCGAGACGCTCGGCGTTCCGGTGCTCGGCTGGAGGACGGACGAGCTGCCGCTCTTCTACTCCGACGCGCGGCGGTCCTGCCGTCTCCACGCGGGTCGAGACGAGCGCCGAGGCGGCTCGTGATCGCGCAGGGTGCACTGGGAGCTCGAGCGATCGACCGCACTCGTCCTCGCTCGGCCGCCGGTCGACGGCCTCGACGACGTCGAGCCGCTGATCGAGGAGGCGCTTGCTCGAGGCAGATCGCGCGGGCGGTGCGCGGGCCAGGCGGTGACACCGTTCGTGCTCGGCTTCCTCCACGAGCGAAGCGGTGGTCGCACGCTCGACGTCAACCGTCGCCTGGCTGCGGACAACGCCTCGCTTGCCGCCGAGGTCGCCGTCGCCTTCTCGGCCGCAATCAGCGGCTGAGCTGCTCGATCGCGGCCGCGGCGCCCGCGAGCGAACCGACATCGAACAGAAACGGCGTCGCGTTCGGGACGTCGTGCGGCGCGTCGAGGTCGCCCGAGCCCATGCACGCGTTCAGCGTGTAGCGGATCGGGATCTCGTGGCAGACGACGAGTGCGACGCCCCACGAGCCTTCGGCGAGGCGGCGGAGCCCGGCCGCGTACCGCCGCGCGGCGTCGTCGAGACTCTCGCCGCTCGGGAAGGGTTCCGCGCGTGATGAATGCGCGTGCTTGTAGGCCCGGTATTCGTCGAGCGACACGCCTTCGAGATCTCCGACATCGATGTCGTCGAAGAGCGGCTCGACCTCGAACGGGACGGTCCGTCCGGCAAGCGCAAGCTCGGCCGTCTCGCGGGTTCGACCGAACCTGGTGTGAAAACAGACCTCGATCGGGAGATTGGCGAGCTGGACGCCGAGCAGCCGGGCTTCGGCCTTGCCGCCGTCGGTGAGCGCGACAGGCCGCGACGGATCGCCGTTGACGCGGCGCTCTGCGTTCAGCTCCGATTGCGCGTGGCGCGCGAGGACGACGAGCCGCACCCGCCGACGCGCCTAGCGCGAGAGGCTGTCGAGCAGGGTGTCGACAGGGATCAGCTCGTAGCTCGAGAGCTTCGCGCTCCCGCGGGCACCGAGGACGACCGAGATCTTGGCAACCGTCTCCGAGTTCGGTGCCTCGACGATGTTCACGAAGTCGAAAGCTCCGAGCGAGATCCACTGATGCAGCACCTTGGCACCCAGCTCCTCGACGTCGCGGTTCACCTCGCGGAGACGCTCAGGATGCGACTGGAGTGTCCGCAGACCCTGGTCGGTCAGCGTCGTGAGCATGAGATACGTCGGCATCGCGCCTCCTTCGTGTCCGGGAGCCCGACTGTAGCTCGACCCGCGCGCTTTGGTCGTAGTAGAGAAGGGCCGCCGCCGAGGAAGAGGAGTGGCGACACGACGAGGTTGGCCAGGAATGCCGACACGTACGTCGACTGCTGACTCCCACCGTGGAGGATCGCGGTCAGGAGCACCTGCGTCAGAAAGACGACGAGCGCAAGCGTCACGAGCGATCCGAGCGCGTGAACGTAGTCGACGCGGGCGAGCTCGAGCCGCGCGCGAGAGTGCGCGACCGAAGCGAAGCACGCTCGATCACGGCGGCAGGAATGGCAAGAACGATCGGCGCGAACCAGATGAACGCCCACGAGCAACGGGAGGACCACGATCACTCGCCACGACGACCGCGGTCAACGCCGTCCGGACCGTTGGCGGCCGCCCTGCACGATCACGCACGCGGCGACATACGAAGCCGACGCGACGATGACCCACGCCACGCCCACCGCGGCCAGCCAGGGATGGAAGCCGACGAGGAAGCCGAGGCCCGCGAGAGCAGCCGGCGCCACTCCGAGCAGGAGGGAGCGCCAGAAATGCTTCCCGTAGAAGCGGATCGTCTCGGCAACGAGTTGCCCGATCGTGCGCGTGCCTGGTGGGAGCGGCGCCGGTAGTTGATGCGTCCGCTTGCGCTTCTTCGTCTTCGCGGCCTCCACTCCGCGAACCGTAGCCGGGCGGTACCCGGCTCGCGCCAGCTAGAGTCTCGCGGCGATGGGCCGAGGCTCGAGACCTACGGTGCGCTGGGCAAACGACAGGCGCCGAAAGAAGAAGGAACGCGGCAAGAAGCGGCCGCGGCCACTGGCGTCGCCCGCAAGAAGAAGTCTTAAGAGCCCCTTTTCAAAATGAACCTCGTGCCGCCAGGACGCGCTGGACGGCGCGACGCCGCGTCCTCGGTCGCACCCATATCTCGACCGATATGAGCGCTCCCTGCGTCCTTGCCTCACACCCCCCATCGCGCCCTGTCGACGAAGGATCATTCTGAAATGAGCTCGTAGACCCCAGCATCAGACCGCCGGCACGCGCTCCTCGGAGCCATGCGGCGAGCCGTATTCGGCGAGCAGCTCGAGGAACGGCAGCGACTCGAACGATTCGGGCCCCAGCACGCCCGTCCCTTTCCAGTCGCCACGTGCGAGGAGCTCGAGCGCGACAACCGGATTGATCGCCGTCTGCCAGACGACGGCCTGAGAGCCATACTCTCGCATCGTCCACTCGTTGTCGACGACGTGGTACAGGTAGGTCGCTCGCGGCGCTCCGTCCTTGCCCATGCCGGTCACGTAGGTGCCGGCGCAGGTCTTCCCGGCCATGCGGTCGCCGAGTCCAGCCGGATCGGGCAGGCAGGCAGCAACGACGTCGCGGGGCGAGATCTCGACCCCGCGCACCGAGATCTTCTCCTTCGAGTCGAGGCCGATCCGGTGCAACGTCCGGAGGACGGCGATGAAGTCGGCACCGAGGCCGTACTTGAAGGTCACACGCCGGCAGTCGATGACACGGGGGACGAGCACGACCTCCTCGTGCTCGACGTTCACGCACTCGACCGGCCCGATCCCCTCCGGGAACTCGAACATCTCGGGCTCGGAGAAGGGCTCGGTCGTGTACCAGCCTCTCCCCCGCTCCCAGATCACAGGCGGGTTGAGGCACTCCTCGATCGTCGTCCAGATCGAGAAGGTCGGAGCGAAGGCGTAGCCCTCGACGACCAGGTTCGCACCGTCGCGGATGCCGATCTCGTCGATCTCTGAGAACAGGTGATCCGCGGCATGACGGGCGCAGACGTCGGCGAATCCGGGCTCGATGCCGATTCCGACGAGCGCGAGCAGCCCCGCCTCGCGCCAGTCCTGATCGCGGGCGAACTGGCGGTCGGCGAGCTTGACGCCGCACTCCTCGTAGGGATGCGCCGGGTGTGGCTCCGACAGCGTTGCGGCCATGTCCAGATAGGTCACGCGTGATCGGAAGCAGGCGTCGAAGATCGGCGGGTTGAAGCGCGGGTCGGTCGCGTTGAGCACAGCGTCGGCCTTGACGCCTCGGATCAGCGTCGTGATCGAATCCTCGTCCGATGCATCGACATGGGCGGCGGTGAACCGGCCCGGCTCGCCGAGTACGTCGACGATCGCAGTCGGTCGGACGACGTCCAGATCGGCGAGCACGATCTGCTCGAAGAAGTCGCGTCTCTGGGCAATCCGGGCGAACGCCGAGCCGACACCCCCCGTGCCGATGACGAGGATTCGCACATCGTTAGGCTAGCGCCATGGAGACGAGGAACCTCGGGCCGCTCGAGGTCGGTGCCATCGGCCTCGGCTGCATGGGAATGACGTGGGCCTACGGCGCAGGCGGTGAGGAGGCGGAGTGCATCGCGGTCATCCGCCGCGCGCTCGACCTGGGCGTGACGCACCTCGACACCGCTGACGTGTACGGACCGTTCCGGAACGAAGAGCTCGTCGGCCGCGCCATCGCCGGCCGTCGCGACGAGGTCGTGCTGGCGACGAAGTGCGGGATCGTCGCCGACGACCCGGCGACGTTCAAGATGCACTTCGACGGGAGCCCGGCGCACGTCCGCGAGGCCTGCGAGGCATCCCTTCGGCGCCTCGGCGTCGAGACGATCGATCTCTACTACCTGCACCGGGTCGACCCCGAGGTGCCGATTGAGGAGACGGTCGGCGCCATGGCCGGGCTCGTCGCGGAGGGCAAGGTGCGCGCCCTCGGGCTGTCGGAGGTGGACGTGGCGACGCTCGAGCGCGCTTCCTCGGTCCATCCGATCGCTGCCGTTCAGTCGGAGCTCTCGTTGTGGACCCGCGATCCGCTGGCCGCCGTCCTTCCCTGGTGCGCCGAGCACGGCGCCGGCTTCGTCCCCTTCTCGCCGCTCGGGCGTGGATTCCTCACCGGGCGCTACCGGTCGGCCGGGCTGTTCGAGCCCGGGGACTTCCGCGGCCGGCTGCCGCGATTCCAGGAGGAGGCGCTCCAGCAGAACTTGGTGATCGCTGACCAGGTCTCCGCCGTCGCGGAGCGCCTTGGCGTGGCCGCAGGCCAGGTCGCGATCGCCTGGACACTTGCCCAGGGCGAGAACGTCGTGCCGATTCCAGGGACGAAAAGGCTCGCGTACCTCGAGGAGAACGTCGGCGCGGCCTCTGTCCGGCTCGGCGCCGACGATCTCGCTGAGCTCAACGCGCTGCCGCCCCCCGTCGGCCCGCGTTACTGAGCGTGCCTCCGGGGGTCACTGGGCTCTACGAAGCCGTTCTCTACGGACACGACCTTGCGGCGCTCGCCTCGTTCTACGAAGACGTGATCGGGCTGCGGCCTGTCAGCGACATGGGCGACCTGGGAGCGGCTTTCCGGCTTCCGGACGGTGGCATCCTCCTGCTCTTCGACCCGGATCTGGCCTCGGTTCCCGGACGGCTGGCTCCCTCTCACGGAACGACCGGACCGGGCCACGTGGCCTTCAGGATCGAAGCCGCTGGCTACGACGGGTGGCTCGATCGTCTGCGCGACGCAGGCATCGAGATCGAGACGGAGCTGACGTGGAAGCTGGGCGGCCGCTCGATCTACGTCCGCGATCCAGCAGGAAACTCGGTCGAGCTGGTCGAGGGCGAGGTCTGGCCTCCATAGAGCACGTGCTCTTCGGTCAGCATCATGTGGGAGCGGGAGAAGTCGACGAACTTCACCTCGTCGGGGCGGACGATCTCGAGGTACTTCGGCTCGGATAGGCACGCTACGAAGTCGTCGATGCTCTCGAGCCACTCCTCGACGATCCCGTCGAAGAACGGCTCATGTCCGCCCGAGGCGAGCTCGTTCGGGACGACGTAGTTGTGGACGTACTTGTCGTAGTAGCGCGTGAACTCGGGAATATCGTGCGCGAGCGGCCCGTGCACGTCGATCCAGTACCGAATCCAGTCCTCCCGCGTCGCGAATTCGGCCGACCGACGGGAAAGCCCGATGAACTTGACCTTGCCGGTGCCGCGATCGAACTGAATGGACTCCTCGGCGACGAGAGAGATCGTGCTCCCGGGATCGATGAGGCCGTCGGCATCGAGAGCACCGACCGTCAGCTCATCGAGGCTCACGAACCAGTACTCGTCTGCACAGTCGAAGTCGGACACGGTCACCTCCGGGACGGCCGCGCCCGGGATGGCGTGGTTCTGGACGTAGCGGTGACCGCGCTGCTTCGCCCCGGCCCCGCGCGCCAGCCAGGCGCGGCGGAACTCGTCCTGACTCAGGCTCGGGGCGCGCCTGACGAAGTCGAACAGCTTGATCATCCGTCCCCGACGATAAGCGGCCGCTGGTACGAGGCATCGGTGCGGTCCCACGTGCCGTCGGGATACGGATCGGCGCTGAACCGCGACGTGGTCGCGTCTGCCGCGCAGACCCATTCGATCACGACCTCGCGCGCCACGATCTTCCATTCGCCGTCGCGGCGTTCCAGGCGATCGATGTATCGACCACCGCCCATGTCCACCACGGTCCTGTCCCGCCGGAGGAACGTGCCGATGCAGTAGGTCTCCGCATGGGCGACGTCGCCGTCGATCTCGGCCGTGTGCGTCGTCAGGTGATGGTGATGGGCAACCCAGTCGGCTGCGTGAAGCTCGTTTGCCCACGGGATGAAGTCGGCCGGCGAGCCGAGGAAGTCGCCGTGATGGTCGACCGCTCCGTCGTGATAGGCGGAGGCGACCATCTCGTCGTCGTGCCGGTCGAGACCGCGGGCGTAGCGGTTGACACACTCTTGGATCGCCTGCCGGTCGAGCAGCTCCTGAAGCCTCGCGTCCACCTCAGCCTCCGTTCGTCGCCGCGTGTGCGCCCGCGATGCGGCCGAAGGTGACGCCGCGGATCACCGATGTGCCGACCGGGATACTCGTGGTAGTAGAGCCCGGTCACCTCACCGGCCGCGTAGAGACCCGGGAATCGGCGTCCCGGCGGGACTGACGACGCGCGCCGACGAGTCGGTGCGAATGCCGCCGAACGTGAAGCAGATCGCGCAGGTCAGCGGGTACGCGAAGTACGGCGGGGACTCGAGCGGAAACGCCCAGTTCGACTTCGGCGGCTCGAGACCGACCGTGCTCTTGCCGTCGAAGCTGTACGGGTCGAACTCGCCCGGGCCAATCGCAGCGTTGTACTCGGCGACCGTCGCTCCGAGCGCCGCCGGATCGAGCCCGAGCTCTCTCGGCGAGCGCGTCGACCGTGTCCGCCTCGACCGGTGGCACGTCCGTGAAGATCACGTCGTTGAAGCGCGTTGACCGAGAGACTCGTCTGGTCGCCGATCAAGAACGCCGTCTGCTCCTGGTTGCGCCAGATCTCGTACCCGAGCTCCTCGAAGGTCGAGTCGAAGCTGTTCTTGCCCTCGTCGAAGAACCGCTTCGCGTGCCGGTTGACGACGATCCCGTACGGATACGGGTAGACGACGGGATCGGGCTTCGTCGCGCGCGGGTCGACGGGCTCGCCGTGGAACATGTCGAACTGGCCCGCGGTGTCGGCGCCGACCTCGACCGCCATCCGGATCCCCTCGCCGCGGTTGTTGGCGGTTCCGGGAGCGATCACCGGGATGTCGCAGGCACGCTCGCCGAGGTACTGCGTCAGCATCTCCTGGTTGCCCTCGAAGCCGCCGCTCGCGATCACGACCGCGTCGGCGCGGAGCGTCCTCAGCAGGCCGTCGCGGCCACGGACGACGACGCCGTCGACGCGGCCCTCGTCCGAGACGCTCAGCCGCACGGCCTCGGTCTCGTAGAGGAGCTTCACCCCGTCCGTGCGCTCGAGGACTCCGGCGAGACCGTCGACGATCGCCGCACGCCCTGCCGAGCCGGCATGCCGAGACCACCACCGGTGTTGCGGTTCGGAAGCGGCTGCTTGAAGTAGACGTACCTCGACGTCGTGCTCGTCGAGGAAGTCGATCGACGCGGGACCTCCCGCTCGAGCGTCCGGCAGTAGTCGAGGTCGGCCAGACCACCCGAGACACGACTCCATCGTCTCGACGAACGCTCGGATCGAGCTGCCGATCCTCGGTGACGCGGAACCAGGAGCTCGTGTACCGCGTCGACCCGCCGCGCTCCTCCTCGGTCGCGCGCTCGAGCACCGCGATCCGCGCCGTCGCGCCCCTTCGCTGCGGCCGCGTCGGCGTAGCTCACCGCAGCCGAGAGACCGGCCGCGCCCATGCCGATGACGACCAGGTCGTAGCTCTTCGCCGTGTCCTCATTCCTCGCGCTCAGCCGACCGGGAACCGCACCTGGTTGCCCGGTGTCGATCCAGACGCTCTTGACCTCGGTGTAGCCGTGCAGAGCGTCGATGCCCATCTCCCGCCCGAGCCCGCTCTGCTTGTAGCCGCCGAACGGCAGCCCGTGGCCGAGCACGCGGTAGTTGTTGACCCAGACGGTGCCGGCGCGCAGCCGTGCCGACCATGCGGTGCGCACGGCCGACGTTCTCGCGTCCAGACGCCGGCCGCGAGGCCGTACGGCGTGTCGTTGGCGATCCGCACGGCCTCCTCCTCGCCCTCGAACCGGAGCAGGCACGACGACCGGGCCGAAGATCTCCTCGCGCGCGACACGGCACGAGTTGTCGACGTCGCCGAAGACGGTCGGCTCGACGAAGAAGCCCGGCCGGTCCGGGCGCCCGCCGCCGGCGAGCAGCGTCGAGCCCCTCGCTCCGTGCCGAGCTCGATGTAGCCGAGCACCTTGTCGAGCTGCGCTCGCGACGCGAGCGGGCCGAGCTGCGTCGTCGGGTCGAGCGGATCGCCGGGTCGGATCAGCCGCGCGCGCTCGCGCGAGCAGCTCGGCGAACTCGTCGTAGACGCGCTCCTCGACCAGCACGCGCGAGCCGGCCATGCAGGTCTGGCCCGGTGGCGGCGAAGACGCCCGCCATCACGCCGTTGACGGCGTTGTCGAGATCGGCGTCGGCGAAGACGATGCTGCGGCGACTTGCCCCCGAGCTCGAGCGACACGCGCGCGTTGCGCTCCGCGGCGACGTGGGCGATCGCCCTGCCCGGTCGCAGTCGAGCCGGTGAACGCGATCTTGTCGACGCCGGGATGGCCGACGAGCGCCGCTGCCGGTCGGATCGCCGTGGCCGGTGACGACGTTGACGACGCCCGGCGGGAAGCCGGCCTCGACGACCAGCTCCGCCGAGCGCGAGCGTCGACGTCGGCGTCACCTCGGACGGCTTGACGACCACCGTGTTCCCTGCGGCGAGCGCGGGGAAGAGCTTCCAGCCGAGCAGGCCGAGCGGCGTGTTCCAGGGCGTGATCGCCGCGACGACGCCGATCGGCTCGCGCAGCGTGTAGCCGACGAAGTTCGGCGCGCTGGCCGGGACGGTCGTGCCGTGCAGCGTCTCGGCGAGCCCGGCGAAGAAGTAGCAGTCGCGCGGCGAGCACGCTCGCGCCGGGCCGCATCTCGGTGACCAGCTTGCCGTTCTCGCGGATCTGACGGTGCGTGAGCGCGTCGGCGTTCTCCTCGATCAGCTGGGCGAGCCGTCGGAGCAGCGCGGCGCGCGCGGCCGGCGTCGTCTGCGGCCAGCCGTCCTCGTCGAAGGCGCGCCGCGCTGCGCGGACGGCACGGTCGACGTCCGCGGCGCCGGCGATCGGCACGCGCCCCCAGGCCTCCTCGGTGTACGGGTCGACGCAGGAGAACGTCTCGCCCGACTCGGCCGACGACCCACTCGCCGTCGATGAGCATCGCGAACTCGCGATCGACTTCCTCGGCCTGCGTTCTGTCGACGACTGCGGTCATCGCTCGGGCGTTCATCTCGACCTCCATGAGAGCGCGTACGCTCCGTAGTGTCCCATCGGAACCGGCAAATCGGAGGCGAGTGATGAAGATCGTCTGCCTCGGCGGCGACGGCATCGGGCCCGAGGTGATGCGAGAGGCGATCCGCGCGCTGCGCGCGCTGCCGCTCGAGCTCGAGATCGAGGAGCGGCCGTTCGGCGGTCCGGGCATCCGCGAGTGCGGCGACCCGCTCCCGCCGGAGACGCTGGCGGCGTGCCTGAGCGCCGACGCGGTGCTGCTCGCGGCGGTCGGCTCGCCCGAGTACGAGCGGGCGGCGGTCCGGCCCGAGCAGGGGTTGCTCCACCTCCGCAGCGATCTCGGCGTCTTCGCCAACCTGAGGCCGGTGCGCGCGGACGGCGTCGACGTCCTCATCGTCCGCGAGCTCTCGGGCGGGCTCTACTACGGGCGCAAGGGCAGGCTTCCGGACGGGACGGTGTTCGACACGTGCGAGTACCACCCCCGCCAGATCGAGCGGATCGCGCGTCGCGCGTTCGAGCTCGCGCAGCGGCCGTCAGCGGCGGCTGACCGTGGTCGACAAGTACGGCGTGCTCGAGACGTCGACGCTCTGGCGCGAGGTCGTCGACGAGATGGCGCCCGACTACCCGGACGTCGCGGTCGACTACATGCTCGTCGACAACGCCGCGATGCAGCTCGTTCGCGATCCGGGTCGCTTCGACGTCCTGCTCACCGAGAACACCTTCGGCGACATCCTCTCGGACGTCGCCGCCGTGGCGACGGGCGGTGTCGGACTCGCTCCCTCGGCCAGCCTCAGCGAGTCCGGCCCCGGGATCTTCGAGCCGATCCACGGCTCGGCACCCGACATCGCGGGCCGGGGCATCGCGAACCCCGCCGCGATGCTGCGGTCGGCGGTGCTGATGCTCGAGCACGGTCTCGACCGGCCCGAGGAGGCGCGGCTCCTCGACGAAGCCGTCGACGCGGCGCTCCGCGAGACGCCCGACGCGCGACCTCGGCGGCACCGCGACGACCGCTGAGTTCGGCGATGCAGGTCGTCGGCCTTCTCGACGCGACGGCTGCCTGAGCGATGGGCCGGACGCTCGCCGAGAAGATCCTGCTCGCGCACTGCGACGCCGACGACATCGCGCCGGGCGACTTCGTGATGGTGCGCTGCGACGTCGTGATGGCGAACGACCTCGGCGGCCCGCACGCCGCGCGCGAGCTCGTGAAGATGGGCGTCGACCGCGTCTTCGACCCGAGCAAGGTCGTCATCGTCGCCGACCACCTGATGCCGGCGAAGGACATCCGCGCGGCCGAGCTGCTGAAGACGCTCAAGGAGTGGTGCGACCGGCAGGGCGTCACCTACTACGACCAGGGACGCGGCGGCATCGAGCACACCGTGCTCGTCGAGGAGGGCTGGGTCGTGCCCGGGCTCGATGATCGTCGGCGCCGACTCGCACAGCTGCACCTACGGCGCGCTCGGCGCGTTCGGCACCGGGATGGGCGCGACCGACATCGCCGGTGCGATGGCGCTCGGGAGCTTCTGGCAGATCGTCCCGGGCACGATCGTCGTCGAGTTCGCCGGCGAGAGGCGCGCGTTCGTCACCGGCAAGGATCTGATCCTCGCGCTGATCGCGGAGATCGGCGTCGCCGGCGCGACGAACATGGCGCTCGAGTTCGTCGGGGACGGCGCGGCCGCGCTGCACGCATCGACGAGCGGCTCGCCGTCTCGAACATGGCGGTCGAGGCAGGGGCCGACACGGGGCATCTTCCCGGCCGACGACGTCACCGCCGCGTACCTCGACGGGCGGACCGAGCGTCCGTGGACGGCCGAGCGGACCGACGACGACGCCGAGATCGCCGCGCGCGTCCGGATCGACCTCGCCGAGACTCCCGCCGCTCGTCGCCGCTGCCCCACTCGCCCGGCAACGTCGTCCCGGTCGCCGACGCCGTCGGCCGCAGGATCGACCAGGTCTACATCGGCAACTGCGCGAACGGGACGATGACCGACCTGCGACAGGCGGCCGAGATGCTGCGCGGTCGCAGCGTCCACCGCGACTGCCGCGCGATCATCGTTCCCGCCTCGCAGAAGCATCTACCGGCAGGCGCTCGCCGAGGGTCTCCTCGACGCGTTCGTCGAGGCCGGCTGCGTCGTCATGACGCCCACGTGCGGCGCCTGCCTCGGCGGCCACAGCGGCGTCATCGCCGCCGGCGAGAGCGCGATCACGACGACGAACCGGAACTTCAAGCGGACGGATGGGCTCGAACGACGCGTTCGTCCACCTCGCCAACGCCTGGGTCGCCGCGGCGGCGGCCGTCGCCGGCGAGATCGTCCATCCGGCCGACGTCGTCGGGAAGGTCGCGGCGTGATCATCGAGGGCACGGCGGTCGTGATCGACGAGGACGACGTCGACACCGACGTCATGTACCCGGGCCAGTTCATCGGGATCCTCGACGACGACGAGATGGCGAAGCACCTCTTCGAAGGCCTCGACCCGACGCTCCGCGACGAGCTCGTCGGCGACACGATCCTCGTCGCCGGCGCCAACTTCGGCACCGGCTCGTCCCGTGAGAACGTGCCCGCGGCGATGCGCGCCGCCGGCATCCGCTGCGTGGTCGCGAAGAGCTTCGCGCGCATCTTCCACCGCAACTGCATCAACCTCGGTCTTCCGGCGATCGCGTGCCCGGAGGCTGCGGCAGCCGCCCGATCGGGCTCGTCGATCCGCATCGACGACCGGAGTCGGGCGCGATCGACGTCGACGGCCAGACGTTCCTCGGCCGGCGCTCTGCCGCCGTTCATGGCTCGAGCTCCTGGACGCCGGCGGTCTCGTGCCCTGGATCAGGAGCGGCCGGCGCCGGGGAGGCAGTCCAGTGGCAGGCAGGCTCGAGGGCAAGACGGCGGTGATCACCGGCGCCTGCGGCGGCATCGGGCGCGTCGCGTGCCGAATCTTCTGCGAGGAGGGCGCGTCCGTGATCGGCATCGACCTCGTCGCGCACGAGTCGGCGGGCAGCTCGAGGCAGAGCTCCGCGCCGACGGGCTCGAGTTCGCGTTCGTGGCGCTGCGACATCACCTCGTCCGCCGACGTGGCCGCGCTCGCCCGGCCGTGGAGGAGCGCTTCGGCGGGCTCGACGTCCTCTACAACAACGCCGGGGTGATCCTCGGCAAGCCGCTCGTCGAGACGACCGACGAGGAGTGGGACCGCATGCTCGCCGTCAACCTGCGCGGCACGTTCCTGACGATGCGCGCGCTCGTACCGCTCATGGCCGGACGGCGTGCGTCGATCGTGAACATCGTCGTCCGGACTCGGGCTCGTCGGCGCGGAGAGGCTGACCGCCTACTGCGCGTCGAAGGGCGGCGTCGTGCTGCTCACGAAGGCGGCGGCGCTCGAGCTCGGGCCGGACATCCGAGTCAACGTGCTCTGTCCCGGCGTCATCGACACTCCGATGCCACGTCAGATCAGCCCGGCTCGGCGGCGAAGACTTCATGCGCACGCTCGAGGAGATCCGATATCGCACGCGGCCGGCGGCTTGGCACGCCGGACGAGGTCGTCGCGATGGCGGTCTTCCTCGCGAGCGACGAGGCGAGCTTCGTCACCGGATCGGTGATGACCGTCGACTCGGGCGCGACTGCGCGATAAACCCGCCCCGGACGAGCGCTGGCGCGGCTACACCGGCCCTTCAGCTTCCAGCTAGACCGGCCTACAGGTGGGGTCTCCGGCGAGCAGCGCCGCAAGATCCGCGTCTGCGGCGCGATCGTCCTCCGGACTGTACTGAGGCGGCGGGCTCGCTTCCCACATCACGTCCGGTGTCACCCCTGGCCCCTCGACGGTCGCACGAAGACGGGGACCGACGCCGAAGCGGCCGGCGTGCTTGAAAAAGCCGTAGCAGAACCCACCGAGCGGCGCGTGAGCGAGAAAGCTGTTGACGCGCTTCCACCCTTTGCCCAGATCGGAGTCGAGCGCATCGACGTAGATGTTCCGTCCGTAGCCGTCGAGCGGTACACCTCCTCGCAGCTTGTAGCCGAAGATCGGCCCGTCCTGGTAGCGGTACAACCCGTATATCTGCAGGAAGCGACGGTATGACCAGCCGAACCGGACGGTGAGCACCGCCGTCGGCCCCGTCCAGTGCGACAGGCGAAGCTCTCGGACGGCCTGCGCCGGGTTCGGCCGGGCACCGCTGTTCGGAAGCAACCGTTGCCAGGCCTGCAGTGCCCAGAAGGAGCCGTCGGCCGCACGACAGGCCGCGACGAACCAGGCGAGGGGAAGCTTCACAGGCACACACGAGTTCCGTATCGAGCCACCGCGGTGATCGATGCGAAACGACACCTGTGGAATCGACTCTGACGGCGGTAGGGCATTGATCGCGCCCGAGGCGAGGACGCGATGGACGGATCCGCCGCTCTTGTACGTGACGAGCGCTCGGCCGGCGCCGTCGGCAGCGAGCTGAACGGCAGTCGCGTTCACGCCGACGAGCTCGGACGCTGCAGCCTGCCCGGCGAGGGCCAGCCCGATGACGACGCTCGCAACGACGGCCGCGGCCGGACGCTTCATCAGCTTCCGGGTCCTACGCGGCCGGCTGGATGTTCTGGTTGACGCGGAAGACGTTCTGCGGGTCGTAGGTCTGCCTTCGCCCTGCGCGAGGCGGTCGTAGTTGCCGCCGTAGGTCGCCTTCACCCGTTCCTGGCCCTCGTCCATCATGAAGTTGACGTACGCGCCGCCGGCCGAGTACGGGTGCAGCGCCTCCCAGTAGCCGACCGCCCAGTCGCGCAGCGCCGGCGCGCTGGCCGGGTCGGGGTCGACGCCGATGATCACCTGCGACCAGCGGGTGTCCCGGTAGGCCCACGGCGTCTCGTCGCGCGCCGACGTCGTGCGCCGCGCCGTCGATCGGGTAGATGTGGGAGCCCGACTTCCAGCTCGGCATCTTGTCGTTCCACTCCGCGTTGCGGGCCACCGCCTCGTCGGGGATCTCGTTGACGAAGTCGGCGCGCCAGTACCACTGGTCGCCCGGCCCGTAGAGACCGTCGAACGCGCTGTTCAGCCCCGGCAGCGGCACCCGCCCGACGCCGTGCATGAGCGGCGTCGCCACGGCCAGCATCGGGGCCATCGCCTCCTCCGCCTCCTCGTCGGAGCCCACGATGCACCAGACGATCCCGCACACCTTGCGCAGGTGGATCTCCTCCGGGAACGGCGGTCCCGGGCGGGATCGTGTGGAAGCAGAAGAACGCGCCCACGTTCCGCGGCAGCGTCGGCAGGAACTCGCGGTAGGCGGCGAGCACCTCGTCGGTCTGCTCGATCGGCCAGAACGTCGGCCCGCCGACGACGTCCGAGACCGGATGCGCCCGGAACGTGAACTCCGTCACGACGCCGAAGTTGCCGCCGCCGCCGCGCACGGCCCAGAAGAGCTCGGCGTTCTCGTCGGCGCTCGCCGTCACCCGCTCTCCGTCGGCCAGCACGACCTCCGCGGCGAGCAGGTTGTCGATCGTCAGGCCGTACCCGCGCGTGAGGTGCCCGATCCCGCCGCCGAGCGTCAGCCCGCCGACGCCGGTCGTCGAGATGACCCCGCACGGCACCGCAAGCCCGTGCTCGTGCGTGGCCGTGTCCACCTCGCGCCCAGGTCGCACCTCCGCCGACGCGAACCGTCCGCGCCGCCGGCATCGACCGAGACCGAGTTCAGCAGCGAGAGGTCGGCGACGACGCCGTCGTCGACGCTGCCGAGGCCGCCGCCGTTGTGGCCGCCGCCCCGCACCGCCAGCGGCAGGTCGTGCGCGCGGGCGAAGGCGATCACGCCCGCGACGTCCTCCGCGCTCGCGCAGCGCGCGATCACGGCCGGCCGCTTGTCGATCATCGCGTTGAACAGCGCCCGCGCCTCGTCGTAGCTCGAGTCGCCGGGCCCGATCAGCTCGCCCCCGAAGTCCGCGCCCAGCTCGCTCCGCGCAGCCGCCGCAACAGCCTCCTTCGCGCTCATGTCTGCCTCCTCGTGGCCCCGGACTCCGTTCTGGCCCGATTCTTCGAGTCTACGGCCCCTCACGCTGGGGCGGCAACCGCCTCCGCCCTCTCGAACGTCAGCTCGCCGTCTGCGGCATCGACGAGAACGGTGTCGCCGTCTGCGAACTCCCTTTCGAGGAGCGCTTGGCGAGCGGGTTCTCGACCAGGCGCTGGAGCGCCCGCTTCAGCGGACGAGCGCCGTAGGCCGGATCCCAGCCCGCCTCGGCGATCACCTCCTTCGCAACCGGTGTCAGCTCCAGATCGAGCCCGCGCTCCGCCAGCCGCCCGCGCAGTCGCTCGAGTTGCAGCTCGACGATGTCCGAGAGCTGCTCGCGGGTGAGCGTCTGGAACTCGACGATCTCGTCGATCCGGTTCAGGAACTCGGGCCGGAAGAACTCGCGTAGCGAGTCGGCCGAGCGCAGGTTCGAGGTCATGATGACAACGGTGTTCCGGAAGTCGACCGTGCGCCCGTGGCCGTCGGTGAGCCGCCCGTCGTCGAGGATCTGGAGCAGCACGTCGAAGACCTCGTTGTGTGCCTTCTCGATCTCGTCGAGGAGCAGCACGGCGTATGGACGGCGCCGGACTGCCTCGGTCAGCTGGCCGCCCTCCTCGTAGCCGACGTAGCCGGGCGGCGCGCCGACGAGCCTCGAGACCGTGTGCCGCTCCTGGTACTCGGACATGTCGAGGCGCACCATGGCCCGCTCGTCGTCGAACATGAACTCGGCCAGGGCTCGCGCCAGCTCGGTCTTCCCGACGCCGGTCGGCCCGAGGAAGACGAACGAGCCGATCGGCCGGTTGGGATCCTGGAGCCCCGAGCGGGCGCGCCTGAGCGCGTTGGCCACGGCCTCGACCGCCTCTTCCTGCCCGACGACGCGCTCGTGGAGCCGCTCCTCCATGTGGATCAGCTTCTCGGTCTCACCCTCCATCAGCCGCGAGACCGGAATACCTGTCCAGCGCGCGACGACGAACGCGATGTCGTCCTCGTCGACCTCCTCCTTCACCATGCGAGGGGTCTCCAGCCTCCGCCCGGGAGAGAAGCTCGTTCTCCATTGGTGGCAAGCAGTCCGTAGCGGATCTCCGCGACCCGCTGAAGGTCGCCGCTCCGCTCGGCGCGCTCCGACTCCATCCTCAGCTCCTCTATGGATCGCGTGAGCTCGCTGACACGATCCAACGACTCCTTCTCCTTCGACCAGCGCGCCCCCAGCTCGTCGCGTAGCGACTTCGCCTCGGCCAGCTCGCGCTCGAGCGGCTCGCGCACTTCCTTGCGCTCCTTCTTCATCGCCGCCAGCTCGATCTCGAGCTGACGCGTTCTCCGCTCCGCCTCGTCGAGCTCGAGCGGGGACGAGTCGATCTCCATGCGCACGCGCGACGCGGCCTCGTCGACGAGGTCGATCGCCTTGTCGGGCAGGAACCGGCCCGAGATGTAGCGGTCGGAGAGCACGGCCGCAGCGACCAGCGCGGCGTCGCGGATGCGGATGCCGTGATGCGCCTCGTAGCGCTCCTTGAGCCCGCGCAGGATCGCGATCGTGTCGGCCACGGATGGTTCGCCGACGAAGACAGGCTGGAAGCGCCGCTCGAGTGCCGCGTCCTTCTCGATGTACTTGCGGTACTCGTCGAGCGTCGTGGCGCCGATCGCGCGTAGCTCTCCGCGGGCCAGCATCGGCTTGAGCATGTTGGCCGCGTCGACGGCCCCCTCGGCCGCGCCCGCGCCGACGATCGTGTGCAGCTCGTCGATGAAGACGATCAACTCGCCCTCGGACGACTTGATCTCCTGGAGGACGGCCTTCAGTCGCTCCTCGAACTCGCCGCGATACTTGGCGCCGGCCAGGAGAGCGCCGATGTCGAGCTGCCAGACGCGCTTGCCCTTGAGACCTTCGGGAACGTCACCCGCCACGACACGCTGGGCGAGCCCTTCGACGATCGCCGTCTTGCCGACACCCGGGTCGCCGATCAGCACGGGATTGTTCTTCGTACGCCGCGACAGCACCTGGATCACGCGCCGGATCTCGTCGTCGCGGCCGATCACCGGATCGAGCTTGCCGCTCTCGGCCGCCTCGGTCAGGTCGCGGCCGAACTTCTCGAGCGCCTGGTAGGTGCCCTCCGGCTCCTGAGACGTGACCCGTTGCCCGCCTCGCACCTCCTTCAGCTTGCTGGAGCAGCTCGTCGCGCGGCACGACGTCGAGCGCGAGCAGCAGGTGCTCGGTCGACACGAACTCGTCCTCCAGCGACCGAGCATCTGACGATGCTCGGTCGAGAAGATCGGAAAAAGCCTTCGAAATGCTCGGCTGCTGGGTGGTTCCGCTTACCGTCGGCAACGATTCGACTCTGGCGAGACCCTTCTGAAGCACCTCGCCGGCCCGTTCCGCCGAGCAGCGTCCGCGGAAGCTCCTGCTCGAGCAATGCGACAAGCAGGTGGTCAGGGGTAATCTCTGGGTTCCCTCGGCGCCGCGCGAGCTCCTGGGCTGCAGCGACTGCCTCTTGCGACTTGAGCGTCAGCCTGTTGAAGTCCATCTAGCCGTTCCTTGCGGTAGTCGTTCAACTCCCTGAACCTCTGAGTAGAGGACGAGGTCGCGCCGGTACTGCTTGTGTACCGCGCTCCACCTCGTCACGCATCTGCCGCTCGAGCCGTTCGGCGTATGCGCGGAGCTTGAGCATCTCGTCCTCGAGCGCGAGCACGCGCTGCACGCCGGCCAGATTGAGCCCGAGCTCGGTCGTCAGCCGCTGGATCGCGCGCAGCCGCTCGAGGTCGCGCTCGGAGTAGAGCCGCGTTCCTCCCGGCGTCCTACCCGGCCGCACGAGCCCCTTCGACTCGTAGATGCGAAGCGTCTGCGGATGCATGCCGACGAGCTCGGCGGCGATCGAGATCATGTAGCACGGGCGATCGGTCATCGGAACGCCTTCTCCCGCGGATCGTCTCGCGTGACGTCCTTGAGCTTCTCGATCGCCTCCTTCTCGGCCTTCGAGAGCTTGGTCGGCACGGTCACGTGCACCCGGGCGATCAGGTCGCCCTTGCCGGATCCCTTCAGCTTCGCCGCGCCACGGCCGTCGGATGCGAAGAAGCTTGCCGTCCTGCGTGCCCGACGGAACCTTCAGGGAGACTGGCCCTGTCCGGCGTCGGCACTTCCACGGTCGCGCCGAGCGCTGCCTCCGCGAAGGTGATCGGGACGTCGATCTCGAGGTCGGCCTCGCCCCGGCGGCGGAAGAGCTTCGACGGCGAGACGCGTACGACGACGTACAGGTCTCCGGCCGGCGCGCCGCCGTAGCCCGCCTCGCCTCGGCCGCGCAGGCGGATCCGGGTGCCGTCCTTCGCCCCCGCCGGAATCCTGACCTTGAACCGACGGGTTCGCCGCTCGCGGCCAGAGCCTCTGCAGTTCGAGCACGGATCGTCGATCACCGTGCCATGCCCGCGGCAGCGCGGGCACGGGTGTGAGAGGGCGAACAGGCCCTGCGACTCCGACACGACGCCGCGACCGCCGCACTGAGGGCACGTCTTCGGCGACGTCCCGGGCTTCGCGCCCGAGCCGGCGCAGACGTGGCACGCGGTCTCGAGGTTGACCGGGAGCGTCGTCTCGACGCCCTCGAGCGAGTCCTCGAACGAGATCGAGACCTCGACCTCGGCGTCCGATGCCGCGCTGGCCGCGAGGCTGCTGCTGCCCGCCGCGCATGCGCCCGGCGAAGATGCCGCCGAGCAGATCCGACAGATCGCCGATATCGCCGAAGTCGAAGGTGACACCCTCACCACCTGGCCCGAACCGGACCCGGCCGTTCGGCGACCCGTAGTCGTCGTAGGCCTTGCGCTTCTCTGGATCGGACAGGACGTCGTAGGCGGCCTGCAGCTCCTTGAAGCGCTCCTCGGCCTCCTTGTCGCCCGGGTTCTTGTCCGGGTGGTACTGGCGGGCGAGCTTCCTGTAGGCCTTCTTGAGCTCGTCAGGAGAGGCGCCCTTCGCGACGCCGAGGATCTCGTAGAGGTTCCTACTGGTCCCCGTCGCCACTCCGCTCCATCTCCTCCGGCCCGGCGACGACGACCCGCGCGGGGCGCAGCACGCGGTCGCCGAGCCGGTAGCCCTTCTGGACGACCTCGATCACGGACCCATCGTCAGCGGCGGACGGCTGCGAGAGCAGCGCCTCGTGGACGTGCGGATCGAAGCGACCGTCGGTCTCGATCTCGACGAGGCCCTCGCGCTGCAGCGCGTCACGAAGCTCGCGATGCACGAGACGAACGCCCTCCTCGAGCCTGGCCTCCTCGTGCTCGAGCCGCAGCCTCGAGCGCCCGCTCGAGGTCGTCGATCACCGGCAGGAGCTCCTTGACGAGCCGCTCCGAGGCCCGCGCGACCAGATTCTCCTGGTCGCGCGCGGCCCGCTTGCGGTAGTTGTCGAACTCGGCCTTCAGACGCTGCAGCCCGTCGAGGTACTCGTCACGCTCGCGTGTCACGGCTGCGAGATCGTCACCCTGCTCCTCGACTTCCTGCTCCTCGAGGTGCTCCTCGGTCACGACTTGCCCTCGTCGACGACCTCGTAGTCGGCATCCTCGACGACCTCGTCCTCGTGCGGCTCCGCTGCGCCGTCTCCGGACGGCTGTGACCCGGCCTGGTCGGCGCTCGCCTTCGCGTAGACCGCCTCGGCCAGCTTGTGCGAGGCCTCGACGAGCGCGTCGGTCTTTGCCTTGATCTCGTCGAGGTCGGAGGAGTCGAGCACCTGCTTGAGCTCCATGATCCGGCCCTCGATCGTCGCAGCGTCGGCCTCACTGAGCGCCTCGCGGTGCTCCTTGAGGCTCTTCTCCGTCTGGTAGACGAGGTTCTCGGCCTGGTTTCGCGCCTCGGCGAGCTCGCGCAGCTTGTGCGCCTCGCCCGCGTGCGCCTCGGCCTCCTTGATCATCTGCTCGACCTCGTCCGGCTTCAGGCCCGAGCCGCCCTCGATGCTTGATCTGCTGCTCGTTCCCGGTGCCGAGGTCCTTCGCGGACACGTTGATGATCCCGTTCGCGTCGATGTCGAAGGTCGACCTCGATCTGCGGCATGCCGCGCGGTGCCGGCGGGATGCCGACGAGCTGGAACTTGCCGAGCGTCTTGTTGAACGAGGCCATCTCCGACTCGCCCTGCAGCACGTGGACCTCGACCGAGGGCTGGTTGTCCTCGGCGGTCGTGAACGTCTCCGACTTGCGGTTCGGGATTGTCGTGTTGCGCTCGATCAGCTTCGTGAAGACGCCACCCTTGGTCTCGATGCCGAGCGACAGCGGCGTCACGTCGAGCAGCAGGATCTCCTTGACCTCGCCGCTCAGCACGCCGGCCTGGATGGCCGCGCCGACCGCCACGACCTCGTCGGGGTTCACGCCCTTGTGCGGCTCCTTGCCGACCAGCTCCTTGACCTTCTCCTGCACGGCGGGCATCCGGGTCATACCGCCGACGAGCACGATATGGTCGATCTGCGCGGCCGAGAGGCCCGCGTCCGCAAGCACGCGCCGCGTCGGGCCGACCGTCCGCTCGAGCAGATCGTGCGTCAACTCGTCCAGCTTCGCGCGTGTGAGCTGGAGGTCGAGATGCTTCGGCCCCTCGGTGATGAACGGCAGGTTGATCTGCGTCGTCATCGTCGAGGAGAGCTCGATCTTCGCCTTCTCGGCGGCGTCGTAGAGCCGCTGGAGCGCCACGCGATCCTGCGGCCAGGTCGATGCCCTGGTCCTTCTTGAACTCGGCAACCATCCAGTCGACGAGGGCCTTGTCCCAGTTGTCGCCGCCGAGATGGTTGTCGCCGCTTGTCGCGTGCACCTCGAGCGTCGCGTGCTCCGCGTCGAACTCGAGCACCGAGACGTCGAACGTACCGCCCCCGAGGTCGAAGACGAGGATCTTCTGATCCTGCTCCTTGTCGAGGTGATAGGCGAGCGCAGCCGCGGTCGGCTCGTTGATGATGCGAAGCACGTTGAGGCCGGCGATCTTGCCGGCGTCCTTCGTCGCCTCGCGCTGCGCGTTGTTGAAGTAGGCAGGGACGGTGATCACCGCGTCGGTCACCGTCTCGCCGAGGTACGCCTCGGCATCCGTCTTCAGCTTCTGCAGGATGACCGCGCTGATCTCCGGCGGCGCGTAGTCCTTGCCGTCGGCCTTCACGCGGACGTCGTCGTTCGGGCCCTTGACGACCTCGTAGGGGACGATCTTCATCTCCTCCGAGACCTCGTCGAACTTGCGGCCCATGAAGCGCTTGATCGAGAAGACGGTGTTCTGTGGGTTCGTCACCTGCTGCCGCTTCGCGGGAGCGCCGACGAGCCGCTGATCGTCCTTCGTGAAAGCGACGACCGACGGAGTCGTCCGGCCGCCTTCGGCGTTCGGGATGACGGTGGGCTCACCGCCCTCGATCACGGCCATACAGGAGTTGGTCGTGCCGAGATCGATGCCAATGACCTTTGCCATATCTGCGTTCCTCCGTATCTAAGATTCTTACCCAGAATAAAATCTAAGTGCTTCTTTGTCAACTTCCTGAGCGGTGCCGAGGCGTACACTCCCCGGCCGGTGGGTGACTCGCGCATCGAGCGTCTCTCGGCTCTTCTGGTCGAGCGCTGCTGGACGTGCAGCCGGGCTGGCAGGTGCTCGTGATGGGGCAGCCGGCCAGCCGGCCGCTCCTCGACCAGGTGACGAGGCAGATCGCCCGCCGCGGCGCGTACGCGCTCGTGCGGCTCCGCCTCGAGAGCCCGGTGCTCGGCGACTGGCTGAGCGAGGCCTCGGACGAGCTCGCCTCGTCCCTGTCGGAGATCGAGATCCACGAGTGGGAGCAGGCGAACGCCTACGCGGTGATCCTCGCGCCCGCGAACACACGCGAGGGCTCCGACGTCGACCCGACGAAGATCGGGCTCCGCGGCAAGGCGCTCGCGTCCGTACACGGAGCCGTTCATGAGCCACGAGAAGAGCTGGGTCGGCTGCTACTACCCGACCGAGGCGGTCGCCCAGGACGCAGGCATGACCCTCCCGCAGTTCGAGGACTTCTACTGGGGCGCGATGCTCGTCGACTGGGAGCAGCTCGGACGTGACATGCGACGGATCGCGGACCGGGTCGACGCCGCCGACGAGGTCGGATCGTCGGGACGGGCACCGACCTGCGCTTCAGCGTGGCCGGGCGGCACGGCCAGGTCGACGCGCTCGGGGCGAACATGCCGGGCGGCGAGGTCTTCTACTCTCCGATCGAGGACTCCGCCGAAGGCGACGATCGACTACTCCGAGTATCCGGCCTGCCATCTCGGCCACGAGGTGGAGGGGATCCGGCTCCGGTTCGAGGGAGGCAAGATCGTCGACGCGACCGCCACGGCGGACGAGGAGTTCCTGCTGGCCATGCTCGACACCGACGAGGGCGCTCGCCGGCTCGGCGAGTTCGGCATCGGCTGCAACCCGGGCATCCAGAATCACATGCGGAACACGCTCTTCGACGAGAAGATCGAGGGCACGGTTCACCTCGCGCGTCGGGATGGGCTTCCGCGACATCGGCGGCAAAACGAGAGCGCGCATCCACTGGGACATGGTCAAGGACCTCCGTCGCGGCGGCCGGCTCGAGCTCGACGGAGAGCTCGTCCAGGAGAACGGCAGGTGGCTGATCTGACGGTGAGCTCGGATCCGCGGGTCGACGCGTACGCCAGGCTGCTCGTCGAGCGCTGCCTGGACGTGCAGCCGGGCTGGCAGGTCGTCGTCCGGACGACGCCCCAGGCCGCACCGGCGCTGCGAGCGATCCAGCGCGAGCTCGCCCGGCGCGACGCGTACGCGATCCTGAGGATCGGATGGACGCCATGGCCGATGGATCTCTCCTGGGCCGAAGAGGCGCCGGAGGAGCTCGTCGCCGAGATCTCCGAGATCGACCGCTTCACCTGCGACACGATGGACGCCCGCATCTCGATGGATGCGCCCGAGAACACCCGCCACGACGCCGCCCTCACGCCCGAGCGCCTTGCGCTGGCAAGGGGAGTCGATCGGTACTTCTATCGCCGCACGATGGCCGGCGAGATCCCGTGGGTGAGCTGCCAGTTTCCGACCGAACGCTCTCGCCCAGGAAGCCGGCATGACGCTGTCGCAGTTCGAGGACTTCTTCTACGGAGCCTGCCTCATCGACTGGGACAGCGAGGGCGAGCGACTGAACCGGTACGGGGTCCGGTTCGACCGAGCGGAACACGTTCGCATCGTCGGACAGGGGACGGATCTGACGCTCAGCCTCGCGGGGACGAGACGGGCGAGGTGGACGAGGGGCACGAGAACATGCCTGGCGGGGAGTTCTTCTACGCGCCAGTCGAGGACTCTGCCGAGGGCGTCATCGACTTCGCCGAGTTCCCGACGGTCTATCAGGGTCACGAGTTCGCGGGCGTGCGGCTCGTATTCAGAGGTGGGCTCGTCGTCGATGCATCGGCGACGAAGAACGAGACGATGCTTCACTCGTTCCTCGACCGCGATGTGGGCGCCCGCCGGCTCGGCGAATTCGGTGATCGGCTGCAACCCCGGCATCACTCGGGCCGTCAAGAGTGTGCTCTTCGACGAGAAGATCAACGGGTCGATCCACCTCGCGCTCGGGCAGAGCTACGGGAAGCTGGGCGGCACCAACGAGAGCTCGATCCACTGGGACATCGTCAAGGATCTGAGACGCGGCGGCAGGATCGAGCTCGACGGCCAGGTGGTTCAGCAGGACGGGGAGTGGCGCATCCTCTAGGGCGCGTCGCGCTCGCCACGTGCTCGGAGCTTCCGGACGGCGACGAGGACGCGGCCGCCCTGTCGGCGGCGCTCGCCACACGCCGCATCGAAGCCGTGTCGGCAGTGTGGGACGAGCCAGGCATCGACTGGAGCGGCTTCGACCTCGTCGTCCTGCGCTCGACCTGGGACTACGCCGAGCACTACGAAACGTTCCTCGCTTGGCTCGAAGTCGTTCCACGCCTCGCCAACCCGGCCGACGTCGTCCGCTGGTCGACCGACAAGCGCTACCTGGCTGAGCTTGCCACGGCCGGTGTCCCCGTCGCGTCGACCTGCTATCTGGAGCCGCACGAGCCTTTCGACTCTCCGCCGGGGAGGTTCGTCGTCAAGCCGGTCGTGTCGGCCGGCGGTCGCCACTCCGCCGCGTACCGACCCGAGCGTGCCTCCGCAGCCGCCGAGCACGTCCACCAGCTCCACATCGAAGGGCGAGCCGTGATCGTCCAGCCGTATCTGCAGGGAATCGACACGGACGGCGAGACCGGGCTCGTCTACATCGGCGGGCGCTACTCGCACGCGTTCCGGAAGGGACCGCTCCTCGCCGGCGAGGACGAGCCTGGAGGGGAGCTTTTCCTCGAGGAGGAGATCGTGCCCAGGGAGCCTTCGCCAGCAGAGCTGGAGACGGCCGAGCACGCCCTCGCCTCCATCCCCTTCTCCGCGTCAGACCTCCTCTACGCGCGGGTCGACCTCGCACCGGGAGAAGACGGGCGGCCGGTCGTGCTCGAGATCGAGCTCGCCGAACCGTCGCTCTATCTCTGGTGCGAGAACGCAGCCGTCGAGCGGTTTGCCGACGCGATCGCTCGCCTCGCTACGCTTGGGTCATGAACCTGGTCGACAAGCTCGGGCGATCGGTGCGCGACCTTCGGATCTCGATCACCGATCGCTGCAACTTCCGCTGCGTCTATTGCATGCCGAAGGAGGTGTTCGGTCGCGACTACCGCTTCCTCGAGCGGCGCGAGCTCCTCACCTTCGAGGAGATCGAACGGCTGGCGCGCGCGTTCGCGCGAGCCGGGGTGACAGAAGATCCGCCTCACGGGGGGCGAGCCACTCGTGCGGCGGGACGTCGAGCGCCTCGTCGAGATGCTGGCGCAGATCGACGGCGTCGAGCTGACGATGACGACCAACGGCGCACTTCTCCCCCAGAAGGCGCTCGCGCTTGCCGATGCGGGCCTCGACCGCGTCAGCGTCAGCCTCGACTCGCTCGACGACGAGGTGTTCCAGGCCATGAACGACGTCGACTTCCCGGCCGCGCGAGTTCTCGACGGGATCGATGCTGCCTTGGCGGTGGGCCTCGGCGCCGGTCAAGGTCAACATGGTCGTCAAGCGCGGCGTCAACGACGGAAGCATCGTCGAGATGGCACGGCACTTCCGCGGCACTGGCTGCATCCTGCGCTTCATCGAGTACATGGACGTCGGACAGACGAACGGCTGGCGGATGGATGACGTCGTCTCCGCTTCCGAGATCGTCGCCGCCGTCGAGGCCGAGTTCCCGCTCGAGAGCGTCGAGCCCAACTACCCAGGCGAGGTCGCGCGCCGCTGGCGCTACCGGGACGGCGCCGGCGAACTCGGCGTCATCGCATCGGTGACCAATCCGTTTTGCGGGACGTGCACCCGCGCCCGCCTCTCTGCCGAGGGCCGGCTCTTTACGTGCCTCTTCGCAGCGCGAGGCCATGACCTACGTGCACTCGTTCGAAGCGCTGGCGCTGACGAGGAGCTGGACGAGGCCATCTCACGAATCTGGCTCGCACGAGGCGATCGCTACTCGGAGATCCGCTCGGCCGAGACAGCCGGTGGCCCGAAGGTCGAGATGAGCCACATCGGCGGCTAGCGACCGGCGAGGCGCAGCTCCTCGGCCAGCATCTCCACACGCTTGACGATCTCGTCGCGGATCGGTCGCGTGTCCTCGAGACTCTTGCCGATCGGATCCTCGATCGGCCAGTCACGGTACTCGGGGCCGGGCACGACAGGGCAATCCCGCGCTGAACCCATGGTGACTACGAGGTCGGCCCATTCGACGTCGGCACGCTCGACGACTCGCGGGACCCGGCCGGCGATATCCACCCCCAGCTCGTACATCGCCGTGACCACGTTCGCGTCGAGCTCGCGTGATGGACGAGTCCCTGCCGACCGTGAGTCGCCCCCGGTCCGCTCGAAGAACGCGCGAGCCATCTGCGAGCGTCCGGCGTTGCCCACGCACACGAAGAGCACGTTTGTCACCGCATGGAGTATGGGCGAGAGCAAAAGAGTGGCCGGGGATGGAACCACGCCGCCGGAAGCGCTAAAATCCTCGCGTCGTGGCGCCAGTGGGAGGAACTCCGGCATGACCACGTTGGTGGTTGCCGTCGGAAAGCGGTATTTGCCGCGCGGTTGGCGCGACTTCGGTCGGCAGCTCGCGATCTGGTTCGGCTTCCTGATCGTCTATCAGGTCGTGCGCGGTCTTGCCGGACACGACCGAGTGCTGGCTCTCGACCACGGCCGCTGGGTGATCAATACCGAGCATCGGATCGGCGATCTCTTCGAGATCACCTTCCAGAAGGTCGCGGCGTCGTCGGACGTGCTCGAGCTCGCCGTCTCGTGGACGTACTGGATGTCGGAGTTCGCCGTGCTCGGCTCGGCCCTGCTCTGGGTCTACCTGCGCCGGAACGAGTACTTCAAGACGTTTCGAAACTGGGTCCTGCTCGCCGCCGCTATCGGCTTCATCGGCTACGTGGTTTATCCGACCGCACCGCCCAGGATGTTCCCGGGCGCCGGCTTCGGCGACACGCTCGCACAGTTCGGCTCGCTGAACCACGGAAGCGGCGTGATCGAGCTGGCTTCCAACCAGTACGCGGCCATGCCGAGCCTGCACGCAGCCGACGCGCTGATCGTCGGCATCACGATGGCATACGTCGTCACGCGCTGGTGGTTCAAGGGGATCTGGCTCCTCTGGCCCGCCTGGGTCTGCTTCTCGGTCATGGCGACCGCCAACCACTTCTGGCTCGACTGCCTCGCAGGCGCGATCGTCGCGCTCCTCGCGGGCGCCATCGTCTACCGGGATGCGATCCGGCGCTGGCGGAACGAGCGCCGCGAGCCAGCCCCGCGGGGCACCTAGCAGCAGGCTTGCTGGCAGCTCGCTGCTAGCGTGGCGAGCGTGACTCGGAGTGCAACCCCTCAGCGGTTGAAGCAGACCTACACGGACGAAGCGCGACGCCTGGCGTCGCGCTCGATGAGCGGCCTCGCGCAGACAAAGCTCACGCCGACCGCGCTCACGATCTCGGGTGTCCTTCTCTGTATCGCCGGCAGCGTCGTCGTCCACTTCCAGTACCGAGACGAGCTCCTCTTCTTCTGGCTCGGCGCCGCCCTCTTCGTTCTCGGCTCGGTGCTCGACATCCTCGACGGCGCCCTGGCGAGAGCCGGCGCCAAGGCGACGCCGTTCGGTGCGTTCATCGACTCGACCACCGATCGCATCGGCGAGGCGTTCATGCTCGGCTCGATCGGCCTCGTGTTCGCGCGAGCCGGAAACCACGTCGCGCTCGCCTTCTCGTTCGCTGCCGTCGCCGGTTCGTTTCTCGTCAGCTACACGCGCGCCCGAGCGGAAGCACTCGGCTTGCGCGGGGATGTTGGCATCGGCAGCAGGGCTGAACGGGTTGGGGTGATCACGGTCGGTCTCGTGCTCGCGCCATGGGGCGGGCTGCCGTGGGCTATCTACCTGCTTGCAGCGACGGCCTGGGTCACCGTGCTCCAGCGCATCTGGAGCGTGCGCGCCCAGCTTCGAGATCAGCAACTTCGCTAGCAGTCTCCTCTCTGCCGCCCGACGTCGCCTATACTTGCTAGCACTTTGGCTGCTAGCACTTCACGAAGGACCGGCATGATCGTCAGGATGCCCGCTTCGTTGAAGCGGGCTCTCGTTCGCGAGACGGCCCGCCGCCAGACCAGCCTCAACGACGTCGCGGTCGGGATCCTCGCCGAAGCGTTCGGAGTTTCGCACCGACCGACCGGGCGCAGGAACACCCTTCCGGGAGCGAGCCCCGTCGTCCTCCTCCGCGTCCCGCTGGAGCTCAAGGACAGACTCGAGGCGGAGGCTCGCCGCGCCGGATCGACGACGAACGACGTCGTCCTCCGCATGCTGGCAAGTGCGCTCGAGGTCCCACTCACATCTCATCATCGAAAGGAAGCCATGGCCTCTACGAACGGAGCCAAGAACGGCCGTGCCCGTGAAAGCGGCAAGGTGCGCGTCGCGCTCATCGGCGCTGGGAACTGCGCAAACTCGCTTCTACAGGGGGTCGAGTACTACAAGAACGCCCCGAGCGACCAGACCGTGCCGGGCCTCATGCACGTGAACCTCGGCGGCTACCACATCTCCGACATCGAGTTCGTCGCAGCGTTCGACGTGGTCGAGGGCAAGGTCGGCGTCGATCTCGCAGACGCGATCTGGGCGCATCCGAACGACACGATCAAGTTCGCCGATGTGCCCAAGACCGGCATCACGGTGTCGCGCGGCATGACGCACGACGGCATCGGCAAGTATCTCTCCGAGGTCGTCGAGAAGACGAACGGCGCGACCGACGACGTGGTCGGCATCCTCCAGGAGACCGGAGCCGACGTCGTCGTCAACTACCTCCCCGTCGGCTCAGAAGAGGCAACCAAGTGGTACACGGAGCAGATCCTGAACGCCGGTTGTGCGATGGTGAACTGCATGCCGGTGTTCATCGCCCGCGAGAAGTACTGGCAGAAGCGGTTCGAGGAAGCCGGCGTTCCGATCATCGGCGACGACATCAAGTCGCAGGTCGGGGCAACGATCACGCACCGTGTTCTGACCACGCTTTTCGGCGACCGTGGCGTGCATCTCGACCGGACGATGCAGCTGAACGTCGGCGGCAACTCCGACTTTCTGAACATGCTCGAGCGTGATCGGCTGGAGTCGAAGAAGGTCTCGAAGACGAACGCTGTCACGTCGATGCTCGACTACGACATCGGGGCGGGCAACGTCCATGTCGGGCCGTCGGATTACGTGCCGTGGCTGACCGACCGCAAGTGGGCGTACATCCGGATGGAGGGTTCGGCCTTCGGCGACGTGCCCCTGAACGTCGAGCTCAAGCTCGAGGTCTGGGACTCGCCGAACTCCGCGGGAATCGTCATCGACGCCGTCCGTCTCGCCAAGCTCGCACTGAACAACGGAATCTCGGGCGGGCTCGAGGCTCCGAGCTCGTACCTGATGAAGTCGCCGCCCAAGCAGATCAGAGACGACGAGGCGCACGAGGCAATCGAGCGTTTCATCAGGGAGACGTCCCGGACGAAGACCAAGGCTGCGCCGGCGAAGGCCTGACCGACCTCAACAGGCGCAACCCTCGAGCGGCTCGCGTCAGCGGGCCGCTCGCGTCGAGCTACCCCACCCGCGGAGCCGGGTCGTCGGCATGGAAGCCGATCTTCTTGTGGGTGCCGTCGCAAAATGGCTTGTTGGACGAGTGACCGCAGCGACAGAGTGCGATCGCACTTCCCTGGGGGCGCTCGAAGGCGCGTCCCTCTGCGTCGAACACCTGCACCTCTCCCGTCATCAGATACGGGCCGTTCTCACGCACCTCGATGGTCACGTCAGTCATGGAGAAACTCTATCCTGCGCCGCCTCCGGCACTACACTCGTTTCGAGCCATGGGTCTGCGCGTATCTGTCTCGTCACCCCGTTCTCGTGGTCACAGCCCCACGAGGTCAACGAGCACGTCGAGGCGGTCGCAAGGGAGCTCAGCGCCCTCGACCACG